>NZ_JBIVXP010000006.1:118715-150410 GCF_044769305.1 Streptomyces sp. NPDC090499
CGGCCGTACTGGAGCGGGCGGAGCGGGCGGAGCGGGCGGAGCGGGCGGAGCGCGGGCGGTAGGGGCGGCGCTCCGGCTCACCGGCCGTACTGGAGCAGCGCCTCGGCCACCAACTCGGCGTTGGACAGCGCCCGTTCGCCGTTCGGGAGCAGCAGGGTGTCCTCCAGGCCGATCCGGGTCGCGAGGCCCAGCCGGCCCGCCAGCCGCAGCACCGGCCAGGTGCCGCCCTCCTCGCCGTGCAGCAGGACCGGGCGGCCGTGGGCTGTGCCCAGCTCGGTGAGCAGCGTCCGTGCCGACTGCCCGGCGGTGGCCGGGTCGGGGTCCGTCACCTCCGCGAGCACCCGGAGCACCTGCGGTGCCGGCGGCGAGGCCGCGAACCGTGCCGCCCCGTCCGTGCCGGACCAGATGCCCGCCTCCACGCCGATTCCCATGACCATGAGCTCCGCCGCGAGTTCCTCGGCGCCCGGTTCGTGCCAGTTGACCGAGGCGAAGTCGGGCAGGACGGACCAGGTGCCCACCCGCTCGAGCCGCAGCGCCGGACCGGGTGCGGCCCAGGCGCCGGTGGTCACTCCGATCGGTACCCGCAGCCGCCGTGCGCGGAGCGCGTCCAGCGTCGGTTCGACCACGCGCGGGGACAGGCTCTCCCGTCCGCACGGGGTCCGCGGGTGCACATGGATCTCCGTCGCCCCGGCCGCGACCGCCTCCGCGGCGGAGTCCGCCAGGGCCGCCGGTGACAAGGGCACGCCCGCGCCGTCGGCGCCGCCACGGCGTCCGTTCAGACAGACCTGCAGTTCCATGCTCGAATGGTGCCGGTCACCACTGACGGTGGCCAGGTGCTCCGGCAGTTGGGGGGTGCGGCATCCCCGGCGCACCCCCACGTGGTCAGGCCGACATGAGAAGCCGCCCGCGCCTGGCATAGGCCAGGGCCTCGGCGGTGAGGACCGGACGCGGCACCAGGATCCCGCAGTCCGCGCAGACCGGACCGGCGGAGGGCTCGTGGTCCAGGTCGTACTTCCAGATGAGGCGCTCCCCTTCGCACACCGGGCAGAGCGTGCCCGGCTCGCGCTCCAGGGCGGCGATCAGCCGTCGCAGCACCTCGGCGAGTGGTTCGTCGGGATGGACCCGTGGGTCGTCGCACCAGGCCACTCCGAATCCGCCCCAGGTCAGCCGGTGCCAGTCGTCCACGCTGCCCGGGCGGCGCAGCCCGTCGTGCTTCTCCTTCTTGCGGCGCTCGGCGAACTCGCTCTCATAGCCGAGCCATACCGTCCGCGCTTCCTCCAGCTCGTCCAGCGCGCCCACGAGACGCACCGGATCGGGGGACCGGTCCTCGGGACCGAACCCGGCCCGCGAGCAGAGATGGTCCCAGGTCGCGCGGTGCCCGTAAGGAGCGAACCGCTCCAGGCACTTGCGCAGCGAGTAGCGCCGAAGCGCCAGATCGCACCGTGGGTCTCGCACCTGTCTCGCCAGACTCCGGAAACCGGCCATCGCCCTGCACCTCCGTCACACCTGCAGCTGTACTTCGGTCACTTCGGCGTCGCCGCACGGGCTCCGCGCGGCGTTGCCGTATAGACGTATCGACACTCGAATCGGCTCCATCCGATTTCCGATGCCGTCCATAAGGCCGCCCGCCTTGACCGACTGCCGGTGACACCGCCGACGCGGGCGACCCTTCCAAAACTTGACGCATGTTCATCTTCAATCCCGGGGATACCGGCGGTAACGTCCGGCACCACCCCCGTCGTGAGGAGCTGCCATGCCACGGCGCACCAGACATCACGCGTTGTTCGACAGACTGAGAACTCCCCGCAAGCTCCCCGGGTTCCTGAAAGCCGCATCCGTATGCGTGCTCATCGCCGGGCTGCTCACCCCGCTGGCCGCGGCCACCCCGGCGGTTGCGGCCACGGCCTCCAACGACTACTGCGGCGGCCAGTGTTCCGACATCCTGCCGCCCGGCGAGAACGGCAACGCCACCCTCGCCCAGATCCTGCTCAACCAGATCTTCGGCACCGAGCCCGACCACGCCGAGGACCAGCTGGGCACCTACAACAGCCTGGCCACGGGCTACTCCACCCTCACCGACGCGAAGATCAACACGTTCTTCAACGACTCGTCGTTCGGGGTCGCTTCCGATCAAGTCGCCTCCACCGAGAACCCGGCCGGCCGCAGCGACGTCACCATCGTCCGCGACAAGAAGACCGGTGTGCCGCACATCACCGGTACAACCAGATACGGCACCGAGTTCGGCGCGGGGTATGCCGCCGCTGAGGACCGGCTGTGGCTCATGGACGTGTTCCGGCACGTCGGCCGCGGCCAGCTCACCACCTTCGCCGGCGGCGCCGCCTCCAACCAGGGCCTTGAGCAGGAGTTCTACCGCAACGCCCCCTACTCCGAGGCCGACCTCCAGGCGCAGATCGACAACGCCGTCGCCAACAACGGCACCCGCGGCCAGCAGGCGCTCGACGACGCCAACGCCTACCTCGCCGGCATCAACTCCTACATCGACGCCTCCGACAGCGGCCGGTACTTCCCCGGCGAGTACGTGCTGACCGGGCACAAGGACTCGATCACCAACGCCGGTACGATCGACCACTTCAAGATCACCGACCTGGTGGCGCTGGCCTCCGTGATCGGCGCGCTGTTCGGCTCCGGCGGCGGAGGCGAGGTCAACAACGCCGTATCGCTGCTCGCCGCCCAGGAGAAGTACGGGGTGACGGAGGGCACCAAGGTCTGGGAGTCGTTCCGCGAACGCAACGACCCCGAGGCCGTGCTCACCGTCCACAACGGCGAGAGCTTCCCGTACGGCACCAAACCGGACAATCCGCAGGGCGAGGCGCTGCCCGACGCCGGAACGGTGACCACCGAACCCCTGGTCTACAACGCCACCGGCACCGGCGCCGACCAGAGCGCCACCGCCGCGTCCGAGACGGCGACCAAGACCGCCCTCAGCTCGGCCAGACGCGGCATGTCCAACGCCCTCGTCGTCAGCGGCAAGTACACCGCGAGCGGTCACCCCATCGCCGTCTTCGGACCGCAGACCGGCTACTTCGCGCCACAGCTGCTCATGCTCCAGGAGATCCAGGGGCCGGGCATCAGCGCCCGCGGCGCCTCCTTCGCGGGCCTGAGCATGTACGTCGAACTGGGCCGCGGCCAGGACTACGCGTGGTCCGCGACCACCTCCGGGCAGGACATCATCGACTCCTACGCGGTCGAGCTCTGCCAGGACGACTACCACTACCTGTTCCACGGCACCTGCACGGCCATGGACGAGGTCGAGCAGACCAACTCCTGGAAGCCCACCACGGCCGACGGCACGGCCGCCGGCTCGTACACCATGAAGGTCTGGAAGACCAAGTACGGCCCCGTCGAATACCGGGCCACCGTCGGCGGGAAGAAGGTCGCCTACACCACCCTGAGATCGTCCTACATGCACGAGGCCGACTCGATCATCGGCTTCCAGATGCTCAACGACCCCGACTACGTGAAGAGCCCGCAGACCTTCCAGAGCGCGGTGCAGCACATCAACTACACCTTCAACTGGTTCTACGCCGACTCCACGCACACCGCGTACTACAACAGCGGCAACAACCCGGTGCGGGCCGGCGGTGTCGACGCCGAGTTCCCGGTCTGGGGCCAGGCCGCCTACGAGTGGCAGAACTGGGACCCGTCCACCAACACGGCCGACTACACCCCGGCCGCCCAGCACCCCCAGTCCATCGACCAGGACTACTACGTCTCCTGGAACAACAAACAGGCGCTGAACTACACGACCGCGAGCTGGGGTGACGGCTCGGTCCACCGCGGCAACCTGCTCAACGACCGGGTGAAGAAACTCGTCGCCGCCGGTGGGGTCACCAGATCCGCGCTCGTCAAGGCCATGTCGGACGCGTCGCTCACGGACCTGCGGGCCGAGGACGTGCTGCCGGACCTGCTGAAGGTGGTCAACAGCAGTACGGTGACCGACTCCACGGCCGCCGCGGCCGTCACCAAGCTCCAGACCTGGCTGACCGCGGGCGGCAAGAGAACGGAGACCTCGGCGGGCTCGAAGACGTACGCCAACGCCGACGCCGTCCGGATCCTGGACGCCTGGTGGCCGCTGCTGGTGAAGGCCGAGTTCCAGCCCGGCCTCGGCGACGACCTGTACACCGCGTTCACCAACAACCTGTACATCGACGAGACCCCGTCCGCCGCCCATGGACCGACCGGTGCGCATGCCGGCAGCTCCTTCCAGTACGGCTGGTGGAGTTATGTCGACAAGGACCTCCGGTCGGTGCTCGGGCAGACCGTGTCGGGACCGCTCGCCGAGCAGTACTGCGGCGGCGGCAGCCTCAGCGCCTGCCGGGACATCCTCATCAGCACCCTGAAGACGGCGGCCGGCACCAGCGCGTCCACCGTCTACCCCGGGGACTCGCTGTGCTCGGCGGGCGACCAGTGGTGCGCCGACTCGATCGTGCAGCGCACCCTGGGCGGCATCAAGCACTACAACATCAGCTGGCAGAACCGGCCGACCTTCCAGCAGGTCGTCGAGTTCACGTCACACCGCTGATGCCCCACGGCGGCGGGGTCACGCGATGCGCCCCGCCGCCAGCACCACCCGCGCCAGTTCGGGGTGCACGATGTCGCTGTGCGCCCCGGACGGCGGGCCGCCGCTCTTCACGACCGCCGCCGCGTCGACGTTCACACAGCCCGGCGCGGCGAGCGGGCCGCGCAGCGCCGCCGCCAGGTCCAGCGACCTGGTGCCCGGCACCTCCTGGACGCCGTCGTGGCCCATCGCGCCCCACCTGGCGCCCAGCATCCCCGCCACGTCCTCGCCCAGCGCCGACTCGCAGTCGTCCGCCATCCGCGAGGCCAGCGGGTACAGCGTGCCGAGCGACTGGTCGAAGTGGGAGTAGCAGCACACCAACGGGCCGTCGATCCGGTTCTGCTGCCCCTGGAGCACCCCGCCGGCGCGCGGGTCGTGCGGCAGCCGGGCGGCGAACGCGTAGTGCGAGAACGCTCCTTGCAGCAGGGTCACGGACTTCACCGTGCGCACCCCGTCCGGCAGCCCGCGCAGCGCGAACGACACCAGCCGGCCGCCGAAGCTGTGCCCCACCAGATGCACCCGCACGTCCGGCGCCGCGCCGGCCAGCTGCCCGACGACCCGCCCGAGCCCACGCTCCCCGACGGTCCCCGCGCGCCGCTTCATCGCGTAGTACGTCGCCTGCCGCAGCAGCTCCTTCGCGCCGTCCCACGGGTTCGGCACCGCGAACCCGGCCGCGTCGCCGCTGCCCCGCAGGGCGGCCAGTGCCGCCGCGAACTCCTCGCACAGGGTGGGGATGTCCCCGCTGAACAGCACGGGGTCGCTCTGCGGGACGCCCTCCGCGAGCGTGTCCGCCGCGAACAGCGGCTGCGGCCCGCCGGGGAGGACCTCGACCAGCACCCGTACGAGCCGCCCGAACTCCTCCAGCTCGTTCGCCGGCCGCTGGTCCAGCATCCGCGCGATCTGGTCGACCACGGTGGCCCGCCCCGGGAACGTCTCCAGGAGCGCGTGCCGGGTGTCCTTGTCGAGGACGGGTGCCTGCGCCTGCTCGGCCTCCGTGGCCACCACCGACCTGGGGAAGTCGGGGATCGGCTCGTCGCAGAACCGCATCGAGGGCCAGATCACCCCGGCGTACCCGATCCGTGCCTTCGGCGCGAGCTTCGGGACAGGCGCGAAGAACCGCCGGTACAGGCGGGTCGCCCCCGAGCGGTCGTTGTTCCAGCCGTGCGCGAAGACGATCAGGTCGCGGAGGCCGTGGCCGCCGATCTCGCCCAGCAGCCGGTCGCGTTCGGCGCCGTCCGGGTCCCCGTCCGCGTCGAAGGTCAGTTCCCAGTAGGGAGCCACACTCATCCCAGGATCCGCCATACCAGGCTCCTCGTCCCCCGAACAGGTGCGATGTGCGCGCATCGTCCCGCCGTGGGGCAAGGTTGGCCATACAACGCGCCTCACCTGTAGAGGAGAAATTCCTTTCGGACCCGGCGGAACGCGGCGAGTTCGTCCTGCCAGGCGCCGACGATCTCGTCCGGGCCCGCGCCGGCGTCGGTCATCGTGCGCACGCGCGCGGACCCGGTGAGCTTGTCGATCCAGTCGTCCTCGCGCCAGGCGAAGCCGCTCCAGACCCTCTTGGCGGTGACCAGCAGGGCGACTCCGGTGCGTACGGGGTCGTAGGCGGCCCGGTCGTGCACATGGATCTGCACCCCGCCGACGGTCCTGCCCTGGAACTTGGAGAAGGTGGGCGCGAAGTACGCCTCCCGGAACCGCACGCCCGGCAGTGCGATCTCGTTGGCGGCGGCCGCCCAGCGCGCGTCGATGCCCTCCGCTCCGAGCAGTTCGAAGGGACGGGTGGTCCCGCGGCCCTCGGACAGGTTCGTGCCCTCGAAGAGGCAGGTCCCCGAGTAGACGAGGGCGGTGTCCGGGGTGGGCATGTTGGGACTCGGGGGCACCCAGGGCAGGCCGTACGCGTCGGGGAAGCGGGAGCGCCGCCAGCCCGTCATCGGCACGACGTCCAGTGCGACCGGCGGGTCCAGGAACTCCGCGTTGAACAGGCGGGCGAGTTCGGCGACCGTCATCCCGTGCGCCTGCGCGATCGGCTGCCGGCCGACGAAACTGGCGAACTCCCGGTGCAGGACCGGGCCCTCGGCGGTGCGGCCGGTCACCGGGTTGGGGCGGTCGAGGACGACGAAGCGCTTGCCGGCCAGTTGGGCGGCTGCCATGCAGTCGTAGAGCGTCCAGATGTACGTGTAGAAGCGGGCGCCGACGTCCTGGATGTCGAAGACGACGGTGTCCACGCCGGACGCGGTGAAGACGTCGGCGAGGGGCTGTCCGCTCTTGAGGTACGTGTCGTAGACGGGGAGGCCGGTCGCCGGGTCGTCGTGGCGGCCCTCGGAGCCGCCGGCCTGGGCGGTGCCGCGGAAGCCGTGCTCCGGGCCGAAGACCGCCGTCAGCCGGACCCGGGGGTCGGCGTGCATGACGTCGACGATGTGGCGGGCGTCGGGGGTGATGCCGGTGGGGTTGGTGACGATGCCGACCTTCTGGGCGGCGAGGAGGGCGTAGCCGTCGGCGGCGAGGCGGTCGAACCCGGTGGTGAGGGTGGCGTGGGCGTCGGCCGTGGTTGCCGTGGGTAGGGCTGTCACGGCTGCCGCCGTTGCCGTGGCCGCGGTGAGCAGACTTCGTCGGGACGGGCGCATGGGGGTGGCCTCCGTGGTCGTCCGGGTGCGGGACGGGTGTGGCTGGTCGCGCAGTTCCCCGCGCCCCTTTGGGGCGCGCTGCAGCTTAGGGGGTGTGACGATCGCCCTTTTCTCAAACATACCGACCGGTTAGTGTGTCGGTGCTGAGCCGAGTCTGGTCGCGTCGTGTCGAAGGAGACCGATGGTGGGAGCCGTGCAAGATGCCCGAGTCGTCGTCACCGGGGCGGGAGGGGGTATCGGGGCCGCCCTCGCCCGCCGGTTCGCCGCCGAGGGCGCCCGCGTCGTCGTGAACGACCTGGACGGGGAGAAGGCCGCCGCGGTCGCCGCGGAGATCGGCGGGATCGCCCTTCCGGGGGACGCGTCCGGCATCGTCGGCGCCGCCCGGGACGCGCTCGGCGGGAGCGTCGACGTCTTCTGCGCCAACGCCGGTCTCGGGTCGGGCGGGTCCGAGGCGGCCGACCCGGCCGTGTGGGCCTCCGCATGGGACGTCAACGTCATGGCGCACGTGCGGGCCGCGCAGGAACTGGTACCGGAGTGGCTGGAGCGGGGGAGCGGGCGGTTCGTGTCCACCGTGTCCGCGGCCGGACTGCTCACCATGATCGGGGCAGCCCCCTACAGCGTCACCAAGCACGCCGCGTACGCCTTCGCCGAGTGGCTGTCGCTCACCTACCGGCACCGGGGCCTGAAGGTGCACGCCATCTGCCCGCAGGGCGTCCGTACCGACATGCTCGCCGCCACCGGCAGCGCGGGCGACATCGTGCTGCAGCCGACCGCGATCGAGCCGGAGGCCGTCGCGGACGCCCTGTTCAAGGGGATCGCGGAGGACCGGTTCCTGATCCTGCCGCACCCCGAGGTCGCCGACTACTACCGGGCGCGGGCCGGCGACCCGGACCGCTGGCTGACGAACATGAACCACATCCAGCAGAAGTGGGAGGCCACCCGGTGAGCGAGTCGGTGACCGAGTCCCGCTATGCCGCCCGGCCCTGGCTGGGCCTGCTCAACGACGCCCAGCGCGGGCCGGCCGAGCCGCCCGCCTCGCTGGTGCACGCCCTGCGGGCCGCCGTGGCCGAGGCGCCCGACCGCACCTGCCTCACCTACTTCGACGCCCGCCTCAGCTTCCGCGAGGTCGACGAGCTGAGCGACTCGGTCGCGGCGCATCTCGCCGGGCGCGGCCTGGAGCGCGGCGACCGGGTCGCCGTGATCCTGCAGAACTCGCCGCACTTCGTGCTCGCGGTGCTGGGTGCCTGGAAGGCGGGCGCGACCGTCGTGCCGGTCAACCCGATGTACAAGTCGGGGGAGGTCTCGCACGTGCTGCGGGACGCCGAGGCGGCCGCGCTGGTCTGCTCGCAGCGGGCCTGGGAGTCGTATCTGCGCGACACCGCCGCCGACTCTCCGGTGCGGATCGTGCTCACCGCGAGCGAGCTGGACTTCCAGACCCGGGACGACGCGCGCGTGCTGGCCTTCGAGCGGCTGGCGCAGGCCGCCGACGCCGAGGACCTGGTCGCCGTCGCCCGGCAGGGCGGTACGGCCCCCGAGGGACGGGACCCGGCGCCCTCCGACATCGCGCTGATCAGCTACACCTCGGGCACCAGCGGCACCCCCAAGGGCGCCACCAACCTGCACGGCAACATCATGTACAACGCGGAACGGCAGCGGACCGGGCTCGCACTGCCCGACGCGCCGGTCTACTACGCCCTCGCGCCCCTCTTCCACATCACCGGCATGGTCTGCCAGCTCTGCGCCTGCCTGACCAGCGTGGGCACGCTCGTGCTGACGTACCGCTTCGAGCCGGGCCTGGTCCTCGAGACGTTCGCCGAGCACCGCCCGCAGTACACGGTCGGCCCGTCCACCGCCTTCATGGCCCTGGCCGCCCACCCGGACGTCACCCCGGAGCACTTCGCCTCCTTCGTCAACATCTCCTCCGGCGGCGCGCCGCTGCCGCCGGCCCTGGTGGAGAAGTTCCGCGCCGGGTTCGGGCCGTACATCCGCAACGGCTACGGGCTGACCGAGTGCACCGCGCCCTGCGCCTCCGTGCCGCCCGACCTGGAGGCGCCCGTCGACCCCGTCTCCGGGACCCTCGCGGTCGGGGTGCCCGGCCCGGACACGGTCGTCCGCATCCTCGACGACGCGGGCAACGAGGTGCCGTTCGGCGAACAGGGCGAGATCGCGGTGCGCGGGCCGCAGGTGGTGCCCGGGTACTGGCGGCGCCCCGAGGCCACCGCCGAGACCTTCCCGGACGGCGAGCTGCGCACCGGGGACATCGGGTTCATGGACCCGCAGGGCTGGCTGTACGTCGTCGACCGCAAGAAGGACATGATCAACGCGTCCGGCTTCAAGGTCTGGCCGCGTGAGGTCGAGGACGTGCTGTACACCCATCCGGCGGTACGCGAGGCGGCCGTCGTCGGGGTGCCGGACGGCTACCGCGGGGAGACCGTCAAGGCCTACATCAGTCTTCGCCCGGGAACTGCAACCGACCCGGACGATCTCGCCCTCTATTGCAAGGAGAGACTGGCCGCTTACAAATATCCGCGCCAGGTGGAGATCCTGCCCGACCTGCCGAAGACGGCAAGTGGGAAGATCCTCCGACGGGAACTGCGTTCCCGACCGCAACAGGGTTAGTGGATTTACGAGAAAGGCAGGTGGCGGCAGTGCCCAGGACGACGGACGGAGACGGGGCTCCCGTTCCGCAGCGGCTTCTTGCCGCCGCCACCCGGCTCTTCGCGGAGCAGGGGTACGACCGCACCTCCGTGCAGGAGATCGTGGAGGCGGCCGGCGTCACCAAGGGGGCGCTGTACCACTACTTCGGCTCCAAGGACGACCTCCTGCACGAGGTGTACGCGCGCGTGCTGCGCGTCCAGCAGGAACGGCTCGACGCCTTCGCGAACGCGGACGAGCCGATCGAGAAGCGGCTGCGGGGCGCGGCGGCGGACGTGGTCGTCACGACCATCGAGAACCTCGACGACGCGATGATCTTCTTCCGGTCCATGCACCACCTGAGCCCGGAGAAGAACAAGCAGGTGCGAGCCGAGCGCCGCCGCTACCACGAACGCTTCCGCGCGCTCGTCGAGGAGGGCCAGCGCGAGGGCGTCTTCTCCACCGCGACCCCGGCCGACCTCGTCGTCGACTACCACTTCGGCTCGGTCCACCACCTGTCGACCTGGTACCGCCCCGACGGCCCCATGACCCCCCAGGAGGTCGCCGACCACCTGGCCGACCTGTTGCTGCGGGCGCTGCGCCCCTGACCGTTGCTCATCCGGCGTTCATCTTCCCGTCATCGGAATTCACTGTTCCGTCACTGATCGCTCTTACCTTTTTCTTTCCTGTGAGCTGATCATGTCAAGACGGGGGTGTGGGATGGCGCGCCATGGAAGAGAACGGCCAAGACCTCGGCGTGGGGCGGCGCTCGGACTGAGCGCCGCCCTGACGGCCGCGCTGCTGCAGCTGGGAGCGCTCCCGGCGGTGGCGGCCACGGCCGGGGCCGCACCCGGGGCCGCCGCGGCCCGGGGGAGTGCAGCGGCGGCGGGGGCCCCGGCGCAGCAGGGCGGTGCCGACGACGCCACCGCCACGACCGAGGAGGAAGCGCTCGCGGCGGCCCGGCGGACCGGCAGGAACGTCGAGGTGGCCGCGCTGCGCGGCGAGAGCAGCGACACCTACGCCACCCCCGACGGCCACCTGGAGGCCCGGGAGTACCTGCGCCCGGTCCGCACCCGGATCGACGGCACCTGGCGGCCCGTCGACACCGCGCTCGCCAGGGCCGGCGACGGCATGGTGGCCCCCAAGGCGGCCACCGTCGAACTGGAGTTCTCCGGCGGCGGTGCCGACCGCCCGCTGGTCCGGCTGGGGCGGGCGGGCCGCACGCTCGAACTCTCCTGGCCCGGCACCGTGCCCGCCCCGACCCTCGACGGCGACACGGCCGTCTACCCCGACATCCTCCCCGACGTCGACCTGCGCCTCGGCGCCCGGCCCGACGGCTTCACCCAGCTCCTCGTGGTGAAGTCGGCCGCGGCCGCCGCGAGCGACGAACTGGCCCAGCTGCGGCTCAAGCTGAACGCCGACGGCATGGCGGTCGGCGAGACCGCGGCCGGCGGGCTCCAGGCCGTCGACAAGGGCGCGGGCGGCGTCGTCTTCGAGGCGCCCACGCCGGTGATGTGGGACTCCAGCACGGGTTCCTCCAACACGGCTTCCTCCAGCACGGCTTCCTCCGGCGCGGGCGGCACCAAGGCCGCCGGGCAGGCCGACCCGGCTGTCGCGCGTGCGACCTCGTCCGCCGTCACCGCGGCCGGCGACACCACCGCCGCGCCCGACGGCGACGGACCCACCGCGGCCGAGTCCGCGCGCGTCGCGCCGGTCGGTGTCGAGGTCGCCGACCGCGGCGACACCCTCGTCCTCACCCCGGACAGGGAACTGCTCACCGGCGACGGCACCCGCTACCCCGTCTACATCGACCCGCAGTGGTACTCGCCCAAGGCCACCTCCTGGACCATGGTGTCCCGGTACTGGGCGGGCTCCCCGCAGTGGAAGTTCAACGGCGACTCCGATGCCGGCCTCGGCTACTGCGGCTGGGACTACTGCGCCCCGTACGACGTGAAGCGGCTCTTCTACCAGATCCCGACCACGAAGTTCGCCGGCCGCTCCATCCTGTCCGCCGAGTTCGTCGTCCACGAGACCCACGCGGCCTCCTGCCAGAAGCGCGAGGTCCAGCTCTGGCGGACCAAGCCGATCTCCTCGTCCACCACCTGGAACAGCCAGGACAACTCCGACTTCTGGATCGGCCGGCTGCGGACCCTCAGCTTCGCCTACGGCGCCGACGGCTGCGCCGCCGCCGACGCCGAGTTCGACGTGAAGGACGCCGTCGCCACCGCCGCGGCCAAGAAGTGGTCCACCATCACCTTCGGCATGAGGGCCACGGACGAGGACGACCGCTACACCTGGAAGCGGTTCTCCGACGACGCCTACCTGCGCGTGCAGTACAACCGCGCCCCCGCCAAGATCGCCCTCTCCCAGCTCGGCATGAGCCCGGGCGGCCCCTGCGTGGCCGCCGACAAGATGGTGCGCATCCGCTCCGCCGCCACCATCCGCGCCAACGATGTCACCGACCCCGACGGCGACCCGGTATCCGTGCAGTTCCAGGCCGACTGGGACGCCGGTGACGGCGCCGGCTGGAAGGTCCACTGGACCTCCGCCCGGACCACGAGCAAGAAGAGCGGCTCCGACTTCTCCCTGCCGCTGCCCAGCACCGTCCCGAAGAACAAGCACGTCGAGTGGCACGTCCGCTCCTACGACGGAGCCCAGTGGTCGGCCTGGAGCTACACCGGCTCGCACGGCTGCCACTTCATGTACGACACGGGAGTCCCGGCCGGCCCGGTGATCAGCTCCGCGCAGTACGGCGCCTCCGACGCCGAGGACCCGGACGACCCCTGGTGGGACGGCGTCGGACGGTACGGCACCTTCTCCATCGACTCCGCCTCCAGCGACGTCACCAAGTACTGGTTCGGCGTCAACTCCTCGCCCACCAGCGCCAACACGCTGACCACCTCGGGCGGCGGCACCAAGACGATCAAGTTCATGCCCACCAGGCCGGGCGTCAACTTCATCACCGCGCAGGCCTTCGACGCGGCCGGCAACGGCTCCGAACCCACCACCTACACCTTCCGGGTGCGCTCCGGACAGCCCGACCGGCTGTCCTGGCAGCTGGACGAGAACGCCGGGGCGGCCAGTGTCTCCGGAGCGGGCGGCGACTGGCCGGCCACCCTGCACGGGGCCACGCCCGGCGCGGCCGGCGTCGCAGGCCAGAGCCTGGCCTTCGACGGCACCGACGACTACGCGGCCACCGACTCGCCCGTCCTCAACACCGGGAAGAGCTTCTCGGTGTCCCTGTGGGCCAAGCTGCCCGGCACCGACCCCGGCCGCCCCACGGTCGCGCTCTCCCAGGGCGGCCAGAACCACAGCGGATTCGAGCTCTACTACTCGTCGACGCTGGGCGGCTGGGTGTTCCTGCGGCACACCGACGACGCCTCCTCGGGCGGCGACGCCGCACGCGCCGTGCAACCCGCCTGCGCCACCGGGGACACGGCGTGCACCACCGCCCGGCTGAGCGGCTGGACCCACCTCGTCGGCGTCTTCGACAACTCCACCCAGGTGATCAAGCTGTACGTGGCCGGCAAACTCGTCGGCACCGCACCCTTCACCACCCCCTGGGACGCCCGCGGCGGTACCGTCCTGGGCGCGAACCGCCTCTACGGCGCGCTCGGCTACTACTTCCCCGGCTCCCTCGACGAGATCCAGCTCTTCGACTACCCGCTCACCGACGCCCAGGTCACCAAGCTGACGGCCCGGCAGCCGGTCGACACCGGCCGGCCGGCCAAGCTGGTCTGGCCGCTGGACGAGACCGCCGGGGCCACCACGGTGACCGGCCGTGGCCAGCGCGCCGACGCCGTCCTCAAGGGCGGCGCCGTCTCGGGCACCACCGGCGTGAACGGCCGCGCCCTGTCCTTCGACGGCGTCGACGACTACGCCACCGCCGGCCGCCCCGCCCTGGACACCTACCAGAGCTTCGCGGTCTCCGCCTGGGTCCGGCTGCCCAAGGACAAGGAGGCCCGGTCCATGATCGCCGTCTCCCAGCTCGGGTCCGTACGGCGCAGCTTCGAGCTCTACCACTCCTCCGCGCTGGGCGGCTGGGTCTTCACCCGGCCCGAGTCCGACACCGCGGACGGGGCCCTGGTCCGGGCCACCCAGACCGCCTGCCCGGCGAACACCAACTGCGCGGCCGGCCGGTTCGGCGAGTGGAACCACGTGGTGGGCGTCTACGACGCCGACGCGGCCCAGCTCCAGCTCTACGTCAACGGTGTCCTGGCGGCCAGCACCCCCTTCACCTACCGCTGGTCCTCCGACGGCCCGCTGACCATCGGCAGCGGACTCACCACCGCCGGCGCGGTCACCTCCCCGCTCAAGGGCGACGTGGACGACGTACGGCTGTACGACCGCGCCGTCTCCGGCGACGAGGTGCGGCAGCTGTTCAAGCAGCGTCCGCTGATCGGCGCCCGCTGGAAGTTCGAGTCGGCCACCGGCACCCCGCCCGTCACCCCGGACGCCTCCGCGACCGGCGCCGGCATGACCCTCTACAACGGCGCCGCGACCGGCTCCGGCTGGGTCGACGGCGGACTCACCCTGGACGGCGTCGACGACTACGCGGCCACCGCGAGCGGTGTCCCGACCGTCGACACCGGCGCCAGCTTCACCGTCAGCGCGTTCGCCCAAGCCGCCGCCCAGCCCACCGGAAACGTCACCCTGCTCAGCGCGCCCGGCACCAGCAAGAGCGCGTTCGCCGTGCGCTATGTGCCCGGCACGGCATCCGACGATCCGGGACGCTGGCGCATCGAGACCGCCGACGCGGACACCACGACCGCCACCACCACCCAGGTGGAGAACGGACAGTTCTTCAGCGTCCAGGACTGGACCCACCTCGCCGTCGTCTACGACGGGTTCGCCCACGACCTCAGGCTCTACGTCAACGGTGAACTCCAGGACGTGGCCTGCGCGGACGCCGACGGAGACGGCGATCCGGACGTGGCCGGCTGCACGGACATCGACTCCTCCGACGAGAACGTCGTGACCTTCAAGGCCGCGCAGAACCTCCAACTCGGCCGCGCCAGGACGGGCACCAGCACCTGGGGCGAGTACTTCCCCGGCACGGTGTCGGACCTGTGGACCTTCCAGGGCGCGCTCACCGACACCCAGATCAGCCACCTCGCCGTCGGCATGCCGGGCGTCGAGACCGCCGTACCCAGCGGCGACTAGGCCCGTCCGGACCAGGCTCGTTCGACACGCACCGCCGGGTGCCGTACCGCCCTGCCCGCGGCCCGGCACCCGGTGGAGCACACAGGGGACCACGAGGGATGACCATGAGACCCGAAGCACGCAGGCTTGCCCGCCTGTTCCGCGCACCACGACGCAGAATCGCCCTGGCCACGGCCTCGGTGCTGACCGCCACCCTGATCCAGGGCGTCGCCGCCCCGGCCGTCGCCGAGGGCTGGCACCGGCCCGCGCTGCCCGCCTCCGAACCGCCGGTCGCCGGCGGCCCGGTCGGCAAGGCCCTGCCGCGCACGACGACGAAGACCCCGCGCACCCCGCGGCAGGCCCCGGCCACCGCCTGGCCCAAGCCCGGCGCGGCGACCGTCACGCTCAGCGGACGGACGACCCGCGCCAAGGGGCTGCCGCTCACCCTGGACACCGGGACGGCACGGTCCGCGGCCGCCGCGACCGGCACGGTCACCGCCCGCGTCCTCGACCGCGCCTTCGCGCAGAAGGCCGGCCTCGACGGCCCCGTCTTCACCCTGCGCGCCGGAAACGCCGAGGACGCCGGCCGGGTCCGCGCCGCATTCGACTACTCCTCCTTCGCCGGCGCCTACGGCGGCGGCTACGCCGACCGGCTCCGCCTGGTCGCACTGCCCGCCTGCGTGCTGACCACCCCGCAGAAGCCGCAGTGCCGCACCACCGCACCGGTGCAGACGGTCAACGACCCCGAGACCAGGACCCTCACCGCGAACGCCGTCACCCTCAAGGCCACGTCCGCCACCGTGCTCGCCGCGGTCGCCGGCTCCGGCAGCGGTCTCGGCGACTACCAGGCCACCTCGCTGTCCGCCTCCGCCACCTGGAGCACCGACCTCAACAGCGGCTCCTTCGCCTGGTCGTACCCGATGTCGGTACCCCAGGTGCCGGGCGGCCTGGTGCCCAACCTCGCCCTGTCGTACTCCTCCGGCGCCGTCGACGGCCGCACCGGCAACACCAACAACCAGTCCTCCTGGGTCGGCGACGGCTTCGACCTGTCACCCGGGTACATCGAGCGCCGCTACAAGGGCTGCTCCGACGACGACGTGAAGAACGCCGACGGCAACGTGCCCGCCGACCTGTGCTGGGGCTACGACAACGCCGTCCTCCAGCTCAACGGCACCGGCGGCGAACTGGTGCCCAGCGGCACCGACACCTGGAAGCTGAAGGACGACGACGGCACCAAGGTCGAGCGGATCTACGGCTCCTCCTCCGACGTCCGCTCCAACGGCGCCCGCAACGACGAGTACTGGCGGGTGACCACCCCCGACGGCACCCAGTACTACTTCGGCTACAACCGGCTGCCCGGCTGGGCGACCGGCAAGGCGACCACCGACTCCGCCTGGACCGTCCCGGTCTACGGCGACGACTCCGGCGAGCCCTGCCACGCGGCCGCCTTCGCCGACTCCTGGTGCCAGCAGGGCTGGCGCTGGAACCTGGACTACGTCGTGGACACCCACGGCGACGCCGTCGCCTACTACTACGACAAGGAGACCAACTCCTACGGCCGCAACCTCAAGCCGGCCGACGACACCCCCTATGTCCGCGGCGGCACCCTGAACCGCATCGAGTACGGCCTGAAGAACACCACCGTGTACTCGGCGAAGGCCCTCGCCAAGGTCGACTTCACCAGCTCCGAGCGGTGCATCCCGGACAGCGGCACGGACTGCTCGTCGATCACCAAGGACGCCTCCCACTGGTACGACACCCCGTGGGACCTGAACTGCGACGCGGGCACCGACTGCGACAACGGCCGGCTCTCCCCGGCGTTCTTCACCCGCAAGCGGCTCACCGACGTCAGCACCAAGGTCCTGGTGTCCGGCGCCTACAGCGAGGTCGACGACTGGAAGCTCGCCCACCGCTGGGGCCAGGCCGACATCGACTACCAGTTGCTGCTCGACTCCGTCCAGCGCACCGGACACGACGGCACCAGCTCCATCACCCTGCCGAAGGTCACCTTCGCCTACACCCAGCTCGCCAACCGGCTCGACAAGACCGGCGACGGCTGGGCGCCCTTCATCAAGGCCCGCCTGTCCACCGTCGCCGACGAGTCCGGCGGCCAGATCGACGTCGGCTACTCCGCGCCGGCCTGCTCCTTCGACGCACTGCCCACCCCGGAGACAAACACCACCCGCTGCTTCCCGCAGTACATCGGCGGTGACAGCACCACCGACCCGGAACGGCAGTGGTTCAACAAGTACGTCGTCGCCACGGTCACCTCGACCGACCGCACCGGCGGCGCGCCCGACCAGGTCACCAGGTACGACTACCTGGACGGCGCCGCCTGGCACTACGACGACACCGACGGGATGACCAAGGACAAGTTCAAGACCTGGTCCGACTGGCGCGGCTACGGCCACGTCCGGGTGCGCACCGGCGGCCAGGGCGGCGACGCGGCCATGAAGTCGCAGACGGACAGCTATTTCCTGCGCGGCATGGACGGCGACCGCAAGAACACCTCCGGCGGCACCAAGGACGTCAGCGTCCCCCTGGACTCCGGCGAGGGCGACCCGATCACGGACCACCCCTCGACGGCCGGCTTCGCCTACAAGACCGTCACCTACTCCGGCCCCGGAGGCAAGGTCCTCGCCAAGACGGTGAGCCGGCCCTGGCACAACGAGACCGCGAAGAAGGTCCGCGACTGGGGGACCGTCACCGCCGACCTCACCGGCACCGAGAACGCCCGGACCTGGACCTCCCTGGACGACGGCGCGGGCGCCAGGTGGCGTACCACCTCCCTCACCAACACCTTCGACCCGGCGACCGGCCTGATCACCCGGATCGACGACGCCGGTGACACGTCCACCGCGGACGACGACCGTTGCACCCGCTCCACCTTCGTCTCCGGCAGCGCCGTCCTCAACACCCCGGTACGCGTCGAGACCGTCGCCAAGGCGTGCGACGCCGCCACCAGCCGCCCCGCCGACGTCGTCTCCGACACCCGCACCGCCTACGACGGCGGCGCCTACGGAGCGGCGGCCACCAAGGGCGACGCCACCCGGGTCGCCAAGCTCAAGAAGTACGACGGCACCACCGCCGTCTACCTCGAGTCCGGCTCCGGCTACGACGGCTACGGCCGCCAGCTCACCACCACCGACCTGACCGCCGACGTCACGGTCACCGCCGCGGGCACCCTCACCCGCACCGCGCGCACGGACGGCCGTACCACCACCACGGCCTACAACCCGACCTCGGGCTTCGCCACCTCCTCCACCGTCACCAACCCGCCGGTCACCCCCGGCGACAGCACCACCGCCACGACCACCACCCAGACCTTCGACGCGCTGCACGGCCAGCCGCTGACCCAGACCGACACCAACGGCAAGGTCACGACCTACGCGTACGACGCGCTGGGCCGCGCCACCAAGGTCTGGCTGGCCGACCGCACCACGAGCCAGACCCCCAGCTACGAGTTCACCTACACCGTCACCGGCGACGCCCCGGTGGCGGTCGGCACCAGGATCATCGGCAACAACGGCGCCCAGGACACCTCGTACACCTTCTACGACGGGTTCCTGCGGCCCCGCCAGACCCAGGCGCCCGGCCCCCGGGGCGGCACCCTCCTCGCCGACACGTTCTACGACGAACGCGGCCTGGTGACCAAGGAGTTCGCCTCCTACTACACCGACACCACCGCCCCCTCCACGACGATGTTCAAGCCGGACGACGCGCTGAGCGTGGAGACGCAGAACCGCTATACCTACGACGGCATGGGCCGCCGGACCGAGGCACGGCAGATCGCCGGCAACGGCGACGGCGGCGCGGTGCTCGGCATCACCAGAACCGTCTACGGCGGCGACCGCACCACCGTCATCCCGCCGGTCGGCGGTACCGCCACCACCACCCTCAACGACGCGCGCGGCCAGGCCACCGAGATCCGCGAACTCCACGTCCGGGCCGCCGAGGCCGACTACGACACCACCGCCTACCACTACAGCCCGCGCGGCGAGCTGACCAAGGTCACCGACCCGGCCGGCAACGCGTGGACCTGGACGTACGACCTCCTCGGCCGGCTCACCGACACCACCGACCCCGACAAGGGCGCCGCCCACACCGAGTACGACGACCGCGGTCTCGCCACGACCACGAAGGACGCCCGCGGTACCGTCCTCGCCTACGTCTACGACGGCCAGGGCCGCAAGACCGAACTGCACGACGGTTCCGCCACCGGCACCCTGCGCGCCAAGTGGGTCTACGACACCGTCAGCGGCGCCAAGGGACAGCTCGCCGAGTCCATCCGGTACAGCGGCGGCCAGGCGTACAGCACCAAGGTCCTGGCGTACGACCGCCTGTACCGCCCGCTGCGCACCCAGGTGACCATTCCCTCGATCCAGGGCGAGAGCGCACTGGCCGGCACCTACCTGTCGACGACGACCTACAACGCGTCCGGCACGGTGCAGGGCGCCGGCTATCCCAAGGCCGGTGCCCTGGCGGCCGGGACGACCGCCTACACCTACGAGGACGGCACCGAGCGGCCCATCGCCGTCAGCGGACCGAAGAACCTGAAGGGCTCGACGGCCTACAGCGACACGGGCAAGCCGCTGCAGTACGCCTTCTCCGCCAACGGCGGCAAGGAGACGGTCGAGACCAACACCTACCAGTGGGGCACCCAGCGGCTCGCCACCTCGGAGGTGAGCCGGCAGGACGTGACGGGTGTCGACCAGCACAACACGTACGCGTACGACGAGGCCGGCAACGTCCTGTCCGTCTCGGACACCTCACGCTCCGGCACCGACAACCAGTGCTTCGGCTACGACTACCTGGGCCGGGTGACCGAGGCCTGGACGCAGTCGACGACCGGCTGCGCCGCCGCGCCCGCCTCCGGCGTCCTGGGCGGTCCGGCACCGTACTGGACGTCGTACTCCTACGACGTCGTCGGCAACCGGCTCACCGAGACCCAGCACGCCACCGCCTCCGGGGGCTCGGACACCCGGCGTGACTACCACTACCCGAAGCCCGGCTCGCACCGGCTGGACTCGGTGGACACCACGGCCGGCACGGTCAAGTCCACCGACAGCTTCACCTACGACGACATCGGCGACACCCACACCCGGCTGCTCGGCGACGGCACCTCCCAGACCCTCGACTGGGACGCGGAAGGCCATCTGGCCAAGGTGACCCAGCCGGTGGCGGGCGCCGGCGACAAGGTCACCGAGTACCTGTACGACGCCGACGGCAACCGCCTGATCGGCCGCACCCCGACCGAGACCACGCTCTACCTCGGCGCGACCGAGATCACCCTGGCCAAGGGTGCGAGCGCGGCCAAGGGCACCCGTTACTTCGACCTCGGCGGCGGCCACCAGGCCGTCCAGCAGGACGACGGGACGATCTCCTTCACGCTGGCCGACCACCACGGCACGGCCCAGCTCTCCGTCAACGCCGACACCCAGGCCCTCACCCAGCGCCGCACCGAGCCCTTCGGCGACACCCGCGGCACCGATCCCGGCAACTGGCCCGGCACCAAGGGCTTCGTCGGCGGCACCACGGACAAGGCGACCGGCCTGACCCACCTCGGCGCGCGCGAGTACGACCCGGCCACCGGCCGCTTCCTGTCGGTCGACCCGGTCTTCACGGCCACCGACCCGCAGCAGATGCACGGCTACACCTACGCGAACAACAACCCGCTCACCTACTCCGACCCGGCGGGGACGGAGATCGGCTCCAAGCCCAACTCCTGCCAGTACGACGTCAAGTACTGCAGCAAGCACCAGCAGCAGGAAGTCGGCTACGACCCGAAGACCGGCACCAGCGACTACCACCGCGGCAACATCTACAAGCGCGCCCACGCCCGGCAGAAGGCGTGGACGGCCGACAACACCCCCGTCACCAACGACATCGACAAGCTCCAGAACTACTGGGCGAGCATGATGGACGGGGAGTTCACGGACGACTTCTGGGACAACCCCGTCTACGAGTCCAAGAAGGCCGGCTCGGCGTGCTACGGCCGCGAAGGCTGCCGCCAGGCCTACCTCTACGTCCTCCACAACGGCGACGACGCCGACGCGGCGACGGCCAAGCAGATCGCGGCCACCTACTGCATCTACAACGCCGACCAGTGCGCCGACGAGGCCAAGGAGGTGGCGCGGGGCAAGGTCATCGAGGGAATCGTCGACGACGCCCTGCTCGCCTACGTCGGCGGCGCGGCCGGCGCGGAACGCCCACGACCCTGCAACAGCTTCGTCCCCGGCACCGAGATCCTCATGGCCGACGGCACCACCAAGCCGATCGAGGACGTCAAGACCGGCGACAAGGTCCTCGCCACCGACCCGGAAACCGGCCGCACCGAGGTCAAGACGGTCACTGCGGAGATCACCGGCAAGGGCCTCAAGCACCTGGTCCGCATCACCCTCACCGTCCAGGACAAGAAGGGCGGCAAGCACACCGTCTCGGTCACCGCGACGGACGGCCACCCGTTCTGGGTCCCGGAACTGAACAAGTGGACCGACGCCACCGACCTCACCACGGGCGAGCCACTGCGCACCTCCACCGGCACCGAGATACGGATCAGCGCGATCCAGCGGTGGACCCAGCAGGCCACGGTCCACAACCTCACCGTGGCCGATCTGCACACGTACTATGTGCTGGCCGGGGCCACTCCGGTGCTCGTGCACAATGACAGATGTGTCGCCAGTTATGACGCAGACTTCGCCATGGGGCAGCTCACCAGAAATGGCACCGCCACGGCGTCCCAGCTGGAGGAGTTCGGGAATGCGAGCGGTTGGATCCGTAGTCAGACGGAGAATGGTCCCATCAAATTCCGTGACGCGAACGGGATTCTCCGGCTCACCATCAAGAAGGGTACTGGCAGGGCTCCGGGAAGCAGTGACCCTCACGTTGAAATGAGGAATGCACAGGGGGAACGAATCGACTCGTTCGGAAATTCCGTCACGCGAAAGAGTCCCGGAAATCACACACCCATCGTATGGGACCTGGGATGAATGACTACAGGGAAGTAAGCAGGCTGAGCGTTTACCACTTGGAAGAGAGCTATGTGCTCGACATCCAAGCTCGCCCGGAGGCCTTGGCTCTGGAGATGGATCTGGCTCTCAATCCCGATCATCCGCAGCACAGGCCCGCTTCGCCCGGTGAGAGACACTGCTACCGGCGAGGGACACTGCAGTTCTCGCGCGTGGTGGATCTGCACTGGGTCGATCAGGGGACTCCACCGGCAAAGGATGCGACTGGCGAGCTGGACTACGGGACCGTCGACTCTCTTGAGGTCGAGGGGAATCTCTACGTTATGACAGGCGACTTCGGGCGAATCTCCGTCACTGCTTCCGATCTGTCGATTCGGTTGCACGACTGAGCAACACGGTTCCCGACAGCGCTGTGCCATGACCGCTTGCTGATGGACGGCGGCACCTCTGTGCCGCCGTCCTGCTGTGCCGCCTACCGGGTCACAGGTACTTCTTCAGCTCCCGTCGCGCCAGCGACCGCTGGTGCACCTCGTCCGGGCCGTCGGCGATCATCAGGGTGCGGGCCCCGGCGTACAGGTCGGCCAGCGGGAAGTCCTGGCTGACGCCGCCCGCGCCGTGCAGCTGGATCGCACGGTCGATGATGCCGACGACCGCACGCGGCGTGGCGATCTTGATGGACTGGATCTCGGTGTGGGCGCCCCGGTTGCCGACGGTGTCCATCAGCCAGGCGGTCTTGAGGACCAGCAGTCGCAGCTGCTCGACCGTCACCCGGGCGTCGGCGATCCAGTTGTGCACCACGCCCTGCTGCGCCAGCGCCTTGCCGAAGGCCTGGCGGGAGACGGCCCGGCGGCACATCAGCTCGATCGCCCGTTCGGCCATGCCGATCAGCCGCATGCAGTGGTGGATCCGGCCGGGACCCAGCCGGGCCTGGGCGATGGCGAAGCCGCCGCCCTCCTCGCCGACCAGGTTCGTCACCGGCACGCGCGCGTGGTCGAAGACCACCTCGGCGTGGCCGCCGTGCGAGTGGTCCTCGTAGCCGAAGACCTGCATCGCGCGCTTCACGGTGACGCCCGGGGTGTCGCGCGGGACCAGGACCATGGACTGCTGACGCCGGATGTCGCCGCCGTCCGGGTCGGTCTTGCCCATCACGATGAAGATCTTGCAGTCCGGGTTCATCGCCCCGGAGATGTACCACTTGCGGCCGGTGACGACGTAGTCGTCGCCGTCGCGCTCGATGTACGTGGTGATGTTGGTGGCGTCGGAGGAGGCCACCTCCGGCTCGGTCATGGCGAACGCCGAGCGGATCTCACCGGCAAGGAGCGGCTCCAGCCACTGCTTCTTCTGCGCGTCGTCGGCGAACTGGGCCAGCACCTCCATGTTGCCGGTGTCCGGGGCCGCGCAGTTCAGCGCGGTGGGCGCCAGGTGCGGGGAGCGGCCGGTGATCTCGGCGAGCGGCGCGTACTGGAGGTTGGTGAGTCCGGCGCCGTACTCGGCGTCGGGCAGGAAGAGGTTCCACAGGCCCTGCCTGCGTGCCTCGGCCTTCAGCTCCTCGACCACGGCCGGGGTGTCCCACGGCGAGGCCAGCGCGGCCCGCTGCTCCTCGGCGACCGGCTCGGCCGGGTAGACGTACTCGTCCATGAAGGCGAGAAGCTTGGCGCGCAGTTCCTCGGTGCGCGCGTCGAACGCGAAGTCCATGGCCGGTCAGCCTTCCTGAAGAGTGGTCAGTCCGTGGTCGATGAAGACGGGGACGAGGTCGCCGATGCGGTCGAAGCCGCCGCCGAGCGTCTGGCCCTGCGTGTACCGGTAGTGGATGCCCTCCAGGATCACGGCGAGCTTGAACCAGGCGAACGCCGTGTACCAGGAGATGTTCGAGACGTCCCGCCCCGAGCGGGCCGCGTACCGCTCCACCAGTTCCCGCGGCTCCGGGTGTCCCGGTGCCTCGGCCGTCGTCGACACCGGCGAGTCCGGCGCGCCGAGCGGCAGGCTGTACATCACCAGCAGGCCCAGGTCGGTCAGCGGGTCGCCGAGCGTGGACATCTCCCAGTCGAGGATCGCCCGGATCCGGTCGTCGTCGCCGATCAGGACGTTGTCCAGGCGGTAGTCGCCGTGGATCACCGTGGGCGCGAGGGACTCGGGCAGGCGGCGGCCGAGCGTGGCGTGCAGCTCGTCGATGCCGGCCAGCTCGCGGTTGCGGGAGGCGTCCAGCTGCTTGCCCCAGCGGCGGAGCTGGCGGTCCAGGAAGCCCTCCGGGCGGCCGAAGTCGGCGAGGCCGACCTCCGCGGGGTCCACGGCGTGCAGCTCGACCAGCGTGTCGACCAGGGAGAGCACGGCGTTGCGGGTGCGCTCGGGGCCGAGCGGGACGAGCTGGCCGGAGGTGCGGTACGGGGTGCCGTCCACGAACTCCATCACGTAGAACGGCGCGCCGAGGACGTCCTCGTCCTCGCACAGCAGCACCGGGCGCGGCACCGGGACCTCGGTCGGGTACAGCGCGTTGATCACCCGGTGCTCGCGCCGCATGTCGTGCGCGGTGGCCAGGACATGGCCGAGCGGCGGCCTTCGCACGACCCACTTCGAGGTGGAGTCGGAGACCGCGTAGGTGAGGTTCGACCGTCCGCCCTCGATCAGCCTTCCGGTCAGCGGACCGGTCACCAGACCGGGGCGCTCACGGTCCAGCAGGCCGCGCAGCCGGTCGAGGTCGAGTCCGGGCGGGTGGTCGGGGCTCATGCATCGCTCCTACGAACGAATGAACAGGACCCGACTCATGATGCCGACCAGTCGGTATGTCGTCCAGCGCGTGAGCCAAACGTGACCGGGACCACCCTACGGCCCGAACGGCGCGGGACGGCTCCCCGCGCGTGCGGGGCGGGGAGCCGACGCGGGCGGAGGCGGCTCAGTGATCGTCCCAGTGGCCGTTGTGCTCGGCGTGCCGGTGGCCGTCGTGCAGGTAGTCGATGTGGTCGCCGTGCAGCACGCCGGTGTGCCCGCAGCTGTCGCCGTGCCGGTGCTCGTGCGCCTCGTGGGTGACGTGACCGTCCGGCTCGCACTCGTCCCAGTGGCCGCCGTGCTCGCGGTGCAGATGGCCGTTGTGCGCGTAGTCGACGTGGTCGCCGTGCGGCACCTGGTCGTGCCCGCAGCCCGGTCCGTGGCTGTGGCCGTGCGCGGCGTGTTCCTGATGAAGGGTGGTCATGGTGCTCGCCTTCAGGAGTGCAGGGGGTTCGGGGTGAGGCGTTCAGGAGCGTGGCCCGACGCCGACGGACAGGCTGCCACGCAAACCGCACATATGCGGGCATCCCGGTTGCGTGGCGTCCGAGTACCCCCGAGGGTCGGTTGCATGAAAGGCATCAGCTACAGCCGCTACGGCGGCCCCGAGGTACTGGAGTACGGCGAGGTCAAGGACCCGAAGGTCGGCCCCGACTCGGTGCTGGTGAAGGTCCGGGCGGCGGCCGTCAACCCGGTCGACTGGAAGTGCCGCGAGGGCCACCTGCACGGCATCATGGACGCCGTCTTCCCGGTGATCCCCGGCTGGGACGTCTCCGGCGTCGTCGTCCAGCCCGGCCCCGCCGTGACCGAGTTCGCGGTCGGCGACGAGGTGATCGGCTACGTCCGCGAGGACTTCCTCTCCCGGGGCACCCTCGCCGAGTACGTCGCCGCCCCGGTGCGCACCCTCGCCCGCAAGCCGCGCAACCTCACCTTCGAACAGGCCTCCGGGCTGCCGCTGGCCGGCCTCACCGCCTACCAGGTGCTGGTCCACGCCCTGGAGGTCAAGCGCGGCGAGACGGTCCTGGTGCACGCCGCCGCCGGCGGGGTCGGCTCGCTCGCCGTCCAGATCGCGGCCCACCTCGGCGCCCGGGTCGTCGGCACGGCGAGCGAACGCAACCACGACTTCGTCCGCGGCCTCGGCGGCGAGCCGGTGAGCTACGGCGCGGGCCTGGCCGAACGTGTGCGGGGGCTGGCCCCCGAGGGCGTCGCCGCCGTCTTCGACACCGTCGGCGGGGAGACCCTGACCGTCTCGGCGAACCTGCTCGCCCCCGAGGGCCGGATGGCCTCGGTCGCCGACCCGGACGTCGTCGACTTCGGCGGCCGGTACTGCTGGGCCCGCCCCGATGCCGAGGACCTGACCCGGCTCACCGCGCTCGCGGAACAGGGCGCGATCACCGTCCATGTCGCCGAGACGTTTCCGCTGAAGGCGGCGGCCGACGCACAGCGCCGCAGCCAGGAGGGGCGGACCCGGGGCAAGCTGGTCGTCACCGTGGACTGGCCGGAGGAGGGCGAAGAGGGCTGAGGGGGCCGAGGGGGTTGAGGGACTGAGGTCTGAGCGGGCCTACACGACCAGTGCGGCGGCGCACAGGGCGATGGCGATCGTGCACAGCACCGCCCCGGCCGCCTGCCGGGACGTCAGCGCCGCGGGCCGGCCGGTGGTCGCGAGGGCGCGGATACGGTGGTGGGCGACCAGCAGGAAACCCAGCCAGAACAGGCAGCAGGCGGCGCAGGCGACGACCCCGGCGGCCGAGGCACTGCCGTGCAGCGCGGTCTTCGCCGCGAGTATGGCGGCGACGGTCGCCGACAGGGTGGTACGGCGCCAGGCCAGCCGGGTCCGCTCCGGCTGCAGCCCGGGGTCGCGGGCCGGTTCCGTCATCCCTCCCACCCGACGAGCACGACGACGACCATCGCGACGGCGACCACCGCGATGACCACGCTGAGCAGTGCCGGGAACCGGGACACCGGGAGGTCCTCGCCGCGCCGCATCGCGCGCTCGCAGCGCATCCAGTGGTTCACGGCACGCAGCGAGCACAGGACGCCCGCGGCGAGGAGCGCGAGGGCGAGGCCGATGCGCCAGCCGCGGCCGAGGTCGGGCAGGAACTGGTCCACGGCGAATCCGCCGCCGATGAGGGCGAGCGCGGTGCGCAGCCAGGCGAGGAAGGTCCGCTCGTTGGCGAGGGAGAAACGGTAGTCGGGGGTCGTGCCCTCCTGCCGTACGACTTCGGGGGCGAACCACAGGCGGACGTTCCGGACGAATTCGATCACGTGCCGGAAGCCTACCCGGGAGGTCGCCGTGGTCGTCCGGCTGCGGGTGCGTGGGGGCTGGTCGCGCAGTTCCTCCCCCGGCCTTCGGCCGGGGGGATCCCAGCGCCCCTTACGGGGCACGACTCAGCACCTCAGCCCCGCCACTCCCGCAGCCGCTCCCACGCCGCCACCCCGTCCGGCACCCACTCCCACTCCCCGAGCCGCGACAACAGTTCCGCCTCGCTCAGGAAGTCGTGCCACGCCACCTCCTCCACCTGCGGCCGTACCGGCAGCTCGCAGCGCACCTCGTACACCGCCGACCACCAGCTCTGCCCGGCGCCGTCGTCGTACAGGAACTTGAAGAGGAACGTCGGCCGGGGGAGCCCGCTCACGCCCAGCTCCTCCTCGGCCTCCCGCAGCGCCGCGTCGTCGTAGGACTCGCCCGCGCCGACCACACCGCCGACGAACATGTCGTACAGGGAGGGGAAGACCAGCTTGGTCGCGGTGCGGCGGTGGACGAAGACACGGCCGGCGGCGTCGCGGGCCTGGATGAAGACGCAGCGGTGGCGCAGGCCCCGGGCGTACGCCTCGCCACGCGGGGACACGCCGATCACCCGGTCGTTCTCGTCGACGATGTCGAGGATTTCGTCAGCAGCGCTCATGCCGCCATCCAAGCAGCCGGACGGCCGCCGGCGTCAGCGCGGCTGGAGGTCCAGCGACGGCTCCTTGGGCGCCGTACCGCGCGGCATCGCCGGATGCAGCCCGAGCAGCACGATGCCCGCCACGATCGCCGCGAGCCCCGCCGCCTCCCAGGCCAGCGCCCCGGTGTCGGTGCGCAGCCGGTCCCCGAGGAAACCCACCCCGCACAGGATCCCGGCGAGCGGCTGGGCCGCCGTGAGCGCGGGCAGCGAGTTGCGCAGCTCGGCCGTCTCGAACGCGCTCTGGACGAGGATCAGCCCGGTGACCCCGAGCACCAGCACGCCGTACGGCTGCCAGCCGGTCAGCACCTCCATGATGCCGCCCTCGGAGAAGCGGGTGCTGGTGACCCGGGTCAGGGCGTCCTGGACGCCGTAGAGCAGGCCGGCGGCGAGGGCGAGCAGCGTGGGTCCCGCGCTCAGGCGGGACCGCTTGGCGTAGGTGGTGAGCACCAGGGCTATGCCGACCATCACGCCGATGATCAGCCAGTGGCGCAGCGGGTTGGTGACGGCGTCGCCGCCGCGCGGCTGGCCCGCCAGGATGAACGACGTCACCCCGCCCGCCAGCAGGATCAGGCCCGCCCAGCCCTGGTGGCTGAGGGGATGCTTCGTCTGGTGCCGGGAGAGCGCGAGGGCGAACAGGAGGTTCGTCGCGAGCAGCGGTTCGACGAGGGAGATCTCGCCCTTGCCGAGGGCGATCGCACCGAGGACCATGCCGGCCACCATCAGGCCGATACCGCCGAGCCAGCGCGGCACCCGCATCAGGTCGAGCAGCAGCCGGGGCGAGAGGAAGTCGCTCAGCGGTGCCTTCTGGGCGACGTTCTGCTGGAGCACGAACCCGAAGCCCAGGCAACAGGCCGCGCTCACGGCGAGAATCAGAACCAGAACGGACACGCTGCGTACCTCGATCTGCGGCCGGGTTACGGAGTGCGTAGTGGCCGACTGTAGCGCTCCCGGATGGGGATTGCTCCGGGAGTCCCGGAACCGGGCGGTTGACTCGGTCACGCCGCCCGGGTCGATCACGGTGGGCGGTCGGAGCGGCGGCGGGACCCTACGGCCATGGTCCGACGCCGGGGCGGCCCGCGCCATGGCGTACACCACAGCCGGAACCCGGAGCCCCACGGTCACCGTACGCCAACCGGACCCCGGCGCGCGTCAAGTTCCGTTTCGCGCACGGTAGTTGAACGGAGTACCAGCCCCGTTCAGCTTGACGCAAAGTCTTGGCTGGGGGTTTGCTGTGCGTGATCGGCCGATGGCAGCCCGACGACCAGGAAGTTCCGCGGTGCCCCCAACCCCGCCCCTCTTAGGCCCAGGCCCGGCCGTCGCCGACGGTCCCCGCGCGCGCCACGCGCCGGCACACCCCCCGTGCGAACACTGTCCCGACGACGCCCTCGACGACGCCGAACTCATCTCCGCGCGAGCCGCGTTGGCCCAGGGCCGCTGGCAGTCCGCCCGCTCCCTGCTGCTCCACACGGGTGACGACTGGGACCGCCGCGGCCACCGGGCCACCGTCCTCGCCCGCGAGCCCTACGCCATCGCCTGGGCCCGCGAGTGGCTACTCGCCGAGCCCGGCTCCGCGGGCGCCGCCACCCTGTACGCCCTGACCCTGGTCCGGCGCGCCCTGCGCGGCAAGGAGGAGCCCGAGCGGGCCCGCGAGGCCTGTGCCGGCGCCGCCGCGCTCGCCCCCGCGGACCCCACCCCCTGGCTCGGCCTCCTGCTGCTCGCCCGTCACCTGGGCACCGACGAGGAGACGCGCCGCGTCTTCGCCGAGGTGCGCCGCCGACACCCCGAGCACCATCACGCCCACCACCTGATGGCGGCCCGGATCGCGGAGACCGAGACCCGGGGGACGTACGAGCTGTCCGCCTTCGCGGAACGCGCCGCGGCCGAGGCCCCGGCCGACTCCCCGCTCGCCGTCCTGCCGGTCGTCGCGTACACCGAACGCCACCGGGTGCTCGCCGCCGCCGGCAGGGCCCCCGCCGACCCGGCCGCCGCCGGGCACTGGAGCGAACCGACCGCGCTGCGTGCCCTGGGCGCCGCCTTCGACTGGTGGCTGGAGTGGGGGATCGAGGAGCATCCCCGCCGCTACGTCGACCTCAACCACCTCGCCCACGCCACCTTCGGCGCCGGCCGGTACGCCGAGGCCGCGGCCCTGTTCCAGCGGATCGGCCGCCATGCCACCACGGCACCCTGGTCGTACCCGGACCGCGACCCGTGCGAGGCGTTCCGGGCGGCCCGGGACCGGACGCTGGGAGGCTGACGGGACATTCATGAGAAGAGGTTGTGGATTCCTTACGGCCGCCGGATTCCGTGGCCGAACACGCCCCGACGGTGTTCGAATGAGTGCGTGAACTCTGAACAGTCCGAGGAGCGGCGGCGCACCGAGGAGGGCAGCCCGGTCGGCCGCCGGGTGTTCCTCGGCACCATCGGCCTCGGCGCCCTCGGCCTGGTGACCGCCCCGGTACTGCAGCGCATGACCGAGACGGTCCTCGGCGCCTTCTCCGGCAAGGACCCCACGGGCCTGACCGGACTCCTCCCGAACGGCGGCGGCTTCCGCTACTACTCGGTGACCGGGTCCGTGCCGGACAAGACCGCCGCGAACTACCAGCTGAAGATCGACGGGCTCGTCGACAAGCCGAACACGTACACCCTGGCCGACCTGCAGGCCCTGCCGCAGACCAGGCTGGTCAAGGACGTCCAGTGCGTGACCGGCTGGCGGGTCCCCGACACGCCCTTCTCGGGCGTCCGCCTCTCCCACCTGCTGGACCTGGCGGGCGTCCGGGACACCGCCAAGGCGATCCGCTTCACCTGCTTCGACGGCGCCTACACCGAGAGCCTCACCCTCGACCAGGCGCGCCGGCCGGACGTCCTGGTCGCGCTGCGCATGCAGAACAAGGCGATCACCCACGACCACGGCGGCCCGGTCCGCCTCTACGTCGCCCCCATGTACTTCTACAAATCGGCCAAGTGGCTCTCCGGCATCACGGTCACCGACAAGGTCGAACCGGGGTACTGGGAGCACCTCGGCTACGACGTCGACGCCTGGGTCGGCCGCTCGAACGGACGTGACGATGAGCCTACGAGCTGAGGCCCCGGCCGCCACCGACCGGCTGCACCGCTTCACCCCGGCCGAGCGCTGGATCCACCGCACGACGGCGCTGCTGATGGGCCTGTGCGTCGCGACGGCCGCCTGCCTCTACATCCCGCAGCTGGCGATCCTCGTCGGCCGCCGCGAACTGGTCGTCCGCATCCACGAGTGCGCGGGCCTCGCCCTTCCGGTCCCGGTCGTCCTGGGCCTCGCCTCCCGCGCCTTCCGCAGGGACCTCGGCTTCCTGAACCGCTTCGGCCCCCACGACAAGCTGTGGCTGGCCGCCGTCCTGAGCCGCGACAAGCGCCCGTCCTCGCGCCCGGCGGGCAAGTTCAACGCCGGCCAGAAGATCTACGCGAACTGGATCGCCGGCGCGACCCTCGTCATGCTCGCCACGGGCCTCCTGATGTGGTTCACCCACCTCACCCCGCTGATGTGGCGCACCTCGGCCACCTTCGTCCACGACTGGCTGGCCCTCACCATCGGCATCGTCCTGGCCGGCCACGTCGGCATGGCCCTCGGCGACCCGGAGGCGAGACGGGGCCTGCGCACGGGAACGGTCAGCCGCGACTGGGCCAAGCGCGAGCACCCGCTGTGGCGCCCGTAGCGGCCTTCCGCACCCGTCGCACACGCTCCGACGGCCTGCCGGGCACCCCCGCATTCCGCTCTCGCGGCTGACCGCCGTCGCGGCGGGGGAGCCGTGAGTGCCGTTCAAGCCGTCGCTCTCCGCACTCCGCCGTCGCGGCGGAGGGAGTCGTGAAGGCCGTTCAGCGCGCCGCTCTCCGCATCCCGCCGCGATGGCGACCAGGCGGAGGCGGTGGAGTCCGGCGGTGCCTCACTGGCCGCACTTCCGGACTCCGCCGTTGCGGCGGAGGGAGTCGTGAAGGCCGTTCAGCGCGCCGCTCTCCGCATCCCGCCGCGATGGCGACCAGGCGGAGGCGGTGGAGTCCGGCGGTGCCTC
>NZ_JBIVXP010000006.1:150508-412243 GCF_044769305.1 Streptomyces sp. NPDC090499
GGCGACCAGGCGGAGGCGGTGGAGTCCGGCGGTGCCTCACTGGCCGCACTTCCGGACTCCGCCGTTGCGGCGCAGGGAGTCGTGAAGGCCGTTCAGCGCGCCGCTCTCCGCATCCCGCCGCGACGGCGACCAGGCGGAGGCGGTGGAGTCCGGCGGTGCCTCACTGGCCGCACTTCCGGACTCCGCCGTTGCGGCGCAGGGAGTCGTGAAGGCCGTTCAGTGCGCCGCTCTCCGCATCCCGCCGCGACGGCGACCAGGCGAGGCGGCGGAGTCCGGCGGCGCCGAGTGAGGCGTACCACCGGACTCCGGTCCCGTACCGCTCCTAGATCACCAAGGACAGCAGCAGCACCAGGCCGCCCGCGACCACCGAGATGATCGTCTCCATGACCGACCAGGTCTTGAGGGTCTGGCCGACGGACAGGCCGAAGTACTCCTTCACCAGCCAGAACCCGGCGTCGTTGACATGGCTGAAGAACAGCGAACCCGCGCCGATGGCCAGGACGAGGAGGGCGGTGTGGGCGGTCGACATGTCGGCCGCCAGAGGGGCCACCAGGCCTGCCGCGGAGACCGTGGCGACCGTCGCGGAGCCGGTCGCGAGGCGGATCGCGACGGCGATCAGCCAGGCCAGCAGCAGCGCCGGGATCGACCAGTCCTTGGAGATCTCCAGGATCATCTGGCCGGCACCGCAGTCGATCAGCGTCTGCTTGAAGCCGCCGCCCGCGCCGACGATGAGGAGGATGCCCGCGATGGGCATGAGCCCCTTCTCGACGGTCTGCGAGAGCCGCTCCCGGGAGAACCCGGCCGGCCGGCCCAGCGTGAACATGCCGACGAGCACGGCCGCGAGCAGTGCGACCAGCGGCGAGCCGACGACGTCGAAGACGCGCTGGACGGTGTCCGCCGGGTCGTCGACGACGATGTCCACCAGCGCCTTGGACAGCATCAGGGCGACCGGCAGCAGGACGGTGGCGAGGGTGGCGCCGAAGCCGGGGCGGTTCTCCAGTTCCTCGGACGGGCGCTGCGGGAGCATCCGGTCGGGGGCCTGCACGTCCACCCAGCGGGCGGCGACCTTCGAGAACAGCGGGCCGGCGATGATCACGGTCGGGATCGCGACCAGGACGCCGAGGGCCAGGGTGACCCCCAGGTTCGCGTGGACCGCGTCGATCGCGACCAGCGGGCCGGGGTGCGGGGGCACCAGGCCGTGCATCACGGACAGCCCGGCGAGCGCCGGGATGCCGATGCGCATCAGGGAGTAGTGGCCGCGCCTGGCGACCATCAGCACCACCGGGATCAGCAGCACGATGCCGACCTCGAAGAACAGCGGCAGCCCGACCACGGAGGCGATCAGCACCATCGCCCAGGGCATCGCCCGGCCGCCGGCCCTGGCGAGGATCGTGTCGACGATCTGGTCGGCGCCGCCGGAGTCGGCCAGCAGCTTGCCCAGGATCGCCCCGAGCGCGATCAGGACACCCACGCCGGCGACGGTGGCGCCGAGCCCGGTGGTGAAGCTGGTGATGACCTTGTCGAGCGGCGCCCCGGCGAACGCGCCGAGCGCGAGCGAGCCGATGGTCAAAGCCAGGAAGGCATGGAGCTTGAACTTGGTGATGAGCAGGACGATGACGGCGAAGCCCAGCAGGGCGGCGATACCGAGCCGGGCGTGTCCGGCCGAGGTGATGGGCGCGACGGTGTCCGCTGCCAGCATCTCGACGCTGAGTCTGGTCACGGGGATTCCTTGCAGTGACGGGGGCGGGGAGTAGGGGGAGTTACTGCGGGGTGAGGTCGGGCAGCGCGTCGAGCGCGCGCACCGCCCGTGCCGTGATCTCCTCGGGGGTGCCCGAGACCTCCACGGCGACACCGGCCTCGTCCGGCTCCAGCGGCTGGAGCGTGGCGAACTGGGAGTCCAGCAGCGCGGTCGGCATGAAGTGGCCCTGCCGGTGCGACATCCGGTCCTCGATGAGCCGCCGGTCGCCGGACAGGTGCAGGAACACGATGCCGGGGGCCGCGGCCCGCAGCCGGTCGCGGTACGACCGCTTCAGCGCGGAGCTGCTGACCACCCCGCCGAGCCCGGACCGGCCGTGCGCCCAGGCGCCGATGGCGTCCAGCCACGGCCACCGGTCGGCGTCGTCGAGCGGGTGACCGGCCGACATCTTGGCGATGTTGGCCGGCGGGTGGAAGTCGTCGCCCTCGGCGTACGGGACGCCGAGCCGGGCGGCGAGCAGGGGACCGATCGTGGTCTTGCCCGTGCCGGCGACGCCCATCACCACGACGACGTGAGGGGTCCGCATCACTGCCTCGCTGTCCTTCCTCGACGAGCGGCACCGGCGTACGACATCCGGTGTCGGCCTCACTGAAACGCATTAGGTACGACGAATTCAAGAGTGTGTGACGTATAAGTCTGACTTTTTGGCTCGGTGATCCACTCGGTACGCTGAGTGCATGAGCACACCGGGCCGGGGCCTGCACGGCCGAGTACTGGACGCCCTGGGCCCCGCCATCACCGCGGGCGAGTACCCGCCGGGCAGCGTCCTGCGCACCGACGAACTGGCCCAGCACTTCGAGGTCTCACGCTCCGTGATGCGCGAGGCGGTCCGGGTCCTCGAATCCATGCACCTGGTCGAGTCCCGCCGCCGGGTGGGCGTCACCGTCCGCCCCAAGCCCGAGTGGAACGTCTACGACCCGCAGGTCATCCGCTGGCGCCTGGCCGGCGCCGACCGCCCGCACCAGCTGCGCTCGCTCACCGTGCTGCGCTCGGCGGTCGAGCCGGTGGCGGCCGGTCTGGCGGCGCGGCACGCCACGGCCGAGCAGTGCGCCGAGCTCACCGAGTGCGCCCTCGGCATGGTGGCCCACTCGCGCGGCCACAGGCTGGCGGAGTACCTCTTCCACGACGTGGCCTTCCACCGGGTGATCCTGGTGGCGTCGGGCAACGAGATGTTCGCCCGGCTCGGCGACGTCGTCGCCGAGGTCCTCGCGGGCCGGACCGAGCACGAGGTCATGTTCGAGGACCCCGACCCGGCCGCCGTCACCCTGCACGTCCAGCTCGCGGAGGCGGTCCGCGAGGGCGACGCCCCGCGCGCGGAACGGCTGACCCGCGAGATCACGGCGGGCGCCCTCCAGGAACTGGACATCCTCGCGCCGTAGCGCTGCCGCGGCCCTACTGCTCCGGGAACTCCCCGTCCAGATACATCCAGGCCCCCTCGACCCGCTCGAACCGGCTGCGCTCCAGCAGCGAGCCGTCCCGGAACGAGGCGCGGAAGGTCACCGTGCCGGTGGTGTGGAAGGCCGAGCCGTCGGTCGTCGCCAGGATCTCCAGTCCCGTCCACCGCATCCCGGGGTCCAGGCCGAGCCGGGCCGGGCGGGTCCGGGGATGCCAGGTGCGCAGCAGGTACGGCTCGTCGCGCCTGACGAACGCGCTGTAGCGCGAGCGCATCAGCGCCTCCGCGGTGGGCGCCGCCGCCTCGCCGCGGTGGAACCGGCCGCAGCAGTTCTCGTACGTCTCCGGGAGACCGCACGGGCAGGCGGCGGCGGGCTGCTGCCGGGGTCGCTTCGGTGCCACGGGCCCGCCCCCCTACGCCGACTCGGCGTTGGTGGGCGGCTGGGCCGGGCGGGCCGGGAGGGCCAGGGTGGGGAGCGCGGGCAGCGCCGTGCGGTGCACCCAGGCGTCCAGGAGGCCGTCCAGCGGCTCGTCCGCGAACCGGTTGACGTGGGCCGTGAACATCGCCGTCGTCACCGACCCGCCCCGGTGCAGCCCCGCCCACGCCCGCAGCATGTGGAAGAACCGCTCGTCGCCGAGCGCGCAGCGGACCGCGTGGATCGTGACCCCGCCCCGCTCGTAGAGCCGGTCGTCGAACATCGCCTTCCTGCCCGGGGCGGCGATCCGGATGTCCTGCGGCAGCCCGGCGAGCATCCGGTGCGCGACGGCGGCCAGTTGCTGCGCGCTACGGCCGCCGGACCGCTCCGACCACAGCCACTCCGCGTACTTGGCGAGCCCCTCGTTCAGCCAGATGTGCCGCCAGTCCGCGATGGACACGCTGTTGCCGAACCACTGGTGCGCCAGCTCGTGCGCGACCAGCCGCTCCGAACCCCGCGCCCCGTCCACGTGGTTGGCGCCGAACAGCGACAACCCCTGGGCCTCGACGGGGACATCGAACTCCTCGTCGGCGACGACCACGGCGTACTCGTCGAAGGGGTACGGCCCGAACAGCCGCTGGAACAGGTCCATCATGGCGGGCTGCCGCGCGAAGTCCCGGGAGAACTCCGGGAGCAGCTGCGCCGGTATGTGGCCGTGCATCGGGATCCCGCCGAAGCCCGGATCGCCGAGCAGCACCGTCTGGAACTTCCCGATCGCGAGGCTCACCAGGTAGCTCGACGTCGGCGCCGCCTGCTCGTACACCCAGGTCGTCGTGGACGCCTTCGTGGTACGCGTGAGCAGCCTGCCGCCGGCCACCACCGAGTACGCCGACGGGCAGGTGACCGAGAGCAGGTACGACGCCTTGTCGGCGGGCCGGTCGTTGCACGGGAACCAGGAGGGGGCGCCGACCGGCTGGCTGGCCACCAGCGCGCCGTCCGTCAGCTCCTCCCAGCCGATCCCGCCCCAGGGGCTGTTCACCGGCTTCGGGTTGCCCGACCAGTGGATCTCCACGGTGAAGGCGGCCCCGGCCCGCAGCGGCTTCGCGGGCTTGACCCGCAGCCGGCCGCCGCGGTGCGTCCAGTGCGGCTGGCGGCCGTCCACCCGGATCCGGCCGATCTTGAAGTCGGCCAGGTTCAGCTGGAACTCGGGCAGCGCGGCACGGCCCACGATCGCGTTGATCCGGGCCATGCCGGCCAGGCGGTTGGGGCCTGGCCGGTAGTCCAGCGTGAGCTCATAGCGATGCACCCGGTACCGGGAATCGCCGTTGTCCGGGAAGTACGGGTCCGGACCCGCTGACTGCTGCACTGCCACTTCCGCGTTCGCTCCCTGCGCTGTGCTCGAACCGTCCCTCGGTGCACCGATGCCCGCGGCCACCACCGGACGGCCCGCGCTCAGGGACGCCATGCCTCGATCGGGTTGCCGAGCCAGCGGGTGTCGTCGGGAACCGACTCCGCCGCCATGACGAGCGACGCGGGACCCAGGGTGGTGCGGGCCCCGATCGTGCTGCCGGGCAGCACGATCCCGCCAGGGCCCAGGGTGGCGCCCTCACGGAGAACCACAGTATCCGTCCGCAAGATCCGGTCGTGGAAGAGGTGAGTCTGCAGGACACAGCCGCGGTTCACGGTGGCCGCGTCCTCCAGTGTGACCAGATCCGTCTCCGGCAGCCAGTAGCTCTCCACCCAGACGCCCTTGCCGATGCGGGCGCCGAGGCCGCGCAGCCAGGCCGTCAGCACGGGAGTACCCGGGACCGAGCCGGCCAGCCACGGCACCGCCAGCACCTCGACGAACGTGTCCGCCAGCTCGTTGCGCCACACGAACGAGCTCCACAGCGGATGCTCCCCGCTGCGGTGCCGCCCGACCAGCGCCCACTTGGCCAGCACCGAGACCAGGCCCGCGGCCGCCCCGGCGCCGAGCAGCACCAGCCCCGACAGCAGCGGCGCCCAGGCACCCAGCGCGCACAGCGCGGCCACCGTCAGCCCCGCCAGCGCCACCGAGCAAAGCACCGGCACGATCCGGCACGCCTCCACCAGCGCCCGCGCCCACAGCAGCCGGGCCGGCGGCTCGTAGGTCCGGCTCTGGTCGCCGTCGGCCGCGCTGCGCGGCAGCTTCACCGGCGGCAGCCCCAGATACGACGTGCCCTTCTTGGCCTTCTTCGGCGTCGCCGACAGCACACCCACCAGCCCGCCGTCCGGCACACTGCGGCCCGGCGCGGTCATCCCGGAGTTCCCGAGGAACGCCCGCCGCCCGATCTCCGCACGCCCTATCCGCACATACCCGCCACCGAGCTCGTACGGCGCGGTCAGCGTGTCGTCGGCCAGGAACGCGCCCTCGCCGACCGTCGTCAGGCTCGGCAGCGCGAGCACGGTCGACACCTCGGCCCCGCGCCCGATCCGCATCCCGAGCAGCCGCAGCCACACCGGCGTGACCAGCCCCGCGTACAGCGGGAACAGCGTCTCGCGGGAGCGGTCCATCAGCTGGGACACCGTCCACGCCTGCCAGCCGATCCTGCTGTGCGTCGGGTAGGTGCCGGTCCGCAGTCCCAGGCTCAGCAGCCGCACGGAGACCAGGATCAGCAGCGCGTACGCCAGCCCGAAGGCCAGCGTGGCCGGGACCAGCGCGACCGCCGCACCCCGCAGGGCCTCGGCCAGGCCGTCGCCGGGGGCCACGAAACGCCCGGCGACCAGCAGCGCCGCGGCACCGGACAGCACCGGAAGCGCGCTGAGCCCGAGCCCGGTCAGGCCGTACATCACCCGCCAGTACGTGCCGCGCTGCGGCCGGTGCTTGGGCCAGTTCCGCTTGGCCTTGCCCAGCTTGACCGCCGGGGCGCCGGCCCAGCGCTGGCCGGTCGGGATCTGCCCGGTGACCGCGGAGCCGGGGGCCACCTCGGCACGCTTGCCGACGCGGGCGCCCGGGAAGAGCATGCTGCGCGTCCCGACGACCGCGTGGGCGCCGATCCGGACCTGGCCGATCACCAGCCGGTCGCCGTCCAGCCAGGAGCCGGACAGGTCCACCTCGGACTCCACGGCCGCGCCGCGCCCGACCCTGAGCAGGCCGGTGACCGGCGGCAGCGAGTGCAGGTCCACCTCGGGGCCGATCTTGGCGCCGAGCGCCCGCGCGTACCGCTCCAGCCAGGACCCGGTCAGCGTCGTCGCCCCGGCGAACTCGGCCAGCCGCTCCGCCGCCCACAGCCGCAGGTGGACGGAGCCGCCGCGCTGGTACGTGCCGGGCTTCACGTCCCGCAGCAGGAGCCGCGCGCCGCCGGCCGCGATCGCGATCCGGCCGGGCGGGGTGTACAGGGCCAGGGCCCCGAGGCCGACCAGCCACCAGGGTGCGGTGGGCAGCCAGCCGTAGCCGCCGAGGACGTTGCCGAGCGCGGCGAGGAGCACCGTCCAGCGCAGCCCGAGGAGGGTGAACAGGGGGAGCAGGAGCAGCAGCTGCACCAGCTGGGCGCCGCGCGGCACCGGCGCGATGGTGCGCTCGGCACCGTCGTCCTGCACCGACTCCTCCAGCCGGCGGGCCAGCTTGCGCAGCACCGGCTGCTGGTAGATGTCGAGGACGGCCGCGCTCGGGTAGCGGGTGCGCAGCCGGGTGGTGAGCTGGGCGGCGGACAGGCTGCCGCCGCCGATCGCGAAGAAGTCGTCGAAGGCGCTGGACACCGGGATGCCGAGGACCTCGGTCCACTGCTCGGCGACCCAGGCCTCGGTGCCGTACAGCTGCTCGGACTTGCCGGCCGTCTCCAGGCCCTCCAGGGGCCAGGGCAGGGCGTTGCGGTCGACCTTGCCGGAGGTACGGGTGGGCAGCTCGGCGACCGGCGCAAGCAGCGGCACCAGGGCCGCGGGCAGCTCGGCGCGCAGCTTCTCGACGGCGGTCGCGTGGTCCCAGCCGTCCTGGGTGACGACATAGCCGACCAGGAGCTGGTTGCCGCTGCGCGCGGTCCGCACGGCAGCCGCCGCGCCCGCGACGCCGGGGAGCGCCTGCAGGGCCGCGTCGACCTCGCCGAGCTCGATCCGGCGCCCGCCGAGCTTGATCTGCTCGTCGGCACGCCCGAGGAAGACCAGCCCCTCGCGGTCGGCGCGCACCAGGTCACCGCTGCGGTACGCCCGCTCCCAGCCCAGCGACTCCAGCGGCGCGTACTTCTCCGCGTCCTTCTCGGCGTCCAGGTAGCGGGCGAGGCCGACCCCGCCGATGACCAGCTGGCCGCTCTCGCCCAGGGACACGGGCACGCCCGCGTCGTCCACGACGGCGAGCTCCCAGCCGTTCAGCGGCAGCCCGATGCGGATCGGCTCGTCGCCGGTCATCAGGGCGGCACAGGCGACGACGGTGGCCTCGGTGGGGCCGTAGGTGTTCCAGACCTCGCGGCCCTCGGTGACCAGGCGCTGGGCCAGCTCGGGCGGGCAGGCCTCGCCGCCGAAGATGAGGAGGCGGACGTCGTTGAGGGTCTCGGGCTCCCAGAGGGCGGCCAGGGTGGGCACGGTCGAGACGACGGTGATCTCCTGCTCGACCAGCCAGGGGCCGAGGTCGGCGCCGGAGCGGACCTGGGAGCGCGGCACGGGCACCAGGCAGGCGCCGTAGCGCCACGCGAGCCACATCTCCTCGCAGGAGGCGTCGAAGGCCACCGAGAGGCCCGCCATCACCCGGTCGCCGGGGCCGATCGGCTCCTCGGCCAGGAACAGCGCGGCCTCGGCGTCCACGAAGGCGGCGGCGCTGCGGTGGGTGACGGCGACGCCCTTGGGCTTGCCGGTGGACCCGGAGGTGAAGATGATCCAGGCGTCGTGCTCGGCGCCGGGACGCCCGGCGGGCTGCCGGGTCTCCCGGCGTACGTCGATGTGCAGCCCCTCGCCGAGGACGGCCGCCACCTCCGCCTCGCCGAACACCAGTGCGGCGCGCTCGTCCGGGTCCTCGGCGTCGACCGGGACATAGGCGGCGCCGGCCGCGAGCACGCCGAGAATGGCGACATACAGATCGTTGGTTCCGGACGGCACCCGCACGCCGACGCGGTCCCCGAGCCCGATGCCGGCCTCGGTGAGCCGCCGCCGCAGCCGCGCCACCTCCATGGCCAGCCCGCGGTAGGTCAGCTGGGTGGTGCCGTCGTCCAGCGCGGGCTCATCGGGGTGGGCCCGTACCGTTGCTTCGAACACGTCCACCAGGGTGCGCGGCGACGCCGCCGCCCCGGCCGAGAAGCGTGCCGTGTCCCCGAACTCCTCGCGGATCTCTTCGTCGAGCAGGCCGAGAGCACTGCTCTCGTCAATCGCTGCCATCCGGTCCTCGCGTCTCGTTCCCGGAACCTCCGGGGTGCCGGCGGGCCCGCAGGTCTGCCTGGGGTTGTCCGGCTCCGGCTAGGTGACAAGCCGGAAATATTAGTACGACGCTAGGCTCCCGTTCATCTCGCGGCCACTTGAAAGCAGCCGTTCGGAGCAGTCCCTTGAATCTTAAGCGACCTCTGACCAGGGATTCTCCCTACCCGGCGAGAGATGGGCCACACAGCGTGAGGCGGGCCAACTCCATGTGTCCGGCGGCCGGTACGACAACGGCCGGCCCGGCGGCGAAGAGGGGGGAGGGATCGCCGCGGACCGGCCGTCGCCGTGGGGGTGGAGGAAACGTCACAGGGCGCCGGACGTCACGCGGCGCTGACCTCGGCCCAGATGGACTTGCCCCAGGGCAGGTTGCCCACACCCCAGCGGCCCGAGCAGAGCGCGTCGAGGATCAGCAGACCGCGCCCCCGGTCCCGTTCGACCGAGATGGGCCGCAGCCGGGGATGGCGGCCCAGCGGGTCGTGCACCTCGACCCGGGTCCGGGAGCCGTCGGTGTCGATGACGAGCCGGACCGGGTCGTCCGGGTCGGTCTCGTAGCGCAGGGAGTTGGTGACCAGCTCGCAGGTGACCAGGGCGACCGCGTCGATGTGGTCGCGGGAGGCGTCGGGGGTGTGGTGCGCGATGAAGTCGCTCACGAACAGCCGGGCGGCTTTGGCCGACTGAGGCTCGCTGGCCAGTAACAGGACCGGCGGCGGGGCGACTTGCAGGGGGCGGGGTTCGGTCGTGGTGCTCCGCTGGCGTTCGATCATGTGCATCCCCTCACGGGCATGTCCCAACGCAGGCACAGTGGTTCGCCATGCGAGTGCGGTCACTGTCGTATTTCCCGGATTCATGGTGCCTTCACGACACAGTCGATCGCAATACGTCCCACGAGATGTGAAATATTGCGCATCGCCTTGAGAGACTTGCGGCACAAGTCGTCAGTCGGTGGCGGGGGTCGGGGCGGCACGGGCAGACTGTCGGGCAGTTCACCGGAGAGAAGGGGGAATCCGTGAGCACGCCCACGGTGCGCCGGCGACGGCTCGGTGCGAAGTTGCGCGAACTGCGCGGCGAACTCACCCTCGACGAGGTCGCCGAGCACTCCGAGGGCGCGTTCGTCTCCTCCAAGCTGTCCCGGATGGAGACCGGCAAGACCGCCCCCAAGGCGGCGGACATCCAGGCGCTGCTCCACCTCTACGGCGAACTGGGCCGCGACGTCAGCGACGAACTGCGCGCGGCCCTGATCACGCTCACCAAGGAGGGCGGCCGACGCGGCTGGTGGCACTCGTACCGGGGTGTCCTCACCCCGGTGTACGAGGACCTGATCAGCCTGGAGGCGGAGGCCGAGACGGTCTCCACCTGGCAGCTGGGCATGGTCCCCGGACTGCTCCAGACCGCCGAGTACGCCCGCGAGATCATCCGGGCGACCGCCATGTCCGAGGCGGTCGAGGCACGGGTCGACGCGCTCGTCGAGGTACGGCTGGCACGCCAGGCCGTCCTCACCCGGGACAGCGACCCGCTGGCGCTCTGGGCGATCATCTCCGAACAGGCCCTGCGCTCCACCACCGAGGATCCCGCCCTGATGTACGAGCAGTTGGGGCGCCTGCTTACGATGGGGCGGCGCCCGAACATCAACATCCAGGTGTTGAGATCGGACGCTCCCCTGCACGCCGGGCTCACCGGCACCTTCAGCATCCTGGGCTTCGGTCCGCACACGGACCTGGACGTCGTCCACCAGGAAGGGCTGACCTCCGCCCTGTACATCGAGGAACGTGATCGGGTCTCCACGCACCGGGCCGCGTGGCAACGCCTCACGTCTGCCGCCGAGTCCGTCGAGGCGTCGGTGGAACTGATCACCCAGATAAGGAAGAACGAATAGCGAATGAAGCACGTTGACGACGCGTCGACTCTGCCGGTGACCTGGTGGAAGTCCTCGGCGTCCGCATCACAGTCCGACTGCGTGGAATGCGGGATCGTCGACGAGGCGACGGTCGCCGTCCGCGACAGCAAGCGGCCCGACGGGCCCGCGCTCCTGCTGGACCGCGCCACGCTCCGTGCGTTCGCCTCCGCCGTCGCCCTCCGTGACGGCCGAATAGGCGGCCTGGACGGCCTCGGCTGAGACAGCGGCGTCCACCGCGAGGTGGCCGCCCGCGCTCTGCCCCGAAACCGCTCCAAAAACCAAGAAACCCCTGCTCAGCAGGGGTTTCTTCGTGATTCCTTCATGGTGTCCGAGGGGGGACTTGAACCCCCACGCCCGATAAAGGGCACTAGCACCTCAAGCTAGCGCGTCTGCCATTCCGCCACCCGGACAAGGTGTCTGTCGTGCGAAGGCTTCCGTGCGGGCTCCCCTCGCGGCGACGGAGGAAACACTACCAGGCTTTCGGGGGCGGTCGATCACACCCTGTTCCCGTGCCTGCGGGCGTGAACGGCGTGTGACGGGCCGGGACCGGCCTTGGGCCCGGAGCGGGAAGGGAGAGAGGATGGCGGGGACCGGGCGGCAGTGACAGCGGAAGGAAGCAGCGTGAGCGAGACGGACACGGCCAGGGGCGTCACCGGCGAGGACGAGGTCGTGGACCTCTGCCGCGAGCTGATCCGGTTCGACACCAGCAACTACGGCGACCACTCCGGTCCCGGCGAGCGCAAGGCCGCCGAGTGGGTCGCCGAGAAGCTCGCCGAGGTCGGCCTGGAGCCGAAGATCTTCGAGTCCCACCCGGGCCGCGCCTCGACGGTGGCCCGCATCGAGGGCGCGGACCCGTCCAGGCCCGCTCTCCTCATCCACGGTCACCTCGACGTCGTACCGGCCAACGCCGACGACTGGACCCACCACCCGTTCTCCGGCGAGGTCGCGGACGGGTGCGTGTGGGGGCGGGGCGCCGTCGACATGAAGGACATGGACGCGATGACCCTGGCGGTCGTGCGGGACCGGCTGCGCAGCGGCCGCAAACCGCCCCGCGACATCGTGCTGGCCTTCCTGGCCGACGAGGAGGCCGGCGGCACCTGGGGCGCCCGGCACCTGGTCGACAACCACCCGGACCTCTTCGAGGGCGTCACCGAGGCGATCAGCGAGGTCGGCGGGTTCTCCTTCACGGTGAACGAGCAGCGCCGGCTCTACCTCATCCAGACGGCCGAGAAGGGCATGCACTGGATGAAGCTGAAGGTGGCCGGCACCGCCGGGCACGGCTCGATGATCCACCGCGACAACGCGATCACCGAACTCTCCGAGGCCGTGGCCCGGCTCGGGCGGCACAGGTTCCCGGTCCGGGTCACCAAGACCACCCGGGCCTTCCTCGACGAGCTGGGCGACGCGCTCGGCACCGAGCTGGACCCCGAGGACATGGAGTCGACGCTGGCCCGGCTCGGTGGCATCGCCAAGCTGATCGGCGCGACCCTCAGCAACACCGCCAACCCGACCCAGCTGAACGCCGGCTACAAGGTCAACGTCATCCCCGGCGAGGCCACCGCGCACGTGGACGGCCGCTTCCTGCCCGGACACGAGGAGGAGTTCCTCGCCGACCTCGACCGGATCCTCGGCCCGAACGTGGTCCGTGCGGACGTGCACTCCGACAAGGCGCTGGAGACCAGCTTCGACGGGGCCCTGGTGGAGGCCATGCAGTCCTCGCTGCTCGCCGAGGACCCGACCGCCAAGGCCATCCCCTACATGCTCTCCGGCGGCACCGACGCCAAGTCCTTCGACGACCTCGGCATCCGCGGCTTCGGCTTCGCGCCGCTCAAGCTGCCGCCGGAGCTGGACTTCGCGGGCATGTTCCACGGCGTGGACGAGCGGGTGCCGGTGGACGGGCTGCAGTTCGGCGTGCGCGTCCTCGACCGCTTCATCGACGCTTCGTGAAGCCGTACGCGTCGTGAAGCCGTACGCGTCGTGAAGCCCTGGCTTCAGGTAATCGGGCGGCTGTACGAGGTCGACTGAAAAGAGTGAATGCGACGATAAGCTCGTAGCTCCATTACTCCCTCCTCGTTACATCTCATGCGATCCGCTACTTGGAATCGCATTGCCAACAAGGAGGAATAATGCTCAAGAAGGTCGTCGCTGCTGCGGTTGCCACTGGTGGTCTGGTTCTCGCGGGCGCGGGCCTGGCCGCTGCCGACTCGGGTGCCCAGGGTGCTGCCGTGGGTTCCCCGGGTGTCATCTCCGGCAACGTGATCCAGGTTCCCGTGCACGTCCCGGTGAACGTCTGCGGCAACACGATCTCCGTGATCGGGCTGCTGAACCCCGCCTTCGGCAACACCTGCATCAACAAGTGACGCCGACTCCCTGAGGGGCGTCGTCTTTCCGCCGGCCCCGGAGCGCGCGCCATGCGCTCCGGGGCCGGCCGGTTTTCCCGCAGGGTTTTCCCAGCGGTGAATGCAAGGTCAGGAACCGAGGCAGGGGGGAATTCAGAAAATGCGACAAGGTACCCGCAAGGGCCTTATGACAGTGGCCGCGGCGACCGGCGTGATCGCCGCGGCGGGCGGTTACGCCCACGCCGACTCCGGAGCCGTCGGCTCCGCCACCGACTCACCCGGTGTGCTCTCCGGCAACACGGTGCAGGCGCCGGTACACGTGCCGGTGAACGTCTGCGGCAACACCGTGAACGTCGTCGGCGCCCTCAACCCGTCGATGGGGAACAAGTGCGCCAACCCCGGCGGCGGGGGCGGCGCTTCGACGGGCTACGGCGACACCGGAGGGTACGGCGATCACGGCGGCCACAGCAGCCACGGCGGCCACGGCGGCTCGCACGCCGGCGGCCACACCGCGGGCTCGCCCGGCGTCGGTTCGGGCAACACCGTGCAGGCGCCGATCGACGTCCCGGTCAACGTCTGCGGCAACAGCGTCGACATCATCGGCGTCGGCAACGCCGCGGTGGGCAACGAGTGCGCCAACGACGGGGGTTCCGGACACACGGGCCACCCCGGCCACCCCGGACATCCCGGCCACCCCGGAACCCCCGGACATCCGGGTGGCGGTCACCCCGCGCAGCCGCCTGGACACGGAGGCCACGGGGGTCACGGAGGGCATGGGGGCCACGGCACGCCCCCCGGACACGGGGGAGACGGGAGCAACCCGCCCGGGACGCCGGGGAACCCCGGTACTCCGGGCCAGCCGGGACACCCCGGCACTCCGGGCCAGCCGGGCCAGCCGGGGAACCCCGGTACTCCGGGCCAGCCGGGACACCCCGGCACTCCGGGCCAGCCGGGCCGGCCGGGACACCCCGGCACTCCGGGCCAGCCGGGACACCCGGGAACGCCCCCCGCTCACCCCGGCAACAACACCGTGCCGACCGGTACCCACGGCTCCAGCCACGTCGCCCCGCTGGGCGGCGGCGCCTCGGTGAGCCAGCCCGTCGCCGCCGCGCAACTCGCGCACACCGGCAGTGACCTCTCGCTCGGGCTCACGCTCCCGGCGGGCGCGGGCGCGCTGCTCGCGGGCGCGGTGCTCTACCGCAGGGCGCGCGCCGCGGCGTAGCGCACGGACGGTGACGCACCGGCAGCGGTGCGTGGAACGGAGCGGGCCCCGTCGACGCGGGGCCCTTTCCGTCAGTCGGCCAGTCTCACCATGTGGCACGCACCTGGCGGATGATCCGCCGGCGCAACCGCACCCTGCGGCTGCCGTCGCGCATCAGGCTCAGTCGGTCCAACTCCCAGTGTCCGTACTCGGCATGGTCCGTCAGCAGACGTGTGGCCTCCTTGCGGGACACCCCGCGAGGTACGTACACGTCGACAAATTCGTATTCCGGCATCGCATCTATTGTGCGGGCTGGTGCCCGGTACGGATAGCGTCTGCACTATGTCTGATGCTGCGCAGCCCACCGCTGCCGAGGTACGCGCCGCCGCCGAGGCGGTCAAGACCGCGCTCGACCGCCATCTGGCCGCGGTCGAACGCAGGTCGGGGGAGGACGACCCGGCTGTCTACGAGGCGTTCAACCAGCTGGCCGCGGCCGCCGAGGTCTACGACGAGCTCCTGTACGACCGTTACGACGAAGTCACACCCTTCGAGATCCCCGGTACGGACGACTCGCTCCCGCCGTACGCGGGCCCCGAGGAACCGAACGCGATCAGCGTGCTGATCCGCCGCGACTACGCCGTGGCGGAACCACAGCGGCTGCTGGCACAGGCCCAGCGGGTGGAGGCGGCGGAGTACGACGACGGTCCCGGCGTGGACGGGGACGCGGCGGGCACGATCCACGGGGCGCTGGGCGTCCTGTTCGGCGAGTTCGAGCCGGACGAGATCGCCTCCCGGCACAAGGAGTTCGGTCTGGAGGAGGGCGACTCCACGCTCTGGGTGACCGCGGCGGACGAGCCGGCCGAGCCCGGCGAGTGGCTTGAGGTGCCCTTCGAGGGGGTCGACCCGCAGCGGGTGGTGTGCCGCTTCGACGTCAGCGCGGTCTTCGACGACGAGGACGGCGACGACACCGCGCGGACCGACGAACTGGACGACCTCGACCTGGACGAGGACGAGGATCTGGAGCCGCTGGACGCGGAGCGCTGATCCGCCGGGCGGCGGTGCCTTCCGGCGGTCGAGGCCGGACGGGCACCGCCGCCCGGCGCCGTCACGGCCCATCGCCCTCGCCGCGGGAGCGGAACCGGTGCGGAACCGGTCAGTCCGCCGCGGGAACCTGTGTCTTCAGCAACAGCGGAAGGCGGGTCGTCCGCGGCTTCGGCAGGGTCTCGGCCACCGCCTTCGGCAGGGCCTGTTCCACGCCGTGGACCACCGACAGGTGGCGCTCCGCCCGGCTGAACGCCGTGTACACCCAGGGGCGGCTGAGGGACTGGACCGCGTCCCCCGGCAGCACCACGACCGCCGCCGCCCAGCGGCTGCCCACCGCCTGGTGGGCGGTCAGCGCCCAGCCGTGGCGGACGGACTGCTCCACCCGCTCCTTCGGCACGACCACGGGCGCCCCCGCGCACGACAGGTGCAGCCCGTCGGTGTCGGCCGTCACCACCTGGCCCGGCACCGTACGGCCCGGCACGGGGGAGTAGGCGATGCGGTCACCGGGGTCGAAGCCGCCGAAGCGGCCGGGGCCCGGATTGAGCCGTTCCTTGAGGGCGGCGTTGAGGGCGCGGGTGCCGGCCGCTCCGCCGTGGCCCGGGGTGATCACCACGGTCTGCTCGGCGGGGACGCCGATCGCGCGCGGCACGGAATCGGCGACCAGCTGCACCGCACGGTGCACCGCCTCGCCCGCGTCCCGCACCGGCACGATCACCACCTCCTTGCCGGGCGCCTCGACCTGGGTGAGCTCGCCCACGCCGATCCCGGAGACCAGTTCGCCGAGCGGGCCGGGGTCGGGCGTGCGGGAGGCGATCTGCGGGCACACCCGGGCGGCCAGCAGGTCGGCGAAGACCCGCCCGGGGCCCGCGGACCACAACGCCGCCGGATCCCCGCTCAGCACCAGCCGGGCGCCGTCGGGCAGCGCCTCCACGAGCATCGCCGCGCCCTCCACGTCCAGCTGGGGCGCGTCCAGCACGATCAGCAGGTCGAGGGCCAGGGCGCCGTCCGCGTCCCGGCCGGGCCCCGCGGCGCCGGCGAGCAGGTCGGCGACGGTGCCCACGGCTCCCTCGGCGCCCGCCAGGCGCCGGCTGCCGTCAGGGGCATGGGTGGTCGCGAAGGCGCGCAGCCCGGCCGCGCGGGCGGCGCTGAGCAGGGCCGCGGGTTCGGCGCGGGCTGCCTCGCCGCCCGTGTGCAGCACCAGGCCGTGCCCGGCGACCGCCCGCGCCAGCTCCGCCGCGCCCCCGGAGGCCGCCGCCGCGGCCGCCTCCCAGGGGTCCGGGGCGTCCTTGGCCAGGGAGTTGACCAGCCGGGCCAGCCCGTCGGCGAGGCTCTCCTCGGCCAGCGCGTACCGCTCAAGGGCGACCAGGATCCGGACCGGCCGCTCCTCCTCGTCGTCCTCGGGCTCCGGGGCGCCCGGGTCCAGCGGGTCCCGGAAGACCAGCGCCTCGCCCTCCGCGAGCGCGTCCTGCACGGCCGCCTCCGGGTCGGGCACCGCGCCCCGGGCCAGCGCGGCGGTGAGCGCCGGCATCTCCAGCGCGGTGTGCCCGGCCCCGGCCGCCTGCTCCAGAAGCCAGCCGGTCACCGCCCGGCCGCGCCGCTCGTCGTCCGGACCGCACTCCGCGCCCAGCAGCGCCCGCGCGAACCCGTCTGCCTGGTCCGGCCGCACTCCGGTGACCCGGAGCAGCTGCCAGGGGTCCTCCCGCAGCAGCCTCTCCGCGCCCACGCCGAGAGCGGCGGCGACCTCGGGCGCGAGCGACTCGGGCGCACCGCCGTCGGTCAGGACCCGTCGGACCGCCCCGACCGTCTCCGCGGCGGGCACGGCGGGCACGGCGGCGGCCGGCGCGGGCTGGGGCCGCCGGACCGGCTCGGGCGCTGGGGCCACCGGGCGCGGGGACGGCTCCGCAGCGGTGAACACGCCGGCCGCCGGCTTCGCTCCGCTCTCCACGGCCCGGACCGCCGCGAGCAGGTCGGCCGCCTTGCCGCTGAGCTTGGCCCCGCTGTCGATCGGCGCCGACTTCTCCGCCTTCCGCCGCTCGATCCGCTCCCGCTCGACCCGCTGAGCGGCCAGTTCGGCCGCGGCCTCGGACTCCCGGGTGGCGGCCTCGGACTCCTGGGCCGCGCCTTCGGCCGCGGTGCCCTCGCCGCTCCCCGGGCCGCCCACGTCGCCCCCGGACCGGGCCCGGCCTTCCGCCGGGTCACCGTCCGTCGCCGCCCCGGAGACGGACTCGGCACCTTCGTGGCCGTCCGCCCCGTCGGTTTCGGCCCCGTCTTCGGCCCTGCCGCTGCCGCCGCCGTTCGCTCTGTCGGTGAGGTGGCCGGTCTCCGTCGTCCCCCCGGCCGTCGTGCCCTCGTCGGCCTCGGGCTTGGCGCCCAGCCCCGGCTCCGTGCTCACAGCGTGCTCCAGTCGTGATCGGGATAGCGGTGCACGGGCGCCGACACGTCGTCGAGCGCCCGGCAGATCTCGTCAGGAAGCGTAAGCGCCTCCACTGACAACGCCCCCGCGAGCTGCTGCGCGTTGCGCGCGCCGACGATCGGCGCGGCCACGCCCGGCCGGTCCCGCACCCACGCGAGCGCCACCTGGAGAGGGGTGACCGCGAGCCCGTCCGCCGCCGTCTGCACCGCGTCCACGATCCGGGTCGCGGTGTCGTCGAGGTAGGGCTCGACGAACGGCGCCAGATGATCGGAGGCGCCCCGCGAGTCCGGGGGAGTGGAGTGCCGGTACTTCGCGGTCAGCACGCCCCGGCCGAGCGGGGAGGACGGCAGCAGGCCGATGCCCAGGTCGAGGGCGGCGGGCAGCACCTCGCGCTCGATGCCCCGCTGCAGCAGCGAGTACTCCAGCTGGGTGCTGGCCAGCCGGGTGCGGTTGCCCGGCGCCGCGAGCTGCCAGGTGGCCGCCTTCGCCAGCTGCCAGCCGCAGAAGTTGGAGACCCCGGCGTACCGGGCGCGACCACTGCTCACCGCCAGGTCGAGGGCCTGCAGGGTCTCCTCCAGCGGGGTGTCCGGGTCGTAGGCGTGCACGTGCCAGACGTCGACGTGGTCGGTGCCGAGGCGGGCCAGGGAGGCGTCCAGCGCGGCGAGCAGGTGGCCGCGCGAGCCGTTGAAACGCCGGTCGGGGTCGGGGACGCTGCCCGCCTTCGTCGAGATGACCAGGTCCCGGCGCGGCACCAGCCCTTCTATGAGCTGCCCGAGCAGGTACTCGGCCTCACCGTCGCCGTACACGTCCGCGGTGTCGACGAGGGTCCCGCCGGCCTCCCAGAACGCCTTCAGCATGTCCGCGGCGTCGTGCTCGTCGACGTCCCGGCCCCAGGTGAGGGTGCCGAGCCCGATTCTGGACACACGCAGGCCGGTACGGCCGAGATGCCTCTGCTCCATGCCCGCGAGATTACTGGCCAGAGCTGGTGCGTTGGGTTGCCTGTGGATAACCGATTTCACAAGGCAGCGGCGCCTTGGAGGAGGCGGGAACCGACCCCCCAGGGGCGCGGGGCTGAATCGATATGCGGCTCCGCCGCGCGGGCGCGACCAGCCCCCACCCGCCCGCAGTCGAACACGCACCGATCCCCCCGTGCAGAAAACCTCCGCGCTAAGGTCGATCGCAACAGCGACGTTACTGATCGGTAAGGGGAACGGCCATGCAGCTCGGGATCAACCTCGGCTACTGGGGCGCCGGGATGGACGGGGACAACCTGGCCGTGGCGCAGGAGGCCGAGCGGCTCGGATACGCCGTGTGCTGGGCCGCCGAGGCCTACGGCTCCGACGCCGCCACCGTGCTCAGCTGGGTCGCCGCCCAGACCGAGCGCATCGACGTCGGCTCGGCCATCTTCCAGATCCCGGCCCGGCAGCCCGCCATGACCGCGATGACCGCCGCCACCCTCGACTCCCTCTCCGGCGGCCGCTTCCGGCTCGGCCTCGGCGTCTCCGGACCGCAGGTCTCCGAGGGCTGGTACGGCGTCAAGTTCGACAAGCCGCTCTCCCGCACCCGCGAGTACGTGGAGATCGTGCGCAAGGCGATGACCCGGGAACGGCTGTCGTACGAGGGCGAGCACTGGACGCTGCCGCTGCCGGGCGGTCCGGGCAAGCCCATCAAGCTGACCGTGCACCCGGAGCGCGAGCACATCCCGGTCTACATCGCCGCCATCGGCCCGAAGAACCTGGAGCAGACCGGCGAGATCGCCGACGGCGCGCTGCTGATCTTCCCCTCCGCCGAGCACATGGAGGAGACGGCCGTGAAGTACCTGCGCGCGGGCCGCGAGAAGGCCGGCCGGACCCTCGACGGGTTCGACATCTGCCCGACGCTGCCGCTCGCCGTCGGCGACGACAGGGACGTGGCCTCGCTCGCCGACACCTTCCGGCCCTACACCGCGCTCTACGTCGGCGGTATGGGCAGCCGCAAGCAGAACTTCTACAACCAGCTCGCCCGGCGCATGGGCTACGAGCGGGAGGCCGCCGAGATCCAGGACAAGTACCTGTCCGGGGACAAGAACGGGGCCGCGGCCGCCGTACCGCAGGAGCTGATCGACCAGACCACGCTGCTCGGCTCCGTGGACCGGATCGCCGACCGGATGAAGGCCTACGCGGCCGCCGGGGTCACCACGCTCTCCCTCGCGCCCGCCGGGTTCGCCCTGGACGAGCGGCTCGCCTCGCTGCGGGCCGGCGCCGAGGCCCTGGAGCGCGCCGGGCTCGCGTGAACACCTGAGAGGTGAGAGAAGTCCACGGCCGTGGTGGGGGCTCGGGGGGTCTTCCCCGCCACGGCCGTCACGCAGAACAACGCGCCCGCGCCCGCGCGGTTACGCCCCCGGCGTGACCCCGTCGGTCCTCCTTTCGGCCGAGTTCGCCCGCACACCTGTTGCAGCCGCTCCGACGTGGCATTTGACTCGTTCTTTGCGGGTCAGGTGAGTCCTCCGGAGAGGTGCCCACGATGCTTTCGGCCAGGAGTCTGTTCCAGGAGATCCTCGACAACGACGAGACCTTCCGGCTCTTCTGCTCCATCGCGGCCAGCGGGGAGTCCCAGGGCGGCTGGGAGAACGCGCGGATCGCCGCGCTGGTACCGCGGAGCGAACGCGGCCTCGCCCCCAAGATCGCCCGCCACGGCGCCGACGAGGACAAGCACGGGCGCATCTTCCACGGCCTGCTGAAGAAGCGCGGGCTGGCGCCCGTTCCGGTGCCGGCCGACACCGACTACACGATGATCCTGGAACGGCACGGCATCGGACTCGCCCACGACCGGCTCCGGGCCGACCAGCCGCTCACGGTGCCGGACATCGTCGCCTACCTGGCCCACAGCCGGGTCACCGAGCAGCGCGCCGCCGAGCAGATGGGGCTGCTGCGCCGGTACTTCGCCGACCACCCGGACGTGGGCCGCGCGGTGCGCATGATCGCCGGCGACGAGGACAACCACCTCGCCTACTGCCACGAGGAACTGCTGCGGTTCGCCGCAGCCGGGCACGGCCGCACCATCCAGCACACGCTCCGCGCGTGCGCCCTCGCCGAGATCCGCGTCCACCGGGACGTCAGCCTCGCCGTCATGGCCCACATGGGCCGCATCCTCGGCTGGCCGAGGGCCAGGTCCGCGCTCCTGGCGTCCGGCATCCACGCCGTCCACGCCTACGAGCGCGCCGTCGGCTGGCGCCGCATGGTCTCCCTGCGGATGCCGGAGCGCAGGAACGCCCTGGGCGGCCCCGCGGCCCCCGCCCCCGAGTTCGCGTGAGTCGCGGTGCCGTCGGCGAACCGGCTCACATCCAGCCGCGACGCTTGAACAGCCGGTACAGCGACAGCTCCAGCAGGACCATGAGCATGATCACCGCTGGATACCCCCAGAGCCAGTGCAACTCGGGCATGTGGTCGAAGTTCATGCCGTAGATCCCCGCGATCAGCGTGGGGACCGCGGCCATGGCCGCCCACGCGGAGATCTTCCGCATGTCGTCGTTCTGCCGCACGCTCATCTGCGCGAGATGGGCGCCGAGGACGTCCGACACCAGCCGGTCCAGGCCCTCCACGCTCTCGTTCACCCGCAGCAGGTGGTCGTTGACGTCCCGGAAGAACGGCCGGGCCTCCGCGTGCACGAAGGGCACGGTCACCCCGCTGCCGTACGGGCCCACCCCCGCCAGCTTGGTCATGGGCAGCGCCAGCGGCACGGTCGCCCGGCGGAACTCCAGGATCTGCCGCTTGAAGGTGTAGATCCGTGACGCGGTGTGCCGGGAGCCGCCGCCGCTCGGCGAGAACACCTCGGCCTCCAGCTCCTCCAGGTCGTTCTGCAGCTCGGTGGCGACCGCCAGGTAGTTGTCGACGACCGCGTCGGAGATCGAGTGCAGCACCCCCGTCGGCCCGTGCTTCAGCATCTCGTGCTGCTCCTCCAGGTGCCGCCGGATGTCGCCGAGCGGCGAGGGCGTCCCGTGGCGCACGGTGACCACGAAGGAGTCCCCGATGAAGATCATCAGCTCGCCGGAGGTCACCGTGTCGCTCTTCGCCTCGTACGTCACCGGCTTCAGGACGACGAACAGCGAGTCGTCGTACACCTCCAGCTTGGGCCGCTGATGCGCGGTCAGGGCGTCCTCGACGGCCAGCGGATGCAGCCCGAACTCGTCGGTGACCAGGTCGAACTCGCGCTCCGTCGGCTCGTACAGGCCGATCCACAGAAAGCTGTCGCCGCGCGCGCGTGCCTCGGCGAGGGCGTCGGAGAAGTCCTGCGGCGTCTCCGTCCGCTCCCCGTCCCGGTAGATGGCGCAATCGACGATCACGGAGCGTATTCTCCCGTCGGCCGCCCGCCGGCGCACTTCGGGGTGCGCCTACCCTGGGCCGCATGCCCACGCTGATCCTCGTAAGGCACGGACGGTCCACCGCCAACACCTCGGGTGTGCTCGCCGGCTGGACGCCGGGCGTCGCCCTCGACGAGCGGGGGGCCGCCCAGGCCGCCGCGCTGCCCGGCCGGCTCGCCGGGCTGCCGATCTCCGAACTCGTCACCAGCCCGCTGCAGCGCTGCCAGGAGACGGTCCGCCCGCTGCTCGACGCCCGCCCCGGGCTCACCGCCCACACCGACGAGCGGATCGGGGAGGCCCACTACGGCGACTGGTCCGGCCGCAAGCTCGCCGAACTCAAGGACGAGCCGCTGATGGAGGTCGTCCAGGCCCACCCGTCGGCGGCCGCGTTCCCCGGCGGCGAGTCCATGCGCGCCATGCAGACCCGCGCCGCCGAGGCGGTCCGCGAGTGGAACGCGCGCGTGGAGCGCGACCACGGCCCGGACGCCGTCTTTCTCATGTGCTCGCACGGTGACATCATCAAGTCCCTCGTCGCGGACGCGCTCGGTCTGCATCTCGACCTCTTCCAGCGGATCTCCGTCGAACCGTGTTCCATCACCGCGATCCGTTACACCCGCCTCAGGCCGTTTCTCGTTCGTCTCGGGGACACCGGGGATTTCGCCTCCCTTGCCCCCCGCGAGGAACCCCCCGGGGAAGACGCCGCGGTCGGTGGCGGCGCCGGCGCGCCGTGATCGTCAGCCGCAGTAGGGTGAAGCAACCCACGTAAGCGGCTCCCGGCCGTGTCGTTGCCCGCCCGAAACCCACGCACTCTCGACTCATGGAGACAGGACGTGTCCCGTCAGGTGTTCCTCTACGATCCGCCGGACCGCTTCGTCGCGGGCACGGTCGGAATGCCCGGACGCCGTACGTTCTTCCTCCAGGCCACGGCCGGCCCCCGGACGACCAGCGTGGCCCTGGAGAAGACCCAGGTCGCCGCACTCGCCGAACGCATGGACGAACTCCTCGACGAGGTCGTGCGCCGCAGCGGCGGCAACGCGGCCGTGCCCGCCGTCGCGCCCGCCGAGATCAGCGACAGCGCCCCCCTCGACACCCCCATCGAGGAGGAGTTCCGCGTCGGCACCATGGCGCTCGCCTGGGACGGCGACGAAGAACGCATGATCGTCGAGGCGCAGGCGCTCGTGGAGCTCGAGGCCGACTCCGAGGAGGACCTCGCCGAGGCCGAGGAGCGGCTCCTGCAGGACGAGGAGAACGGGCCCCCGATGCTGCGGGTCCGGCTGACCGGCGCGCAGGCCAGGGCCTTCGCCAAGCGCGCCCTGGACGTCGTCAACGCCGGGCGGCCGCCGTGCCCGCTGTGCAGCCTCCCGCTCGACCCGGAAGGACATGTATGTCCGCGCCAGAACGGATACCGCCGCGGAGCGTGACCGCCGCCGAGCTGCTCGCCCACGGTGAGCTGAAGGTACGCGGCCGCATCCGCGACGCCTCCAACGCGGCACTGTTCTGCACGGTCGCGCACGACGGCCGGGAGGCGTCCTGCGTCTACAAGCCGGTCGCGGGGGAGCGCCCGCTGTGGGACTTCCCCGACGGCACCCTCGCCCAGCGCGAGGTGGCCGCCTACGAGGTCGCCGCGGCCACCGGCTGGGACCTGGTCCCGCCCACCGTCCTGCGCGACGGGCCGTACGGCGAGGGCATGGTCCAGCTGTGGATCGACGTCGACCCCGAGGGCGCCGAACTGCTCGCCCTGGTGGACGCGGAGGAGCCGGAACCCGGCTGGAAGGCGATCGGTCTCGCCGAGGTCGGCGAGGGCAGGACGGCGCTGCTGGTGCACGCGGACGACGAACGGCTGCGCCGGCTCGCCGTCCTCGACGCGGTCATCAACAACGCCGACCGCAAGGGCGGCCATCTGCTGCCCACCGCCGACGGCCGGCTCTACGGCATCGACCACGGCGTCACCTTCAACGTCGACAACAAGCTGCGCACCCTGCTGTGGGGCTGGGCGGGGGAGGACCTGACCGGCGAGGCGGTCGAGGTCCTCAAGGGCCTGCGGGAGGCTCTCGGCGGGCCGCTGGGAACCCGCCTGGCCGAGCTGATCACCACCGCGGAACTGGACGCCACGCGCGCGCGTGTCGAGACGTTGCTCACCGCCGGCAGGCACCCGGAACCCAGCGGCGAGTGGCCGGCCATCCCCTGGCCGCCCGTATAGCCCCACCAGCACACTCCGGCCCCGAGATCAAGACTGCCTTCCAGGCCGTCCGGTTCGTATACCGAACTCGGGTCCGGTTACGCTCATGTACATGCATGCCTGGCCCGCTTCCGAGGTCCCCGCCCTGCCTGGTCAGGGCCGCGACCTGAGGATCCACGACACCGCGACCGGTGGTCCTGTCACCCTCGACCCCGGTCCCGTCGCCCGTATCTACGTCTGCGGCATCACGCCGTACGACGCGACCCACATGGGGCACGCGGCGACCTACAACGCGTTCGACCTGGTTCAGCGCGTGTGGCTCGACACCAAGCGGCAGGTGCACTACGTCCAGAACGTCACCGACGTCGACGACCCGCTCCTGGAGCGCGCGGAGCGCGACGGCGTCGACTGGGTCGCCCTCGCCGAGCAGGAGACGGCCCTCTTCCGCGAGGACATGACCGCCCTCAGGATGCTGCCGCCGCAGCACTACATAGGTGCGGTCGAGGCCATACCCGGCATCGTGCCGCTGGTCGAACGGCTCCGCGACCTCGGCGCCGCCTACGAACTCGAAGGCGACATCTACTTCTCCGTCGAGTCCGACCCGAACTTCGGCAAGGTCTCGAACCTCGACGCGGCCGCCATGCGGCTGCTCTCCGCCGAGCGCGGCGGAGACCCCGACCGTCCCGGCAAGAAGAACCCGCTCGACCCGATGCTGTGGATGGCCGCCCGCGAGGGCGAACCGAGCTGGGACGGCGGCTCCCTGGGCCGCGGCCGCCCCGGCTGGCACATCGAGTGCGTGGCGATCGCCCTCGACCACCTCGGCATGACCTTCGACGTCCAGGGCGGCGGCTCCGACCTCGCCTTCCCGCACCACGAGATGGGCGCCTCGCACGCCCAGGTGCTCACCGGCGAGTTCCCGATGGCCAGGGCGTACGTCCACGCCGGCATGGTCGCCCTCGACGGCGAGAAGATGTCCAAGTCCAAGGGCAACCTGGTCTTCGTCTCCCGGCTCCGCCGGGACGGCGTCGACCCCGCCGCCATCCGCCTCGCCCTGCTCTCCCACCACTACCGCGCCGACTGGGAGTGGACCGACCAGGTACTGGCCGACGCGGTGGCCCGCCTGGACCGCTGGCGCGCGGCGGTCTCCCGCCCCGACGGCCCGCCCGCCGAGTCCCTCGTGGAGGAGATCCGCGAGGCCCTGAGCAACGACCTGGACGCCCCCGCCGCCCTGGCGGCCGTCGACCGCTGGGCGTCGCTGCAGCAGGCGCAGGGCGGCACGGACACGGGCGCCCCAGGTGTCGTATCCCGAGCGGTGGACGCCCTGCTGGGCGTGGCCCTCTGAGAAACGCCGACCCCCGCGCCCCGCCTTCAGGCCTTTAGGGGCGCGGGGAACTGCGCGACCAGCCACGACTCACCTGCACCGCACACACGACGCGCACCCCCCCAACGGTCGGCAGGGCCGACAAGAACGCACCCCCCAACGGTCGGCAGGGCCGACAAGAAGGGGCGGCACGCATCTCGCGTACCGCCCCTGTCTCAGTCCTCCGAGGTGTCCTCGCCGTCCGGCCCGGAATCCCCGCCGGTGTCCCCGTCCTCCCCGGGATTCCCGGCATTGCCGGCGCCCCCGGGCGTGTCGGGCTTCGGCGGTCGTGGCGGCCTGGCCTTGCCGCCGGGGTTCCCGGGGTTGTCCCGCAGGTAGGACGCGGCATCGCTGCCGTCCGCCGTGGCGTGACCGCCGGGCGGGTTCACGTCCCGGCGCCGCAGATACCGCTCGAACTCGCGCGCGATCGCCTCGCCCGACGCCTCCGGCAGCTCCGCGGTGTCCCGGGCCTCCTCCAGCGTCTGCACGTACTCGGCGACCTCGCTGTCCTCCGCGGCCAGCTGATCCACCCCGACCTGCCAGGCGCGCGCGTCCTCGGGCAGCTCGCCCAGCGGGATCCGCAGGTCGAGCAGGTCCTCCAGGCGGTTGAGCAGCGCCAGCGTGGCCTTCGGGTTGGGCGGCTGGGAGACGTAGTGCGGGACGGCCGCCCAGAGTGAGACCGCCGGCACACCGGCATGCGTGCACGCTTCCTGGAGGACGCCGACGATGCCCGTCGGGCCCTCGTACTTGGTCTCCTCCAGGTCCATCCGCTGCGCCAGGTCCGAGTCCGAGGTGACCCCGCTGACCGGAACCGGACGCGTGTGCGGGGTGTCGCCGAGCAGCGCGCCGAGGACGACCACCAGCTCGACGCCCAGCTCGTGGGCGAAGCCCAGCAGCTCGTTGCAGAACGAGCGCCAGCGCATGGACGGCTCGATGCCTCTGACCAGCACCAGGTCCCGCGGCTTGTCGCCGCCGACCCGGACCACCGACAGCCGTGTCGTCGGCCAGGTGATCTTTCGCACGCCCGCGTCCATCCACACCGTGGGGCGGTTCACCTGGAAGTCGTAGTAGTCCTCGGCGTCGAGCGCCGCGAACACCTCGCCCTTCCACTCCCGCTCCAGGTGCGCGACCGCGGTGGAGGCGGCGTCGCCGGCATCGTTCCAGCCTTCGAACGCGGCCACCATGACTGGGTCGATCAGCTCGGGAACCCCCTCCAGCTCGATCACCCAGTGCCTCCTTCCGACGTGCCCTCGCGTACGCCCCAACCTTACGGCGTGAGGCGGGGGCGCCCGCAGCCCCCTTGCACGGGGGAGTGAACGGATCACTGCCCCGTTCGCCGCTCTCGAACACCACCGGTTCCGGGAAGCCGGCAAGCGCTTCACAGGCTGCTGCGCAGCCACTGCTCCACGCTCGCGATGTGCACGGTCGCCCAGGACCGGGCCGCCTCCGCGTCCCGGTCGCGCAGCGCGGCCAGGATCGCCCGGTGCTCCCGCAGGGTGCGGGCGACCGCGTCCTCCTGGGTCAGACCGCGCCAGATCCGCGCCCTGGTGGTCGGGCCCGACAGCCCGTCAAGGAGCGAGCACAGCACCGAGTTTCCCGAACTCTGCACGATGCCCCGGTGGAACTCCAGGTCGCAGGCGACCAGTTCCTCCACCGAAGGCTCGGCGCCGAGCGCGTCCAACTGGGCGTCCAGTGCGTCCAGTTGCTGCTCGCTGATCCGGGAGGCGGCCATCGCGGTCGCGGCCGGCTCCAGGATCCGGCGCACCGCGAGGAACTCCAGGACGGTGTCGTCGCGGTGGAAGTCGACGACGAAGCTCATGGCCTCGAGAAGCAACTGCGGGTCCAGGCTCGTGACATACGTGCCGTCGCCCTGCCGGACGTCCAGGATCCGGATCAGCGACAGGGCCCGTACCGCCTCCCGCAACGAGTTGCGGGACAGGCCCAGTTCGGCGGCGAGCTCGCTCTCCTTGGGCAACCGTTCTCCGGGGCGCAGCGCACCGGAGACGATCATGTCCTTGATCTTCTCGATCGCCTCATCGGTGACTGCCATACCGGCCTCCCTGTCGCTCAGACATCCGATGTCTCGGTCACATTATGCGGCCTGGTCAGGCTTCCGCGGCCAGCCTTCCCCGCGCCCCTCCACCGGGCCCGGACCCGCCTAGCAGGGCCTGTCGCCGCTCTCCCTGACCGGCCCGGCCGGTGCCTCGCGGGGCCGGGGCGGGAAGTCCGCCGGGGTGCCGACCGGGGTGCCGCCGTGGGCCAGGTGCGACTGCAGCCGCAGATGCCGGAACTCGAAGTACGCCCCGGGCCGCCCAGGACCACCAGCCGGCGGCCGGGGAGGCCGGCGAACCACGCGGCCAGGTCCTCGACCCGCCGAGCCCGCGGCGCGGGGAGCCGGCCGCCGCGCCCGAGGTTCTCCGGATGGTCGGCGAGCCGCCGGTCCGCGGGCGCTCAGCCCACCTCGATCGGCTCCGGGTCCTGCAGCCGCCGCAGCCGGACCTCCGCCGCCCACTGCTCGCGTACGGCCTCGGCCAGCGCGTCGGCGGCCCGGCGCCGGTCCTCGTCGGCGGACCGCAGGACCGGGTCGGCGTCGCCGCGCAGTACGTCGGCGACGAGCGCGGCGACCGACACCAGGGTGCCGATCGCCGAGACCAGGACGCCCTCGGTGACGGTGTCGTCCCACGGGAACCGCAGCACGCCCGTGAGGGCGGCGAGCGCCGCCGCGCACGCCGACAACCCAGGCGCCGCCGCACCCGGGCACTGTGCCGTCCGCCGTGCATGTGCCGCTCCCGGATCGTGCCGTGCCGGCACCGCCTGCCGTCGTTCCGTCGTGCCGTGACGACCCGTTGTAGCCGCAGGATCTTCGGCGAACCCGCTGTTCGAAACACGTGTGAGGGAGCGTGCGGGAGTGTTCGGCGGGCGGTTGGTGGTGCGATGTGCCGTGCGGGCAGTTACCGGAGGCACACGGCGACGGCATACGGCCGTGCGGCGGGCATGCCCGAGGGGCGGCTCCCAGGGGAGGGAAGCCGCCCCTCCTGTCGCCCGCCCCCGGTACGGCGGGGCCGGGTCCTCAGCGGCTGCCGGGACGGTCAGGGCAGGACCCGGCAGCCGCCTGTTCCGGTGTCACTTCTTGTCGAGCACGTCCTGGACCCTGGCCCGGACGTCGTCCGTGGCCAGGCCGCGGATGGTCAGGGTGGTACGGCGACGCAGCACGTCGTCGGCGGTCTCGGCCCACTCGTGGTCGCGGGCCCAGACGACCTGCGCCCAGATCTCCGGGGCGTCCGGGTGGACGCGCTCGGCGAGCAGCGGGTCCTCGTTGGCCAGGCGGGCGATGTCGAAGGCCAGCGAACCGTAGTGGGTGGCCAGGTGCTTCGCGGTGTCGGCGGCCATCCGCGGGCCCGGCGCCGGGTTGTCCACCAGCAGGCGGTGGGCGACGGCACGGGGGTTGGCGACGCCGGGCAGCGGCAGCTTCTTCGGCAGCGACGCGATGGGCTCGAAGTCGTCGCCCAGCGGGTGGCCCGGCAGCGCCTCCAGCTTCTCCATCACGGTGCGGCCGATGTGCCGGAAGGTGGTCCACTTGCCGCCCGCGACGGACAGCATGCCGCCCCGGCCCTCGGTGACCACGGTCTCCCGCTTGGCCTTCGCGGTGCTGCCGGGGCCGCCCGGCAGGACGCGCAGGCCGGCGAAGGAGTAGGTGATCAGGTCGCGCTGGAGTTGCTGGTCCCGGACGGAGAACGCGGCCTCGTCCAGGATCTGGGCTATGTCCTTCTCGGTGACGGCCACGTCCGCGGGGTCGCCCTCGTACTCCTCGTCGGTGGTGCCGAGCAGCAGCATGTCCTCCCAGGGGAGGGCGAAGGTGATCCGGTACTTGTCGATCGGGGTCGCGAGCGCGGCCTTCCACGGGGAGGTGCGCTTCAGGACCAGGTGGGCGCCCTTGGACAGGCGGATGGACGGGGCCGCGTTCGGGTCCTCCATCCGGCGCAGGTGGTCGACCCAGGGGCCGGTCGCGTTCAGCACCAGGCGGGCGTTGACGCCGAACTCCTCGCCGGAGACCGCGTCCTTCAGGTCGGCGCCGGTCACCCGGCCCCGGGTGAAGCGCAGCCCGGTGACCTGGGCGTGGTTGAGGACGACCGCGCCCGCCTCGACGGCCGCGCGGACCGTCATCAGCGCCATGCGCGCGTCGTTCATCTGGTCGTCGCCGTAGACCGCGACGGCCTTGAGGTTCTCGGTGCGCAGTTCCGGCACGTCCCGCTGGGCCCGCGCGGGGGAGAGCAGGTGGCCGACGCCGTCACCGAACGCGGAGAGCGCGGAGTAGGCGAAGACGCCCGCCCCGAGCTTCGCCGCGCCGTGCGGACCGCCCTTGTACACGGGGAGGTAGAAGGTGAGCGGGTTCGCCAGGTGGGGGGCCACCTGGCGGGAGACCGCACGGCGTTCGAAGTGGTTCTCCGCCACCAGCTTCACCGCGCCGGTCTGCAGGTAGCGCAGACCGCCGTGGAGGAGCTTGGAGGAGGCGGAGGAGGTGGCGCCGGCGAAGTCGCCGGCGTCGACCAGTGCCACCCTGAGCCCGGACTGCGCGGCGTGCCAGGCGGTGGAGATGCCCAGGATGCCGCCGCCGATCACGAGAAGGTCGTACGACGCCTTGGAGAGCTGCTCCCTGGTCTCGGCGCGGCTCGGAAGCGAGCCGGAGGCCGGGTGCGTCCCCAGGGCAGGTACGGACTGCAGGGTGGACTGACTGGTCATGTCGGGTTCTTACTCCTCGTCAGAGCTCGATCGTGAGAGCGGTGCGCGCTCTCTCAGCTCTCGTCGTCGATCCAGCCCATGGTCCGGTCGACGGCCTTGAGCCAGTTCTTGTACTCACGGTCGCGGGTCTCCGCGTCCATGCGGGGGGTCCATTCGGCGGCCCGGCGCCAGTTGGCGCGCAGTTCGTCGGTGCCGGACCAGAAGCCGACGGCGAGGCCGGCGGCGTAGGCGGCGCCGAGGCAGGTGGTCTCGGCGACCATCGGGCGCACCACGGGTGCGTCCAGGACGTCGGCGAGCTGCTGCATCAGCAGGTTGTTGGCGGTCATGCCACCGTCGACCTTGAGGGCCACCAGCTCGTCGCCGGAGTCCTTGACCATGGCGTCCGCGATCTCGCGGGTCTGCCAGGCGGTGGCCTCCAGGACGGCGCGGGCCAGGTGCGCCTTGGTGACGTACCGGGTCAGGCCGGCGATCACGCCGCGGGCGTCGGAGCGCCAGTGCGGGGCGAACAGGCCGGAGAAGGCCGGCACGAAGTAGGCGCCGCCGTTGTCCTCGACCGAGAGCGCGAGCGTCTCGATCTCGGCCGCGGTGGAGATGAGGCCCATCTGGTCGCGCATCCACTGGACCAGCGAGCCGGTGACGGCGATCGAGCCCTCCAGCGCGTACTGGGTCGGCTGGTCGCCGATCTTGTAGCCGACCGTGGTCAGCAGACCCGCGTAGGAGTTGATGATCTTGTCACCGGTGTTCATCACCATGAAGGTGCCGGTGCCGTAGGTGGACTTGACCTCGCCCTCGGAGAAGCAGCACTGGCCGAACAGGGCCGCCTGCTGGTCGCCGAGCGCGGAGGCGACCGGGATGCCGCCGAGCAGGTCGCCGAGCTTGCCGCCGGTGACCTCGCCGTAGACCTCGGCGGAGGAGCGGATCTCGGGCAGGATCTGCAGCGGCACGCCGATGGACTCGGCGATCTTGTCGTCCCACTGCATGGTGTGCAGGTTCATCAGCAGGGTGCGGGAGGCGTTGGTCACGTCGGTGACGTGCTTGCCGCCGTCGACACCGCCGGTCAGGTTCCAGATGACCCAGGTGTCCATGGTGCCGAAGAGGATGTCGCCCGCCTCGGCGCGCTCCTTGAGGCCGTCGACGTTGTCGAGCAGCCAGCGGGCCTTGGGGCCGGCGAAGTAGGACGCCAGCGGGAGACCGGTCTCGCGGCGGAAGCGGTCCTGGCCGACGTTGCGGCCGAGTTCCTTGCAGAGGGCGTCGGTGCGGGTGTCCTGCCAGACGATGGCGTTGTGGACGGGCTCACCGGTGTTCTTGTCCCACAGCACGGTGGTCTCGCGCTGGTTGGTGATGCCGATGGCCTTGATGTCGTCGCGGGTGATGCCGGCCTTCTGGATGGCCCCGGCGACGACCTCCTGGACGTTGGTCCAGATCTCGTTGGCGTTGTGCTCGACCCAGCCCGGCTTCGGGAAGATCTGCTCGTGCTCCTTCTGGTCGACCGAGACGATCCGGCCGTCCTTGTCGAAGACGATGCAGCGGCTGGAGGTGGTGCCCTGGTCGATCGCGGCGATGAAGGGGCCTGCGGTGTGGGCGTCGGTCACTGTGTGCTCCTCAGAGGTCCGTGGTGTGTGGCGGTACGTCTGTCTCTTGGGCGAGGCCTGCTGGTCTAAGCGAAGGCGACGTTGTAGATACCCGCGGCTATGGCGCCGCCGATCAGCGGGCCGACGACCGGGATCCAGGCGTAGCTCCAGTCGGAACCACCCTTGTTGGGCAGGGGGAGGAGTGCGTGCACGATGCGCGGGCCGAGGTCACGGGCCGGGTTGATGGCGTATCCCGTCGGGCCGCCGAGCGAGAGACCGATGGAGACCACCACCAGGGCGGTGATCAGGCCGCCCAGGACGCCGAGGCCGTTGCCCTTGTCGTTGAGGCCCTGGGTGAGGACCGCGAGGATCAGCACGACGGTGCCGATGATCTCCGTGGCGAGGTTCTGGACCGCGTTCCGGATCTCGGGACCGGTGGAGAAGATGCCGAGGACCGGGCCTGCGCCCTTCTCCTGGGCCTCGACGGCCTTGGCCGTGGTGGCCTGCGCGCCCGGACCGCCGACGATCTCCTTGTCGGTGAGGTGCGCGTGGAACTGGCCGTAGTAGGCGACCCACACCAGGGAGGCGCCGATCATCGCGCCGAGCAGCTGTCCGGCGAAGTAGACCGGGACGTTGCTCCAGTCGCTGTTCTTGATGGCGAGAGCGACGGTGACGGCCGGGTTGAGGTGGGCACCGGACAGCGGTCCGGAGATGTAGACGGCCGTCATGACGGCGAAGCCCCAACCGAAGGCGATGGCGAGCCAGCCGGCGTTGCGGGCCTTGGAGGCCTTGAGGGTCACGGCGGCGCAGACGCCACCGCCGAGCAGGATGAGTATGGCGGTACCGATGGTCTCGCCGATGAAGATGTCGGAGCTGGACACCCGCGACTCCTTTGTCCTTCGTCCAGGGAAGCCGAACCCCGAGTCCCGTCGGGGTGTTGGCGCCCTCGGGGGTGAGAGCGATGTCGGCCTTTGGCGTTGTCACACTCTAGCGCGTATTGCCGGTAGGTGTTCGACAATGCCGACCGATGGACGGGAGTCTTGCTCCGGCGTTACGCGTGCGTCAAGAGTTCTGTTATCGAAAACGCGATCGTTATTGATTGCTGTGGGTTATCGATGGGTCGGGCCGAGTCGGGTTGTCCGCCGGGTGTCCTGCGTTAGCTCCACTGATCTGCATGTTTGCCCTGTTATGTCCATCTCAGGGTACGGCTGAGGCCGGTCCGCCACCTGCGAACCGGCCTCGGTCGTCGATCAGGGGTGTGCCGTCAGAACCGGCCCGCGCCCAGGTCCCGCGAGACGGCACGGGCGCAGTCCCGCACCGCGGCGACCAGGTCGGGCCGCAGCTCGCCGTCCTTGCAGAGCCGCTCCACCGCGCCCGTGATCCCCACCGCGCCCACCGGCATCCGGCGGCGGTCGTGGATCGGGGCCGCGACCGAGGCCACGCCCTCCCAGGTCTCCTCCACGTCGGCCGCGTAGCCCCGGGCCCTGGTGATGTCGAGGATGTGCTCGAAGGCGTCGAGGTCGCAGGTGGTGCGGTCGGTGAAGGGCTTGCGGTCGGCCTCCAGCGCCTCGCTGTGCGCCACCGGGTCGTAGGCCGACAGCACCTTGCCGAGCGCCGTGGAGTGCAGCGGCTGCATGGCACCGATCTCCAGCACCTGCCGGCTGTCGTCGGGCCGGAAGACGTGGTGCACGATCAGCACGCCCTGCTGGTGGAGCACGCCCAGGTAGACGCTCTCCCCGCTGGAGCGGGCCAGGTCGTCCGTCCACACCAGCGCCCGCGCCCGCAGCTCGTGGATGTCCAGGTAGGTGGTGCCGAGCCGGAGCAGCTCGGCGCCCAGCTGGTAACGGCCCGAGACGTCGTCCTGCTCGACGAACCCCTCCTGCTGGAGGGTGCGGAGTATGCCGTGGGCGGTGCCCTTGGCGAGGCCCAGCGACGAGGCGATGTCCGACAGGCCGAGCCGTCGCTCGCCGCCCGCGAGCAGCCGCAGCATCGCGGCCGCCCGTTCGAGCGACTGGATGTTCCGTGCCATCGCCGTTCTGCCTCCGTCCCCTGTGACCCTCACCGTCACAACGCCGTAACCATCGTTCGGCAATGCCGAACACTACCGGTCGATGCCGACTCACCGCCAATGGTCGGTCGACATCCGTTACTTCACGCGTGGCCCGCCCTTGGGTGTCCGGCCACACACGTCCGCCCCGCACCATGACCCGTGAGCGGCCGAAACGCCATGGCCGGCGTCATACTGCCCGCCCCGCCGGTCACTCGTCCGCCACATGGACGCCCTGCCCATCCAAGCCCACTCCCGGTTACGCTGGCGCCGTGCGTCCATAGCCGGGTCCGCCCGGGGAAACCGCATAGCCGACAGCCGTCGCATCCAAGGGAGCCCTTCATGGCCTCGTTGCCGCCGTCCCCTTCCGCCGACAGCCGGACCCGGGTGTCCGAGCTCCGGGAGGCGCTCGCCACACGCGTGGTGGTCGCCGACGGAGCCATGGGCACCATGCTCCAGGCGCAGGACCCCACGCTCGACGACTTCCAGCAGCTGGAAGGCTGCAACGAGATCCTGAACCTGACCCGGCCCGACATCGTGCGCTCGGTCCACGAGGCGTACTTCGACACGGGCGTGGACTGCGTCGAGACGAACACGTTCGGCGCCAACTACGCGGCGCTCGCCGAGTACGACATCCCCGAGCGCGTCTTCGAACTGTCCGAGGCCGGCGCCCGCATCGCCCGCGAGACCGCCGACGGCTACCTCGCCCGCGACGGCCGGCAGCGCTGGGTCCTCGGCTCCATCGGCCCCGGCACCAAGCTGCCCACCCTCGGGCACGTCGGGTACACCACGATCCGCGACGCCTTCCAGCAGAACGCCGAGGGCCTGATCAGCGGCGGCGCGGACGCGCTGATCGTGGAGACCACGCAGGACCTGCTCCAGACCAAGGCGGCCGTGATCGGCGCCCACCGCGCCCGTGAGGCCGCCGGCCTGGACGTCCCGATCATCGTCTCCGTCACCGTCGAGACCACCGGCACCATGCTGCTGGGCTCGGAGATCGGCGCCGCGCTCACCGCGCTGGAGCCGCTCGGCATCGACATGATCGGCATGAACTGCGCCACCGGCCCCGCCGAGATGAGCGAACACCTGCGCTACCTCTCCCGGCACTCCCGCATCGCGCTCGCGTGCATGCCGAACGCCGGCCTGCCCGTCCTCGGCAAGAACGGCGCCAGCTACCCGCTCACTCCGTCGGAGCTGGCCGACGCCCACGAGACCTTCGTCCGCGACTACGGCCTCTCCCTCATCGGCGGCTGCTGCGGCACCACCCCCGAGCACCTGCGCCAGGTGGTCGAGCGGGTCCGCGGCATCACCCCGCCCGAGCGCAGCCCGCGCCCCGAGCCCGGCGCCGCCTCGCTCTACCAGACGGTCCCGTTCCGCCAGGACACCTCCTACCTGGCCATCGGCGAGCGCACCAACGCCAACGGCTCGAAGAAGTTCCGCGAGGCCATGCTGGCCGCCCGCTGGGACGACTGCGTGGAGATGGCCCGCGAGCAGATCCGCGAGGGCGCCCACATGCTGGACCTCTGCGTGGACTACGTCGGCCGGGACGGCGTCGCCGACATGGAGGAGCTGGCCGGCCGCTTCGCCACCGCCTCCACCCTGCCGATCGTCCTCGACTCCACCGAGGTCCCCGTCATCCGGGCCGGGCTGGAGAAGCTCGGCGGCCGCGCGGTCATCAACTCCGTCAACTACGAGGACGGCGACGGCCCGGAGTCCCGGTTCGCGAAGGTCACGAAGCTGGCGCGGGAGCACGGCGCCGCCCTGATCGCGCTGACCATCGACGAGGAGGGCCAGGCCCGTACCCCCGAGAAGAAGGTCGAGATCGCCGAGCGGCTGATCGACGACCTGACCGGGAACTGGGGCATCCACGAGTCGGACATCCTCATCGACACCCTGACCTTCACCATCTGCACCGGCCAGGAGGAGTCCCGGGGAGACGGCATCGCCACCATCGAGGCGATCCGCGAGCTCAAGCGCCGCCATCCGGACGTCCAGACCACCCTCGGCCTGTCCAACATCTCCTTCGGCCTCAACCCGGCCGCCCGCATCCTGCTGAACTCCGTCTTCCTCGACGAGTGCGTCAAGGCGGGCCTGGACTCGGCGATCGTGCACGCGAGCAAGATCCTGCCGATCGCCCGGTTCTCCGAGGAGGAGGTGCAGACCGCCCTCGACCTCGTGTACGACCGCCGCGCCGAGGGCTACGACCCGCTCCAGAAGCTGATGGCCCTCTTCGAGGGCGCCACCGCCAAGTCGCTCAAGGCGGGCAAGGCCGAGGAACTGGCCGCCCTCCCGCTGGACGAACGCCTCAAGCGCCGCATCATCGACGGCGAGAAGAACGGCCTGGAGGCCGACCTGGACGCGGCCCTCCAGGACCGCCCGGCTCTCGACATCGTCAACGAGACCCTCCTGGACGGCATGAAGGTCGTCGGCGAGCTGTTCGGCTCCGGCCAGATGCAGCTGCCGTTCGTCCTCCAGTCCGCCGAGGTCATGAAGTCCGCGGTCGCCCACCTCGAACCGCACATGGAGAAGTCGGACGTCGAGGGCAAGGGCACCATCGTGCTCGCCACCGTGCGCGGCGACGTCCACGACATCGGCAAGAACCTCGTCGACATCATCCTGTCCAACAACGGCTACAACGTCGTCAACCTCGGTATCAAGCAGCCCGTCTCCGCGATCCTGGAGGCCGCCGACGAACACCGGGCCGACGTCATCGGCATGTCCGGCCTGCTCGTCAAGTCCACGGTGATCATGAAGGAGAACCTGGAGGAGCTCAACCAGCGCGGCCTCGCGGCCACCTACCCGGTCATCCTCGGCGGCGCCGCCCTCACCCGCGCCTACGTCGAGCAGGACCTGCACGAGCTCTACGAGGGCGAGGTCCGCTACGCCCGCGACGCCTTCGAGGGCCTGCGCCTCATGGACGCGCTCATCGGCGTCAAGCGCGGGGTGCCCGGCGCCAGCCTCCCCGAGCTCAAGCAGCGCCGGGTCCGGCAGGCCCCCGCCGTCGAGGTCGAGGAGCGGTCCGAGGAGGGCCACGTCCGCTCCGACGTCGCCGTCGACAACCCGGTGCCCACCCCGCCGTTCTGGGACACCCGCGTCATCAAGGGCATCCAGCTCAAGGAGTACGCGAGCTGGCTGGACGAGGGCGCCCTCTTCAAGGGCCAGTGGGGCCTCAAGCAGGCCCGCACCGGCGAGGGACCGTCGTACGAGGAACTCGTCGAGACCGAGGGCCGCCCCCGGTTGCGCGGCCTCCTCGACCAGCTCCAGACGGAGAACCTGCTGGAAGCGGCCGTGGTCTACGGCTACTTCCCGTGCGTCTCCAAGGACGACGACCTGATCATCCTGGACGACCGCGGCAACGAACGCACCCGGTTCACCTTCCCCCGCCAGCGCCGCGGCCGCCGGCTCTGCCTCGCCGACTTCTTCCGCCCCGAGGAGTCCGGCGAGACGGACGTGGTCGGCCTCCAGGTCGTCACCGTCGGCTCCCGCATCGGCGAGCAGACCGCCAAGCTGTTCGAGGCCAACGCCTACCGCGACTACCTCGAACTGCACGGCCTGTCCGTCCAGCTGGCCGAGGCCCTCGCCGAGTACTGGCACGCGCGCGTGCGTTCGGAGCTGGGCTTCGCCGGCGAGGACCCCGGCGACATCGAGGACATGTTCGCCCTGAAGTACCGGGGCGCCCGCTTCTCCCTCGGCTACGGCGCCTGCCCCAACCTGGAGGACCGCGCCAAGATCGCCGACCTGCTCCGGCCCGAGCGGATCGGCGTCCACCTGTCCGAGGAGTTCCAGCTGCACCCCGAGCAGTCCACGGACGCCATCGTGATCCACCACCCGGAGGCGAAGTACTTCAACGCCCGCTGACCGGTACGCCGGCACCGAGACGTGTCCCACACAGCACACTGATCGGATAAGTCGTACACTGGTCGGTCCACAGCAGGCCGGTTCCCCGCATGGGAACCGGCCTGGTCGTCCCTCAAGGAGGTGTGTGGATTGACCAGCACGGTCCCCGCGCTCGGAACCCGTACGGCGGAAGGCTCGGCCCTCCAGGCGGTGCTCCTCGACATGGACGGCACCCTGGTGGACACCGAGGGCTTCTGGTGGGACGTCGAGGTCGAGATCTTCGCCCGCCTCGGCCACACCCTCGACGACTCCTGGCGCCATGTCGTGGTCGGCGGCCCCATGACCCGCAGCGCCGGGTTCCTCATCGAGGCCACCGGCGCCGCCATCACCCTCGCCGAGCTCAGCGTGCTGCTCAACGAGGGCTTCGAGGCACGCATCGGCACCGCCCTGCCGCTGATGCCGGGCGCGCAGCGGCTGCTCGCCGAGCTGTACGAGCAGCAGATCCCCACCGCCCTGGTCTCCGCCTCGCACCGGCGCATCATCGACCGTGTCCTGACCTCGCTGGGCCCCCAGCACTTCAGCCTGTCCGTCGCCGGCGACGAGGTCTCGCGCACCAAGCCCTACCCGGACCCGTACCTGCTCGCCGCCGCCGGACTGGGCGTGGATCCGGCCAGATGCGCGGTCGTCGAGGACACCGCGACCGGTGTCGCCGCCGCCGAGGCGGCCGGCTGCCAGGTGGTCGCCGTCCCGTCCGTCGCGCCGATCGCCCCGGCCGCACGGCGTACCGTGGTGACCTCGCTGGAAGAGGTCGACCTGGCTTTTCTGCGTGGCCTGATGACGGAAATGGCCTAGCCGTTCACCCAGCGTGCAAAGTCCATTGGTCGAAATCCCGACAGCGATCATTCAACGGAATTCGCAACTGTTCAACCGGCTGAATTCCGATACTCCATCACAGAAATGCGCGTGTGACGTTCCCCACGCGTGAGGATGCTCGACAACGTTGCCCGATTGTGCAGCCCACCCCCGTTCGGGGGGAAACGGGGCGACCTTGTGTCCCGATTGGGGAGACGCTGCACTAATCCTGCCGCTGTCGGGTTTTCGGTCCGTCCACGACCGGTTCCCCTGCGTGATGGGCCCTCAACTCACGCCGCTGCCAACCGTCCTGCGGGCGCCGACTAATCTCGTCGCGAGAACATCGCCGTAACCCCCGTGATCCGCTTCGACACCCCATGTATGCGGGATACACGGACACGAACAGCTCTGGAGAACTTCGAGCATGAACCGTAAGACTTTGGTGCTGCCGGCCGTGGTCGGCCTGCTCACTCCGGTGCTCGCCGCGTGCGGTGGATCCGACAGCGGGAGCAGCAGCAGCGACGCGATCGTCGTAGGCACCACCGACGGGTTCACTGCCACGAAGGACGCCCCGGCGCCCCTCGACCCGGCCTACTCCTACGACGTCGGCGGCTGGAACATCCTGCGCCAGACCGTGCAGACCCTCATGTCCCAGCCCAAGGGCGAGGGCGACCCGGTCCCGGACGCGGCCGAGAGCTGCTCCTTCACCGACAGCGGCAGCGAGCGCTACGCGTGCAAGCTGCGTGAGGGCCTGAAGTTCTCCGACGGCAACGCCGTCACCGCCGAGGACGTCAAGTGGTCCATCGAGCGTGCCCTGCGCATCAAGTCGGACAGTGGCGTCTACGGCCTGCTCACGAACATCGACACCGTCGAGACCCAGGGCGACCGCGAGGTCATCTTCCACCTCAAGACCGCCGACGCCACCTTCCCGTACAAGCTGTCCACCCCGGTCGCGGGCATCCTGAACCCCAAGGACTACGAGAAGGACAAGCTCCGCGACGGCTTCGACATCGACGGCTCCGGCCCCTACACCTTCAAGGCCGACGTCAAGAACGACGAGTTCGTCTCCGCCACCTTCACCAAGAACCCGAACTACAAGGGCAGCGTGAAGGTGAACAACGAGCAGGTCGTCCTGCGCGCCTTCAAGGACGCCGACGCCATGGGCGCGGCGATCGACAAGGGCGACATCGACGTCATGACCCGCTCCATGTCGCCGGCCCAGATCAACAAGCTCGACGCCGGCACCGACAAGAACGTCAGCCTCGTCGACATGTCCGGCCTGGAGATCCGCTACCTCGGCTTCAACACCGACGCGCCGTCCGTCAAGACCAAGGCCGTCCGCCAGGCCATGGCCCAGGTCATCAACCGCGACGAACTCGTCGCCAAGGTGTACGGCTCCCAGGCCGAGCCGCTGTACTCGTTGGTCCCGGCCTCCATCACCGGCCACTCCAACTCCTTCTTCAACAAGTACGGCGACCCCAGCGTCTCCAAGGCGAAGAACCTGCTGACCGCGGCGAACATCACCACCCCGGTGAAGCTCACGCTGCACTACACGACCGACCACTACGGTTCGGCCACCAAGCAGGAGTTCGAGGTCCTCAAGCAGCAGCTCAACGGCAGCGGACTGTTCGACGTCAGCATCGAGGGCACCCCCTGGTCGAGCTACCAGACCAACGAGCGCAAGGGTGACTACGACGTCTACGGCATGGGCTGGTTCCCCGACTTCCCGGACGCCGACAACTTCCTCGCGCCGTTCCTCGACAAGGACAACTTCCTCAAGTCGCCCTACGTCAACAACCGGATCATCAACACGCTGATCCCCGAGTCCCGCCGCGAGGCCGACCGGGCCAGCGCCGCCGGCAGCCTGACCGAGATCCAGGACGACGTCGCCAACGACGTCCCCGTGCTGCCCCTGTGGCAGGGCAAGCAGTACGTCGCCGCCCGCGACGACATCACCGGCGTCGCCTACGCCCTCAACTCCTCCGCCAGCCTCCAGCTGTGGGAGCTGGGCCGCGGCTCCAGCAGCTGACGCCCGGTCATACGACAGGAGGGGCGCCCCGCTCGTGAAGCGGGGCGCCCCTCCTGTCGTATACGCCTGTCGGCCGCCGGCTACTGCGCGCCGGGGCGCACCAGGCCGCTCTCGTACGCGTACACCGCCGCCTGCACCCGGTCCCGCAGCCCCAGCTTGGTCAGCACATGCCCCACATGCGTCTTCACCGTGGTCTCGCTGACGAACAGATCCGCGGCGATCTCCGCGTTCGACAGCCCGCGCGCCACCAGCTTCAGCACCTCCACCTCACGGTCGGTGAGCGTGTGCAGCGTGTCCGGCACCGGCTCCTCACCGGACGGCAGATGCGTCGCGTACTTGTCCAGCAGCCGGCGCGTGATGCTCGGCGCCAGCATCGCCTCCCCGTTCGCCACCACCCGGATCGCCTGCACCAGTTCGTTGGCCGGGGCGTCCTTCAGCAGGAAGCCGCTGGCTCCCGCGCGCAGCGCCTCCACCACGTACTCGTCCAGATCGAACGTGGTCAGCACCAGCACCTTCGCCGGACCGTCCCGGCCCGGACCGGTGATCTGCCGGGTCGCCTCCACGCCGTCCATCCGCGGCATCCGGATGTCCATCAGCACGACGTCGGGCTGCAGGGCCCGCACCTGGTCGAGTGCCTGCAGGCCGTCTCCGGCCTCGCCCACGACCGCGATGTCCTGCTCGGCCTCCAGAATCATCCGGAACCCGGTGCGCAGCAGCGGCTGGTCGTCGACCAGTAGGACACGGATGGCCACGATGAGTCTCCTTCTGCTAGTCCGCGCCCATTCTGCCCTGCGCCACGTCCCCGGACGCGGCCGACCTCACCGGCAGCGGATACGGCGGGGGAGTACCGCCGAACTCCGGACAGTGCGCCTGGTGGTCGCACCAGCCGCACAGCTTCGTCGGACGCGGCCGCCACTCACCCGACTCCGTCGCCTCCCGGATCGCCTCCCACAGCGCGAGCAGCTTGCGCTCCACCCGTTGCAGATCGGCCACGACCGGGTCGTACGTCAGCACGTCACCGCTGCCGAGATAGACCAGCTGCAGCCGCCTCGGCACCACGTTCTTCAGCCGCCACACCACCAGCGCGTAGAACTTCATCTGGAACAACGCACCCTCGGCGTACTCCGGCCGCGGCGCCTTGCCCGTCTTGTAGTCGACGATCCGCACCTCACCCGTCGCAGCCACGTCGACCCGGTCGATGATCCCGCGCAGCCGCAGCCCCGACTCCAGCTCCGTCTCCACGAACAGCTCCCGCTCCACGGGCTCGAGACGGACCGGATCCTCCAGCGTGAACCAGCGCTCGACCAGCTGCTCCGCCTCACCCAGCCAACGCGCCAGCCGCTCGCCCCGCGGATCCTCCGCGAACAGCTCCTCGAGCTCCGGCCTGGACTCCCGCAACCGGTCCCACTGCCCCGGCACCAGCGCCTTGGCCCGCGGCGCCGTCCGCTCCGCCGCGGGCGCGTCGAAGAGCCGCTCGAGGACCGCGTGCACCAGAGTGCCTCTGGTCGCCGCCTCGCTCGGCTTCTCCGGCAGCCGGTCGATCACCCGGAACCGGTACAGCAACGGACACTGCATGAAGTCACTGGCCCGCGACGGCGACAGCGACGCAGGCGGCCCGGCCGCCCTGCCCGCCACCGCCGTGACCGGCCCATCCCCCTGCGCGACGACCGCGCCCCGATCCCGTGCGGCGTCCTCGATGCTGCTGTCCATGACCACAGACCATACGGCCCGCCACTGACAGTCACCCAACCCGCACGACGCCCCGGCCAACACAGGGGGTGCCGGGGCAGAACACGCCGCGACGGCCGCATACCATCGACCGGAGAAGACGTATCTAACGAGGGGACACCGTGGACGTGAGCGGCGGCAGCGGGCAGCCCCGGTCGGACAACGCCGAACCGGCGCAGCAGACGACCGGCGAGGAGCCCGCGCCCCCGGCCCCGGCCCCACAGACACCGGAGCACCCGGAACAGCCGGAACAGCCGCGGACGACGCCGGCACCGGAGAAACCGGAGACGGCCGGGACGCCAGGCCGCCTGGACCCACCCGACCCACCCACCGGCGCCCCCGACCCGGCCGACGCGCCGGCCCGCGCGCAGTCGTCCGGCATGGCCAAGGGACAGCCGCCGCAGCGGCCCAAGGAACCCGGCGGCGGACTGCTCATGGGCCGGCCCTTCGGTGTCCCCGTGTACGTCGCCCCCAGCTGGTTCGTCGTCGCCGCACTGATCACCTGGGTCTTCGGCGGCCAGCTCGACCGCGTACTGCCCGAACTCGGCGCCGCCCGCTACCTCGTCTCCCTCTTCTTCGCCATCGCCTTCTACGCCTCCGTCCTCATCCACGAACTCGCCCACACGGTCGCCGCGATCCGCTTCAACCTCCCCGTCCGCCGCATCCAGCTCCAGTTCTTCGGCGGCGTCTCGGAGATCGAGAAGGAGGCGGAGACCCCGGGCCGGGAATTCGTGCTGGCCTTCGTCGGCCCGCTGCTCTCCCTCGTCCTCTCCGGCCTCTTCTACCTCGCCATGCAGCCCGTCGAGCCCGGCACCGTCCCCGGCGTCCTGCTGGCCGGCCTCATGGTCTCCAACCTCATCGTCGCCGCCTTCAACCTGCTGCCCGGCCTGCCCCTCGACGGCGGCCGGATGCTCCGCGCCGTCGTCTGGAAGATCACCGGCAAACCCATGAGCGGCACCGTCGCCGCCGCCTGGGTCGGCCGCGCCCTCGCCGTCTCCGTCCTCATCGGCCTCCCTCTGCTCAACCACTGGGGCGCCTTCGGCGGCGGCACCGACGACAGCAGCGGCATGGATGCCGTCACCGACGCCCTGCTCGCCGCCATCCTCGCCGCGATCATCTGGACCGGCGCCGGAAACAGCCTGCGCATGGCCAGGCTCCGCGAACACCTCCCGGAACTGCGCGCCCGCACCCTCACCCGCCGCGCTGTCCCCGTCGAGACCGACACCCCCCTCTCCGAGGCCCTGCGCCGCGCCAACGCCGCCGGCGCCCGCGCCCTGGTCGTCGTCGACGCCGACGGCAACCCGCTCTCCCTCGTCCGCGAGGCCGCGATCGTCGGCGTACCCGAACACCGCCGCCCCTGGGTCGCCGTCAGCGGCCTCGCCCAGGACCTCACCGACGGCATGCGCGTCTCCGCGGAGCTGGCCGGAGAAGACCTCCTGGACGTCCTGCGCGCCACCCCCGCCACCGAATACCTGGTCGTCGAGGAGACCGGCGAGATCTACGGCGTCCTCTCAGCCGCGGACGTCGAACGCGCCTTCGTCAGAGCAATGGCAAGGCCCGCCTGACGACGCCCCGGGGCCGGCGCGCCCCTTCAGGGGCGCGGGGAACCGCGCGAGCAACCGCAACGCACCCGCACTGTTCCCACGACCGAAGGCGCCCTTCGTTGGTCCGAGCCGCCCGCAGGGCCCGGTAGGCTGTTCACATGTCCGAACCGACCGGTGCCGCCCGCAGGCGCGGGCCCTTCAAGGTCGGGGACCAGGTACAGCTGACCGACCCCAAGGGTCGCCACTACACGTTCACGCTCGAAGCCGGGAAGAACTTCCACACCCACAAGGGCTCCTTCCCGCACGACGAACTGATCGGCGCTCCCGAGGGCAGCGTTGTCCGCACCACCGGCAACGTCGCCTACCTCGCGCTGCGCCCCCTGCTCCCCGACTACGTCCTGTCCATGCCCCGCGGGGCAGCCGTCGTCTACCCCAAGGACGCGGGGCAGATCCTCTCCTTCGCCGACATCTTCCCCGGCGCCCGCGTCGTCGAAGCCGGCGTCGGCTCCGGCTCGCTCAGCAGCTTCCTGCTGCGCGCCATCGGCGACCAGGGCATGCTGCACAGCTACGAGCGCCGCGCGGACTTCGCCGAGATCGCCCAGCAGAACGTCGAGCGCTACTTCGGCGGCCCGCACCCGGCCTGGCAGCTCACCGTCGGCGACCTCCAGGACAACCTCTCCGACACCGACGTCGACCGCGTCATCCTCGACATGCTCGCCCCCTGGGAGTGCCTGGAGGCCGTCTCCAAGGCCCTCGTCCCCGGCGGCATCCTGTGCTGCTACGTCGCCACCACCACCCAGCTCGCCCGGACCGTCGAGTCCATCCGCGAGATCGGCTGCTTCAACGAGCCGACGTCCTGGGAGACGATGATCCGCAACTGGCACGTGGAGGGCCTCGCCGTCCGCCCCGACCACCGGATGATCGGCCACACCGGCTTCCTGCTCACCGCCCGCCGCCTCGCCGACGGCGTCGAGCCGCCCATGCGCCGCCGCCGCCCCGCCAAGGGCGCCTACGGCGAGGACTACGACGGCCCCAACGCCGACGGCGGCACCGGCCGCTGAGCCCGGCCCCGCAACCGCTTCAACGTACGAGCGCCGCCGCCGAGTTCCCCGACACCACGGAACTCGGCGGCGGCGCTCACCCGTTGACGCCGCCCAGCACAGTGCGGCGCCCCACCGGCCGCGAAAGCCCACCCCGCCGTTCCCTCCCCACTGTGACGTGTGGCACGATGCAGGCCACCCCCACCGGCACAGGCCTCACAGGAGACACTCCTAGTGCAGCAATCCGTGGTTCCGGAGCTCGCTCACACCGACACCCGCCCCATGCACTGGCTGGCCACCGCCGCTGCCGTGGCCGGGGTCGTCGCTCTGTCGTCCCTCTTCCAGCCGGGCTCGGCCAAAGCCGCCCAGCCCACCGCCGCAACCGGGACGAAACCCGCCGCCGCGGCCGCCGCGCCGCCCAGCACCACCGGCGTGGACTTCCCCCTGGACTGCGGCCCCGTGAAAGAGCTGGTCGTCAAGAAGGCCACCGGCGACCTCGACGGCGACGGCAGACCGGAAACCGTGGTGGTCGTCCACTGCGACTCGGCCATGGGCACCCCGCCCGACGGCGTCTACGTCCTCACCCAGGCCGCCGGAGCCACCAGCCCCCGCGTCGTCGCCACCCTGGTCGACCCCAAGGACCGCTACACCGTGACGGACTTCGCGGTCGCCGGCAAAGCGGTCACCGCCACCCTGCTCGGCTATTCCTCGGACAACGTGCCCAGTTGCTGCCCGGACCTGAAGGCCGGCGCCAAGTGGCAGTGGAACGGCCACGCGTTCGTCCGCTCCACCCCCGTGGCCGCCCACAGCGTCTGACGGCCACGCCAGCCGGCGCGGCCCGACCGGCCCGCGGCCCATGCCACGCGGAGTGGCCGGAAAGTCACTCCGCGTCCGGCCCGTACACCTCGACACGGTCCTCGACCCGGCGCACGTGAATGCACTCGCCCGGACACTCCCGCGCCGAGTCCACCACGTCCGTGAGCAGCGGCAGCGGCACCGGCACCGTCGCCCCCTTCGCCTGCAGCAGCTCGTCGTCCGCGCCCTTCACATAGGCCAGGCCGTCGATGTCCAGCTCGAACACCTCCGGGGCGTACTGGGCGCAGATCCCGTCACCCGTACACAGATCCTGGTCGATCCAGACCTCGAGCGCCTCACCGTCGGCCAGGGCCTCCTGCTGCACGGTCATCTCTCCTGCCGTCGAAAGCGCCGGACGGCCGGACCCGGCAGTCACCCGGTCCCGCCCCGGCGGGTGTTGAACGCCTTCGACCCTACCTCCGGCCCACAGCCCCCCGCGCACCCATCTCGCGCACCCTCCGGAGCGCCCTGCGGCCACACCCCGCGCCCGCGCACACGGCGCCCCCACCGGCGCGGAACGGCGGCGTCCGGCCACCCGACCGATCGACTTGAGCCAACCCGCGCCCCGCCGCCATGAACACGCACCACATCCGGCCGGTCGCTCTGTGTAAGAAATCCGCCACCTGGGCACAACCCCTGAACCGGCACTGGAGCGGACAACTCCGGTCAGTAACGGAGGGTTTTGACCACTCCGGGCCTGGAACACGCCGCTTCCGAATCGCGTTGAGTGGGTATCCACCCGGCACGAGGGAGAACGCGATGGGTGACCGACGACACACCTTGACAGTCTTTGTGATCTAGGGGTTTCAATCGACACCCACCCAGGTAGGGTCTGGAAGCGTCCAGCTCCCCTTGGAGGAGGTGAGGACCGTGGCAGCCCACGACGACGACATGAACCGCGGCATCCGCCCGGGACGAGGGTCCGACGACCCGTCCGAGCAGATCGCCTATCTTGAGCAGGAGATCGCCGTCCTGCGACGCAAGCTCGCCGACTCTCCGCGACACACGAGGATTCTCGAAGAGCGGATCGTCGAGCTGCAGACGAACCTGGCCGGCGTGTCCGCCCAGAACGAGCGACTCGCGAACACCCTCCGCGAGGCCCGCGACCAGATCGTGGCCCTCAAGGAAGAAGTCGACCGGCTCGCACAGCCGCCGGCCGGCTTCGGTGTCTTCCTCACGGCGAACGAGGACGGCACCGCCGACATCTTCACCGGCGGCCGCAAACTGCGGGTGAACGTCAGCCCAAGCGTTGACCTGGACGACCTCAGGCGCGGCCAGGAAGTCATGCTCAACGAAGCGCTCAACGTGGTCGAGGCCATGGAGTACGAGCGCGTCGGCGACATCGTCACCCTCAAGGAGATCCTCGAGGACGGCGAGCGCGCCCTCGTGCTCGGGCACACCGACGAGGAACGCGTGGTACGGCTCGCCGAGCCACTGCTGGACGTGAACATCCGGCCCGGCGACGCCCTGCTGCTCGAACCCCGCTCCGGCTACGTCTACGAGATCGTCCCCAAGAGCGAGGTCGAGGAACTCGTCCTCGAAGAGGTCCCCGACATCGGCTACGAGCAGATCGGCGGACTCGGCGGCCAGATCGAGGCCATCCGGGACGCCGTCGAGCTCCCCTACCTCTACCCGGACCTGTTCAAGGAGCACGAACTGCGCCCGCCCAAGGGCGTCCTGCTCTACGGACCCCCCGGATGCGGCAAGACGCTCATCGCCAAGGCCGTCGCCAACTCGCTGGCCAAAAAGGTCGCCGAAGTCACCGGCCAGGCCGCAGGCAAGAGCTTCTTCCTCAACATCAAGGGCCCCGAGCTCCTGAACAAGTACGTCGGCGAGACCGAGCGGCAGATCCGCCTCGTCTTCCAGCGTGCCCGGGAGAAGGCCAGCGAGGGCACCCCCGTCATCGTCTTCTTCGACGAGATGGAATCCCTCTTCCGCACCCGCGGCTCCGGCGTCAGCTCGGACGTGGAGAACACCATCGTCCCCCAGCTGCTCGCCGAGATCGACGGTGTCGAAGGCCTGCAGAACGTGGTCGTCATCGGCGCCTCCAACCGCGAGGACATGATCGACCCCGCCATCCTGCGGCCCGGCCGGCTCGACGTGAAGATCAAGATCGAGCGTCCCGACGCCGAAGCGGCCAAGGACATCTTCGGCAAGTACCTCACCGAGCGCCTCCCGCTGCACGCCGACGACCTCGGCGAGCACGGCGGCAGCAAGGCCACCACCGTCGAGAGCATGATCCAGACGGCCGTGGAACACATGTACGCCGAATCCGAGGAAAACCGCTTCCTGGAAGTCACCTACGCCAACGGCGACAAGGAAGTCCTCTACTTCAAGGACTTCAACTCCGGCGCCATGATCGAGAACATCGTCGGACGCGCCAAGAAGATGGCGATCAAGGACTTCCTCGAACACAAGCAGAAGGGTCTGCGCGTCTCCCACCTCCTCCAGGCCTGCGTGGACGAGTTCAAGGAGAACGAGGACCTGCCCAACACCACCAACCCCGACGACTGGGCCCGGATCTCCGGAAAGAAGGGCGAACGGATCGTCTACATCCGTACCCTCATCACCGGAAAGCAGGGCGCGGACACCGGACGCTCCATCGACACGGTGGCGAACACCGGACAGTACCTGTAAAACACAGGGCGGCTGCGGGTGCCCTCACCGGGTACCCGCAGCCGACTGTTTTTCCGGCCAAAACCGGAACCGAGGCGAGCAAGGCAATGACGCAAATGATCTCCCCACCAGCGCAAAGGCGTTCTAGGCTCTTTCCTACCGCCGAGTCGCGCAGTGCGGGGACGGGCACCGCACACGCACCGGAGCGCCAGCGGTACGCGAGCGCAGCCCACGACCGAGGGCTCCGCCGGGCAAGGAGGGCCGCATGACCGTACGGCGAGTAATGGGCATCGAGACGGAGTACGGGATCTCCGTCCCCGGCCACCCCAACGCCAATGCCATGCTCACCTCGTCCCAGATCGTCAACGCCTACGCGGCGGCGATGCACCGGGCCCGGCGAGCCCGCTGGGACTTCGAGGAGGAGAACCCGCTACGGGACGCCCGCGGCTTCGACCTCGCGCGCGAGGCCGCCGACGCCAGCCAGCTCACCGACGAGGACATCGGCCTCGCCAACGTGATCCTCACCAACGGCGCCCGCCTCTACGTCGACCACGCACACCCCGAATACAGCGCCCCCGAGGTCACCAACCCCCGGGACGCCGTCCTCTGGGACAAGGCCGGCGAACGCATCATGGCCGAAGCCGCCGAACGAGCCGCCGCACTCCCCGGCGCCCAGCCCATCCACCTCTACAAGAACAACACCGACAACAAGGGCGCCTCCTACGGCACGCACGAGAACTACCTGATGAAGCGGGAAACCCCCTTCTCGGACATCGTGCGCCACCTCACCCCCTTCTTCGTCTCCCGCCAGGTCGTCACCGGCGCAGGCCGCGTCGGCATCGGCCAGGACGGCCACGAACACGGCTTCCAGCTCAGCCAGCGCGCCGACTACTTCGAGGTCGAGGTCGGCCTGGAGACGACGCTGAAACGGCCGATCATCAACACCAGGGACGAGCCCCACGCGGACGCGGAGAAGTACCGCCGCCTCCATGTGATCATCGGCGACGCGAACCTGTCCGAGATCTCGACCTACCTGAAACTCGGCACGACCGCCCTGGTCCTCTCGATGATCGAAGACGGCTTCATCGCCGTCGACCTCGCCGTCGACCAGCCCGTACGCACCCTCCACCAGGTCTCCCACGACCCGACGCTGAAGCGGCTGATCACCCTCCGCAGCGGACGCACACTCACCGCGGTCCAGCTCCAGATGGAGTACTACGAGCTGTCGCGCAAATACGTCGAGGAGCGCTACGGCGCCGACGCCGACGACCAGACCAAGGACGTCCTCGCCCGCTGGGAGGACACCCTCAACCGCCTCGAACGCGATCCCATGAGCCTCTCCGGAGAACTCGACTGGGTCGCCAAGCTGGAACTCATGGAGGGCTACCGCCGCCGCGACGGTCTCGACTGGGACGCCGCCAAGCTGCACCTCCTCGACCTCCAGTACGCCGACGTACGGGCCGAGAAGGGCCTCTACAACCGCCTCGCGGCCCGCGGACGCATGAAGCGGCTCCTGGACGAGGCCGACGTGGAACGGGCCCGCACCAGCCCGCCCGAGGACACCCGGGCCTACTTCCGCGGCCGCTGCCTGGAGCAGTACGCCGACGACGTCGCCGCGGCCAGCTGGGACTCGGTCATCTTCGACCTCCCCGGCCGCGACAGCCTCCAGCGCGTCCCAACCCTGGAACCGCTACGCGGAACGCGAAATCACGTCAAGGAGCTCCTGGACCGCTGCCGCACCGCAGAAGACCTGGTCAGGGTCCTTTCCGGCGGCTGAACGAGTACCCGGAGCACACCGGGCGACCGGGGTCAAAACCCCGGCGCCCGGGAATCATCGAGGTGGCCCCCGTACGTTGGAGAAACTGCGGGGCCGATGTCGGACCCGGCTTGTAGGGTCTGATCATCACCGATCGGCAGGAAAGCCGACCTGTCGACCCATGTCGGGCGAACTGAGCGGGGTGAGTGTCATGGCAACCAAGGACACCGGCGGCGGACAGCAGAAGGCGACGCACTCCACCGAGGAGGTCGAGGAGCAGGCGGCAGAGTCGCAGGGCTCCGAGGACCTCAAGGAGCGGCACGAGAAGCTGAGCGACGACGTCGACTCGGTTCTGGACGAGATCGACGATGTCTTGGAGGAGAACGCCGAGGACTTCGTTCGATCATTTGTTCAAAAAGGCGGCGAGTAGCCTTCGAATTGAAGGTCTGCGGGGGACTCAAAGTTGGCGAACGAAGGTGGGGCGAAGTGCTGTGTGCGGTGCGGTGAAGTAAAGCCGCACGCAGCCTTCGCGCGGAAGCGATCAAACCTCGACGGTCTCCAGCACCATTGCCGGGACTGCTCGTCGGACTACCATCGAGCGCGCCAGGAGAGCCTGGGGCGAAAGGTCAGGCCGAAGGTCGATGTTCCTGAAGGTCACAAACTCTGCCTGAAGTGCGGCGAGGTGAAGCCGTGGAGCGAGTGGCATCGAAACGCCACGGCCTCGGACGGCCTCTCGACCCGCTGCAAGTCGTGCAGAGCTGTCGAGGGGCGTGCCGGGCACCTGAAGCGCAACTACAACCTCACCGAAGCCGAGCGCGACGCGATGGTCGCCTCCCAGTACGGGATCTGCGCGATCTGTCTATCTGCCCCGCCCGTGCATGTGGATCACTGCCACAAGACGGGTAGGGTCCGAGGCGTACTGTGCTTCAACTGCAATTCGGCCATCGGCAAATTGAGGGACAAGCCCGACGCCGCTCGCCGAGCCGCTGCTTACCTGGAAGGAAACTTGTGGAAGCCAACACTCGTAGCACCGGGCGTCTACCAGCTGCCTTCCTGACGCCTGGGTCGTCCTCGTTCATGGACTTTCTCGGTGAGCACCAGCCGGAGCTGCTGCCCGGCAGGCGGCAGTTGCCGCCCACGCAGGGGGTGATCGAGGCGCCGCACGGGACGACGATCGTGGCGGTGACCTTCCCCGGGGGCGTGGTGCTCGCCGGTGACCGTCGGGCCACGATGGGCAACGTGATCGCGCAGCGGGACATCGAGAAGGTGTTCCCGGCCGACGAGTACTCGGCCGTCGGTATCGCCGGCACCGCCGGTCTCGCCGTGGAGATGGTGAAGCTGTTCCAGCTGGAGCTGGAGCACTTCGAGAAGGTCGAGGGTGCCCAGCTGTCGCTGGAGGGCAAGGCGAACCGGCTGTCGACGATGATCCGGTCCAATCTCGGCATGGCGATGCAGGGGCTGGCCGTGGTGCCGCTGTTCGCCGGGTTCGACGTGGACCGGAACAAGGGGCGGATCTTCTCCTACGACGTGACCGGTGGCCGTTCCGAGGAGCACCACTTCGCCGCCACGGGGTCCGGCTCGATCTTCGCGCGCGGTGCGATGAAGAAGCTGTTCCGTGACGACCTGTCCGAGGAGCAGGCGACCACGCTGGTGGTGCAGGCTCTGTACGACGCGGCCGACGACGACTCGGCGACGGGTGGTCCCGATGTCGCCCGCCGGATCTTCCCGATCATCACCGTGATCACCGACGGCGGTTTCCGCCGGCTCACCGACGACGAGTCCTCCGAGCTGGCCCGTGCGGTGCTGGCGCGCCGTCTGGAGGAGCCGGACGGTCCGCGCGCGGCGCTGCTGTAGGGCGTCGGCGTTCTTATCAAGGTGATCCCAGTGACTTCGACGGAACCCTAAGGAAGGGGACGGATACCGGTGTCGACGCCGTTCTATGTCTCACCTCAGCAGGCGATGGCGGACCGTGCCGAGTACGCCCGCAAGGGCATCGCGCGTGGCCGCAGTCTGGTTGTGCTCCAGTACGCCGACGGCATCGTGTTCGTCGGTGAGAACCCGTCCCGTGCGCTGCACAAGTTCAGCGAGATCTATGACCGGATCGGTTTCGCGGCCGCCGGTAAGTACAACGAGTACGAGAATCTGCGGATCGGAGGTGTGCGGTACGCGGATCTGCGTGGTTACACCTATGACCGTGACGATGTGACGGCGCGTGGTCTGGCGAACGTGTACGCGCAGACGCTGGGCACGATCTTCTCGTCGGCGGCGGAGAAGCCGTACGAGGTGGAGCTGGTCGTCGCGGAGGTGGGGGAGACTCCGGAGGGTGACCAGATCTATCGGTTGCCGCATGATGGTTCGATCGTGGACGAGCACGGTTCGGTGGCGGTCGGTGGCAGTGCGGAGCAGATCAGCACGTATCTGGACCGTGAGCACCGGGAGGGTATGACCCTTGCGGAGGCTCTGAAGCTGGCTGTGACGGCGTTGTCGCGGGAGTCGAACGGTACGCAGCGGGAGATTCCGGCGGAGCGTCTGGAGGTCGCGGTGCTGGACCGGACGCGTCCGCAGCAGCGGAAGTTCAAGCGGATCGTGGGTCCGCAGCTGTCGCGGCTGCTGGAGTCGGACGGTGCGGCGACGGCTGCGGAGGCCGAGGATGCCGAGGAGTCCGGCGGGGACGTCGAGTAGCCCTGCTGTTGCTCTTGCTTCACCCGCTCAGCGCCCCGCCCGGGAGTCTTCCGGGCGGGGCGCGGGCGTTGTCGGGCGTTCCCGGGGGTCAGGGTTGGCGTGGGGGTGCTGTGGAGTCACGTACGACGAGTTCGACGGGGATGTCTCCGTGTTCGGGTTCGCGGCCGTCCAGGACGGCGAGGAGGGCTTGCATGCCGCGTTCGCCGAAGAGTTCCGCGTCGAGGCGGACGGTGGTGAGTTCGGGGTCGATGGCGGTGGCGAGGGCGAGGTCGTCGAGGCCGGTGACGGAGATGTCGTCGGGGATGTGCAGGCCTTGGCGGCGGATGGCCTTGTAGGCGCCGGCGGCGAGTTTGTCGTCGTCGCAGACGAGGGCGGTGGGGCGGGGGCCGGGGGCGGTGAGGGCGGCCTCGGTGGCCGTGCGGGCGCCTTCGATGGAGATGGGGGCCCGGACGGTGCGTACCGAGGTGCCGGGGACGTCTGCGGTGCGGGTGGCGAGTGTGCGGGCGCGTACCTCGAAGGTCCAGGAGGCGATGTCGGCGGCCAGGTGGAGGAAGTGGCGGTGGCCGAGGCCGAGCAGGTGGTCGGCGACCTGGCGTACGCCGTCGGCGATGTCGAGGTTGACGGTGGCGGCGCCGAGGCTGCCGTCGGGGTCGCTGTCGAGCATGACGAGGGGGAGTTGGTCGCCGCGGATGGCGGTGAGGGCGTCGGCTGCCATGGATGAGGCGATGATGCCGTCGAGGGCGGCCTGGGCGGAGCCGAAGGGGTTGCGGGCGGGGCCGATGCCTTCGGGGGAGGGGTAGAGGACGACGCCGAAGCCGTGTGCGGAGGCGACGCGGGCGGCGCCGGTGTAGACGCCGGCGAAGAACTCGGTGGTGAGGGCAGGGACGACGAGGAGGACGGTGCGGGTGTGGCCGAGGCGGAGGTTGCGGGCGGCGAGGTTGGGGCGGTAGCCGAGGTCGTGGGCGGCTTCGCGGACGCGTTGGGCGGTGGCTTCGGAGACGCGGCCGCGCCATTTGTCGCCGAGCACGAGCGACACGGCTGCCTGGGAGACGCCGGCTGCCTGGGCGACGTCGCGGCTCGTGGGGCGCGTGCTGCTGGGTGGCACCGGGGGTGGGCTCCTTCGTCTGGACGTGTGAACAGCGCACATGGTACGTATGGGAGACGGGGTTATACGTAAAACGTGGAGGTGGGACATGGCCGCGGGGTACCTGGAGATCCTCAGGGCGAGGCACGCGGCCCGGCTGCTGACGGGGACGTTGGTGGGGCGGCTGCCGAACGCGACGGCCGCGATCGCGATCGTGCTGTTCGTGCGTGCGGAGGGCGGTACGTACAGCCTGGCGGGGGCGCTGGCTGCGGTGTACGGGGTGGCCAACGCGGTGGGGCAGCCGGTGCTGGGGCGGCTGGTCGACCTGTGCGGGCAGCCGCGGGTCCAGTTGCCCGCGGCGCTCGCGTCGGCCGGGGCGATGGCGGTGTTCGCCTTCGCGGGTACCGGGTCGCTGCCGGTCGCGTATGCGGCCGTGGCGGGGGCCGGGCTGTTCACTCCGCCGCTGGAGGGCGGGCTGCGGGCTCTGTGGCCGAGTGTCCTGGGCGCGCAGGAGCAGGTGCACACGGCGTATGCGATGGACGCGGTGGCGCAGGAAGTCATGTTCACGGTGGGGCCGTTGCTGGTGACGTTGTGCGTGTCGCTGTGGTCGGCGCAGGCGGCGCTGCTGGTGGTGAACGTGGTGGGGGTGCTCGGGGCGCTCTCGGTGGTGGTCTCGGCGCCGTCGCGGGCGTGGCGGTCGGCGCCGCGGGAGGCGCACTGGCTGGGTGCGCTGCGGTCGTCCGGGTTGCTGGCGCTGCTGGCCGCCTTCCTGTTCGTGGGGGTTGCGCTGGGGTCCATCACGGTGGCGTCGGTGCCGTACGCGGACGGCCACGGGGGTGACGCGGTGTACGGCTGGATGATGGCGGCGCTGGGGCTGGGTGCGCTGCTGGGGGGCAGTGTCTACGGGGTGCGGCGGTGGGCGGGGGAGCCGGCGCGGCGACTGCGGGTGCTGGTGGCTCTTCTGGCGGTGTGTTATCTGCCGTTGATGCTGATGCCGGGGGCGTTGGCCATGGTGTTGCTCACAGTGCTGGCCGGGGTGTTCCTGGCGCCGGCGATCGCGTGTGCGTTCGTGCTGGTGGACCGGCATGCGCCGAGGGGCACGGTCACCGAGGCGTTCTCCTGGCTTGTGACGACGTTCACAGTGGGGGCGTCGGTGGGAACGGGCGTGGCGGGGCCGGTGGTCGAGGCGGGCGGGGCCCTGTGGGGGTTCGCCGTGCCGGGTGCGGCGGGGGGTGTGTCGTTGCTGGTCCTGGCGGTCACGGGGCGGGTCCTCGCAGCTCCCGGTGGGGGTGAGGTGGTTGCGGCCGGTTCGGAAAATGATCCAAATCGTGCTGTCGAACCCCGTTTCAGCTCAGGGGATCGGGCGTAATGTTCAGTCATGGACCGCCGCATTTTCGGGCTGGAGAACGAGTACGGCGTCACGTGCACGTTCAGGGGACAGCGCCGCCTGTCGCCTGACGAGGTGGCGCGGTACCTCTTCCGCCGTGTCGTGTCATGGGGCCGTAGCAGCAATGTCTTTCTGCGGAACGGCGCCCGGCTCTATCTCGACGTGGGCTCACATCCGGAATACGCGACACCCGAGTGTGACAATGTGACCGAACTGGTCACCCACGACAAGGCCGGCGAGCGCATTCTCGAAGGGCTGTTGGTGGACGCCGAACGACGCCTGCATGAGGAAGGAATCGCGGGCGACGTCTACCTTTTCAAGAACAACACGGACTCGGCGGGCAACTCCTATGGTTGCCACGAGAACTATCTGGTGGCGCGGCACGGGGAGTTCTCCCGGCTCGCGGACATCCTCATTCCGTTCCTGGTGACCCGGCAGCTGCTGTGCGGCGCCGGGAAGGTGCTGCAGACGCCGCGCGGTGCGGTGTACTGCGTGAGCCAGCGGGCGGAGCACATCTGGGAGGGCGTCTCCTCGGCGACGACGCGTTCCCGGCCGATCATCAACACGCGCGACGAGCCGCACGCGGACGCGGAGCGCTACCGCCGGCTGCACGTCATCGTCGGCGACTCGAACATGTCCGAGACGACGATGCTTCTGAAGGTCGGCGCGACCGACCTGGTGCTGCGCATGATCGAGGCGGGCACGGTGATGCGGGACCTGACCCTGGAGAACCCGATCCGGGCGATCCGCGAGGTCAGCCACGACATCACGGGCCGGCGCAAGGTGCGTCTGGCCAGCGGCCGGGAGGCCTCCGCGCTGGAGGTGCAGCGGGAGTACTACGAGAAGGCCGTGGACTTCTGCGAGCGCCGCGGTATCCGCACCGGCACGGTCGAGCAGGTGTTGGAGCTGTGGGGCCGGACGCTGGACGCGATCGAGGCCGAGGACCTGGACCGGATCGGCACCGAGATCGACTGGGTGATGAAGTACCAGCTCATCGAGCGGTACCGGGCCAAGCACAACATGACCATGTCTCATCCGCGGGTGGCGCAGATAGACCTCGCTTATCACGACATTCACCGTCGTCGAGGTCTGTATTACCTGCTGGAGAAGAAGGGGCAAGCCGCGCGGATCTGCAATGACTTGAAGATCTTCGAGGGCAAGTCGGTACCGCCGCAGACGACTCGGGCGCGGCTGCGCGGTGACTTCATCCGGCGGGCCCAGGAGCAGCGCCGGGACTTCACGGTCGACTGGGTGCATCTCAAGCTCAACGACCAGGCGCAGCGCACGGTGTTGTGCAAGGACCCGTTCCGTTCGGTCGACGACCGGGTGGAGAAGCTCATCGCCGGTATGTGAGAGATCGGCACAGAACGCCACACGGGCGCCGTACGTTTTCCGTACGGCGCCCTTCTCACGTCGTAGAGTTGCGCGCACGCCATCCGCAAGATCGACCGATTACGAGGCTCTTCCGTGCGCCGACGCTCTCTCCTCCTTGCCGCTGTTCCCGCGGGACTGGTCACGCTCGCCGGGTGTGGTGACGAGTCGTCCTCCTCCAGCAAGGCCAGCGCGTCGCCGTCGGCGTCCGCCTCGGTGCCGCCGCCGAAGATCGTGGACGGGCCGTTGCCGGCGATCACGGCGGGCACGAAGTTCGACGAGAAGCCGACCGTCGCCAAGGGCACGGGTGACCCGTCGAAGAACCTGGCGGTCAAGACGGTGATCGCGGGCAGCGGGAAGACGGTCGCGGAGAACGACTTCATCCAGGCCAACTACCTGGGGCAGATCTGGTCCACGGCGAAGGTCTTCGACCAGTCCTACGACCGTACGCCGCTGCTGATGCAGCTCGCCGCGGGCAGCATCATCGACGGCTGGCGGTACGGGCTGGCCGGGAAGAAGGCCGGCAGCCGGGTGCTGATGGCCGTGCCGCCGACCTGGGGGTACGGCAGCTCGGGCAACTCGCAGGCGGGGATCAAGGGCACGGACACGCTGGTGTTCGTGGTGGACATCCTGAACGCGTTCAACTCGAAGAGCTCCAGCACGGGCAAGGAGGTCGCGCAGAGCGACGCCGCGCTGCCCAGGATCGGCACGAACACGGACGGCAAGGCCCCCTCGATCGACATCCCGAAGGCGGACCCGCCGAAGCAGCTCGTGTCGAACTACGTGCTGGAGGGCGACGGCGCGGTGGTGCAGTCGGCGCAGACCGTCCTGTGCCAGTTCAAGGGCGAGGTCTGGGACAGCGGCACGGTCTTCGAGCAGACGTACGAGAGCGGGCGGCTGGCCCAGTTCTCGGTCGAGCAGATGCAGCAGGTCGTCAAGGGGCTGGCGCAGGGGATCACCGGCAAGAAGGTGGGCAGCCGGATCATGGTCGTCACGCCGCCGGACCTGGCCTACGGGAACAACCCGCCGAGCGGTGGTGTGGTGAAGAAGGGTTCGACGCTGGTGTTCACGGTGGACATTCTTGCGGCGATGTAGTCGCGCGGGCACGACCCCGGCGGGGATGAAAGACTGTCCCGGTTCCGTGTCGTACACAAGCAGGAGCGGAAGACGTGAACATCGACAAGCCCGAGATCGACTTCCCCGAGGGCGAGGCCCCGGCCGACCTGGAGATCAAGGACATCTGGGAGGGTGACGGCGAGGTGGCCCAGGCGGGCCAGACCGTCACCGTGCACTACGTGGGTGTCGCGTTCAGCACCGGCGAGGAGTTCGACGCCAGCTGGAACCGCGGCGCGCCGTTCCGCTTCCCGCTGGGCGGCGGCCGGGTCATCAAGGGCTGGGACCAGGGCGTGCAGGGCATGAAGGTCGGCGGGCGTCGCCAGCTGACCATTCCCGCCCACCTCGCCTACGGCGACCAGAGCCCGACTCCGGCGATCAAGCCCGGCGAGACGCTGATCTTCGTCGTGGACCTGCTCGGGGTCTGATCCCCGTTCCCGGCCGGCGTCGTTCGCGCGCCGGCCGGTCCTGACCGGGAACCGGCTGGACGAGGGCCCGCGCCGTGTGCGCGGGCCCTCGTCGTTTGTCGTGTCGTGTCCGTTTCGGCCGCCATTGTTTGGACTCGCTTTTGCCGTGACACTCCGGAGCGGTACGGTCATCGGTCAGGAGCACCATAGGGAAGGCGAAGGGCGTCGATGGCCATTGCCAAGGCCGAGCGGCTGATGAACCTGGCGCTGTGCCTGCTGGGGACGCGGCGGCCGCTCAGCAAGCGTGAGCTGCGGGACTCCATCGAGGCATACGTCGAGGCCACCGGGCCCGGAAGGGGTGCGGCGGGCAGCGACGACTCCTTCAGCCGGATGTTCGAGCGGGACAAGGACGATCTCCGCGAACTCGGGCTGGTGATCGAGACCGTCGAGAACCTGGACGGCGAGGTCGGCTACCTCGCGCGCCGCGACAGCAACCGCCTGCCGCCCATCACCCTGGACGCCGAGGAGGCCGCCGCCCTCGGTCTCGCCGCGAAGATCTGGCAGCAGGCCCGGCTGGCCGGTGCCGCCAGCGGCGCCCTGCAGAAGCTCCGTGCGGCGGGCCTTCCCGAGGATGTCGACCCGTACGAGGTGCACGGCGCCCTGGAACCGCGGATCCCGGTGCACGAGGCCGCCTTCGAGCCGCTGATGCTGGCCTGCCGGGACCGCCGCCCGGTCGTCTTCGACTACCGCAAGGCCACCGCCGCCCGCCCCGAGACCCGGAACGTGGAGCCCTGGGCCCTGGAGTGCTGGCGCGGCCACTGGTACCTGGCGGGCTGGGACCGCGACCGGGGCGCCGAGCGGGTGTTCCGGCTGTCCCGGATCACCGGGAAGGTCCGCTCCCGGGGCACCGCCTTCACCGCGCCGGTCCCGGACGTCGTCACCGTCCGCGAGACGGTGGCGAGCTGGGCCGGTGAGATCGCGGACCGTTCCGCGCTGATCCGGCTGCGCTCCGGTGCCGGCTACCCCCTTCGGGCGAAGGCCGCCGCGGTGCGGGAACTCGGAGACGGGTGGGACGAGTTGGAGATTCCGTACGGGCACGGGCTGGACGCCTGGCTGGTGGAGTTCGGGCCGGACGTGGTGGTCCTGGAGCCGGCCGAGCTGCGGGCGGACGTCGTGGACCGGCTGCGTGCCGTGGCCAAGGGCTGAGGGGGAGCGGAGCAAGGCAGTGGCAGGCAAACCGGTCAGGCCCGTGAACGCCATCGACCAGACCCGGCGGATGCTCTCCCTGGTGACCTACCTGCGCGAGCGCCCCGGCGCCCGGATCGCGGACGTGGCGCGCGCCTTCGGGATCACCGAGGACGAGCTGGTCTCCGACCTCGACGTGCTGCCCATGTGCGGCACCAGCTTCCGGGGCGGCGATCTGCTGGACATCGACACCGACGGCGAGCGGATCTGGTGGCACAACGCGGCCGCGCTCGGCGAGGAGGCCGCCGAACCGCTCAGGCTCGCCGCCGACGAGGCGACCGCGCTCCTGGTCGCGGCCCGCGCGGTGGCCACCCTGCCCGGCCTGCGCGAGGGCGACCGGCAGGCGCTGCTGCGGGCCACCGCCAAGGTGGAGACCGCGGCCGGCGAGGCGGGCGACGCCAGCGCCCGGCTGTCGGTGACCTTCGAGTCCGAGGGCGGGGTCTTCGCCGACGTCGACCGGGCCATCGCCGAGCGCCGCCGGCTGTGGATCCGCTACTACTCACCGGCCCGCGACGAGCTGACCGAGCGCGAGATCGACCCCATCCGCCTGGTCAGCGTCGGCCACACCTATGTGGAGGCCTGGTGCCGCCGCTCCGAGGCCCGGCGCACCTTCCGGCTCGACCGGGTCGCCGAGATCAGGATCCTCGACGAGCCGTCCGCACCCCCCGAGATCGAGCTGCGCGACCTGTCCGAGGCCCTGGTGCAGCCGGCCGCCGAGGACCCCGAGGTGGTCGTCGAGGTCGGCCCGGCCGGCCGCTGGGTCGCCGAGTACTACCCGCACGACAGCGCGGATGAGCTTCCCGACGGCGGGCTGCGTATTACTCTGCGCACCCCCGATCCGGCCTCCCTGCGCCGGCTGGCGCTCAGGCTCGGCGGCGACGGCCGGATCGTGTCACCGCCCGAGCTGGCCGACAGCGCCCGCCGGGCGGCCCGCGAGGCACTGGCGGCGTACGACCACGTTGGGCACGGCGACGAGGAAGGGCAGGGGCGAGGGTTTTGAACGAGTCTTCGGGCGTTCTGGAGGGGTCTTCGGGTTCCGGCGGCGCGGGCGCGCGCGAGATGACGGTCGCGGCCGCCTTCGCCGGGATGAGAAGAGTGGTCCCCGTGGTGTTCAGGGCGGGCTGCCCGGACTGCCGGAACAGTTTCGAGCTCACCGCGAGCGCCCTGCGCCTGGCCATCGGAGCCACCAGCAAGACGACGTTCTACTCGTTCACCTGCCCCGACTGCGGGGCCGCCGTCCGCAAGCCCGCCGGCGAGCGGATCGTCGAACTGCTCACCGGCGGCGGGGTCAGGACACTGCGGCTGCACCCCACCGTCTAGGCTCGGCCCCATGTTCTGGGCGATGGTCGCGGTAGCTGTGGGTTTCGTGGGTCTCGCCGTGCTCGGTGTGCTCGCCGTCCGGGTCTTCCTGGAGGCGCGGCGGCTGGGCGCGCAGGTCGCGGAGTCGGCACGGCGCATCAACCGGGCCGCGGAGGACCTGGAGCGGGCGGCCGAGAGCGCGGCCCGCACTGTGGACGCACTGTGACTCCCGCTGTGCGAGCGGTGTGAGTAGTGGGCCATAAGCGGTTTGCGTCACTTCGCCCTGTCACGGCGCCCGGTGGGAAAGGTACGCTGCTGCAGCGGCACGGAGAACGAGGCCCGTTCCGCGGACCGGGAGTACGCACGGGGATTGCCTGACGTTTACCCCTGAGCGTTACGATCGCTGAGAGCACGATCACTCGGACGCATGTCCGACGGATCTGACAGCATCCCACCCAGCCGCCTCGGTGAGAAGGTAAAGACTTATGTTCGGAAGGCTCGGCGCCCCCGAGATCATTCTCATCCTCGTCGTCGTCATCCTGCTGTTCGGCGCGAAGAAGCTTCCCGACATGGCGCGCTCGCTCGGCAAGTCCGCTCGCATCCTCAAGAGCGAGGCCAAGGCGATGAAGGAAGACGGCAACACCACGACCTCCGCCCAGGCGCCCGCCTCCGGCGAGCAGTCCCAGGCGCAGCGCACCATTCAGGCGGCCCCCGGCGACGTGACCAGCGCCCGCCCGGTCAACGAGCCGTCGGACTCCACCCAGCGCTGATGCAAGGCCGGTAGCCCCCGGCCTGCCGCACGAGATGAGGACGTGGGTTGCAAAAGTCTGCCCGCAAACAGGAGAAGGATCCCGAGGGGCGGATGCCTCTCGCGGATCACCTTCGCGAGCTCCGCAACCGGCTCGCGAAGGCGATGCTGGCCATCATCGTCATCACGGTGGTCGCCGCCTTCTTCTACAACAACATCATCGACTTTCTCACCAAGCCGATCCTCGACTCGGTCGGTTGCCACCACACCTTCTCGGAGATGAACACGACGAAGGGTGACGAGCAGTGCGCGCAGATCACCATCAACGGTCTGCTCGCGCCGTTCACCCTCGCCCTCCAGGTCTCCCTGATGGCGGGCGTGGTGTTCGCCTCGCCGGTGTGGCTGTACCAGCTGTGGGCGTTCGTCGCTCCCGGTCTGCACCGGCATGAGAAGAAGTACGCCTACGCGTTCGTCGGCACCGGCGTCCCGCTCTTCTTCGCCGGCGCCTACTTCGCGTACCGGGTCCTGCCGACCACCGCGAAGGTGCTCATCGGCTTCACCCCGCACGGGGTCAGCAACCTGCTGCCGCTCGACGACCTGCTGCAGCTGGTCACCCGCATGGTGATCGTCTTCGGTCTCTCCTTCGAGCTGCCCCTGCTCCTGGTGATGCTCAATCTCACCGGCATCATCACCGGCAAGCGCATGCTCGGCTGGTGGCGGGCGATGATCCTCGGCATCACGGTCTTCGCGGCCGTGGCCACCCCGAGCACCGACCCGCTCTCCATGCTCGCGCTCGCCGGACCGATCTGGGTGCTGTACTTCGCCGCGGTCGCGTTCTCCCTCCTGAACGACCGGCGCAAGCGCCGCCGCGACGACGACGGCCTCGACGACGACGAGGCCTCCGACCTCGACCTCACCCCCGAGGACGTCGGCGAGATCGAGACCGTCTCCGCCAGCCGCGCGCTGCCCGAGGGCCCGGACCGGGTCAACGGCTACGACGACGTGACCTGACCGGGCGACCACATTCACCGGGAGGTGCCCGCGTCCCATGACGCGGGCACCTCTTCGTTGTCCGTTGTCCCATGTTCCGGATAATGATCGTCCTGTTGTCAGTGGGGACCGGTACGCTCGAAAGCACGATGACAGAGGACCTCTCACCGGCCGAGCGGTATGCGGTGGCCCGCAAGCGGGCCGCCGAGCAGGCCACCGCGCTCGCGTCGTTCCGCGAGATGTACGACTTCGGCCTCGACCCCTTCCAGATCGAGGCCTGCCAGGCGCTCGAAGCCGGAAAGGGCGTACTGGTGGCCGCCCCCACCGGCTCCGGCAAGACGATCGTGGGCGAGTTCGCCGTCCACCTCGCCCTCATGCAGGGCAAGAAGTGCTTCTACACGACACCCATCAAGGCGCTGTCGAACCAGAAGTACGCCGATCTCTGCCGCCGCTACGGCGACGGCATGGTCGGCCTCCTCACCGGTGACAACAGCATCAACCCGGACGCCGCCGTGGTCGTCATGACCACCGAGGTCCTGCGGAACATGCTGTACGCGGGCTCCCAGACCCTCATCGGCCTCGGTTACGTGGTGATGGACGAGGTCCACTACCTCTCCGACCGGTTCCGCGGCGCCGTCTGGGAAGAGGTGATCATCCACCTCCCGGAGTCCGTGACCCTGGTGTCCCTGTCGGCGACCGTCTCCAACGCCGAGGAGTTCGGCGACTGGCTCGACACCGTCCGCGGCGACACCGAGGTCATCGTCTCCGAGCACCGGCCGGTCCCGCTCTTCCAGCACGTGCTCGCCGGACGCCGGATGTACGACCTGTTCGAGGAGGGCGAGGGCCACAAGAAGGCCGTCAACCCCGACCTCGCCCGGCTGGCCCGCATGGAGGCGCAGCGCCCGTCGTTCCAGGACCGCAGACGCGGCCGGGCGATGCGCGAGGCCGACCGGGAGCGGGAGCGCCGACAGCGGTCCCGGGTGTGGACACCGGGCCGCCCCGAGGTCATCGAGCGGCTCGACAACGAGGGCCTGCTGCCCGCCATCACCTTCATCTTCAGCCGCGCCGCCTGCGAGGCCGCCGTCCAGCAGTGCCTCTACGCGGGCCTGAGGCTCAACGACGACGAGGCGCGGGACAAGGTGCGTGCCCTCGTCGAGGAGCGCACCTCCTCGATCCCGCCGGAGGACCTGCACGTCCTCGGTTACTACGAGTGGCTCGAAGGCCTGGAGCGCGGCATCGCCGCCCACCATGCCGGCATGCTCCCGACCTTCAAGGAGGTCGTCGAGGAACTCTTCGTACGCGGCCTGGTGAAGGCCGTGTTCGCCACCGAGACCCTCGCGCTCGGCATCAACATGCCCGCCCGCTCGGTGGTGCTGGAGAAGCTCGTCAAGTGGAACGGCGAGCAGCACGCCGACATCACGCCCGGCGAGTACACACAGTTGACCGGGCGGGCCGGCCGCCGGGGTATCGACGTCGAGGGCCATGCCGTGGTGCTGTGGCAGCGCGGGATGAGCCCCGAGCACCTCGCCGGGCTGGCGGGCACCCGTACGTATCCGCTGCGGTCCAGCTTCAAGCCGTCGTACAACATGGCGGTCAACCTGGTCGACCAGTTCGGGCGGCACCGCTCGCGGGAACTGCTGGAGACGTCGTTCGCGCAGTTCCAGGCCGACAAGTCGGTCGTCGGGATCTCCCGCCAGGTGCAGCGCAACGAGGAAGGGCTCGCCGGGTACAAGGAGTCCATGACCTGCCACCTCGGCGACTTCGAGGAGTACGCGCGGCTGCGGCGGGAGCTGAAGGACCGCGAGACCGAACTGGCCCGGCAGGGCGTCTCCGAGCGGCGCGCCGAGGCGGCGGTCGCCCTGGAGAAGCTCAAGCCGGGCGACGTCATCCATGTGCCGACCGGCAAGTACGCCGGGCTCGCGCTGGTCCTCGACCCCGGGCTGCCCGCCGGGCGGTCCAACGGCCACCGCGGCTTCGAACAGCACGACGGGCCCCGGCCGTTGGTCCTCACGGCCGAACGGCAGGTCAAGCGGCTCGCCTCCATCGACTTCCCGGTGCCGGTCGAGGCGCTGGAGCGGATGCGGATCCCCAAGTCCTTCAACCCCCGCTCCCCGCAGTCCCGTCGGGACCTCGCCTCCGCGCTGCGCACCAAGGCCGGGCACATCCCGCCGGAGCGGGCCCGCAAGAAGCGCTCGCAGGCGGCCGACGACCGCGAGATCGCCCGCCTGCGCACCGCGATCCGGGCGCACCCCTGCCACGGCTGCAACGACCGCGAGGACCACGCCCGTTGGGCCGAGCGCTACCACCGGCTGATCCGCGACACCTCCCAGCTGGAGCGGCGCATCGAGGGCCGGACCAACACCATCGCCCGGACCTTCGACCGGATCGTGGCGCTGCTGACCGAGCTGGACTACCTGCGCGGCGACGAGGTCACCGAACACGGCAAGCGGCTGGCGCGCCTGTACGGCGAACTCGACCTGCTCGCCAGCGAATGCCTGCGGGCCGGCGTGTGGGAGGGGCTCAGCCCCGCCGAACTCGCCGCCTGCGTCTCGGCGCTGGTGTACGAGGCCCGGGTCGGCGACGACGCGATGGCGCCCAAGCTGCCCTCCGGGAAGGCCAAGGCCGCGCTCGGTGAGATGGTGCGGATCTGGGGGCGGCTCGACGCCCTCGAGGAGGACTTCCGGATCAACCAGACCGAGGGCGTCGGACAGCGCGAACCGGACCTCGGCTTCGCCTGGGCGGCCTACATGTGGGCGACGGGGCTGGGCCTGGACGAGGTGCTGCGGGAGGCGGAGATGCCGGCCGGCGACTTCGTGCGGTGGTGCAAGCAGGTCATCGACGTGCTGGGGCAGATCGCGGCTGCGTCTCCGGTGGAGGGCTCGACCGTGGGGAAGGCTGCGCGGAAGGCGGTTGATCTGGTGCTGCGGGGGGTTGTGGCCTACTCGTCGGTGGGGTGACGGATTCGTTGGCGGGTGCGGCTGGCCTGTGGCTGGTCGCGCAGTTCCTCCCCCAGCCTTCGGCCGGGGGTACCCCCAGCGCCCCTGACGGGGCGCTGCTGCTAAGCCTTGTCCAAGTAGGCTCGCCAGCCTCCGTACCGTGTGATGTCCTCGGCGTCCGTCAGGGCGCTCGGTTCGCACAGGAAGCCGGGGACCGTTGTGCCGTCCGACAGATCGACGCTGCCCAGTGTCATGGGGTGGGGGAGCGTCGCGAGGAGGCGGCCCAGGCCCTCGGGCGGCAGACTCCACACCTCCGCCTCGATCGTCGCCCCGCCCTCGTCCACGTGGACCAGGCCCGGCTTCGGTGGGGTCGTCGGCAGCGCGTAGAAGCGGTATGCCGGTGCCGTCGTGGTGGTGCGCTCGAACACCGCGCCCAGCGCCAGGAGCTGGGGGTTGAGGGGCTGGCCCGTCAGGTGGGCGCCGGCCACCGCCAGGCTCACCCTCGGCTCCAGGGCGCGGGCGATGGTGGCGAGGCGGTCGTCGGTGAACGCCGGGCCGATCAGCATCACGCCGAACGGCAGGCCGTTCACCTCGCCCGCCGGGACCGCCACGGCCGCCAGGTCGAAGAGGTTGGTGGAGTTGGTGAAGCGGCCCAGGCGGGCGTTGGCCCCCAGCGGGTCGGCGGCCACCTCGGCGAGGGTGGGATGGCCGGGGGTGGTGGGCAGCAGCAGGGCGTCCGCGTCGCCGAGTCCGGCCAGGGCACGGGTGCGCAGCTCCGCGAGCCGGTCCTGGTCGGTGAAGAGCCGGTGGGCCGGGATGTCCCGGGCCCGGGTGATGATGCCGGCCACGGTGGGGTCGAGGCCCTCCCCGCCGGACGAGATCAACTTGTCGACAAAGGCGCCCACTGCCGTGTAGCGCTCGGCGACGAAGGCGCCCTCGTACAGCATCGCGGCCGCCTCGGTGAAGGGGCTCTGGTCGAGCGGGCGGATCGAGGCGCCGGCGGCGGCCAGTCGGTCCACCGCCGCCTCATAGGCCTCCGCCCAGCCCTCGTCCAGCTCGCCGAGCTGGGTCAGGGGCGGGACCGCGATCCGCCAGGGGCCAGGGGCCCGCTGGGGGAGGGCCGGGAGTGTGCGGTCCGGCGGGGACGCCAGGTACGACAGTGCGTGCTCCGCCTCCGGGAGGGTGCGGGCGAACACCGTCACGCAGTCGACGGACGCGCAGGCCGGGACGACACCGGCGGTCGGCACCAGGCCGCGGGTGGGTTTCAGGCCGACGATGCCGTTGAAGGCGGCCGGGACCCGGCCGGAGCCCGCGGTGTCCGTGCCGAGGGCGAGGTCGACGATGCCGAGGGCCACGGCGACGGCCGAGCCGGAGCTGGAGCCGCCGCTGATCCGGCCGGAGTCGATCGCGTTGCGGACCGCGCCGTGCGGGGAGCGGGTACCGACCAGGCCGGTCGCGAACTGGTCGAGGTTGGTGGTGCCGAGGGCGAGTGCGCCGGCCGCGCGCAGCCGGGCCACCGCCGGGGCGTCGGCCTCCGGTTCGTAGGCGTACGCCGGGCAGCCCGCCGTCGTGGGCAGGCCGTGCACGTCGATGTTGCCCTTGGCGGCGAACAGGCGGCCCGCGAGGGGGAGGTGTTCCCCCGCGGCCACCCGCTCGTCGATCGCGCGGGCCTCCGCCTCGGCCGCCGCCTGCGGGCGCAGGTCGATCCAGATCTCGGGCCGGTCGACTGCCTCGATGCGCGCGTAGGCGGCACGGACACGGGAGAGGGTACTGGACATGCTTCTTGCTCCTGTCGCTCAGTTCGCGGCCGGCGCCAGGACGAGCAGTGCCGTCCCCGCCTCCACCTGGTCGCCGGGCCGGGCCAGGATCTCCGTCACCACACCGGGCACCGGCGCGTGCACCCTGGACTCCATCTTCATCGCCTCCAGGGCGAGGAGCGGCTGGCCGGCCGTCACCTCGTCGCCCGGCGCGACGTTCAACTGCCATACCGAGGCGGCGTACTCGGCCTCTATCAGACGGCCGCCCGGCGGGACGGTCACCTCGGCCGGTGCGGCGGCCGGAGCGGCCGAGGCGTCCGCCCGCGCGAACTCGCCCGCCGCTTCCCACGCGTCGCGCTCCGCCGCGAAGGCCGTCCGCTGACGTGACCTGAACTCCGCGATGGATGCCGCGTGTTCGGTGAGGAAGCTCTCGTACGCGGCGAGCGAGAAGGTGCCCTCCTCGATGCGCGGGACAAAGCGGCCGGAGGTGATGTCGGCGCGCAGGTCCAGGAGTTCGTCCGCGGACACCGGGTACCACCTGATCCGGTCGAAGAACCGCAGCAGCCACGGCATGCCCGGCTCGAACGCGCCGCGCTGCTGCCAGCCCGACCACACCTGGGTCGTACGGCCCACGAACTGGTAGCCGCCCGGCCCCTCCATGCCGTAGACGCACAGGTAGGCGCCGCCGATGCCCACCGAGTTCTCGGCGGTCCAGGTGCGGGCCGGGTTGTACTTCGTGGTGACCAGCCGGTGGCGGGGGTCCAGCGGGGTGGCCACCGGGGCGCCCAGGTACACGTCGCCGAGGCCCAGGACCAGGTACTCCGCGTCGAAGACCGTGCGGTGGACGTCGTCGACCGAGTCCAGGCCGTTGATCCGGCGGATGAACTCGATGTTCCACGGGCACCAGGGCGCGTCGTCGCGGACGCCCGCCATGTAGCGGGCGATCGCCTCGCGGGTCGCCGGGTCGTCCCAGGACAGGGGGAGGTGGACCGTGCGGGAGGGGACCACGAGTTCGTCGGTGGGCGGCAGCCCCTCCACGATCTCCCGCACCACGCCGAGGAGCCCGGCCTGGGGGAGGACGAGGGGGTCGGTCCGGATCTGGAGGGAGCGGATGCCGGGGGTGAGGTCCGTGACCCCGGGCAGCTCCGCCGCCGTCACCGCCTCCATCAGCGCGTGGACGCGCATCCGCAGGGCCAGGTCGAGTTGCATGGGGCCGAACTCGACCAGCAGGTTGTCGTCGCCGCTGCGCCGGTAGGTCACGTCACCGTCGCGGGCCAGGACTCCGCCGTCGGCGATCTCGGGGCGGGGAGCGCCCGTGACGTCGACGGGGGCGAAGCGGACCGTGTCGCCGGGGCGGAGCTGGCCGAGCTTCCAGCGTTCGCCGCTCGGGACCGTCGCCGGGCAGACGAAGCCGCCCAGGGAGGGGCCGTCGGGGCCGAGCAGGACCGGCATGTCGCCGGTGTAGTCGACGGCGCCGACCGAGTACGGGGTGTCGTGGATGTTGGACGGGTGCAGGCCCGCCTCGCCGCCGTCGGTGCGTGCCCAGCGCGGCTTGGGGCCGACCAGGCGGACCCCGGTGCGCGCCGAGTTGAAGTGCACCTTCCACTCGGCCGCGTAGAAGTCGCGGATGTCGTCCTCGGTGAAGAACTCCGGGGCCGCATGGGGGCCTTCGACGGCCGCGAGCCGCCAGTCGGTGGTGAAGCGCGGGCGTTCGGCGACCGGTGCGCCGTCCGTCACGGCCCCGCCGTGCAGGACGTCACCCGTGCGCAGCGCCCGGCCGCCGTGGCCGCCGAACCGGCCCAGGGTGAAGGTGCTCGCGCTGCCGAGGAAGGCGGGGACGTCCAGGCCGCCGCCGGCGACCAGGACGTAGGTGCGCAACCCGTGCTCGGCGGGGGCGCCGATCTCCAGCAGGCCGCCCGCCGGGACGGTCACCGGCTCCCACTGGGCGGCCGGGGCGCCGTCGACCGTCACCGGGGCCGGGGCGCCGGTCACGCAGACGGTGGTGGGGTGGGTGAAGCGCAGGGACGGGCCCTGGAGGGTGCATTCGAGACCGGGCGCGCCCTCCGGGTTGCCCAGGGCGCGGTTGCCGAGGCGGAAGGAGCGGTCGTCCATCGGGCCGCTCGGAGGGACGCCGACCTGCCAGTAGCCGGTGCGGCCCGGCCAGTCCTGGACCGTGGTGAGGGTGCCCGCGGCGACGACCTCGATGCGGGGGGTGGGGTCGCCGACCGTGGCGAGGGTGGCCGTGGAGTGGCCGGCAGAACGGAAGCGGGGGTCGGCGAGCGCGGCGCGGACCAGGCCGAGGTTGGTCACGATGCCGTCCACGCGGGTGCGGGCCAGCCCCTCGTCCAGCCGCCGGAGCGCCTCGGCGCGGTCGGCGCCGTACGCGATCACCTTGGCGAGCATCGGGTCGTACGACGTCGTCACCTCGGTCCCGGTCTCCACCCAGCCGTCGACGCGTACCCCGTCCGGGAACTCCACCCGGGTCAGCAGGCCCGCGCTGGGCCGGTGGTCGCGGGAGGGGTCCTCGGCGTAGACGCGGGCCTCGACGGCGTGGCCGCGCGGGGTGCCCGGGTCCCGGACCACGTCGGTCTCGCCCCGGGCCAGCCGCAGCATCCAGGCGACCAGGTCGACGCCGTAGATCTCCTCGGTGACCGGATGTTCCACCTGGAGGCGGGTGTTGACCTCCAGGAAGTAGGCCTCCTCGCGGGCCGCGTCGTACACGAACTCGACCGTGCCCGCGGAGCGGTAGCCGACCGAGGCGCACAGGTCGCGGGCGGCGTCGGCGAGTCGGGTGCGTACGTGGTCCGGCAGGCCGGGAGCCGGGGCCTCCTCGACGACCTTCTGGTTGCGGCGCTGGAGGGAGCAGTCCCGGTCGCCGAAGGTGACGACCCGGCCCTCGCCGTCTCCGAAGACCTGGACCTCGACATGGCGGGCGTCCTCGACCAGGCGTTCCAGGAAGACCCCGGCGGAGGAGAAGGAGGCGGCGGCGACCCGCTGGACGCGGTCCCAGGCGTCGGTCAGTTCGTCGGCCGACCGACATGCCGACATGCCGATACCGCCACCGCCGCCGGTGGCCTTGAGCATGACCGGGTAGCCGATCGCGGACGCCTCGCGCAGGGCCTCGGGAAGGCCGTGCAGCAGACCGGTGCCGGGTGCGAGGGGGACGCCGGCCGCCTCGGCCGCCGCCCGTGCGGTGTGCTTCGCGCCGAAGAGTTCCAGCTGTTCGGGGGTCGGGCCGACGAACACGATCCCGGCCTCCGTGCAGCGCCGGGCGAAGTCGGCGTCCTCGGACAGGAAGCCGTAGCCGGGGTGGATCGCACCGGCGCCGGTGTCCTTGGCCGCTTTGAGGACCAGGTCGGCGTCGAGGTACGACTCCTTCGCGGGCGCCGGGCCGAGCCGGACCGCCTCGTCGGCGAGGCGTACGTGCGGGGCCGAGCGGTCGGGGTCGGAGTAGACGGCGACCGTGCGCAGGCCCAGTTCGCGGGCGGTGCGGAGGACGCGGACGGCTATCTCGCCGCGGTTGGCGACCAGGAGCTTGCCGAAGGAGGTCACTGCGCGGCCCCGGTGACCGTCATCGCCACAGCCGTCGGGTCGAAGCCGTTGCAGGGGTTGTTGATCTGGGGGCAGTTGGAGACCAGGACGAGGACGTCGCGTTCGGCGCGCAGGGTCAGCCTCCGGCCCGGGGCCGAGAGGCCGTCGACGATGCCGAGGGTGCCGTCCTGCTCGACGGGCACGTTCATGTACCAGTTGATGTTGGAGACCAGGTCGCGTTTGCCCAGGCCGTGACGCGCGCCCTCCGCCAGGAAGTTGTCGACGCACGCGTGCTGCGACCAGGTGTGGTGGCCGTAACGGAGGGTGTTGGACTCCTTGGAGCAGGCCCCGCCGACCGTGTCGTGCCGGCCGACCTCGTCGGCGGTCACCGTCATCAGCGGGGTGTGCTCGTTGGAGAGCAGCACGCTGCCGGTGGTGAGGAAGATGTTGCCCTGGGCGTGGATGGTGTCGGGCGCGCTGTAGCGGACCGAGGTGTCGTGGGCGTCGTAGACGAGGAAGTCGACGGCCTGGTTGCCGTGCAGGTCGGTGATGGTCAGGGAGGCGCCCCCGGGGATCACCGCGGACCAGGCGGCGCGGGCCGGGACGACGGTCTGCGTACTCATGCGAGCCCCCTGGCGGCGAGGAATTCGGCGGTGTTGAGGAAGGCGCGGCGGCCTTCGGGGGTGGCGTCCCGGAGCGGGTCGCCGGGCGGGGTGGGGGCGGCGCGCCAGGCCAGCACCTCCAGGGGGGAGCTGACGTAGTCGGGGCGCGGGTCGGCCGGGTGCGGGACGTTGGCGATCAGCACGGTCACGTCCTGCTCGGTGCGGAGCGTGACGCTGCCGCCGGGGCCGGACGGGCCGGTGAAGTCCAGCGAGCCGTCTTCGCGCACCTCCACGCCCTGGAAGAACGACAGGGACGGCGGCAGGTCGCGCGGTTCCAGGCCGTTCTTGGCCGCCGCCAGCTTGAACAGCTCGCGACCCGCGGGGGAGGACGACTGCGGGGTGCCGTCGCCGTACCGCTCGGTGTTGCGGGCCAGGGTGGAGGTGCCGCACAGCGCGTCGTGCCGGCCGGAGGTGTCGGCGACGACGGAGGCGAGGACCCGGCCCTGGTCGGAGAGGAGCAGGACGCCCTCGCCGAGGTAGGCGTTCCACTGGACCTTGACCGTGTCGGCCACGTTCAGCCGCTCCCAGGGGCGGCCGTCGGCGTACAGCAGGAGGTGGGCGCAGGCGTCGCCGACCGGGTCGGTCAGGCGCAGTTCGGTGCCGCGGGCCAGGACGCGGTGCGTGTAGTTGCCGCCCGCCACCGTCTCGGCCCACACCAGGTGGCCCGCCTCGCAGGGCGGGTCCGGCCAGTCGGCGGCCGGTACGACGGGCATGGCCTCGGCGCGGCTGCCCTCCTGGGCGCGGGCGTGGGCGCGGGCTCCGTACGTGGTCGCTGTCGCCATCGCTGACCTCCGGCTCCTTGGACTGGGGGGATTTCTGTCGCTCGACAGAAATTAGGGGCGGGCCGGGTCGGCGGCGTTGCCGCGGCGTAACGGCCCGGTTGCCGAGGGCTCACCGGGGACGGCGGCCGGGCGGAGCCGGCGCGGGCGTGATCGCCTTACGGGGTCGTGTGCGAGGATCGAACGCATGGGGACGAGCAGTGGCCGCCGGGTCGGCCGGCCGCGGGCCGCGCAGCGACCGGACAGCGGTCTCGAACCGCGGGCCGAACTGCTCGCGGCTGCCGCCGACTTGTTCACCACCCACGGCTACGCGGCCACCACCACCCGGGCCGTCGCCGAGCGGGCGGGCATGCGGCAGGCGTCGATGTACCACTACGTCTCCGGCAAGGAGGAACTCCTCGCCGAGCTCCTCGAGTCCACCGTCACGCCCTCCCTGGCCTGCGCGCGGGAGCTGCTCGCGGACGACGCGACCCCGGCCGAGGAGCGGCTGCGGGTCCTGTGCCGGGCCGACGTGGAGCTGCTGTGCGCCGGGCCGCACAACCTCGGCGCGCTCTACCTGCTGCCCGAGGTGCACGCCGAGCGGTTCGCGGGGTTCCATGCCGTACGCGCCGAGCTCAAGGACGCCTACCGGCAGCTGATCGCGGCCACGGCGGCCGGCGGGGCGCTGGCCAAGGGGGAGCTGGAGCTGCGGACCGATCTGGTCTTCGGGCTGATCGAGGGCGTCATCCTCGTCCACCGCTCCGAACCCGAGCGCCCCGCCCGCGAGTTCGCCCGCGCCACGGCCGAGGCCGCGCTGCGGATCGTGGGGGTCTGAGGGGGCTCGCGGGGGCGGCGGGGGTTTCGCTCCGGAGGCTCCTTTCACCCGTCACGGTGAGTGGCCTCCGTACGCCCGTACGCCGTAACGGGGCGTGTTCGAATGAACGCCCTCCGTGCAAAACGACCGAGGGTACTCCAGTGCTTCGGGCGTTTTCAGGTGCTTGCCGAATATGACACGGCGTTGATCCGGTCGGACTAAGCTCGCCCGCGGCGCACCGAGTTGAGATGAATTCGTGCGCCTGTTCCCAAACATACGGAAGATCCAGACTGCTCCATGAACCTTCCCCCCACGAGCTCCCCCGACACCCAGCCGATTCGTCTCAGAAGGCATACATGGTGAGTGTGCAATCGCCTCCCGATGGCCGTGAACTTTCCCTGGCGCGCGTGCTGTTGCTGCCCGCCATACTGATGGCCGCGGCGACCGTCGCCGCCGTCGTCCTGGTGGCGGGGTCCGCCCGGATCGCCGTCGGCGTGTGCGGGGCCGTCGGCATGCTGCTGGTGCTCGCGACGGCGGCGGAAGCGGTGCGCCGCGGCCGCAGGCTCCAGGACGCCCGTGCCGAGCACGGCCGTCACAGCGCGTATCTGGAACGGCGCCTCACCGCGAGCGAGGAAGAGATCGAGCACCTCGGCCGGGAGGTGTTCCCGACCGCGCTCTACCGGCTGAAGGCCGGCGAGTCACCCAAAGAGGTGGTCCGCCAGCTCTTCGACGTCGACCCGCGGATGCGCCACGCCCCCGAGTCGCAGCGCCGCCTGATCCGCATCATGCTCGACATCGTCGACGAGGAGGACCTCCAGCGCGACTCCCTGGAGCGCTCGTTCGTCAGCGTCGCCCGGCGCGTCCAGGCCATCGTCCACCAGCAGGCCCACGAACTGCGGGAGATGGAGGAGGACCACGGCCGCAACCCCGAGGTCTTCGACGACCTGCTGCGCATCGACCACGGCACCGCGCTGATCGGCCGCCTCGCCGACTCGGTCTCCGTGCTCGGCGGCGGCCGGCCGGGCCGTCAGTGGCCCAACCCCGTCGCCCTCTACAGCGTGCTGCGCGGCGCCATGTCCCGGATCCTGGAGTACCGGCGCATCGAGCTGCACTCCATCTGCCAGGTCAACATCAAGGGCACCTCCGTCGAGCCGGTCATCCACGCGGCCGCCGAACTCCTCGACAACGCCACCCGCTACTCGCCGCCCTCCACCAAGGTGCACGTCACCGCCGTCGAGGTGCAGTCCGGCGTGTGCATCGAGATCGAGGACGCCGGCGTCACCCTCAACGAGGAGGCCCGCGACCGCCTGGAGGGCCTGCTGGAGAAGGCGAAGCAGGGCAAGGACATCCAGGTCCTCGGCGAGAACCCGCGGCTCGGCCTCTCGGTCGTCGGCCGCCTCTGCAAGACGTACAACATGGACGTCTCGCTGCGCGCCTCCGCGTACGGCGGCGTCCGGGCCGTCCTCATCGTGCCCAGCGACATGATGACCACCGACCCCGCCCCCGGCATCGCCCACGGCATCGGCGCCACCGGCATCCCCAAGCCCGAACTGGGCGCCCTCGAAGGCCCCAAGCGCCCGCCCAAGAGGCGCCGGCCCACCAGCCCCCGCATCCCCGCCGGGATCTCCATGGAGGACGACGTCCCCGAGGTCACCGAGTGGACGGCGGGCGGGCTGCCGCAGCGGCGCAGCCGGATGAAGACGCCGCTCAGCCAGCGGATCGCCGAGCAGGCCGCCATCGAGCGCGCCGAACGCGAGGGCAACCCGACCATCTGGTCGCAGCACAAGGAGCCCGAACCCGAGCCGGAGCCGGAGCGCCGCGAGCCCGGCCTCTGGGTCGAGGCGTTCTGGGAGGGGCTCAAGAAGAACAACCCGGGTGTCCACCCCACCGACTTCACCCGGAACCCCACCAAGTACCTGCATCTGATCAACGATCCGGCCGGCACCGAGGCCGACGACGAGGGGGACCTCAAGTGATCCAGCAGCGAGGCAACTTCGACTGGATGCTCAAGCAGCTCGCCGACGGCGTACCGGGCGTCGAGATGATCGTCGTGCTCTCCGCGGACGGCCTGCGCATCGCCCGGCACGGCGGCGACCCCGACGCCGCCGACCGGCTCGCCGCGGCCTGCGCGGGCGTGCAGAGCCTGGCCAGCGCCGTCGCCCAGGAACTCCCCATCAGCAACGGCGACATGAACCTCGTCCTGATCGAGATCGACAGAGGTTACTTCTACCTCATGTCCGCCGGTGCCAACGCCTACCTCGCCGTGCTCGCCGACGTCACCTGCGAACCCGGCCGGATGAGCGAGATGATGCGCGACCTCGTCGTCCGCATCGGCGCCCACCTCACCAGTCCGCCCCGGCGGAACGGGCAGACCGTATGACTCCTCCGCAACGCAAACGGCGCCGGCCCAGGCCGGACCTCGCTCCGCCCCCGGTCCCGTCCACGCCGCCGACCCCCGAGAACGGCGGCGAGGACGAGGACAACAAGAACCCCGAACGGCTCTACGTCATCAGCGGTGCCGACGGGGCCCGCGCCGAACTCGACCTGGTCACGTTAATCGTGGCGCGCGCCGCCGCACCGCCCTCCGTCACCCCGGAGCAGGCGGCGCTGCTCCGGCTCTGTCTCGCCCCGCTGTCCGTGGCCGAGCTCTCGGCCTACCTCAACCTGCCGTTCAGCGCGATGACGGCACTGATCACCGAGCTGATCACGGCCGAACTGGTGCAGGCGCGCGCCCCGATCGTCCGCCAGGCGCTCCCCGACCGTTCACTTCTCGAAGCGGTGATGCATGGACTTCAAAAGCTCTGACACGATCCCCGGCCCCCGCACCGAGGACCATCTCCCGCACACCGCCCGGGCCGCGGTGAAGATCGTGATCGTGGGCGGCTTCGGGGTCGGCAAGACCACCATGGTCGGTTCCGTCAGCGAGATCAGACCGCTGACCACCGAGGAGACCATGACCCAGGCCGGCATCGGGGTCGACGACAACTACGGCTCCGACTCGAAGACCGCCACCACCGTGGCCATGGACTTCGGCCGCATCAGCATCACCGACCAACTGGTCCTCTACCTCTTCGGCACCCCCGGCCAGGAACGCTTCTGGTTCCTGTGGAACGGCCTGTTCGAAGGTGCCCTCGGCGCGGTCGTCCTCATCGACACCCGCCGCCTGGAGGTCAGCTTCGACGTGATGGGGCGCCTGGAGGAGCGCGGGGTGCCGTTCGTCGTCGCCGTCAACTCCTTCCCGGACGCGCCCCGTTACCCCGTCGAGGAACTGCGCACCGCGCTGGACCTGCCGCCCGACGTCCCCATCATCGAGTGCGACGCCCGCCGCCGGGCCTCCAGCCGTGACGTCCTGATGACCCTGATGCGCTTCCTGCACTCGCTCGCCATGTCCGGCGCGCTCACCTGACACCCGGGCTCTCCCCGTTTCCTTCGAACTCTCTCGGATCTCCTCGGAGCGATCACTGTGATGCCTGAATCCCCCTTCCAGGCCGGTGCCGGCACGGACCCGGTCCCGCCGCCCGGCTGTCCGGCGCACGACCGCGGCCCCGGCGGACTGCAGCGGCTCTACGGCGCCGACGCGGACCACCTGGGCGAGCTGTACGAGAAGCTGCGCGAGGACCACGGCTCCGTGGCGCCCGTCCTGCTCCACGACGACGTGCCGATCTGGGTGGTCCTCGGCCTCACCGAGAACCTTCAGATGGTCCGCACCCCCGCCGTCTTCACCCGGGACAGCCGCATCTGGACCCCGCTGCGCGAGGGCATGGTCAAGCCCGACCACCCCCTCATGCCGCACATCGCCTGGCAGCCCATCTGCTCGCACGCCGAGGGCGACGAACACCTGCGGCTGCGGGCCGCGGTCCAGGGCGCCATGACCACCATCGACCACCGCAGCATCCGCCGCCTCATCGGCCGCTACACCCAGCTGCTGGTCAACGAGTTCTGCGAGAAGGGCCGCGCCGAACTGGTCTCCCAGTACTCGGAGCACCTGCCGATGGCCGTCATGTGCGAACTGCTCGGCATGCCCGAGGAGTACAACGACCGGATCGTGGAGGCCACCCGGGACGCGCTCAAGGGCACCGAGACCGCGATCGCCAGCAACGAGTACGTCATGGGCTGCCTGACCCGGCTCACCGCCCGCCGCCGCGCCCGTCCCGAGGACGACTTCACCAGCCACCTCGTCAACCACCCGGCCGGACTCAACGACGACGAGGTCGCCCAGCACCTGCGGGTCGTCCTCTACGCCGCCTACGAGACCACCGCCAACCTCCTCGCCAACGCGCTGCGCATGGTCCTCACCGAGCCCGGCTTCCGCGCCCAGCTCAACGGCGGCCAGATGACCGTGCCCGAGGCGATCGAGCAGTCCCTGTGGGACGAGCCGCCGTTCAGCACCGTCTTCGCCTACTTCGCCAAGCAGGACACGGAACTCGGCGGCCAGCGCATCCGCAAGGGCGACGGACTGCTCTACGCGCCCGCCCCGGGCAACGTCGACCCGCGCGTCCGCCCCGACCTGAACGCCAACATGCAGGGCAACCGCTCCCACCTCGCCTTCGGCGGCGGCCCGCACGAATGCCCCGGCCAGGACATCGGCCGCGCCATCGCCGACGTCGGTGTCGACCAGCTGCTGACCCGGCTCTCCGACATCCAGCTCGACTGCGACGAGGAGGAGCTGCGCTGGCGCGCCTCCATCGCCTCCCGGCACCTGGTGGAACTGCCGGTGCGCTTCGACCCCAAGCCGAAGCAGGACGTCACCCTCATGCCGAGCCCGGCCCTCGTCCCCCCGCAGCGCACCGACTGGCAGGTCGGCGTTCCCCGCCCGGCGGCACCGGAACCGGCCCCGGCTCCCGAGCCCAGGCCCACGCCGCCGGTGGCCGTCTCCGCCTCCGAACCGGCCAGGCCGCGCGGCATCTGGCCCAGGCTCCGCCGCTGGTGGCTGGGCCGTTAAAGGACCTGGTCACCGGCCCACGCCCGGTACGACTCCCAGGCCTGCAGCGTCCGTCCGCTGCACAGCCGGTGCTCCACCCCCGTGACCGGATCGGTGAACTCCAGCCGCCGCGCCAGCAGTTGCAGCGGCGCCCGGAAGTCGCCGTCCGGCACGGGGCCGGTCACGACCGGGTACAGCGGATCGCCGAGAATCGGCACCCCCAACGCGCTCATGTGGACGCGTAGTTGATGGGTCTGCCCGGTGTGCGGGGTGAGCCGGTACCGCCCCAGGTCACCGCTGCGTTCGACCAGCTCGACGACCGTCTCCGCGTTGGGCTCCCCCTCGATCTCCCGGGCCGCCAGCACCCCGCGCTCCTTGAGGATCCGGCTGCGCACGGTCCGGGAGACGGCGAGCGCGGGGTCGTACGGCGCGATCGCCTCGTACTCCTTGCGCACCCGCCGCTCGCTGAACAGCATCTGGTACGCCCCCCGCTCCTCGGGCCGCACGGTGAACAGCACGAGCCCGGCCGTGAGCCGGTCCAGCCGGTGCGCGGCCCCCAGCGCCGGAATCCCCAGCTCCCGCCGCAGCCGGGCGAGCACGGTCTCGGTGACGTGACTGCCGCGGGGCGTGGTGGCGAGGAAGTGCGGCTTGTCGGCGACGACGAGGTGGTCGTCGCGGTACACGACTTCGAGCGGGAAAGGGACGGGGACCTCGGGGGGCAGGTCGCGGTGGAACCAGAGGTAGCGGCCGGGGGAGTAGGGCGCGCGGGCGCCGACGGGTTGTCCGTCGGCGCCCAGGACGCGCCCCGAGTCCAGCATCGCGGCGACTTCGCCGGGCGCGGCTCCGGAGAGCCGTTCGACCAGGTAGTCGCCGACCGTGGCCCAGCCGTCCGAGAAGGGCAACCGGATCCGCACGGGGTCCACCCCTTGGCGCTGGGGGAGGGGGGAGGGCGGGGCTGCGGTCTTACGTCTCATTTGCAGCCAAGGCTACGGGGAACGCCCCTTCGTGGAGGGCGCGGGGCTGTGTCGATGTGCGGCTCCGCCGCGTGGGCGCGACCAGCCCCACCCACCCGCACCCGACCGACTACGCCACAGCCTCCGGCACAGCGACCGCACTGCGGGACTCCGCCCGGGTGAGCCGCCACACCCCGCCCACCACCACCGTCCCGACCAGGAACAACACGGTGAACCACCGGAAGTACCAGTGGCCCCCACTGGGGTCGTACACCGCCCCCCGGGGCCAGGCCAGGTTCACGGCCATCACCAGCCCGTACAGCAGCGCGACCGCGTTCACCGGCACCCCCCACCGCCCCAGCGAGAACAGCGGCGCCCCGGTCTCGTCCGTCCCCTCGACCCGGAACTCCCCGCGCAGCCGCCGCACCAGCAGCGGCCCGGTCACCATCGCGTACGCGAGGTACAGCATCACGATGCACGTGGTCCCGATCGCCAGGAACGCGTCCGGTGAGGCGAAGTTGAGCAGCAGCAGTACCGCGGCCAGCACCCCCACCACCACGGCCGGCGCCCCCGGCATCCCGGTCCGCGGATTCACCCGCGCCAGCCGTTCGGCGAACGGCAGCTGCCCGTCCCGCGCCATGGAGAACAGCATCCGGGAGGCCGCGGTCTGGATCGCCAGCGTCGCCACCGCGATGGCCACCACCACGTCGGCCAGCAGCACCCGGCCCACGCCGTCGCCGAGGCTGCTGGTGAGGACGTAGCTCAGCCCGTCGACCCCCAGGCGCCCGTCGGTCAGGCTGGGCGCGGCCAGCAGACCGCCGAGGATGACCAGGCCGCCGAGCAGGCCCGCGGCGGACAGCGCAGTGAGGATCGTGCGCGGTGCCGTGCGCCGCGGGTGGTGGGTCTCCTCGCTCATCTCGCCCGCGCTGTCGAAGCCGATCATCACGTACGCGGCCGTGAACGAGCCGACCAGGAGGGCGCCCAGCAGACCGCCCTCGGCGGCCGTCCCGGTGTGGAACGTGATGCCGGGGGAGCGCTTGGAGTGGGTGAGCAGCAGCACGACGATCAGTACCGCGCCGATGATCTCGGCGGTGACCCCGACCCGGTTGACCAGGGACATGACCCGGTTGTCCATGATGTTCACGAGGGTGGTCAGCACCAGCAGGACGACGCCGAGGACAGCCGCGTTGGCGGCCCCGTCGGCCGAGGTCACCGCGGTGTCCGTGCCGATCAGCTGGAAGCCGGACCACAGTGCGGGCAGCACCATCTGGAGGGCGAGCGCGGCCGCCGCGACCACCACGATCTGCCCGATCACCATGATCCAGCCGGCGAACCAGCCGAAGGACGGGTTCGACAGGCGCGAGGACCACTGGTAGATCGCGCCGGAGATCGGGTAGCGGCCGGCCAGTTCGGCGAAGCACGCGGCCACCAGCAACTGGCCGACGAGGACGGCCGGCCAGGCCCAGAAGAAGACCGGGCCGCCGAACGCGTACCCGAAGGCGAAGAACTGGAAGACGGTCGTCAGTACGGAGATGAAGGAGAACCCGGCGGCGAACGAGGCGTACCGGCCGAGGCTGCGGTGCAGCTCCTGGCGGTAGCCGAACTCCTCCAGGGAGCGGTCGTCGGACTCCTTCAGGGAGTGGTCGTCGATGGTCGTCACGGCGGTACCTGCCTGTCAGGCGGATTTCCTGTCGGGCGACAGAAATTAGGGACGCGCTGTTTCGGAGGCGTCACACCGGCATGTCCGGGGCGGTCCCAAGTCCTCACGCCCTTGCGTGATCGCTTCAGACGCGATACATCGTGTGCATTGACGTCTGTCGTGGAGACGCGATATGTTCGGCCACGGATATTCGGAAGCGAGGTGGTCGGCATGGCGGTGAAGCGGCGCAAGCTCAGCAATCCTCTGGCGCTCGTCGTGCTGACGACCCTCCTGCAGGGTCCGATGTACCCGTACGAGATCGCCCAGACCATGCGCCGTCAGGGCAAGGACACCAGTACCCGGATCAACTACGGCTCGCTCTACACGGTCATGCAGAACCTGGAGAAGCACGGCTTCGTCGAGGTGGCCGACGTGGAGCGGCAGGGCAACCGCCCGGAGCGCACGGTCTACGGCATCACCGACGCCGGGCGTGACGAGACGGTCCACTGGCTGTCCGACCTCATGGCCGTCCCGGTGAAGGAGTACCCGATCTTCGAGACGGCGCTCTCGCTGATGGGCGCCCTGCCGCCGGACGACGTCGAGCGCCTGCTGGAGGAGCGGCTCGGCACCCTGGAGGTCGAGGTCACCGGCGGCCGGGCCGTGCTGGAGAAGCTGCACGAGACACTGCCCCGACTGTTCGTCGTCGAGGTCGAATACCACCTGCACATGCTGGAAGCGCAGGCCGAATGGGTCCGCGGCTTCGTGCGGGAGATGCAGGACGGTTCGCTGCCGGGCGTCGAGGGCTGGCGCCGGTACCACGAGACCGGCGAGTTCCCGCCGGACTTCACGGAGGCGGACCGGTAACAGAAACAGACCCCGGCGGAGCTGTTACAGCAGCCCCGCCAGGGTCTCGAACCCCGAGCTGAACCCGCCGTGAGGCAGATCCGGGCGATCGAGGTGCGGCACACCCAGGATAGCCCGGTGCTCCTCAGGCGGATCAGCTGTCATCCGCTCATTCAGGAGAGCCCCGTCATGAACACCCGTGCGCCCGCAGTGCAGGCGCGTCAGCTGATCAAGACCTATCCCGGCGACGTCACCGCGCTGAACGGCATGGACGTCACCGTCGAACCCGGCACCGTCTTCGGCCTCCTCGGGCCCAACGGCGCAGGCAAGTCCACCACCGTCAAGATCCTCACCACCCTCGCCCGCCCCGACTCCGGCACCGCCACCGTGGCCGGGCACGACGTGCTGCGCCACCCCGACCGGGTGCGCCGCGCGATCGGCGTGGTCGCCCAGAACTCCGGCGCCGACCCGGTCGCCACCGGCCGGGAGAACCTCCAGCTCCAGGGCAGGCTCTACGGCCTGCGCGGGGCCGCGCTGAACCGCCGCGTCGACGAACTGCTGGACCGCTTCACCCTCACCGAGGCTGCCGGCCGCCAGGTCAAGGGCTACTCCGGCGGCATGCGGCGGCGGCTCGACGTGGCTCTGGGTCTGGTCCACCGCCCCGAGGTGCTCTTCCTCGACGAGCCCACCACCGGGCTCGACCCCGAGGCCCGCACCGCCATGTGGGACGAGATCGGCCGGCTGGCAGGCCAGGAGGGCCTGACCATCCTGCTCACCACGCACTACCTGGAGGAGGCCGACCGGCTCGCCGAGCGGATCGCGATCGTCGACCGCGGCCGGGTCGTCGTCGAGGGCACCCCGGACTCCCTCAAGGGCGAACTCCGCGGCGACGCCGTCCACGTGGAGCTGCGCGAGGCGCCCGGAGAGGCCGGTCGCACCCTGCTCACCGGTGCGCTCACCGGACTGCCGGGCGTGCACGAGGCACTGTTCGACGGGCGCCGGATCAGCGCCCGCGCCGACGACGGGGCCGCCGCGATGCCGGCACTGCTGGCCGCCCTGGAGCGGGCCGGGGTGACCGTGGCCGCCGCGACCGTCGCCCGGCCCTCCCTCGACGACGTCTACCTGCGCTACGCGGGCCGCCGTTACGCCGAGGCCGACGCCACCGACTCCGGCTCCCTCGCCCTGACCGGAGGTGCCCGATGAGCAACGCCCTGTCCCAGACCTGGTACATGACCCAGCGTCAGCTGGTGGTGTTCGCCCGGCAGCCCGCGTTCGCCGTCATCACCCTGATCCAGCCGGTGATCTGGCTGTTCCTGTTCGGCAACCTCTTCAGGAAGGTCGTCGAGCTGGGCGGCTTCGGCACCACCTCCTACCTCGACTACCTGGTGCCGGGCGTGGTCGTGATGAGCGCCCTCAGCTCCAACATGTGGGCGGGCATGGGCACCCTGGAGGAGATCCAGCGCGGCACCCTCAACCGCTTCCTGACCACACCGGTCAGCAGGGCCGCCCTGATGAACGGCAACGTGGTGAACAACGGCCTGGTCACCGCCGGCCAGTCGCTGATCATCGTGCTGCTCGGCCTGCTGGGCGGCGCCGACTACCCCGGCGGGGCCGGCGGTGTGGCGGTCCTGCTGGTGTCCTCCGTGCTGCTCGGGACGGTCTTCGGCGCGCTGTCCAACGCGCTCGGCATGCTGGTGCGCGAGCGGGAGTCGATCATCGGGATCAACACCTTCCTGCTGCTCCCGCTGACGTTCCTCTCCAGCGCCTTCATGGCGCCGTCCCAGATGCCCGGCTGGATGCGGCACATCGCCGACTTCAACCCGCTCAACTGGGCGATGGTGGCGAGCCGTTCGGCGCTGTCGGCGGACCCCGACTGGGGTGCGGTGCTCGGCCGCGGCGGAGCGCTGCTCGCGCTGGCGGTGGCCGCCGTGTGGCTGTCGATCAGGACCTTCAGGTCGTACCAGCGGTCGGTGTGACCGGCGCGGGGGACCGGCGGCCGGTGTGACCGGCACGGGGGACCGGCGGCCGGTGTGACCGGCGCGGGGGACCGGCGGCCGGTCTGATCGGCACGGGGGACCGGCGGCCGGTGTGACCGGCGCGGGGGACCGGCGGCCGGTCTGACCGGCACGGGACACCGGCGGCCGGGGTGACCGGCAACGGGCGGCGGCACCTTCTCGTGAGGTGCCGCCGGTCCGGTCAGGCCGCGGCCGCGCCGCTCTCCTGCTCCTCCTCGATCCGGGCGTTCCACTCCCGCTTCGAGGCCTGCCAGCCGTCCTCGTTGTGCCCGAGACGCCAGTAGCCGGAGATCGACAGGTCCTCGCGCGGGATCTGGCACTCCACGCGCAGCAGCGCCCGCAGCTCCTTCACGAAGCTCGCCTCGCCGTGCACGAAGGCGTGCACCCGGCCCTCCGGGAACTCCAGCGCCCGAACGGCGGCGACCAGGGCCTCGCCGACCGGCCGCTCGCCCCGGTGCAGCCAGACGACCTCCACATCGGAGTCGATCTTCTGCTCCTCCTCGGGGCCGGAGATCTCGACGAGGGCGAACGCCTTCGCCCCGGCCGGCAGGGACTCCAGGGCACGGGCGATCGCGGGCAGCGCGCTCTCGTCACCGGCGAGCAGATGCCAGTCGGCCTCCGTGTCGGGGGCGTAGGCGCCGCCGGGGCCCATGAAGTGCACGGTCTCGCCGGGCTGGACACGGCAGGCCCACGGCCCGGCCAGGCCCTCGTCGCCGTGCACCACGAAGTCCAGGGTCAGCTCCCGGTGTTCGGGATTCCAGGAGCGCACCGTGTAGGTCCGGGTCACCGGCCAGTGCGCACGGGGGAGCTCGGCCCGGATCTGCTCCAGGTCGAAGGGCTCGGGATAGGTGACGCCCGCCGGCCCGAAGAGGAGTTTCACGTAATGATCGGTGCAGGTGTCCGCGGCGAAATCGGCCAGCCCGTCACCGCCGAGGACCACGCGCTGCATGTGCGGGCTCAGCCGCTCGGTGCGCACCACCTGAGCGGAATGGGGCTTACGCGGCTTACGTCCCGGGCGCTCTGCCATGACCGGCCTCCCTGCTCAATGGTTAGGTTTACCTAAGTTAGCATCTCTTTTCCGGTGAACACCTCTTCCATGGACACTTGCTGGGCGGGTTTTGCCGGATCAATTCCTTCGGGGATTCCTTCGCGGTCAGGCTTCCAGCGTCGTCAGCAGGCGGTTCAGCGAGCCGCCCAGGCCCCAGCGGGCGGCGAGGGCGTCCAGCCGCGCCGGGTCCCGGGGGGCCTTCGGCAGTGCCGTGTCGACCTCCGGCAGTGGTACGTCACCGGCGACCCGGACCACCTTGGGCGCCACGGCGACGTACGGCCGGGCCTCGTCCAGCCGCTTGCGCTGCGACGGCGTGAGCTTCGCCTTCGGGTCGTCGACCGCGGCCATGATCCCGGCCAGGTCGCCGAACTCGGCGAGGAGCTTCGCGGCCGTCTTCTCGCCGATGCCCGGCACCCCGGGCAGCCCGTCGCTCGGGTCGCCGCGCAGCAGCGCCAGGTCCGCGTACCCGCCTCCGTCCACACCGTACTTCTCGCGCAGCCACGCCTCGTCCGTCATCTGCAGCGTGCCGACACCCTTGAGCGGGTACAGCACCCGCACCCCGCGCGCGTCGTCCACCAGCTGGTAGAGGTCGCGGTCGCCGGTGACGATGTCCACCGGGCCCGTGGCGTGCGCGGTGAAGGTGCCGATCACGTCGTCGGCCTCGTACCCGGCGACGCCGACCCGGGCGATGCCGAGCGCGTCCAGCACCTCCTCGATGACCGGCACCTGCGGGGAGAGGGTGTCCGGCACCTCCTCCTGGTCCGGCCCCGTCGCGCGCTCCTCGGCGACCCGGTGCGCCTTGTAGGAGGGGATGAGGTCGACCCGCCACTGCGGCCGCCAGTCCGCGTCCATGCAGGCGACCAGCAGGTCCGGCCGATGGTCCTTGACCAGCCGGTCGATGAAGTCCAGCAGCCCGCGCACGGCGTTCACCGGCGTGCCGTCCGGCGCCTTCACGGAGTCCGGGACGCCGAAGTAGGCGCGGAAGTACAGCGAGGCGGTGTCGAGAAGCATCAGTCGTCCGGTCACGCCAGGCATCATGCCGTACGGCACCGACAGCGACCGGCCGGTGCGGCCGCCCCCGGCTACGAAAAGGATCCGGCCAACCACATAGTGCTACAGCACTGCCCAAGCCTGGCCACCCTGTCGCCGGAACGGCAGACCGTGCGTTCGACGCGCCCCCGCACCGGCCGCGTGCGGCGAGGCCGCCCGGCCTCGCCGCGGTACCCCGTGACCCCGTGGAGCCGACCGCAACTCCTGTCCGCCCCGCGGGACTTCCACGTCCGGCGGGCCCGCCCGGGGCCCCGCCCCGACCAGGCACTCCTCGCCCGGGACACCGCCGGGAACATCGGCGACCGCTCGCGCATTGAACTCCTGGGGCGTCCCTGCGTCCTCACCGTGCACGTACGTCCGGCGGCGGCCGAGCCCTCGCCGATCCGCCGGCCGCGCCGCGGACCGACCCCGACGGCCGTTCGGCCCTGCTGGCCAGCGTGTTCATCCCGAAGGAGGAGCCCGCGCCCGGTGGGCCCGGAGAGCGCGTGCACTGGCGCGAACTGTGAGGGTCGCGCTCACCGGACGTGACGGGGATGTGACGGCCGCCTGAAACGGTTTGCCGAACATGCGTAGGGTGCAGAGAACCCATCAGGAGGGGTCCGGCCGAAGCCGGGCACCCGAAAGACGGAACGACGAGCGAAGGAGGGAGCCGGAGCGATGGGCGACCACAAAGACCAGCAGCCCGTGCGGGTGGGCGCGGCAGTCCGGCGGCGCCGCCGTGCGCTGGAGCTCACCCTCGCCGTCGTGGCCGAACGCAGCGGCCTGTCGGTGCCCTTCCTGAGCCAGGTCGAGAACGACAGGGCCCGCCCCAGCCGGACCTCCCTGGAGAAGCTCGCCGACGCCCTGCGCACCACGGCCGTCGAACTCCTCGCCGCCGCCGACCCGGCGTGCAGCGTCGACGTCGTACGCGCCGACGACACCACCGGGCAGGGCTTCGCGCCCCGGCTGCGTTCCCTGGTCCGCGGTCACCACCAGCTGCACGCCTCGGAATTCACCGGCGACCACGACGCCGGCCGCGAATTCCAGCACCGCAACGACGAGTTGATGTACGTCGCCGACGGCGCCGTGGAGGTCGAGGCGGAGGGCCGCGCCTACCGCCTGGGCCGGGGCGACACCCTCTACCTCACCGGCGGAGTCCGCCACCGCTGGCGCGCGACGGTCCCGGACACCCGGGTCGTCGTGGTCGCCGTGGCGGAACACATCGAAGCAGTCCACGATCGCCAGCGCTGACGACCCCCGCTCCGCAACGCCCCGTGAGGGGCGCGGGGAACTGCGCGACCGGTCCGCACGCACCCGCGGCGCACCACGGCGCGTGGTCTCCCTGGTCCCCTCCCTCACCGAGGCCGTCGCGGAGACGCTCCCCGAAGCCCTGGTCGGCGCCACGGACTGGTGCAGCCACCCGGCCGGCCTGGACCTCCCCCGCATCGGCGGCACCAAGAACCCCGCCCTCGACCGCATCCTCGCCCTCACCCCCGACCTGGTGATCGCCAACGAGGAGGAGAACCGCGCCCCCGACCTGGACGCCCTGCGCACCGCCGGAGTGGAGGTCCTGGTCACGGAGGTACGGGACGTGCCCCAGGCCTTCCGCGAGCTGGCCCGGGTGCTGGCCGCCTGCGGGGCGACCGGCCGCCCCCGCTGGCTGGACGACGCGGAGCAGGCGTGGTCGGCGCCGCTGCCCGAGCCCTTCGCCACGGCGGTCGTACCGATCTGGCGGCGGCCGTGGATGGTCCTGGGCAGCAGCACCTTCGCGGGTGACGTGCTGGCCCGGCTCGGCGTGCGCAACCTCTTCGGGGACCACCCCGAGCGCTACCCCCGCATCCCGCTCGACGAACTCCGCGCCGCGGCCCCCGGCCTGGTCGTCCTCCCGGACGAGCCCTACCGCTTCAGCGCCGCCGACGGCCCGGAGGCGTTCCCCGGGCTGCCGTGCGCACTGCTCAGCGGACGGCACCTGACGTGGTACGGACCGTCACTGGCCGAGGCGCCGCGGGTTCTGGGCGAGGCGCTGCGAGCAGCTCTCCGCTGAGCAGCCCGCGTACGGTGCCGGAGGCGGCCGCGAGCCAGCCGGCGACCAGCAGGCCGTACAGACCGACCGCCAGCCAGTGGTACCCGGCGAACCCGGTGTGCCGCCCCAGCGCGGCGGCGCCCGTGACGCACGTGCCCACGGGGAAGGTGAAGGCCCACCACGTCATGGCGAACCGCATCCCGTGCCGCCGGGCCCGCACCACGTGCGCGGCCGCCAGCGCCAGCCACAGCAGCGCGAACCCCATGACCGGAACGCCGTACAGCACGGCGAGCAGACCGAAGCCGGCCGCGTACGGTGCCGGTACGACCCCGGGCGCGAGGTCCGCGAAGGCGCCCACGGCCGTCGTCGACTGCCCGAGCGGCCCCAGCACCAGGAAGATCGTCGGCGTCAGCGCGAGCGGCAGCGGACCGCGGGTGACCAGCCGGGCGAAGACGAGGGTCAGCATCAGCAGCGTGGTCAGTAGGCTCAGCCCGAAGAGCGCGAAGCAGCCGTAGAACAGCGCCTCGCGGGGCTGTCCGGGCGGCAGGTGCGGGACCAGCTGCGGGCCCACCGCGGCCGACACCATGGGCGCGACCAGCGGCAGCAGCCACGCCGGGGAGGCCTGACCGGGCTCGACCCGGTGCCGTACGGCCAGCAGGTACGGCACGCCGACGGCGGCCACGAGCCCCACCGCGGTACCGGCGACGAACAGCACGGAGTCGAGGGCGACGGCGGCCGGTTCGCCGATCCAGTCCCGGCCGAGGGCGAGGGCGCCGGCGCCGACGGCGAGCAGGGCCATGGCGAGGCAGCCGTAGAAAGGGGCGACCGCGGGGTCGCGGAGGTGGGCGAGGGCCTGGTCGCGGTGGCAGGCCCAGTGCAGGGCACGGGCGGCCAGCAGGACCAGGAGCTGCAGCAGGGACAGTGCCCAGATGCCGGTGAGGAGCTCGCGCGGGCCGTCGGCGCCGAGCGCGGCGCCGCCGAGGGCGAGGGCCGCGGTGCCCATGACGGACGCGTACCAGTTGGGGCCGAGATTCCGGACTGCGGTGACCATAGGTCCACGGTCCCGCCGCTGCGCGGGCGCGACCAGGGAGTCCGCTTCTATGGGGGCATAAGCTGGTCTTATGAGCGAGACGGAGGAACGGGCGGGCGGCGGCATGTTGGCGCACCGGGTGCCGGACCTCGGCGCGCTGGAGCTGCTGCTGGCGGTGGCGCGGCTGGGCAGCCTCGGGGCGGCGGCGCGGGAGGTCGGCATCACGCAGCCGGCCGCCAGCAGCCGCATCCGGTCCATGGAGCGGCAGCTGGGAGTGGCCCTGGTGGACCGTTCACCGCGCGGCTCCAGGCTCACGGACGCGGGGGCGCTGGTGACCGACTGGGCGCGGCGGGTGGTGGAGGCGGCGGAGGCCTTCGACGCGGGGACCCAGGCACTCCGGGACCGGCGGGACTCGCGGCTGCGGGTCGCGGCGAGCATGACCATCGCCGAGTACCTGCTCCCCGGCTGGCTGCTCGCGCTGCGCGCCCAGCGCCCCGACACGGCGGTGTCCCTGCTCGCCGGCAACTCGGCGACGGTGGCGGAACGGCTGCTCGCGGACGAGGCGGACCTCGGCTTCGTGGAGGGCCTGACGGTCCCGCACGGCCTGGATTCGACGGTGATAGCCCACGACCGCCTGATCGTGGTGGTCGCCCCCGCCCACCCCTGGGCCCGCCGCCGACGCCCGCTCGCCGCGGCGGAACTGGCGGCGACCGCGCTGATCCTCCGTGAACGCGGCTCCGGCACCCGCCAGGTCCTCGACGCGGCGCTGGGCGGCCTGGCCCGCCCGCTGATCGAGCTCTCCTCGACCACGGCCGTGAAGGCGTCGGCGGTCAGCGGCGCGGGCCCTGCGGTCCTCAGTGAGCTGGCGGTGGGCGAGGAGCTGTCGATGCGGCGGCTGGTCAGCATCCCGCTGGAGGGCATCGCCCTACGCCGCGACCTACGAGCCGTCTGGCCCACCGGCCACCGCCCAACGGGCCCGGCCCGAGACCTGCTCTCCCTCACCCGAGGCTGACCGACCCAGGGGGCTCCGCCCCCTGACCCCCGAATCCGCCGCCCACCCACCACCCGACTCGGTTCCTTGAAAGCCAGACCCTGAGAGGCGGCGGACAACGAGGTCACCTGAACAGCAACGGCCTGACAGCCACCCCGTCCGGCGTCTGAAGACGAAGCCCGGTCGGCACCACCTCTCAGTCCGTCCGGGCGTCTGAGGGGGAAGTCCGGTCGGTACCGCATGTCAGCCCGTCCGGGTGTCTGAGGGGAGGATGGCCGGTCGGTACCGCATGTCAGTCCGTCTGGGTGTCTGTGGGGAGGATGGCCGGTCGGTACCGCATGTCAGTCTGTTCGGGTGTCTGAGGGGAGGATGGCCGGTCGGTACCGCATGTCAGTCTGTTCGGGTGTCTGAGGTTGATGGCCGGTCGCTGCCAGCTCTCAGTCCGTCCGGGCGGCTGTGGATGAAGGCCGGTCGGTACCACCTCTCAGCCCGTCCGGCGTTTGAGGACGAGGCCGTTCAGGCCGATGCGGGGGTTCGGGGGCGGCAGCCCCCGGAGTGGGCGGTCGAAGGGGGGCCACCCCCTGAAGGATGGGACGTGGATGGGACGGGTAGGGGCGGCGGGGGCGGAGACCCGGTTCAGGAGACCGACGCGGCGTCGACCAGTGCACGCATCACCCGCAGGTCCTCACCCATCTCCGGATGCCACTGCACCCCGAGGACCCAGCCGCGCTCGGCGGGCAGTTCGACCGCCTCGACCGTGCCGTCCGCCGCGTGGGCCGACGCCAGCAGCCCCTCCCCGAGCCGGTCCACCGCCTGGTGGTGGAAGGTCGGCACCGACGCTTCCTCGGGAACCGTCCCGGCGTACAGCGTGCCGGGGACCGGCTTGACCGGATGTCGGCCGAACACCCCCGGCACCTCCGCGTGGCCGTCGATGTGCTGCACAAGGGTGCCGCCGAACGCGACGTTCAGGAGCTGCATGCCCCGGCAGATCCCGAGCAGCGGTATCTCCGCGGCCAGCGCCGCGTCGATGAGGGCCAGCTCCCAGGCGTCCCGGGCCCGCGCGGGCCGCCCGGTGCGGGGATCGGGCTCGGCGCCGTAACGGACCGGCTCCACGTCCGGGCCGCCCGCGATCACCAGGCCGTCCAGCCGGGCCACCACCGCCGCCGCGTGCTCCGGGGCGTCCGGCGGCAGCATGGCCGCCAGGCCGCCGGCCCGCTGGACCAGCCGTGGGTAGCCGGCCGGCAGCAGGGCCGCCTCCAGCTCCCAGACGCCCCAGCGCGTCCCGGCCTCCAGGTACGTGCTCACGCCGATCAGCGGCCGTCCGGTCATGGACCCCTCCCGATTCACAAAGGTGTGCGTGAGCACCTTTATGACACGGGCAGGGGCCGCTACGCCAGAAAGCCCCGCAGCAGCGCCGCCGTCCCCGCGCAGTGCTCCCGCATCATCTCCCGCGCGCCGTCCGCGTCGCCGTCCAGCACCGCCTCCACCAGCGCGATGTGCTGGCGCTGCGAGTGCTCCAGGTTGCGGACCAGGAGCGGGATGCAGTCCAGGAGGTCGTTGACCGTGGCCCGTACCGCCGCGTACTGGGCGGTGAGGGAGGGGGAGCCGCACAGTTCGGCGAGCGTCAGGTGGAGCAGGGTGTCCAGGCGGCGGTAGTCCGCGAGCGGCGCCTCGTGGGTGCGGGCGAGGGCCTCGCGGAGGCGGAGCGTCTGCTCGCCGGTCAGCCCGTGCGCCGCGCACAGGCCCGCCGCGCCCACCTCCAGGACCTCCCGGAAGCGCAGCACGTCCTCGATGTCGACCTCGGTGATCCGGCGCCGCAGCTCGTCCTCGCCGCCCGCGTCCGTGCGCGGCAGCACGAACGTCCCGCCGTACCGCCCGCGCCGCGACTCCACCAGGCCCTGGTCCTGGAGCACCTTCAGGACCTCGCGCAGCGTCACCCGGCTGATCCCGAGCCGCTCGGCCAGCACCCGCTCGGCGGGCAGCCGTTCGCCGCCCGGGACCAGGCCCAGCCGGACCACCTGAAGGATCTGCTCCAGCGCCTCCTCGAAGCCGTTGCCCGCCCGCACCGGTCGCAGCACCGGAGTCAACGGGTCGTCGAGGGCGCCGTCCGCGTCCAGCGACATATGGCCGTACCCCCTTCCCAAGCAATGGTTCTCTTCAATACCTTAGAGCTCCCCCGCCCGGCCGCAGCAGCACATCGCCAGCCGAAGGAGCTCCCGTGGCAGACCGCACACCCCCGCTGAGCGTCGAGGAGCTGCACACCCTCGTCGCAAGTGGTGAGATCGACACTGTCGTCCTGGCCTTCCCCGACATGCAAGGGCGGCTGCAGGGCAAGCGGTTCGCCGCCCGCTTCTTCCTCGACGAGGTCCTGCGCCACGGCACCGAGGGCTGCAACTACCTCCTGGCCGTCGACACCGAGATGAACACCGTCGACGGCTACGCCATGTCCTCCTGGGACCGCGGCTACGGCGACTTCGCCATGCACCCCGACCTCGCCACCCTCCGCCGCGTGCCCTGGAACGCGGGCACCGCGATGCTCGTCGCCGACCTCGCCTGGAACGACGGCTCCCCGGTCGTCGCCGCACCCCGCCAGATCCTCCGCCGCCAGCTGGAGCGCCTCGCCGAACTCGGCTACACCGCACAGGTCGGTACGGAGCTGGAGTTCATCGTGTTCAAGGACACCTACGAGGCGGCCTGGGACGCCAACTACCGGGGGCTGACCCCGGTCAACCAGTACAACATCGACTACTCGGTGCTGGGGACCGGGCGGATCGAGCCCCTGCTGCGCCGGATCCGCAACGAGATGGCGGGGGCCGGGCTGACCGTCGAGTCCGCCAAGGGCGAGTGCAACCCCGGACAGCACGAGATCGCCTTCCGCTACGACGAGGCCCTGGTCACCTGCGACCAGCACGCGATCTACAAGACCGGTGCCAAGGAGATCGCCGCCCAGGAGGGCGTCTCGCTCACCTTCATGGCCAAGTACAACGAGCGGGAGGGCAACTCCTGCCACATCCACCTGTCGTTGACCGACGCGGACGGGCGCAACGTCTTCGCCGACCCCGACGGGCCCGGCATGTCCGACGTGATGCGGCACTTCCTCGCCGGACAGCTCGCCGCCCTCCGTGACTTCTCGCTCCTCTACGCCCCCAACATCAACAGCTACAAGCGGTTCCAGCCGGGCTCCTTCGCGCCGACCGCCGTCGCCTGGGGCCCGGACAACCGCACCTGCGCGCTGCGCGTCGTCGGCCACGGCCGCTCGCTGCGCTTCGAGAACCGGCTGCCCGGCGGCGACGTCAACCCGCACCTGGCCGTCGCCGGTCTGGTCGCGGCCGGGCTGTACGGCATCGAGCAGCAGCTGGAACTGCCCGAGGCCTGCCCCGGCAACGCCTACACCGCCGACTTCGCGCACGTCCCGACCACCCTCCGCGAGGCCGCCGAACTCTGGGAGAACAGCCCCGTCGCCAAGGCCGCCTTCGGCGACGAGGTCGTCGCGCACTACCGCAACATGGCCCGCGTCGAGCTGGAGGCCTTCGACGCCGCGGTGACCGACTGGGAGCTGCGCCGCTCCTTCGAACGCATGTGAGGCACCTCTTGTCGCAACAGGAACAGCAACAGTACGAACTCGACGTCCTCGACCCGGCCACGGAGGAGGTGATCGCGACCGTCCCGGGGGCCCTGGAGGCGGACGTCGACGCCGCCGTACGCCGGGCCGCCCGCGCCCAGGAGCGGTGGGCCGCGCTCGCACCCGGCGAACGGGCCCGGCTGCTGCGCCGGCTCGCCGTCGCCGTCGACGAACACCGCGAAGAGCTCGCCCAGCTGGAGGTCCGGGAGGCCGGGCACACCGTCGGCAACGCCCGCTGGGAGGCCGGCAACGTCCGGGACCTCCTCGACTACGCGGCCGGGGGAGTGGAGCGGCTCACCGGCCGCCAGATCCCGGTGCCCGGCGGCCTGGACGTCACGCTCCTCGAACCCCTCGGGGTGGTCGGCGTCATCGCCCCCTGGAACTTCCCCATGCCCATCGCGGCCTGGGGCACCGCGCCCGCCCTCGCCGCCGGCAACGCGGTGATCCTCAAGCCGGCCGAGACGACCCCGCTCACCGCCCTCCGCCTCGCCGAACTCGCCCTGGCCGCGGGCCTCCCCGAGCACCTCTTCCAGGTGCTGCCCGGCCGCGGCGACATCGCGGGCGAGGCGCTGGTCCGCCACCCCGGCGTCGCGAAGATCGTGTTCACCGGCTCCACCCGCGTCGGCAAGCGCATCATGGCGCTCTGCGCCGACCAGGTGAAGCGCGTGACCCTCGAACTCGGCGGCAAGAGCCCCAACCTCGTCTTCGCCGACGCCGACATCGAGGCCGCGGCGGCAGCGGCGCCCATGTCCTTCCTGGACAACTCCGGCCAGGACTGCTGCGCCCGTACCCGCATCCTCGTCCAACGGACCGTGTACGACCGCTTCCTGGAACTCCTCGCCCCCGCCGTCGAGTCCGTGACCGTGGGCGACCCGGCGGACGAGAAGACGGACATGGGCCCGCTGATCTCCAAGGCCCAGCTGGAACGGGTCCGTTCGTACGTCGACGCCGACGCGCCCGGCGTCCGCGGCAAGGCCCCGGAGGGTCCCGGCTTCTGGTTCCCGCCGACCGTCCTCACCGGCGTCGATCCACGTGCGCCCGTGGCCGCCGAGGAGGTCTTCGGACCCGTCGCCGTGGTCCTCCCCTTCGACGACGAGGCCGACGCCGTCCGCCTCGCGAACGACACCGAGTACGGCCTCTCCGGCTCGATCTGGACCCGTGACGTCGGCCGGGCGCTGCGCGTCTCCCAGGCCGTCAAGGCCGGCAACCTGTCCGTCAACTCCCACTCCAGCGTCCGCTACTGGACCCCCTTCGGCGGCTTCAAGCAGTCGGGGATCGGCCGCGAACTCGGCCCGGACGCGCTCACCGCCTTCACCGAAACCAAGAACGTCTTCATCAGCACGGAGGGCCCCGCACAGTGACCGCTGAGACCCCTGACATCGTCTGCCGCCGGCTCGTAGGCCGTACCGCCGTCATCACCGGAGCCGGCAGCGGCATCGGCCTCGCCACCGCGCGCCGGCTGGCCTCCGAGGGCGCCCACGTCGTCTGCGGCGACGTCGACGAGACCCGCGGCAAGGCCGCCGCCGAGGAGGTCGGCGGGCTCTTCGTGAAGGTCGACGTCACCGACGCCGAACAGGTCGATGCCCTGTTCAAGACCGCCTTCGACACCTACGGCAGCGTCGACATCGCCTTCAACAACGCCGGTATCTCGCCGCCCGACGACGACTCCATCCTGGAGACGGGACTGGAGGCCTGGAAGCGCGTCCAGGAGGTCAACCTCACCTCCGTCTACCTGTGCTGCAAGGCCGCCATCCCCTACATGCGGCAGCAGGGCAAGGGCTCCATCATCAACACGGCGTCCTTCGTGGCCCGGATGGGCGCGGCCACCTCGCAGATCTCCTACACCGCCTCCAAGGGCGGAGTCCTCGCCATGTCCCGTGAACTGGGCGTGCAGTTCGCCCGGGAGGGCATCCGCGTCAACGCGCTCTGCCCGGGACCGGTCAACACCCCGCTCCTCCAGGAGCTGTTCGCCAAGGACCCCGAGCGGGCCGCCCGCCGCCTGGTGCACATCCCGCTCGGCCGGTTCGCCGAGGCCGAGGAGATCGCCGCCGCCGTCGCCTTCCTCGCCAGCGACGACTCCTCCTTCGTCAACGCCAGCGACTTCCTGGTGGACGGCGGGATCTCTGGGGCGTACGTCACGCCCCTCTAGGAGTCCGTGTACGGACCCCCACCCCCGCCCTACAGTGCGGGAGTGAGCATGACGCCGCCGCCCGGCTGGTACGCCGATCCCGAGGCCCCGCACCTGGAGTGCTGGTGGGACGGACGGGCCTGGACCGAGCACCGGCGCAGCCCGTCCGGCCTCCCCGCGCCGCCCACCCCGGCGGCGCGGGCGTCCGGACGGGCCAAGGCGGTCGCCCTGTCGTCCACCGCGGCCGTGCTGGCGACGGCCATAGTCTGCGGCGCGACCGTGCTCCGCACCGACGAGGCGAGCGGCGGAACCGGCACCACCGTCCGCGCCGCCCCCAGCGCGGCGGCGCCCCCGTCCCTCGTCGTCGACCAGCTCAACGGCATCACCCTGCCGGTCCCGGCCGGCTGGACCGGCTCCTCCTACCTCGCCCAGGACGACGTCGTGATGACCACCGACGGCACCTACGCCTGCCCGGCCCACACCGGCCGGTGCCGCCACGGCCAGGTCATCAGCCGTACGGCGGGCAGCGCCGACGGCGCCTCCCCGCGTACCGTCGCCGAACGGGACGTACCCGACGCGGCCGAGGCGGCCTACGGCCACGATCCCGGCGGCCGCCGGCCCTACGGCGGCATCCGTTCCCACCAGGTCGTGAAGTCGGGCCGGGTCGCGGTGGCGGGCCGCGACGGCTTCCTGGTGCGCTGGCGGGTCCGGACGGCCGACGGACCGGGCGGCTACGTCCAGTCCGTGGCCTTCCCGTCCGACACCGGCGTGCCGGCCCCGGTCGTCGTCCGGTTCGTCTTCGACGCGGGCCCGGACGGGCCGCCGCTGTCCGACATGGACAAGATCACCAGCGGGATCCGCCCGGTCGGATAGCGGCCGGCCGGTCAGAGGAAGGTGTGACCTTCGCCCCGGTACGTCGGCACGGTCGCCGTCACCCGGTCGCCCTCGACCAGCTGCAGCTCCGCGAACCGCTCGCACAGCTCGCCCGCCTTGGCGTGCCGGAACCACACCTTGTCACCGAGCAGCAGATCGTCCGCCGCCGAGCCGAGCAGCGGGGTCTGCACCTCGCCGGGGCCCTCCTGGGAGTCGTACGACAGCCCCTCCGGCAGGTACGGCACCGGCAGCCGGTCCGGGCCCGCGGCACCCGAGGCGGGGTAGCCGCCGCCGAGGACCGTGACCACCCCGACACCGGGCCGCCGGACCACCGGCATGGCGAACAGGGCGGCCGGACGGCCCGTGAACGACGTGTAGTTGTCGAAGAGACGCGGCACGTACAGACCCGACCCGGCCGCTATCTCGGTGACCGCGTCCTCCGCCGCCGTGGTCTGCACACTGCCCGTGCCGCCGCCGTTGACGAACTCCAGGTCCGGGGCCACCGCCCGGACCGCCCGCACCACCGCGCCGCGCCGCTCGGCCAGCTCACGGCGGGCGGTGGCCTGCATCAGCCGCACCGCGCGGGAGCGCAGCGGCCGGCCGGCGACATCGTCCCCGACCCCGGCGATGTGCCCCTCGTACCCCATGATCCCGACCAGCTTGAAGCCCGGCCGCCGGACCACGGTCCGGGCCAGGTCGGCGAGCTGGGCGGGGGAGTACAGCGGCGAGCGCCGGGCCCCGACCCGCACCCGGCTCCCGAACAGCTTCAGCGAGGTGTCCAACTCCAGGCAGACCCGGACCACTTCGCTCCCGCCGTCCCGGGCGCCGTCGATCAGGTCGAGGTGCGCCGGGTCGTCGATCATCACCGTCACGGCGGCGGCCAGCTTCGGATCGGCGGCCAGCTCGGCGAACGCGCTCCGGTCGGCGGACGGGTACGCCAGCAGGACGTCGTCGAACCCCGACCTCGCGAGCCACAGCGACTCCGCGAGCGTGAACGACATGATCCCCGCGAAACCGTCCTTCGCGAGCACCCGTTCCAGTAGGTGGCGGCAGCGCACGGACTTGCTCGCAACCCGGATCGGCTTGCCGCCGGCCCGGCGTACGAGGTCGTCCGCGTTGGCGTCGAAGGCCTCCAGATCGACGATCGCGAGAGGGGCGTCCAAGTGGGCGGTGGCCCGGTCGTAACGGGCCCGGTCGGCGGCGCGCGCAGTCATGAACGAAGCCTGCCAGACAGGATTACCGCAGGGTAGGGGGACGATCCGGGCAGATGCCGCGGGCCCGCGGACTGGTTGCCGTTCGCGCTCGCACAACCCGTAGAGTGACGCGCACGTACGGCGGAACGACCCGGCCGCCTGACCCGCGCCGGGATGCGGATCCGCGCGTGCGGGTATGCGTGCCCGGGGCGGACGCCTTCGCACCGGGGGGCACGGCGGCCCGTACGAGGAGTTGGCCCGGGCACGAGGAAACGGGGGGCGCATGAGCGGCGAAGCGCGGCACGCCCCGATCCCACGACGACCCTCGCCCGACCACGGCCCGACGGAGCCCGGCGGGGAGCCTGCGCCAGCGCCCGAGGCGGCGCGGCCGGGCAACGGCGGCACCGGCCGCGGCGACACCCCGACCACGGCCGACGCGTCCCGCCGGGCGGACCGGCCCGGGTTCTTCGAGCGGCCGGCCCGGATGAACCGGTCGCAGCGGCCGGACGTATCCACCGGTGGGGCCGGGACCACCGGGCAGGACCAGCTGCCGGGACGGCCCGGCGGGCAGCAGAGTCGTGATGACCGGACGAGTCGGGGCGGTGCGGTGGGGCAGGCCGAACAGGGTGCGGGGGATCGGGCGGTCACCCGCTCGACGTCCGCCGAACGCATCGTTCGGCCCCGCCACCCCGGCTTCCGGCCCCCACCGGACCAGCCGCCCCGGAACGCCGCCCCCGCATCCCCGCCCCCGCCACCGGCCTCGGCCCGCTTCCCGGACACACCACCGGCGCCCTCCGCGTTCCTCGGCGGGGGCACCGGCGTGGAGACCGGTCGAGGGGGGCCGTCGGCGTCCCCGGACCGGGACCCCGGCCGCGCCGTACCGCCCGCGTCCGCCGGGCGGGAGAACGGGCGGGAGACCGGCCGGACCGCGCCGTTCCGGCTGTCCTACGGCTCCGCCCCGGCGCCCCGTCGCGCGGATTCCGGGCCGGCACCGACCGCCCCGCCGCGCCCCCTTCGGGCGGCGGCGGAGCCGAAGCCGCCGTCGGAGCCGGACGAGCGGGCTACCGCCGCAGGTCCGTCGGCCGCGCCGTCCGGCGACACCACCGCGGGCCCGTCCGGCAGGTCCGGCGCGGCCGGGCCCGGACGGCTCGAACCGCCGCGCGGCGACTACCCGGCCACCGCCGTCGGCATGCAGGACTCGGGCAGCGCGTGGAGCCCGCACATGCGGACCTTCCCTGTCCCGACCGCCCCGCCCCGCCCCACGTCACCCCCGAAGGCCGCCCCACCGCCACCCCGGCCCACCCGGTCGCCGTCCGCCGACACGCCACCGCGCCCGACGGCCGCCCCGACGGCGGGCACCCCACCGCGCCCGGCCGGCCCTCCGCCGACCGGTGCCCCCGCGCGTCCCGCGGGGCCTGCCGCGCCCGGCGCCCCTCCGCGTCCGACGGCGGCTCCGGCAGCCGGTGCCCCGGGTGGCGAGGCGCCGCCTCGGCCGGCCGGCCCGGCCGCCTCCCGCCCGCCGCGTCCGGTGGGGCTCCCGGACGACGGGGTCCCGCCGCGTTCCGCCCCTTCGCCGGCGACCGGCACGGCGTTCCCGGCCGTCGACGGTTCCGCCCGCCCGTCAGTGGGCGCACCGCCACGGCCCTCGGCAGCCCCGGCCCCGGCCCCGGCACCGGCCCGTCCGGACTCCGCCTCCGTGCCCTCGCCCGCCCCCGCTCCGCCGTCCTACCGCGACACCGCTCCGCCGCCCCACCACTTCGGCCCCGCCCCGGACCCCTCGATGTCCTGGAGCGTCTCCGCGGGAACTCCCGGCCGGGAGCGGCCCGTTGTCACCTTCGGTGAGCCCGAGGGGTACGACGAGCGTGGGCGGGGGCTGTCGTTGGCCGGTCGCGTGGCGCCCCGTACCGCCGCTGCCGCCGCCTGCATGGTCCTCGGCCTCGGCCTCATCGGCGGCGCGGTGACCGGCGGCTGGATCGTCGGCGACGGCGGTGACGCGAGCGCGGCGACCAGCTTCAGCTCCGCCGCCGGCCTCTGGCACGAGGTGCCCGTGGACGAGCTGTTCCCGCGCACCGTGCAGGGCACCGGCGCCGGCCCCGGCGGAGCCGACCGCACCTGGACCCGGATCGCCGTCGCCCCGGCCGGCGGCTGCACCGGCGCCTTCGACCCGCTGCTGCGCAAGGCCCTCGCACCCGTCGGCTGCCAGCGCCTGATCCGCGCCACCTACACCGACGCCACCCAGAGCTACGTGACCACCGTCGGCCTGCTGTTCACCAAGGCCGACTCGGCCGGCATGGCCGCGCTCGCCAGGCGGTTCACGAGCGAACGCCTGGACCGCCGTACCGACCTGCTGCCCCTTCCGTACGCCGCGAAGGGCACCGCCGCCGAGCGGTTCGGCCCGCACCAGCGCGCCTCCTGGACGATCTCCGTGCTCACCGACGCCCCGGTCGTCGCCTACGCCGTCTCCGGCTGGGCCGACGGCCGTACCGTCGACACCCCGCAGCCCGCAGCCGACGCCGAGGCGTCCGGCGCCACCACGGCCGCGGCCCAGGCCGGCCTCGGCAACGAGGCGGAGGGCCTGGCCGACCGCATCGAACGGCGGCTGCGCCAGAACATCGTCGGTCCGGCAACGGAGAAGCCCTCATGAAGCGCCGCGCGACCGGGGCCGCGGTGAGCCTGCTGCTGGCCGGCTCGCTCGCCCTGCTGCCCTCCACCACCGCGTACGCGGACAGCATCCGCGCCCAGCAGTGGGGCCTGTCCGCCCTGCACCTCGACGAGGCCTGGCGGACCACCAAGGGCAGGGGCATCACCGTCGCCGTCCTGGACACCGGCGTCGAGGCCGACCACCCGGACCTCGCCGGCAACGTCCTGACCGCCAAGGACATGATCGGCTTCGGCGCCGGTCCCGGCGACCGCGACTGGGCCCGGCACGGCACCGCCATGGCCGGCATCATCGCCGGTCACGGCCACGGGGTCGGCAACGGCGACGGCGTGATGGGCGTGGCGCCCGAGGCCAGGATCCTCCCCGTCCGGGTCATCCTCGAAGACGGCGACAGCGCCCGTGCCAAGGCCCGCTCCACCCGGGGCAACGCCCTCGCCGAGGGCATCCGCTGGGCTGCCGACCACGGCGCCGACGTCATCAACCTCTCCCTCGGCGACGACTCCGACTCCGCGCACCCCGAGCCCAGCGAGGACGAGGCCATCCAGTACGCCCTGAAGAAGGACGTCGTGGTCGTCGCCTCGGCGGGCAACGGCGGCGACAAGGGCGACCACATCTCCTACCCGGCCGCCTACCCGGGCGTCATCGCCGCCACCGCGGTGGACAAGTTCGGCACCCGCGCCGGCTTCTCCACCCGCCGCTGGTACGCCACGGTCAGCGCGCCCGGCGTCGACATCGTCATCGCCGACCCGGACCACAAGTACTACGAGGGCTGGGGGACGAGCGCAGCCTCCGCCTTCGTCTCCGGTGCCGTGGCCCTGATCAAGGCCGCCCACCCCGGGCTCACCCCGGCCCAGATCAAGAAACTCCTGGAGGACACCGCCCGCGACGCCCCGGCGGGCGGCCGCGACGACTCCCGGGGCTTCGGCATGATCGACCCGGCCGCCGCCATCAGGTCCGCGGCCAGGCTCAAGACGCAGGACCTGACCTCCGCGTCGTACAGCAAGAAGTACTTCGGCTCGGGCCCGGACCCGGAGGAGAAGACGTCGAGCGCGACGGACTGGGCAGCCCCGCTGGCGGGCGGCTCGGGCGGCGTCCTGCTGGTGGCGTCGGTGGTCCTGTGGCGGAGCCGCCGCAGAGCTCTCTGACTCGCCCCACTCCTCGAAATGCCCCGCACCGGAGCGCCCCGCACCGAAACGCCCCGCACCGAAACGCCCCGCACCGGAGCGCCCCGTCAGGGGCGCTGGGGGTACCCCCGGCCGAAGGCTGGGGGAGGAACTGCGCGACCAGCCCCCACCGGCCCGCACCCGCCCGCAGACCGCCGTCGCCACCCCCTACTGCGAAGCCGAAGCCGACGCGGACCCGGAAGACGAGTCGGCCTTCGCGAAGGAACCCACCGCCGCCTTCGCAGCCGCCTCCACCAGCGAGATCCCCCTGGCCTGGCTCACGGTCCCCTTCGACAGCACGGCCACCAGATAGTCCGTCCCGCCCACCGTCACCCGCCCGATGCTGTTGACGTCCCACAACCCGGTCGTGCTCCGCGCCAGCCACCCGTTCTTCAGCTCGTACTGCGAACCGTCGGCGGCGGCCGAGACCCCCCACCGCTGGTCCGACTCGACCGTCTTCATCAGCCCCTGGATGTACGCCCGCGAGGCCTCGCTCAGCTTCGAGTCGTCCCCGAACACCTGCTGGAGCAGGGTGAGCTGGTCGGCGGCGGTGGTCTGCGACAGCCCCCACAGCGCGCCGTCGCCGCCCTCGGTCGACGTCAGCCCGAACCGTCTGTTCGCGGCGTCTAGCCCCGCCGCCTTGCCGATGACGTCCCACAGCTGTGACGCCGACGTGTTGTCGCTGTTCTCGATCATCTTCGTGGCGTACGCCTTCTCCGTCGCCGTCAGATGCCGGCCGGCGTCCTGCGCCTGCAGCAGCAGCGTCGCCAGGATGTCGACCTTGACGATGCTCGCGGTGTCGAAGGCCGCGTCCCCGTAGGCCGCGCTGTCACCGGAGTCCAGGTCCAGGACGGCCGCCGCGACCTTCGCCCCGGACGGTACGGTCACCTTTCCCAGCGCCGAACTCAGCAGCGCGTCCCGGTCCACGGCCGGCTCCGTCACGGGTTCCACCGATGCCTCCCCACTCGCCGAGGCCGAGGCCGAGGAGGACGGCGTCGGCGACGCCGCCGAGGATACGGCGTTGTCGCCGGCGTGCGCCTTCACGTACACGGTGCCCGCCGCGGTGGCCCCGACGACGGCGACCGCGGCGAGGGAGACGTAGAGAAGGCCCCGGCGCCGGGGCCGGGCGCGGCGGCGGGCCCGACGGGATCCTGAGGTGGCTCTGGGGGACTCCATGCCCGCGATGCTCGGGGCGGCGACTGTGCGAGCCGTTTGTCGGACGTTAGAAGTAGGTCAGGGAAATCTGAGATTCCCGTGAAAGCCGTGTCGAACCGGTTTCGGGGGCCGCACAACCGCAGCAGCATCCCACCGATAGGGTCGGGGACCGTGGCGAACAAGAACATTCCCGACTCCGGCTTCTCCGACGACGACGGCTCCGCCGATCCCCGGCTGGCCGCCGCGCTGGCCGCCTGGGCCGCGGACCGAAGCCTTGTCGCGCCGGTCCTGGAGGCGCTGAAGGGCGCCCGGCTCCTGGTCCCGGTGGTCGCCGTGCTCGGCGAGGTCGAGGAGGACAGTGAGGAGGGGCGCGAAGCTCGTCGGAAGGGTGGTGGCGGGCGTCGGGAGGGCGGGCTGCGCCGCGAGAAGACCAGCGACATGGCCGTGCCCACCCTGAGGGCGGGCGGCCGCACCGCCCTGCCGGCCTTCACCTCCACCGAGTCGCTGGCCCGGTGGGACCCGGCGGCCCGGCCGGTCGCCGTACCCCTGCACCAGGCGCTGCAGGCCGCCGCGCACGAGAAGGCCGACACGGTGGTGCTCGACCTGTCGGGGCCGGTGCCGTTCGAGCTGACCGGTGCCGCGCTGCGCGCCCTCGCCGAGGGGCGTACGACCACCGACCCGCTCGCCGACCCGGCCGTGGTCGGGGCGGTCCGGGCCGCGGTGGCCGCCGAGCCCGCCGTGCTCCGGGCCCACCTCGGGCCCGGAGCGGCCGACGGGACGCTGGCGCTGGTCCTCGACCCGGCCGCGGCGCCGCCCGCCGAGGCCGCCCGGGCCGTCGCCGAGCGGCTGGCCGCGGACGAGACACTGCGGGCCCGCCTGGTGCGCGGCCTCGACCTGGCGCTGCTGCCGGCCGGGACCACGCCTCCGGGCGAGCCCTTGTACGTAAGAGACTGAGCGGCGGCTAGCCGTAGACCGGGCCGGTGTACTTCTCGCCGGGGCCCTGGCCGGGCTCGTCGGGGACGACGGAGGCCTCGCGGAAGGCCAGCTGGAGCGACTTCAGGCCGTCCCGCAGCGGGGCCGCGTGGAAGGAGCTGATCTCGGTCGCGGACGCGTCGAGCAGCCCGGCGAGGGCGGCGACCAGCTTGCGGGCCTCGTCCAGGTCCTTGTACTTGTCCCCCTCCTCGGTCAGACCGAGCTTCACGGCCGCGGCGCTCATCAGGTTGACGGCGACCGTCACGATCACCTCGACCGCGGGGACCTCGGCGATGTCGCGGGTCATCTCGTCGAAGTCGGGCTGTCCGGCGTCACCGGGGCCGGGAAGGGGCGTCTCACTCATGCCCCACACGATAGGCGCAGGGGTGCGGGGCCTCTTACTTAGCCCCAGGTCGTCTCAATTAGCCCCGCACCGGCTTTGCTGCTAGCCTGGTGTGACGACCGGCCGGACAGGTATGCCTCTCAGCTAGCTGAACCGGCCCACAAGTGGAGGCTCCGAACTCCCACCCGACCACCCTCTGGGCGGCGGGTCACCGGTCAGACGGTCGCTTCGCCTTCACGGTGACGGCGTTCCGTCCGATTGTGCGCCCCGCGATCCCCGCGGCGGTGTTCCGGTAGTTCGAGGAGCCCCGCCTGTGATCGTCCGGGGCATTTTTTCTGCTTCGGTGCGGTTAGGTCTCACGAAAACAGACGTTGCGCGGCGGTCCGCCAGACCGCCGTGTGGTGCTACCGAGGAGGATCCATCAGCACCGAGCCCCGCATCAACGACCGGATTCGCGTTCCCGAGGTGCGACTTGTCGGTCCCAGCGGCGAGCAGGTCGGGATTGTCCCGCTTGCCAAGGCGCTGGAGCTTGCGCAGGAGTACGACCTGGACCTGGTCGAGGTCGCGGCGAACGCCCGTCCGCCCGTGTGCAAGCTCATGGACTACGGGAAGTTCAAGTACGAGTCGGCCATGAAGGCCCGTGAGGCGCGCAAGAACCAGGCGCACACGGTCATCAAGGAAATGAAGCTCCGGCCGAAGATCGACCCGCACGACTATGACACCAAGAAGGGTCACGTCGTCCGGTTCCTCAAGCAGGGCGACAAGGTCAAGATCACGATCATGTTCCGTGGTCGCGAGCAGTCCCGGCCCGAGCTGGGCTACCGACTGCTGCAGCGGCTCGCGGAGGACGTCCAGGACCTCGGCTTCGTGGAGTCGAACCCGAAGCAGGACGGCCGGAACATGATCATGGTTCTCGGTCCGCACAAGAAGAAGACCGAGGCGATGGCCGAGGCCCGTCAGGCGCAGGAGGCCCGCAAGGCGGATGCGAAGGCCAACCCCGGCCGCTCGCAGAACGCTGCCGAGCTCGAAGCGGCCGAGGCGCCTGCCGAGGAACCCGCCGAGGAGCACGCCGAGGCGTGATCCCGGGGTCAACGCCCCAGGCCGACACCAGGGGCGCGAGTCCCAGGTTGTAACCGATACAAGAGCGACGTTCCACCGTGCCCGGTTTCGCGACCGGGCACCGGAGCGCCACCGACGAGGAGATAACGGCGCTATGCCGAAGAACAAGACGCACAGCGGTGCCAGCAAGCGCTTCAAGGTCACCGGCTCCGGCAAGGTCCTGCGTGAGCGCGCCGGCAAGCGCCACCTGCTCGAGCACAAGTCGTCCCGTGTGACGCGTCGCCTCACCGGCAACGCCGAGATGGCCCCGGGTGACACCGCGAAGATCAAGAAGCTTCTCGGCAAGTGACACGCGGGCGCCGGCCGGCGCCCATGAGTCAGCAGTACCGGGACCCAGTCGTTTCCGGGCCGCGTGAGTCCAACCGCGGCCCCGCTACAAGGAGTTAAAAAGTGGCACGCGTCAAGCGGGCAGTCAACGCCCACAAGAAGCGCCGGGCGATCCTCGAGGCGGCCTCCGGCTACCGCGGTCAGCGTTCGCGCCTGTACCGCAAGGCCAAGGAGCAGGTCACCCACTCGCTGGTCTACAACTACAACGACCGCAAGAAGCGCAAGGGCGACTTCCGTCAGCTGTGGATCCAGCGCATCAACGCCGCTGCCCGCGCCAACGGCATCACCTACAACCGCTTCATCCAGGGTCTGAAGGCCGCGAACGTCGAGGTCGACCGCAAGATCCTCGCGGAGCTGGCCGTCAACGACATCAACGCTTTCGCCGCGCTCGTCGAGGTGGCCCAGAAGGCGCTGCCGTCGGATGTCAACGCCCCCAAGGCGGCGTGACGCTGCGCTGGCTTCGGCCGACGTGACTTGAGGACCCGCAGGCTCCAGGGCTTGCGGGTCCTGCTGTTGCCGCCGCGGTCCGCCGTCTCTCGGCCGCGGGCCGGTGGGGCCTTGTCGCGCAGTTCCCCGCGCCCCTTCAGGGCGCATAGCTGCGCCCACCCGCGCCGCTGGCGCGGCACGGGTGGGCGCAGCGGGACCCCGCCAACGCGGGCGAGTGAAACCGTTGCCCCGGCCCAGGGCTCGGCACCGCCGAAAACGTACGTCGTGGTTCCTCGCCGTTGCGGCGGGAAATCTTTCGCTGAAGGTGAAGAACGAACATGCCCACCCCCGAGCTGATCTCCCCCCGTTCCGCCCGTGTGACCGCCGCGCGGCGGCTGGAGCGGCGGAACTTCCGGGGGAAGGAGCGGCTGTTTCTCGCCGAGGGGCCGCAGGCCGTGCGGGAGGCGGCCGGGCATCGGGTCGGTGACACGGCGACGCTCGTCGAGCTGTTCGCCACCGTCGAGGCCGCCGAGCGGTACGCCGACATCATCGGAGCGGCCAGGGCGGCCGGCGCCCGGATCCACCTCGCCGCCGAGGACGTCATCGCCGACATCTCCACCACCGTGACGCCCCAGGGGCTCGTCGGGGTCTGCCGGTTCCTGGACACGCCGTTCGAGGACATCCTCGCCGCCCGCCCCCGGCTCGTCGCCGTGCTCGCCAACGTCCGCGACCCCGGCAACGCCGGCACCGTGCTGCGGTGCGCCGACGCCGCGGGTGCGGAGGCAGTCGTACTGACCGACGCGTCGGTGGACCTGTACAACCCGAAGGCGGTACGGGCCTCGGTCGGGTCGCACTTCCATCTCCCCGTCGCTGTCGGCGTCCCCGTCGAGCAGGCCGTTGCCGGGCTGAAGGGCGTCGGCGTGCGGATCCTGGCCGCCGACGGGGCCGGGACCGACGACCTCGACGACGAACTCGACAAGGGGACCATGGGCGGGCCCACGGCCTGGGTGTTCGGGAACGAGGCCTGGGGGCTCCCGGAGGAGACCCGCGCGCTGGCGGACGCCGTCGTGCGCGTCCCGATCCACGGGAAGGCCGAAAGTCTGAACCTCGCCACCGCCGCCGCCGTATGTCTCTACGCATCGGCCCGTGCGCAGCGCGCCGCCGGAGGGTGCCGTTCCGTCACCGGGAGCTGAGCCCCCGCCGTCGGGTTCCCGCCTGCCGCGCGGCGCCTGGCACGCACGCACCGGACGCCGCGCGGTCCGCCCTTCGGGTGGACGGCGGGAATCCGGCGGCAGGGGCTAGTAGGGTGACCAGCTCGGGGGCCTGCTGCGCCGTCTGAGAGGTGGAGTACGGGGTATGACTGTCGGCACCAGCAACGCGCCGGGGGGCCGCGGCACCGGACGCGTACCCGCACCCCGGCACGGCGACCTCACCGGGCTCGGCATCGATCCCGACGAGCTGCCCGACGGCCTGGTGGTCGCCGACGAACACGGTCTCGTCGTCTGTTTCAACGCCGCCGCCGCCCGCATCACCGCCACCGCAGCCGCCGACGCCCTCGGACAGCGCCTGGAGAAGGCGCTCCCCTTAGAGGACCTGGAAGGGCGGCGCTGGTGGCAGCTCACCGACCCCTACGGCGGCCTCGCCATCCGGGTCGGCCAGCCCGAGCGCAACCTGCTGCTGCCCGGCGGACGGGAAGTGCTGGTGTCGGCCCGGTACGTGCGCGCCGAGCCCACCGGGCCCGTCCGCCGCGTCGTCGTGTCGCTGCGGGACACCGAGGCCCGGCGCCGTACCGAACGCAGCCACGCCGAGCTGATCGCGACCGTCGCGCACGAGCTGCGCTCGCCGCTGACCTCGGTCAAGGGGTTCACGGCCACCCTGCTCGCCAAGTGGGAACGGTTCACCGACGACCAGAAACGGCTGATGCTGGAGACGGTCGACGCGGACGCCGACCGGGTCACCCGGCTCATCGCCGAGCTGCTCGACATCTCCCGGATCGACAGCGGGCGGCTGGAGGTCCGCAGGCAACCCGTGGACATAGGCGCGGCCGTCGGACGGCACATCCAGGCCTACGTCGCCGCCGGGCTGCCCGCCGACCGTTTCCTGCTCCGCGTCGAGCAGCCGCTGCCCGCGCTGTGGGCCGACCCCGACAAGGTCGACCAGGTCCTCAGCAACCTCATCGAAAATGCCGTGCGGCACGGCGAGGGAACCGTCACCATTGACATCACGGCCACGGCATCCCCGCGCGAAGGCGAGGACACCGGTACGTCGGTCACGGTGAGCGACGAGGGGCCCGGCATCCCGGAGGAGTCCATGAACCGCGTCTTCACCCGCTTCTGGCGGGGCAGCAAGCGCGGCGGCACCGGACTTGGGCTGTACATCGTCAAGGGCATCGTCGAGGCCCACGGCGGCACCATCACCGTCGGACGCGCCCCCGGCGGCGGCGCCGAGTTCCGATTTACGTTGCCCGTGAGCGCGCCGGCGTATCTCGCCTGAGATCTGCCGAGCGGCCCGCGGGCGCATTCGTATACCTCCACCCCGTTAGACTCGGCCTTTGGCACCTTTGTGTCCTGCACACGGCCGACCAGCGGTCACGGGGACCTTCAGCCAGCCAACGGAAGCACGGGAAGAGATGTCGGCACCCAATAAGTCGTACGACCCAGTCGAGGTCGAGGCCTTGAAACCGGAAGAGATCGAGCGCATGCGGGACGAGGCGCTCGCCGCGTTCGCCGCCGCGAGCTCCCTCGACGCGCTCCAGGAGGCCAAGGTCGCGCACACCGGCGGCACCTCCCCGCTGGCCCTCGCCAACCGCGAGATCGGCGCCCTGCCGCCGCACGCCAAGGCGGCCGCCGGCAAGCTGGTCGGCCAGGCCCGCGGCGCGGTGAACAAGGCCCTCGCCGGCCGTCAGGAGGAGCTGGAGGCCGAGCGTGACGCCCGGGTGCTGGTCGAGGAGGCGGTGGACGTCACGCTGCCCCACGACCGCGTCCCGGCCGGCGCCCGCCACCCGCTGACCACCCTGTCCGACCGCATCGAGGACATCTTCGTGGCCATGGGCTACGAGGTCGCCGAGGGCCCGCAGGTCGAGGCCGAGTGGTTCAACTTCGACGCCCTCAACATCGGCCCGGACCACCCGGCCCGTGGCGAGCAGGACACGTTCTTCGTGGCCGGCCCGGACGGCGGCACCGAGTCCGGTGTCGTGCTGCGCACCCACACCTCCCCGGTCCAGATCCGCTCCCTGCTCGACCGCGAGCTGCCGGTGTACGTGATCTGCCCCGGCCGGGTGTACCGCACCGACGAGCTGGACGCCACGCACACCCCGGTCTTCCACCAGGTCGAGCTGCTCGCCGTGGACGAGGGCCTGACCATGTCGGACCTCAAGGGCACCCTGGACCACATGGTCCAGTCGCTGTTCGGCGAGGGCATGAAGACCCGGCTGCGGCCCAACTTCTTCCCCTTCACCGAGCCCAGCGCCGAGATGGACATGCTGTGCTACGTCTGCAAGGGCGAGTCCGTCGGCAACCCCGACCGCCCCTGCCGTACCTGCTCCTCCGAGGGCTGGATCGAGCTGGGCGGCTGCGGCATGGTCAACCCGCGGGTGCTCACCGCCTGCGGTGTCGACCCGGAGAAGTACAGCGGCTTCGCCTTCGGGTTCGGCATCGAGCGGATGCTGATGTTCCGCCACAACGTCGAGGACATGCGAGACATGGTCGAGGGTGACGTCCGGTTCACCCGGCCGTTCGGGATGGAGATCTGATGCGGGTCCCGCTTTCCTGGCTGCGGGAGTACGTCGACCTGCCGGCCACCGAGACCGGCCGCGACGTGCAGGCCAAGCTGATCTCGGGCGGTCTGGAGGTCGAGACCGTCGAGCAGCTCGGCGACGGCCTCAAGGGCCCCCTGGTCGTCGGACAGGTCCTCACCATCGAGGAGCTGGAGGGCTTCAAGAAGCCGATCCGCTTCTGCACCGTCGACGTCGGTACGGCGAACGGCACCGGTGAGCCCCAGGAGATCGTCTGCGGCGCCCGCAACTTCGCCGTCGGCGACAAGGTCGTGGTCGTGCTGCCGGGCGCGGTGCTCCCCGGCGACTTCGCCATCGCCGCACGCAAGACGTACGGCAGGACCTCGCACGGCATGATCTGCTCCAGCGGCGAGCTGGGCATGGGCGACGACGGCAGCCACGGCATCATCGTGCTGCCGCCGGAGACCGAGGTCGGCAAGGACGCCATCGAGCTCCTGGAGCTGGTCGACGAGGTCCTGGACATCGCCGTCACCGCCAACCGCGGCGACTGCCTGTCCATCCGCGGCGTGGCCCGCGAGGCCGCCATCGCCTACGGGCTGGCGCTGCGCGACCCGGCCCTGATCGACGTGCCGGGACCGAACGCCTTCGGCTACCCGGTCCAGGTCTCCGACCCGCTCGGCTGCGACCGCTTCACGGCGCGCACCGTCACCGGCCTGAGCCCCGAGGCCCGCTCCCCGATCTGGCTCCAGCGCCGCCTGCAGAAGGTCGGCATGCGCCCGATCTCCCTCGCCGTCGACGTCACCAACTACGTGATGATGGAGCTCGGCCAGCCGCTGCACGCCTACGACCGCAACCTGGTCCAGGGCACCATCGGCGTCCGCCGCGCGGCCGAGGGCGAGAAGATCGTCACCCTCGACGGCACCGAGCGGAAGCTGCACGCCGAGGACCTCGTCATCATCGACGACCGCGGTCCGATCGGCCTCGCGGGCGTCATGGGCGGCGCCAACACCGAGATCGCCGACCACGATGCCGCCGAGAACGGGGCGAACGCCACGACCGACGTGGTCATCGAGGCGGCCCACTTCGACGCGGTCGCCATCGCGCGCACCGCCCGCCGCCACAAGCTGTCCTCCGAGGCCTCCCGCCGCTTCGAGCGCGGCGTCGACCCGCAGGCCGCGGCCGCCGCCGCGCAGCGCACCGTCGACCTGCTGGTGCTGCTCGCCGGCGGCACCGCCGAGGCCGGCGTCACCGAGGTCATCGCGCCCTCCGCGCCGCACACCATCACGGTCGCGGCAAACCACCCCGACAAGGTCGCGGGCGTGGAGTACGGCCGGGAGATCGTCGTCCGCCGCCTCCAGGAGGTCGGCTGCGACGTCTATGGAAATCCCGCCGCGTGGAACGCGTCGTCGGGGGGTGGTGGTCGGGCGACGGGCGGGCAGGACGAGCTGCTCGTCACCGCCCCGTCCTGGCGGCCCGACCTCCTCGAACAGAACGACCTGGCCGAAGAGGTCATCCGCCTGGAGGGCTACGAGAACCTGCCCTCCACGCTGCCCAAGCCGCCGGCCGGCCGGGGCCTGACCCACCGGCAGCGGCTGCACCGCCGGGTGGGCCGCGCGCTCGCCGGGGCCGGTTACGTCGAGGCGCCGAACTACCCGTTCGTCAGCGAGCAGGTCTTCGACCAGCTGGGCCTGGCCGCCGACGACCCGGCCCGCCGCGTCGTCCGGCTGACCAACCCGCTCAACGACGAGGAGCCCGCGCTCCGCACCTCGCTGCTGCCGGGCCTGCTCGGTGCGCTCCGGCGCAACGACGGGCGCGGTGCGCACGACCTGGCGCTGTTCGAGACCGGCCTGGTCTTCCTGCCGCACGCGGAACAGGGCATCGCCGGTCACCTGCCGGTCGACCGCCGCCCGACCGACGCGGAACTCGCCGCGCTCGACGCCGTGCTGCCCGAGCAGCCGCGCCACGTCGCCGTCGTCCTCGCGGGCGCCCGCGAGCAGGCCGGCTGGTGGGGCAAGGGCCGTCCGGCCGACTGGGCCGACGCGGTCGAGGCGGCGCGCGCGGTCGCGCGTGAGGCCGGGGCCGAACTGATCGTGCGGTCCGGGCAGTACGGGCCGTGGCACCCCGGCCGGTGCGCGGAGCTGGCCGTCGTCGCCGACGGCGTGGAGCGGGTCGTGGGCCACGCCGGCGAGCTGCACCCGCGCGTGGTCAAGGCCCTCGGCCTGCCGGCCCGCACCTGCGCGATGGAGCTGAACCTGGACGCGCTGGAGCAGGTGGGCGACGGTACGCCGCAGGCGCCGAGCATCTCCGCCTTCCCGGTGGCCACGCAGGACGTCGCCCTCGTGGTGGACAAGCCGGTACCGGCCGCCGACGTCGAGGCCGCGCTGCGCGAGGGGGCGGGTGAACTGCTGGAGGCGATCCGGCTGTTCGACGTGTACGAGAACGCTGCGCAGCTCGGCGAGGAGAAGAAGTCGCTGGCGTATGCGTTGCGGTTCCGCGCGAGTGACCGGACGCTGACCGTCGAAGAGGCGTCGGCTGCACGCGATGCGGCTGTGGCCCTTGCCGGGGAGCGTACGGGAGCGGTGCTGCGGGGCTAGCCGCCGTGCGGGGAACTGTTGTGGTCGGCTGCGGGTCCGTCGTGGTTGATCGCGCAGTTCCTCCCCCAGCCTTCGGCCGGGGGTACCCCCAGCGCCCCTGAAGGGGCGCTTCCTTGAGGGCGTTTACACAGGCTGCTACCTGCATAAATGCGGGTGTCTTGTTGGTGGTCACTCATTTGGGTGAGATCCATCCGGGACATGGCCCTTTCGGGGCATCCCGTCGACAGAATCGGACCGGCCTTTCGGGGTCGGTCCGTCTGTATCTGTCAGGGCCTACATGGGGGCCATCGGCATGATCCGCATCAAGGCTGGGGTTCCCCGCAGCAGGCGGCCCCGGACGTACTCACGGCCCAGGCGCCGTGCCCTCGCGCTGGGGTTGCCCACGGTGTGGGGCGCCGTCGCGGTCGGCTACAAGTTCGGGTGCCCGCTGGCCGAACAGCACGGGCTCGGCGCGCGGATCGTCACCAGCGCCGTGTTCTTCGCCGTCGGCACGGGGCTGATAATCCATGTCCGCCGCGCCCTGCTCAGGGAGTTGCGGCAGGCCCGCATGGTCGCCGGCGCCGCGCAGAGCGTGCTGCTGCGCCCGTTGCCGCCCCGGCTCGCCGGGCTGAACGTGGCCGCCGCCCAGCTCTCCGCCGACCGGGGTGCGAGCATCGGCGGCGATCTCTACGAGGCCGTCGCCACCGAGCACGGCGTACGGGTCGTGATGGGCGACGTGCGCGGGCACGGACTGTCGGCGATCGGTACGGTCGCCGCCGTCCTCGGCAGCTTCCGCGAGGCCGCCCACGACGAACCCGAACTGGGCCGGGTACTAGGCCGCCTGGACCGCGCCCTCGCCAGACACCTACGAGAACGAGCCAGGGCGGAACACCCGGCCGGTGGCGCCCCGGATCCGGACAGCCCGGTGGCCGAGGAGTTCGTCACCGTGCTGCTGCTGGAGATCGCGGGAGACGGCGAGCTTCGGGTGATCAACTGCGGACATCCCTGGCCGTACGTGCTGAGCGGTGCCGGCGTGGAGCCTCTGTCGGCGGCCGATCCGCTGCCGCCCCTCGGGCCCTTCCCGCTGCCGACGGACCTGACCGCAACCGACTGCGGCCAGTTGCTCGACGGCGAGTCGCTGGTCCTCTTCACGGACGGCGCGGAGGACGCGAGAAGCCCGAAAGGGCACTTCTTCTCCCTGCCGACCGCACTGGCGGAAGCGGTACGAAACCGCCCGGTCTCCCCTCAGGCCATCCTCCGAGCGGTCTTCACCGCCCTCCTCCACCACACCAACGGCCGCCCGACCGACGACATCGCCCTCCTGGTACTTCACAACGAACGCCAGCACCAACGCCCCTTCTTGGGGGCGCGGGGCGCTGACATCAGCGGCTCCGCCGCGGGGGCGCGACCAGCCACAACGCACCCGCAGCCGACGAACCACCTCTGACGGCCCCCTTTTTGGTCGTCGGCCGAGCCGACAGCCAGGCCACCGCACTGTACGAGGGGGAGCCGGCGGCCCGGCCGGCCTCTTGCGAGGCAGTTCAGTCAACCGGCCCGACACGCTCCGCGACAGTGCGCGCACGCTACGGATTCGCGCACTTCGTTCACACCCCGTGTGAACGCACCCGCACTACGCTGACGGCACCAGGCCACTCGGGGGGCATCCATGCAGCCCAACTCTCTGCTCGACGCGATCCTGGACGAGGCGGGGATCTCGCACGCCGGGCTCGCCGCCCACGTCAACCAGGCGGGCCGGGCCCGTGGACTCACGCTGCGTTACGAACACACCGCCGTCGCCCGGTGGTTGAAGGGGCAGCGGCCGCGTGGCCAGGTGCCCGACCTGATCTGCGAGGTGCTCGCGGCCCGGCTGCACCGGCCGGTCACCCTGGACGACATCGGCCTCGGCGTACCCGGCGAGCCCAGCGTCCCGCACGCCACCTCGCTCTCCGGCTTCGTCGAGCGGGCCACCGCGCTGTGGCGCTCCGACGAACAGCAGCGCCCGCACATACTCGGCGCCCCCGCCGTCACCGGCACGCCCGCCGTGATGCCGGTGTGGGAGTGGGAGAACCCCCCGGAGGACGTCGACGTCTCGCGGGGCGGGCGGCACCGGGTCACCCCGGCCGACCTGGAGATGCTGCGCGCCGCCCGGGCGCACTACGAGCAGATGTACCGCAAGGCCGGCGGCATGGCCACCCGCACCCGGATCGTCGGCTTCCTCAACGCCGAGGCGGCGCCGCTGCTGCGCGGCAGCTACACGGACGCGACGGGCCGTCAACTGCACCGCGCCACCGGGGGACTGGTGGCGATCGCCGGGATCTGCGCCTACGACTCCGACGCCCACGGCCTCGCCCAGCGCTACTTCCACCAGGCGCTGCGCCTGTCGAAGGCCAGCGGTGACCGGGGACTTGGCGCGTACGTCATCGCGCTCCTCGTCAACCAGGCGCTGTTCATGCGGGAGTTCCGGCAGGCCGTGGCCTTCGCGGAGGCCGCGCTGCGCACCGCGGGCAAGCACATCACCCCGGCCCTCGCCTCCGACCTCTACGCGATGCAGGCGAAGGCGTACGCCCACCTCGGCGACGGCACGAGCGCGCTGTCCTGCATCCGGCGTGCCGAGTCGGCCGCCGAACGCATCCGGCGGGGCCACGAGCCCGACGAGACCGGCTATGTCCAGCCCGGCCTGGTCAACGTACAGGTGGCCGAGGCGCTGCTCAGCCTCGGCGAGCTCGCCGCCGCCCGGGAGCATGCCGCGGCCGCCGTCGACAACCCCGCCCACGACCGGGGGCGGGTGCACCGGCTCGCCATGCTGAGCACCATCGAACTGCGCCAGGGAAACGCCGAGAACGCGGTGGCCACGGCCGTGCAGATGGCCGAGCAGGCCCGCGGGATGGAGTCGCAGCGCCTGCGCGACAGACTCCGCGCGGTACGCGAGCACCTGGTGCGCAGCGGCGGTGCCGGAACCGCCGAGGCCGCCGAGCTGATCGACGGTGCACTGCGCGTACCGCTCTAGGCGCGGTAGGCCTACGAAGCCGCTGCTGCGATATTGCCACTTACTCGGCGGAAGGTGGCAGAACCGTGCAGTGGACGAAACAGAACGAACAAACTGTGTATGAAAACCGCTGGTTCAGCGTGAATCTCGCTGATGTCGAGCTGCCGGACGGCCGGCACCTCGACCACTTCCTGATACGGCTGCGGCCGGTGGCCGTGGCGACGGTGGTCAACGAGGCGGACGAGGTCCTCCTCCTGTGGCGGCACCGTTTCATCACCGACAGCTGGGGCTGGGAACTCGCGGCGGGAGTCGTCGAGGACGGCGAGGACATCGCCGTCGCGGCCGCCAGGGAACTGGAGGAGGAGACCGGCTGGCGGCCGGGAACCCTGCGCCATCTCATGACCGTGGAGCCGTCCAACGGCCTCACCGACGCCCGGCACCACATCTACTGGTCCGACGAGGGCGAGTACGTCGGACACCCCGTGGACGACTTCGAGTCGGACCGCCGGGAGTGGGTCCCTCTCAAGCTCGTCCCGGACATGATCGCCCGTGGGGAGGTCCCGGCCGCCAACATGGCGGCCGCGTTACTCCTGCTGCACCACATGCGGCTCGCCGACGACCAGAGCGGGCGCTAGCGGGCCAGCGCCTGCCAGACCGTGACGACGAGGGCGCCCAGTGCGGTGAGCGCGGCGAGGGAGGGCAGCGGCCAGCGGGCGTGTTCCAGTGACGCCAGGCGGGTGTTGAGCTCGTCCAGTTCCTTGGCGGTCTCCTTGGTGCGGTGGCTGAGCAGGTTCAGCCCTCCCTCGACCTGGGCGTAGGCCACATCGAGGCGACGACGTAACTCTGCGAGTTCTCCTTGGACCACGGGATGCTCCGGTTCGGTGGTCACGGGTCCGCTCCTTTGCGTGATCGAGGGTGTGGTTCCGCATCCCTTTGCATGCGCATGAAGAGTGAACTCGCCTGGTGAGCGCGTGGGGAGAGTGTGCGAAAGGCATATGCGTGCCCGGGGCGCACACGGAGTGTGAAACACGCGGGCCCGGCACCGAAGCAGGTGCCGGGCCCGTGGTGCATCGCTCCCTGTAGTCGGCGGGGCGTCTCGAGAGGGACGGCTCACGTCGAGGCGGTGTCCGATTCCGCCGGCCGGGAGGCCGCGGGGCGGGTGGGCGCCACGGCCGCGGGCCGGGGCGGGGTGCGGAGCACGGCCCCGGCGACCACCAGGGCGCCCAGCACGAAGCAGGAACCGACCCGGAAGGCGAGCCGGTAGCCGTCCGTCAGGGCGTCGGGCAGTTCGGTGCCGTCGTGCAGCAGGGTGCTGGTGTGCGAGGCGGCGAGTGTGCTCAGGACGGCGAGGCCGAGGGAGGCGCCCACCTGCTGCACGGTGTTGAACATGCCGGAGGCCAGGCCCGAGTCCCGCGGAGTGGCGCCCGACATGGCCAGCCCGGCCAGCGACGGCATCGCCAGACCGAAGCCGATGCCGAGCGGCACGGTCGCGGGGAAGACGTCGGTGAAGTAGGCGCCGTCCGCGGAGATCCGGCCCAGTATGCCGAGACCGCCGGCGATCAGGACCAGAGCGACGAGCAGGACGGAGCGCGCGCCGAACCCGGCGATGAGCCGGGGGGCGAGGAGCAGCGACATGACTCCGATGAGCAGCGAGACCGGCACCACACCGAAGCCGGTCTGCACCTCGTCGAAACCCAGCACGTTCTGCATGTACAGCACGACCAGGAACTGGAAGCCGAACATGCCGGAGATCATGAGGGTGTGCGTCCCCAGGGCGCCCGAGACGTTGCGGAACCTGAACATCCGGAGCGGCAGCAGCGGGTCCGCGGCCCTGGCCTGGTGCACGAGAAACGCCGCGAGCAGGACGAGGACGCCGAAGGCGAGGCCGAGGGTGCGAGCGGAGCCGAAGCCGTGGTCCGCGGCCTCGACGATGGTGTAGACGGCCAGCATGAGCGCGGCCGTGATCAGGACGGCGCCGAGCGCGTCGGTGTTCCTGCCCTGGCTCGTGCCCCGCGCCGCGCGGAGGTTGCGCTGGGCCATGACGACGGCCACGGCGCCGATCGGCACGTTGACGAAGAATATCCAGTGCCAGCCGATGGTCTGCGTGAGCACACCGCCCAGCAGCAGGCCGAGCGTGCCGCCCGCGGACTGGACGAAGCTGTAGACACCGATCGCCTTGGTCCGTTCCCCCGGCTCGGTGAACATGGTGACGACCATGGCGAGCGTGACGGAGGAGGTCACCGCGCCGCCGACACCCTGCAGGAAGCGGGCGATCAGCAGCATGGCCGAGTTCTGCGCCAGGCCGCAGAGCAGGGACGCCGCGGTGAAGACGGTCAGGCCGGTGACGAAGACCCGCTTGCGCCCGAAGAGGTCGCCGAGCCGGCCCGAGAGCAGCAACAGGCCGCCGAAGGGAATCAGATAGGCGTTGACCACCCAGCCGAGGTTCGAGGAGGAGAAGCCCAGGCTGTCCTGGATGGAGGGCAGCGCCACGTTCACGATGGTGCCGTCGAGGATCACCATCAGCTGGCCGGCACAGAGAATCGCCAGCGCCTGCAGGCGAGATGCCTGGCCAGTCGGCGATGCCACGGCCCGAGCGGACATGGAACTCCCTTTCGTGACGGTGTCACTTTGTTACTGACTCCATCTTGTGTAACCATGGTCGTCCGTGGAAGGAGGCACTTTTATGTCCCGGGGGAACATGGATGTGACGGACCAGGAGGAGAACCCGGCGTGCCCGGTGAGTGAGGTCCTGGACCGTGTCGCGGGCAAGTGGGCCATCGGCATCCTCGTCGCCGCGGCGAAGGGACCGGTGCGCTTCACCGAGTTGGAGCGCGGCATCGACGGCATCAGCCGCCGCATGCTCACCCTCAACCTGCGCAAACTGGAACGCGAGGGCCTGCTGGTGCGCACGGTCTATCCGACCGTCCCGCCCAAAGTCGAGTACGAGTGCACCGAGATGGCGCTCGAGCTCTACGGCACCCTCCTGGCCCTGGTCGACTGGGCCAGGCGGCACAGCGGCGACATCGCCCGAGCGCACGCCGTCTACGACGCCGCGCACCCGTCCGATCAGGAAGAAGCCCGCACCCGCCCGCTGCCCGTGTCGGCCTGACGTTCCAGCATGTCGGCCATCAGATAGGCGAGTTCGAGGGACTGGGCGGGGGTCGTGCCCGGTCCCCGTTTCACCCCCACCGGATTGGCCGGCAGTTCGGCGAACGCGACGTGGGCGCCGTCCGGTTGCCTGGTGCGCTCGCCGATCCACAGCATGTGGGACGACAGCGTGTACAGGCGCGACTCACCGGCCGCCGAGCGATGGGCGACGGACCATCACCGCGCCGCGCTGGCCGACTTCCTGGCCTGCGTCGGCCTCCCGCGCACCTGGGGGGCGGACGTGCCGGGGGTCGTGGCCTGGCGTACCGGCGCCGGGCCCGCATGCTGTTCCGCAGGGCGCGCCACATGGCGACCCTGTGCGAGGCGGAGCCCCTGTGCCGGTCTCTCCGCACCGTGCCCGAGGAACTGCGCGGCGGTTCCGCGGAGCCGGAGCCGTCCAGGAGGTTCACCGCGCTGATCTGACCCGCGTCCATCGCAAGCTCGGCGTCAAGGCGCGCAAGGGATTGCCGACGGACCCCGAACGGTCGCTCTCCGGAACGGGCCGTACGGGGAGTGACGCTGCCTGAGCGCCCGTACCGCGGTTGGGTGCGGGACCCGGCCGCGGGTGGCGCGCCAGCCTTCGTAGCCGGTTGCTGCGGGCCACCCGTCGGGGCCGGACGCACGCACGAAACGACCTCGCCGCACCTAGAGCCCGTAGGTGCGGCGAGGCCGTGAGCCCAGCTCCTTCAGGAGTTGAGGCTGCCCTCCCGGGGCTTTTCCGCGGCAGGCTTCTTCGGCTCCCCGCCCGGACCCGCCGTGGGGGAGCGGAGCGCCACAAGGGCCGGCACGAAGCCGGCGGCGACGATGGCCGCGGCGACACCGAACGCCCGGTCGTACCCGCCGGCCAGCGCTTCGGCGGTGTTCCGCCCGACGGCGAGCAGCGCATCGGAGCGCGAAGCCGCCAGCGAGGCAAGGACCGCGAGGCCGAGCGAGCCGCCGATCTGCTGGGTGGTGTTGATCAGCCCGGAGGTCACGCCGGAGTCCGCCGGGGTGGCGCTGGACATCGCGAGCGTCGTCAGCGCGGGCATGCCCAGGCCGAAACCGATGCCCACCAGCGGCAGGGCGGGCAGGACGTCCGTCGCGTACCGGCCGTCCGCGGGTGCCTGGCTGAGGATGGCGAGCCCCGAGGCGATGATGAGCAGCCCCGCGAGCAGTACGGTGCGCGCGCCGAATCGCTGGATCAGGCGAGAGGAGACGAAGAGCGAGAACGCGCCGATCGACAGGGCCACCGGCCAGATGCCGAGACCGGTGAAAACGGCGTTGAAGCCGAGCACGCGCTGTATGTAGAGAGCGCAGAGGAACTGGAATCCGTACATGCCGGTCAGCATCAGGACCATCACGAGGTTGGCCCCCGCGACATTCTGCGCGCGCAGGATCCGCAGCGGCAGCAGCGGGCTGGCGGCCTTGGCCTCGCGTACGAAGAACGCTGCGAGGAGCACGACCGATGCGGCGCCGAGCCCCAGGGTGCGGGCGGACGCCCAGCCGTAGTCGGCGGCCTTGACGATCGCGTAGACGCCGAGCATGAGGGCGGCCGTGACCAGGACGGCGCCCGGGACGTCGGCCCCTTCGTTGCGGCGGCGCGCGCCGTCGGGCTCGACCAGACGCCGGGCGAGGGCCGTCACGACGATGCCGATGGGAACGTTGACGAAGAAGATCCAGTGCCAGCTGAGGGCCTGGGTGATGATGCCACCGAGGACCACGCCGAGCGAGCCGCCGGCGGACGAGGCGAAGGCGTAGACGCTGATGGCCTTGGTCCGTTCGGCTGCCCCGGAGGTCATGGTCACCACCATGCCCAGGACGACGGCGGACGCCGCGGCGCCGCCGACCCCCTGAAGGAACCGCGCGGCCAACAGCGTGCCGGGGTTCCGGGACACACCGCAGAGCGCGGATGCCACGGTGAACACGACCTGGCCCACGAGGAAGAGCCGCCTGCGGCCCAGCAGGTCGCCGAGCCGTCCGGCCAGCAGGAGCAGACCGCCGAAGGCGATCATGTACGCGTTGATCACCCAGGCGAGACCGGCCTGGGAGAAGTCGAGACTGCGCTGGATGCTGGGCAGCGCGACGTTCACGATCGAACCGTCCAGCACGATCATCAGCTGCCCGATGCAGAGCACGATGATCGCGGGCCAGTGCGATCGGGTGACAGGGGGTTCGGACTGGCTGCTCACAGGGAGTCCCTTCAATAGTGCATCCCTTGATGCGGCCACCATGATGGGTAACCTTCCAGCGCCGTCGGAAGGAGGAACTTTCCTGTCACGGAGGCACATCGGTGTGTCAGTGCAGGTCCGAGCGGCAAGGGCGGGCTCGAAGCGACGAGTGCCAGGACGGCGCACAGGAGGGTGTCCGGAGCACCGGCAGTACGGGGTGACTGCCGTGTGACAGGGCGGAGTTCAGTGATCCTGGCGCAGGATGTTCCGGATGACGGCCGCGTGCTCGTCCCGGTCGACCAGTACGCGGACCTCGATGGTTCCGCTGTAGACCAGCGCGAGAAGGGTGAACTGCTCCTGTACGTCCGCTGACACCCGCAGGGGTTCGAGGAAGGACGGGCCGGAGAAGCCGACGTCCACCAGCCAGACGTCGCCCTGGTGGTGGACGCAGTGGAACAGGTGCTGGAGGTCCGGTCCGAACTTGCCGTCCGGACCGCAGACCCCGGCGGAGAGGAACTGCACCTCGAAGCCCAGGTCCTGCGGCAACCGGCTGAAGAGTCTGCCGAGTTCGAAGCACACCCCGGGCGTTCTCGTGAGTCGGGGTGTCACCTGTTCCTACCGGGAGGATGCGGGCTCCGGTCCTGACACCGACTCCCGGCATCGACATCAGGACCTTCGAAAGAGGGCGAGCCCCCAGCAGTTCCTCGGCCCGCCCGGCCGGCAGCTGGCGCTGGTCAAGGACGGCGGTCAGGGAGGTCGCGAGGCTCGGGGCGATCAGCGCGGCCGCCTCGGTGCCGGGAACGGTGACGCTTCAAGAACGCGTGATCGATGCACCAGTCGTACGCGAGGCAGGAAGGTGCGCCGGCGATGAAGACCCCGGTGGACCGTCGAGCGCATCCTAGTGCGCCGCCGGCGTCCATCGGGGGTATCTGCCGGTGAGGGCCAGCGCGCGGTCGAGCACGGGTGCGGCTGCGTCTTGGGGTACTTCGTCGCCCAGAAGGCCGAGACTGCGCATGCGGGGTGCCTCACGCGAGTAGGTCGCGAAAATGGCTTCGGCCAAGTCCGCGGGAATGGTGAGCCGTTGCCCGGTGGCTGCTGCCAGGTCCCAGGCATGGACGGTGAATTCGGCGATCAGGATCTCGCCGAGCGCGGTCGCGGGCATGGGCGGTCCGCCGAGGCCGGCCTCGCCCTCCCATGCTGCCGGCTCGGACCAGGCCCCGGCCGCCGGTTCCGCTCTGCCGGCCACGAGCAACGCCCACTCGGACTCCGGCCGCCCGGCGAGGAGCGGCACCGGGCTCGCGGTCAGCAGGCGCGGATCCGATGCGGTGCGGGTGCCCGCGTCTCTCGTCATCAGCAGCATCATGGCGATGTGATTGACGAGGTCCTTCACCGTCCAAGCCGAACACGGCGTCGGGTTGTGATACCGGTCGGCCGGTGCCCCGCGCACCGCGTCCACGACCAGATCGATGCTCTGCGTCAACTGCTCCGCCTTCGTCTCCGGCAGCATGCGCCATCCCTCCTGCGAAGTCGACAGCGACGAACGCGATCACCGCGGTTCGCCCCTTGTCCGTAGGGCGCCGCCCTAGTCGATGAAGACGCTCCACGCGGTGGCGTTGAGGTTGTCGGAGAGGAAGATGTCGGTTCCTCCCAGGCGCCCTTCCCAGGACGGCATGAGTTCGGCCGCGCGGGCGGTGACCGCATCCATCCAGACCTTGATCTCGGCCTGCTTGTTGTCGGCCGGCACCTTGGCGGCGGCCGAGGCCTCCTTCATGTCGACCGTGCGCAGTGCTTCGGAAGCAGCGGCGCGCAGGTCCCGGATGTACTCCCGGTTCGTCGCCACGTCCTCGGGCGTACCGGGCAGGGCCATATGGCCGGTGACGATGGTCTCGTAGTCGTACTCCAGCAACTGGTCCATGGCGTCGAAGTACGCGGGCACGTGTGCGGAGAAGTACAGGCGGAAGAACGGCGCGTTCTTCGGAGAGAAGCTGTCCATCGCTCCCATGAGCTTCAGCTCCGGCAGGTGGATGAACAGGTTGCCGGCCTGATGCCAGTCTCCCGTGTAGTCGAGGACGAACCGCACCCCGTCTATGTCCATCTCCTTGCGCCGGCCACTGAAGGTCTCGGTGGGCAGGGGACGCCGGTCGTCGTTCTTGACCTCCTTGATGAACTCGCCGGTGATCTCATGGGAGATGATCTTCAAGCCGTCCCGCTTCAGCAGGTGGGCCGCCCCGATGTGGTCGGCGTGCGCGTGGCTGTAGATCAGGTGGGTGACCGGCTTGGGGGTGACCGACTCGATCGCCTCCAGCAGCTTGTCCCCCAGGAACGGTGAGGCGTCCACGAGGACGACACCGTTCTTCGTCTCCACGAACATCGTGTTGATCATCCCCTGGGTGACGAAGTGGGCACCGCCGCCCAGGTCCTGGACGACATACCCGGACTCCGGGATGTCCGGGCCCAGGGCGAAGTCGGGTACAGGCGCGAACTCGGTCATGGTGATCTCCTTCGGGTGGCCCGCCCCGGGGCCGGGGCGGAGGGGTGTCCTGTGAGGGGGTTCCAGGGGGCCGCGTGCGGACCGGCTCGGGCCTGGCCTGCGGCAGCGCGGTCTTCGAGGCGACAGCGGGCCGGTGCAGGAAGCCGCTCCTCTCTCCAGCCGGTGCAGGGAGGTCCTCCGGCTTTCCTGAGGGAGAAGGCCGTCGCTTTTCAGCCATCGTGGAACGCTTTGCGTGTGTGTGGACGCTCCAAGGGCGCCCTGCTGAACCTAGGTCTGGCTGGTCCACCCTCACCGGCCCGTCAAGCCGCTGCGGGGAGCACACTGGCCGCATGAACGACAACGGCGAACTGGGGGGCTTCCTGCGCTCGCGGCGGGCCCGGCTGCGTCCCGAGGACACGGGAGCGGCTTTCAGCGGCGGCGCGCGCCGGGTCCCGGGACTGCGCCGTGAAGAGGTCGCGCACCTGGCCGGGGTGAGCACGGACTACTACGCCCGCCTCGAACAGGGCCGGCACCCCCACGTCTCCGAGACGGTACTGGAGGCGGTCGCCCGCGCCCTGCGCCTGGACGACACCGAACGCGGCCACCTCTTCGAACTCGCCCGGCCCAGGACACCCGGACGCCACCGGAGCAGTCCCGCCCGCGCACCACGCGTACGGCAGCCGGTCCACCAGATGCTGGATGTCCTCAACGACGTCTCACCGGCCGTCGTCATCAACCACCGCAGTGACGTCCTGGGCGCCAACCACCTGGCCAGACAGCTGATCACGGACTTCGACGCACTGCCGCGCCGCGACCGCAACCTCGCCCGATTCGTACTGCTCCACCCCGCCGCCCGTGATTTGTACCCGGACTGGGACCCGGTCGCGGAGGCCTTCGTCGCCAGTCTGCGCCTGGCCTCCGGCCGACATCCCGACGACCGCCTGCTGAACGAACTCGTCGGGGAGCTGTCCATCAAGGTTCCGGAGTTCTCCACCTGGTGGGCCGGCCACCGCGTGGACCAGTGCGCCCACGGCACCCAACGCCTCGTTCACCCCGTGGTCGGCGAACTCACCCTCTCCTACGAGATCCTGGCCCTGCCCGCCGACCCCGACCAGAGCATCGTGCTCTACACCACCGAACCCGGCTCGGCCTCCACGGAGACACTCCGCCTGCTCGCCAGCTGGACCACATCGACGAACACACACGAGGCCGCTCCCTCCCAGGCACCGTACGGCTGATGAGGAACAGACGGCCGATCGGCGACGAGGACGTGAGGCCATGACGTCCACGCTCATCCGGATCCCTTCGGAGCAGGGCCGACGGCCGCCGAGGTCATCGAGGGCGTCGACCTTCCACGCAAGCAGGCGGTCATCACCGGCGCCGCGTCGACGAACGCACCGCGACCGGTGTCCGCAAGGCGGCCGGGAACCACGCCGTCCATGACGGCCCGCTCGATCTCGCCGACAGGGCGTTGACCGCCGCCTTCGCGAACGCCTGGTCCGGGTCCCGGCACCAGCGACCGTTCCGCCCCGGGCCTCTCGGTCGGCCAGATCCGCTCCCTCACCTGTCCGGACGAGGGAAACACAGCCGGCCGACGACCAGGAACCGAGGTCATGAAGGCTGTCGCGCGCATCCGACGGCACGCCGCGCGGACCACGCCTGGGTTCGCCATCGGCGAGGCCGATTTCCAGGCCCTCGGCCGGGCCACGGCAGCAGCGGCTCGACCGGCCGATCGGCAGCACGCACAACGCGTTCATCCTGTTAGGGAACAAACGATGCACTCCGCACCTCGCACCGCACCGCAGCAGTCCCCGGGCCGCGGAATCTTCAGCCACGAACTGCGTACCGAAGACCCGGCATTTCAAGAGCCGCGCTCGCCGGGTCCACTGAACGCATCGCCCTGGCCACCGGCATCCTCAACATCCGGCACGAGGACGCCGTCGCGGTGGCCCGGCAGCGAGCCGAGCTACCGGAGCGCCTCCATGGCGGGCGTCGCCGTTCCCGCCTTCGCCGACCGGTACCCCGAGGCCAGGGCGCAGATGTCGCACCGGCTCGCCGACGGTCGGCTGACGAGCGTCGAGGACACGGTGCACGGCGACATCGAGACGTTCCCGGCCGCGCTCAGGCGCCTGTTCACCGGCAGGAACACCGGCAAGCTCGTCCTCGAACGCGAGCACCAGGCGTGGGCCCCTCTGTCTTTCCGGCGCACCAGCACCAGGTGCGCCGGGACTGCCTCCCTCACCCGTTCAGGTGGGGGCAGAACAACCGACCAACGGACAGGACTTGAGGTCATGACAACCACCCAGCGCATCCACACCCCCTTCGGTGAAGAGTCGACGGCCGCCGAGGTCGTCGAAGGCATCGACCTTTCAGGCAAGCACGCGATCGTCACCGGCGCCGCCTCGGGTCTCGGCGCCGAGACCGCCCGCGCCCTCGCGGGCGCCGGTGCTTCGGTCACCCTCGCGGTCCGCATCACGGAGGCCGGCGAGCGCACCGCGACCGACATCCGCAAGGCCACCGGAAACGACGCCGTCCAGGTCGGCCGGCTCGACCTCGCCGACCAGGCGTCGATCGCAGCCTTCACCAACGCCTGGACCGGGCCCCTGCACATCCTCGTCAACAACGCCGGCGTGATGGCACTGCCCACGCTCGAGCGCACGCCGGACGGCTGGGAGCTGCAGTTCGCGTCCAACCATCTCGGCCACTTCGCGCTCGCGCTCGGCCTGCACGACGCGCTCGCGGCCGCCGGAAACGCGCGGATCGTGTCACTGAGCTCCCGCGGCCACCACGCCTCGCCCGTGGAGTTCGGCGACATCAATTTCAACAACCGCGCCTACGACCCGTGGCTCGCCTACGGGCAGTCCAAGGCCGCCAACGTTCTCTTCGCGGTCGAGGCGAGCAACCGCTGGGCCACCGACGGGATCACCGCCAACGCCGTCCACCCCGGCGTGATCATGTCGACGAACCTGTCGCGCCACATGGATCCCGACCAGGCCGCACAGCTGCGCGCCGCCGAGGCAGCCGGAGAATCCGGCTCGATCCAGGGCGCACCGTTCCGGTTCAAGACCATCGCCCAAGGCGCCGCGACCAGCGTGCTCGTCGCGACCTCCCCCCAGCTCGAGGGCATCGGCGGCCGCTACTTCGAGGACAACAACGAAGCGGAGAAGCTGTCGGCCGAGGCCGTGGGTTCCGCCCCGGCGGCGTAGCCCCGTACGCACTCGACCCGGACGCTGCCAAGCGACTGTGGGAACTGTCACTCGCCGCAACTGGCGCATGAGCAGAATCCCCGCAAGAGCGGCACTGAACTCGTGGCAGCGATTCCAGCGCCGTTCACCGAAGACACCGCAACGTGGCCCGCAGGCTCCCCGTTACGGACGACCTCGGGGAGTCAACTTGAGGGTGTCTCGGAGGAGTTGCGCCCTCGTAGTCCCGCCGGGGCACTCCAGCCGGCGAGCATGCTGAGCGTCTGTGCAGAGGCAGAACCAGGTTCTGCGGTGTAGAGCACGATGCTCTGGTCGGGGTCGGCGGGCAGGGCCAGGATCTCGTAGGAGAGGGTGAGTTCGCCGACCACGGGGTGAAGGAGACGCCGGGTGCCGTGGGCGCACTGGTCCACGCGGTGGCCGGCCCACCAGGTGGAGAACTCCGGAACCTTGATGGACAGCTCCCCGACGAGTTCGTTCAGCAGGCGGTCGTCGGGATGTCGGCCGGAGGCCAGGCGCAGACTGGCGACGAAGGCCTCCGCGACCGGGTCCCAGTCCTGGTACAGGTCACGGGCGGCGGGGTGGAGCAGTACGAATCGGGCGAGGTTGCGGTCGCGGTGCGGCAGTGCGTCGAAGTCCGTGATCAGCGCCTTGGCGAGACGGTTGACTGCCAGCACGTCGCTGCGGTGGTTGAGGACCAGGGCCGGTGAGACGTCGTTGAAAGCGTCCAGCATCTGGTGGATCGCCGGACGCACACGCGGCAGCGGGGCCGGACGGCGCCGCTCCGGGCTGGGGGACTTGGGGCGGGCGAGTTCGAAGAGGTGGCCGCGTTCGGTGTCGTCCAGGCGCAGGGCGCGGGCGACCGCCTCCAGTACCGTCTCGGAGACGTGGGGGTGCCGGCCCTGTTCGAGGCGGGCGTAGTAGTCCGTGCTCACCCCGGCCAGGTGCGCGACCTCTTCACGGCGCAGTCCCGGGACCCGGCGCGCGCCGCCGCTGAAAGCCGCTCCCGTGTCCTCGGGACGCAGCCGGGCCCGGCGCGAGCGCAGGAAGTCACCGAACTCGTCGCTTTGATCCATGCATCCAGTGATACCACTGCGGCGGCGTGACGGGCCGGTGCGTGGACCAGCCAGACCTAGGTTCAGCAGGGCGCTCGCGAGGCGTCCGCACGCGTGTCCCGGGCGGGATGCCGGACGCGAACCGGGACACGCGTGCGGACGCCTCCACAGGTGGTCCTCGCCGGCCACGGGCCCTTTCTGGGAGAGGGCCGCGCACGGCCGAGCGGAGCACCCGGTGACCTCTCGTTCCTCACACGAAGCAGATGAATCATGCCCTTTGTGATCTACGTCCTCGGGCTGGGCATCTTCGCCCAGGGCACCTCGGAATTCATGCTCTCCGGCGTGATGCCCTCCATCGCCCAGGACCTCGACATCCCCCTCGCCTCCGCCGGAATGCTGGTGTCCGCCTTCGCCGTCGGCATGCTCGTCGGAGCACCGCTGATGAGCCTGGCCACCCTGAAGATGCCGCGCCGTGCCGCGCTGGTCGGCTGCCAGCTCGTCTTCATCGCCGCCCACGTCGGCGCCGCCCTCGTCCCCGCACTTCGGATTCCTGCTGGTCATGCGGGTGCTGTCGGCCATGGCGTATGCCGGATTCTGGGCCATGGCCTCGGTCGCGGCCATCTCGCTGGTGGACGCCGACAAGCAGGGCCGGGCCATGGGAGTGGTCGTCTCGGGACTGAGCGTGGCCACGATCATCGGTGTCCCGGGCGGCACCCTGCTCGCACAGCACGCCGGCTGGGAGGTGGCCTTCTGGGCCGTGGCCGCGATGGCCGCTCTGTCCACGATCGCACTGTTCATCGCCCTGCCCGGCGGCCGGGACACGACAATGGCACAGCCGCGTCTCGCCCCGGAACTGCGCTCGCTGATGCAGCCACGGCTCTGGGTCGCCTACGCCACCACCGCACTGACCGTGGCCGCCCAGTTCGCTGCCTTCTCCTACCTCGGAGCCCTGCTGGAGGACGTCACCGGCCTCAGCACGGGCCTGGTGCCCCTCGTGCTCGGACTCTACGGCGTCGGCGCGTTCATCGGCCTGACCATCGGAGGACGCGTGGCCGACCGCGCCCCCTTCACGCTCCTGCTGGTGGGCATGGCCGCCTTCGTCGCCGCCGCGACCGCACTCGCAGTGACCGCACACATAGCCTCGGTCACGATCGCCCTGGTGGTGCTCCTGGGAGCCGCCAACTTCGGAGTCACGCCCGCAGTCAACGCCAGGGTCTTCGCCGTTCTCGGAGAGACCAGGACGCTCGGCGGCGCCGTGAACATCGCCGCGTCCAACGTCGGCATCGCCGTCGCCCCCCTGGCATCCGGCCTCGTGATCAACACGGGACTGGGGCTCGCGGGTACGGCCTGGATCGGCGCGGCCTTCGGGGTCGCCCACATGGGCAGCGTTCTGCTGGACCGCCACCTCACCCGACGCCACGAAGCGGGAACCGAGGAGCCCGCAACCGCCTCCGTGCCGGCGCACGCTCGCCGCGTCCCGCCGACCCTTCCCGCGGCCTCGGACGCTCATGGTGATCCGCGTCGACCCTCCGTGATTGCCGTCCGGGGCTTGCGTCGCAGGCCATGGCCGGCAGACCCACGCTGAAGCTCTGCGGAAGACACAGAACGCCAGGTCCGGATCAGTGTTCTGTCGGCGGATGCCGCTCGCCAGGTTGCGTACCCGTGCAGTCCACGTGGGCGGGTGAGGACCTGGCCGGCGTCAGGAGAGGTACCCGGACCGGAGCCGCCGTGGGCGCTGGTCCGGGTGAATTCGCCCTGGAACAGCGCCACTTGGCGGCGCCGCCGCACCTGCTAGTACGTGTAGAAGCCCGAGCCGGTCTTCCGGCCCAGCCGGCCCGCCTCGACCATGCGCTGGAGCAGCGGGGGAGCGGCGTACAGCGGCTCCTTGTACTCGGCGTACATGCTGTTCGCGATGGAGACGATGGTGTCCAGGCCGATCAGGTCGGACAGCCTCAGCGGGCCCATCGGGTGGGCGCAGCCCATCTCCATGCCGTTGTCGATGTCCTCGCGGCTCGCGATGCCGGACTCGAACATCCGGATGGACGAGAGCAGGTAGGGCACCAGCAGCGCGTTGACCACGAAGCCGGAGCGGTCCTGGGCGCGGATCGCGTGCTTGCCGAGCACCTTCTCGGCGAACATCTGGGCACGGCTGAGGGTGCCCTCGGACGTGGTGAGCGCGGGGATGAGCTCGACCAGCTTCTGCACCGGGGCCGGATTGAAGAAGTGGATGCCGACGACGTGGTCGGGCCGGGAGGTGGCGACGGCCAGCTTCACCAGCGGGATGGAGGAGGTGTTGGAGGCCAGGATCGCGTCCGGGCGGGTCACCACCTGGTCGAGCACCTGGAAGATCTCCGTCTTCACCTGCTCGTTCTCGACGACGGCCTCGATCACCAGGTCGCGGTCGGCGAACTCGCCGAGGTCCGTGGTGAAGCTGAGCCGGGCGAGCGTGGCGTCCCGCTCCGCCTCGCTGATCTTGCCGCGCTCGGCGGCCTTGGCCAGGGAGTTGTGCAGCCGGGTGCGGCCGATCTCCAGGGCCTCGCCGGTGGTCTCGGCGACCCGCACGTCCAGACCGGCGCGGGCGGCGACCTCGGCGATGCCCGCTCCCATCTGGCCGCAGCCCACGACTCCGACCTTCTCGATGTCGGTCACATCGTCCCCTTCGCTGATCTACGAGCGGCCGGCAGGACCTCCGGATCCGGCGCCTGCTCCGTTCGAGCACGTTACCCGTAAGTATCGATGATCGATCGTCCGGGTGCGGGCATCCTGTGCCGCGGAGGCGATCCGTGACCGCGCGGATCCGGAGAGCGAGAGGGTCCGACGATGACACGAGTGTCCCGCAGGGCGTTCGCGGCGGCGGCCCTGGCGGTGCTGGCGTCGGCCGCACCCGGCGCGGCCGCACCGGCGGGACGGCCACCGCGCCGGGCGGTCACCGAGATGCGCGGCATGTGGCTCGCGACCGTCTCCAACCGTGACTGGCCCTCCCGCACCGGACTGTCCGCGTCCGCCCAGCGCAAGGAGCTGACCGCCCTCCTCGACAAGGCGGTCGACCACCGCCTCAACGCCGTGATGTTCCAGGCCCGGCCCACCGCGGACGCGTTCTGGCCCTCGCCCTACGAGCCCTGGTCGCAGTACCTCACCGGCACCCAGGGCAAGGACCCCGGCTGGGACCCGCTGGGCACCGCCGTCAAGGAGGCCCACGCCCGGGGCCTGCAGCTGCACGCCTGGTTCAACCCGTACCGGATCGCCAACCACACCGACCCGGGCAAGCTCGTCGCCTCCCACCCGGCCCGCAAACACCCGGACTGGGTGGTGCGGTACGGCGGCAAGCTCTACTACAACCCGGGCATCCCGGCCGTCCGCGCCTTCGTGGAGCAGGCGATCCTCGACGCGGTCGCCAAGTACCCCGTGGACGCGGTCCACTTCGACGACTACTTCTACCCGTACCCGGTGGCCGGCCAGACCTTCGACGACGACGACGCCTACGACACCCACGGCGGAGACTTCTCGTCCCGGGCGGCCTGGCGGCGGGACAACATCGACAGGCTCGTCACCGAGATCGCCGCCGGGGTGCGGAAGCTGCGGCCGGGCACGCAGTTCGGGATCAGCCCGTTCGCGGTGTGGCGCAATGCCGCCACCGACTCCCGCGGCTCGGACACCAGGGCGGGCGTCGAGACGTACGACGACCTGTACGCGGACACCCGGAAGTGGGTGCAGAAGAACTGGATCGACTACATCGTTCCGCAGGTGTACTGGCAGATCGGCAACGCCGCCGCCGACTACGCCAAGGTGGTCGACTGGTGGGCGGGCGTGGCCAAGGGCTCCGGGACCCGGCTCCACATCGGCGAGGCGCTCTACCAGGCGGGAGCCGCCGGCGCCGCCGCGGCCTGGCAGGACCCGGCCGACCTGTCCCGGCACCTCACCCTCGCTGCCCGGTACGCACAGGTCGGCGGGCATGTGTACTTCGCCGCCAAGGACGTGTCCGCCGACCGCATCGGCGCGCTCTCCCGGGTGGTCGCCGACCACTACAAGCAGCCGGCGACCCCACCGGGCTGACCAGCACCCCCGAAGGGGCGCTGGGGGTACCCCCGGCCGAAGGCCGGGGGAGGAACTGTGTGACCAGCCCCCACCGGCACGCGCTGGACGAACGGCCCGACCAGCGGAGCGCCTAGTGCTGTTCGTGGATCTCCCGGTGCCTGACCTGGCAGTCGGGACCGGGGGACATGATGGCCTCGTGGCCGTCCTCGAAACGGACCCGGTAGGGCGGGTTGCCCTCGGGGCCGAGTACCTGGACGATCTCCGAGACCTGGTCGTGCTGTCCGACCACCCTGCCGTGCTGGACAAGCTGGTCGCCCTCGGATGCACGCATCTCCAGGGCCTCCTCACGATCGCGATCGTTGGGTGACGGCGATGCACACGAGCACGGCGGCGGCCGTGAGTGGAGCGGCCGCGGTGAGGTGCTCGCCCAGCAGCAGCACCGACCACACCAGTGTGAGCAGCGGCTGGGCCAACTGCAACTGGCTGGCCTTCGGAATGCCGACGGCCGCCATCCCCCGGTACCAGACCACCAGACCGAGGAACTGCGAGCCCACCGCCACCCACAGCAGCCCGGCCACCCCGTGCGCGTTCCAGACGACCGGCTCGTACGACAGCGCGACCACGGCGGCCGGCACGGTCAGCGGCAGGCAGCCCACCAGCGCCCAGCCGATGACCTGCCAGCCCGGCATGATCCGGGCCAGCCGGCCGCCCTCGGTGTAGCCGGCCGCGCACACCACGAGGGCCGCGAACAGGTACCCGTCGGCCACCGTGAGCGCCCCGCCGCTCTGGGCGACCGTGAACGCCAGCACGGCCGCCGCACCGGCCAGGGCCGCCGCCCAGAAGGTGCGGGACGGGCGGGTGCCCATGCGCAGGGCCGAGAAGAGGGCGGTGGTCAGCGGGAGCAGGCCGACCACGACGGCCGCGTGCGAGGTGGTGGAGGTCTCCAGGGCGAGCGTGGTCAGCATCGGGAAGCCGAGCACGACCCCCGCCGCGACGACCGCCAGCCCCGCCCAGTGCCGCCGCTCGGGCAGCCGTACCCGCAGGAACAGCAGGCAGCCGCCGGCCATGGCCGCCGCGAGCACGCTGCGCACCGCCACCAGTGCCCAGGGGCCGAAGCCCTCCAGACCCCAGGCCGTGGCCGGGAAGGTGAGGGAGAAGGCGACGACACCGAGCGCGGCCTGGAGGGTGCCGAACCGGGGGGCGGAACCGGTGGCGGGGGAGGAGGCCGGGGAAGGGGCCGGGGCGTCGGCCGGTGGCGTGCCGACCGCTATCGCAGTCCGACTGGTAGCGCTACTCTGTGCTCTCATGCAAGAGCGTAGCAGTGTCGTAGAACTGACGGAACAGCTGCGGCGGGACCTCAACTGCTACTCGACAGGTGGAAAGCTCCCGTCCAGCCGGGCCCTCGTCGAGCGGTTCCGGGTGAGCCCGGTGACCGTCTCCCGTGCGCTGGCCCAGCTGGTCGCGGAGGGGCTGGTCGTCACCCGGCCCGGCGCCGGCGCCTTCAAGGCCGCGCCGCGCGACACGGCCGAGCCCGCCGGGGACACCTCCTGGCAGGAGGTGGCACTCAGCGCCGACGGCGCCCTCGACGTGGTCCCGCGCACCGTCGACGCCTCCGGGGTCACCGTGTGCCTGGCCGCCCCGCCGCCCGGCGTGCTGGAGCTCAGCGGCGGCTACCTGCACGCCTCCCTGGAACCGGAGCGCGCGATGGCGGCGGCCCTGGCACGGGCCGGCCGCCGTCCCGGCGCCTGGGGGCGGCCGCCGCTCGAAGGCCTCCCCGAGCTGCGCGAGTGGTTCGCCCGGGACATCGGCGGCGCGGTCACCGCCGCCGAGGTGCTGATCGCGTCCGGCGGCCAGTCCGCCCTGGCCACCGCCCTGCGCGCACTCGCCCCGCCCGGCGCCCCGGTCCTGGTCGAGTCGCCCACCTATCCCGGCATGCTCGCCATCGCCCGCGCCGCAGGCCTCCGTCCGGTCCCGGTCCCGGTCGACCCCGACGGTGTGAAGCCCGCCCTGCTCGCCGACGCCTTCAAGGCCACCGGCGCCCGGGTGTTCGTATGCCAGCCCCTCTTCCAGAACCCGACCGGCGCCGTCCTCGCCCCGGACCGCCGCGCCGAGGTGCTGCGCATCGCCCGCGCGGCCGGCGCCTTCGTGATCGAGGACGACTACGTACGACGGCTGGTGCACGCCGACGCGGGCCCGCTGCCCCGCCCGCTGGCCGCCGACGACCCCGACGGGGTCGTCGTCCACGTCGGCTCGCTCACCAAGGCCACCTCGCCGAGCTTCCGGGTGGCCGCGCTGGCCGCCCGCGGCCCGGTCCTGGAACGGCTGCGCGCCATCCAGATCGTCGACACCTTCTTCGTTCCCCGGCCGCTCCAGGAGGCCGCCCTCGAACTCGTCGGCTCCCCGGCCTGGCCCCGCCACCTGCGCAACCTCGCCGCCGAGCTGAAGAGCCGCCGCGACACCCTCACCGGCGCCCTCGCCCACCACATCCCCGAACTCGTCCTCCCGTACATCCCCTCCGGCGGCTACCACCTCTGGCCCCGCCTCCCCGACGGCACCGACGACACCACCCTGACCGCCGCCGCCCTGCGGGCCGGGGTCGCCGTCACCCCCGGCCGCCCGTACTTCAGCGCCGAGGCACCGGCCGCCCACGTCCGCCTGAGCTTCGCCGCGGTCGCGGGGACGGGGGAGATCCTGGAGGGCGTACGACGGCTGCGGGCCGCCTGCGACGAGGTGCTGCGTCCCAGACCCTGAAATCCGATCGACGCCGGTCCGCCCGACCGGTGAGGATCTCCGCATGAGCGACGCACCAGGCCTCCCCGAGGGCTACGAGTTCTCCGCCGACACCGACCGCGTGGACGTCGAGCGCGTCCACCGCTGGCTGTCCACCGACGCGTACTGGGCGGCCGGCCGCCCGCTGGAGCAGCACCGGCGCGCGATGGCGGGCTCGCTCAACTTCGGGGTCTACGACACCGTCACCGGGGAGCAGGTGGCCTACGCGCGCGTGGTGACCGACCAGGCGCTGTTCGGCTGGCTCTGCGACGTCTACGTCGACCCGTCGGTGCGCGGCAAGGGCGTCGGCACCGCGATGGTCGGCGCGGTCCGCGAGCACCTGCGGCCGTCCGGCGTGCGCCGCGTGCTGCTGGCGACCCACGACGCCCACGGGGTCTACCAGAAGCTCGGATTTGCCCCGCTCGAACACCCGGACCAGTGGATGGCGCTCTACTACCCGGCGCCCGAGGGACATTCCGGCTGACTTGTCGGACTCCTCCTGACCTTTGAGTAACGTTTCCTCCACGTCCGCCAACTCACCGCCCGATCGCCCTTGACCTGCGCACATGTGCGTCACACCATCACCGCATGCCACTTCGGGTCACGTTCGTCGCGGCCGCGCGCAGCTCACCGCTGCTCGCGGAGCGCTTCCAGGACGACCGCCCGCTGGACCAGGCGGGCTGGGACGAGGTGCAGCGCGTCGCCGGTGAGCTCGTGCCGCTCGCGGCGGCCGAGCTGCGCTACTGCTCACCGACGCCGCGCAGCCGCGCGACCGGCGACGCCCTGGGCTACGCCCCGCTGGTCCAGCTCGCGCTGCGCGACTGCGACATGGGCCGCTGGCGCGGGCTGACGCTGGGCGAGGCGATGGCCAGGGAGCCGGACCAGGTGGACGCCTGGCTCTCCGACCCGCTGGGCGCCCCGCACGGCGGCGAGTCGCTGCTGGCGTTCATCACCCGGGTCGGCGGCTGGCTCGACACCCGCCCCGTGGGCGACGGCGACCGTATCGTCGCCGTCGCGGAGCCCTCGGTGATCCGGGCCGCCCTCGTCTACGCGCTCAAGGCGCCGCCGGCGACCTACTGGAACATCGACGTCCGCCCGCTGTCCACCACCACGGTGACAGGCCGGGGCGGTCGCTGGAACCTGCGGTTCGACACGGCGTCGGCACCGGCGCCGCTCGGGGGGCCGTGACGTCGTCGGCCACGGCGCCGCAGTGGCTGGTCGCGCAGTTCCTCGCGCCCCTTCAGGGGCGCTGGCGTGTGTAGTCGGTTGTCAACAGCAGGTCCTTTGCCGGGCCGCCCACCCGCCACACGGTGCGCCAGTGGTCGGCGTCCTGGACGGTGAACTCGCCGCGGTAGAGGTCGGCCGAGCAGGGATGGTCGGCGACGTACCGGCCCGACGTCAGGTCGAGGTCGTGGAAGGGGCGCCCGTCGGCGAAGCGCACGTCGGCGGTGCCGGGCCGGGTGCCCGGGAGGAAGCGCAGGGTACGTTCGGCGGGCCGGGCCACGCCCTGCCAGGTGAACGTCCCCGACTCCTCGTGCAGCAGGCCGCCGCCGTCCAGGGGCCGGAACAGCGTCACCCCCTCGAAGCGGCCCGCGGCCCCGCCCGCCAGATCGCGCACGGTCCGGTCCACCCGCCACCGCCCGGCCAGATGGGCCAGCACGTCCGCCACCGGCCAGAACTCGCCCACGGTCGTCCCTTCCTCGGCCCACAACCCTACGCCGCCCGTGCCCGTGGCCGAGGGCACGGGCACGGGCACCCCCCGCCCCATTGACGCGCTCATGACCCTCTCCTTATCTTGCCGTTCGAAGTGCTGACCGTTGTTCGGTATATCGAATGACGTGAATGACGTAATCCTCCTCACGAGCCGCGGAGAATCCATGTCACGCACCACGCACACCCGGCTGAGACTCGGCCTGGGTGCAAGCGCTTTCCTGCTCGCTGCCGGTCTTCTCCCGTCCCCCGCCCACGCCGAGGACACCACCGACTACGCCATCACCGTCGACCCGGCCGCCCGGGGGGCCGGCATCGACAAGACGATGTACGGCGTCTTCTTCGAGGACATCAACCGCGCCGCCGACGGCGGGCTGTACGCGGAGCTGGTCCAGAACCGGTCCTTCGAGTACACGGCCGACGACAACAAGTCGTACACCCCGCTCACCGCGTGGACGGTCACCGGCGCCGCCCGGGTCGTGGACGACGACGGCCGGCTGAACGCTCGTAACCGCAACTACCTGTCCCTGGCGGCCGGTTCGGCCGTGACCAACTCCGGCTACAACACCGGCATCCGCGTCGAGGACGGCAAGAAGTACGACTTCTCGGTCTGGGCCCGCGCCGAGAGCGGTACGACCCTCACCGTCGGCCTGTCGGACTCCGGCGGCACGCTCGCCACCGCCCGGCAGGTGACCGTGAGGAAGCACGGCTGGGCCAGGTACCAGGCGACCTTCGCCGCCACCCGCACCAGCTCCAGCGGGCGTCTCACCGTGGCCGGTTCGGACGCCGCCGCCCTCGACATGGTCTCCCTCTTCCCGCGCGACACCTACAAGCACGAGCCCAACGGCCTGCGCAAGGACCTCGCCGAGAAGATCGCCGCGCTGCACCCGGGCTTCGTCCGCTTCCCCGGCGGCTGCCTGGTCAACACCGGCTCGATGCAGGACTACAGCGAGGCCTCCGGCTACCAGCGCAAGCGGTCGTACCAGTGGAAGGACACCGTCGGGCCGGTCGAGACCCGCGCCACCAACGCCAACTTCTGGGGCTACAACCAGAGTTACGGCCTCGGCTACTACGAGTACTTCCGCTTCGCCGAGGACATCGGCGCCATGCCGCTGCCCGTCGTCCCGGCGCTCGTGACCGGCTGCGGGCAGAACAAGGCCGTCGACGACGACGCGCTGCTCCAGCGGCACATCCAGGACACCCTCGACCTCATCGAGTTCGCCAACGGGCCGGTGACCAGCGAGTGGGGCAGGAAGCGCGCCGAGATGGGGCACCCCAGGCCCTTCCACCTCACCCACATCGAGGTCGGCAACGAGGAGAACCTGCCCACCGAGTTCTTCGCCCGCTTCACCCGGTTCCGGGCGGCCGTCCAGGCGAAGTACCCCTACATGCAGGTGATCTCCAACTCCGGCCCGGACGACTCCGGTTCGACCTTCGACACGGCCTGGCAGCTCAACAAGGACGCCAAGGTCGACATGGTCGACGAGCACTACTACAACAGCCCGCAGTGGTTCCTGCAGAACAACGACCGCTACGACAGCTACGACAGGAGCGGGCCCAAGGTCTTCGTCGGCGAGTACGCCTCCGGCGGCAACACCTTCAAGAACGGCCTCTCCGAGGCGGCCTACATGACCGGCCTCGAACGCAACGCGGACGTCGTGAAACTCGCCTCCTACGCCCCGCTGTTCGCCAACGAGGACTACGTCCAGTGGCGCCCGGACCTGGTGTGGTTCAACAACCACGCCTCCTGGGGCTCGGCCAACTACGAGGTCCAGAAGCTGTTCATGAACAACGTCGGCGACCGGGTGGTCCCGAGCACGGCCACCACCACGCCGGACGCCAGCGGTCCGATCTCCGGTGCCGTCGGCCTGTCGACCTGGAACACCAGCGCCGCCTACGACGACGTCAAGGTGACCGACGCGGACGGGAACACGCTGCTCAGCGACGACTTCTCCGGTGACGCCGCGCAGTGGACGCACACCGGCGGCGGCAGCTGGGCCGTCCAGGACGGGCAGTACGTCGAGACCTCCGACACCGCCGAGAACACCATGGTCCAGGCCGGCGACACCGGCTGGCACGACTACGACCTGCACGTGAAGGCCACCAAGAAGTCCGGCAAGGAGGGCTTCCTCGTCGCCTTCGGCGTCAAGGACACCGGCACCTACTACTGGTGGAACATCGGCGGCTGGAACAACACCCAGACCGCGGTCGAGCAGGCCGTCGACGGCGGCAAGTCGACGCTGATCGCCAAGCCGGGGTCCGTCGACACCGGACGCGCCTACGACGTCGACATCAAGGTGCGGGGCCGTCAGGTGACCCTGTACCTCGACGGGCAGGAGTGGGGCAGCTTCACCGACGACAAGCCGGCCGAGCCGTTCCGGCAGGTCGTCACCGAGGACAGCAGGACCGGGGACCTGATCGTCAAGGTCGTCAACGCCCGGTCCACGGCGGCCCGTACGGCCGTCGACCTCGGCGGCGCCGAGGTCGCCAAGACGGCGAGGGTGACCACGCTGGCGGCGGCGCCCGACGCGGTGAACACCGAGACGGCCACCGCGGTCGCCCCGGTCAGGTCCACCTTCACCGGGGTCGCCGACAGGTTCACGTACACCTTCCCGGCGAACTCGGTCACCTTCCTGCGGATCAGGCAGAAGTAGTGTCCTGCGCGGGCTCCTGTCCGACCGGCAGCAGCCCGCGCTCGGCGAACACCTTCTTCGCGACGGAGGTGGCGTTGAGGGCCTTCGGGAAGCCGCAGTAACCGGCGGAGTGCAGCAGGGCCTCGACGATCTCCTCGGGGGTCAGGCCCATGTTGAGGGACGCGTTGACGTGCACTTCCAGCTGCGGCTCGCAGCCGCCCAGCGCGGTGAGCATGCCCAGGGTCACCAACTGCCGGTCCCGGGGCGCGAGTCCGGGGCGGCTGTAGATCTCGCCGAAGCCCCAGGCGACGACCTGGTGGCCCAGCTCGGGGTTGATGTCGGCCAGCGAGTCGATGACCCGCTGCCCGACCTCGCCGTCGACCTTCCGCAGGACCTCCAGGCCGTGGGCGAAACGTTCTTCGCGCGTGGTGCTCTCGCTCATGTCAGCTCTTCCGTTCTCCTCGGAACCGGTCACGACCAGAAGAACGCTAGAAGTTGGAGCGTGCTCCAGGTCAAGCCGGTTTCCGCACTCCCCCCGGTGCGCGCAGTGCGGCGACTCGTTCGCCCAGGAACTTCCGGGTCCGGTCGGCGTGTTCCCCCGTACAGCCCCGGGGGCCGCTGGGGAGCGCTCCCGAACATGCGGGAGGCGGTCAGGCGTCATCCCTGCTCCGGATGGCCTCCGAGGCCTCCAGCAGTGCCGAGAGCACGGTCCGCACCGCCCGGCGGGCCGTGCGTTCGGGGCGGTGGAGCACGTCGATGTGGCGGTTGGCCTCGATGCCGTCGAGAGGTCTGAGGGTGATGCCCGGGTGCGGGCGGGACGTCCAGCGGGGCATCAGGGCGATTCCGCCGCCCGCGGCGACCACCTCGGCGACCACGGCGATCTCGTTGACCCGGTGCACGATGTCGACCCGGCGCCCGGCCGCCGCCGCGATGGCCTCGACCGTGGCCAGCAGCGGGAAGCCGTCGTGCACGGTGATCCAGGGCAGGCCGGCGACGTCGTGCGCGGTCAGGGCGGACCGCGCGGCCAGCGGATGGCCCACGGGCAGGGCGATGTCGAGCGGTTCGCGCAGCAGCGGGGTGGCCGTGGCGGTCCGGGGCCAGGGCGGGGCGTGGTCGAGACGGTGGGCCAGGACCAGGTCGTAGCCGCGGGTCAGGGGCGGGAACCCGGCCTGGGCCACGTCCTCGTCGTGGAGGGTGAGGCGAGGGGCACCCGGGTCGCCCAGCCGTCGTAGCAGCAGGGGGAAGAACGCGGCGGCTCCGCTGTGGAAGGCGGCCAGCGACACCGTGCCGTCGGGTTCGTCGACGTACGCGTCGATGGTGTGGCGGGCCCGTGCCAGTGCCGTCTCCACACCGATGGCCGCGTCCGCCAGGGCCTGCCCGGCCGGGGTGAGGACCAGCCGGCGGCCGGCCCGTTCGGTGAGCGGGACCGGGATCGCGCGCTGGAGCAGCCGCAGTTGCTGCGAGATGGCCGAGGGCGTGACCCGCAGCGCCTCGGCGACCGCCGTGACGCTGCCCAGTTCGCCCAGCTCCCGCAGGACCCGCAACTGCCGTTCGTCCACCCCGTGAGTGTAGCTCTGCTAAAGGATCGGTTGAGAAGGTCGTCGTTTACTTCAACATGCACGTCGTGGATCGTGAACGGCATGCCGACCACCCGCCGTATCGACCTGGTGCTCCTGGCCGTCGCCGTCGTCTGGGGCTCCAGCTACCTGACGGCGAAGTCCGCCACGGACGCCCTCCCCGTCCCGACCGTCCTCTTCGTGCGCTACGCCGTCGCCGCGCTCGCCTGCGCGGTCGTACTGCCCCGGTTCGGCGGCCTCACCCGGGACGAGAGGGTCTACGGCGGCCTGCTCGGCCTCACCCAGGCCGCCGTCCTCGTCCTGGAGACGTACGGCGTCGCCCGCACCAGCGCCGGGAACGCGGGCCTGATCATCAGCCTCACCCTCGTTCTCACCCCGGTCCTGGACCGGGCCGGTCTGCCGCGACGGTTCTTCCTCGCCGCCGGGGTGTGCCTGGCGGGTGTCGGGCTGCTCGTCTCGGGACACGGCCTGGCTGCCCCCGGCGCCGGTGACCTGCTGATGCTCGCGGCGGCCGTGGTGCGCGCCGGTCACGTGGTGCTGGTCGGCCGGGTGGCCGCGGGCCGGGCCCTGCGCCCGCTGCAGCTGACCGCCGTGCAGTGCGCCGTCGGCACCGCCCTGTTCCTGCTGCCCGCGGCCCCCGGGCTGCCGGCGGCGGCCCGGACCGGCGCCGCCACCTGGACCCAGCTCCTCTACCTGGCCCTCTTCTGCGGTCTGTTCGCCTTCCTCGCCCAGACCTGGGCGGTCCAGCGCACCTCCGCGACCCGCGCCGGGCTCCTGCTGGGCACCGAACCGGTGTGGGCCCTGCTGGTCGGCACCGCCCTCGGCGGTGAGCGGCTCACCGGCCTCTCCGTCCTCGGGGCCGCCCTCGTCGTCTCGGGGACGTACTGGGGGCAAACTCTCGAACGCGCACATCGCGGACAGTCCTCGTCGGCGGCTGGCGGCGCGGCCCCGCACGGTGTCGGTACCGGCGTCACACAGGCGAGTTAACCTGCGAAACATTTTTTGGAAAGCTGCTGTTTCCTTTGAGGTCGTCAATTCTTTCCCGTAACACCCACGGATTCGGAATTCGACTTATTACTTCACAGGCGTCGCACAACCATCCGGAACCTCTACCCGTCTAAGTCGGCGAAACACCGACCTGCGGGGAGTGACGACCCCGTTTTTTATCTGGGGGCCGCACACAATGAATCGCACCGTCCTGGCCGGACGTGAACAGGGGGCGAAACCGGCAGGGGGCGAGGAGGAACGGGAAAACGGTCCGGTGAAATGGCGAAGAGCCGATCCGGGAGCAACCGCCGCGCTGCTCGCGGCACTTCTCACCACCGTGGCGTTCTGTGCCGCCGACATGATCGCCCGCAGCTATCCGTTCGGGCCCCGCACCCGCAGTGTCAACGACCTCGGCAACCAGTACGTGCCCTTCCACGCCCACCTCTGGGACCTGCTGCACGGCAGGGCCGACGGCGGCCTCCTCGTCAACTGGCAGTCCGGCTACGGCTCCAGCTTCCTGCCGGACCTCGGCACCTACGTGAGCAGCCCGTTCGCGCTCCTCGTCGCGCTCTTCCCGCGCGACGAGATCGACCTCGCGGTGTACACGGTCACCGTGCTGAAGACGGCGGTCGCCGGCGCCGCCATGGCCTGGCTGCTGATGAGCCTGCGCCGCGGCCGCTGGTGGGCGGCCGGCGTCCTGGGCGCCTCCTACGCCCTGTGCGGCTGGAGCCTCGCCCTCGCCTCCTACAACCCGATGTGGCTCGACGGCCTGATCGCGCTGCCGCTGCTCTGCCTGGTCGGCGAGTGGGCCACGGCCGGCCGGCGCCCGCTGCTCGGCGTGCTGATCGTGGCGCTCGCCTGGACCGCCAACTTCTACACCGCCTACATGGCCACTTTCGGCGCCGCCCTGGTGCTGCTGCTCCGGCTGGTGCTCGCCGAACTGCCGTGGCGGCGCGCCCTCGCGGTGGTGGGCAGGGCCGCCGCCACCGTCGGGCTGGGCGTCGGTCTGGCCGCACCGCTGGTGATCGTCGTGTACTCCGGCACCAAGCACGCCTACCCGGGCCGCGAGGGCCACTTCGCTCCGGTCGGCACCAAGGACCTGCTCGCCCGGCTGCTGCCGACGACCTACAGCTACGGCTCCCCGGCCCTCTACGTCGGCGTCACCGCGCTGGTGCTCGCCCTCGCGCTGCCCTTCCACCGGAAGGTCCCGGTCCGGGTGCGGGCCGGCTGGACGGTCCTGGTGCTCGCGGTCGCCCTCTCCCTGCAGTGGGCGCCGACCAGCCTGGCCTGGCACGCCTTCGCCGTCCCGAACGGCAGTTCCTACCGGCAGGCCTTCGTGCTCTGTGCCCTGCTGGTCATCGCCGCCTGGCACGCACTGGCCTACGGGCTGCCCGACCGGCGGGCACTCGGCGCGGCCGCCGTCCTGCTGGTCCTGGTCGCCGCCGCCGCGAGCCGCAGCGCCCTCACCCGGCAGCACGGTCACCACACCTGGCCGGTGGTGCTGCTCGCGGTCGCGGGCACGCTCGGCGGGCTCACGCTGCTGAGCCTCAGGCGCGGCAGACCGGTGCTGGCCGGGCTGGCCGTGGCGCTGCTGATCGGCGCCCAGTTCGGCGAGGCCGCCGCCACCTCGGCCGTGGCCAGCCGGATGCGGCTCGGCAACATGGACGACTACGCGCCCTGGGGCGACCGCCAGCAGAAGGAGGCGGACGCGGTCGCGAGCGCCGACGCCTGGCCCGCGTACCGCACCGAACCCGGCCGCAACCAGACCGTCGCCAACGACCCCATGATGGTCGGCGGCCAGGGCTCCCAGTACTACAGCAGCCTCACCGCCGACGTCCTCAGCCGTACCCTCACCGCGCTCGGCGACGGCTGGACCTCGCGCGGCCGCAGCCTGCAGAGCCTCGACAACCCGGTCACCGACGCGGTCTTCTCGGTGGGCGCCCGGGTGCACAACCCGCCCGACCCGCACCAGAAGTGGCTGCCCCAGGGTGGCGGCCCCTCCACCGTGACCCGCGAGGACGTCCCGCCGCTGGTGACGGTGCGGCCCGCCGCCGCGCACTCCACCCCGGCCGCCTTCGGCCCGTCCCCCTACCGCAACCAGGAACTCCTGCTCGGTGCCCGCGTCTACACCCTGCCGCGCACCGCCTTGAGCGGTGCACGGCAGGGCGACGCGGCGCGGGGCCTGCTGGTCGACGGAGCACAGACGATCACCGCCCGCTGCCGGCCCGGGAGTTCGGTCTTCCTGTGGGCACCGCACTACTCCGGCACCGCCCGGCTCGCCGACGGCGGCGAGCAGAAGCTGTTCCGGTCCGACGCCGAGAACGCGAAGATCGCCGCGATGCAGCCGCTCGGCACGGTACGCGCCGCGGGGCAGGTCCGGATCGACCTGAAGCCCAACCGGCTCAGCCGCGTCCCGGGCCAGGGCGCGGTGGGCTGCCTCGACACCGCGAAGCTGCGCACCGCCGTACAGCACCTGAAGTCCACCGGCGCGACCAAGGTGACCGTCGCCGACGGCACCCTGCACGCCCGACTGCCCGCGGGCAGCACGGGAACCGCCGTGGTGGCCGCCCCGCGGATCGCCGGCTGGCGCTGCTCCGCGGGCGGCGACGAGGTCGCGGCGGGCGAGTTCTACGGCCTGATCGCCGTCCCGCTCGGCTCCTCCGCCACCAGCCTGACCTGTACCTTCCATCCGCCCGGCCTGCGCCTGGGCACCGCCGTCGGCGGCGCCTCGCTGCTGACCCTGATCCTCATCGGCACCGTCTCGGCCGTGCGCCGCAGAACCGCCACCCGTCCCGGCGAGCGCACGACCACCGCTCACTGACCCGTCCCCAGGGGGAAGAAACCCATGCTGATATCGATCGTCGCGCCCTGTTACAACGAGGAAGACGTCATAGAACGCTTCCACGAGCAGGTCCAGAAGATCGCCAACGAACTGCTGCCGCTCGGCCACGACATGGAGTTCGTGTACGTCGACGACGGCAGCCGCGACCGCACCCTGCCCCTCCTCAGCAAGATCGCCGACGGCGACTCGCGCGTCCGGTACGTCTCCTTCAGCCGCAACTTCGGCAAGGAGGCGGCCCTGCTGGCCGGCCTGAAGCACGCCACCGGCGACGCCGTGATCGTCATGGACGCCGACCTGCAGCACCCGCCCGCGCTGATCAAGCGCATGGTCGAACTGCGCGGCGAGGGCTACGACCAGGTCATCGCCAAGCGCACCCGGCAGGGCGACCGCTTGACCCGCACCCTCACCGCCCGCCTCTACTACCGGCTCATCAACCGGATGGTCGACGTCGAACTCGTCGACGGTGTGGGCGACTTCCGGCTGATGTCGCGCCGGGTGGTGGACGCGATCGTGAGTCTCACCGAGTACAACCGGTTCTCCAAGGGCCTGTTCGCCTGGGTCGGCTTCCCCAGCACCACCTTCGAGTACGAGAACGCGGTGCGCGAACACGGCAGCAGCTCCTGGTCGTTCCGCAGCCTGCTCAACTACGGCCTCGACGGGCTGCTCTCCTTCAACAACCGCCCGTTGCGCGCCGCGCTCTACCTCGGCCTGACCCTGCTGGCCCTGGCCGGCGCGTACACGGCGTGGATCGTGGGCGGCGCGATGATCAACGGTGTGCAGACGCCCGGCTATGTCACCATCATTACAGCCGTCACCGCCCTGGCCGGCGTACAGATGATCATGCTCGGGGTCATCGGCGAGTACACCGGCCGGATCTACTACGAGGCCAAGGGGCGCCCGCACTTCCTGGTGAAGGCGACGAACGTGGACCGAACGGAAGACCGCAGCCGCGGCACGACGAAGGACCTCATCCCCTGATGCCGAACGCCACCCTGTCGACCGCCACCGGACCGGCTCGCCCGATATCCGGACAGATCATCACCTTCGCGGTGGTCGGCGTCGTCAACACCGCGACGTACTACGGCCTTTACCTGCTTTTTCTGAGGTATTTGCCGTACCTGGCCGCGCACATCATCGCGTTTTTCCTGAGCATGATCGGCTCCTTTTTTCTCAATGCCAGGTTCACTTACCGGACGCGTCCCACCTGGCGGAAATTCCTGCTGTTCCCGCTGACCAACGCCACGAATTTCGTGATCACCACCGTGGGGGTGTACGTGATCGTCGACGTGCTGCACGCGGGAAGCAAGTTCGCTCCGCTGATGGCGTCGGCGGCGGCGATTCCGGTGACGTTCGTGGTGTCGCGGTGGGTCATGCTGCCGAAGGTGGAGGCGGCGTAGCCACGACTCCTTCTCCCAGGGCGAGGACCTCGTCGATCGCGGACCGGATCTCCTCGTCCTCCAGGAACGCGCGGTAGTCCCGGTACGGCGACAGGCGCCGGTCCGAACCCCGCACGGCGCGCAGGGCGGCCCGCACGGCAGGGGAGACCGCGCCGATCCGGGCGAGGGCGCGCAGCGCTTCGAGGAAGGCGCCGAAGGGGCCGTCGCCGTCGGGGACCGGCAGGACGTACTTCTCCAGGGCGGACAGGCTCGGCTCCGTCTCGCCGGTGATCGACCACAGGGCGACCGCCGCCACGGTCACGTCGTACCAGGTACCGCCTTCGTCCATGACCTGCCGTACCCGGTCGGCATACGGCAGGGCCGCGGGGCCGAAGTCGCCCAGGAGGCGCACGGCGCCGCCAGGCCGTTCCCCGGACAGCACCTCCTCGCCGACGAGTCGCAACGCCCGGTCACGGTCGCCGCCGAGGCGCCAGGCCCCCCACGCCATCCTCTGACGGCCGGCCGGATGGTCGAGGACCGTGCAGCCGCGCACGGCGCCCTCGGCGGACGCCGCCGCCGGCCCCATCGCCACCAGGGCGTCGACCGCGCTCCAGGAGTGCCGGGCGCTGTCCAGGAGCGCCACCAGCTCCGGCAGGGCGGGTGCCGCGGCCGGTCCCCAGGCCGTCAGGACCTTGAGGAAGGCGCCGGTGAGCGGGCCGCCCGCGCCGTCCTCGCGCAGCAGTGCGCGCAGCGCGGGCAGCAGGCTCTGCGCGTGTGCCCGCAGTGGAGCCAGCACCTCCTCGACCTCCGGAAGGCGTGGATCGCCCATGGTGTACGAGCGGGAGTACTGACCCCGGTAGGGCTCGTAAAGCCGCTCGACCAGCCCCGGCATGGCGCGCGGATCCCCGATGCGCGTCAGCGCCCAGCGGGCGTGGTCGCCGACCGTGCCCTCCAGATCCTCGGCCTCGCCGGGGTCGTCCAGGAGTGAGGCCAGCCCGTCGGCGTAGGGGGCCGCCTGTGCCCCCAGGACCGCGAGCAGGTGGGCCGCCCGGTACCGGACCCCGGAGTCCGGGTCGGCGAGCAGCTCGCCCGCGAGAGGCAGCAGCACGGGCGCCGCGGACGGCCGGACCACCAGCAGCCGCCACGCCTCGTCCAGCGCCGCTGCGCACAGCGTCGCGTCGCCCGTCCGGCGTGCCGCGCCGACGAGCCGGACGAGGAAGCGGAGCGCGGCCGCCGGCGCGTCCTCGAACAGGCCGGCCGCCCAGGAGGCCACAACCGCGCGACTGAAGGCGTCGTCGACGTCCGGCACGTACCAGATGTCCTCGAACCGGGGACGCACGGTCGGGTCGGAGAGGATCTCCACCAGGAGGTCCGACTCCCGGACCGGCGCCTGGCCGTCGAAGGCGCTCCAGGCGATCACGGCCGCGACCCGCATGACGGCGGGACCGGCCCGCAGGGCGTCCTGCACCACGGAAAGCACCCGGCTCACGACCCCGGCGTCGGCGGAGTCCCGGGCGGCGGTGCCCAGCGCGAGCAGCATGGGCAGCCGTACGGCCAGGTCCGTCTCGGCATCCCACCGCTCCAGCAGCACATCGACCCCGTCCGCGAGGGGCAGTGCCTCCCTCCGCACCGCGGGATCGGGGTCCGCGAGCAGTTTCCGCAACGCCGGACGCAGGCGCCGCCACATGTCGTGCCACTCGCGGGCCGCCCCGTCCGGTTCGGGCGCGGCCGCCGTCCCGGACAGGTACACCAGCAACTGCACGAGCCAGTTCCGGGCACCCGTCCCGGGATCGCCGGCCAGGGCGACGATGAACGGCAGGGCAGCGGTCGAGGAGGCGGTCAGGGGCCCGTGGCGTGGCGCGATGTGCTCCCACAGGGGGTCGCAGTCCTGCTCCGTCGCCGCTGCGCCCTTGTCCAGCAGGTGCCGCAGTGCGCGTCGCATCTCCGCGGTGAGGCCGTCCCCGTAGGCCGACTCCAGCCGCTCCCACGGCACATCGTCCAGCGTCCCCACTGCCATGTCCGCCACGTCCGCCACTCCCCGTCCCCGTGATCCCGGCAAGCCGGCTCCCCGCCGGACATCCTGTCATCGAGGACGTTCTCTGTTGCCGTCTCATGGGCATGATCAGGGTGCCGTCGGCTGTGGTGTGACCGCACGATCCGATGGTGGTTGAACCGCTCGCCCCTCTCGCGGAGTTCGGCGGTGATCCTGGGGACGCCGTAGGTGCCGTCCGACTCGTGGTGCACGGCCCGTATCCGGGCGGCGAGGCGGGTGTCGGCGACCTGCCGGGCAGCCCGGTCCGAGGCCGTCCGACGCCAGTAACAGAAGCTGGAGCGGGCGACGTTGCAGATGGTGCACAGCCGCTTCACGCCGTAGCGGCGGTAGTGGTCGGCAACGAACTGGAAGCGGTTCACCAGCGCGCCTCCCCGGCGAGATACTTCGCCGCCTTGCGCAGGATCTCGCGTTCCTCCTCCAACTCGCGGACCTTCTTGCGCAGAGCGGCGTTCTCCGCCTCCGACGGTGTCGGCGACTCGGTCGGCACTTCCGTCCGGCGTCCCCGCGGACGGCTCGCGCCGACTGCCCGGACCCGGTTCCGCAACGTCTCAGCGTTGATTCCCAGATCGGCAGCCACCTGCCGGATCGTAGCCTCGGGCCGCGACTGTCACAGCGCGACCGCGTCCGCCTTGAACTGCGGCGGACAGTTCTTCATGACCACGAGATGGCCGTTCTCGGATCGTCGGGATCCAGTGTCTCGTGTGTCCAGGATCAAGGGTCAAGGCCCCTTCCCCCAGGCGCTCACCATGCCCTCGGTGATGTCCAGGATCCCCTTGTCTCCGAAGGCCAAGAGCTGTCGCAGGTCAGCCTGGCACGCTGGTCGTCGACACTTCGCGAAGCCTTGCCACGTCGCGGATGGGCGGGGCGCCGAACAGGCGCTTGTACTCGCGGTTGAACTGGGATGGGCTCTCATAGCCCACCGCGAAGCTCGCGGTGGTGGCGTCGGCGGTGCCGTCCAGGATCAGTTTCCGTGCTTCGTTCAAGCGCAGTTGCTTCTGGAACTGCAGCGGGCTCATCGCCGTGACCTGTTTGAAGTGCTCGTAGAACGACGACAGGCTCATGGAAGCGGAATCGGCGAGGGCCGACATGCGCAGCGGTTTGGCGAAGTTGGCGCGGATCAATTCGACGGCATGCTTGATCTGCGACAGTCGGCTGTCCTGGGTGGCGATCTGGCGCAGGAGGCTGCCGTGCGGTCCGCGCAGAAGTCGGTAGGAGATCTCGCGCCGTGTAGCCGCACCGAGTGCGGCCAGTTCGTGCGGGTCGTCGAGGTGAAGGATCAGGCGGACGAGCGGGTCGAGCAGCTCGGGCGCGAGCGGCGCTGCGGTCAGCCCGAGCTCGGGGACCCCAGCGGAGACGATGGGCGGCAGATCGAGCAAGAGCTCAGCCAGCACGGCCGGGTCGAGCGTGAGTCTCAGGCCCAGGAACGGATCGGTCTCGCTCGGCTCGATCACCGCGTCGGTAACCGGGAGCTCAAGGCATGCCAGCGTGGCGGTTCCGGGCGCGAAGACGACCCGCCGTGTTCCGATGGTCGCTCGCTTGAGTCCGCAGACCACGACGCACAGGGCGGGCTCGTCGAGCCACCGTCCTTCTGGCTTCACTATCGGATCGCGGTAGGTCCAGCTCCGGAACAGGCTCAGTGCGGGATCGGCGGTCTGGAGCAGACCGTCCTCGACGCAGCGCTTTTCCAGCTCGGAACGCAAGTCCTCCAGCATGGCCCTCGACCCTTCACCGGCTCCGACTGGGGCGATTCGCTCCAAGGTAACTCACCCATCCAGACGGTCCTCGGAAGTTCAGGCAATAATCGCGGAGGATCTCTCTACAGGTGACGACCGCTCCGAACCTAGCGTCGAGGAGGAAGGCACAACCTCTAGGAGCAGGCCATGACCCAACTCATCCGACCCGACGAGCGCACCGTCCCGGAGTTCGCCGCCGGCCCCGCAAAGCAACTGCTGATCGACGGCCAGTGGGTCGACGCACAGTCGGGCGAAACCGTGGCATCGGTCGATCCGACCACCGGCCGGCCGCTGCCCGAGCTGGCCCGTGGCGCTGCTGCGGACATCGGTCTGGCGGTTGCCGCGGCTCGCCGCGCGTTCGAGGGCGCCTGGGGTGGTTTCCGCCCCCGTGACCGCGCCCGCGTGCTGAACTGTCTGGCCGACCTGATCGAGGCACGGTCCGAGGAGTTCGCGACGATCGACGCCGTCGACATGGGCGTCCCGCTCAACGTTGCCCGCTGGATGGCGGCGACGGCCGTCAACACTTTCCGGTACGCGGCCTCGATGGCGCTCGACATCCACGGAGACACCGTGGAGAGTTCGCTGCCGGCCTCGATGTTCACCTACACCCTCAAGGAGCCGGTCGGAGTCGTCGGAGCCATCATCCCCTGGAACGGCCCACTGTTCGCAGCGTCCTGGAAGCTGGCGCCGGCGCTTGCCGCCGGCTGCACTGTCGTGCTCAAGCCGGCCGAGCAGGCGTCGCTGACACCGCTGCTGCTGGGGCAGCTGTTCCAGGAGGCCGGATTCCCTCCCGGCGTGGTGAACATCGTCACCGGGCTCGGCGAAGCCGGTGCAGCCCTCGTCGAACATCACGACGTCGACAAGATCGCTTTCACCGGCAGCACCGCCACCGGGCAGCGCATCATCCAGGCGTCTGCCGGCACCGTGAAGCGACTGACCCTCGAACTCGGCGGTAAGTCGCCGCACATCGTCTTCGCCGACGCCGACCTCGACGCCGCCGCAGGCTCCGCGGCGATGGGCGCGTTCTCGCTGTCCGGTCAGATCTGCTCCGCGGGTACCCGCCTGTATGTCGAACGCGGCATCTACGACGAGTTCACCGAGAAGGTGGCGGAAATCGGCCGGTCGCTTCGTCTGGGTGACCCGCTCGACGCCACGACCGACCTCGGGCCGCTGGTCTCGCGCGAGCAGCTGGACCGCGTGTCGTTCTACCTCGAAGACGGCGCGGCCCAAGGAGCCGTTGCCCGCAGCGGCGGCGCCCGGGCCACCGACGGAGCACTGGCCGACGGCTTCTTCGTCCCGCCGACCCTCTTCACCGGCGTCACCGACGATATGAGGATCGTCCGCGAGGAGATCTTCGGCCCGGTCCTGTCGGCCCTCCCGTTCGACGACATCGACGACGTGATCAAGCGCGCCAACGACACCCCGTACGGGCTGGCGAGCGGCGTCTGGACCCGGGACGTCGGCCGCGCCCACACCGTCGCACGCGGCCTGCGCGCCGGCATGGTGTTCGTCAACAACTACAGCGCCACCGACCCCGCTCTCCCGTTCGGCGGCTACAAGACGTCCGGTTACGGACGGGAGAACGGCCGCGAGTCGATCGAGGCCTATCTGGAGACCAAGGCCGTCTACCTGCAGACCGCCTGACTTCGCCCGCTCCCCGGACGGCCCCGCCGGCCCCGGCCACCCGACAGCAACGCACTCCACGTTTCCTGCTCCAGGCCGCCGTCGGCGGGGCACCGCCCGCCCCTGCCTCGCCATTCCGCCCTGCCTTGTCCAACGAAGGAAAACCGTGACCTCGCCCCCGCCGACGGGGCCGTCGCGCGATCACCGATGACTGCTGATGGCCTTCGCCGCCGTCGCACAGCTGCTGTTCGTGCTCGACCGCTGGTTGGCGATCTGCAGCCAGGCGGTCAGCCGGGCGTTGAAGTCGTCCGGTCCGGTGAACAGACGGCCGGGCGGGAAGCCGGTCCCCCGGTGGCCGTTCGCGCGCTCGGCCAGGCCCTTCGCTTCCGGGTCCCGGGGCCGGCAGAGCTGCACCCGGATGGCGAGCAGGCCCGCGAACGCGGCGAACTCGCTGGTCAGGCGTCCCTTGCCGACTCCGGCTTCGTTGTCCCAGACCAGCGTCTTCGGCACGGCTCCCCAGGCGGTCAGCAGTCGCCAGTGGGCGTCGATCAGATCGCCCGTCTGCCGTGATGGCAGCATCCGAGCCGTAATCACCCGTGAGTAACCGGACACGATGACCAGCACCGGCGGCCGCCCGCCCTGGCCGTAACCGAGCGGGATGTCCACGGGCGGGAACCACAGGTCGCACTGGTCGAGTTCACCCGGCTCATTGACCGTCCGCGAGACAGGGGTCCACCGGCAGATGAGCGGGCCGCAGCTCACGCACCCGCTCCCGCAGGATCGTCAGCCCCCGTTCCCAGCCGATCCGCTCCGCGATCACCGTGACGGGCATCGTCGGGGTCTGTTTCAGCAGCTCCCGCACGGCCCGGCTCCACCACCTCCACCGCCGAGCCCTTCGGCGCCCGCCGATACCGCGGCGGACGGTCCGAGGCCAGAGCCCGCAGCCGCCGTCCGGCGTCCCCGCCGTAGGCCGTGACAAGGACTGGGGCGTTTCTTGTGAACCGCCCGCAACACAGCGTGACGGGATCAAGATTTGCCAACCAGCCTGCTCCATGTGCCAGCTAAAATTCTCGGTCGCAGGGGGAGCCGCCGCTGCCTCCGAACGCATTGCATAAAAGTGCATGGGATCGTATAGTCATGCCATCTGGAGGAGGATGGACATGGCGGTACGTGCGGCGGTGGCCGGAGCGAGCGGGTACGCGGGCGGAGAGGTCCTGCGGCTGCTCCTCGCGCACCCCGAGGTCGAGATCGGCACCCTGACCGGCAACTCCAACGCGGGCCAGCGTCTGGGCGCGCTCCAGCCGCATCTGCTCCCGCTGGCCGACCGGGTGCTGGCGGAGACGACCCCCGAGGCCCTCGCCGGGCACGACGTCGTCTTCCTCGCGCTCCCGCACGGGCAGTCCGCCGCCGTCGCGGAGCAGCTCGGCCCGGACGTCCTCGTCGTCGACATGGGCGCCGACTTCCGGCTGGCCGACCCGGCCGACTGGGAGCGCTTCTACGGCTCCCCGCACGCCGGTACCTGGCCCTACGGCCTCCCCGAACTGCCGGGTGCCCGCGCCGCGCTGGAGGGGTCCAAGCGCATCGCGGTACCCGGTTGCTACCCCACCGCCGTCTCCCTCGCCCTGTACCCGGCCTACGCCGCCAGGATCGCCGAGCCCGAGGCGCTGATCGTCGCCGCCTCCGGCACCTCCGGCGCGGGCAAGGCGCCCAAGCCGCACCTGCTGGGCAGCGAGGTCATGGGCTCCATGTCGCCGTACGGCGTCGGCGGCGGCCACCGGCACACCCCCGAGATGATCCAGAACCTGAGCGCGGTGGCGGGGGAGCGGGTCGCCGTCTCCTTCACGCCCACGCTGGCGCCGATGCCCCGGGGCATCCTCGCCACCTGCAGCGCCAGGGCCGTGGCCGGGGTGACGGGCGAGTCCGTGCGCGCCGTCTACGAGAAGGCCTACGCCGACGAGCCCTTCGTCCACCTGCTCCCCGAGGGCCGGTGGCCCGCCACGGCGTCCGTCCACGGTTCCAACGCCGTTCAGGTGCAGGTCGCATACGACGAGGCGGTGGGCCGCATCATCGCGATCAGCGCCATCGACAACCTGACCAAGGGCACCGCCGGCGGTGCCGTCCAGAGCATGAACCTCGCCCTGGGTCTCGCCGAGACCACCGGGCTGACCACGATCGGAGTTGCGCCGTGAGCGTGACGGCAGCGAAGGGATTCACGGCCGCGGGCATCGCCGCCGGGATCAAGGAGAGCGGCAACCCGGACCTGGCCCTCGTGGTCAACACCGGGCCCCGCCGGGCCGCCGCGGGCGTCTTCACCTCCAACCGCGTGAAGGCCGCGCCGGTGCTGTGGTCCGAGCAGGTCCTCAAGAGCGGCCAGGTCTCGGCAGTCGTCCTCAACTCCGGCGGCGCCAACGCCTGTACCGGTCACAAGGGCTTCCAGGACACCCACGCGACCGCCGAGAAGGCCGCCGAGGTGCTGGGGCTCGGTGCCATCGAGGTCGCGGTCTGCTCGACCGGCCTGATCGGCGTGCTCCTGCCCATGGACAAGCTGCTGCCGGGGGTCGAGACCGCGGCCGCAGCCCTGAGCGAGCACGGCGGCGAGAAGGCCGCCATCGCCATCAAGACCACCGACACCGTGCACAAGACGTCCGTGGTCACCAGGGAAGGCTGGACCGTCGGCGGCATGGCGAAGGGCGCCGGCATGCTCGCCCCCGGCCTCGCCACCATGCTGGTGGTCCTCACCACGGACGCGGTCGTCGAGAGCGAGGCGCTCGACAGGGCGCTCCGCGCCGCGACCCGCACCACCTTCGACCGCGTCGACTCCGACGGCTGCATGTCCACCAACGACACCGTCCTGCTGCTCGCCTCCGGCGCCTCCGGGACCACCCCGGAGCACGCGGAGTTCGCCGAGGCCGTCCGCGCCGTCTGCGACGACCTCGGCCAGCAGCTGATCCGGGACGCCGAGGGCGCCAGCAAGGACATCAGGGTGGAGGTGGTCAACGCCGCCTCCGAGGACGACGCCGTCGAGGTGGGCCGCTCCATCGCCCGCAACAACCTCCTCAAGTGCGCCATCCACGGCGAGGACCCCAACTGGGGCCGCGTCCTCTCCGCCATCGGCACGACGAAGGCCGACTTCGAACCGGACCGGCTGAACGTCGCGATCAACGGCGTCTGGGTCTGCAAGAACGGCGGGGTCGGCGAGGACCGCGAGAAGGTCGACATGCGCTACCGCGAGGTGCACATCGTCGCCGATCTCGCCGCGGGCGCCGAGACCGCCACCATCTGGACCAACGACCTGACCGCGGACTACGTCCACGAGAACAGCGCGTACTCGTCATGAGCACCACGCGCAAGCACACCGCGCTGCCCAAGGCGCAGACCCTCATCGAGGCGCTGCCCTGGCTGGTCCGTCACAACGGCAGGACCGTCGTGATCAAGTTCGGCGGCAACGCCATGATCGACGAGGACCTGAAGGCCGCCTTCGCCCAGGACGTCGTCTTCCTGCACCACGCCGGCCTCAAGCCGGTCGTCGTGCACGGCGGCGGCCCGCAGATCAGCGCCGCCCTCGACAGGCACGGCATCGTCAGCGAGTTCAAGGCCGGCCTCAGGGTCACCACCGAGGACGCCATGGACGTCGTACGGATGGTGCTCGCCGGGCAGGTCCAGCGCGAGCTGGTCAACCTGCTCAACCAGCACGGGCCGCTCGCCGTCGGACTGACCGGCGAGGACGCCCACACCATCACCGCAACCAAGCACCGGCCCGAGATCGACGGCGAGCTCGTCGACATCGGGCGGGTCGGCGAGATCACCTCGATCGACACGGGCGCGATCGAGGCCCTGCTCGCCGACGGCCGCATCCCGGTCGTCTCCTCGATCGCCCGCTCCCAGGACGACGGACATGTCTACAACGTCAATGCTGATACGGCGGCTGCGGCACTCGCTGCTGCTCTGGGCGCCGAAACCCTCATGGTCCTCACCGACGTGGAGGGCCTCTACGAGGACTGGCCGAACTCCGACGAGGTGATCAGCCGCCTCACCGCTTCCCAACTGGAGAAGCTGCTGCCGGAACTCAGCTCCGGCATGGTGCCGAAGATGGAGGGCTGCCTGCACGCCGTACGCAACGGCGTCACCACCGCCCGCGTCATCGACGGCCGGGTCCAGCACTCGATCCTGCTGGAGATCTTCACGGACGAAGGCATCGGCACGATGGTCGTGCCGGACCAGGAGGGGGAGTCATGAGCAACCAGGAACTGACCACGCGCTGGCAGGGCGCGCTCATGAACAACTACGGCACCCCGCGACTGCCCCTCGTCCGCGGCGAGGGGGTCAAGGTCTGGGACGCCGAGGACCGCCCGTACTTCGACCTGGTCGGCGGTATCGCGACCAACGCGCTCGGCCACGCCCACCCCGCGATCATCGAGGCCGTGACCCGGCAGATCGCCGCCCTCGGCCACATCTCCAACTTCTTCATGGCCGAGCCCACCGTCGCCCTCGCCGAGCGGCTGATCCAGCTCTTCGGCCGGGAGGGCCGGGTCTTCTTCTGCAACTCCGGCGCCGAGGCCAACGAAGCCGCCTTCAAGATCGGCCGGCTGACCGGGCGGACCCACATGGTCGCCACCGACGGCGGCTTCCACGGCCGCACGATGGGCGCCCTCGCACTCACCGGACAGCCCGGCAAGCAGGACCCGTTCCGCCCGCTGCCCGCCGACGTCACCCACGTCCCCTACGGCGACGCGCAGGCCCTGGCCGCCGCGGTCACCGAGGAGACCGCGCTGGTGATCATCGAGCCCGTCCAGGGCGAGAACGGCGTGGTCGTGCCGCCGCCCGGCTACCTCAAGGCGGCCCGCGCGATCACCGCCGCCACCGGCGCGCTGCTCGTTCTCGACGAGGTGCAGACCGGCATCGGCCGCACCGGCACCTGGTTCGAGTACCAGGCCCACGAGGGCGTGCTGCCCGACGTCGTCACCCTCGCCAAACAGCTCGGCGGCGGGCTACCGCTCGGCGCGACCGTGGCCTTCGGGCGCGCCGCCGAACTCCTCCAGCCCGGCCACCACGGCACCACCTTCGGCGGCAACCCGGTCGCCTGCGCCGCCGGCCTCGCCGTCCTCGACACCATCGAGAACGAGGGGTTGCTGGAGAACGTCAAGCGGCAGAGCGGGAGGTTGCGGGACGGAATCGAGGGTCTGGGCCACCGGTTGATCGATTATGTCCGGGGCGCGGGCCTCCTCCTGGGTATCGTGCTCACCGAGCCGCTGGCAGCGCAGGTGCAGCAGGCGGCTCAGGAGGCCGGGTTCCTGGTGAACGCGCCCGCCCCGGACGTCGTACGGCTGATGCCCCCGCTGAACCTTCGCGACGACGAGGCGGACGCCCTGCTGCGGGCCCTGCCCGGCATCCTCGACGCAGCGAGCGGGGACGGACGATCCGGAGAATGAGACGACGATGAGCCAGGCGCAGGAGTTCGACCAGTCGGGCGGGGCGGGGCCCGCGGTGCCGCAGACCCGGACCGCCCGGCACCGCCGGATCGTGGACATCCTCAACCGGCAGCCGGTGCGCTCGCAGAGCCAGCTCGCGAAACTGCTGTCCGACGACGGGCTGACGGTGACCCAGGCGACGCTCTCCCGGGACCTCGACGAGCTGAACGCGGTGAAGATCCGCAACACCGACGGCGAGCTGATCTACGCGGTCCCCAGCGAGGGCGGCTTCCGCACGCCGCGGGCCCCGCTGGGGGAGTCGGCGAAGGAGGAGCGGATGCGCCGCCTCTCCCAGGAGCTCCTGATCTCCGCCGAGGCCTCGGCCAACCTGGTCGTCCTGCGCACCCCGCCCGGCGCGGCCCAGTTCCTCGCCTCCTCGATCGACCAGGCCGAGCTGCACGACATCCTCGGGACCATCGCGGGCGACGACACGGTGCTGCTGATCAGCAGGGAGCCGACCGGCGGCCAGGCCCTCGCGGACCACCTGCTGCGGCTCGCCCAGAACGGCCACTGACGGAGCCCCGTGAGGGGCGCGAGGAACGGCGCGACCAGCCCCCACCGGGCCCGCAGCCGAAGAGCAGGCCGTGGCCGCCGACCCGCGTGCGGGGCCCGGCCGGCCGACGGACAATGACCGTGTGATCTTCCGCGGCGAGCGGTCAGGCGGGCGGGCAATCCCCTGGCGGCCGTCGAACGTACACAAGGGTGTGTCGGGATTCCGGTCCCCTGTCGGCCGTCTCCCGGACGAGGCTCTGCTGTCCGGGCTGGCCACCGGAGACCCGGAGCTCGCCGAGGTCTTCGTACGGAGGTTTCAGCACCGGGTCTTCGGGGTCGCGATGGCCGTCACCCGGGACCAGCAGCTCGCCGAGGACGTCGCCCAGCAGACGTTCGAGCGCGCATGGCGGCATGCCCAGATCTACGACTCGCGCCGCGGCTCGGTCGGGACCTGGCTCACCACCATCGCCCACAACCTCGCCGTCGACGCCGTCCGGGCCCGGCGGACGGAACCGATGGCACCCGAGGACCTCGACCCCCTCCTCGACGCCGTCACCGAGACCCCCGAGCGGTGGGCGCTGGCCGAGGAGGCCTCCACCCAGCTCCGGGCCGCGCTGGCCCGGCTGCCGCGGGACCAGGCCAGGGCCCTGATGATGGCGGGCATCTACGGCATGACGGCCCAGCAGATCGCCGACGCGGAGCGGATCCCGCTGGGCACGGCCAAGACGCGGATCAGAGCCGCGATGGCGAAACTCCGCACCGCGCTCGCGTCCCCGAAGGGAGGCGACCATGTCCGGTGACGCGCACTGCGCGAAGCTGCGCGAGGTGGGCGCCGAACTGGCGCTGGGCGTCCTGCCCGGCCGCGAGCGGGCCGAGGCGGTCGCCCACCTGGACGGATGCGCGGACTGCCGGGAGTACGTGCGCCAACTCACCGGGATCGGTGACCGGTTGATCGGCCTGCTGCCGGAGGGCGACCCGCCGCCCGGCTTCGAGACCCGGGTGGCGCGCCGCCTGGCCGAGCAGGTGACAGGAGCCGAGGGGACCCGGCCCGCCCATGCCGCCCAGGTCCGGCACGGCCGCGTCCGGCGCCTCCGGCTGCGGCTCGCCGCGGTCGCCGCCACCGCCGCGGTCGCGGTCGGTTTCGCCGGCTGGGCGATCGGCAGCGCCGTCGAGGGCGCCGTCACCGCCTCGGCGCCCGCGGTCGAGTCCGAGCCCGTGCTGGTCGGGGACATGATCCCGGCCGGCGGCGGACAGCCCGTCGGCGAGATCTACGCCCACCCCGGCAGCCCGGCCTGGATGTTCGTCTCCCTCGCCCTCCCCGGCACCTCCTACGACGGCAGGGTCACCTGCCTCCTCGCCCGCGCCGACGGCACGACCACGCGGATCGGCGACTTCCCCCTGCGGGACGGACGCGGCAACTGGGGCGCGGCGGTCCCCGTGGACCTCACCAGGTACTCCGCCGCCCGCCTCACCTCCGCCGACGGCACCGTCCTCGCCACCGCCCAGCTGCAGAAGGGCAAGGTGGTGACCCCGAAGGGGTCATGACAGCACCGCACCCTCGCCGAGCCGGTGCAGCAGGGCGTACGGCCCCTGCCGCCCGAGGAGATCCGCGGGCGCCCCGTCCTCGACGACCCGGCCGCGGTCGAGGACCACGATCCGGGTGGCGTCGCGGACGGCCGGCAGCTGGTGCGAGACGACCACGGTGGTCCGCCCGGCCATGAGCCGGCGCAGCGGCTCCATGACCCGCCGCGCCGAGCGGACGTCCAGTCCGGCGGTCGGCTCGTCCAGCAGGAGCACCGGGGCGTCCCGGATCATCGCGCGGGCGATCGCCAGCCGGCGGCACTGGCCGCCGGAGAGCGTCCGGCCACGCTGTCCGACGAGCGTGTCGTAGCCGTCCGGGAGCCGCTCGACGAACTCGTGGGCGTCCGCGGCCCGCGCCGCCGCGACGATCTCCGCCTCCGTGGCCGACGGCCGGCCGTAGGCGATGTTCTCCCGCACGGTGCCGTGGAAGACGAGCGTCTCCTGCAGCACCACCGCGATGTTCTCCCGCACGTCGGTCAGGCTGAGCTCGCGCAGATCGGTCCCGTCGAGACGGACCGCGCCCCGGTCGGGGTCGTAGAACCGCAACTGCAGCTTCGCGAGCGTGGACTTGCCCGACCCGCTCGCCCCGACCAGCGCCAGCGTCTCCCCGGGAGCCGCCCGGAACGACACCTCGGACAGCGCCCAGGCCGTCGTGCCGGGATAGCGGAACCACACCCCGTCGAACTCCACCGTGCCGCGCGCCCGGCGGAGCCGGCGCGCGCCGGCCGCCTCGGTCACCTGGGGCCGCTCGTCGAGCAGTTCGATGATCCGCTCCGCGGCGGCGGAGGCCGTGTAGAAGGTGGTGCCGAGCCCGGACAGCCCGTGGACCGGGCTGTACATCCTGCCGATCAGCGCGAGGAAGACCAGCAGCCCGCCGAGCGTCAGCTGCCCCTGGGCCAGCTTCCAGGTGCCCAGAGCCAGCACCGCGAGGCCGCCGGCCACCTCCACGAACTCGACCGCGGGCGCGTACACGGCACGGAGCCGCGCCGAGGCCATCGCCGCCCGGAACCGGCCGGTGTTCTCCCGCTCGAACCGGCGCGCCTCCCACGCCTGCCGGTTGTACGCCTGCACGAGGACGACGTTGCCCAGCGACTCCTCGGCGATCGCGCCGAGCGCCCCGCCGCGCCGCCTGCGCTCCCGCGAGGCCTCCCTCACCCTCCGCGAGAAGTACCGGGCCGCGCCCCAGAACAGCGGTACGACGACGAGGGCGAGCAGGGTCAGGTCCCAGCGCAGGTAGACCAGCATGCCGAGGTAGACGCCCAGGCTGATCACGTAGTACAGGGCGTCCGCGACTCCCGAGAGCAGGAACGTCTCCACGGCGTCGACGTCGCCCGTCACCCTCGACAGCACGTCCCCGAGCCGCCGGCGCTCGAAGAAGCCGAGCGAGAGGCCCTGGACATGCCGGAAGACGTCGGCGCGCAGGGCGAGCAGGAAGCGCTCGCCGACCCAGGTGGAGGTCACGTCGTCGGCGAAGCCGAGCACGCCGGAGCAGAGGACGAGGCCGAGGTAGGCGGGCGCGATCCACAGGAAGGGGCGCAACTCCCGGGCCACGAGCACGTCGTCGACGACGAACTTGAAGAGCCAGAGCTCCGCGGCGTCGGCGGCCGGGCCGGTCAGGCTCAGCACGACGAGCGGCACGAGCCAGCGGCGGCCGCCTCGGGTGTACGGCCAGAACCGCCGGAAGACCTCGCGCGGGGGAACCGGGGGAGCGGCCGTGACCACTTGCGCCATGAGAGGGGTTCCTGGAAAGCACCGGCGGAACGGACCGGCTGACCCGTGACCGGTCCGCGCCGCCTTCAGGTGTGGTCAGTAGCGGTTGCCGTGGTCGTGCCGGTCGCCGTGGTCGTGCCCGTGCCCGTGCCCGTGACCGTGCCGGTCGCCGTGGTCGCGGTCACGGTCGTGGCCGTGCCCGTGGCCGTGACGGTCGTCGTGGTCGTGGTCGTGCCGGTTCTTGAACGGCATGAGGTTGCTGAAGACAGCCATGGTGTTCCTCCTGAAACTTGCGTCACAGGGGGTACGGCCGAGAGGGGAATCGGGATGGCCTTCGGCGGCACAAATCCGAAAAATGTCGCGACGACGTGCGAATGTCCTTCGTCCGCAGGCCAGTGGTCGCGCAGTTCCCCGCGCCCCTGAAAGACAAAGACCCAGCCGCGGGCAGTCGGTCCGCCGCGGGCCGGTGGGGGTCGCTCGCGCAGTTCCCCGCGCCCCTTGCGGGGCGCTGTGTCGGCGCTTCTCTCAAGCTGCGGGCAGTCGTGCCGCCGGGGCGGCACGGGTGGGCGCGGCGGCACCCGGCAAGCGCCGGTGAGCGGCCCCACCCCTCACGTCAGCCCAGCCGCGCGGCCAGCCCTCCGGTGCACCGCACCTCGTCCCCCGCCGTGATCAACAGCCCCTCCACGTCCGGCAGCGACTCCAGCCAGGCCAGCCCGGCCCGCGACCCCATCGCGAACGCCGCCGTCGCCCAGCAGTCCACCCACGTCAGCCGCGGCCCCACCACCGTCACCGCCACCAGGTCCGTCACCGCCGACTTCCCGGTCCGCGGATCGACGATGTGGGCGCCGCGCTCCGCCGTACCGGACGTGGCCACCGCCAGTTCGTCGACCCCGGCCGCCGAGATCACCGCCGCCAGCCCGCCCGGCCGCAACGGGTCGGCGATGCCCACCCGCCACGCCCGCGTCGGCTCGGGCGCGCCGAACATCTGGACGTCGCCGCCGCCGTTCACGCTCACGCCCCGCACCCCGGCCACCCGCGCCAGCGTCCGCGCCGCCCGCTCGGCGGACCAGCCCTTCACGATCCCGGTGGGATCGAGCCGCCCCCGGTAGCGCGTGCTGAACCAGCCGTCGCTCACCCGCTCCGCCTCGGCCGCCAGTTCCAGCACCTCGGCCACCTCGGGATCGCAGTCGGCGACGCCGATCTCCTCCCGCGCCAGCCGGGACACCTGGCTGTCCTCGCGGTAGGTGCTGAACACCTCGTCGACCCGGTGCAGCCCGGCGACCGCCTCGTCCAGAGCCGCCCGTACGGCGTCCGGATCCCCGCCGCGGACGTCGAAGGAGAAGACGGTCCCCATGACCTCCTCCGCGTGACGTACCGCGGCGGGAGCTTCCGCGGACTCGGCCACCGCCTCAGCCACCGGCCTGGTCCAGCGCCGACTGCAGGGACTGCTTGTAGCCGGTACTGGTGTAGGTGGCCCCGGAGACGGAGTCGATGTTCGCGCTCTGCGCCGCGACCGCTTCCTTGTTGAGCTGGGGCACGGACAGTGCGGTCTTCTGGTCGCTGGTGCCGCCCTTGGGCGCCTGCACCGCCTCCGCCTGGGTGATCTTCCCGCCGGAGACGGTGATCCGGACCTGGACCGGCCCGTACTGGGTCTGCGCGACCTGCCCGGTCACCGTCTTGGCCTGCGCCTGCGCGGACCCGGAGGAGGACGAGCCGGAGGAGGACGAGCCGGAGGAGGACGAGCCGGACGACGCGCTCGCTTCCTTCAGCTTGTCCAGGGCCGACTGCAGGGACTGCTTGTAGCCGGTACTGGTGTAGGTGGCCCCGGAGACGGAGTCGATGTTCGCGCTCTGCGCCGCCACCGTCTCCTTGTTGAGCTGGGGCACGGACAGTGCGGTCTTCTGGTCGCTGGTGCCGCCCTTGGGCGCCTGGATCGCCTGGGCCTGGGTGATCTTGCCGCCTGCGACGGTCAGCCGGACCTGGACGACCCCGTACTGGGTCTGGGTCGCGTCCCCGTCCACCGTGGCGGTGCCGGCGGCCCCGGTGCCGCCCTGCGGCGACTCCTGCCCGGCCGCCGCGGCCGACGGGGCCGCGCCCGCCGCCGATGCGGACGCCGGGTCCGACGACGGCTTCAGCGACAGCAGCAGCACGACACCGGACACGGTCGCCGCGGTGGCCAGCACCACACGCCTGATGGGGTGACTCTTCCTCATCGCTTACGAACTCCCGATTCCCTGGATTCCCGTGTGGTCCCGTCGCTCACATCTCGAACGACTCGTGATGGATGCGGCGGGCGGGAACTCCCGCGCCGCGCAGTGCTTCGTACACGCCCTGAGCGAACCCGGGCGGGCCGCACATGAAGACGTCGTGGTCGACGATGTCCGGGATCTTCCGCTGGAGGTTCTCCGCGGAGATGTCAGGACGCTCGCCCTCCGGGCTGTTGACCGCGTACATCAGCCTGGCCCCGCGCTCGTTGGCGATCTTCGCCAGCTCGTCCCAGAGCGCCAGGTCCTGCGTGGTGTTGGCGCGGTAGAGCAGGGTCAGGTCGCCCGCGGCGCCGGGCAGCGTCTCGAACAGCGCCCGCATGGGCGTGATCCCGACGCCGCCCGCCACCAGCAGGACCTTGCCGCGGCTGCGCCGGGACGCGGTCATCGCCCCGTACGGCCCTTCGGCCCACACCTTGGTCCCGGGCCGTAGTTCGCGCAGCCGCGCGCTGTGGTCGCCGATCGCCTTGACGGTGATCCGCAACATGTCGGGGCGAGGCGCCGCCGACAGGGAGTACGGGTGCGAGCTGAACCGCATCCCGGGGGCCATGAACCGCCAGCGGAAGAACTGGCCGGCCTCCGCGCCCATCCGGTGCAGCTTGCGCCCGCCGATCAGCACCGAGACGATGCCCGGCGTCTCCTCGATGACCGCCTCGACCCGCATCCGGTGCCGCAGGTTGAGCCGGATCGGGGTGAGGATCCGGTACCAGACCACCAGCGCGGTCACCGCGCCGTACAGCCCGTACCAGAAGGTCTTGGCCATCGGCGTGAGGGCGAAGTCGTTGCCGGTGGTGATCTGGTGCCAGAACGTCAGGAACACCGCCGCGTAGGTCAGCAGGTGCACGTGGTACCAGGTGTCGTACGGCATCCGGCGCCGCACCGGCCCGATCGAGGTCAGGCCGATGACGACGAACAGGCCGGTCCCGATGGCCGCCTTGCCCATGTCGGGCAGCTGGTTCACGGAGTCGATGGTCTGCTGGACGATGTCGTTCAGCGTCTTGCCGGCCTGCAGCGCATAGCCCCACATGATGAGGAAGACGTGCGCGAAGACCAGGCAGAGCGTGTAACGGCCGCTCATCGCGTGCCAGCGGGCGACGCGGTCGGAGCCGACCCGCCGCTCCAGCGCGGGCACCCGGGCCATCTGCAGGACCACCAGGGCCATCAGATAGCCGGCCAGCAGGCCGGTGATCCGGCCCGCGTTGAGGATCTTGCCGTTCTGGTCGGCGATGGACGGGGTGTTGTGCCACCACAGCCAGAGCACGGCCGCCGCGCCGGCCCAGACGGCGAGCAGCAGCGGTACGGCCGGTGAGCGGCGCGGGCGGATGCGGCGCATCGTCTGGCGGCGGGCGGCACGTCCGCCTGCGAGCGTGGTGGTCACGGTTCCTCCGTAGGGACTTGACCCTTGGCCCACAGGTACGTGCCGCACTGCCTGAGCGTTCAGAGTCCCGCGGAGTCCAGTGCGGACTGGAGCGACTGCTGGTAACCCTGGCTGGTGTAGGTGGCCCCGGAGACGGTGTCGATGCTCGCGCTCTGTGCCGCCAGCGCCTCGCTGCGCAGCTGCGGGAGGGCGTACTGGTTGATCTCCTGGTCCCGTGGGTTGTCCGTCGGGTACTGGACCGCCGTGACGTCGGTGATCCTGCCGCTCTTGATCGTCACCTTCACCTGGACCGGGCCCCAGCGGGTCTGGACGGTGTCCCCGGTGACGGTCCTGGTGCCGGAGCTGCTGCTCCCGGACTTGCCGGACTTGCCGGACTTGCCGGAGTCGCCGGTCGCGCCCGGGGAGGCGCTCGCGGAGGCCGACGGGGCGGGGGCCGCCGAGTCGGTGACCACGGTCGGGGCGGTGTGCGGCTTCAGCGCCAGCAGCATCACGATCCCGGAGACGGTCGCGGCGCTCGCCAGGAGCACGCGGCGCAGGGGACGGTTCTTGTTCAGCGGGTGCACGGCAGGGGCCTCACAGCTCGAACGACTCGTGGTGGATGCGCCGGTCCGGCACCCCGGCCGCGCGCAGCGCCCCGTACAGCTCCTGGGCGAAGCCGTGCGGACCGCAGATGTAGACGTCGTAACCGGCGAGGCCGGGGAAGGCCGCCCGCAGCGACTCCGCCGTGAGGGCGGGGCGCTCGCCCCGCGGGCCGTTGAGGGCGTAGCGCACCTGGGCTCCGCGCCAGCGGGCTATCGCCTCCAGCTCGCCGCCCAGGGCCAGATCCTCGGCCGTACGCGCCCGGTAGAGCAGGGTGACGTCGCCGGGGAGGGTCTCGAAGAGCGCCCGCAGCGGGGTGACGCCGACGCCGGCCGCGATCAGCAGGGTCCGGTGGCTGGTGCTCCGGTCCGCGGTGAGGGCGCCGTACGGGCCCTCCGCCCACACCCGGGTACCGGGGCGCAGCAGCGGCACGGCCGCACTGTGGTCGCCGAGCGCCTTGACCGTGATCCGCAGCAGGTCGCCGCGCGGCGGCGCCGAGAGCGAGTACGGGGTCGACGTCCGGCCCATGCCGTCGCCGCCGAAGAACCGCCACCGGAAGAACTGCCCGGCCCGCGCCCCAAGCTCCCCGATCCGGCGGCCCTGGACGACGACCGAGTACACGCCCGGCGCCTCCTGCTGCACGGAGTGCACCCGCAGCCGGTGCCGGAGGTTGAGCCGCACGGGTGCCAGGATCCGGAACCACACCACCAGGGCCGCGACGCCCAGGTAGAGCGCGTACCAGAAGGCGGTGGCGAGCGGCTTGCCGTTGAGGTCGTTGCCCAGCGTCAGCTGGTGGAAGAAGGCGAGGAAGACGGCCGCGTAGGTGAGCAGGTGGACGTAGTACCAGAACTCGTAGCTGGTCCGGCGCCGCGCCGCCCGCATCGAGGTGATCCCGACGGCGAAGAGGATCACCGTGGCGGCGGTCGCCTTGAGCATGTCGGGGTAGTCCAGGACGACGTCCATCGTCTCGTGGACGAGGGAGGCGTGGTCCTGGGCCGCGTACCCGCTGAGGATCAGCACGACGTGCGCGACCAGCAGACAGACCGTGTACCGGCCCGCCATCGCGTGCCAGCGGGCGACCCGGTCCGAGCCGACCCGCACCTCCAGCAGCGGCACCCGGGCCATCAGGCCGACGAGCACCGCGCAGGAGTACCCGCACAGCAGCCCGGCGATCCGCCCGGCCCCGGTCAGCCAGCCCGCCGCGCCCACGACGGAGCCGGTGTCCGACCACCAAAGCAGGAGCACGGCCGCCGCTCCGGCCCACAGCACGGCGAGCACGGCACCCGCGGGGGAGCGGCGCGTGGGCACGGCGGGGACGGCGGGTGCCGTACGCCGTTCGTCCACGGTCGTCATGAGTCGGGTCCTTTCTCCGGTCAGGACGCCACTGTGCAGCCCGAACCTCTGAGCACCTTCTGAACCGGCACCGGCAGAGCCGGCTCAGAGGAAACTCAGAGCACCCGGGGCCGCACCTCGCTCCCGGGAAGAGGGATGCTGGGAGACGCGATGAACACGACCCGCTCCGGCCGCCCCGCCCTCACCAGACCCGACGGCACCCAGCTGCGCGTCCTCGTCGTCGACGACGACCCCGACCTCGCGGAGGTCCTCACCGGTGCCCTGCGCTACGAGGGCTGGGAGACCCGTGCGGCCGGTGACGGCGCGAGCGCCCTGGCCGCGGCCCGGGAGCTGCTGCCGGACGCGGTGATCCTGGACGTGATGCTCCCCGACACGGACGGGTTCTCCGTCCTCCGCTCGCTCCACCAGGTCAAGCCGGACGTCTGCGTGCTCTTCCTCACCGCCCGGGACGCCGTGGAGGACCGGATCGCCGGCATCACCGCGGGCGGCGACGACTACGTCACCAAGCCCTTCAGCCTGGAGGAGGTCGTCGCCCGGCTGCGCGGCCTGCTGCGCCGCGCCGGCATGGCCCGCCAGCAGGAGGACGGCCCCCGCCTCGTCGTCGGCGACCTCACCATGGACGAGGAGGCCCGCGAGGTCACCCGGGCCGGCGAACTGATCGAGCTCTCCCCGACCGAGTTCGAACTCCTCCGCTTCCTGATGCGCAACCCCCGTCGCGTCCTCAGCAAGGCACAGATTCTCGACCGCGTCTGGTCCTACGACTTCGGCGGCCGCGCCCATGTCGTCGAGCTGTACATCTCCTACCTGCGCAAGAAGGTGGACGCGGGCCGCGAGCCCATGATCCACACGGTCCGCGGCGCCGGATACGTCCTCAAGCCGGTGACCAGGTGAAACTCCTACGGCGACTACGGCGGCTACGGCACCTGCCCCGCCCCCGCACCCTGCGCGCCCGCCTCACCGCGGGCCTGGTCGTCCTGCTGGCCGTGAGCTGTGCGGCCGTCGGCGTCGCCGCGGTCGTCGAGCTGAACGGCTTCCTCACCGGGCGCCTCGACCAGCAGCTCCAGCAGAGCGGGCCGAGCTTCCCGCAGTCCCTCGAACACGGCAAGTACAAGCCCAGCGACCGGGACGGCGACGAGCACGGTGACACCCGCCGCCAGGCCGCCGGCACCTTCGGAGCACGTCTCCTGAACGGCCGGATCACCAACGCGGCCCTGATCCCGGCCGACGACGACCCGGACCTGACCGTCGGCCTCACCACCGGCGACCGCTCGGTCCTGGCCGGGGTACCGGTGGACGGCCGGGGACACACGGTCCACCTGAGGTCGATCGGCGACTACCGGATCGTGGCCTGGGCCGGCATCGACGGCGACGTCCTGATGACCGGTCTGCCCCTGGAACCGGTACGGGCCACCGTCCACCGTCTGGAACTGGTCTCCGCCGGCGTCTTCGGCCTCGCCCTCGCCGCGGCCGGGGTGGCCGGCGCCCTCTGGGTACGCTGGTCCCTGCGCCCGCTGAGCCGGGTCGCGGCGACCGCCACCCGGGTCAGCGAGCTCCCGCTCGCCAGCGGCGAGGTCGCCCTGCCGCCCCGCGCCCCCGAGTCCGACCCCCGCAGCGAGGTCGGCCGGATGGCCGCCGCCGTCAACCGCATGCTGGGCCACGTCGAGGACGCGCTCACCAAACGCCACGCCAGCGAGGAACGCCTGCGCACGTTCGCCGCCGACGCCAGCCACGAGCTGCGCACCCCGGTCGCCTCGGTCCGCGGCCACGCGGAACTGGCTCTGCTCCACCCGGGCTCGGTGCCTCCGGAGATCACCCGGGCCCTGCAACGCATCGCCGCCGAGTCCTCCCGCATGGGCGAGATGGTCGACGACCTCCTCCTCCTGGCCCGCCTGGACGCGGGCCGCCCCCTGGAGAGCCACCCGGTCGACCTCACCCACCTGATCCTGGACGCCGTCACGGACGCCCGCGCCGCGGGCCCGGACCACCGCTGGACCCTCGACCTCCCCGAGGACCCGGTGACGGTGACCGGCGACACCCACCGCCTCCAGCAGGTCCTGGCCAACCTGCTGGCCAACGCACGTCTGCACACACCCGCCGGCACGAAGGTGACGGTGACCCTGGAGACGGACGGCGCGCGGACGGTCCTCCAGGTCCACGACGACGGCCCCGGCATCCCTCCCGACATCCAGCCCGGCGTCTTCGAACGCTTCACCCGAGCCGAACACCGCCGCCGCCCGGACGCCTCCGGCGGAGGCGCGGGCCTCGGCCTGTCGATCGTGGCGGCGGTGGTGGAGGCACACGGGGGGACGGTGACCGTGGAGAGCGCCCCGGGGTCAACGACGTTCACAGTGAGGCTGGCGGCGACGGCAGCTTCCTAGGGGCGCGGGGAACTGCGCGACCAGCCACACACAACGGGCACCCGCCAACGCACCCGTACCACTACGGCGCAGCGCAACCTCAATACCGGGTGAGAGCGGTGTCCCCGCTCACCGTCCCCATGGCAATATGCGGCCCCTTCTTCGGATCCGCCCACTGCAGGATCCGCCGCATCGCATCCTCCGGCACCGACACACACCCGGCCGTCGCCCCCGCCCCGTTGACGTGCAGGAAGATCCCGGCCCCCCGCCCCCGCACCGGCTTGTCGTAGTTGAACCCGATCACCAGCGCGTATCCGTACTGCGTCGTGTACGACGACAGCTTCTCCGACTCCGCGGCGCGGCAGTCGGACGGCAGCGGCTCCACCCAACGGTTGTAGGAGGTGGAGTCGTTGTCCTGGCACCACCACGAATTCGCCGTCACCGGCCGGTACTCGACGGCGGTTCCGGCCGGCGCCGCCTGGAGGCCGAACCCGAACGGAAGGCCGTACAACCCCGTAGGGGTCGTGTTCGTGCCCTGCTGCCGGTTCGCCCCCTCGACCAGCCCCTTCGCCCCGAAGCGGGCCTCGGCCGACCCCACCTGCGCCCACGTCCCGTCCCGGCGCTCCCACCAGGTGAGCGTCCCCGACGTCGAGCTCAGCGCGGACGCCTCGGCGGTGATCAGCTGGCTGCCGCCGCCCGTGTCGGCCATGACGGCCGGCAGCGGCTGCGGATCCCCGCTCCCCGGCGCCGCACCGAGCAGGAGCAGGGACGCGGACACGAGGGTGGCGACGAGGCGTGGACGCATGGCTCAGACGCTAGACGGAGGCAGCGGCAACGGCAGCCCGGGTAGGCCGTCCAGGCTCACCGCGATGTGGTCCTTCTTCTCGAAGTACGCGCTCAGCGAGGCGTCGTCCTCGCGCGCGAACCGCCTTTCGTGCAGTTCACGGTCGGCCTCGTACGCCATGTAGGGGACCGCGTAACCGCAGCTGTCGCGAATGAGTTCGGCGTGGACGACGATGACCGCGCGCAGGCCGTGCAGGGACGGGTCGATGTCCGGGAAACGGGTGAGGAGTTCCGCGAAGCGCGGGTCGTCGCGGAAGACCGCCTCGCCGCGCCCGTGGACCCGCACGATGTTCGGCGGGCCCTGGAACGCGCACCACATCAGGGTGATGCGGCCGTTCTCCCGCAGATGGGCGATGGTCTCGGCGTTCGAGCCGGCGAAGTCGAGGTAGGCGAGGGTGCGTTCGTCGAGTACGGCGAAGGAGCCCGTCAGGCCCTTGGGGGAGAGGTTGACCGTGCCGTCGCCCGCGAGCGGGGCGGTGGCGGTGAAGAACAGGGGCTGTTCCTCGATGAACGTACGGAGCCTGCCGTCGATGCGTTCGTAGGTCTTTCCCATGAGACTCCACTGTGGCCGCCCCGGCCGGCGCTGTACACGGGGCGGCCACAGCTGCCTGTCACGTCACTTGGTGAGCGTGCAGGCGGCCAGGGAGTCGAGACCGGTCGGCTTGGTCGACGTGCGGCCGATCGCGATGGCGATCCGGTCGATGGTGGACTTCCGCTTGTCCGCCAGCGGGCCGAGGATCGCGTTCTGGACGAAGTTCGGGCCGCCCTGGCCGACCGTGGTCTGGAGCCGGTTGTTGGCCTCGGAGATCTGAGTCTGGAGCAGGGTGAGGTTGCGGTCGACCTCCGCCTGCGCGGAGGCGGGGATCGCCGGCAGCTGGGAGGCGACGTCCGGGCAGGTGATCGTGCCGACGGCACTGGTGTTCGTGTTCGTGCTGCCGGTGCTGCCCGTCGACTGCTGCTGGGTCGCCGCCGTGCTCGGGGTGGCCGAGGCGGTGCCCGTCGCCGTCCCGCTTCCCGTGTTCGTGCTCGTCCCGCTCGCGTTCAGGGTGCACGGTGCCAGCGAGTCCAGGCCGGTCGGCTTGGCGGCCGTACGGCCGATCGCGGTCGCGATCCGGTTGATGGTCGCGACACGCTTGTCCTTGAGAGGACCGAGGATCGCGTTGTTCACGAAGTTCGGCCCACCCTGGCCCACGGTGTCGACCAGCCGCTTGTTGGCCTCCTGGATCTGCGTCTGCAGGAGCGTGAGGTTTCTGTCGACCTCGGCCTTCGCGGTCGCGGGGATCGCCGGCAGCTGGGAGGCCACGTCCGGGCAGGTGATCGTGCCGGGCGAGGCGGCGAGGGTGCGGGCATTGCTGGTGTCGCTGCTCTTGTCCGGTGTGCCGGCGAGGGCCGAACCGGCGATGACCGCACCGGACAGCGCCACGGCGGCAGCGCCGCCGATGAACACGACACGACGCTTGTTGTACTTCGGAAGAGCCCTGGACATGCGGATGCCTCACTTGGGTCAGAGGTGGGTTTACAAACGCGGCGCCAGCGTTCAGGGATGGGTACGAGTAAGCGGTTTCGTTTGTTCAAACCTTTTTCACATCGGTCGGCAGAAGCTGGCCGGATTGACGAATCATGCAGAGGTCTGCATACTCATGCATAGTGAGCGGATGTACGTGAGGAGGGACCCATGACCGAGCGCGTCGTACTCGCCTACTCCGGCGGGCTGGACACCTCCGTCGCCATCGGCTGGATCGCCGAGGAGACGGGCGCCGAGGTCATCGCCGTCGCGGTGGACGTCGGCCAGGGCGGCGAGGACCTGGACGTCATCCGCAAGCGCGCCCTGGCCTGCGGCGCGGTCGAGGCGGAGGTCGCCGACGCCAGGGACGAGTTCGCCGACGAGTACTGCCTCCCGGCGATCAGGGCCAACGCCCTGTACATGGACCGCTACCCGCTGGTCTCCGCCCTCTCCCGGCCTGCCATCGTCAAGCACCTGGTGGCCGCCGCCCGCAAGCACGGCGCGGGCACGGTAGCCCACGGCTGCACCGGCAAGGGCAACGACCAGGTCCGCTTCGAGGCCGGCATCGTCGCCCTCGCCCCCGAGCTGACCTGCGTCGCCCCGGTCCGCGACTACGCGATGACCCGCGACCGGGCCATCGCCTTCTGCGAGGCGAAGAACCTCCCGATCGCGACCACCAAGAAGTCCCCGTACTCCATCGACCAGAACGTCTTCGGCCGCGCCGTCGAGACCGGCTTCCTGGAAGACATCTGGAACGGCCCGATCGAGGACATCTACGAGTACACACAGAACCCGGCCACACCGCGCGAGCCCGACGAGGTGGTCGTCACCTTCGAGGCGGGCGCCCCGGTGGCGGTCGACGGCAGGCCCGTCACCGTCCTCCAGGCCGTCCAGGAGCTGAACGAGCGCGCGGGTGCCCAGGGCGTCGGCCGCATCGACATGGTCGAGGACCGCCTCGTCGGCATCAAGTCCCGCGAGGTGTACGAGGCCCCCGGCGCGATCGCGCTCATCACGGCCCACCAGGAGCTGGAGAACGTCACCGTCGAGCGCGAACTCGCCCGCTACAAGCGGCAGGTGGAGCAGCGCTGGGGCGAACTCGTCTACGACGGCCTGTGGTTCTCCCCGCTCAAACGCGCCCTGGACGGTTTCGTCAACGAGGCGAACCGGCACGTCACCGGAGACATCCGCATGACGCTCCACGGCGGCCGCGCGGTCGTCACCGGCCGCCGCTCCGACTCCTCCCTCTACGACTTCAACCTCGCCACCTACGACACCGGCGACACCTTCGACCAGGCCGCGGCCAAGGGCTTCATCGACATCTACAGCCTGTCGTCGAAGATCGCCGCGCAGCGCCATCTGCGGGCACAGCCCGACGTAGACCAGGCATAGATCTGCAAGGATCTGCGCTACCCGTCAACCCTTCCTAGGAGCAACGCAAGTGAGCAGCAACAGCGGTGACGTACGGCTCTGGGGCGGCCGTTTCGCCGACGGTCCCGCCGAGGCCCTGGCGAAGCTGTCCGCGTCCGTCCACTTCGACTGGCGGCTCGCGCCCTACGACATCGCCGGTTCGCGTGCCCACGCGCGCGTGCTGCACAAGGCGGGCCTGCTCACCGAGGACGAACTCCAGCGCATGACCGCCGGCCTCGACCGGCTCGAAGCCGATGTCGCCGACGGCTCCTTCGTCGGGACGATCGCCGACGAGGACGTCCACACCGCCCTGGAGCGCGGCCTCCTGGAGCGCCTCGGTCCCGACCTCGGCGGCAAGCTGCGCGCCGGCCGCTCCCGCAACGACCAGGTGGCGACCCTCTTCCGGATGTACCTGCGGGACCACGCCCGCATCATCGGCGGCCTGATCGCCGACCTCCAGGACGCCCTGGTCGGCCTCGCCGAGGCCCACCCGGACGTGGCGATGCCCGGCCGCACCCACCTCCAGCACGCCCAGCCGGTCCTCTTCGCCCACCACGTCCTGGCCCACGTGCAGTCCCTCACCCGGGACGCCGAGCGGCTGCGCCAGTGGGACGAGCGCACGGCGGTCTCCCCGTACGGCTCCGGCGCCCTCGCCGGGTCCTCCCTCGGCCTGGACCCGGAGGCGGTGGCCAAGGACCTCGGCTTCGAGCACGGCAGCTCCGCGAACTCCATCGACGGCACGGCCTCCCGCGACTTCGTCGCCGAGTTCGCCTTCATCACCGCGATGATCGGCGTGAACCTCTCCCGGATCGCCGAGGAGGTCATCATCTGGAACACGAAGGAGTTCTCCTTCGTCACCCTGCACGACGCGTTCTCCACGGGCTCGTCGATCATGCCGCAGAAGAAGAACCCCGACATCGCGGAGCTGGCCCGCGGCAAGTCCGGCCGCCTGATCGGCAACCTGACCGGCCTGATGGCCACCCTCAAGGCGCTCCCGCTCGCCTACAACCGCGACCTCCAGGAGGACAAGGAGCCGGTCTTCGACTCCTGCGACCAGCTGGAGGTCCTGCTCCCCGCCTTCACCGGCATGATGGCCACCCTCACCGTCCACCGCGAGCGCATGGAGGAACTGGCCCCGGCCGGCTTCTCCCTCGCCACCGACATCGCCGAGTGGCTGGTCAGGCAGGGCGTCCCGTTCCGCGTCGCCCACGAGGTGGCCGGCGAGTGCGTCAAGGCGGCAGAGGCCGAGAACAAGGAACTCGACGAGCTGACGGACGACCAGTTCGCCAAGGTCTCCGCCCACCTGACCCCCGAGGTCCGCTCCGTCCTCGACGTCCCGGGTGCGCTTGCTTCGCGCAACGGCAGGGGCGGCACGGCGCCCAGCGCGGTGGCGATCCAACTGACGGAGGTCAAGGCGAACGTGGCGGCCCAGCACGAGTGGGCGGCAGCAAAGAAGCACGCCTGAGGGGAGCGCCCCGTCAGGGGCGCGGGGCGTAGTCGATATGCGGCTCCGCCGCGTGGGCGCGACCAGCCCCCACCCACCCGCACCCGCAAACGCGCCGAACCCCCCGAGCTGAACGGCGAACCAAAGGTCATCGCGGGTTACGTTGGTCAACAGCCCGACGCAGCCGACCGAAACGGAACCCGCGATGCCCTTCGCCCGACTGGCAACAGCAACGACCCCCACCTGCCACCTCGGCCTCGGCCTCGCCGCAGTCGGCCGCCCCGGCTACATCAACCTCGGCCGCGACGAGGACCTCGGCGAAGACCGCAGCGTCGGCGCCCTCCGGTCCCGCACCCACGAACTCCTCGACGCCGCCTACGCCCAGGGCGTCCGCTACTTCGACGTCGCCCGCTCCTACGGCCGCAGCGAGGAGTTCCTCGCCGACTGGCTGACCGCCCACCCCGACCTCACCGACGTGGTCGTCGGCAGCAAGTGGGGCTACACCTACACCGCCGGCTGGTCCGCGGACGCGGAGACGCACGAGGTCAAGGACCACAGCCTCGCGACCTACGACCGCCAGCGCGCCGAGTCCGACGCACTCCTCGGCGACCGTCTCGACCTCTACCAGATCCACTCGGTGACCCCGGACAGCCCCGCCCTCACCGACAAGGAACTCCACGCCCGCCTCGCCGAAGCCGCGGCCGGCGGCCTCACCGTCGGCTTCTCCACCAGCGGCCCCGCCCAGGCCGACGCGATCCGTGCCGCCCTCGCCGTGACGGTCGACGGCGAGCCCCTCTTCCGTACCGTCCAGTCGACGTACAACGCCCTGGAGACCTCGGCGGGCCCGGCCCTCGCCGAGGCGCACGACGCCGGACTCACGGTGATCGTGAAGGAGGGCATGGCCAACGGCCGGCTGGCCGCCCCGTACGCTCCCGACGTCCTGAAGGCCGTCGCCGAGGAGACCGGCCTGGGCGCCGACGCAGTCGCCCTCGCGGTGGTCCTGCGCGAGCCCTGGGCCGGGGTGGTCCTCTCCGGTGCGGCGACGCTCGGCCAGCTCGCCTCGAACCTGCACGCGGCCGCGGCCGACCTCGACGACGACCAGCTCACCCGCCTCGCCACCCTGACCGAGGACCCGCACGTCTACTGGGAGCGGCGCGGCAGCCTGCCGTGGCACTGATCCGAAACCGGACCTGATCTCCCTCTCCTGAATCACACATGCCCACCGTGAGACAAAGATGTCTCACATGGGCTAACCTTGTCTCATGGCCCTCGACCGTGACCACGTCCTGCGCAGCGCAGCCGCCCTGCTGACCCGGAAATCCACCGCGACCATGGACGAGGTCGCCAAGGCCGCCGGGATCAGCCGGGCGACCCTGCACCGGCACTTCGCGGGGCGCGATGCGCTCGTCCGTGCGCTGGAGGCGCTCGGCATCGCCGAGTGCGAGGCGGCCCTGGACGCGGCCCGCCTGGACGAGGGCCCGGCGGCCGACGCCGTGCACCGGCTGGTCCGCGAGATCGAGCCGGCCGCCGGTCTGCTCGCCTTCCTCTACACCGAGAACCAGCTCTTCGAGGGCGACGGGCAGAACCAGGGCTGGACGCGGATCGACGACCGCATCGCGGCCCTCTTCCGACGTGGCCAGCAGACCGGCGAGTTCCGTATCGATCTCACGCCCGCCTGGCTCACCGAGGCGCTGTACGGCCTGCTGGCCTCCGCCGCCTGGGCGGTCTCCGAAGGCCGCGTCGCCCCCAAGGACTTCACCCACATGATCGTCGAGCTGTTGCTCGGCGGCGCACGACGAAGAGAGGAATCATGACCAGCACCGTGCAGCCGGCGCGCGTCGCGGAGGCGGAGGAGAAGCGGCCGGGCCGCTGGGCTGCGCTCACGGTGCTGGTGCTCGCCGTGCTCCTCGTCGCCGTCGACGCGACCGTCCTCGGCCTGGCGACCCCCTACATCAGCGAGGACCTCAGCCCCTCGGGCACCCAGCTGCTCTGGATCGGCGACGTCTACTCGTTCGTCATCGCCGGCCTGCTGGTCTCGATGGGCAGCCTCGGCGACCGCATTGGCCGCAAGCGGATCCTGCTCGTCGGTGCGACGGCGTTCGGCGCGATATCCGTCCTGAACGCGTACGCGACGACCCCCGCAATGCTGATCGCGGCCCGCGCCCTGCTGGGCGTCGCGGGCGCGACCCTGATGCCGGCCACCCTCGCCCTGATCCGCAACCTCTTCCACGACCCGCGCGAGCGCAGCCTCGCCGTCGGCATCTGGGGTGCGGCGGCCTCCGCAGGCACGGCCGTCGGCCCGATCGCGGGCGGCTTCCTGCTCGAACACTTCTGGTGGGGCTCGGTCTTCCTGATCAACCTGCCGGTGATGGTGGTCCTGGTCCTCGTCGGCCTCAGGACGCTCCCGGAGTCCCGCAACCCCGCCCCGGGCCCCTGGGACCTGATCAGCGTCGTCCTGTCCCTGGTCGGCATGATCGCCGTCGTGTACGCGGTGAAGGAGGCCGCGACCCACGGCCTCACCGGGGTCACCGCGGCCGCCGCGCTCCTCGGTGTCGCGGCCCTCTGCGGCTTCGTCCGCCGCCAGCTCACCATGCCCAGGCCCCTGCTGGACATGCGGCTGTTCCGCAACCGGGGTTTCAGCGGCGCGGTCCTGGCCGACCTGCTGACCGTGCTCGGCATGTCGGGGCTGGTGTTCTTCCTCTCCCAGTTCCTGCAACTGGTCCAGGGCAGGCACCCGTTCGAGGCGGGCCTCGCCGAGGTCCCGGCCGCGGTCGGCGCGGTGGCGGCGGGCCTGGTGGCCGCCCGGGCGGCCCGCCGCTACTCGGTACGGGCGGTGGTCTCCGGCGGCCTGGCGGCCGTGGGCGTGGCCCTCGCGGCCCTGACCACCCTCTCGCAGTCCACCGGTTACCCGGTCCTCGGCGCCGCCCTCCTGGTGGTCGGCGTCGGCGCGGGCTTCTCCTTCACGGTCACGGCCGACGTCATCCTGTCCAGCGTCCCGAAGGACCAGGCCGGCGCCGCCTCGGCGGTCTCCGAGACGGCGTACGAACTGGGCGCGGCGCTGGGCATCGCCCTGCTGGGCTCGATCGTCACGGGCGTCTACCGCGGCTTCACGGCCCCGCCGGGCACCCCGGCCGCCGCCCACGAGTCGTTGGGCGCGGCCCTGGAGGCCTCCAGGACCATGCCCGCACCCACGGCGGCCGACATGCTGACAGCGGCCCGCGACTCCTTCACCCACGGCCTCCACCTGGCCTCGGGCGCAGGCGCCGCGGTCCTCCTGGCAACGGCGGTGGCGGCCTGGTTCCTGCTCCGAGACCAACGGCTGGAGAGCGCCCCGTAAGGGGCGCGGGGCCGTATCCGAGATGCGGCTACCGCCGCGTGGGCGCGACCAACCACGACGCACCCGCGCCCGAGGAACCACAGAACCCTTCAGGAGGTCACTTCTTGTAACCGAGCACCGTCATCATCCCGCTCTCCGAGTGGTACTGGTTGTGACAGTGCAGCATCCACAACCCGGGGTTGTCGGCATCGAAGTCGAGCACCAGCTTGCGGTGCGGCAGCACGATCGTCGTGTCCTTGCGCGCCCCCGCCGAGCTGATCCCGGTGACCGAGAACGTGTGCCCGTGCAGATGCATCGGGTGCCACATGTCGGTCGCGTTGACGAGCGTCAGCCGCACCCGCTCGCCGGCCCGCACCGCATGCCGCTGCCGCACGTCGTACTGCGTGTGGTCGAACCCCCAGTCGTAGCGCTGCATCGTGCCCGTGATCCGGATGAGCAGGTCGCGGTCGGGGATCCGGTCGTCCATGGCGACCGACTCGGCCGGCAGCAGGCGGCGCGCCGGCACGATCTCGCGGTCCAGCTCGGCCGGCCTGACATCCGGCGACGGAAGGTTTCTCCCCTTGTCGGTGCGGAGGACCGCGAGCGCCTTGCCCTTCTTGCCCTCGGCGAGCGCGACCAGCGGGAAGACGCCGTCCTTGACGGTGACGAGGACGTCGTACCGCTCGGCCATGCCGATGAGCAGCGCGTCGGTCCTCTTGTGCTGCACGGGGTAGCCGTCGGTGTGGGTCACGGTCATCTCGTGGCCGCCGAGCGCCACCCGGAACGCCGTCTCGGAGCCCGCGTTGATGATGCGGATCCGGACCCGGTCGCCGGGGCGGCAGCGGAAGACCGAGGGGTCGGTGCGCAGCCGCCCGTTGGCCAGGTAGTGCGGGTAGGCGACGTTGCCGCCCTCACCGTGCAGCAGTTGGCTGTGGGAGTTGCGCAGCACCCGGTCGGGGCCCGTCGGCGCCTTCGCCTTGCCCTTGGACGCGGACTTGGACGCGGACCTGGACGCGGACCTGGACGGCGACGCGGAGGCGTGCGCCGAGCCGTGCGGGCTCGGGCTGCCGGGGCCGGGCCCCATGCCCATCCCCATGTGCATCGCCATGGACCCGCCCGGCTTGAGCTGGTCCAGCACCTGCTCGGGGTTGGAGCCGTCGATGTCGTCGACCCAGTCGTCCAGGACGACGACCCACTCCTGGTCGTAGGCGAGCGGCTCCTTCGGGTCGTCGACGATGAACGGCGCGTACAGGGCCCGGTCGGGCTGCATGCCGACGTGCGAGTGGAGCAGGTACGTGCCCGGGTGGGCGGCGACGAAGCGGTAGATGAAGTCCGTGCCCGGCTCGATGGCCGGCTGGGTCAGGTCGGGAACACCGTCCATGTCGCAGCGCAGGCGCACCCCGTGCGCGTGCAGCGAGGTCTTCTCGGCCAGCTGGTTGGAGAGGGTCAGGCTGAGGACGTCACCGGCGGTGACGCGCACCAGGGGCCCGGGGACCGACTCGTTGTACGCCCAGCTGTGGACCGTTCGCCCGCCCAGGTCCAGCATGCTCCTGGCCGCCGTGAACCTGATCATGCGGACGGGGCCGGACCCGCGTTTCCGTTCGGTCGCGAGCACCTCCGGGTCCGACGGGTTGACGAACCCCTTGGGCCCCTGCGGGACGAACGCCGAGGTGCCGGCCGTGTGTTGCGGGCCGGAACGGGCTTCGGAGCCCGAGTCGGTACATGCCGCGAGGAGTCCCGCGCCGGCGGCAGCGAACGGAGCACGGAGCAGGGTACGCCGAGAAGGTTTCTGCATGTCTGAATAAGACATGCTGTGTGCTCATATGGGCGGTAAATGTGGATGAACGGACGATGTGTCGGGGCAGATTCCACCGGCAGGCGGACGCCGGACGGGTGTCAGGCGGATGGCAGACAGAAGGGCGCGGACCACCGGTCCACGCCCTTGCGCCGAACGAGTGTCGCGCCGTTCTTCCTCGTCAGGCGGCCTTCGCCTTCGTGGCGTACATGTCCACGTACTCCTGCCCGGACAGCCGCATCACCTCGGCCATCACCGAGTCGGTCACGGCCCGCAGCACGTAGCGGTCCCGGTCCATCCCCTCGTACCGGGAGAACTCCATGGCCTCGCCGAACCGGACGGTGACCTTGCCGGGCCGCGGGATGCCCGCGCCGCCCGGCTGCAGCTTGTCCGTGCCGATCATCGCGAAGGGGACCACCGGCGCGCCGGTCATCAGCGTCAGCCGGGCGATGCCGGTACGGCCCCGGTAGAGCCGGCCGTCGGGGGAGCGGGTGCCCTCCGGGTAGATCCCGAAGATCCGGCCCTCGTCCAGGACCCGCTTGCCGGTCATCAGCGCGGCGACACCGCCGCTCGCGCCGTCCCGGTCCACCGGGATCATGCCGACACCGGTGAAGAACCAGGCCATGAGGCGGCCCTTGAAGCCCTTCCCGGTGACGTACTCGTCCTTGCCGATGAAGAACACCTGCCGCTTGCTCACGAGCGGCAGGATCATCGAGTCGATGAACGTGAGGTGGTTGCCGGCGAGGATGACCGGCCCGTCTCCCGGGATGCGCTCCACGCCCTCCACCTGGGGGCGGAACATCAGGCGCATGATCGGTCCGAGCACTGCCTTGATGAGCGCGAAGCGGGACAACGGGTCCTCCGATGTCGAGGGGCGGTATGAGTCTGTGCAGGTGAGGACATTACTCGCGGCTCCGCGGGAAGCGCACATCGGGTGCGGCCGGTTCACCGAGGTCTTACGTACTGTTGACGCTGGTTTACCTGCGGTGACGTCCGGGAGACAGCTCGTAACAGGCCGGCGACGATGTGACGGATGTCGCCGACGGACCGTCATGACCCGCCCTTCATCAGCCATACGGCGTCACCCGGCCGTTGGGTCGGCGGTCTCCCTTCGGTCACGTCCGCAGCCCTACGATCGGCCGGCATCACAGGGCGAAAGGTCAGGAGGGCGCTCATGAACACGCATGAGGCGAACGAGCGGACGCAGATGAACGGTACGACCGGACGGCGGGCGCTGCTCGGCGCCGCGGTGCTCGGCGCGGGCGGCGCGGTCCTCGGACTGCCCGGCGCGGCCAGAGCGGCCGAGGCCGTTCAGGCCGGTCACGGCGGCGGCCTGAAGAGCCTGCCGAAGCCGACGATCATCGGCCACCGCGGCACCAGCGGCTACCGTCCCGAGCACACCTTCGGCTCGTACAACCTCGCCCTGGACCTCGGCGCCGACATCGTCGAGGCGGGCGACCTAGTCCCCACCAAGGACGGCCACCTGGTCTGCCGCCACGAGCCGGAGATCGGCGGCACCACGGACGTCGCCGACCACCCCGAGTTCGCCGGCCGCAAGACCACCAAGACCCTGGACGGCGTCCCCACCACCGGCTGGTTCACCGAGGACTTCACGCTCGCCGAGCTGAAGACGCTGCGCGCGATCGAGCGCATCCCGGCCAACCGCCCGCACAACATGCTCTACAACGGCCGCTGGGAGATCCCGACCTTCGAGGAAGTCCTCAAGTGGCAGGACGAGCAGACCCGCAAGCGCGGCAAGCAGGTCTGGATCTACCCGGAGGCCAAGCACCCCACCTACTTCCGCCGGCTCGGCCTCGGCGTCGAGGAGCGGATCGCCAAGCTGCTGCGCAAGTACGGCAAGGACAAGCGGAACTCGCCGGTCCTCGTCCAGTCCTTCGAGCCGACCAGCATCCAGCGCCTCAACAAGCTGATAGACAACCCGCTGGTGGTGCTGCTCTCCGCCGCGAACACGCAGCCCTACGACTTCGTCGCGACGGGTGACCCGCGCACGGTCGCCGACCTGATCACGCCGAAGGGCCTGCGGGAGATCGCCGGCTACGCGCAGGGCATCGGCCCGACCGTGGACCTGATCATCCCGAAGGACGCGAACGGCAACTTCACCACGCCGAGCACCCTCGTCGCGGACGCGCACAAGGTCGGTCTGATCCTGCACCCGTACACCATGCGCAACGAGAACCCCTTCCTGCCGCCCGCCTACCGCATCGGCAGCGACGCGGACGCCTACGGCAACGTCTTCCCGGTCTTCCAGAAGTACTTCGAGACCGGCATCGACGGTGTCTTCACCGACAACGCCGACACCGCCCTGCTGGCCCGCGCCGACTTCGTCAACGGCTGAGCCCCCGCACCCCGTTCGGGGTGTCTCCCGGCCGCCCCGGCAACCCGTGCCGGGGCGGCCGCGTCGTTCCGCATATGACGAACGACCTGGTCGCCGCCCTGCGCCCGCTGCTCGCCGCGGAGGCCGCCGCCGAGGCACATGCCTGCGGCAGCGACCCACGCGACCTGGAGCAGACCGTCTTGCTCCGCCTCCTGGAGCGCCTGGCGACCCACGGACCGCCCAGGGCCCCGGAGGACTGGCTGCGCCGGGCCGTGCGCACCGAGTCCCGCCGCGCCCGGCGCACCGCCCGCCGGGAACCCTCCTACGCCACCGACCCCGCCGACCCCGGCGCCGCCACCCCGGAAGAGCGCGTCCTCGCCACCGCCGGCCACCGCGCCCTGCGCGAGGCGGTCGCCCGCCTCCCCGGCCGCTGCCCCCGCCTCCTGCAGGCCCTGCTTTCCCCGAGGGACCTGACATACCGGGAAATCGCGGGGGAGTTGGGTATCTCACAGGGCAGTCTCGGCCCGGAACGTTCCAGATGTCTGGGTTGTCTGCGCCGATTGTTGACGCCGGAGGTTGCGCCCCGCGAAGCGCGGGGATAGGAGTGAGAACGACAGGCGATCAGGTGAGCGGGAGGCGTGCGCACATGGGCATGAGCGTGACCATCTCGGTGGCGACCGAGCAGGATGCAGAGCAGATCTTCAGGCTCCAGTACCTGTGCTTCCAGAGTGAGGCGGCGCTGTACGGCAACTACCGCATCGACCCGCTCGTCCAGAGTCTCGACTCGGTCCGCGAGGAGCTCGCCACCGACTGCGTCTTCGTCGCCCGCCTCGGCGAGGAGGTCGTCGGCTCGGTCCGTGGCTCGGTCACCGAGGACGGCGCCGCCGCCATCGGCAAGCTCTGCGTCCACCCCCGCCTCCAGGGCCACGGCATCGGCGCCCGCCTGCTCGGCGCGGCCGAGGCCGCGTTGGAGGAGGAGCGCGGCGCCAAGCGGTTCCGCCTCTTCACCGGCCACCGCAGCGAGGGCAACCTCCGCCTGTACCGCCGCGTCGGCTACGAAACGGTAGGCACGTCGAAGGGCGCAGACGGCGTGCCGATGATCGTCCTGGAGAAGCCGGCGAGCACGTACGCAACGACGGCCTAGCTTTCAACGCCCCATGCCGAGCGCCCCGAAAGGGGCGCGGGGAACTGCGCGACAGGCCACATCGGACCCGCAGCCGCGCACAGGGCTCAGGCCTCCGCCCCCTTGGCGCCCTTCCGCAACCAGTACAGCGCGGAAAGCGGCAACAGCACGGGAATGAACACGTACCCCATCCCGTAGTCCGACCACACGGTCGCGTCCGGGAACGCGGAGGAGTCGACGACCGTCCACGTACCCACGATCAACACCCCCGCGAGCTCGGCGGCGCAGCACACCTGCGCCACCCTGCGGGCCGTCTCGCCGCCCCGCACCAGCGTGTACGTGATGAACGCGTACACGACCCCGGCAACGGCGGACAGCGAGTACGCGAGCGGCGCCCGGTCGAACTCGGTCGCGATCTGGTAGGCAGATCGCGACACCGCCCCGACGACCATCACGCCGTAGAACCACACCAGCAGCGTCCCCGGCCCACTGGTCAGCCGCTTCGGCCTCTCGTCCACGGCCGTCATCTCACCCTCCCCAGATGTCATAGAGCCGCACCTCCAGCACGGCCAGCACCACACCGCCCGCGGCAACCGTCACGGAACCCCACCGGGTCCGCTCGGCGAGCGACATGAACCCCGCGGCCGGCACGCACGCGAACGCGCCCAGCAGATAGGCGACGAAGATCGTCGTCCCCTGGTCCGGCTTCCCGCCCCGCGCCAGCAGCACGATCCCGGCGACCAGCTGGACCAACGCCAGCACCGACACCACGGCCATTCCGATGAAGTGCCAGTCCTTCGTCGGCTGGTCCCGGTACGCCGCCCAGCCGCACCACGCGGCGAGCAGCAGCGCGGCGACTCCGGTCACCGTCAGCAGGGCATTGAGCATGCGGTGACCTTATTACGGCCGAAACGGCCCGATGCCGTCGCCCCTGCCGTACACCGTAGGGTCGAGACCATGACGATCCACGCACAAGCCCTCCTGTTCGACAACGACGGCACCCTGGTCTCCTCCCTCGCATCGGTCGACCGCTGCTGGGCCCGCTGGGCGGCGGAGTACGGCGTCACCGAGGAGTTCGCCCGCGTCGAACTGCACGGACGGCCCGCCGCGGACATCGTCGCCGACCTGCTCCCGCCGGACCTCGTGGCGGAAGCCGTCGCCCGGGTCGAGCAACTGGAGGTGGCGGACGTCCCCAACGACGGCGTCCACCTGCTCCCCGGCACCGCCGCGTTCCTCGACTCCCTGCCGGCCGACCGCTGGGCCGTCGTCACCTCCGCCACCCGCCGCCTCGCCGAGGCCCGCCTGGAAGCGGTCGGGATCCGGCCGAAGACGCTGGTCTGCGCCGACGACATCACCCGCGGCAAGCCCGACCCCGAGCCCTACCTCCTCGCCGCCCGCCAACTGGGCGTCGACCCGGCGCACTGCGTGGTCTTCGAGGACGCCCCCGCCGGACTCCAGGCGGGCCGCGCGGCCGGGATGACCACCGTGGCGTTGGCCACAACCCACCAGGCGCACGAGCTGGCCGCCGACCTCGTGGTGAAGGACCTCTCGGCCTTGTCCGCGCTGGTCACCGACCGCGGCATCGAGATATCGACCCGCGGCTGAAAGGTGTCCGCCGCTGTTCACCATGCGGACAGCGGCGGCCTGTCAGGACCGTAGGTCTGGTTTACTGATCGCATGACCACGACGAGCGACCGCACCCCTGCGACCGAGGCGACCCTGACGCCCGGTGCTCGTTGTATGTGTCGAATGTGCGCCTTCTAGAGGGCCCCCGCACCACCCCCGAGCTCGCGCCCCGAAGCGAGACAGGTGGCATGTCCGTACGACGCGACGACGCGCGTATGTGACGCAAGCCGCCCCCCCCGCGCACATGTTCTCCCCGGTTCAGCGCTGCTGCGAGAACCGTGCCGCGTCCCTGAACGAACGCACCCGTGCGCCCGGGCACACCCACGCCCGCGCACTCGACAGTGACGGAAACCCACGTGATCACCACAACGGGCCTGACCAAGGTCTACCGCTCACGCGGCCGAGAGGTCACCGCCCTCGACGGCGTCGACCTGCACGTCCGCGAAGGCGAGGTGTACGGCGTCATCGGCCAGTCCGGCGCCGGCAAGTCCTCGCTGATCCGCTGCGTCAACCTCCTCGAGCGCCCCACCACCGGCACCGTGACGGTCGACGGCCGGGACCTCACCGCCCTCGCCGGCCGCGGCCCCCGGGCCGGCCGGGAGCTGCGGCAGGCGCGCAGCCGGATCGGCATGGTCTTCCAGCACTTCAACCTGCTGTCCTCCCGGACCGTCCAGGACAACGTCGAGCTGCCGTTGGAAATCCTCGGGAAGTCAGGGAAGGAACGTTCCCGCAAGGCGCTCGAACTGCTCGACCTCGTCGGGCTCGCCGACAAGGCGAAGGCCTACCCCGCCCAGCTCTCCGGCGGCCAGAAGCAGCGTGTCGGCATCGCCCGCGCCCTGGCCGGCGACCCCAAGGTGCTGCTCTCCGACGAGGCCACCAGCGCCCTCGACCCGGAGACCACCCGCTCCATCCTCCAGCTGCTGCGCGACCTGAACCGGCAGCTGGGCCTGACCGTCCTGCTCATCACGCACGAGATGGACGTCGTGAAGACCATCTGCGACTCCGCCGCGCTGATGGAACGCGGCCGCATCGTCGAGCACGGCACCGTCAGCGAACTGCTCGCGACCCCCGGCTCCGAACTGGCCGCCGCGCTCTTCCCGGTCGGCGGCGACGCATCCGCCGACGACCGCACCGTCCTGGACGTCACGTTCCACGGCGAGGCGGCCACCCAGCCGGTCATCTCCCAGCTCTCCCGCACCTACAACATCGACATATCGATCCTAGGTGCGGCCATCGACACCGTCGGCGGCCTCCAGATCGGCCGCATGCGCATCGAACTGCCCGGCCGCTACGAGGACAACGTGGTGCCCATCGGCTTCCTGCGCGAACAGGGCCTGCAGATCGACGTACTGGGCCAGGAGCCCGCGCTGGTGAAGGACGGTGCCAAGTGACCTGGTCCGAGATGCAGCCGCTGCTGTCCCAGGCGTGTTGGGACACCCTCTACATGGTCGGCTGGTCCACGCTGATCGCCGTCGTCGGCGGCCTTCCGCTCGGCGTCCTGCTGGTCCTCACCGACCGGGGCGGCCTGCTCCAGAACGTGCTGGCCAACAAGGTCATCGGGCAGATCGTGAACGTCGCCCGCTCGATGCCGTTCATCATCCTGATGGTCGCGCTGATGAACTTCACCCGCTGGATCACCGGGACCACCATCGGCCGCGAGGCCGCCATCGTGCCCCTCGCCATCGGCGCCATCCCCTTCTTCGCCCGCCTCGTCGAGACGGCTGTCCGCGAAGTGGACGGTGGGCTCGTGGAGGCCGTGCAGGCGATGGGCGGCAACACCTGGACCGTCGTACGCAAGGTCCTCGTACCCGAGTCGCTGCCCTCGCTCATCTCCTCCACCACGACCACGATCGTCGCGCTCATCGGCTACTCCGCGATGGCCGGCACGGTCGGCGCCGGCGGGCTCGGCGACATCGCCATCCGCTACGGATACCAGCGGTTCGAGACCGAACTGATGTGGATCACGGTCGCGATCCTCGCCGTCGTCATCTCGGTCATCCAGTTCGCCGGCGACTACGCGGCCCGCTCGCTGCACCGCCGCGGCGGTCAGTCGGGCCCGGTGCCGAAGCTCCGGCTGCTCAAGGCGTCCACCGCGACGAGCAAGACCGTCTGAGCCCACCCCTCCCCAGAACTCCCCGCACCACCCGCCGCGGGGCCGCTCCACCCTTAAGGAAAGGCACTTTTCGTGCGTAACACCGCCAAGCTCACCACCGCCGTCCTCGCCGCCGGAGCCCTCACCTTCGGGCTCACCGCCTGCGGCTCGGACAAGGACTCCGCCTCCTCCGACTACAGCGGACCGCTGGTCGTCGCCGCGAGCCCGACCCCGCACGCCGAGATCCTCGACTACATCAAGGACAACCTGGCGAAGAAGGCCGGACTCGACCTGGAGGTCAAGGAGTTCCAGGACTACATCGTGCCGAACACGGCGACCGAGGACGGCTCGGTGGACGCCAACTACTTCCAGAACAAGCCGTACCTCGACGACTTCAACAAGAAGCGCGGCACCCACATCGTGCCCGTCGTCACGGTGCACCTGGAGCCGCTCGGCCTCTACTCCCACAAGGTCAAGAGCGTCGACGCGCTGAAGAGCGGTGCGACGATCGCCGTCCCCAACGACGCGGTGAACGAGGCGCGCGCCCTCAAGCTGCTCGCCGCCAACGGCCTCATCACCCTCAAGGACGGCGCCGGCAGCGAGGCGACCCCGCAGGACATCGCCAAGAACCCGAAGAACCTCCGGTTCAAGGAGGTCGAGGCGGCCCAGACCGCGCGCTCCCTGGACGACGTGGACGCCGCGGTCATCAACGGCAACTACGCCATCTCGGCCGGCATCAAGCCCGCCAAGGACGCTCTCGTCCTGGAGTCCGCGAAGAACAGCCCGTACGGCAACTTCCTCGCGGTGAAGAAGGGCAACGAGAAGGACCCGCGGGTGAAGAAGCTCGCCAAGCTGCTCACCTCGCCCGAGGTGAAGAAGTTCATCGAGGACAAGTACCAGGGCTCGGTCATCCCGTCCTTCTGAGCCACCCCGCCCTTCCGGGCCCTCCCGCCCCTGCGGCGGCACGTATACGGCGTATCGCCACGCACGGGGTCCACTCGGTCACCACGGGTGGACCCCGTCGTGCGGTTCAGTGGTTTCATGCTGCATGCTGGGCAGTTCGCAGGCCCTGACGGTCTGCCGGGTTGGCCCTGAAGGATTTCCGAAGGTTACGGAGCGGCGCATGACTAGCACCTTCCCCAACATCTCCATCAGCACGGAGCGGTTGGTGCTGCGGCCCCTCGACGAGGACGACGTGCCCGCGCTGGCCGAGATGATGAACGACGAGCAGGTCGGGGCCTGGACGTCCGTGCCGCAGCCGTACACCGAGGGCGACGCCCGCGCCTGGATCACCGAGAACGCCCCCGCCGAGCGTGCCGAGGGCCGCGGCATCGTGCTCGCCGTCACCGAGTTCCTCACCCAGCGACTCGTCGGCATGGTGCACCTGCAGAACACGGACTGGCGCGTGCGCGCCAGCGAGATCGCGTACGTCGTCGCCCCCTGGGCGCGCGGTGAAGGGTACGCCACCGAAGCGGCCCTCGCCACCGCCCAGTGGCTGTTCCACGATCAGAAGTTCGAGCGGATGGAACTGCGCACCGCCGCCGACAACACCGCCTCCCAGCAGGTGGCCCAGAAGATCGGCTGTATCAGCGAGGGTGTGCTCCGCAACGCCTGGATAGCGCGGACCCGGGCGCAGAACGGGGAGTGGACCGACGTGCGCACCGATGTCATCGTCTGGAGCCTGCTGCCGGAGGATCTCGCCGAGGTCAGCGAACAACTGGCCGACACCGGTGGTTTCACCTCCTTCAACGACTGGAACTGACACTTCGGGGCCCATGGAGGAACGACCGGCGTCACGACGACGGCACCTTCCGCCAGGTAACCTCACGGAGCCCTACCTGCGTAAACCCTCTGGAGACCGACGACTATGGCCGACCGCGTCACAGTGATCGGCTGGGACGGCTCGCCGCTGACAGCCACGGCACGCTCCGCCCTCGGCGCCGCCACGCTCGTCGCGGGCGCGGCCCACCATCTCGCCCTCCCCGAGGTGCCGCCCGGCGCGGAACGCATCCGCCTCGGCAGCGTCGCCCTCGCGGCCCGCCGCATCGCCGGCCACCGCGGCACCGCCGTGGTGCTCGCCGACGGCGACCCCGGCTTCTTCGGCGTCGTACGGACCCTGCGCGCACCCGAGTTCGGCCTGGAGGTCGAGGTCGTCCCCGCCGTCTCCTCGGTGGCCGCCGCCTTCGCCCGCGCCGGGATGCCCTGGGACGACGCACAGGTGGTTGTCGCACACCGACGCACCCTGCGACGCGCGGTGAATGTGTGCCGCGCCCACACCAAGGTCGCCGTCCTCACCTCACCCGGCGCCGGACCCGCCGAACTCGGGCTGCTGATGGAGGGCGTGCACCGCACCTTCGTCATCTGCGAGGAACTCGGCACCGAACGCGAACAGGTCCACGTCGTCACCTCCGACAAGGCCGCCGACCACGCCTGGCGCGACCCCAACGTCGTCATCGTCATCGGCGGCACGACCGCAGCGGTGCCGGTGCCCGAGGGCGGCGGCTGGATCGCCGGCCGCGATCCGGCGGCCGGCCCGCGAGGCTGGGTGCTGCCCGACGCGGAGTACGGCGACGGCGCCCCGCTCGGCGAAGGGGAAACGGATCTGCTGCGGGCCGCCCAACTCGCCCGGCTGGGTCCCCGGGTCGGAGACCTCGTCTGGGACATCGGCTGCGGCAGCGGCGCGTTCGCCACCGAGGCCGCGCGCGCCGGAGCCGCCGTCATCGCCGTCGACCGGGACCTGGCGGCCTGCGTGCGCAGCGACACGGCCGCCCGGAAGTTCGGCGTCCAGCTCCAGATCGTGCACGGCACTGCCCCGCACGTGCTGGAGAACCTGCCCGAGCCCGACGTCGTCCGGGTCGGCGGCGGGGGAGCGGCCGTCGTCAACGCCGTCGCCGACCGCCGCCCGCAGCGCATCGTCACCCACGCCGCCACCCGCGACGCCGCCGAACTCGTCGGACGCGACCTGACCGAGCACGGATACCAGGTCGAGTGCGCCCTGCTGCAGTCCGTCGAACTCGACACCAGGGCCTGGACGGAGACCGAGCGGAACGTCGCGTTCCTGCTCAGCGGTGTTCTCCCCGAGCGCGCCCCGTGATCCTGTTGTCATACTGCGCGCGGTAGGCTGGCCGATCGCTGCACCGCACCGGTGGCCCGGAAATCTGTTCGTCAATGTCCGGAAAACACGCTCCTTTTGGGGCGGGTGTGGTACGGCAGAACCGGGGACGCGCAACGTGGCGCAGTCCACAGCGGGCTGTCGCGGATCACGCTGTCGCGACGGTCGAACGGCCGGGACAATGCCACTGAATGGCTTTGTCGCCTTTTCCGGCGGGTCGTTCGTGCCGCTGGGCACGCACGCTCGTTCTTCACTGCGGGGCGGTCGGTGCGCCGTCCCGGGCGAGCTGGTCGTAGAAGGCACTAACCGATGGGCGAGGGGTACGCATGACGGACACCGGCCAGGTCCCGGGCGAGGGACTGCCGGAGAGCGCAGGCATGGTGGAACAGCCGGGCGTTACCGCGCACGGCGCGTACACCTACCTCTCCGAGTCGCCTGCCGAGGACGAAGAGGACCTGCTGCTCCCCGGCGCCCAGGGCGCCTGGGGCAACGAGGTGCCGCCGCCGGCCCCGGAGCCGGTCGTCGAGACCGTCCACGAGCCCGGCCCGCACGAGACGGGCGGCCGGGACAGCGGCGCGGTCGACCTCATCGCCGTCCGGCTGCCCAGCTCGGTACCGGCGTCCCCGATCCTCTCCGTGCCGCACGACCCGGCGGCCGCCCCGGCCCCGCGCCGCCCGCTGCACCTCGGTCCGCCGATCCCCGACGCCTCCACCAGCCCGGTCCGCTCCCTCGCCGACCGCGGTCCGGCCGGCGCACCGGTACGGCAGCCGGGGGTGCCGGCGGCCGGTCCCGAGTACCTCGACGTCCAGTCGCTGCACGAGGCGGTACCGCCGTCCGCCGCGCCCTGGGGTGCGCCGCAGACAGGGGCGCAGACCGGCGCCCCGCAGGTCGCTCCGGTGGCGGTTCCCGTGGCTCAGGTGGCCGCACAGGCCCCGGCTGCCGAAACGGTTGCTCCGGTGGGCGCTGCGGCACCGGAGACGGTTGCCGTCGCGGCCCCCGCCGCTCCCGTTGCCCCGGAACCCGAGCCGCAGCCGCTGCCCGTGGCCGTCCACGAACCCGGCGTTCCCGACCCGGCCGGCGCCGCCCAGGCGGCCGTCGCCCGCCTCACCACGGCGGCCACGGCGGCCGGCACCACGGGCGAGCCGCAGGGCGCCGTCCAGCCGGTCGACGCGGGCGTTCCGGCGCCGGTGACCGAACCGGTGGCGCCGCAGGCCGTGCATGTGCCGGACGGTGCGCAGACGGCGCAGGTACGGCAGTTCCCGGACGCTCCCGCGACCGCCGAGGTCCCGCAGGCTCCGCAGGGACCGGACGCGGTGCCGGTGCAGGCGGCTCCGGTGGCGGCGGTGGGTCCGGAGTCCGCGCAGACTCCCGGCGCCGACGTGACCGCGGGCGACGGTGTCCCGCCGGTACCGGAGCAGACCGGCCACCGGTTCGCGGAGCAGGAGCCGGAGGCGGTCGCCGAGTTCGTGGTGGCCGCGCAGCCGGGGGTGCCCGAGCCGGGTCCGGCACCGGAGGCTGTCGCGCAGGAAGTCGTCGTATCGGAAGTCGTCGTACCGGAAGCCGTCGTACCGGAAGTCGGCGTATCGGAAGCCGTCGTGGCCGAGCCCGTCCTGGCCGAGCCCGTTCCGGCCGTCCAGCCGGTGCCCGCCGGGCCGGTACAGCCCGAAGAGGCCCTCCTTGAGGCGGCCGGCCCGGTGGCCCCCGCGCCCGTCGTCGCCGTCCCGGAGGGCGAGCAGGTCGTCCCGCCCGCCGCGGCCGACGTACCCGCCGCTGCTGTCGTACCGGCGCTGTCCGAGACCCCCGAGGCGCCCCCGGCCGAATCCGCCCAGCCGGTCGAAGCCCCCCTCGCGGGCCCGCAGACCCAGGGCTCGGCGCCCGCAGCCGGGGAGGCCCCGGCGGAACCGGCCGCGGACCACCCGCTCGGCGAGTTCGTCCCCGTCGACGGCCAGGTGCCGACCACCCCGCACCTCGCTCCCACCCCGCCCCACCCGCTGATCCTCCCCGCCCAGGACCAGGGCGGGCCGTCCCTGCCCGAACAGGTCGCGACGGTCCCCGCCCCGCGTGAGGCCGAACCCGCTCCGCTGCCGGAGCCCCCCGATGTCGTACAGCAAGCGGAGGACCTGGACACCAGGGCCGCCGACCAGGAAGAGAGCACGGCCCCCGTGGCAGAAGCACGTCAGTCCACCGGCCCGGCCGCGCCCGCCTACGACGACGCCGAACGCGAGGCCGTCCTCAAGGTCATGCGCGAGCGCCGTGACATCCGCAACGGCTTCCGCAGCGACCCGATCCCGCACGAGGTGCTGCTGCGCGTCCTGGAGGCCGCGCACACCGCGCCCTCCGTCGGCCACTCCCAGCCCTGGGACTTCGTCGTCATCCGCTCGGCCGACACCCGCCGTTCGATGCACGAACTGGCCATGCGCCAGCGCGACGCCTACGCCAAGTCCCTTCCCAAGGGCCGCGCGAAGCAGTTCAAGGAACTGAAGATCGAGGCGATCCTCGACACCCCGGTGAACATCGTCGTCACCGCCGACCCGACGCGCGGCGGCCGCCACACCCTCGGCCGGCACACCCAGCCGCAGATGGCGCCCTACTCCGCCGCCCTCGCCGTCGAGAACCTCTGGCTCGCCGCGCGCGCCGAGGGCCTCGGCGTCGGCTGGGTCAGCTTCTTCGACGAGCGCGAGATGGTCCGCGCCCTCGGCCTGCCCGAGCACCTTGAGGTCATCGCCTACCTGTGCGTGGGCTACGTCGACGAGTTCCCGGACGAGCCCGAGCTGATGCAGGCCGGCTGGTCCAAGCGCCGCCCGCTGTCCTGGGTCGTGCACGAGGAGACGTACGGCCGCCGCGCGCTGCCCGGCGAGGACCCGCACGACCTGCTCGCCGAGACCGTCGCCAGTGTCCGCCCGCTGGACGCCAAGGCGCTCGGCGAGGCCTGGGAGCGGCAGAAGCGGATGACCAAGCCGGCCGGCGCGCTCGGCATGCTGGAGATCATCTCCGCCCAGCTGTCCGGCCTGTCCCGGCAGTGCCCGCCGCCGATCCCGGAGCCCGCGGCCGTCGCGATCTTCGCGGGCGACCACGGGGTGCACGCCCAGGGCGTCACCCCCTGGCCGCAGGAGGTCACCGCCCAGATGGTGGCCAACTTCCTCGGCGGGGGAGCGGTCTGCAACGCGTTCGCGAGCCAGGTGGGCGCCGAGGTCTGCGTGGTCGACGTCGGCGTCGCGGCCGAACTGCCCGCCACGCCGGGTCTGCTGCCCCGCAAGGTCCGCGCGGGCACCTCCGACATGACCACCGGCCCCGCGATGACCCGCGAGGAGGCCAAGCAGGCCATCGAGGTGGGCATCGAGACCGCCCGCGACCTGGTGGCCGCCGGCAACAAGGCGCTCCTCACCGGCGAGATGGGCATCGCGAACACGACCGCGTCCGCGGCCCTGATCTCCGTCTTCACGGGCGCCGACCCCGCCGAGGTCACCGGCCGCGGCACCGGCATCAACGACGAGACCCTCGCCCGCAAGACCGAGGTGGTCCGCCGCGCCCTGGAACTCCACCAGCCGGACCCGGCCGACCCGATCGGCGTGCTGGCCGCGATCGGCGGCTTCGAACACGCGGCGATGGTGGGCCTGTTGCTGGGCGGCGCGTCCCTGCGCACACCGGTGATCCTCGACGGCGTCAGCGCCGGTGCCGCCGCCCTGGTGGCCCGCGCCATCGCCCCCGAGGTCCTCGCCGCCTGCATCGCCGGCCACCGCAGCGCGGAACCCGGCCACGTGGCAGCCCTGAACAAACTGGGCCTGCGCCCCCTGGTCGACCTCGACCTCCGCCTGGGCGAGGGCACGGGCGCCCTGCTCGCGCTTCCCCTGGTCCAGAGCACGGCCAGGGCCATGCACGAGGTGGCGACGTTCGACTCGGCGGGCGTCACGGAGAAGTAGCGACTGCCGTTCCGGCGACGACCGAGGGTCGCTCGTCGCCGGTGCTCGGCTGCCTGCCGCCGGTCATCGGCCGCGAGTCGCCGGTGGCCGGTCGTCTGCCGCAGGCCGACGGCAGCTGGAAGTCGAACTCGGCCGCCGGTTGCCGCGAGGCGACTCCGCCGGTTTCCTCTGGCTGGTGGCTGGTGGCTGGTGGCTGGTGGCTGGTGGCTGGTGGCTGGTGGCTGGTGGCTGGTGGCTGGTGGCTGGTGGCTGGTGGCTGGTGGCTGGTCCCTGCGCCGTTGCGCTGCTGAGCTGCTGGGTCGCCGGGCAGGGCGGCAGCGCCGGGTTCCTTCTCGTCGGACCCGTGGTTGTGGGCAGGCGTTCCTCCCCCGGTGCCTTAAGGGCCTGGGACCCCCATGGCGGAACGGGTGGGCACAACCACCCACAGCCGTGCACCCGGCCGCGCAGCCCAGCCACCGGACACCCGAGCCGCCCGAAACCCCCGCCCCGTAAAATCTGCACGTCAGGGCTACCGCGCCGCCGCCGACAGAGGAGCCGCACCTCATGGCCGAACACCCCGCCTACCCCGTAGGCCTCCGCCTCTCAGGCCGCCGCGTGGTCGTCCTCGGCGGCGGTCAGGTGGCCCAGCGCCGCCTCCCCGCCCTCATCGCGGCCGGTGCTGACATCACCCTCGTCTCCCCGGCGGCCACCCCCTCCGTCGAGGCGATGGCCGACGCCGGCGAGATCACCTGGGAAAGGCGCCCCTACCAGGACGGCGACCTCGGCGAAGCCTGGTACGCCCTGATCGCCACCAGCGACCCCGCAGCCAACACCGCCGCCTCCGCCGAAGCGGAGCGCCACCGCGTCTGGTGCGTGCGTTCCGACGACGCCGACCAGGCCACCGCCTGGACCCCGGCGACCGGCCACAGCGAGGGCGTCACGGTCGCCGTCCTCACCACGGACGCGCGCGGGCGCGACCCCCGCCACACCGCCGCCATCCGGGACGCCGTCGTCGAGGGTCTGCGCGACGGCACTCTCGTCGCCCCCCACCACCGCGCCCGCACCCCCGGCGTCGCCCTGGTCGGCGGCGGCCCCGGCGACCCGGACCTGATCACGGTCCGCGGCCGCCGCCTGCTGGCAGCCGCCGACGTCGTCATCGCCGACCGCCTCGGCCCCCGCGACCTCCTCGCCGAACTCCCGCCGCACGTCGAGGTGATCGACGCCGCGAAGATCCCGTACGGCCGGTACATGGCCCAGGAGGCCATCAACAACGCCCTGATCGAGCACGCCAAGCAGGGCAAGTCGGTCGTACGGCTCAAGGGCGGCGACCCCTACGTCTTCGGCCGGGGCATGGAGGAGGTCCAGGCGCTCGCCGAGGCCGGGATCCCGTGCACGGTCGTCCCCGGCATCTCCAGCTCGATCTCCGTGCCGTCCGCCGCGGGCATCCCGGTCACCCACCGGGGCGTCGCACACGAGTTCACGGTGGTCAGCGGTCACGTCGCCCCGGACGACGAGCGCTCGCTGGCCGACTGGCCGTCCCTCGCGAAGCTCACCGGGACCCTCGTCGTCCTCATGGGCGTCGACAAGATCGGGAAGATCGCCGAGACCCTGGTCGCGCACGGGAAGTCCCCGGACACCCCTGTCGCCCTGGTCCAGGAAGGCACGACGGCCGCTCAACGCCGGGTGGACGCGACCCTCGCCACGGTGGCGGAGGTCGTCCGCGCGGAGGAGGTGAAACCCCCGGCGGTCATCGTGATCGGCGAGGTCGTGAACGTCGGCCCGCCGGCGGCGCCCTGAAGGGCATGGGCGTAACCCCGGGTAACACAACCCGCCCCAGACCATTGGCACCCCACCCAGGACAAGGCAGTATCACCCTGTGGCCGATCTCATCACCGTTGAGGATCCCGACGACCCGCGCCTGCGTGACTACACGGGCCTGACCGACGTCGAGTTGCGCCGCAAGCGCGAACCGGCCGAGGGCCTGTTCATCGCCGAGGGCGAGAAGGTCATCCGCAGGGCGAAGGACGCGGGCTACGAGATGCGTTCCATGCTGCTGTCCGCCAAGTGGGTCGACGTCATGCGCGACGTCATAGACGAACTCCCGGCCCCCGTCTACGCGGTCAGCCCGGAGCTCGCCGAGAAGGTCACCGGCTACCACGTGCACCGCGGCGCCCTCGCCTCCATGCAGCGCAAACCGCTGCCGACGGCGACCGAACTGCTGCGCACCACCCGCCGGGTCGTCGTCATGGAGTCGGTCAACGACCACACCAACATCGGCGCGATCTTCCGCTCGGCGGCGGCCCTCGGCATGGACGCGGTGCTGCTGTCCCCGGACTGCGCCGACCCCCTCTACCGCCGCAGCGTGAAGGTCTCCATGGGCGCGGTCTTCTCCGTGCCGTACGCCCGTCTCGACACCTGGCCCAAGGGGCTGGACTCGGTCCGCGAGGCCGGGTTCACGCTGCTCGCCCTCACCCCGGACGAGAAGGCCCGCAGCCTGGACGAGGCGGCCCCGCACCGGATGGACAGGGTCGCCCTGATGCTGGGCGCGGAGGGCGACGGCCTCTCCACCCAGGCGCTGGTCGCCGCCGACGAATGGGTGCGCATCCCGATGTCCCACGGCGTCGACTCCCTCAACGTGGGCGCGGCGGCCGCGGTCGCCTTCTACGCGGTGACCGCCGGCCGCCCCGAGGCGTAGGACCCGCTACTCCCTGAGGGCCGCCACGGCCTTCGCCGGTACGGCGCCGGTACCGGGCACGCCCATCCCGTGCGCGGGCCCGGAACAGCCCTGGGCCAGCGCGATCCCCAGCGCCACCAGCAGGGTCACCACGACGAACACGAAGAGCCGCTGGCGGAGCAGTCGCGGATTGGCCGGCCGTCGTCCGGTACCCGTCGGACGCGGCCCCGGCCGTCCGCTGCCACCGCGCGACGCGGGCCGGCTCCCGCTCGCGCTCCCGTTCCCGGGCCGGGTGCCGTTGCCGCGCGGGGCGGGTGTCGGGCGCGAGCCGTTCGGCCGGGACGGTACCCCGCCGGCCGGTCGGGGACCGCTGCCGCCGCGCGAGGGAGCGTTGCCCCGCGCCTGAGCGCCCGACGTACCCGGCGAGGTCTGTGGCCGGCGCTGGGTGCGCTGCGGATCCGGGTAGGTCGAGTAGGTGTCGGCGAGCCGCCCGGTGGGCCGGTCCGCCTCCGCGGCACGCGGCGCGGGCGGCCGTACGTCGGCCAGCCCCTGCGCTTCGCGCGCGGCGATCTCCTTCAGCCGGAGCGACAGCTGGAGCGTGCTGGGCCGCTCCTCCGGGTCCTTCGCCAGGCAGGCCCGCACCAGCGGAGCCAGCGCGTCCGGCACCCCGTGCAGCGCCGGCTCCTCGTGGACCACGCGGTAGAGCATCACCTCGGAGCTGCCGTGACCGAAGGGCGAGTCGCCGGTCGAGGCGTACGCCAGGGTCGCGCCGAGCGAGAAGACGTCCGTGGCCGGGGTGACGGCCGCCCCGCGCACCTGCTCGGGCGCGAGGAACCCGGGGGAGCCCACCGCCGTACCCACGTGGGTGAGGGTGGAGGCCCCGGTGGCCCAGGCGATGCCGAAGTCGATGATCCGGGGGCCCTTCGGGGACAGCAGGATGTTCGACGGCTTGAGATCCCGGTGCACGACCCCGGCCTCGTGCACGGCGACCAGGCCCTCGGAGAGCGCCGCGCCGACCGCCGCCGCATCCGCCGCGCCCAGCGGGCCGTCGTCGGCGACCTTGTCGTGGAGCGAGGGGCCGGGCACGTACTGGGTGGCGAACCACGGCCGCTCGGCCTCCAGGTCCGCCGCGACCAGACGGGCGGTGCAGCCGCCCCTGATCCGCCGGGCCGCCGAGACCTCACGGGCGAAGCGGGACCGGAACTCCTGGTCCTCCGCCAGATCGGGCCGGATCACCTTCAGCGCGACCCGCTGCCCCTTCTTGTCGGAACCGAGGTAGACCACGCCCATGCCGCCGGCGCCGAGCCTTCTGTGAAGCCTGAACGAGCCGACGACGCGCGGGTCCTCGCGCCTCAGGCGCATCATCGCCATGTTCATCCCCGCTGCCCGGTCCGTCTGACGTGGCACAGCTTACGTTTACCCGGCCGCCCGTGCGCAGAGGCCGCGCCCTCTCGGCCCGATGGATTGTCAGTGCCGGGTGCGAGACTTGAGGAGTGGTCAGGAAGGCGCCGTTATCGGCGCCTTTGAGCACCCGTCTGCTCCAACAAGCCGTCACAGAAGGGGGATTGATGCTGTGAAGGGTGACCGCGTGGAGATAGTCGTGGACGCCGGCGACACGACCCGTACGTACGAGGTGGTGGCGAGCCGGGCGGGCCGCCGGGTGGAGACAGCGGTACGGCGAGGGGTGGTGGAAGTGAGCGAAGTCACGCGAAACGGCACCGTCGTCCGGACCGCGCGCTTCATGGCGACCCGGGTCCTGGCCCTTGTGGAGCAGCCGGTGCCCCGAGAGGACAGCTCGGAAAAACCGGGAAGGACCGGGCACCCCCTCCGGGAAGACCCCGAGGGGTAGGACCCGACGTAGGACCCGTCTCCACCCAGGGGAGTAGACCGCAGGTCACGGCTCATCCTCTCGGAGGCCCGCGATTCGGTACGAGGGCATGACGTCCGCGAGGTGGCACGCGCCTAGATTTGAGGTCAAGCGGCGGGTGCAGCACTCGTCCCCCGAGGTCAGACACCCGCCGCTGCCAACGACAACTGAACGGTCAGGAGAGGGACCATGGCTCTTACGGCACAGCGGACACGCACCACCCGCCCCCGCCGGCAGGGCCGCCGCCACCCCCTGGTGGCGACGCTGATGGCCCTTCCCCTGGCGGTCCTGCTCCTCGTCGTCTTCGACGGCTGGGAGACAGTGGCCACACAGGCGTCGTCCGTGGGAGTGATGCTGGGGCGCTGAGCGGCGACCCCAGGCCCGGAAGAGCGGTCCGGGCGGGGACATCCACCCATGAAACCCCGTGGGGACGGGGGTGCGGCGGACGGCAAAATGCCGGCGCAGCTGGGGAGCTGCGCCGGCATTGCTTTTTTCCGGGGCGTACGGCCGTTGCCAGGCCGCGGGCCGGTGGGGGCTGATCACGCAGTTCCTCCCCCAGCCTCCGGCCGGAGGGACCCCCAGCGCCCCTTACAGGGGCGCTGCCCAGCCGTGTCCTGCATACATGGCTGCGGGCAGTCGTGCCTCCCCCAGTGCCTTAAGGGCCTGGGAGGTGCCCCCAGGGCGGCACGGGTGGGCGCAGCGGCACCCAGCAAGCGCGGCGAGCGACACCCCGGTACCCCAACCCCCACCCCGGCCGTCTGTGAAGCCCGGCCACCGCACCCACGTACCCTCACCCCAGCACAGCCGCACATCCCGGGGGATCTCATGACCGCAGACGTACTGCCGCAGCTGACCGCCGAGGTCAGAGCCGCCGCCCACCCCGACGCGGCCCCCCGCCGCTGCACCTGCGGCACCGCCACCCTCGCCGACCGCCCCGACACCACGGTCCTCCGCCACGCGGCAACGGTCGCCAAGGCCCACGCCCCCGGCACCGACCCCGTCGCCCTCACCCGCCGCCTCGCCATCGCCGCCCGCCTCCCCGACGTCTTCCTCCCGCCCCTCGCCCCGGCCCCCGCCGCCTTCGTCGACGACCGCCCCGTCACCCTCTGGCCGTACGGCGCTCCCGTCGACCCGGACGCCCCGGAGACCGCGCCCTGGGAAGCCGCCGCCACCCTCCTCGCCCTGCTCCACCGCACCCCGCACACCCCCGCCGCCGCACCCCCGATGCGCGGCCCCGCCAAGGCGGCCCACGCGATGGCCCGGCTCAGGGAGGCCCTCGCCGGTGCGGGCGCCCATCCCGCCGCCGCGCCCGTCCTGCGCGCCTGGTCCGCCCTGCCCGCCTGGGCCCGCGCCGAGGCATCCCCCGTGCCCGGCCGCCCCCGCACCCTCTGCCACGGCGACCTGCACCTCGGCCAGCTGGTCCGGCACCCGGCACCGGACGGCCCGTGGCGCCTCATCGACGTGGACGATCTCGGCGTGGGCGACCCCGCCTGGGACCTCGCCCGCCCCGCGTCCTGGTATGCCTGCGGGCTCCTCCCGCCCGACGAGTGGACCCGCTTCCTCGGCGCCTACCGCGAGGCCGGCGGTCCGGCCGTACCGGCGGACGGCGACCCCTGGCCCGCCCTGGACGTCCCGGCCCGCGCCCTCACCGTCCAGACCGGTGCCCGCTACCTCGCGAAGGCGATCGCGGCGGACCGTGCCCTGGACGAGGTGCAGCAGTCCCTGATCGACGCTTGTGCCCGGATGGCACCGGAATGACCCTTCGTCCGCCCCGGTTGACGCACGATTTCCCGAAGTAGGCTGCAACCGGCCAGGGTCGGACGGAGTCTGTCCTGGAAGAACGTGAAGCAGTTTTTACCGGCGAGGAGTTGAGCCGACCATGCAGTGTCCGAAGTGCCATGCGCCGATGCACACCTACAACCGCAACGGCGTCCAGATCGAGCAGTGCAGCGGTTGCCGGGGCATCTTCCTCGACTACGGCGAGCTGGAGGCGCTGACCCAGCTGGAGTCGCAGTGGTCCAAGCCCATGCCGCCGCAGGCTCCGCAGGCGTACCCGGCCCCGCCCGCGCCGGCCTGGGGCGCCCCGCAGCACGGCGGCGGCCACCACGGCGGCGGTCACGGCGGGCACTACGGCGGCCACGGCCACCACGGCCACAAGAGCTGGGCGCACATGCTCTTCTCCAGCTGAGCCCACGAAGAAGCCCCGGCCGTCGAGACGGCCGGGGCTCTTTGCTGTGTGGACGATACTGGGATTGAACCAGTGACCTCTTCCGTGTCAGGGAAGCGCTCTCCCGCTGAGCTAATCGTCCTCGGGACCATGATCCGAGGATCACGGGCACTGCGTGCGCGATACTGGGATTGAACCAGTGACCTCTTCCGTGTCAGGGAAGCGCTCTCCCGCTGAGCTAATCGCGCGGGGCAGATCCACAGCCTTCCGGCCAAGATCCAGTGGACGATACTGGGATTGAACCAGTGACCTCTTCCGTGTCAGGGAAGCGCTCTCCCGCTGAGCTAATCGTCCTTGGAGGTGGAGACGGGATTTGAACCCGTGTAGACGGCTTTGCAGGCCGTTGCCTCGCCTCTCGGCCACTCCACCAGGAGTGTAGGGGATCGGGAAGACCCCTCGTTCCTTCGAGCGGACGACGAGGCTCGAACTCGCGACCTCAACCTTGGCAAGGTTGCGCTCTACCAACTGAGCTACGTCCGCCTGTCGTTTCGGTCCGCTCTCGCGTCCCGGCGACGTGTTGAACTCTAGCGGATTCCCGGGCCAGCACAAAAACGCGTTTGCGCAGCGTGCTGCGCCGGTCCCGGTGGGCGAGGTGGTCAGGGCACCCTTGACGACATGCCCGGGTCATCCCCAGGACACCCGCCATAGACTCGACGACGTGCTTCGTCGTCCTGCTCATCACCCTCCTCTCGCCCGGTTCGGCGACCGTGTCGCCACCGGCCTCCTCGACGTGACCAGTGATCCCGCGGCCCTCGACTCGTCCGGTTTCTGGGCCGTCTGCGCCGATTTCGAGGGCCGGCTGACCTGCGCCCGCTTCGGTGACGTACGGGAGGAGCCGGTGCCCGCGCCGGTGCCGGGGCAGTGGCGGGGCCCGGCGGCAGGTGACTGGACGTCGTCCCTCGACCGCGCCGCGTACACGGCGGCGGTGCGGCGGATCCGTGCGCACATCGCGGCCGGCGAGGTCTACCAGGCCAACCTCTGCCGCGTGCTGTCCGCGCCGATCGACCCGGACGCGGACGTGGACGCCCTGACCGCGCTGCTGGCCCGCGGCAACCCGGCGCCGTATGCCGGAACGATTCGCCTCCCGGCCCACGGGGTGGAGACGGCCACCGCCTCGCCCGAGCTGTTCCTGCGCCGGACCGGGCGGATTGTGCAGAGCGGGCCCATCAAGGGGACCGGCCGTACCGAGGCGGACCTCCTGGAGAAGGACTACGCCGAGAACGTGATGATCGTGGACCTGGTCCGCAACGACATCGGGCGCGTCTGCGCCACCGGCACCGTGACCGTCCCCGACCTGTGCGCTGTGGAGAAGCACCCGGGGCTGGTCCATCTCGTCTCCACGGTCCGGGGCGAGCTGCGCGCCGACGCCGGCTGGCCCGACCTGCTCGCCGCGGCCTTCCCGCCCGGCTCGGTCACCGGCGCGCCCAAGTCGAGCGCCCTGCGGATCATCGAGGCCCTGGAGACCGTGGAGCGCGGCCCGTACTGCGGTGGCATCGGCTGGGTGGACGCGAACCGGGGCGTCGGCGAGCTGGCCGTGGGCATCCGCACCTTCTGGATCGACCGGTCCGGCGACGGTGACGCGCTCCGGTTCGGCACCGGCGCCGGGATCACCTGGGGCTCCGACCCGGACGGCGAATGGCGGGAGACCGAGCTGAAGGCCGCCCGGCTGCTCGCGGTAGCGTCGGGTACGTACGACGTGAACGAAGGGGATCCCGGGTGCTGAGCCGGCCCGGCGGACGACCTTCGGACCCCGGCCGGTCCGCCGCGTCGGATGCACCAGGTGCATCCGACGCGGCGGGCGCTGACTTGTAGAGGTAGGGAGCAGTGAAGATCTGGCTGGACGGCGGGTTGCAGGACGTGGAGTCCGCACGTGTCTCCGTCTTCGACCACGGGCTGACCGTGGGGGACGGCATCTTCGAGACGGTGAAGGCGACCGGGGGACGGCCCTTCGCGCTCACCCGCCACCTCGACCGGCTGACCCGCTCGGCCCGGGGCCTCGGCCTGCCCGACCCCGACCACGGCGAGGTCCGCCGGGCCTGCGAGGCGGTCCTCGCGGCCAACCCGATGGAGCTGGGCCGGCTGCGCATCACCTACACCGGCGGCCACGGTCCCCTCGGTTCCGACCGCGGCGACCGCGGCCCGACCCTCGTGGTCGCCCTCGGCGAGACCGGCCGCCGCGCCGACTCCACCGCCGTGATCACGGTCCCCTGGACCCGCAACGAGCGCGGCGCGCTCACCGGCCTGAAGACCACCTCCTACGCCGAGAACGTCGTCGCCCTGGCCCGCGCCCACCGGCACGGCGCCTCCGAGGCCCTGTTCGCCAACACGGTCGGGCAGCTCTGCGAGGGCACCGGCTCCAACGTCTTCGTCGTCCTCGACGGCGAGATCCACACCCCGCCGGTCTCCTCGGGCTGCCTGGCCGGCATCACCCGCGCCCTGACCGTCGAGTGGACCGGCGCCCGCGAGACCGACCTGCCCCTGGACGTCCTGGAGCGGGCCGACGAGATCTTCCTCACCTCCACTCTGCGCGACGTCCAGGCCGTGCACCGCGTCGACGACCGTGAACTCCCCGGTGCACCCGGCCCGGTGACCGCCAAGGCCATGCGCATCTTCGACGAGCGCTCGGGTGAGGACCTGGATCCCTGAGCGCCCTGCCGGACGGGGCCTTGTCGGGCTGACGTCACCCTCCCGGGCGGGGTAGAACACGGCTGATGACCACGACCCTGCGGCCGACCGAGCCGCTCCAGCACGGCGCCGACGGGGCGCCGTCCCGTCACTTCCAGGTCTGCGTGAACGGCAGGCCCGTCGGCGCCCTCCATCTCGGCACCTCACCGCATCTCGGGGCCCGCGTGGCCCGGATCGCCGACCTGCGCATCGAGGAGCCCGACCGCCACCGGGGCCGGGGCACCGTGGCCGCGCTCGCCGCGGAGGAGGTGGCGCGGGGCTGGGGCTGCCGTCAGATCGAGGTGAGTGTCCCGGCCACCGCCGAGCCGGCGCTGCGGCTCGTCACGGCGCTCGGGTACGTCCCGCGCAACCGCAGGATGGAGAAGCACCTCGGCGACACCCCGCCCGCCCTGCCCGCCGGCAGCCTCGGCCGTGCCATGACCGAGGAAGAGTTCGAGGGGTGGCTCGCGTACGAGGCCGGGGCGCACGCGCGCATGTGGATCGAGCGGGGCGTGCCCGAGGCCGAGGCACACGAGAAGGCGCGGCGCGACCACGAGCGGCTGCTGCCCCGGGGGCGGGCCACCGAGGACATGCGGTTCAGCGTCCTCGAACACGAGGGGACGCGCGTCGGCACCCTGTGGCTGGCCCTCAGGCAGGACCGGGCCTGGGTGTACGACGTCGAAGCCGACGCCGCCCACCGCGGCCGGGGACACGGCCGCACCCTCATGCTGCTGGCGGAGCACCAGACGGTCGCCGCCGGCAGACCCGTCCTCGGCCTGAACGTGTTCGCCGGCAACACCCCGGCCGAACGGCTCTACGAGGCGCTGGGGTACGTCACCGTCTCCCGCATCCTCTACAAGAACCTGATCTGAGGCCCGGTCACTCCCGCCGGGTCACCCCTGCTCGGCCAGCAGTCGGTCGGCGATCTCGGTCACGCGCTCGCGCAGGCCATCCTGGCTCTTGCCGCCGTCGAGGCGTTCGCCGCCGATGACGTACGTCGGGGTGCCGGTCACGCCGATCGCCTTGCCCTCGGCCTGGTCGGCGTCCACGATCAGGATGTGCCGGCCGTCGATCAGCGCGGTGTCGAACTCCTCGGCGTCCAGGCCCAGTTGGCCGGCCACCTCGACCAGGAACGGCTCGCCCTGGCGGTCCAGTTCCTCGACCCGGCCGAGGACCGCCTCGACGTACTCCCAGCCCTTGCCCTGCACCAGGGCCTCCTCGGCGGCCTGCGCGGCGGCGAAGGCGTGCTTGTGCTTCTCCAGCGGGAAGTGCCGCAGCCGCAGCTCCAGCCGGTCACCGTACCGGGCACGCAGGGCGCGGAGGTCCTCCAGGGCACTGCGGCAGTCGGAACACTGGAGTTCACACCAGACGTCGAGGACCGGGGCGTCGGCACGTGCGGGGGAGTCGTTCATGCCGGCCAGTCTTCCAGGCCACGCTCCGTCCACCCAATTGAGCCGGGCGGGGGTGGCCGGTGACGGTGGGTGCGGCCGTGGCTCGTCCCTGGGGTGGAGGTGTCCCGGAGAGGACCCCGAGATGCCCCTGATTGTCGGGCCTGGACATGGATCGCACGGGCCGGGCGGTGCACGATGGAAGGGGCGGAGCAGCGCACGCACCCCGCCCGACCCAGCCCGCAGGAGGACCGGATGATCGCCGAGACAGTCTGTTCCGCCGTGTCCGCGGCAGGCCTGGGCATCGCCGTGGTCACCGCCTACCGCAAGCGGTACCTGGCGGCGGCCCGTATCGCCGCCTACTCACTCGTTCCCGTCGGCCTGGTGATGACCGGCGTGGTCGGCTGGCTCGCCGACACCGCCTTCAGCCCGACCGCGTGGGCGGGCCTCGGCGTGCTCGGCGCGGCCTGGGCCCTGTTCGCCACCACCCGCGCCGTGGAGCGCCGGCGCGGCGGCACCCGTGCCACCCGTGCCGAGCGGAAGGCGGCCTCCCGGGGCGAGCAGCGCGACGCCGTCGCGCCCGCCGCCTCGGCACCGTCCCTGAGTCCGGCCACCCGCCCGGCGACCAGGCCCGCGGCGCCGTCCCGCGGCACCGGCTCGGGTGACGACTTCAGCGACATCGAGGCCATCCTCAAGAAGCACGGGATATGACACACCGCGGTGCCGGACGGGGCGCGGGGGCGGCGCCCGGCAGCACGCCGGGCGCGGCGCAGTTCAGCCGGGTCGCGGGCGCATGCATATGACAATCGCATGAGGCATTGAAACGACACAGTGCGCCCACGGCCCGCCCGGAAGTGGTCAGAGGGCGGGCGGAAGTGAAACGGACATTGTGGAATTCGGCGAACTCCCGCCCATTCCGGGTGTGTTGATCGCGTGGCGGGTGCCCTCTGGGACATCATCGCCGCGAGATGCTGGACACGAAACAGAGCGAGGCCGCGCCGCCGAAGGACGAGCCCCGCGGGTGCCTCTTCGCCCTTTCCCAGCCACCGCTGATGATCTTCCTAGCGGTGATCGGGTGTCTGCTCCTCATGGCTGCGCTGCACGACCTGCTGTGGCTATGAGCCGTACCCGTCAGTCCCGGCGCCACCCGCCGGGACCGGCGTCGGCATCCGCCCCACGCCCCGCCGGTACTCCCGCCACGGGCACCTGGCGCCGACATCTCCCCGGTCGGCCCGACGTCTCCCCGGTCAGCCCGCCGCTTCCTTGCGGCGTGCCCGGTAGGCGGCGACATGCAGGCGGTTTCCGCAGGTCCGGCTGTCGCAGTAACGGCGCGAACGGTTACGGGAGAGGTCGACGAAGGCGCGCCGGCAGTCCGGGGCCTCGCAGCGCCGCAGTCGCTCCTGCTCCCCGGCGACGACGAAGAACGCGAGCGCCATCCCGCAGTCGGCGGCGAGGTGGTCGGCCACCGAGGCGCCGGGCGCGAAGTAGTGAACATGCCAGTCGTAGCCGTCGTGGTCCGTGAGCCGGGGCGTGGTGCCCGCGGCCGCGACCAGCTCGTTGATCATCCCGGCTGCGGTCCTGGCATCCGGAGCGGCGAAGATGCCCGCGAACCGGCCGCGGATCTTGCGCACCGCCGACAGATCGAACTCCGACAGCGCACCCACATCGCTGATGTCGTGGTTTCGTACGAAATCCTGGAGGGTGGCGACATCGGGCAGTCCGTCCGCCGCCGCGTCGTCCTCCGGCACGGTGTTCACCAGATCCACCACGGCGTCGAGAGAACACCGGGTGTCGTGGGTGATCAGCACGTTTCGCTCCCTGGCCTGAGGGTCGGGCGGGCGCCCGCCGATGGTGGCCGATGGTAGCGACATACGGCGGCCCCGCAGCGTGCCCTGTCCCACTCGTGACTGACGGGTACAACGCGCACCGCCCCCCGGCGGTTCCACGGGCACGCGGACGCACCGGCGCCGCCCCGTGACCCAACACGGTGGCGGCGCCGGTGCTGCCGTATGCGGTTGTCTAGGCCCGAGCCGTCTCCCCGAGTGGACGGCGCCGGGCGGCTTGCAGGGGGCGTGCCCTCAGCTCTCTGCCAGGATGTGGGAGAGCTCCTGATCGAGATCGAAGTGGCGGTGTTCCGTGCCCGGGGGCACGGCGGCGTCCGTCCGCTTCAGGAAGGACTCCAGAGCCCGCGCCGGGGCTTCCAGCAGGGCCTCTCCCTCCGGAGAGCTCAGGGCGATGCACACGACGCCCTGACCGTGACTGCGGGACGGCCAGACGCGGACGTCTCCGGTGCCGGTGGGGCGGTGCAGCCCCTCGGCGAGGAGGTCGCGGGCGAACACCCACTCGACGGTCTCCTCGGCTCCGGTGTGGAAGGTGGCGTGCACGGCGTAGGGGTCGGCCGTGTCGTACCGCAGGCCTGCGGGGACAGGCAGGGATGACTCGCTCGACACAACGAGGCGCAGGTGCAGCTCGCAGCTGACCGTGGTGTTCATAAGCGCCAGGGCCTTTCGCTCAGTGTGCGCTCGGGGATTCGCACGTCGGCGAAATCGACATGCCACCTACGGTGCCGTTGTAAACCCCTCTGAGTGTTTTGCGTGTGTTTACGTAACTCTTCCGGCCGAGAACCTGGACGCGATCTACGACCATTCCGGTGACCGGAATCGCTCGGGTAGGGTTTGGTCGTATGAATACGGGGAGTGACGAAACGGGCGAGACCACCGTGGCCTCGGGCGGCAGCGGGACGGACGGGACGGCGGCGGACCGGGCGCGCGACGAGCGGGGGCTCGGATCACGGGCGCCCGAGTTCGTCAGGGCGCGCCGGATGCTGCACCTGAGCTGGCAGGTCGGGGTCTTCGTGATCGGCCTGGCGGTGGTGGCCGTGGGTGTCGTCCTGCTGCCGCTGCCCGGCCCCGGCTGGGTGATCATCTTCGCCGGCATGGCGATCTGGGCGACCGAGTTCGTCTGGGCCCAGCTGGTGCTGCGCTGGACGAAGCGCAAGGTCACGGAGGCCGCCCAGAAGGCCCTCGATCCCAGGGTGCGCCGCCGCAACATCACGCTGACGACGATCGGCCTGGTGGTCGTGGCCGCCGGGGCCGGGGTCTACCTCTCCAGGTTCGGGATCGTGATGCCGTGGAGGATCGAGGAGTGATCCGGACGACGGCGCGGGCCCCCGGCGACTGGTCGGGGGCACCCCCTGACATGGGGTAATGTTCTTCCTGCACCCGGGCGATTAGCTCAGTGGGAGAGCGCTTCGTTCACACCGAAGAGGTCACTGGTTCGAACCCAGTATCGCCCACCCGAAACCGCGGCCCACCTGCGAGACGGCAGGTGGGCCGCGGTTGTTCTGTGCCGCGGGGAGGGCCGCCGGGCCGCGTTCGTGGCGGCGACGGCCGCCTCCGGCGGTCCGAGGGCGGCCGGGGCCGTGCGGCGGCGGTGGCGTGCGCAGGGCGCGACGATGCCTCCGCAGGGGCGCGAGCGGCCGGCTCTCAGGATCCCGCGCCCGCCCTCGGGGTCCCGCTCTTCCGGCGCCTGGAGTGCCAGGTGCTCGCGACCGCTGTCCGAGCGGCCGAGGGCGTGGACCGGGGACCAGCGGCTCCGTCGTGCGCCGTGCGGCGGGAACCGGCGCCGCCCGCCGGGAGCCCATACCTCCGACCATTACCTGCCCCGGCCCATCCCTCCACCCCTCTCGCCGAAGCCACCGAAGCCAACCCGTAACCGTCGCCTCCCGTGCGCCACTCCATGTTCGACCCCTCGGCCGCGCGTCTCTCACCTGCGACGTCGCCTGTCCCCGCCCTCCTGCGGTCGCGTCGCCCGGCCCCGCCCCGCCGGCCCCGCCCGCAAGAAAATCCTGTCCGAATCATTGACGCCTCACCGGGCCCTCCGTAACTTGTGCCAGCAAGCGCTTACTTGAAACGATTCATGCAGGCGTCGGCGACGCTGCGGGGAGGGGCCCGACTGTGGGAACCAGCAGGAATGTGGAGAGACGCACCATCCTGAAGGCGGCCGGGGCCTCGGCGGCGACGCTCGGGCTCGCCGCGACGGCCGGGTGCGGAGGCGGCACCGGCGCCGGGGACGGGACGGTGACGATCCGTTACTCGTGGTGGGGTGCCGAGGAACGCGCACAGAAGATCAACAAGACCATCGCGCTCTTCGAGAAGAAGCACCCGAAGATCAAGGTCAAGACCGACTTTCAGACGTATGCGTCGTTCTGGGAGAAGTTCCAGACCCAGGCGGCCGGCGGAAATCCCCCGGACGTTTTCCAAAATGCCGTCACCTTTCTCCGGAAGTACGACAAGCGCGGAATTCTGCTCGACCTCAAGTCACAGGTCCAGGCAGGAAATCTGAGCCTGGATCACTTCCGGGCCGGGGTGACCAAGGTCGGCGAGGTCGACGGAAAGCAGCTCGGAATCCCCGTCGGCTCCAACACCATGGCGCTGGTCATCGACAAGAAGGTCTACGAGAAAGCCGGTGTCGAGCCGCACACGGGCTGGACCTGGGACGACTACTTCAAGGCCCTGAAGACCATCCACGACAGGACGAAGGTCGCGGGGGACACCGGCTACTTCACGATCATGTACCTGTACGACCTCTACCTCCGCCAGAACGGCAAGGCGTTCTACACCGACGACGGACTCGGTTTCGACAAGGCCGACCTGACGGAGTGGTGGACCGACGGCTACAACCGCGTCAAGGCCGGCATCGTCACCGACCCGAAGACCGTGGCCCAGGACTTCCCCAAGTCCTCCCTCTCCGCCGGCCACGGCGCCTCCGAGTTCACCTGGGACAACTTCACCGTCCGCTACTCGGCGGAGGGCGACAGCACCTACGGCCTCGCCCCGATCCCGACCATGGACGGCAAGCACACCGGGCAGTACCTCGCCTCCCTGATGCTGAGCGCCTCCGCCCGCACCGCCCACCCGAAGGAGGTCGCGCAGTTCATCGACTTCATGGTCCACGACCCCGAGGTCGGCACGATCATGGGCTACGACCGGGGCATTCTCGCGAGCACCGAGCAGTACACGGCGTACAAGCCGACGGACGCGGTGAACAAGGAGATCGCCCAGTACGAGGACGACACCGCCAAGGCCGGTGTCCTCGGCACGATCACTCCGCACCCCTCCGGTGCCGACACCATCGAGGCCGCCTTCCTGCGCATCGGCGGCGACCTCGGCCAGGGCAAGACCAAGGTCTCCGACTCGGTGAAGCAGTTCTTCACCGAGTCCGAGGCCGCCTTCCAGGCCTGATGGGACCCGCCGTGACGCTCGTCAAGGACTCCCTGCCCGCCGCCCGCAGGACGCGTTCGGCCGCCTCCGCCACCACGGGGCGGCGGCCCGGCCGCCGGCGCGAGAACCTCGCCGGCTACCTCTTCATGTCCCCGTGGATCGCCGGCTTCCTGCTGCTGACCGCGGGCCCGATGGTCGCCTCGCTCTACTTCGCGTTCACCGACTACAACCTCTTCAACACCCCGAAGTGGGTCGGGTTCGACAACTTCACCAGGATGTTCGACGACCCCCGCTGGCAGAAGTCGGTGGAGGTGACCGCGAAGTACGTGGTCATCGGCACCCCGCTGAAGCTGCTGCTCGCGCTCGGGGTCGCGATGCTGCTGGCCCAGAGCCGCCGCGGGCAGGCCTTCTACCGGGCCGCCTTCTACGCCCCCTCGCTCATCGGCGCGAGCGTCTCGGTCGGCTTCGTCTGGCGGTCCCTCTTCTCCGACGACGCGATCGTGGACCGGACCCAGTCCCTCTTCGGCTGGCACGTCGGCGGCTGGGTCGGCAACGCCGACTGGGTGCTGTACTGCCTGGTCGCCCTGACCGTGTGGCAGTTCGGCGCGCCCATGGTCATCTTCCTGGCGGGCCTGAAGCAGGTACCGAGGGAGCTCTACGAGGCCGCCGAGATGGACGGCGCCGGACCACTGCGCAGGTTCTGGAACATCACCCTGCCGATGATTTCCCCGGTGCTGTTCTTCAACGTGCTGCTGGAGACCATCCACTCCTTCCAGATCTTCGGCTCGGCGTACGTCGTCTCCAACGGCAGCTGCGGACCGGCCGACGCCACGCTCGTCTACACCTGCTACCTCTACGAGCAGGGCTTCAAGAACGCCCAGATGGGCTTCGCCGCCGCGATGGCCTGGATGCTGCTGCTGGCCGTGGCCCTGGTGACGGCCATCCTCTTCTGGTCCCAGAAGAAGTGGGTGCACTACGAGGAGGACGCCCGATGAGTATTCCCGTCCTCTCCCGGAGACGCACCGGTTCCCTCGGCTGGCACCTCGGCGCCCTGCTGATCCTCGCGGTCATCCTCTACCCGGTGGTCTGGGTGATCGGCGCGTCCTTCAAGCCCAGCAAGGACATCGTCAACAGCCTCCAGCTGTTCCCGGCCCACCCGATCCTGTCCAACTTCAAGGGCCTCGCCGACGGCATAGCGGACATCAGCATCTGGACGTTCTTCCAGAACTCCCTCTTCTACGCCGTCGGTGCCGTCGTCGGCGTGCTGGTCTCCTGCTCCCTCACCGCCTACGCCTTCGCCCGTATCCGGTTCGCCGGCCGCAACCTGCTCTTCTCCCTGATGATCGGCACCCTGCTGCTGCCGTACCACGTGCTGCTGATCCCGCAGTACGTGATGTTCCAGAAGCTCGGCTGGATCAACACCTACATCCCGCTGCTGATCGGCAAGTACCTCGCCACCGAGGCGTTCTTCGTCTTCCTGATGGTGCAGTTCATGCGGAACCTGCCCCGGGAACTGGACGAGGCGGCGCGGCTCGACGGCTGCGGGCACTTCCGCATCTACTGGTCGATCGTGCTGCCGCTGTGCCGGCCCGCCCTCATCACCAGTGCGATCTTCACCTTCATCAACGCCTGGAACGACTTCATGGGCCCGCTGATCTACCTCAACGAACCCGGCAAGTACACGGTCTCGCTGGGCCTGATGATGTTCCGCGACTCCGACGGCGTCGCCGCCAACTACGGCGGGATGATCGCCATGTCCCTCGTCGCGCTGCTGCCCGTGCTGCTGTTCTTCCTCGCCTTCCAGCGCTACCTGATCGACGGAATGGCGACCTCCGGACTGAAGGGCTGATGACGTCGTGGCCGACGTGCGCGCAAAGCCGTCCGTCTTCGCGGAGCGGTTCGGGGTCTTCGCCGAGTGCCTGCTCACCGGGGTGTGGATCGCGGTCGCGTCCCTGGGGGTGGTCACCTACCCGGCGGCCTTCGCGGCCGGCGCCCGGCACCTGCGCCGCCGTACCGGGCAGGTGGCCGGTGGCCGGCGGGAGTTCGTGGCCGACTTCCGGGCCGCCTTGCCGGGCGGGTGGGTCGTCGGGCTCGCCGGCTGGGGTGCGGTCGCCGCCGCCTGGGTGGACGTCCAGGCGGTGCGCGCCGGGCTGCCCGGCGGGCCGCTCGTCGGTGCCGTGGGCCTGTTCGCGGTGATCGGCCTCGTGGTCACGGGGCTGCGCGCGGCGGCCGTCTGGGCGCCCGGTGACCGCTGGCGCACCCTGCTCGCGGCGGCCGGCCGCCGTACCGTCCTGGACCCGGGCGGATCCTTCCTGCTCGTCGGGGGAGCGGTCCTCGTGGTCTGTTCCGCCCTGCTCATCGCGCCGCTGGCGGTGCCTGTGCTGGGCGCCGTGACGGCGGCGGCCGTCGCGGTCGAGGAGCGGCACCGGCGACGCTGACCAGCCTCTTGTCAGGGGCGGCGCCTCCGGCGCCGTTCCTCTCTCTGTCATGCCCCTGACCATCTTGCACTCGCACGGAAAGGAAAGGCGGAAACATGTCTCCCATCCCTCGCAGGTCCCTTCTCAAGGCGGCGGCCGTCGCCGGCGCCGCCGCCCAGTTCAGCTGGGTGCTGGGTGCGAAGGACGCGCAGGCCGCGCCCGGAGCCGAGGCCGCCGACGCGGACCCGGTGACCCTGGACTGGCTGGAGGACGGCGGCCTCGGCGCCGCGCCCGGCTCGACCGTCGGCGTGCCCTGGCCGATGGGCGCGTTCCAGGAGGACCAGACCTTCGCGCTGACGGACGCGGACGGCAAGGACGTGCCCGTCCAGTCCTGGCCGCTCGCCTACTGGCCGGACGGCTCCCTCAAGTGGACCGCCCACGCGGTGAGTTCGGGGAGCGGGAAGCTCACCCTCGCGGCGGGCGACGCGGCCGCGCCCGACAAGAAGGTCACCGTCGACAGGAGCGGCGGCACCATCGACGTGTCGACCGGCGTGATCGCGGTGAAGATCGGCAAGAACGGCTCCACGATCATCAAGTCCGTCACCCGGGGCTCCACCGAGATCGCCAGGAACGGCCGGCTGGTCCTCATCCGCCAGCCCGAGGTCGAGGACGAGGACCAGGGCGCGGTCAGGACCGAGCGGTTCGACGGCGCGATCGGCTCCGTCACCGTCGAACAGGACGGCCCGGTCCGCGCGGTCGTCCGCATCGACGGCAAGCACCGGAAGGGAAGCCGGAGCTGGCTGCCGTTCTCGATCCGGCTCTACTTCTACGCGGGCGCCGACTCCTTCCGCATGGTCCACACGATCACCTACGACGGCACCCAGGAGCCGGGCAAGGCGAGCGGCGACTTCATCCGCGGGCTCGGCGTCCGCTTCGCGGTGCCGATGCGCGATGCGGCCTACGACCGGCACGTCCGCATCGGCGGCGAGGGGACGGGCCTGCTGCGGGAGGCCGTCCAGGGCATCACCGGGCTGCGCCGCGACCCCGGTGCGGCCGTGCAGGCGGCCCAGTACGCGGGCCAGAAGCTGCCCGACCCGGCCACCTGGGACCAGCGGGTCACCACCCGCCTCCAGTACATCCCGAACTGGGGCGACTACACCCTCTCCCAGCTCTCCGCCGACGGCTTCACCCTGCGCAAGCGCACGAAGAAGGGGTACGGCTGGATCCCGGCCGGCGGCGGCAAGCGGGCCTCCGGCTTCGGGTACGTCGGCGGGGCGAGCGGCGGATTCTCCTTCGGGCTCCGGGACTTCTGGCAGAAGTTCCCGGCCCAGCTCGACATCCGCGACGCCCACACCGACGAGGCCGAGATCACCCTCTGGCTCTGGTCGCCCGAGGCCCAGCCGATGGACCTGCGCTTCTACCACGACGGCATGGGCCAGGACACCTACGCCGAGCAGCTCGAAGGCCTCAACATCACCTACGAGGACTACGAGCCGGAGTTCGGCACCCCCTACGGCATCGCCCGTACCTCGGAACTGCTGTTCTGGGCCAACGAGACGACCCCGACACCGGAGGCGCTGGCCGACCAGGTCGACGCGGTCCGGGTGCTCCCGCAACTCACCGCCCCTCCCAAGCAGTTGATCAAGGCCAAGGTCTTCGGCCCCGGCCTGTTCTCCGAACCCGACCGCTCCACCGCCGCCAAGGCGAAGATCGAGGACCACCTCGACTTCCTCTTCACCTACTACAAGGACCAGGTGGAGCAACGCCGTTGGTACGGCTTCTGGGACTACGGCGACTTCATGCACACCTACGACACCGTGCGCCACCAGTGGCGGTACGACGTCGGCGGCTACGCCTGGGACAACTCCGAGCTCTCGCCCGACCTGTGGCTCTGGTACGCGTACCTGAGAAGCGGCCGCTCGGACATCTTCCGGTTCGCCGAGGCGCTCACCCGGCACACCGGCGAGGTCGACGTCTACCACATCGGCCAGTGGGCAGGGCTCGGCACCCGGCACGGCATCCAGCACTACGCCGACAGCGCCAAGCAGCAGCGCATCTCCAACACCACCTACCGGCGCTTCTACTACTTCCTCACCGCCGACGAACGCGTCGGCGACCTCATGGCCGCCAACGTCGACTCCGACGAGACCTTCCTCGTCCTCGACCCGCAGCGCAAGGTCCGCACCGACCCCTACACCCCCGACCGCCACGCCCTCTCCATCGGCTTCGGCACCGACTGGAGCGGCCTGGTCTCGGCCTGGCTGACCGAGTGGGAACGCAAGGGCCCCAAGTGGGAGAAGGCCAAGGCCCGCGTGCTGTCGACCATGGAGGGCATCGCCGCCCAGCCCAACGGCTTCGTCCAGGGCAGCGGCCTGTACGACCTCGACACCGGAAAGTTCGCCACCGCGGACACCCCGGTGGTCTCGGTATCCCACCTCTCCGCGGTCTTCGGCCTCAACGAACTCTGCGCGGAACTCATCTACTTGGTCGACATGCCGAAGTTCAACGAGGTCTACTTCGACTACTGCCGCTACTTCAACGCCACCAAGACCGAACAGGCGGCACGCTACGGCACCAACTTCGGCACCCTGCTGCTCTTCCAGGGCCACTCGCGGCTCGACGCGTACGCCGCCGTACAGACCGGCGACGCGACGCTCGCCAAGCGCGCGTGGACGAAGTTCTACAGCTCCGACGGCTACATGGAGTCCTCGCCGTGGCAGACCGAGCCGCTCTCCGGCCCGGTCACGCTCGTCGCGGGCAGCGAGGCGAGCTGGGTGTCCTCCAACGACACCGCGCTGTACGGGCTCGCCGCCATCGAGAACCTGGCCCTGCTCGGCGACAAGATGCCCTCGTAACGGGGGTGGGGGAGCGCCGTCGCACGGGCGGCGGCGCTCGTACCGGTGAGTGTGGTCCAGGTCACTCCATACGGGCATGAGTACGCGTACTCACTTCGGCCGGGCGGGCAGACTCTGGCCATGGACTGGACCCACTATCGCTTCCGCAGCCTGTGGTCCCTGCCGGTGCCGTACACCGTCGTCTACGACGCGCTGGAGCGGGTCGAGGACTATCCGGGCTGGTGGCCACAGGTGCGGTCGGTGAACCGGCTGAACGACACGACGGGGGTCATCACGATCCGCTCCGTCCTTCCGTACGACATGACGTTCACGGCACGGGAGACGCGACACGATCCGGAGGCCGGCGTGCTGGAGGCGGCGATGACCGGTGACATCGAGGGCTGGTCCCGCTGGACGGTCACCGCCGCCGGCGCCGGCACCCTCGCCCGCTACGACCAGGTCGTCGACGTGAACAAGCCGCTGCTGCGCCGACTCGCCGTCCCCGGGCGGCCGTTCTTCCGCGCCAACCACCGGTTGATGATGCGGTCGGGACGGCGCGGACTGCTCCGGCACCTCCAAGCGGTTTGAACGGAACCCGCCGGTACCTGTATCGTTCTCTCCGTTCCCGGGCGATTAGCTCAGTGGGAGAGCGCTTCGTTCACACCGAAGAGGTCACTGGTTCGAACCCAGTATCGCCCACCACCGGGAAGGCCGGTCCACATCAGTGGACCGGCCTTTTTGCCGTTCCGCGATCCGGCCGAACGGTGGACTCCGCGGCCCGTGCCCGTCCGCCTCTCGGCCGGCCGTGTCGGGTGTGCCTAGGCTGGCCCCGAGGAAGGGCGGTGCCATGGATGCTGATTCCCGGGTCAGGGCCGCGATCGAGGAGCACTGGCGGGCATCGGAACACGGGGACATCGAGGCCGAGCACGCCGTCTACGCCGCCAACGCGATCCTGGACTACCCGCAGTCGGGCGAGCGTTTCCGGGGCCGTGCGGCCATCGCGGCACAGCGCGGCGGCCACCCGGCCGACCGGCACTTCACCGTCCTGCGGATCACCGGCCACGCGACGCTGTGGGTCAGCGAATGCGTCATCACCTACGACGGAGTGCCGTCGTACTCGGTGAGCATCATGGAGTTCGCCGGCCTGCACGTGGCGCACGAGACGCAGTACTTCGCCGACCCCTTCGGCGCGCCGGCCCGACGGGTCGCGCTCGCGGAGCCGATGCCGGGACGGACCATCACGCGCGCCTGATCGGGCGGGGCGCCGTCGCCGGCGCCCCGCCCGTCACGCCGCCGCCGGCAGTTCCGGCCGCAGCGGCCAGTCCTGGTTCACCGTCTCCGGTGTGCCGCTGCGGGTGAACCACGCCTGGAGGCCGCGGGCCTGCGCCGCGTGCCAGGTCGTCTGCAGGGTGTGCAGCTCGGCCGGGGTCAGGCGCTCCAGGCGGGCCGCGAAACGGCGGCCCAGCGCCCGTACGAGCTCCAGGGACGCGAGCGCGTCCGCGCCCGCGTCGTGCGCGCCCTCGAGGGTGACCTCGTAGTGCGCGCACAGGTCGGTCAGGGTCCGGCGGCCCTTGCGGTAGCGGTCCAGATGTTTGTCCAGGACCCGGGGGTCGAGAACGAGCAGCGGGCTCGCCTCGAACCAGCGGTCCAGTGCGGACGCCCGGTGCCGGCGCAACTCCCGGTCCAGCAGCGTCAGATCGAACGGCGCGTTCATCACCACCAGGGGGCGGTGCATCGCCGCGTGCTCGGCCAGTTCCTCGGCTATCTCATGCATCACCGGCGCCGGCCAGCGGCCGTTGCGCTGCAGGTGTTCGTCCGTCAGCCCGTGCACCGCCGTCGCCGCTTCCGGCACCGGCACACCCGGGTTGACCAGCCAGCGGGTCACCCGGGGTCGGGTGCCCGGGGCGTCCTGGACGACGACCGCGGCGGACACGATGCGGTCGGTCTCCACGTCCACGCCCGTGGTCTCCGTGTCGAAGGCCGCCAGGGGCCCCTCGTACCAGCACGTCATGCCAATACAACTCCTCGTTCACCCACGGCAGGTGACGTTCCGTCTTCTGCCCGTTTGGTGATACCCGGGCCGTTTGCGGCGTACGCCGGAAGGACACAACAGGAGTGCGGGTCTTTGCAGTTCAGCGGCCCGCCACGGGGAAACTCTTTGGCTGGGAAGGCTTTTGGTCATGGCGATAGCGCAGCCCGAACGGGGCGGGCTGCTGCCCGAACGTACGGGCCCCCATCGCGGCACACTCGCGACCACCGCCTGCATGGAGACACTGCAGGTGGGCTATCTGCATGCCGTCGCGGCGGCGGCCGGCTGCTCGCTGTCGCAGCCGTTCCCGGACAACGGCATCGACTGGCACGTCAGCCACGGCTCGCCCGGTCACACCGTCGACGACGAGGTGACGATAAAGGTGCAGCTCAAGTGCACGTACCAGATCGCCCCCAACCCGCCGGGACGTTTCTTCTCCTTCACGCTGGACAACGACCACCTGCGCAAGCTCGCCCGCACACCGGTGTCGGTGCACAAGATCCTGGTGGTGATGCTGGTACCGCGCTCCCAGGACGACTGGCTGCGCGCCAGCCACGACCGGCTCGATCTGCGCCACTGCTGCTACTGGGTCAACCTGGCAGGGCACCCGATCACCGGCCGGCACCGGACCACCGTGCGCGTTCCGACCTCGCGCATCTTCGACGACCGGGCGCTCTGCGAGATCATGACGCGGGTCGGGACGGGAGGCAGACCATGAGGCACCGTCCGTACGAGGAGCAGCTGCGGGAGGTCCGGCCGCATCCCGACGATCTCCACGGGCCCCACTGGAACCGTCCCCCCGAGCCCGCCGAGGTCGACCCCGCCGTGCTCGGCGCCCTGCTGCGCCGGCACGGCTGGCAGCGGCGCGGGGGCGCACCGGGGCGCTACGGCCGCTGGACCCCACCCGGGCCGGGCAGCACCGGCACCAGCCTGCTGGTACCCGAGAGCCGCGCCTTCCCGGACAGTGACGACCTGCTCGGGGAGGCGCTCACCGCTCTCGTGCGCAGCGGCACGCCCGCCGCGCGTGACGTGCTGGTCGGACTCGCCGTGCCCAGCGACGAGATCCGCTGGTGGCGGGACGTGCCCAGCGGACCGGCGGACGCCGCGTCCTGGACGGTCGAGGAGCAGTTGCGCACCGCCGCCCGGCAGACCCTGCTGGCCGGCGCGCTCGCCACCCGTGCGCGGGCCGGCTACTACGGCGCCCGGCACAAGCGCGCCGCCGCCGCGATGCTGGAGTCCGTCCTCGTCGGCTCGGCGGACGGCGGGCGCGGCCTGGCCGCCTTCGTGCCCGTCGGCACCGGCCGGTCCCTCGCGGTACGCCTCCACCAGGCCCTGTACGCCGCCCGTGAGGCCATCGACTACCAGCGGGCCACCGGCGGCATGGACGCCTTCGACGGCGCCGTCGAGGCGGGCGTGAGCCGGGAGCTGACCGACGCCCTCGTCACGCTCGTGCGCGGCACGGAAGGCGCCCGCGTCTCCGTGGCGTGGGCGCCGGGCGCCGGGGTCCCCGACGACTGCGCGGCCACCCCGGAGCCCATCGAGTTCTCACCCGGCGACCTGCCGGTGCTGCGCGAGGCCGGTGCCCGCTACCTGCGCGACGAACCCTCGGTCGCGGTCCGGGTCACCGGCACCGTCGTCCGCATGCGCCGCTCCGAGCCGCGCGGCGAGGGCGCCGTACGGCTGCGGGTGATCGCCGGGGCCGAGGTGCCGTACGTCCGGGTCACCCTCGACGAGGAGGACTACCGGATCGCCGGGCAGGCCCATCTGGTGGGTCTTCCGGTGCGGGTGCACGGGCGGCTGGAGAGCCGGGGCGGCTTCCGGCGGCTGTCCGGCGCCTTCGGGGTCGCGCCGGTCCAGGTGGACGAGGCCGAACGGGACCGGCTGATGAAGTCGCTCCAGGAGAACCTCGACTTCTTCGAGGAGGCGTGCAGCGGCGACGACTGCGACTGACCGGGGACGGCGGGTAACCGTTTAGCGATCGACGGTGCCGGGTCGGTACGATCCGGTATGGCGTGCGCTCCTGGTACGGCGCCCGCATTCGTCTTCAGTCAGGAGAGACCGGTGTCAGACGTCCGTGTGATCATCCAACGCGATTCCGAGCGGGAAGAGCGCGTGGTGACGACGGGCACTACGGCCGCCGAGCTCTTCGCCGGCGAGCGCGCGGTCATCGCGGCCCGGGTGGCCGGTGAGCTCAAGGACCTCGCGTACGAGGTGCGGGACGGCGAGACCGTCGAGGGCGTCGAGATCTCCTCCGAGGACGGTCTCAACATCCTGCGGCACTCCACCGCGCACGTCATGGCCCAGGCCGTGCAGGAGCTGTTCCCCGAGGCCAAGCTCGGCATCGGGCCGCCCGTCAAGGACGGCTTCTACTACGACTTCGACGTCGAGAAGCCCTTCCACCCCGATGACCTCAAGGCCATCGAGAAGAAGATGCAGGAGATCCAGAAGCGCGGGCAGAAGTTCTCCCGCCGAGTCGTCACCGACGAGGCGGCCCGCGAGGAGCTGGCGGACGAGCCGTACAAGCTGGAGCTGATCGGCCTCAAGGGCTCCGCGTCCAGCGACGACGGCGCGGACGTCGAGGTCGGCGCCGGCGAGCTGACGATCTACGACAACCTGGACGCCAAGACCGGCGAGCTGTGCTGGAAGGACCTCTGCCGCGGTCCCCACCTGCCCTCCACCCGTCTGATCCCGGCGTTCAAGCTGATGCGCAACGCGGCCGCCTACTGGCGCGGCAGCGAGAAGAACCCGATGCTCCAGCGCATCTACGGCACCGCCTGGCCGTCCAAGGACGAGCTGAAGGAGTACCTCGACTTCCTCGCCGAGGCCGAGAAGCGCGACCACCGCAAGCTCGGCAGCGAGCTGGACCTGTTCTCCATCCCGGAGCAGATCGGCTCCGGCCTCGCCGTCTTCCACCCCAAGGGCGGCGTCGTCCGCCGCGTGATGGAGGACTACTCGCGCCGCCGGCACGAGGAGGAGGGCTACGAGTTCGTCTACACCCCGCACGCCACGAAGGGGAAGCTCTTCGAGACCTCCGGGCACCTGGACTGGTACGCCGACGGCATGTACCCGCCCATGCAGCTCGACGAGGGCGTGGACTACTACCTCAAGCCCATGAACTGCCCGATGCACAACCTGATCTTCGACGCGCGCGGCCGGTCCTACCGTGAACTGCCGCTGCGCCTCTTCGAGTTCGGGACCGTGTACCGCTACGAGAAGTCGGGCGTCGTGCACGGCCTGACCCGGGCCCGCGGCTTCACCCAGGACGACGCGCACATCTACTGCACCAAGGAGCAGATGGCGGAGGAGCTCGACAAGACGCTCACCTTCGTCCTGAACCTGCTGCGCGACTACGGTCTGACCGACTTCTACCTGGAGCTGTCCACCAAGGACCCGGAGAAGTTCGTCGGCTCCGACGAGGTCTGGGAGGAGGCCACCGAGACGCTCCGCTCGGTCGCCGAGAAGCAGGGCCTCCCGCTCGTCCCGGACCCGGGCGGCGCCGCCTTCTACGGCCCGAAGATCTCCGTGCAGACCAAGGACGCCATCGGCCGCACCTGGCAGATGTCGACCGTCCAGCTCGACTTCAACCTGCCCGAGCGCTTCGACCTGGAGTACACCTCCGCCGACGGCTCCAAGCAGCGCCCGGTGATGATCCACCGCGCCCTGTTCGGCTCCATCGAGCGGTTCTTCGCGGTGCTCCTGGAGCACTACGCGGGCGCCTTCCCGGCATGGCTGGCGCCGGTCCAGGCGGTCGGCATCCCGATCGGCGACGGACACGTCGAGTACCTGCAGAAGTTCGCCGCCGCGGCGAAGAAGAAGGGCCTGCGGGTCGAGGTGGACGCCTCCTCCGACCGGATGCAGAAGAAGATCCGCAACGCCCAGAAGCAGAAGGTGCCCTTCATGGTCATCGCGGGCGACGAGGACATGACGGCCGGCTCGGTCTCCTTCCGCTACCGGGACGGCTCGCAGGAGAACGGCATCCCGTTCGACGAGGCCATCGCGAAGATCGTGAAGGTGGTCGAGGAGCGGACCCAGGTCTGATCCGGCTGCTCGGGAGGCCCTCGGAGATCAGCTCTCCGGGGGCCTTCGCCCGTTCTCGCTCAGTGCGAACCGCTGCAGCATCCAGGACGAGAACGCCCCCGTGACCGTACCCAGAAGGGCCAGACCGCAGGCCATCATCCCCGCGGCGATGAACCGCCCCAGGGTGGTCACCGGGACGTAGTCGCCGTAGCCGACCGTGGAGAGGGTCGAGCAGGTCCACCAGAGGGAGTCGCCGAAGGTGCGGATGTTGGCGTGCGGGGCCGAGCGTTCGACCTGGTAGACGGCGAGGGCGCCGGAGAAGCCGAGCAGCGAGATCGACAGCGTCGAGTAGGCCGCCACGCGCGCGTGCAACGAGAGCCGGGGCTCCCCGCGCCGCCGCTGGATCGACTCGTAGGTCCGCACGACCCGCACCGGTCGCAGCAGGGGCAGCACCAGGACGAGCGTGTCCAGCCAGTGCCGTCTGACGAACCCCGGTCCCTCGCCGCTGAGCCGCCAGCGCACCGCGTAGTCGACGGCGAACATCGCCCAGGCCGTGTACAGCAGTGCCAGGAAGAAGACGTGCCCGGCGTCCGGCAGCCGGGGCAGCAGCACGTGCACCGCGTACGAGCCGAGGAAGACCAGCGACGCGATGCCGAGCACCAGGTCGGTCCTCCGGTCCCAGCGGTTCAGCCGGCTGTCGTCGTCCATCCGCCCAGCTTCACCGCCGGGAGCATTCCCGCGGCCCCGGCGACACGCCGCGAACGGGCGAAGCCATATGCTGCGTAGCATGACGAGTGAGCCGGAGCAGCAGATCGGAGTGGGGACGCAGGACGCGTTCCAGCGCCTGTGGACGCCCCACCGGATGGCCTACATCCAGGGTGAGAACAAGCCGACCGGTCCGGGCGCCGACGACGGCTGTCCCTTCTGCTCGATCCCGGCCAAGTCCGACGAGGACGGGCTGATCGTCCGGCGCGGCGAGCACGTCTACGCCGTGCTCAACCTCTACCCGTACAACGGCGGCCACCTGATGACGGTCCCGTACCGCCACGTCGCCGACTACACGGACCTGACCGGCCCGGAGACGGTCGAACTGGCCGAGCTGACCAAGCAGGCCATGACCGCGCTGCGCACGGCGTCCGGCGCCCACGGCTTCAACATCGGCATGAACCAGGGCACGGTGGCAGGCGCCGGCATCGCGGCCCACCTGCACCAGCACATCGTGCCGCGCTGGGGCGGCGACACGAACTTCATGCCGGTGGTGGGCCACACCCGGGTACTGCCCCAGCTCCTGGCGGACACCCGCAAGATGCTGGCCGAGGCCTGGCCGACGTCACCCTGAGCAGCCCGTCCGGGGGTGCCCCCTCTGAGGGAGATCGAGGACGGGGTCGGGGCCGTCCAAGCCGAGGCGGGGGTCCGGGGGCCGGTGCCCGCGCCCGCCCACTTCGGCCGAACCGCCGGAGGCTCACGCGTCGTACGTGTCGGCCTTCTTCGGTGACGCCTCCTGGACCGACCCGCTGAGCGCTCCCGCCCGTGCGTTGAACTTGTCCATGTTGACGTCGTGCTCCTTGAGCACGGTGAACGCGGCCCGGTGCACCGCCCGGAGCACCGGCGTGGCCGCGCGCAGCGCGTCGTCGGCCATGAAGCGGTGCTTCCAGGGCTGGTCGGCCCAGGCGTGCCGGAGGCCGAACGGCTCGGGCAGGCCTATGGAACCGCCGAGCCACTTCAGCAGCGGCGGATACCAGCTGATCGACGCCCGCGCGGCGAGCCGCACCACCTCGTCCGGGGTGACCAGGGGCAGCTTGATCGTGCGCGTCTCCCAGAACCGGACGGTCTTGGCGACCGTCCTGGTGGGAGCCTCGGGCTTGCCGCTGAACAGGCCGTTGACCGGTCCGAGGGCGTGTCCGGTGACCTCGATCCGCAGCGTCTCCTTCAGCACGGTCACGGTGGCCATCATCGTGATGATGAGGCCCCCGTCCCACAGGTGCGGCCACTGCACGCCCAGGTAGTGCCGTTCGCCCTTGCCGAAGTGGTTGCTGTTGCAGATCCGCTCCACGTCGGCGGGCCCCACCTGGTAGTCGGTGCCCTCGGGCCGGGACACCGCCTTGGCGCCCTCGCCGACATGGGTGACGATCCAGTGCTTGACCTGGGGTGTCGGGAAGCCGCCGGTCTTCAGGTGCTGCCGGTGCAGCACGCTCAGCTCCTTCTCGATCTCCCGGACGACCGTCCAGGCGCGGAACTCGTGGATGCCCTTGACCGGGTCGAGCGGGACCAGCTCCTCGGCGAGGTGCCAGGAGCCCCAGCGGGTGCCCATGCCGAGTATGCCCTTGGGGCCGGCGTAGAAGACCGAGTTGGACTGCTGTTCGGCGCTGAGCCGGGCCAGGGACTGGCGCAGCTGCTCGGCCGCTGCCTGGTCGGGGCTGGTCGGCACCGCCTCGGGGACCTTCGCGCCGACGCTGCCGCCGGAGAGCAGGCCGTCCCAGGCCTCGCGCAGGTCCCGTGCGGTGCGCTCGCACAGCCGCTTGGCCAGGTACCAGCCGACGACGGGGAGCACGATGCAGCCGCGCGCGTACCAGCCCCAGAAGCCGGCGAGGGGCATCCGGATCAGGAAGACGATCGCGAGGACCCCGACGGCGGCCAGCAGGGCGCTGCCGAGCCCGGAGACCCGCTTGTTGTCGGCCTTCAGCATGGTGGCCCGGAGCTGGAAGACGCCCAGCCAGACCAGCAGTCCGGGCAGGAAGAGCACGCCGAACAGGAACATGACGGCGGTGAGCCGGTTGTCGCGCTCCCGGCGGATGCGGTTGGCGGCGAGGCAGTGCTCGACGACCACCTGCGGCTCGCTGCCGAAGGACTGGACGAGGGGTTTGCGGCCGACGCCCAGCATGCGGTCGATGACCGCCTGGGAGTACGCCTCACCGAAGTTGGGCCGGAATATCTTCGCCCACTTGCGGCCCTCGGTGACCGTGGACTGGTGCCACTCGTTGTCGGCCTTCTTGATCTCCTCCATCGGCGTGTCCCGGTAGGCCGCCGAGGCCAGGGCGTAGGTCGGTGCCTGCGCCTCGCCGCCCGGCCTGGGCACCTGTGGCCCGAAGAAGTCCTCGAAGCTCATTCCCGCCCCCACTTGCCGCCGTCCCGCTTCTGCGGCCTTCCCGACTTCCGTACTCCGCACACCTGTTGATCAAGTAGTCAGAGTATCTCCAGCCACCGACAACCGTCGGCGGACGGCCGAAGCCGTCCGCCGAACACTCTCTGCCGCCCGGTCAGGAGGCGACTTGGGCCTGTTCGCGAATCCTCTCGGCGATCTGCGGCGGCATCGGCTCGTGCCGGGCGTAGGACCGGCTGAAACGCGCCGTGCCGTGCGACAGGGAGCGCAGGTCGACCGCGTACCGGCCGATCTCGAACTCCGGTACCTCGGCCTTGATCAGGGTGCGCCCGCCGCTGGTCTGCTCGGTGCCGAGCACCCGGCCGCGCCGGCCGGACAGGTCGCTCATCACGGCGCCCACGTAGTCGTCGCCGACCAGCACGGACACCTCGGCCACCGGCTCCAGGAGGTGGATCTTCGCGTCCGCGGCGGCCTCCCGCAGGGCCAGTGCGCCCGCCGTCTGGAAGGCGGCGTCGGAGGAGTCCACCGAGTGCGCCTTGCCGTCGAGCAGGGTGACCCGCACGTCGACCAACTGGTAGCCGGCGGCGACCCCCTTGACGGCCTGGGCCCTGATGCCCTTCTCGACCGACGGGATGAACTGCCGGGGCACCGCGCCGCCGACCACCTTGTCGACGAACTCGATGCCGGAGCCGCCCGGCAGGGGCTCCACCTCGATCTCGCAGATCGCGAACTGCCCGTGCCCGCCGGACTGCTTGACGTGCCGGCCGCGCCCGGCGGACTTCCCGTCGAACGTCTCCCGCAGGGACACCCGGTGCGGGACGACGTCGACCTGGACGCCGTACCGGCTGCGCAGCCGCTCCAGGGCGACGTCCGCGTGCGCCTCGCCGAGGCACCACAGCACCACCTGGTGGGTGTCCTGGTTCTGTTCGAGGCGCATGGTCGGGTCCTCGGCGACAAGGCGGGACAGGCCCTGGGAGAGCTTGTCCTCGTCCGCCTTGCTGTGCGCCTCGATGGCGAGCGGCAGCAGCGGGTCGGGCATCTCCCACGGCTCCATGAGCAGCGGGTCGTCCCGGCCGGAGAGGGTGTCCCCGGTCTCCGCGCGGCCGAGCTTCGCCACGCACGCGAGGTCACCGGCGATGACATGGGTGACCGGCCGCTGCTGTTTGCCGAACGGCGTGGACAGGGCGCCGATCTTCTCGTCGACGTCGTGGTCCTCGTGGCCGCGGTCGGCGAGGCCGTGCCCGGAGACGTGGACCGTCTCGTCGGGGCGCAGGGTGCCGGAGAAGACCCGGACCAGCGAGACCCGGCCGACGTACGGGTCGGAGGCGGTCTTCACGACCTCCGCGACCAGTGGGCCGCCGGTGTCGCACGGCTTGATCTCGCGCCGCTCGCCGTCGAGGGTGGTGACGTCCGGCGTGGGGTGTTCGAACGGGGTCGGGAAGCCGCCGGTGACCAGCTCCAGGAGCTCGACCGTGCCGAGGCCCTGGCGGGCGCCGTCGGCGGCCGGGGCGGCGGCCAGGACGGGGTAGAAGGCCCCGCGGGCCACGGCCCGCTCCAGGTCCTCGATCAGCGTCTTGAGATCGATCTCCTCGCCGCCCAGGTAGCGGTCCATGAGGGTCTCGTCCTCGCTCTCGGAGATGATCCCCTCGATGAGCCGGTTGCGGGCGTCCTCGATGTCCGGCAGCTGCTCGGGGCCCGGCTCGGACTCCTTGCGCTCGCCGGTGGAGTAGTCGAACAGCTTCTGCGTGAGCAGCCCGACCAGGCCGGTCACGGGCGCGTGCCCGTCCGGGCCCTGCGGGCCGTACAGCGGCAGGTAGAGGGGGAGCACGGCGTCCGGGTCGTCCGCGCCGAAGGCCTCGGCGCACACCCGGGTCATCTCCGTGAAGTCCGCGCGGGCGGCCTCCAGGTGCGTGACGACGATCGCCCGCGGCATCCCGACGGCCGCGCACTCCTCCCACACCATCCGGGTCGAGCCGTCCACCCCGTCCGAGGCCGAGACGACGAAGAGGGCCGCGTCCGCCGCGCGCAGACCGGCCCTCAGCTCACCGACGAAGTCGGCGTATCCCGGGGTGTCCAGGATGTTGATCTTGATTCCGTTCCATTCGACCGGTACCAGCGACAGCTGTACGGAGCGCTGCTGCCGGTGCTCGATGTCGTCGTAGTCCGAGACGGTCCCGCCGTCCTCGACCCGGCCCGCCCGGTTCACCGCTCCCGCGGTCAGCGCGAGCGCCTCCACCAAGGTGGTCTTGCCCGAACCGGAGTGGCCGACCAGCACCACATTCCGTACAGACGCGGGGTGGTCGGCCGCCCTTGCCCTGCCGGCGGCTCCGGGGTGTTCCTTGACCTTGTCGCCCATGGTTATGCCTCCCGTGCACGGTGAGGTCTCTGTGGGCGCGGGCGAGCATGGCGGGCCGCGTGCGGTGGCGGCTCCGATGACGCCCGCGGTTATTCGAGCTTTCCACTCCCGTCACGGTGCGTCCATACGAACGACGTGATCGTGCCCGCGGGACCCTTCCCGCCGGGCCGCCGGCCCCTCCGGCGAGTGCCCACCCGTCGCACACACGCGCGCGTGGCTACGATGGGCCAGCCGGGGTGGCCAGCAGGGGCCGCACGGCGCTACGAACGTCGGGAAGGCCATGCTGAACAAGTACGCGCGTGCATTCTTCACGCGTGTCCTCACACCGTTCGCCGCGTTTCTCATCCGCCGGGGCGTGAGCCCGGACACGGTCACGCTCCTCGGCACGGCCGGAGTCGTCGCGGGCGCGCTGGTCTTCTTCCCCCGGGGCGAGTTCTTCTGGGGCACGATCGTGATCACGCTGTTCGTGTTCTCGGACCTGGTGGACGGCAACATGGCCCGCCAGCTGGGCCGCACCAGCCGCTGGGGCGCCTTCCTGGACTCCACCCTGGACCGGGTCGCCGACGGCGCGATCTTCGGCGGCTTCGCCCTCTGGTACGCGGGCAACGGGAACGACAACGTGCTGTGCGCGGTCTCCATCTTCTGCCTGGCCAGCGGCCAGGTGGTGTCGTACACCAAGGCGCGCGGCGAGTCGATCGGGCTGCCGGTGGCCGTCAACGGTCTCGTGGAGCGCGCCGAGCGCCTGGTGATCTCGCTGGTGGCGGCCGGTCTGGCCGGCTTCCACAAGTTCGGCGTCCCGCACATCCAGATCCTGCTGCCGATCGCCCTGTGGATCGTCGCCGTGGGCAGCCTGGTCACCCTGGTCCAGCGGGTCGTCACGGTCCGCCGGGAGTCCGCCGAGGCGGAGGCGGCGGCCGAGCACGAGAAGGCCTCGCACGGGAGCGAGGCCGGGCAGTGACCGCCGCCGACCGGGTCACCGACGGTCTGTACGGTGTCGGCTGGAGCACCGTCAAGAAGCTCCCCGAACCGGTCGCCGTGCGCCTGGGCAACGCCATCGCGGACCTCGCCTGGAAGCAGCGCGGCAAGGGCGTCCAGCGGCTCGAGTCCAACTACGCGCGCGTGCGGCCCGACGCGGGCCCCGAGCGGCTGCGCGAACTCTCCCGGGCGGGCATGCGCTCGTACCTGCGCTACTGGATGGAGTCCTTCCGGCTGCCGTCGTGGAGCGAGGAGCGGATCCGCGGCGGCTTCCTCCCCAAGGACGTCCACCACCTCACCGACGGCCTCGCCTCCGGCCGCGGTGTGATCCTTGCGCTGCCGCACCTGGCCAACTGGGACCTCGCCGGCGCCTGGGTGACCACCGAACTGCAGACGCCGTTCACCACGGTCGCCGAACGCCTCAAGCCCGAGACGCTGTACGACCGCTTCGTCGCCTACCGCGAGGGCCTCGGCATGGAGGTCCTGCCGCACAGCGGCGGCTCCGCCTTCGGCACCCTGGCCCGCAGGCTGCGCGACGGCGGCCTGGTCTGCCTGGTCGCCGACCGCGACCTGTCCGAGTCGGGCGTGGCGGTGGACTTCTTCGGCGACACGGCCCGGATGCCGGCCGGACCCGCCCTGCTGGCCCAGCAGACCGGCGCGCTCCTGCTGCCCGTGACGCTCTGGTACGACGACACCCCCGTCATGCAGGGCCGGGTGTACGCCCCGATCGAGGTACCCGAGTCAGGTGACCGGGCCGCGAAGACGTCTGTCATGACACAGGCGCTGGCCGACGCCTTCGCCACCGGGATCGCCGACCATCCGGAGGACTGGCACATGCTCCAGCGCTTGTGGCTCGCCGACCTCGACCCCGCGAAGGGACCGTCGTGAGGATCGGCATCGTCTGCCCCTACTCCTGGGACGTCCCGGGCGGCGTCCAGTTCCACATCCGCGACCTCGCCGAGTACTTCATCCGCCTGGGCCACGACGTCTCCGTCCTCGCCCCCGCCGACGACGACACCCCGCTCCCGCCCTACGTCGTCTCGGCAGGCCGCGCGGTCCCGGTGCCCTACAACGGTTCGGTGGCCCGGCTCAACTTCGGCTTCCTGTCCGCCGCGCGGGTGCGCCGCTGGCTGCACGACGGCGCGTTCGACGTGGTCCACATCCACGAGCCGACCTCGCCGTCCCTCGGCCTGCTGACCTGCTGGGCGGCCCAGGGCCCGATGGTGGCGACCTTCCACACCTCCAACCCGCGCTCCCGCGCGATGATCGCCGCGTACTCGATCCTCCAGGCCGCCCTGGAGAAGATCAGCGCCCGGATCGCGGTCAGCGAGTACGCCCGCCGCACCCTGGTCGAGCACCTCGGCGGCGACGCCGTCGTGATCCCCAACGGCGTCGACGTCGACTTCTTCGCCAAGGCCGAGCCGCGCCCCGAGTGGCAGGGCGACACCATCGGCTTCATCGGCCGCATCGACGAGCCCCGCAAGGGCCTCCCGGTCCTGATGAAGGCCCTGCCCAGGATCCTCGCCGCCCGCCCGCAGACCCGGCTCCTGGTGGCCGGCCGGGGCGACGAGGAGGCCGCGGTCGAGTCCCTCCCCGCCGAGCTGCGCTCCCGCGTCGAGTTCCTCGGCATGATCAGCGACGACGACAAGGCCCGCTTCCTGCGCAGCCTCGACCTGTACATCGCGCCCAACACGGGCGGCGAGAGCTTCGGGATCATCCTGGTCGAGGCCCTGTCCGCGGGCGCCCCCGTCCTCGCCTCCGACCTCGACGCCTTCGCCCAGGTCCTGGACCAGGGGGCGGCGGGCGAGCTCTTCGCCAACGAGGACGCGGACGCCCTGGCCCAGGCCGCGGTACGGCTCCTGGAGGACCCGGAGCGCCGGGCCGGGCTGCGCGCCCGCGGCAGCGTGCACGTGCGGCGCTTCGACTGGTCCACGGTGGGCGCGGACATCCTGTCCGTCTACGAGACGGTCACGGCGGGCGCGGCGGCGGTGGCGGCGGACGAGCGGTCGGGGCTGCGGGCGCGGTTCGGGCTGGCGCGCGATTAGTGAGCCGCGAGAGGTCGTCTGACGGGTGCGGCTCCGTTGTGGCTGGTCGCGCAGTTCCCCGCGCCCCTTCGGGGGCGCGCTGCGGTGGGCGCTTCCTATAGCGTTCCGCCCGTGACCGCAACGCTCGTCTGGACCCTCTGGATTCTTGCCGCCCTCGTGGTGACCGGGCTCTATCTGAGCTGGACCGCCGGCCGGCTGGACCGGCTGCACGCGCGCATCGACGCGGCACGCGCCGCCCTCGACGCGCAGTTGCTGCGGCGGGCCTCGGTGGCCCAGGAGCTGGCGACCTCGGGGGTGCTGGATCCCGCCTCCTCGATCGTGCTGTACGAGGCCGCGCACGCCGCCCGGCAGGCCGAGGAGGAGCAGCGGGAGGTCGCGGAGAGCGAGCTGAGCCACGCTCTGCGGGCCGTCTTCGAGCACCCGCAGCAGGTCGAGGAGGTCCGGGTGGCCCCGGGCGGCGACGCCGCAGCGAGCGAGCTGGCCGAGGCCGTACGCCGGGTCCCGATGGCCCGCCGCTTCCACAACGACGCCGTCGGCGCGGCCCGCCGGCTGCGCGAACACCGCAAGGTCCGCTGGTTCCGGCTGGCCGGGCACGCCCCCTTCCCGCTGGCCTTCGAGATGGACGACGAACCGCCTCCGGCGCTGGTCGAGCGCACGGCCTGACCGGAAAACGATCCACCGCCTTCCCATTGGCCCTTGCTGTGGCCTGGTCCACTCGCGTTTCCTCGGTGTTTGCAGAAACCCTCTTTCAGCGAGTGAGGTCACCCGTGTCCACCAGTGAGAACCAGACCCCCGAGACCGGCACCGCCCGTGTGAAGCGCGGCATGGCCGAGCAGCTCAAGGGCGGCGTGATCATGGACGTCGTCACGCCGGACCAGGCGAAGATCGCCGAGGACGCGGGCGCCGTCGCCGTCATGGCCCTGGAGCGGGTCCCTGCCGACATCCGCAAGGACGGCGGGGTGGCCCGGATGTCCGACCCGGACATGATCGAGGGCATCATCGAGGCCGTCTCCATCCCGGTCATGGCCAAGTCCCGGATCGGCCACTTCGTCGAGGCCCAGGTCCTGCAGTCGCTCGGCGTCGACTACATCGACGAGTCCGAGGTCCTCACCCCTGCCGACGAGGTCAACCACTCCGACAAGTGGGCCTTCACCACCCCCTTCGTCTGCGGCGCCACCAACCTCGGCGAGGCCCTGCGCCGGATCGCCGAGGGCGCGGCCATGATCCGCTCCAAGGGCGAGGCCGGCACCGGCAACGTCGTCGAGGCCGTCCGCCACCTGCGCCAGATCAAGGGCGAGATCGCCAAGCTGCGCGGCTGCGACAACAACGAGCTGTACGCCGCCGCCAAGGAGCTGCGCGCCCCCTACGAGCTGGTCAAGGAGGTCGCCGAGCTCGGCAAGCTGCCGGTCGTGCTGTTCTCCGCCGGCGGTGTCGCCACCCCGGCCGACGCGGCCCTGATGCGCCAGCTCGGCGCCGAGGGCGTCTTCGTCGGCTCCGGCATCTTCAAGTCCGGCGACCCGGCCAAGCGCGCCGCCGCCATCGTCAAGGCGACCACCTTCTACGACGACCCGAAGATCATCGCGGACGCGTCCCGCAACCTCGGCGAGGCCATGGTCGGCATCAACTGCGACACCCTCCCCGAGACCGAGCGCTACGCCAACCGCGGCTGGTAAGGCCAGAGGTTTCGCACACATGACCGACGCACCTGTCATAGGCGTCCTGGCCCTCCAGGGCGACGTACGGGAGCACCTCATCGCCCTGGCCGCGGCCGACGCCGTGGCCAGGCCGGTCCGGCGCCCCGAGGAACTCGCCGAGGTGGACGGCCTCGTCATCCCCGGCGGCGAGTCCACCACCATCTCCAAGCTCGCCGTCCTGTTCGGCGTGATGGAACCCCTCCGCGCGCGCGTGCGGGCCGGAATGCCCGTCTACGGCACCTGCGCGGGCATGATCATGCTCGCCGACAAGATCCTCGACCCGCGCTCGGGCCAGGAGACCATCGGCGGCATCGACATGATCGTGCGCCGCAACGCCTTCGGCCGGCAGAACGAGTCGTTCGAGGCGGCGGTCGACGTACGCGGCATCGACGGCGATCCTGTAGAGGGCGTGTTCATCCGCGCTCCCTGGGTCGAGTCCGTCGGTGCCGAGGCCGAGGTGCTCGCCGAGCACGAGGGCCACATCGTCGCGGTCCGCCAGGGCAACGCGCTCGCCACGTCGTTCCACCCGGAACTCACCGGCGACCACCGTGTGCACTCCCTTTTCGTCGACATGGTGCACGCGAACCGGGCGGCGGAGTCCTAGTAGGATCTCTGGCGTTCGTTGTTTGGATGGGTTACGCGAAGGAGACAGGCAGATGTCCGGCCACTCTAAATGGGCTACGACGAAGCACAAGAAGGCCGTGATCGATGCCAAGCGCGGCAAGCTCTTCGCGAAGCTGATCAAGAACATCGAGGTCGCGGCCCGCATGGGCGGCGTCGACATCGAGGGCAACCCGACCCTTTACGACGCCATCCAGAAGGCCAAGAAGCAGTCGGTCCCGAACAAGAACATCGACTCCGCGGTCAAGCGCGGCGGCGGCCTGGAGGCCGGCGGCGCCGACTACGAGACGATCATGTACGAGGGCTACGGCCCGAACGGCGTCGCGGTGCTCATCGAGTGCCTCACCGACAACCGCAACCGCGCCGCCTCCGACGTCCGCGTCGCCATGACCCGCAACGGCGGCAACATGGCGGACCCGGGCTCGGTGTCGTACCTCTTCAACCGCAAGGGCGTCGTGATCGTCCCCAAGGGCGAGCTGACCGAGGACGACGTGCTCGGCGCCGTCCTGGACGCGGGTGCCGAGGAAGTCAACGACCTGGGCGAGTCCTTCGAGGTGCTCAGCGAGGCCACCGACATGGTCGCCGTCCGCACCGCCCTCCAGGACGCCGGGATCGACTACGACTCCGCCGAGGCCAACTTCGTCCCGACCATGCAGGTCGAGCTCGACGAGGACGGCGCCAGGAAGATCTTCAAGCTGATCGACGCCCTGGAGGACAGCGACGACGTCCAGAACGTCTTCGCCAACTTCGACGTCAGCGACGAGGTCATGGAGAAGGTCGACGCGTAACGCTGCCGCGGGCTGAGCGGAATCGGCGGGCTGGTGGGACACGTCCCACCAGCCCGCCGCCGTTGTCAGTGGCAGCGACTAGCCTGGCGCCATCCGTAGATCGCCGTCCACGGACCGCAATCATCAATTGAGGAACCACGACGGCGCTCGGCCAGGTCCGCGAGAGCGGCGGCGGTTCAGCCGCAAAGAGGGGAGGGGCGCGGTGCGCGTACTGGGGGTGGACCCCGGGCTGACCCGGTGCGGGGTCGGGGTCGTCGAAGGCGTCGCCGGGCGGCCGCTCACCATGGTCGGCGTGGGGGTCGTACGGACGCCCGCGGACGCCGAGCTCGGCCATCGCCTCGTCGCCATCGAGCAGGGCATCGAGCAGTGGCTGGACGAGCACCGGCCCGAATTCGTCGCCGTGGAGCGGGTGTTCAGCCAGCACAACGTACGGACCGTGATGGGCACCGCCCAGGCCAGCGCCGTCGCCATGCTGTGCGCAGCCCGCCGCGGCATCCCCGTCGCCCTGCACACGCCCAGCGAGGTCAAGGCCGCCGTCACCGGTTCAGGACGCGCCGACAAGGCCCAGGTCGGCGCCATGGTCACCCGGCTGCTCCGGCTCAGCGCCCCGCCCAAGCCCGCCGACGCCGCGGACGCCCTCGCGCTCGCCATCTGCCACATCTGGCGCGCCCCCGCGCAGAACCGACTCCAGCAGGCCGTCGCCCTGCACGCAGCCAACGCAACGAAAGGCCGTACGGCATGATCGCCTTCGTCAGCGGTCCGGTCGCCGCACTCGCCCCGGACTCCGCGGTCGTCGAGGTGGGCGGGATCGGCCTCGCCGTCCAGTGCACCCCCAACACCCTGTCCGGGCTCCGCATGGGCCAGCCCACCAAACTTGCCACCTCCCTGGTCGTGCGGGAGGACTCGCTCACCCTGTACGGCTTCGTCGACGACGACGAGAAGCAGGTCTTCGAGCTGCTGCAGACGGCGAGCGGGGTCGGGCCGCGGCTCGCCCAGGCGATGCTCGCCGTGCACAGCCCGGACGCGCTGCGCCGCGCGGTCGCCACGAGTGACGAGAAGGCGCTGATCGCCGTCCCCGGCATCGGCAGGAAGGGCGCCCAGAAGCTGCTCCTTGAGCTGAAGGACCGGCTCGGCGAGCCCGTCGGCGCCCCCGCGATCGGTGCGCCGGTCAGCCAGGGCTGGCGCGACCAGCTGCACGCCGCCCTGATCGGTCTGGGCTACGCGACCCGGGAGGCCGACGAGGCCGTCACCGCCGTCGCCCCGCAGGCCGAGGCCGCCGGCGGCCCGCCCCAGGTCGGCCAGCTGCTCAAGGCGGCCCTGCAGACCCTCAACCGCGCCCGCTGACCCCACCACCGCTGAGGCACATCACTTATGAACTGGGACGACCCGACCGACACCGGCGCCGACGCGGAGCGGCTGGTGGGCGCCGTCGCCGACCGTGAGGACCAGGCCGTCGAGGCCGCCCTGCGCCCCAAGGACCTCGGCGAGTTCATCGGCCAGGAGAAGGTCCGCGAACAGCTCGACCTGGTGCTGCGCGCCGCACGCGCGCGTGGCGCCACCGCCGACCACGTGCTGCTCTCCGGCGCCCCCGGCCTGGGCAAGACCACCCTCTCCATGATCATCGCGGCCGAGATGGGTGCCCCGATCCGCATCACCTCGGGCCCTGCCATCCAGCACGCCGGCGACCTGGCCGCGATCCTCTCCTCCCTCCAGGAGGGCGAGGTCCTCTTCCTCGACGAGATCCACCGCATGTCGCGGCCCGCCGAGGAGATGCTGTACATGGCGATGGAGGACTTCCGCGTCGACGTCATCGTCGGCAAGGGGCCGGGCGCCACCGCCATCCCCCTGGAGTTGCCCCCGTTCACCCTGGTCGGCGCCACCACCCGCGCCGGCCTGCTGCCGCCCCCGCTGCGCGACCGCTTCGGCTTCACCGCGCACATGGAGTTCTACGAGCCGCGCGAGCTGGAGCGGGTGGTGCACCGCTCGGCCAACCTGCTGGACGTCGAGATCGATCCGGCCGGCGCCGCCGAGATCGCCGGCCGCTCCCGCGGCACGCCCCGCATCGCCAACCGGCTGCTGCGCCGGGTCCGCGACTACGCGCAGGTCAAGGCGGACGGTCTGATCACACGTGACATCGCGCACGCGGCGCTCGCCGTCTACGAGGTGGACGAGCGCGGCCTGGACCGGCTGGACCGCGCGGTCCTGGAAGCCCTGCTCAAGCTGTTCGGCGGCGGCCCGGTCGGCCTGTCCACCCTCGCCGTCGCGGTGGGGGAGGAGCGGGAGACGGTGGAGGAGGTCGCGGAACCCTTCCTGGTCCGCGAGGGTCTGCTGGCCCGCACCCCACGCGGCCGTGTCGCCACCCCCGCGGCCTGGGCCCACCTGGGTCTGACCGCCCCGCGCGGCGCGGCGGGCGGAACCGGCCAGCAGGACCTGTTCGGCACCTGACACCGACCCGGCGGGGGCCGGGCTGCGGGCTTGCGGCGTCGGGCCTCGGGCCCGCGGAAAACCGGTCCCCGGCCCCGGACCGCACCATGTTCCCGGGTCCGTGCGCGTCCGGCGCCCGGTCCGCCGTGCCCCCGGTGCCCGACCCCGCGGACCTCCGGCTCCCGAGCCGTTGCCGATGAGAACGCGCCGAGCCCCCGTATCCTGGGATCGGCTCCCGGATCCGCGCCCGTCCGCACCCGGACGGACCGCCGCCCGTGGACCAGGCTCCGGCCGCAGACGTGATCGCTTCGTGACGGCGGGGCATTGGCGGGCCCAGGAACCCAGGTGCCATGCTGAGCGTTGTTCCATGCGCGCGGACTCGCTTAGACTCCGCCGATGCCGCCTTTGCGGGCGGCGCCGACCACACCCCCATCATCCAGGCCGCTCACCGCCGCGGCTGCGCGAAGGAAATTCCGTCCCGTGAATAGCTTGCCTCTTCTCGTGTTCATCGTCCTCATCGCGGCCATGTTCCTGATGACGCGTTCCACCCGGAAGCGCCAGCAGCAGGCCACGCAGATGCGGAACGAGGTCCAGCCCGGCAACGGGGTCCGCACCATCGGGGGCATGTACGCGACGGTCAAGGAAGTCCACGAGGACACGGTCCTCCTCGACGCCGGCCCGGGCGTCGACCTCCTCTTCGCGAAGAACGCGATCGGCGCCATCCTCACGGACGACGAGTACAACCGCATCGTGCACGGCGTCGAGCACGACCTGAAGTCCGACGCCGACGTCGTCCCGGACGACGCCTCCTCCCTCACCGAGACCGACGACGAGCCTGCCGAAGCTGCCGCCGCCTCCGACGACAAGGCCGTCGACCTCGGGAAGAGGGACGCCGCCGAGGACGAGGCCGAGGCTGCGGAGAAGACCGACGGGCCGGCCGAGTCCGCGACCGCCGAGGCGAAGGCCGACGAAGAGCCGAAGAAGACCGACGGCGACTCCGACGCGAAGTAGCCGTGTCCCGGGGAGCGGTGCGCACATCCCACGCGCACCTCGCACCCCGGGCGCGTCTGTTTCCCGCACGGGATCCCGACACCATGTCATGGCCGACCGCACCGACCAGGCGCGCGGCGGCCCGAGAGGGAGTACGAGAAGGTGGCAGCACCTAAGAGGGGCCGGAGCGCGAGTGCCCAGAGCAAGCCAGGGCGCTCGCTGGCCCTCATCCTGATCGCCATCGTGGCGCTCACCGGCGGAATGTTCGCCTCCGGAAACACCACTCCACGTCTCGGTATCGACCTGGCCGGTGGTACGAGCATCACGCTGCAGGCGAGGAACGAGCCGGGCCAGCCCAACGCGATCAACAAGACCAACATGGACACCGCGGTCGAGATCATGAACCGCCGTGTCAACGGTCTGGGCGTGTCCGAAGCAGAGGTCCAGACCCAGGGCACCAGCAACATCATCGTCAACATCCCCAAGGGCACGAACTCCGCAGAGGCCCGCCAGCAGGTCGGCACCACCGCGAAGCTGTACTTCCGCCCGGTCCTGGCCCAGGAGGCCAGCGCCGCCGCCTCGTCGAGCGCCTCCCCGAGCGCGTCCGCCAGCGGCAGCTCCACCTCCTCCCCGAGCGCCACCCCGTCGAGCACCGCGTCCGGGTCCCAGAAGGCGACCGGCTCGTCCGCCACGCCGTCCTCCTCGGCCACCTCGCAGGGCCGCGCGGTCACCGACGCCCTGAAGGCCGGCTCCACGTCGTCGTCCTCGGCGTCCGCCTCCTCGTCGGCGAGCCCCTCCGCCACCTCCTCGGCCGACGCGAGCGCCTCTGCCAGCGCCTCCGCCGCGGCCTCGAAGCTGGAGGCCGAGTACACCGCGCTGGACTGCACGAAGGCCGCGCAGCGCGCCACCGCGGGCAAGAGCGCCAAGCCGACCGACACCACCGTGGCCTGCGGCCAGATCGGCGGCGCCTGGTACAAGTACGTGCTCGGCCCGGCCCGCGTCGACGGCACCGATGTCAAGAAGGCCCAGGCCGTCTTCGACACGCAGGGCGCCGCCGGCTGGCAGGTCCAGATGTCGTTCACCGGCGGCGGGGCCAAGAAGTTCGCGGACGTCACCGCCGAGCTCGCCAAGAACGCCTCCCAGCCGACGAACGAGTTCGGCATCGTCCTTGACGGCGAGGTCGTCTCCAGCCCGACCGTGAGCCAGTCGATCACCGGCGGCCAGGCGGAGATCTCCGGCAGCTTCACCCAGGAAGAGGCCCAGAGCCTCTCCAACATGCTGTCCTACGGCGCGCTCCCGCTGTCCTTCAGGACCGAGAGCGTCACCACCGTGACCGCCGCCCTCGGCGGCCAGCAGCTGCACGCCGGTCTGCTGGCGGGTGCCATCGGCCTCGCGCTGGTCATCATCTACCTGGTGGCCTTCTACCGCGGCCTGTCGCTGATCGCGATCCCCTCGCTCCTGGTTTCTGCGATCCTCACCTACACGATCATGTCGCTGCTCGGCCCCACGATCCACTTCGCGCTGAACCTGCCCGCCGTCTGCGGTGCGATCGTCGCGATCGGCATCACGGCGGACTCGTTCATCGTGTTCTTCGAACGCATCCGGGACGAGATCCGCGAGGGCCGCACGCTGCGCCCCGCCGTCGAGCGGGCCTGGCCGCGCGCCCGGCGCACCATCCTGGTCTCCGACTTCGTGTCGTTCCTGGCCGCCGCCGTGCTGTTCATCGTGACCGTCGGCAAGGTCCAGGGCTTCGCGTTCACCCTCGGTCTGACCACCGTGCTCGACGTGGTCGTCGTCTTCTTCTTCACCAAGCCGCTGATGACGCTCGTCGCCCGGCGTAAGTTCTTCGCGAGCGGCCACAAGTGGTCGGGCCTGGACCCGAAGGGCCTGGGCGCCAAGGCCCCGCTGCGCCGCACCCGCCGTCCCGCCGGCCCCGCTGCCGGCCCTGTCGACCCGAAGGAAGCGTGAGCGATGTCGAAACTCGGCAACCTCGGCGCCCGACTGCACCGCGGCGAGATCAGCTACGACTTCGTCGGCAAGCGCAAGATCTGGTACGGCGTCTCCATCCTGATCACCATCACGGCCATCGTCGGCCTGGCGGTGCGCGGCCTGAACATGGGCATCGACTTCCAGGGCGGCGCCGTCTTCACCACCTCGAAGACCAGCGTCTCGGTGTCCCAGGCGGAGACCTACGCGCAGCAGGCCTCCGGCCACGACGCGGTCGTGCAGAAGCTCGGCACGGGCGGCCTGCGCATCCAGATCGCCGGCATGGACACCGAGAAGTCGGACGCGACCAAGGCCGCGCTGGCCAAGGACATGAAGGTGGACCCCGAGTCCATCAACTCCGACCTGGTCGGCCCCAGCTGGGGTGACGAGATCGCCAACAAGGCCTGGGAAGGCCTCGGCATCTTCATGGTCCTCGTGGTGATCTACCTGGCGATCGCCTTCGAGTGGCGGATGGCGGTCGCGGCCCTGGTCGCGCTGATCCACGACATCACCATCACGACCGGTATCTACGCCCTGGTCGGCTTCGAGGTCACGCCCGGCACGGTCATCGGTCTGCTGACGATCCTCGGTTACTCGCTCTACGACACGGTCGTCGTCTTCGACAGCCTCAAGGAGCAGACGAAGGACATCACCAAGCAGACCCGCTTCACCTACAGCGACATCGCCAACCACTCGATCAACGGCACCCTGGTCCGTTCGATCAACACCACGGTGGTCGCGCTGCTGCCGGTCGCGGGCCTGCTGTTCATCGGCGGCGGCTTCCTCGGCGCGGGCACGCTCAACGACATCTCGCTGTCGCTGTTCGTCGGTCTCGCCGCCGGTGCCTACTCGTCGATCTTCATCGCCACGCCGCTCGTCGCCGACCTCAAGGAGGCCGAGCCGCAGATGAAGGCGCTCAAGAAGCGCGTCCTCGCCAAGCGCGCCCAGGCCGCCGCCGAGGACGAGATGGCCGAGGCCCGGGTCGGCGGCGACGAGGAGTCCGAGGACGCCGCTCCGGCCGTCGTCGGCCCGCGCAACCAGCCCGCGTCCCGCAACCGGGGCGGCCGCGGCCGCCCGTCGGGGAAGCGCCGGTGACCGACATCGAGGAACTGCTGCTCAGCCGTATCCGGGACGTCGAGGACTACCCGGAGCAGGGCGTGATGTTCAAGGACATCACCCCGCTGCTGGCGGACCCGGCCGCGTTCACCGCGCTCACCGACGCCCTCGCGGAGATCGCCGAGCGCACCGGCGCCACCAAGATCGTCGGCCTGGAGGCCCGGGGCTTCATCCTGGGCGCCCCGGTCGCCGTCCGCGCCGGCCTCGGCTTCATCCCGGTCCGCAAGGCGGGCAAGCTCCCCGGAGCCACCCTGCGCCAGGCCTACGAGCTGGAGTACGGCTCGGCCGAGATCGAGGTGCACGCCGAGGACCTCGGGGCGGACGACCGGATCCTGATCGTCGACGACGTACTCGCCACCGGCGGCACCGCCGAGGCCGCGATCCGGCTGATCCACCGCGCCGGTGCCGAGGTCGCGGGCGTCGCGGTCCTGATGGAGCTGGGCTTCCTGGGCGGCCGCGGCCGCCTGGAGCCGGCCCTGCGGGGAGCGCCGCTGGAGGCCCTCCTCCAGGTCTGAGCGCCCTACGACCGACGCAACGGCCGCCCCGTCAAGGGGCGGCCGTTCCGCGTTCCGCGGGGACCCTGGCCACTCGCGCGACACCCCCGTGGAATCCCACGGCAGCCTCCGGTGTTCCTCCCGTATACGGTCCTCCCTCCGGCCTGCAGGCGATGACATGGCCCAGGATCGCTACCATGGGCACTCCGGAGCCTGACCGGGGGACCCGGATCGCGCACGAGGAGCCCTCTTGCCAGACGAGGCCCAGCCACTGACAGCCGCCAAGCCCGAGCCCGCCTCGGCGCCCGCGGCCAAGCCCGCGCCGAACGTGTCGCAGACGAAGAACGACACTCGTGGGCCGGTCGAGCACGCCCAGTCCGCGCCGGTCGAGAAGTCGGCGGAGACCTCGCGCCCCAAGCCGGCCCCGCCCGAGCGCCCCGCGACCCGCCCCAACAGCGGACAGCCCGCACGCTCCGGCTCCTCCAACCGCGTCCGCGCCCGCCTGGCCCGCCTCGGCGTGCAGCGCGCGAACCCGTACAACCCGGTGCTGGAGCCGCTGCTGCGCATAGTCCGCAGCAACGACCCCAAGATCGAGAACGCCACGCTCCGCCAGATCGAGCGCGCCTACCAGGTCGCCGAGCGCTGGCACCGCGGCCAGAAGCGCAAGAGCGGCGACCCGTACATCACGCACCCGCTCGCGGTGACCACCATCCTCGCCGAGCTGGGCATGGACCCGGCGACCCTGATGGCCGGGCTGCTGCACGACACCGTCGAGGACACCGAGTACGGCCTGGAGGACCTGCGCCGCGACTTCGGCGACGTCGTCGCGCTGCTCGTCGACGGCGTCACCAAGCTGGACAAGGTCAAGTTCGGCGAGGCCGCGCAGGCCGAGACCGTGCGCAAGATGGTCGTCGCCATGGCCAAGGACCCGCGCGTCCTGGTCATCAAGCTCGCCGACCGCCTGCACAACATGCGCACCATGCGCTACCTCAAGCGCGAGAAGCAGGAGAAGAAGGCGCGCGAGACCCTGGAGATCTACGCGCCGCTCGCCCACCGGCTGGGCATGAACACCATCAAGTGGGAGCTGGAGGACCTCGCGTTCGCGATCCTCTACCCCAAGATGTACGACGAGATCGTCCGGCTGGTCGCCGAGCGGGCGCCGAAGCGCGACGAGTACCTGGCCATAGTGACCGACGAGGTCCAGGCCGACCTGCGCGCCGCCCGGATCAAGGCGACCGTCACCGGCCGGCCGAAGCACTACTACAGCGTCTACCAGAAGATGATCGTCCGCGGCCGGGACTTCGCGGAGATCTACGACCTGGTGGGCATCCGCGTCCTGGTGGACACCGTCCGCGACTGCTACGCGGCCCTGGGCACCGTCCACGCGCGCTGGAACCCGGTTCCGGGGCGCTTCAAGGACTACATCGCGATGCCCAAGTTCAACATGTACCAGTCGCTGCACACGACGGTCATCGGCCCCAACGGCAAGCCCGTCGAACTCCAGATCCGCACGTTCGACATGCACCGCCGCGCCGAGTACGGCATCGCCGCGCACTGGAAGTACAAGCAGGAGGCCGTCGCCGGCGCCTCCAAGGTGCGTACCGACGTGCCGAAGTCGTCCGGCAAGGGCAAGGACGACCACCTCAACGACATGGCCTGGCTGCGGCAGTTGCTGGACTGGCAGAAGGAGACCGAGGACCCCAGCGAGTTCCTGGAGTCCCTGCGCTTCGACCTGTCCCGCAACGAGGTCTTCGTCTTCACGCCCAAGGGCGATGTCATAGCGCTCCCGGCCGGGGCCACCCCCGTCGACTTCGCGTACGCGGTGCACACCGAGGTCGGCCACCGCACGATAGGGGCCAGGGTCAACGGCCGCCTGGTGCCGCTCGAATCGACGCTGGACAACGGCGACCTGGTCGAGGTCTTCACCTCCAAGGCGGCCGGCGCCGGACCGTCCCGCGACTGGCTCGGCTTCGTCAAGTCCCCGCGTGCCCGCAACAAGATCCGCGGCTGGTTCTCCAAGGAGCGCCGGGACGAGGCGATCGAGCAGGGCAAGGACGCCATCGTCCGCGCGATGCGCAAGCAGAACCTGCCGATCCAGCGCATCCTCACCGGCGACTCGCTGGTCACGCTGGCGCACGAGATGCGCTACCCGGACATCTCCTCGCTGTACGCGGCGATCGGCGAGGGCCATGTGGCCGCGCAGAACGTCGTGCAGAAGCTGGTGCAGGCGCTCGGCGGCGAGGAGGCGGCCACCGAGGAGATCGACGAGGCGGTCCCGCCGTCCCGCACCCGCGGCCGCAAGCGGCGCAGCAACCAGGACCCCGGTGTGGTCGTCAAGGGCGTCGACGACGTCTGGGTCAAGCTGGCCCGCTGCTGCACCCCCGTGCCCGGCGACCCGATCATCGGCTTCGTCACGCGCGGCAGCGGGGTCTCGGTGCACCGCAGCGACTGCGTCAACGTCGAGTCACTGTCCCGCGAGCCCGAGCGCATCCTCGACGTCGAGTGGGCGCCCACCCAGTCCTCGGTCTTCCTGGTCGCCATCCAGGTCGAGGCCCTGGACCGCTCCCGGCTCCTTTCCGACGTCACCCGCGTCCTGTCCGACCAGCACGTCAACATCCTCTCCGCGGCCGTCCAGACCTCCCGCGACCGGGTGGCCACCTCCCGCTTCACCTTCGAGATGGGCGACCCCAAGCACCTGGGCCACGTCCTGAAGGCGGTACGGGGCGTGGAGGGCGTGTACGACGTCTACCGGGTCACCTCGGCGCGCAACCGCTCGTAGGCGGTCAGACATCAGGCACACGACGAGAGGGGCCCCGTACGCGACGTACGGGGCCCCTCTCGTAGAACCGCGGGCGGGCTTTGGCCGGGCTTTAGCCGCCAAACTCCTGGAGGCCCTTCAGAGCCTGGTCCAGGAGCGCCTGGCGGCCCTCCAGCTCACGCTCCAGCTTCTCCGCCTTCGACGCGTTGCCCTGGGCGCGGGCCTGGTCGATCTGCGTCCGCAGCTTGTCCACGGCGGCCTGCAGCTGGCCGGTCAGGCCCGCGGCACGCGCGCGTGCCTCCGGGTTGGTCCGGCGCCACTCGGCCTCCTCGGCCTCCTGGATGGCCCGGTCGACCGTGTGCATCCGGCCCTCGACCTTCGGACGCGCGTCGCGCGGCACATGGCCGATGGCCTCCCACCGCTCGTTGATCGAGCGGAAGGCGGACCGCGCGGACTTCAGGTCCGTGATCGGCAGGAGCTTCTCCGCCTCGGCGGCCAGCTCCTCCTTCAGCTTCAGGTTCTCCGTCTGCTCCGCGTCCCGCTCGGCGAAGGCGGACCCGCGCGCCGCGAAGAACACGTCCTGGGCGCCGCGGAAGCGGTTCCACAGGTCGTCCTCGTGCTCGCGCTGGGCGCGGCCTGCGGCCTTCCACTCGGCCATCAGCTCGCGGTAGCGCGCGGCCGTCGGACCCCAGTCCGTCGAGTCGGACAGCGACTCCGCCTCGGCGACCAGCTTCTCCTTGGCCTTGCGGGCGTCCTCGCGCTGGGCGTCGAGCTGCGCGAAGTGCGCCTTGCGGCGCTTGGAGAACGCCGACCGGGCGTGCGAGAAGCGGTGCCACAGCTCGTCGTCCGACTTGCGGTCCAGGCGCGGCAGGCCCTTCCAGGTGTCCACCAGCGACCGCAGCCGCTCACCGGCCGCCCGCCACTGGTCGGACTGCGCCAGCTGCTCGGCCTCGACGACCAGGTCCTCCTTGGCCTGACGGGCCTCGTCGGACTGCTTGGCACGCTGCGCCTTGCGCTCCTCGCGGCGCGAGTCCACGGTCTTCACCAGCTCGCCCAGCCGGGTGCGCAGCGCCTCCAGGTCACCGACCGCGTGGTGCGCCTCCACCTGCTCGCGCAGGTGGTCGATCGCGACCTGGGCGTCCTTCGCGGACAGGTCGGTGGTCTGTACTCGCTTTTCGAGGAGGCCGATCTCGACAACCAGGCCCTCGTACTTGCGCTCGAAGTAGGCCAGCGCCTCATCGGGGGAGCCTGCCTGCCAGGAACCGACGACCTGCTCGCCGTCGGCCGTACGCACGTACACGGTCCCCGTCTCGTCGACGCGGCCCCACGGGTCGCTGCTCACAGCGCCTCCTCCACATGATGCCCGCGAGGGGCCTCAGCGCCCCCGGGCATCGTCCACAGTTTCGTCACGGCCAACATAGGCGACCGGCGGGTTGCCTGTCCGCATCCCGCGCGACCGAAATTTCGCAGTTCGTGGTCAGGATTTCGTGACCGTGGCCTTGTTGATCACGACCGTCGCGTTCGGGGCTCCGTCGCCCTGACCGGTGTTCTCACCGGCGGCGGCGATCTTCTTGAGGATCTTCATCCCGGCCGCGTCGACCGTGCCGAACGGGGTGTAGCTGGCCGGCAACTGGCTGTCCTGGTACACCAGGAAGAACTGGCTGCCACCGGTGTGCTTCTGGCCCGTGTTGGCCATCGCGACGGTCCCCGCCGGGTAGACACCGCCCTTCAGGCTCGCGTCCTTCAGGTTCTCGTCAGGGATCGTGTACCCGGGACCGCCGCTTCCGGTACCCGTCGGGTCACCGCACTGCAGCACGTAGATGCCGTTGGTGGTGAGCCGGTGGCACTTGGTGTGGTCGAAGTAGCCCTTCGACGCGAGGAAGTCGAACGAGTTGACGGTGTGCGGGGCCGCCGACGTCTTCAGTGCGATGCCGATGTCGCCGCAGGTCGTCGCCAGCGTCATCGTGTACTTCGCCGACGTGTCGATCGTCGTCGCCGGCTCCTTCTTCCAGCTCAGCTTCGCCACCTTGCCGGCGGCGGGCTTCTCGCACGGGTCCGGTGCCTTGCTGGCACTGGGCGTGGCGCTGGGCGTCGTCTCCGAGCTGGCGTTCGCCTTGTCGTCGTGCTTCAGCGCACCGGTCGTGTACAGCGCGACACTGCCGATCACGATCACGCCGAGCACCGACGCGATCACGGAGTTGCGCATGCGTGTCTTGCGTCGTGCGCTGGTACGCCGCTGCTGCTGCCGCAAGAACTTCTCCCGGGCGAGCTGACGCCGCCGCTGCTCCTGGCTGACCACCGGGTTCTCTCCTCATGCGTGTCGTATGTCGACCGGTACGCGTGCGTCCTGTGCGCTGTGTGAGCCGACCACTGCGTGTAGCCCCGTACCGTATATGGGTTCGCTGAGGAAACGGCAGCGCCGGTAGGCTCTGGACCACAGCTTGCAGCCACCCGAACCGACACAACGAAGGACGATCGTGCTCATTGCCGGGTTCCCCGCCGGGGCCTGGGGGACGAACTGTTATCTCGTCGCCCCCGCCGCCGGTGAGGAGTGCGTGATCATCGACCCCGGCCACCAGGCCGCCGAAGGCGTCGAGGAAGCGCTGAGGAAGCATCGGCTCAGGCCCGTCGCCGTCGTTCTCACCCACGGCCACATCGACCACGTGGCCTCGGTCGTCCCCGTCTGCGGAGCGCACGACGTACCGGCCTGGATCCACCCCGAGGACCGGTACATGATGAGTGACCCCGAGAAGGCGCTGGGCCGGTCCATCGGCATGCCGCTGATGGGCGAGCTGACCGTGGGGGAGCCCGACGACGTCCTCGAACTGACCGACGGCGCGAAGCTGGAGCTGGCCGGACTCGAACTCTCCGTCGCGCACGCGCCGGGCCATACCAAGGGGTCGGTGACCTTCCAGATGCCGGAGACGGCCGAGATCCCCTCGGTCTTCTTCTCGGGCGATCTGCTCTTCGCCGGCTCCATCGGACGCACGGACCTGCCGGGCGGCTCCATGGACGACATGCTGGCCTCGCTGGCCCGTGTCTGCCTGCCGCTCGACGACTCCACCGTGGTGCTGTCCGGCCACGGCCCCCAGACGACCATCGGCCAGGAGCGCGCCACCAACGCCTACTTGCGGCAGGTGGCCGCCGGCCAGGGAGCGCAGGACGCTCCCCGACGAGGAATGTGACGAGAGACCTTCCGTGAGCACCTTTCAGGCACCCAAGGGCACGTACGACCTGATCCCGCCCCGTTCCGCGAAGTTCCTCGCGGTGCGCGAGGCGATCGCGACTCCGCTGCGCAACTCCGGCTACGGCTACATCGAGACCCCCGGCTTCGAGAACGTCGAGCTGTTCGCACGCGGCGTCGGTGAGTCGACGGACATCGTGACCAAGGAGATGTACGCCTTCGAGACCAAGGGCGGGGACAGGCTGGCCCTGCGGCCGGAGGGAACCGCCTCGGTTCTGCGCGCCGCCCTTGAGGCGAACCTGCACCGGCAGGGCAACCTCCCCGTGAAGCTGTGGTACTCGGGCTCCTACTACCGGTACGAGCAGCCGCAGGCCGGCCGCTACCGCCACTTCTCGCAGGTCGGTGCCGAGGCGATCGGTGCCGAGGACCCGGCCCTGGACGCCGAGCTGATCATCCTGGCCGACCAGGCGTACCGCTCGCTGGGATTGCGCGACTTCCGCATCCTGCTCAACAGCCTGGGCGACAAGGAGTGCCGCCCGGTGTACCGCGCAGCGCTCCAGGACTTCCTGCGCGGCCTGGACCTGGACGAGGACACGCTGCGCCGTGCGGAGATCAACCCGCTCCGCGTCCTGGACGACAAGCGTGATTCGGTCCAGAAGCAGCTCGGCGACGCCCCTCTCCTGCGGGACTACCTCTGCGACGCCTGCAAGGCGTACCACGAGGAGGTCCGCGAGCTGATCACGGCGGCGGGCGTCGCCTTCGAGGACGACCCGAAGCTGGTCCGCGGGCTGGACTACTACACCCGCACGACCTTCGAGTTCGTCCACGACGGCCTGGGTTCCCAGTCCGCGGTGGGCGGCGGTGGCCGCTACGACGGCCTCTCCGAGATGATCGGCGGCCCCGCGCTGCCGTCCGTCGGCTGGGCCCTGGGCGTCGACCGCACGGTGCTGGCGCTGGAGGCCGAGGGTGTCGAACTCGACATCCCGTCCGCCACCAGCGTCTTCGCGGTACCGCTCGGCGAGGAGGCGCGGCGCGTCCTCTTCGCGAAGGTCACGGAGCTGCGCAAGGTCGGCATCGCGGCGGACTTCTCCTACGGCGCCAAGGGGCTCAAGGGCGCCATGAAGAACGCAAACCGCAGCGGCGCCCGCTTCGCGATCGTCGCCGGCGAGCGGGACCTCGCCGAGGGCGTCGTCCAGCTGAAGGACATGGAGTCCGGCGAGCAGTCGGCGGTGGGCGTGAACGAGATCGTGGCGGAGCTGGAGTCGAGGCTCGGCTAGCCGGCCGGGCAGTCGGCACCCTTGCCGTCGGCCGGTCAACTAGCTGAAGAACCAGCGAAGTTGGCCGGCCCCCGGGTCGTCGAGGCGCCGCCGGCCGTCCGAGAGGGGCCTGATCCGGCCGTCCGCCTCGGCCTCCGGACCGGCCAGGGTGATCACCTGCTCCGGGTCGCGCGGCCCCGGGCGATCGTGCGCGCGGTGCCGTACCGCCTCGCGAAGGGTCAACCCGGCGGGCGCCGATTCGTCCGGCCGGACGAATCCCGGTCGGGACTCCTGCGCGCGCGTGCCCGACGCCGGGTCCGCGCCCAGGACCGACACCCCGGCTCCGGTTCCCCTGGACGACCTCCACGGGTGTGCTCCTGCCCGCCGGCCGGGCCCGAGGGGCCACCCCGAGTTCGTATCCGTGTGCTGTCATGCCTCCGAGCACCGGCCGGAACCGAGCTTTCCGGCCCGGCCGTGCGTACTTCCTTATGTCCACCGAACGGTGGACGGGGCGCCTCGTGCGGCACAATGGCCCCTGCCCGAAGAAGTTCCAACTCTCAAACAGACGGAATCGGCGTGATGAGCAAGACGACAGTCAAGGACGTCTCCACCGAGCCCGAGCCCGAGCACGCCTCCACGGCACCGCGCACGGAGGGCGGCAGTCTCGCCTTCGCGCTGCTGCTGATCATCACCGGCGCCGCCGGCCTGCTGGCCGCCTGGGTCATCACGATCGACAAGTTCAAGCTCCTGGAAGCCAAGGTCGAGGGCAAGACGTTCACCCCCGGGTGCAGCCTCAACCCGGTCGTCTCCTGCGGCAGCGTCATGGAGTCCAAGCAGGCCGCCGCCTTCGGCTTCCCGAACCCGATGCTCGGCCTGGTCTGCTACGGCATCGTCATCTGCGTCGGCATGAGCCTGCTGGGCCGCGCCCGCTTCCCGCGCTGGTACTGGCTGACCTTCAACTTCGGCACCCTCTTCGGCGTCGCATTCTGCACCTGGCTGCAGTTCCAGTCCCTGTACCGGATCAACGCGCTGTGCCTGTGGTGCTCGCTGGCCTGGGTCGCCACGATCACCATGTTCTGGTACGTGACCTCCTTCAACATCCGCAAGGGCTTCCTGCCGACGCCGAACTGGCTGAAGTCGTTCTTCGGCGAGTTCACCTGGGTGCTGCCGGTCCTGCACATCGGCATCATCGGCATGCTGATCCTGACCCGCTGGTGGGACTTCTGGACCAGCTGACGACCGGGGCCGCCGACGGCCCGGACCGGATTGTCAGTGCCGTGACTTAGGGTTTCAGCGTGGAACCCGACCTGTTCACCGCCGCCGCAGAAGAACGCCAGGAGAAGGACCCCACCGGGAGCCCCCTGGCGGTGCGGATGCGCCCGCGCACCCTCGACGAGGTGGTGGGCCAGCAGCACCTGCTCAAGCCGGGATCCCCGCTGCGCAGACTGGTCGGCGCGGGCTCCGGCGGCCCGGCGGGACCTTCGTCCGTGGTCCTCTGGGGGCCGCCCGGCACCGGCAAGACCACCCTCGCGTACGTCGTCTCCAAGGCGACCGACAAGCGGTTCGTGGAGCTCTCCGCGATCACCGCCGGCGTCAAGGAGGTCCGCGCGGTCATCGACGGCGCCCGCCGCGCCACCGGCGGCTACGGCAAGGAGACCGTCCTCTTCCTGGACGAGATCCACCGCTTCAGCAAGGCCCAGCAGGACTCCCTGCTCCCGGCCGTCGAGAACCGCTGGGTCACCCTGATCGCCGCGACCACCGAGAACCCGTACTTCTCGGTGATCTCCCCCCTCCTGTCCCGCTCCCTGCTCCTCACCCTCGAACCGCTCACCGACGACGACCTCCGGGGCCTGGTGCGCCGGGCCCTCACCGACGAGCGGGGCCTCAAGGAGGCCGTCGCCCTCCCCGAGGACACCGAGGAGCACCTGCTGCGCATCGCCGGCGGCGACGCCCGCCGCGCCCTGACCGCCCTGGAGGCCGCCGCCGGGGCCGCCCTCGACAAGGGCGAGACGGAGATCGGCCTGGGGACCCTGGAGGAGGTCGTCGACCGGGCCGCGGTGAAGTACGACCGTGACGGCGACCAGCACTACGACGTCGCCAGCGCCCTCATCAAGTCCATCAGGGGCTCGGACGTCGACGCGGCCCTGCACTACCTGGCCCGCATGATCGAGGCCGGCGAGGACCCCCGCTTCATCGCCCGCCGCCTGATGATCTCGGCGAGCGAGGACATCGGCCTCGCCGACCCGAACGCCCTGCCCATAGCGGTGGCCGCCGCCCAGGCCGTCGCCATGATCGGCTTCCCCGAGGCCGCCCTCACCCTCAGCCACGCCACCATCGCCCTCGCCCTGGCCCCCAAGTCCAACTCCGCGACCATGGCGATCGGCGCCGCCCTGGAGGACGTCCGCAAGGGCCTGGCCGGACAGGTGCCCCCGCACCTGCGCGACGGGCACTACAAGGGCGCCGCCAAGCTCGGGCACGCGCAGGGGTACGTGTACCCGCACGACCTGCCCGAGGGCATCGCCGAGCAGCAGTACGCCCCGGACACCGTCCGGGACCGCGAGTACTACACCCCGACCCGGCACGGCGCCGAGGCGCGGTACGCCGACGCCGTCGAGTGGACCAGGAAGCACCTCGGTCGCAGGCGGTCCTGAGCAGCCTGTAGACTTCCCCGAGCGCCGAGTCCCGCGCAGTCAGAGCGGGACAACCGGCCGGAACCCCCGTCAGGGGGATCCAGGAGCGTCGCGCACCGTCGATCGGTGTCGCGGGCAGCCCACCACCATCCGTCGGGTCACAGACGACGGGACCGGTCGGTGGGCCACTCGCGTGCTGCACGTATGTGCCCAGACCAGGGGAGCGGCTGCCCACCAGACCCGGCAACGGGATCCGGAGGGTTTCCCCGGCTGCGGATTGCGACCTCCCTCAACCCTGACAAGCCGAATATCAGAAGGAAGAAAGAGACAGTGGCGAACCAGTCCCGCCCCAAGGTCAAGAAGTCGCGTGCCCTCGGCATCGCGCTGACCCCGAAGGCCGTCAAGTACTTCGAGGCCCGCCCCTACCCGCCGGGTGAGCACGGCCGCGGCCGCAAGCAGAACTCGGACTACAAGGTCCGTCTGCTGGAGAAGCAGCGTCTGCGCGCGCAGTACGACATCTCCGAGCGTCAGCTGGTCCGCGCCTACGAGCGTGCCTCCAAGGTGCAGGGCAAGACCGGTGAGGCCCTCATCGTCGAGCTCGAGCGCCGCCTCGACGCGCTGGTCCTGCGTTCGGGCATCGCCCGCACGATCTACCAGGCCCGCCAGATGGTCGTCCACGGCCACATCCAGGTCAACGGCCAGAAGACCGACAAGCCGTCCTTCCGGGTCCGTCCGGACGACGTCGTGCAGGTCCGCGACCGTTCCAAGGACAAGACGCTCTTCCAGGTCGCCCGCGAGGGCGGTTTCGCCCCCGACGGCGAGACCCCCCGCTACCTGCAGGTGAACCTCAAGGCCCTGGCGTTCCGCCTGGACCGCGAGCCGAACCGCAAGGAAGTTCCGGTCATCTGCGACGAGCAGCTCGTCGTCGAGTACTACGCCCGCTGATCACCGGCCGGGTGTAGCACCTCAGCGTCAGCCCGTCGTCTCCCCGCCCTTCCTGGTGGGCGAGGCGGCGGGCTTCCGCATGTCGGTACCGTCCCGCCGCTGCCGCACCGGCCCGCGCGGCGCGGGCAGCGCGTCCAGCGGACGCCCGCCGAAGTACTCCAGCGCCCGGGCCACCGCCGTCTCCCGGTCCAGCAACGCCCCCTGCCGTACGCACTCCGTGTACCGCTCGTCGCCCAGCGCCCGCCGGGCCGTCGCCTCGCACAGCTCGTGCGGGGCGTTGTAGTGCGCCGAGCCGAACAGCGGCAGGCCCACCGAGGGCCACATCCGCCCGGCCGCGCCCTGCAGCACCGCCGCCTCCGCCGGGTCGCCCTGCGCCACCGTCACCAGGGCGAGGAGCTCGATCGACAGAACCGAGCCGAGCAGGTCCCGGAAACCGTGGGCGTGGCCCAGGCAGTCGGTCAGCAGCTCCCGGGCCGCCGCGTGGTCGCCGTCCTGCCAGGCCGTGTACGCCAGCACGTACAGCGCGTACGAGCGGGCCCAGCGCTCGCCGTGGTCCTCGCACACCTGGCGTACGTCCTCGCACAGCCGTACCGCCTCCGCGAGATCGCCGCGGAACGCCCTGGTCATCGCCAGTTCGACCTGCCCCATCAGGACATTGCTGTTGAGCTCGCCGATCTCCTGGTAGCGGCCGAGGGCCGAACGCAGCAGCGTCTCCGCGCGCGCCATGTCGTCCGTGACCAGCGCCAGACAGCCGGTCCGGTGCTCCGCGTACGCGACCGCCGTCGGGTCGGCGGCCAGCTCGGCCTCCGCACGGCACTCCTGGAGCGCGGCGAGGGCGGGCACCGCGTCGCCCTGGAGGATCGCGACGTAGCCCAGCACCCACAGCGCCTTCAGCCGGGACTGCGGATACTCCGAGTCCAGCTCCAGACTCCGCTCCAGCCAGCGCCGCCCCTCCGACAGCCGCCCGCAGCCCGCCCAGCAGAACCACAGCGAGCCCGCCAGGTACTGGCCCAGATGCGCCTCGTCCGGCTCGGTCAGGCAATGGTCCAGGGACGCCCGCAGATTCGGCAGCTCGGCCTCGACCCGCGCGGCCACCTCGGCCTGCCGCGGCGAGAACCACTCCAGCTCGCACCAGGTCGCCAGCCCCATGAACCAGTCCCGGTGCCGGCGCCGCAGCCGCCCCGCGTCCCCGGTCGCCGCCAGCCAGTCCGCGCCGTACGCCCGTACGGTGTCGAGCATCCGGTAGCGCACGCCCGACCCCGTCTCCGCCCGGGAGACCACCGACTGGGCGAGCAGCTCCGCCAGCACGTCCAGCACCTCCTCGGCCGCCAGCCCGTCCCCGCTGCACACGTACTCCGCGGCCTCCAGGTCGAAGGAGCCCGCGAACACCGACAGCCGGGCCCACAGCAACCGCTCCGCGGGCGTGCACAGTTCGTGGCTCCAGCCGATCGCGGTACGCAGCGTCCGGTGCCGGGGGAGCGCGTCCTGCCCGCCGCCGGTCAGCAGCCGGAACCGGTCGTCGAGCCGTGCCAGCAACTGACCGGGCGACAGCGCCCGCAGCCGCCCCGCGGCCAGCTCGACCGCCAGCGGGATCCCGTCCAGGCGCCGGCACACCTCCCGCACCTCCGCGCAGTCCCGCACCTGGAGCCCCTGCCGCCCGGCGCGCTCGGCGAACAGCTCCACCGCCTCGTCCTCGCCGAGCGGCCCCAGCGGGAACAGCCGCTCACCCGCCACCCCGAGCGGCCGCCGGCCCACCGCCAGCACGGCCAGGTCCGGCAGCTGCCGCAGCAGCCCGGCCGCCAGCTCCGCGCAGGCGCCGACCAGATGCTCGACCCCGTCGAGCAGCAGCAGGATCCGGCGGCCGGCCAGCTGATCGACGAGCGTCTCGCGCGGCAGCCGGGTGGTGTGATCGGTCAGCCCGAGCGCCTCCACGACCGCGTAGTCCACGAACTCCGGATCGCGCACCGGTGCCAGGTCCACCCGCCAGACCCCGTCCCGGGGCGCCGCGCCGGCCGCCGCCTGTGCCGCCAGCCGGGACTTGCCGACCCCGCCGGCCCCGGTCACCGTCACCAGCCGGCCGGACTCCAGGACCCGGGACAGCTCGCCGAGTTCGGCCGAGCGGCCCACGAAGGCGGTCAGTTCCAGGGGCAGATTGCCGTCCGCCGAAGGGCCGGGGCGCTGAGGACCTCGCATGGGACACGGAGCGTACTTAAGCGTGTTCGATCCGTACAATCGCTTCCCGCAACTCCGCCTTCCGCACGCGGTAATCCGGTACGGACCGCGAGCCCCGGCGCGATAGGCTCGGTGCAGACTTTTCGAGGTAGATCCACGTTGTAGTAGATCCACGTTGTAGTAGATCCACGTGGTCCAGGCACGAGACAGGGAGCGGGTGCGCGCGGTGTCCGGTGGAGAGGTGGCCGGGATCCTGGTGGCCGTCTTCTGGGCGATCCTGGTCTCCTTCCTCGCGGTGGCACTCGTGAGGCTGGCCCAGACGCTCAAGGCGACCACCAAGCTCGTGGCGGACGTGACCGACCAGGCCGTCCCGCTGCTCGCCGACGCCTCCGCGGCCGTACGCTCCGCGCAGACCCAGATCGACCGGGTCGACGCGATCGCCTCCGACGTCCAGGAGGTCACGTCCAACGCCTCCGCGCTGTCCACCACGGTCGCCTCCACCTTCGGCGGCCCGCTGGTCAAGGTCGCGGCCTTCGGCTACGGCGTGCGCCGGGCGCTGGCCGGCCGCAAGGCGGACGTGCCCGTGAAGGAGCCCGGGCGTACGGTGATCGTGGGCCGGACGGTCCCGGCCGCCCGGCGGAAGAACCGGGGAAAGTAGGAGCCAGGCCATATGTTCCGCCGTACGTTCTGGTTCACCACCGGTGTCGCCGCCGGAGTGTGGGCCACCACCAAGGTCAACCGCAAGCTGAAGCAGCTGACTCCCGAGAGCCTCGCCGCCACGGCCGCGAACAAGGCCGTGGAGACCGGGCACCGGATCAAGGACCGGGCGATCGGCTTCGCGCTCGACGTCCGCGACAACATGGCTCAGCGGGAGGAGGAACTGGGCGACGCGCTCGGTATCAACGCGGACCCCGAACTCCCCGCACCCCGGCGGTTCGCCGCCATCGAGAACCGCAGCAACCCGAAGTACGCCGATGACAGGACGACGTACTCGTACAACCGGAATGAGGACCACTGATGGAGTCGGCCGAGATTCGCCGCCGCTGGCTGAGCTTCTACGAGGAGCGCGGGCACACCGTCGTCCCTTCGGCGTCGCTCATCGCGGACGACCCGACTCTGCTCCTCGTCCCGGCCGGCATGGTGCCCTTCAAGCCCTACTTCCTCGGTGAGGTCAAGCCGCCGTGGGCGCGCGCCACCAGCGTGCAGAAGTGCGTGCGCACCCCGGACATCGAAGAGGTCGGCAAGACCACCCGGCACGGCACCTTCTTCCAGATGTGCGGCAACTTCTCCTTCGGCGACTACTTCAAGGAAGGCGCCATCAAGTACGCCTGGGAGCTGCTCACCAGCCCCCAGGACAAGGGCGGTTACGGCCTTGAGCCGGAGAAGCTCTGGATCACCGTCTACAAGGACGACGACGAGGCCGAGCGCATCTGGCACGACGTCATCGGCGTGCCCAAGGAGCGCATCCAGCGCCTCGGCATGAAGGACAACTACTGGTCCATGGGCGTCCCCGGCCCGTGCGGCCCGTGTTCCGAGATCAACTACGACCGCGGCCCCGAGTTCGGCGTCGAGGGCGGCCCCGCCGTCAACGACGAGCGGTACGTGGAGATCTGGAACCTGGTCTTCATGCAGTACGAGCGCGGCGAGGGCATCGGCAAGGACAACTTCGAGATCCTCGGCGAGCTGCCCAGCAAGAACATCGACACGGGCCTCGGCCTGGAGCGCCTCGCCATGATTCTGCAGGGCGTGCAGAACATGTACGAGATCGACACCTCGATGGCCGTCATCAAGAAGGCCACCGAGCTGACCGGCGTCCACTACGGCGAGGCCCACGCCTCGGACGTCTCGCTGCGGGTCGTCACCGACCACATGCGCACCTCGGTCATGCTCATCGGCGACGGCGTCACCCCCGGCAACGAGGGCCGCGGTTACGTGCTGCGCCGCATCATGCGCCGCGCCATCCGCAACATGCGGCTGCTCGGCGCCACCGGCCCGGTCGTGCTCGACCTGATCGACACCGTGATCGCGATGATGGGCCAGCAGTACCCGGAGCTGGTCACCGACCGCGAGCGCATCGAGAAGGTCGCCGTCGCCGAGGAGAACGCCTTCCTCAAGACGCTGAAGGCCGGCACGAACATCCTCGACACCGCCGTCACCGAGACCAAGGAGTCCGGCGGCAAGGTCCTCGCCGGCGACAAGGCGTTCCTGCTCCACGACACCTGGGGCTTCCCGATCGACCTCACCCTCGAGATGGCCGCCGAACAGGGCCTCTCGGTGGACGAGGACGGCTTCCGTCGCCTGATGAAGGAGCAGCGGGAGCGCGCCAAGGCCGACGCCCAGGCCAAGAAGACCGGGCACGCCGGCGCCGGCGCCTACCGCGAGATCGCCGACAAGACCGGCGAGACCGACTTCATCGGTTACAGCGACACCGAGGGCGAGACCACCATCGTCGGCATCCTCGTCGACGGCGTCTCCTCCCCGGCCGCCGGCGAGGGCGACGAGGTCGAGATCGTCCTGGACCGCACCCCGTTCTACGCCGAGGGCGGCGGCCAGATCGGCGACACCGGCCGGATCAAGGTCGACTCCGGTGCCGTCATCGAGATCCGCGACACCCAGAAGCCGGTCCCGGGCGTCTACGTCCACAAGGGCGTCGTCCAGGTCGGCGAGGTCACCGTCGGTGCCAAGGCCCACGCCTCGATCGACTCCCGGCGCCGGACCGCCATCGCCCGCGCCCACTCGGCCACCCACCTCACCCACCAGGCGCTGCGCGACGCCCTCGGCCCGACGGCCGCCCAGGCCGGTTCCGAGAACCAGCCCGGCCGCTTCCGCTTCGACTTCGGCTCCCCGTCCGCCGTTCCGACGGCCGTGATGACCGACGTCGAGCAGAAGATCAACGAGGTGCTCGCCCGCGATCTCGACGTCCGCGCCGACATCATGGGCATCGACGAGGCCAAGAAGCAGGGCGCCATCGCCGAGTTCGGCGAGAAGTACGGCGAGCGGGTCCGCGTGGTGACCATCGGCGACTTCTCCAAGGAGCTGTGCGGCGGCACCCACGTCCACAACACCTCCCAGCTGGGCCTGGTGAAGCTGCTGGGCGAGTCCTCGATCGGCTCGGGGGTACGTCGTATCGAGGCTCTCGTCGGCGTCGACGCCTACAACTTCCTGGCCCGTGAGCACACGGTCGTCGCCCAGCTCCAGGAGCTGATCAAGGGCCGTCCGGAGGAGCTGCCGGAGAAGGTCTCCGCCATGCTCGGCAAGCTGAAGGACGCCGAGAAGGAGATCGAGAAGTTCCGCGCGGAGAAGGTGCTGCAGGCCGCCGGCGGTCTCGTCGACTCCGCCAAGGACGTCCGCGGCATCGCCGTCGTCACCGGCCAGGTCCCGGACGGCACCACCCCGGACGACCTGCGCAAGCTGGTCCTGGACGTGCGCGGCCGCATCCAGGGCGGACGGGCCGCGGTCGTGGCCCTCTTCACGGTCAACAACGGCAAGCCGCTCACGGTCATCGCCACCAACGACGCCGCCCGTGACCGCGGCCTCAAGGCCGGTGACCTGGTCCGCACCGCCGCCAAGTCGCTCGGCGGCGGCGGTGGCGGCAAGCCGGACGTCGCCCAGGGCGGCGGCCAGAACCCGGCCGCGGTCGGCGAGGCCATCGACGCCGTCGAACGTCTCGTGACCGAGACCGCCAAGTAAGGAAACGGTCGGAAATGCGCAGAGGACGTCGACTCGCGATCGACGTCGGGGACGCCCGGATCGGGGTCGCCTCGTGCGACCCCGACGGGATCCTCGCCACCCCGGTCGAGACGGTCCCCGGCCGGGACGTCCCGGCGGCCCATCGCAGGCTGCGGCAACTGGTCGAGGAGTACGAACCCGTCGAGGTCGTCGTCGGACTCCCGCGGTCCCTGAAGGGGGGCGAGGGCCCGGCCGCCGTCAAGGTCCGGGCCTTCGCGCAGGAGCTGGCGAAGGGCGTCAAGCCGGTGCCGGTCCGGTTGGTCGACGAGCGGATGACGACCGTGACGGCCAGTCAGGGGCTACGGGCCTCGGGGGTGAAGTCCAAGAAGGGGCGTTCGGTCATCGACCAGGCCGCCGCTGTGATCATCCTCCAGCAGGCGCTGGAATCCGAACGGGTGTCAGGTAAACCACCCGGCGAGGGCGTCGAAGTAGTCATCTGATCGCGATACGGTAACGTTCCGCGCGATGCGATGGTTTTCGAACAGCCACCGCACAGCAAGAGGCGGAACGGTCGGCCGGCCCACCAGCCGCGTGACGCGCCGCCTCGCGGCTCTAGGGGATCGATGACTGAGTATGGCCGGGGCCCAGGCTCCGAACCGTGGCACCCGGAGGACCCGTTGTACGGGGACGACGGGTGGGGAGGACAGCAGGCCCACGTGGGTCAGCAGTCCCCCTACGGCGGCCAGCCGCAGCACTACCCGCAGCAGTCGCAGCAGGAGCAGTACGGCGACTGGGGCCAGCACCCGCAGGGCGGGTACGACCAGCAGCAGTACGCGTACTACGACGAGCAGGGCCAACTCCACTACGCCGACGGGCACGGCCAGCAGCAGTACGACCAGCAGCAGTACGTCGGCCACGCCCCGCAGCAGTACCACCAGGGCACCTGGGACGCTACCGGCACCCACGGCCACGTCCCCTACGCCGCCGACCCGGGCGACCCCTACGGCCAGCAGCCCGTGGCCTACGGTGCCGAGCAGCCCGACTTCTACGGCACCGAGGACGCCTACCCGCCCCCGGAGCCGCCCGGCCGCCGGCGCCCCGAGCCGGAACCGCAGCCCGCTGTCGAGGAGGAGGAAGAGGAGCAGCACCCCTTCTTCACGGGCGCCGACGACGATGACGACGACGGGGACGACGACCCGAAAGGGCGCCGCGGTGGTGGCCGCGGCAAGGACGCCAAAGGCGGCAAGGGCGCCAAGAAGCGCCGCAGCGGCTGCGCCTGCCTGGTGGTCTGCCTGGTCTTCGGCGGTGGCGCGGCCACCGTCGGCTACTTCGGCTGGCACTTCTACCAAAATCGTTTCGGCGCGGCTCCGGACTACGCGGGCAGCGGCAACAGCGAGACCGTGACCGTCCAGATCCCCAAGGGCGCGGGCGGCTACGACATCGGCCGGAGGCTGAAGGAAGCCGGTGTCGTCAAGAGCGTCGACGCGTTCGTCCACGCGCAGACACAGAACTCCAAGGGCAACACGATCCAGGCGGGTGCCTACACCCTCAAGAAGGAGATGTCCGCCGCGAGCTGCGTGCTGCTGATGCTCGACCCGAAGAGCCAGGCGAATGTGGTGGTCACCCCGGGCGAGCGCGCGGCGGCCGTCTATGTGTCCCTGGACAAGAAGCTCGGCCTTTCCGCCGGCTCCTCCAAGAAGATCGCCAAGGCCGAGTACAAGAACCTCGGCCTGCCGAGCTACGCGAACACCAACAGCAAGATCATGGACCCGCTGGAAGGATTCCTCTACCCGGGTACCTATCCCGCGGCCAAGGGCATGAAGCCTGACGCGATCCTGAAACAGATGGTCGCCGCGGCCAAGGAGCAGTACGCCGGCTACGACCTGGAGGCGGAGGCCAAGAAGTACGATCTGGACAGCCCGCTGCAGGTCATCACGGTCGCGAGCCTCGTCCAGGCCGAAGGAAAGACGCACGACGACTTCCGCAAGATGGCGGAAGTGATCTACAACCGTCTCAAGTCCACGAACACCGAGACGAACCAGTTGCTGCAATTCGACTCGACCTTCAACTACCTGAAGGGCACCAGCAACATCCATATCAGCGAGTCGGAGATCAACAGCAACAGGGACCCCTACAACACGTACACCCAGAAGGGGCTTCCGCCCGGTCCGATCGGCAACCCCGGCGAGGAAGCGTTGAAGGCGGCACTGAATCCGACCGACGACGGCTGGATCTATTTCGTGGCGACCGACGGCCAGAACAACACCGAATTCGCCAAGACCTACGCGGAATTCCAGCAGCTCAAGGAAAAATTCAATGCCAACTCGGGCAACTGACGCCCGCCGTGCCGCCGTGCTCGGTAAGCCCATCGCCCACTCCCTCTCCCCGGTGCTGCACCGGGCCGCGTACGACGAACTCGGTCTCACCGACTGGTCGTACGAGCGCTTCGAGGTCGACGAGGCCGCACTGCCCGGCTTCCTCGGGACGCTGGGACCGGAGTGGGCGGGGCTGTCGCTGACCATGCCGCTGAAGCGGGCGGTCATCCCGCTGGTCGACGAGATCAGCGAGACGGCCGCCTCGGTGGACGCGGTCAACACCGTCGTCTTCACCGAGGACGGACGCCGTCTGGGCGACAACACCGACATCCCGGGCATGGTCGCCGCGCTCCGCGAGCACGGCATCGAACAGGTCGGCTCCGCCGCGATCCTCGGCGCCGGCGCCACCGCCTCCTCCGCCCTGGCCGCCCTGGCCCGGATCTGCACCGGCGAGGTCGTCGCCTACGTCCGCAGCGAGGAGCGCGCCGCCGAGATGCGGCACTGGGGCGAGCGGCTCGACGTCGAGGTCCGCACCGCCGACTGGGCCGACGCCGAGCAGGCCCTGCACGCCCCGCTGGTGATCGCCACCACCCCCGCCGGCACCACCGACGCCCTGGCCACCGCCGTACCGGAGCGCCCCACCACCCTCTTCGACGTCCTCTACCATCCCTGGCCCACCGCGCTGGCCGCCCGCTGGTCGATGTTCGGAGGCGCCGTCGTCAGCGGCCTCGACCTCCTGGTGCACCAGGCCGTGCTGCAGGTCGAACAGATGACCGGCCGCGCCCCGGCGCCGCTCGACGCCATGCGGCGGGCCGGGGAGAAGGCGCTCGCAGAGCGCTGACCTGACGGATCCGCGTCCGACTGCTGGACCGGGCGCCGGGTCCAGGGCCCGGACGTGGGAGGATCGGACATGACGGACCGGGCCCGCGCACCCGGTCGGCCGTCGCCGTACGCGAGGACGCGCGTACGCAGGGCAGTACCAGAGCGCGAGCACTGAGGAGCATCGTTGAGCAGGCTGCGTTGGCTGACCGCGGGGGAGTCCCACGGTCCCGCACTTGTCGCGACGCTGGAGGGCCTTCCCGCCGGCGTGCCGATCACGACCGAGATGGTCGCCGACCACCTGGCACGGCGGCGGCTCGGTTATGGCCGCGGTGCGCGCATGAAGTTCGAACTGGACGAGGTCACCTTCCTGGGTGGCGTCCGGCACGGTCTCACCATCGGCTCCCCGGTCGCGATCATGGTGGGCAACACCGAGTGGCCCAAGTGGGAGCAGGTCATGGCGGCCGACCCGGTCGACCCCGAGATCCTCGCCGGACTCGCCCGCAACGCCCCGCTGACCCGGCCCCGCCCCGGCCACGCGGACCTCGCCGGCATGCAGAAGTACGGCTTCGACGAGGCCCGGCCGGTCCTGGAGCGGGCCTCCGCCCGGGAGACCGCGGCCCGCGTGGCGCTCGGCGCCGTCGCCCGGTCGTACCTGAAGGCGACGGCGGGCATCGAGATCGTCTCGCACGTCGTCGAGCTGTGCTCCGTGAAGGCCCCGGCCGGCACCTACCCCACCCCGGCCGACGTCGAGAAGCTGGACGCCGACCCGCTGCGCTGCCTGGACGCGGACACGTCCAAGGCGATGGTCGCGGAGGTCGACCAGGCGCACAAGGACGGCGACACGCTCGGCGGAGTGGTGGAGGTGCTGGCGTACGGCGTCCCGGTGGGCCTGGGCTCGCACGTGCACTGGGACCGCAAGCTGGATGCCCGGCTCGCCGGGGCCCTGATGGGCATCCAGGCGATCAAGGGCGTCGAGATCGGCGACGGCTTCGAGCTGGCCCGGGTGCCCGGCTCCCAGGCCCACGACGAGATCGTGGGCACGCCGGAGGGCATCCGCCGGGTCTCCGGCCGGGCCGGCGGCACCGAGGGCGGCCTCTCCACCGGCGAGCTGCTGCGGGTGCGGGCCGCGATGAAGCCGATCGCGACCGTGCCGCGGGCCCTGCAGACCGTGGACGTGGCGACCGGCGAGGCCACCCAGGCCCATCACCAGCGTTCGGACGTGTCGGCGGTGCCGGCGGCCGGGATCGTGGCCGAGGCGATGGTGGCGCTCGTCCTGGCGGACGCGGTCGCTGAGAAGTTCGGCGGTGACTCGGTCCCCGAGACCCGCCGGAACGTCCGGTCGTACCTCGAGAACCTGGCCATCCGGTGACCAGCAGCGCACCGAGGGTGGTGCTGGTCGGGCCGATGGGCGTGGGCAAGTCCACGGTCGGGCAGCTGCTGGCCGAACGGCTCGGCGTCGGCTACCGGGACACCGACGAGGACATCGTCGGCGCCGAGGGCCGCGCCATCGCCGACATCTTCGTGGCCGAGGGCGAGCCGGCCTTCCGGGCCATCGAGAAGCGGGCGGTACGGGTGGCGCTGGACGAGCACGAGGGTGTCCTCGCACTCGGCGGGGGCTCGATCCTCGACGCGGAGACGCGCGGTCTGCTCGCCGGCCGCACGGTGGTCTACCTCTCGATGGACGTCGAGGAGGCCGTCAAGCGCACCGGCCTGAACGCGGCCCGGCCGCTGCTCGCCATCAACCCGCGCAAGCAGTGGCGCGAGCTGATGGAGGCGCGACGGCACCTGTACGAGGAGGTCGCCACGGCCGTCGTGGCGACCGACGGCCGTACGCCCGAAGAGGTCACCCAAGCAGCCCTGGACGCACTGGAGTTGAAGGAAGCATGAGCGAGGCAGTCACCCGGATCCAGGTCGGCGGCACGGCGGGCACCGAGCCGTACGAGGTCCTGGTGGGCCGTCAGCTCCTGGGCGAGCTGGGCGGGTTGATCGGGGACAGGGCCAAGCGGGTGGCCGTGATCCACCCCGAGGCGCTCGCCGAGACCGGCGACGCGCTCCGCGCCGACCTGGCCGGGCAGGGCTTCGAGGCCGTCGCCATCCAGGTGCCCAACGCGGAGGAGGCCAAGACCGCCGAGGTCGCCGCCTACTGCTGGAAGGCGCTCGGCCAGTCCGGCTTCACCCGCACCGACGTCGTCGTCGGCGTGGGCGGCGGTTCGACCACGGACCTCGCGGGGTTCGTGGCCGCCACCTGGCTGCGGGGCGTTCGCTGGATCGCCATCCCCACCACCGTCCTCGCGATGGTGGACGCCGCGGTCGGCGGCAAGACCGGCATCAACACCGCCGAGGGCAAGAACCTGGTCGGCGCCTTCCACCCCCCGGCGGGCGTCCTCTGCGACCTGGCCGCTCTCGACTCGCTCCCGGTCAACGACTACGTCTCCGGGCTCGCCGAGATCATCAAGGCCGGCTTCATCGCCGACCCGGTGATCCTCGAGCTCATCGAGTCCGACCCCGAGGCGGCGCGCACCCCGGCCGGCCCGCACACGGCCGAGCTGATCGAGCGCTCCATCCGGGTGAAGGCGGAGGTCGTCTCCTGCGACCTCAAGGAATCGGGCCTGCGCGAGATCCTCAACTACGGCCACACGCTCGGCCACGCCATCGAGAAGAACGAGCGCTACAAGTGGCGGCACGGCGCCGCGGTCGCCGTCGGCATGCACTTCGCCGCCGAACTGGGCCGGCTGGCCGGCCGCCTGGACGACGCGACGGCCGACCGCCACCGTACGGTCCTGGAGTCCGTCGGTCTCCCGCTGCACTACCGCTACGACCAGTGGCCCAAGCTGGTCGAGACCATGAAGGTCGACAAGAAGTCCCGCGGCGACCTGCTCCGGTTCATCGTCCTGGACGGCCTCGCCAAGCCGACCGTCCTGGAGGGCCCGGACCCGGCCGTGCTGCTCGCCGCCTACGGCGAGGTCGGGCAGTAGGTCCGCGACTGTTCCTTCCGCCCGGTTCGCCTCCCGGCACGGGCACTTCGGACCGCCCCCGGCCGTTTCACCAAACGACCACCGGGGGCGGTACCGTTCGGTAACGAGCGCAGCCGCACATGACGAGACGGAGTGGCACCGGATGCAGCACGCAGTGGGATCTCCGCTGCCGCCGCCCCATCAGCCGGGGCAGGGACCGACCGGCTGGCAGCCGGCCGCACAGCACCCGGGAGCGCCGCACGGCCCCGCGCCCGTACCGCCGCCACCGGCCGCGCCCCCGCAGCCGCCACTGCCCCCCGACACCACGGGTCACGTCCCGCTCCCGCCGGGCGCCCCCGTGGGCATGCCGAGCGCTCCTCCCGCCGCCACGGTCCCCGACCCGACCACCACCACCCTGGCCGTCCTCCTGATCGGCCCCGCCGGTGCGGGCAAGACCAGCGTGGCCAAGTACTGGGCCGACCACCGCCGGGTCCCCACCGCCCACATCAGCCTCGACGACGTCCGCGAGTGGGTCCGCTCCGGCTTCGCCGACCCGCAGTCCGGGTGGAACGACCACTCCGAGGCCCAGTACCGCCTGGCCCGCCGCACCTGCGGCTTCGCCGCGCGCAACTTCCTCGCCAACGGCATCTCGTGCATCCTCGACGACGCGGTCTTCCCGGACCGCCCGGTCGTCGGCCTCGGCGGCTGGAAGCGACACGTCGGCCCCGGCCTCCTCCCGGTCGTCCTGCTCCCCGGCCTCGACATCGTCCTGGAACGCAACGCGGAACGCACGGGCAACCGCCGCCTCACCGACGAGGAGGTGGCCCGCATCCACGGCCGCATGGCCGGCTGGTACGGCTCCGGCCTCCCCATCATCGACAACTCACAACTCGACGTCCCCACCACAGCAAGAGTCCTGGACGACGTCCTCTCCCGAGCCATAGCAAGCCCCCCGACCTGGTAGCCGAGGTCCCCCCCCACCTCCTCAGAGCCACGCACAACTACCCGAATCCCCCCACCGGCTCGCGGCCGACGAACGGCCTGTGGCCTGAGGGGCGCGGGGAACTGCGCGAATCGCCCCACGGGCCTGCGGTCGAGGGACGGCCGGTGCTCTCAGGGGCGCGGGGAACTGCGCGAATCGCCCCACGGGCCTGCGGTCGAGGGACGGCCGGTGCTCTCAGGGGCGCGGGGAACTGCGCGAATCGCCCCACCG
>NZ_JBIVXP010000006.1:412338-541612 GCF_044769305.1 Streptomyces sp. NPDC090499
CACCGGCCTGTGGCCGACGAACGGCCTGTGGCCTGAGGGGCGCGGGGAACTGCGCGAATCCCCCCACCGGCCCGCGGCCGGCGAACGGCCTGTGGCCCCCGGGGGCGCGGGGAACTGCGCGAATCCTCCCACCGGCCCGCGGCCGAACCGCTACCGGTCTTTCCAGGGGCGCGGGGAACTGCGCGACAAACCCACGGACCCGCACCCGGAAACGGCGCCGCACCACCCCACTCGGCCCCCCTCAACCGGCACAAACCGCCCACCCCTCCTACGCTCGACTCATGTCAGACGTGTACGCGGCCCGCCGAACCAGGCTGAGGGAACGCTGCCACGCAGCCGGCAGCCAGTCCGCCGTCATCTCGCACCCGGCCAACGTGAGATACCTCGCCGGCGCCGCACCCAAGGGCTCCGTCCTGCTCCTCGGCAGACGCGAGGACCTCCTCGTCTGCCCTGGCCCGCTGGACGACCGTCCCGGTGAGGCCCGCCCCGACCAGTCCCTGCGGCCGCACCTCCTGGCAGGGCCCGGCGGCGACCCCGCCGTGGCCGCCGCCGACCTCGCCGCCGCCCAGGACACCGACACCCTCGCCGTCGAGGAGCACCACCTCACCGTGGCCCGGCACCGCGCCCTCGCCTCCGTCGCCCCCGGCCTCCGCCTGACCGACCTCGGCAGCACCGTCGAGCAGCTCAGGGTCGTCAAGGACGAGGAGGAGATCTCCTGCCTCCGCATCGGCGCCGAGATCGCCGACCAGGCCCTCGGCGAGCTGCTGGAGTCGATCCTCGTCGGCCGTACCGAACGGCACCTCGCCCTGGAACTGGAGCGCCGCCTGGTCGACCACGGTGCCGACGGCCCGGCCTTCCCCACCTCCGTGGCGACCGGCCCGAACTCCGGCCGCCGTGGCCACCGCCCCACCGACCGGCGCGTCGAGGAGGGCGACTTCCTCTCCGTCTGCCTCGGCGCCACCTACCGCGGCTACCGCTGCGAGATCGGCCGTACCTTCGTCATCGGCACCTCGCCGGCCGACTGGCAGATCGACCTCTACGACCTGGTCTTCGCCGCCCAGCGGGCCGGCCGGGAGAGCCTCGTGCCCGGCGCCGCCCACCGCGACGTCGACCGCGCAGCCCGCCAGGTACTGGACTCCGCGGGCTACGCCGAGGGCCTCCAGCCCCTCACCGGACACGGCGTCGGACTCGAAATCGACGAGGACCCGCAGCTCGCCCCTTCAGCCATGGGTAAACTGGACGCTTGCGTGCCGGTCACCGTCGAACCGGGGGTCCACCTCCCGGGCCGGGGCGGCGTCCGGATCGATGACACGCTCGTCGTACGCCCCGAGGCGGACGGCGGACCCGAGCTACTCACCATCACGACCAAGGAGCTGCTCGCACTCTAGGCAAGGTGCGCGCCCCGGGGTCGTCCACGTCAGTCCAGGAGATTCCGCAACCGTGGCTTCCACGAACGACCTCAAGAACGGCCTGGTGCTCAAGCTCGAAGGCGGCCAGCTCTGGTCCGTCGTCGAGTTCCAGCACGTCAAGCCCGGCAAGGGCCCCGCCTTCGTGCGCACCAAGCTCAAGAACGTGCTGTCCGGCAAGGTGGTCGACAAGACCTTCAACGCCGGCGTCAAGGTCGAGACGGCCACTGTCGACAAGCGCGACATGCAGTTCTCGTACATGGACGGCGAGTACTTCGTCTTCATGGACATGGAGACGTACGACCAGCTGCACATCGACCGGAAGGCCGTCGGCGACGCCGCGAACTTCCTGATCGAGGGCTTCACCGCCACCGTCGCGCAGCACGAGGGCGAGGTGCTCTTCGTCGAGCTGCCGGCGGCCGTCGAGCTGGTCATCGCCGAGACCGAGCCGGGCGTCCAGGGCGACCGCTCCACCGGCGGCACCAAGCCGGCCACCCTGGAGACCGGCCACCAGATCCAGGTCCCGCTCTTCATCACGACCGGTGAGAAGATCAAGGTCGACACCCGCACGAGCGACTACCTCGGCCGGGTGAACAGCTAACCGTGGCTGCCCGGAACACGGCCCGCAAGCGTGCCTTCCAGATCCTCTTCGAGGGCGACCAGCGCGGGGCCGACGTCCTGACCGTCCTCGCGGACTGGATCCGGCTCTCCCGGGACGACACCCGGCAGCCGCCGGTGAGCGAGTACACGATGCAGCTGGTGGAGGGCTACGCCGAGCACACCACGCGTATCGACGAGCTGATCGCCCAGTACGCGGTCGGCTGGACGCTGGACCGGATGCCGGTCGTCGACCGCAACATCCTGCGCCTGGGCGCGTACGAGTTGATCTGGGTCGACGAGACGCCGGACGCCGTCGTCCTCGACGAGATGGTGCAGCTCGCGAAGGAGTTCTCCACGGACGAGTCGCCCTCGTTCGTGAACGGGCTTCTGGGGCGTCTGAAGGAGCTGAAGCCGTCGCTGCGCCGCGAGGCGTGAGCCGACGAAACGCCGGAGGGCCTGCAGCGTGCCTTGCTGCAGGCCCTCCGGCGTTCGTGTGCCCCATGGGGTGGGTGGTGCGGTGGCAGGGCGGCTGCGGGCCGTGTGGGGCCTGTCGCGCCCACGTGGCGGAGCCGCATGTCGACACGGCCCGCGCCCCTTGCCCGGGTGGGCAACCATCGCTCACCAAGGGAAGGGCGATGACAGGAAACCGCCGGGGTGGCCGGAACCGTCGAGTTCCAGCCACCCCGGCGGCACGTTTCTGCTGAGGCGTTGTGGGGGTCAGGCCTCTTCGTGGGCGGCCACAGCACGGCGGGCGTCGGCGTCCAGGACGCCCCAGCTGATCAGCTGCTCGGTGAGGACCGAGGGGGACTGGTCGTAGATGACGGCCAGTGTGCGCAGGTCGTCCTGGCGGATCGACAGCACCTTGCCGTTGTAGTCACCGCGCTGGGACTGGATCGTCGCCGCGTAGCGCTGCAGCGGTCCCGCCTTCTCGGCCGGCACGTTGGCCAGCCGCTCCAGGTCGAGGACCAGCTTCGGCGGGGGCTCGGCGGCACCGCCGGGCGTCGTACCGGGCAGCAGCTCCTGCACCGGGACCCCGTAGAAATCCGCCAACTCTGCAAGGCGCTGTACGGTCACGGCACGGTCGCCGCGCTCGTACGAACCGACCACCACGGCCTTCCAGCGACCCTGGGACTTCTCCTCGACACCGTGGAGGGAAAGGCCCTGCTGGGTGCGGATGGCCCGGAGCTTGGCCCCGAGCTGTTTGGCGTATTCGCTGGACATATAGCTCCCCGGACACTGTGTCGACGCGGCCGGCCTTGGTTCCCGCCGCGCGGCTGGTAACTCACTGTGAGGTTACGCAGCGTTACTCTGTTGCGTCAAGCCGAATGGTCCGCACCGACTCTTCCGTGGTAGCGATGACCGATTACGCCAGGGGGGTGATCGGAGGCCTCCCGGTCACCTGCTACGGTGGATGGCGCAAATCCGACGTCCTTTAAAGTCCGTCCCGTGAGGCGGAGAAGGGGGTCCGTTTCGTATGGACAAGCAGGAAAATCAGGAAAAGCCGGACCGGCAGGAAAAGCCCGACACCGCGGTGCGGGCCTCCGACGCGCGGCCCGTTCTCGAAGGCCCGGACATCGCACGGGTGCTGACCCGCATCGCCCACGAGATCGTGGAGCGCGCCAAGGGCGCCGACGACGTGGTGCTCCTCGGCATCCCGACCCGCGGCGTCTTCCTCGCCCAGCGGCTCGCCGCCAAGCTGGAGCAGATCACCGACCGCAAGATGCCCGTCGGTTCGCTCGACATCACCATGTACCGCGACGACCTGCGCATGCACCCGCCGCGTGCGCTGGCCCGCACCGAGATCCCCGGTGACGGCATCGACGGCAGACTCGTGATCCTCGTCGACGACGTGCTCTTCTCCGGCCGGACCATCCGGGCCGCCCTCGACGCCCTGAACGACATCGGGCGCCCCCGCGCGGTCCAGCTGGCGGTCCTCGTCGACCGCGGCCACCGTGAACTGCCCATCCGCGCCGACTACGTCGGCAAGAACCTCCCCACGTCGCTGCGGGAGACGGTCAAGGTCCTGCTTGCCGAGGAGGACGGTCGCGACACCGTGCTGCTCGGCGCGAAGCCGACCCCGTAGCAGGCCGCGGGACCCGCACCGCCCCGGTGCGCCCACGCCTGCCCGCAATCTCCCGATATGTGAACTTCCTTACGGAGCCTGACAGATGCAGCGTCATCTCATCTCGGCCGCCGACCTCACCCGCGACGACGCCGTCCTGATCCTCGACACCGCCGAGGAGATGGCCCGGGTCGCCGACCGGCCGATCAAGAAGCTGCCGACCCTGCGCGGCCGCACCGTCGTCAACCTCTTCTTCGAGGACTCGACCCGGACCCGGATCTCCTTCGAGGCCGCCGAGAAGCGCCTCTCCGCCGACGTCATCAACTTCACCGCCAAGGGGTCCAGCGTCTCCAAGGGCGAGTCCCTGAAGGACACCGCCCAGACCCTGGAGGCGATGGGCGTCGACGCCGTCGTCATCCGGCACGGCGCCTCCGGAGCGCCCTACCGGCTCGCCAACTCCGGCTGGATCGACGCCGCCGTCATCAACGCCGGCGACGGCACCCACCAGCACCCCACCCAGGCCCTCCTGGACGCCTTCACCATGCGCCGCCGCCTGGTCGGCCGGGACGCCGGGACGGGGCAGGACCTGGCCGGCAGGCACATCACCATCGTCGGCGACGTCCTGCACAGCCGGGTCGCCCGCTCCAACGTCGACCTGCTGCACACCCTCGGCGCCGAGGTCACCCTGGTCGCCCCGCCCACCCTGGTACCGGTCGGGGTCGAGCGGTGGCCGTGCGAGGTGTCCTACGACCTCGACGCCGTACTGCCCAAGTCCGACGCCGTGATGATGCTGCGCGTGCAGCGCGAGCGCATGAACGCGGCGTTCTTCCCGACCGAGCGCGAGTACTCGCGGCGCTACGGCCTCGACGGCGAGCGCATGGCGAAGATGCCCGAGCACGCCATCGTGATGCACCCCGGCCCGATGGTCCGCGGCATGGAGATCACCGCCGAGGTCGCCGACTCCGAGCGCTGCACCGTAGTCGAGCAGGTCGCAAACGGAGTCTCCATCCGGATGGCGGTTCTGTACCTCCTGCTCGGCGGCAACGAACCCGCCGTCAGCCACGCCCGCACCACCGAGGAGAAGTAAGACCCATGAGCAAGATCCTGATCCGTGGTGCGAAGCTGCTCGGCGGTGAACCGCAGGACGTCCTGATCGACGGCGAGACGATCGCCGAGGTGGGCGTGGTCCCGGAGGCCGAGGCCGACCAGGTCGTCGAGGCGGCCGGCAAGGTGCTGCTGCCCGGCCTCGTGGACCTGCACACCCACCTGCGCGAACCGGGCCGCGAGGACTCCGAGACGGTCCTGACCGGCACCCGCGCCGCGGCGAGCGGCGGCTACACGGCCGTGTTCGCCATGGCCAACACCTTCCCGGTCGCCGACACCGCCGGCGTCGTCGAGCAGGTCTACCGGCTCGGCCGGGAGCACGGCTACTGCGACGTCCAGCCGATCGGCGCCGTCACCGTCGGCCTGGAGGGCAGGAAGCTCGCCGAGCTGGGCGCCATGCACGAGTCGGCCGCCGGGGTCACCGTCTTCTCCGACGACGGCAAGTGCGTCGACGACGCCGTGATCATGCGCCGCGCCCTGGAGTACGTGAAGGCCTTCGGCGGAGTCGTCGCCCAGCACGCCCAGGAGCCCCGGCTGACCGAGGGCGCCCAGATGAACGAGGGCGTCGTCTCCGCAGAGCTGGGACTGGGCGGCTGGCCGGCCGTCGCCGAGGAGTCGGTCATCGCGCGCGACGTGCTGCTCGCCGAGCACGTGGGGTCGCGGGTGCATATCTGCCACCTCTCGACCGCCGGCTCCGTGGAGATCGTGCGCTGGGCCAAGTCCCGGGGCATCGACGTCACCGCCGAGGTCACCCCGCACCACCTGCTCCTCACCGACGAGCTGGTGCGGTCGTACAACCCGGTCTACAAGGTCAACCCGCCGCTGCGCACCGAGCGCGACGTCATGGCCCTGCGCGAGGCCCTCGCCGACGGCACGATCGACATCGTCGCCACCGACCACGCCCCGCACCCGCACGAGGACAAGGACTGCGAGTGGGCCGCGGCCGCCATGGGGATGGTCGGCCTGGAGACCGCGTTGTCGGTGGTACAGGAGACCATGGTGGACACGGGCCTGCTGACCTGGGCCGGCGTCGCCGACCGGATGTCCGTCAAACCCGCGCGGATCGGACAGGCCGCCGGTCACGGCCGTCCCGTCTCGGCAGGTGAGCCCGCCAACCTCACCCTCGTCGACACCGAATACCGTGGCCTGGTGGACCCCGCGGGCTTCGCCTCGCGCAGCCGCAACACCCCGTACGAGGGACGCGAGCTGCCGGGCCGTGTCACCCACACGTGGCTGCGGGGCAAGGCGACGCTCGTGGACGGGAAGCTGACGTGACACCTCTGATCCTGCTGGCCGACGAGAAGAAGTCGGCCGCGGTCACCGACTGGTCCGCCCGCATCGGCTGGCTGGTCGGCCTCGCCCTGTTCGTCGCGCTCGTCTACTGGCTGATGCGCGAGGGCTGGAAGTGGCGCGGCACCCTCCAGGGCGACCTGCCCGAGCTGCCCAGCGCGCCGGACGACCCCGGTGCCGTGAGACTGACGATGAGCGGCCGCTACCACGGCTCCACCACCGCCGGGCAGTGGCTGGACCGCATCGTGGCCCGCGGCCTCGGCGCCCGCAGCCGCGTCGAGCTCACCCTGACCGACGCGGGCCTGGACGTCGTACGCCCGGGCGCGACCGACTTCTTCGTCCCCGCCGACGCGCTCCGCGAGGCCCTGCTCGGCAAGGGCATCGCGGGCAAGGTCCTCACCGAGGGCGGACTCCTCGTGGTGACCTGGGCGCACGGCGACAAGCTGATCGACTCCGGTTTCCGCTCCGACCACGCGGCCGAGCACACCGAGTGGGTCGACGCCATCAACTCCATGATCAAGACACCCAGCACGGAAGGCGCCGAACGATGACGACCTCCACCAGGGGAGCCGCCAGGACTCCCGCCGTACTCGTCCTGGAGGACGGCCGGATCTTCCGCGGCCGCGCCTACGGGGCCGTGGGGGAGACCTTCGGCGAGGCCGTGTTCTCCACCGGTATGACCGGCTACCAGGAGACCCTGACCGACCCGTCGTACGACCGCCAGATCGTGGTCGCCACCGCCCCCCAGATCGGCAACACGGGGTGGAACGACGAGGACGACGAGTCCAGCCGCATCTGGGTCTCCGGCTACGTCGTGCGCGACCCCGCGCGCGTGCCCTCCAACTGGCGCGCCGAGCGTTCGCTGGACGCGGAACTGGTCGCGCAGGGTGTGGTCGGCATCTCCGGGATCGACACCCGCGCCCTCACCCGCCACCTGCGCGAACGCGGCTCCATGCGCGCCGGCGTCTTCTCCGGCGAGGCGATCGCCACCGACGCCGAGCTCCTCGCGCGCGTGCAGGCCCAGCCGCACATGAAGGGCGCCTCGCTGTACGAGGAGGTCGCCACCAAGGAGGCCTACGTCGTCCCCGCGGTCGGTGCGAAGCGGTTCACCGTCGCCGCCGTCGACCTCGGCATCAAGGGCATGACCCCGCAGCGGATGGCCGAGCGCGGCATCGAGGTGCACGTGCTGCCCGCGACCGCCACCGAGGACGACGTGTACGCGGTCTCCCCGGACGGCGTGTTCTTCTCCAACGGCCCCGGCGACCCGGCCACGGCCGACGGCCCGGTGGCCCTGATGAGCGCCGTCCTGGAGCGCAAGACCCCGCTCTTCGGCATCTGCTTCGGCAACCAGATCCTCGGCCGCGCCCTCGGCTTCGGCACCTACAAGCTGAAGTACGGCCACCGGGGCATCAACCAGCCGGTCCAGGACCGTACGACCGGCAAGGTCGAGGTCACCGCCCACAACCACGGCTTCGCCGTCGACGCACCGCTCGACCAGGTCAGCGACACGAAGTTCGGCCGCGCCGAGGTCTCGCACGTCTGCCTCAACGACGACGTCGTGGAGGGGCTGCAGCTGCTCGACCAGCCGGCCTTCTCCGTCCAGTACCACCCCGAAGCGGCAGCAGGCCCGCACGACGCCGCCTACCTGTTCGACCGCTTCGTTTCCCTGATGGAGGGCCAGCGTGCCTAAGCGCACCGATATCCAGTCTGTCCTGGTCATCGGCTCCGGCCCGATCGTCATCGGCCAGGCCGCCGAGTTCGACTACTCCGGCACCCAGGCCTGCCGCGTGCTGCGCGCCGAGGGCCTGAGGGTCATCCTGGTCAACTCCAACCCGGCGACGATCATGACCGACCCGGAGATCGCCGACGCGACCTACGTCGAGCCGATCACCCCCGAGTTCGTCGAGAAGATCATCGCCAAGGAGCGCCCCGACGCGCTGCTGCCCACCCTGGGCGGTCAGACGGCGCTCAACACCGCGATCTCGCTCGACGAGAACGGTGTCCTGGCCAAGTACGGCGTCGAGCTGATCGGCGCCAACGTCGAGGCCATCAACAAGGGCGAGGACCGCGACCTCTTCAAGGAGGTCGTGGCGGAGGTCCGCCGCAAGATCGGGTACGGCGAGTCCGCCCGGTCCGTCATCTGCCACTCCATGGACGACGTCCTCGCGGGCGTCGACGAGCTCGGCGGCTACCCGGTCGTCGTCCGCCCCTCCTTCACCATGGGCGGCGCCGGTTCCGGCTTCGCCCACGACGAGGAGGAACTGCGCCGGATCGCCGGCCAGGGCCTCACCCTCTCCCCGACCACCGAGGTGCTCCTGGAGGAGTCCATCCTCGGCTGGAAGGAGTACGAGCTGGAGCTGATGCGCGACAAGCACGACAACGTCGTGGTCGTCTGCTCCATCGAGAACTTCGACCCGATGGGCGTGCACACGGGTGACTCGATCACCGTCGCGCCGTCGATGACCCTCACGGACCGCGAGTACCAGATCCTCCGCGACATCGGCATCGCCGTGATCCGCGAGGTCGGCGTGGACACCGGCGGCTGCAACATCCAGTTCGCGGTGAACCCCGAGGACGGCCGGGTCATCGTCATCGAGATGAACCCGCGCGTGTCGCGGTCCTCGGCGCTCGCCTCCAAGGCCACCGGCTTCCCGATCGCGAAGATCGCGGCGAAGCTGGCCGTCGGCTACACCCTCGACGAAATCCCCAACGACATCACGCAGGAGACCCCGGCCTCCTTCGAGCCCACGCTCGACTACGTGGTCGTCAAGGCTCCGCGATTCGCGTTCGAGAAGTTCCCGTCCGCCGACTCCACGCTGACCACCACCATGAAGTCGGTCGGCGAGGCGATGGCCATCGGCCGCAACTTCCCCGAGGCCTTCCAGAAGGCGCTGCGCTCGCTGGAGAAGAAGGGCAGCCAGTTCACCTTCGTCGGCGAGCCCGGCGACAAGGAAGCGCTGCTGCACGAGGCGGTACGGCCCACCGACGGCCGGATCAACACCGTCATGCAGGCCATCCGCGCGGGCGCCACGCCCGAGGAGGTCTTCGAGTTCACGAAGATCGACCCGTGGTTCGTCGACCAGCTCTTCCTGATCAAGGAGATCGCCGACGAACTGGCCGAGGCGCCGGAGCTGAGCGCCGAGCTGATCGCCGACGCCAAGCGGCACGGCTTCTCCGACCAGCAGATCGCCGAGATCCGCGGCCTGCGCGAGGACGTCGTCCGCGAGGTCCGGCACGCGCTGGGCGTGCGCCCGGTCTACAAGACGGTCGACACCTGCGCCGCCGAGTTCGCCGCGAAGACGCCGTACTTCTACTCCTCCTACGACGAGGAGACCGAGGTCGCGCCGCGCGAGAAGCCGGCCGTCATCATCCTGGGCTCAGGGCCCAACCGCATCGGCCAGGGCATCGAGTTCGACTACTCGTGCGTGCACGCCTCCTTCGCGCTGAGCGACGCCGGCTACGAGACGGTCATGGTCAACTGCAACCCGGAGACCGTCTCCACCGACTACGACACCTCCGACCGGCTCTACTTCGAGCCGCTCACCCTGGAGGACGTGCTGGAGATAGTGCACGCCGAGCAGCAGGCCGGTCCGGTCGCTGGCGTGGTCGTGCAGCTCGGCGGCCAGACCCCGCTGGGCCTGTCCCAGGCGCTCAAGGACAACGGCGTGCCGATCGTCGGTACGTCCCCCGAGGCGATCCACGCGGCCGAGGACCGGGGCGCCTTCGGGCGGGTCCTCGCCGAGGCGGGCCTGCCGGCCCCCAAGCACGGCACGGCCACCACCTTCGCCGAGGCCAAGGCCATCGCCGACGAGATCGGCTACCCGGTGCTCGTCCGCCCGTCGTACGTCCTCGGCGGGCGCGGCATGGAGATCGTCTACGACGAGACCCGCCTCGCCTCCTACATCGCCGAGTCGACCGAGATCAGCCCCTCCCGGCCGGTCCTCGTCGACCGGTTCCTCGACGACGCGATCGAGATCGACGTCGACGCGCTCTACGACGGCCAGGAGCTCTACCTCGGCGGCGTCATGGAGCACATCGAGGAGGCCGGCATCCACTCCGGCGACTCGGCGTGCGCCCTGCCGCCGATCACGCTCGGCGGCTTCGACATCAAGCGGCTGCGGGCCTCGACCGAGGCCATCGCCAAGGGCGTCGGCGTCCGCGGCCTGATCAACATCCAGTTCGCCATGGCCGGGGACATCCTCTACGTCCTCGAAGCCAACCCGCGTGCCTCCCGTACCGTGCCCTTCACCTCGAAGGCGACCGCGGTGCCGCTGGCCAAGGCCGCCGCCCGGATCTCGCTGGGCGCGACCGTCGCCGAACTGCGCGCCGAGGGCCTGCTCCCGGCCCGCGGCGACGGCGGTGAGCTGCCGTTCGACGCGCCGATCTCCGTGAAGGAGGCGGTCATGCCGTGGTCGCGGTTCCGCGACATCCACGGTCGGGGCGTGGACACGGTCCTCGGCCCGGAGATGCGCTCCACGGGCGAGGTCATGGGCATCGACTCCGTCTTCGGCACGGCGTACGCCAAGTCGCAGGCCGGGGCGTACGGGCCGCTGCCGACCAAGGGGCGCGCGTTCATCTCCGTCGCCAACCGCGACAAGCGCTCCATGATCTTCCCGGCGCGCGAGCTGGTCGCCCACGGCTTCGAGCTGCTGGCCACCTCCGGCACGGCCGAGGTGCTCAAGCGCAACGGCATCAACGCGACCGTCGTCCGCAAGCAGTCGGACGGGGTCGGCCCCAACGGCGAGAAGACGATCGTCCAGCTGATCCACGACGGCGAGGTGGACCTCATCGTCAACACGCCGTACGGCACCGGGGGTCGCCTGGACGGGTACGAGATCCGGACGGCCGCGGTGGCCCGGTCGGTGCCGTGCCTGACGACCGTGCAGGCGCTGGCGGCGGCTGTGCAGGGCATTGACGCCCTGAACCACGGGGACGTCGGGGTGCGGTCGCTGCAGGAGCATGCGGAGCGATTGACCGCGGCTCGGGACTGAAAGGTCGTAGTGAGGCTGCGGGCCGGTTGTGGCCGGTCGCGCAGTTCCCCGCGCCCCTTCGGGGCGCTCCACTGAGGGGGGACTCCGGAGACGGCGTCCCCCCTCCGTATGAGGACAACCGATGTACAGGATCTTCTTTCAGCTCGTCTTCCGGCGGATGGATCCCGAGGCCGCTCACCATCTCGCCTTCCGGTGGATCCGGCTCGCCGCCCGGATCCCCGTGCTGCGCACGTTCGTCGCCGCCGCGCTCGCGCCCCGCTACAAGGAGCTGCGCACCGAGGCCTTCGGGCTGCGGATGCACGGGCCGTTCGGGCTCGCCGCCGGGTTCGACAAGAACGCCGTGGCGATCGACGGGATGTCGATGCTCGGGTTCGACCATGTCGAGATCGGGACCGTGACCGGGGAGGCGCAGCCGGGCAACCCGCGGAAGCGGCTGTTCCGGCTCGTCGGCGACCGGGCGCTGATCAACCGGATGGGGTTCAACAACGACGGCTCGTTGACCGTGGCCGCGCGGCTGGCGACCCGTGACGCCGTGTTCAGGACCGTCGTGGGCGTCAACATCGGCAAGACCAAGGTCGTCCCGGAGGCCGAGGCCGTCGGCGACTACGTGAAGTCCGCCGAGCGGCTCGCGGCGTACGCCGACTACCTGGTCGTGAACGTGTCGTCGCCGAACACGCCCGGCCTGCGCGACCTCCAGGCCGTCGATCACCTCCGCCCGCTGCTGACGGCCGTGCGCGAGGCCGCCGACCGTGTGGTGGCGAACCGCCGGGTGCCGCTCCTGGTGAAGATCGCGCCGGACCTCGCCGACGAGGACGTCGACGCCGTCGCCGATCTGGCCGTCGAGCTGGGTCTCGACGGGATCATCGCCACCAACACGACGATCGCGCGCGAGGGGCTCGGGCTGCGCTCGGATCCCGCCCTGGTGAAGGAGACCGGCGGGCTCTCCGGGGCGCCGCTCAAGGCGCGCTCCCTGGAGGTGCTGCGACGGCTGTACGCGCGCGTGGGCGACCGGATCACGCTGGTCGGCGTCGGCGGTGTCGAGAACGCCGAGGACGCCTGGCAGCGCATCCTCGCCGGTGCCACGCTGGTCCAGGGCTACAGCGCCTTCATCTACCAGGGCCCCTTCTGGGGCCGCGCCGTCCACAAGGGCCTCGCGGCGCGCCTGCGCACCAGCCCGTACGCCACCCTCGCCGACGCGGTCGGCGCCGACGTGAGGAAGACCGTATGAGCCCGCTGGAGCCCTTCGGCGCACGGCTGCGCCGTGCGATGGACGAACGCGGTCCGCTGTGCGTCGGCATCGACCCGCACGCCTCGCTGCTCGCCGAGTGGGGTCTGAACGACGACGTGGCGGGCCTGGAGCGGTTCAGCCGTACCGTCGTGGAGGCGGTGGCCGACCGGGTCGCCGTGATGAAGCCGCAGAGCGCGTTCTTCGAACGGTTCGGCTCGCGCGGGATCGCCGTCTTGGAGCGGGTGGTGGAAGAGGCGCGGGCGGCCGGGACGCTGGTCGTGATGGACGCCAAGCGCGGCGACATCGGCTCGACCATGGCCGGGTACGCGGAGGCCTTCCTGAGCAAGGACGCCCCGCTGTTCTCGGACGCCCTGACCGTCTCCCCGTACCTCGGCTACGGCTCGCTCAGCCCGGCCGTCGCGCTGGCCCGGGAGAGCGGCGCCGGCCTGTTCGTGCTGGCGCTCACCTCCAACCCGGAGGGGCCCGAGGTGCAGCACGCGGTGCGCGCCGACGGGCGTACGGTCGGCGCGACCGTGCTGGCCCACCTCGCCGCCGAGAACGCGGGGGAGGAGCCGCTGGGTTCCTTCGGCGCCGTCGTCGGCGCCACGGTCGGCGACCTGTCGTCCTACGACCTCGACATCAACGGTCCGCTCCTCGCGCCGGGCGTCGGCGCGCAGGGGGCGACGGCGGCCGACCTGCCCACCGTCTTCGGGCCTGCGGTGCGCAACGTGGTTCCAAACGTGAGCCGAGGTGTTTTGCGTCACGGTCCCGATGCCGGGGCCCTGCGGGCGGCCGCGGAGCGGTTCGCGGGCGAGATCCGGGATGTCGTCGCAGGTCGGTGAGGGCTCCGGCGAGAGTCCGAGGAGTGCTTCACCGGGGACTTCGGCGACTGCCTGATCGTGAATACATCCTCAAATCCTGGGCAATATGTCTGAAATGTCTAGCCTGACGGAGGCTGACCAGGACTTTTCCGCTGTTCTCGCTGACTCCGGCGGACTTGCCCGCTAGTCTCCGAGCAGTGGGGGTACCCCCACACCCTTTAGGTAGTGGGGGAGAACGGGCAAGCGTGTTGCTCGTAGCTCCCCTGGTGTGGGGCGACTAGGTTCCTCACCGGTCCGTATCCGACAGTTCGACATCCGAGGTGACGTAGGCGTGGCTCTTCCGCCCCTTACCCCTGAACAGCGCGCAGCCGCGCTCGAAAAGGCCGCCGCGGCTCGCCGGGAGCGGGCCGAGGTCAAGAATCGACTCAAGCACTCCGGCGCCTCTCTCCACGAGGTCATCAAGCAGGGCCAGGAAAACGACGTCATCGGCAAGATGAAGGTCTCCGCCCTGCTCGAGTCCCTGCCGGGCGTGGGCAAGGTCCGCGCCAAGCAGATCATGGAGCGACTCGGGATCTCCGAGAGCCGCCGCGTGCGTGGCCTCGGGTCCAACCAGATCGCCTCCCTGGAGCGCGAGTTCGGCAGCACCGGCTCCTGATCACGGGGCCGTCCGGGAGGGCCGTCCCGGACGGCCTGCGATTGCTGGAATAATCGCTGCATGGCTGCAACATTCCGGGGGACGACCCCCGAGCCCCCGGACGATGGTCCGCGGCTGACCGTGCTCTCCGGCCCCTCCGGGGTCGGCAAGAGCACGGTCGTCGCCCATATGCGCAAGGAACACCCCGAGGTCTGGCTCTCGGTGTCGGCGACCACGCGCAAGCCCCGCCCCGGCGAGAAGCACGGCGTCCACTACTTCTTCGTCTCCGACGAGGAGATGGACAAACTGATCGCCAACGGCGAACTCCTGGAGTGGGCCGAATTCGCCGGCAACCGCTACGGCACCCCGCGCGCCGCGGTGCTCGAGCACCTGGAGACCGGTGTGCCGGTCCTCCTGGAGATCGACCTCCAGGGCGCCCGGCAGGTCCGCGAGACCATGCCGGAGGGTCGGCTGGTGTTCCTGGCCCCTCCGTCCTGGGAGGAGCTGGTGCGCAGGCTCACCGGGCGCGGCACCGAGGCGCCCGAGGTGATCGAACGGCGACTGGACGCGGCCAAGGTCGAGCTCGCGGCCGAGCCGGAGTTCGACGAAACCCTGGTCAACACCTCCGTCAAGGACGTGGCGCGCGAGCTGCTAGCCTTGATGGACGTTGTGTGATCGTTGCTGATCATTCAGACTGAATCTTTCCCATCCATCGGAAGGCAGAGCGTGTCCTCTTCCATCACCGCGCCCGAGGGCATCATCAACCCTCCGATCGACGAGCTCCTCGAGGCCACCGACTCGAAGTACAGCCTCGTGATCTACGCGGCCAAGCGCGCCCGTCAGATCAACGCGTACTACTCGCAGCTCGGCGAGGGCCTCCTCGAGTACGTCGGTCCGCTCGTCGACACCCACGTCCACGAGAAGCCGCTCTCCATCGCCCTGCGCGAGATCAACGCGGGTCTGCTGACGTCCGAGGCCATTGAGGGTCCGGCGCAGTAGTACTTTCGTATTGCAGTTGATTTATCCACAGGCCCGGCAACCGACTGCCGGGCCTGTGGTGTGTGATGGCGTCATGGATTCGACGAGTGGAGGCCCGGTGGGCAAGCCGAAGGTCGTGCTGGGGGTCAGTGGCGGCATCGCCGCGTACAAGGCCTGTGAGCTGCTGCGGAGGTTCACGGAGTCGGGTCACGACGTCCGGGTCGTGCCCACCGCCTCCGCACTGCACTTCGTCGGCGCCGCGACCTGGTCCGCCCTCTCCGGCAACCCGGTCTCCACCGAGGTCTGGGACCACGTCGAGGAAGTCCCGCACGTCCGCATCGGCCAGCACGCCGACCTCGTCGTCGTCGCCCCCGCCACCGCCGACATGCTCGCCAAGGCGGCCCACGGCCTCGCCGACGACCTGCTCACCAACACCCTCCTCACCGCCCGCTGCCCGGTGGTCTTCGCCCCCGCGATGCACACGGAGATGTGGGAGCACCCGGCCACCCAGGAGAACGTGGCCACACTGCGCCGCCGCGGTGCCGTCGTGATCGAGCCGGCGGTCGGCCGCCTCACCGGCGTCGACACCGGCAAGGGCCGCTTCCCCGACCCGGCGGAGATCTTCGAGGCCTGCCGCCGCGTCCTCGCGAGAGGAGCGGCGGAGCCCGACCTGACCGGCCGCCACGTCGTCGTCTCCGCCGGCGGCACCCGGGAGCCCCTCGACCCGGTCCGCTTCCTCGGCAACCGCTCCTCCGGCAAGCAGGGCTACGCCCTCGCCCGCACGGCTGCCGCCCGGGGAGCCAGGGTGACCCTGGTCGCCGCGAACACCACCGGACTGCCCGACCCGGCCGGCGTGGACGTCGTCCCGGTCGGCACGGCCGTACAGCTGCGGGAGGCCGTGCTGAAGGCGGCCGCCGACGCCGACGCCGTGGTGATGGCCGCCGCCGTCGCAGACTTCCGCCCCGCGGTCTACGCGGCCGGGAAGATCAAGAAGAAGGACGGCCAGGAACCCGAACCGATCGTCCTGGTGCGGAATCCGGACATCCTCGCGGAGATCTCGGCCGACCGGGCGCGGTCCGGACAGGTGATCGTCGGCTTCGCCGCCGAGACCGACGACGTCCTCGCCAACGGCCGGACCAAGCTCGCCCGCAAGGGCTGCGACCTGCTCGTGGTGAACGAGGTGGGGGAGCGCAAGACCTTCGGCTCCGAGGAGAACGAGGCCGTGGTGCTCGGCGCCGACGGTAGCGAGACACCGGTGCCGCGCGGGCCGAAGGAGGCTCTCGCCGACATCGTCTGGGACCTGGTGGCGGCCCGTTTGGGTTAACTTATTTCAGCCATATGTCAACTTTCCAGGACGCGACATTGCGGTGCGGGGCCTCTGGTCAAGGCCGCCGACCATTGGGCAGAATGCCCGTGCCGCAGGTCACAGCACTTCCGAGTGTCGAGACAGGTGGGCCGGCGGCCGAGTGCGACCGATAAACTGTTCTCGGACGACGCCCGGGTGCAGCCCCCGTGTCGTCCGCCAATGATCAGACAGCAGCCGCTGCAACCCCAGGGAGCGTTGTGTCCCGTCGCCTGTTCACCTCGGAGTCCGTGACCGAGGGTCACCCCGACAAGATCGCTGACCAGATCAGCGACACCATTCTCGACGCGCTGCTGCGCGAGGACCCGACCTCCCGGGTCGCCGTCGAGACGCTGATCACCACCGGCCTGGTGCACGTGGCCGGCGAGGTCACGACCAAGACGTACGCGGACATCGCGACGCTGGTCCGCAACAAGATCCTGGAGATCGGCTACGACTCCTCGAAGAAGGGCTTCGACGGCGCCTCCTGCGGCGTCTCGGTCTCGATCGGCGCGCAGTCCCCGGACATCGCCCAGGGCGTGGACACGGCCTACGAGACCCGGGTCGAGGGCGACGAGGACGAGCTCGACAAGCAGGGCGCGGGCGACCAGGGCCTGATGTTCGGCTACGCGACGGACGAGACGCCGACGCTGATGCCGCTCCCGATCTTCCTGGCGCACCGCCTCTCCAAGCGCCTCTCCGAGGTCCGCAAGAACGGCACCATCCCCTACCTGCGCCCCGACGGCAAGACGCAGGTCACCATCGAGTACGACGGCGACAAGGCCGTCCGCCTCGACACGGTCGTGGTCTCCAGCCAGCACGCCTCCGACATCGACCTGGAGTCGCTGCTCGCCCCCGACATCCGCGAGTTCGTCGTGGAGCCGGAGCTGAAGGCGCTGCTGGACGACGGCATCAAGCTCGACACCGAGAACTACCGTCTGCTGGTCAACCCCACCGGCCGCTTCGAGATCGGCGGCCCGATGGGTGACGCCGGCCTGACCGGCCGCAAGATCATCATCGACACCTACGGCGGCATGGCCCGCCACGGCGGCGGTGCCTTCTCCGGCAAGGACCCGTCCAAGGTCGACCGCTCGGCCGCCTACGCCATGCGCTGGGTCGCCAAGAACGTCGTCGCCGCCGGCCTGGCCGCCCGCTGCGAGGTCCAGGTCGCCTACGCGATCGGCAAGGCCGAGCCCGTCGGTCTCTTCGTCGAGACCTTCGGCACGGCCAAGGTCGACCACGAGAAGATCGAGAAGGCCATCGACGAGGTCTTCGACCTGCGCCCGGCCGCCATCATCCGCGACCTGGACCTGCTCCGCCCGATCTACGCCCAGACCGCCGCGTACGGCCACTTCGGCCGTGAGCTCCCCGACTTCACCTGGGAGCGCACGGACCGCGTGGACGCCCTGCGCGCGGCCGTGGGCCTGTAACCCCCGCAGCATCCGCCGCGAGGCCCGGCTTCCCTTGGGGGAGCCGGGCCTCGGCGTGTCCGGGGAGACCGGGGCCTCGTCGCGTTCCCGGGGCCGCGGAAAACGGCTGGTCGCCGGGACGGGTGATCAGTACGGTGGTGATCAGTACGGTGGGGCTCTCCCGGTGCGATGGCCGCGGTTACTTCCGTGGAGTGCGCCCATGGCGCGCTGTGAAGCTGGTGTGTTTCGACCGTTGCCGGACTGACCTCGGGAGACCAGTGCCGCCCCGGCCGAGTGACGGCCCAGGGCGGAGGATCGCCGCACGGTGCCGCACGGCCGGAGCGGACTCGGGCGGCGTCGGCTGTCAGTGGCGTTTGGTAAGAATGCAAGGGTGAGCAGCGAGAACGAGCAGGGAGGCGAGGGCGCCGGAGGGGCGCCGCCGGAGCAGCTCGCGCTCATTCGGGAGAGCGTGCGGGGCGCCAGGACGCCCCGGGCCAAGCCACGGACCTGGCGGGGGGCCGCGCTGGCCGGGCGGTTGCCGGTCGCGCGGGTGCTCGTGGACAAGGGCGTGCTCCATCTCGACCGCTACTTCGACTACGCCGTCCCCGCCGAACTGGACGCCGACGCGCAGCCGGGGGTTCGAGTGCGGGTCCGGTTCGGGGCCGGGCGGCACCGGGTGCGGGACGGGCGCCGCGAGGGCGGAGGGCTCATCGACGGGTTCCTGGTCGAGCGGCTCGCCGAGTCCGACTACGCGGGGCCGCTGGCCGCGCTGGCCCAGGTGGTGTCGCCCGAGCCGGTACTGAGCGAGGAACTGCTGCGGCTCGCCCGCGCGGTCGCCGACCGGTACGCGGGGAGCCTCGCGGACGTGCTCCAGCTCGCCGTGCCGCCGCGCAGCGCGCGGGCCGAGAAGCGTGCTTCGCCCGAGCCGCTGCCGCCCCCGCCCGTGCCGGGCGCCGGAAGCTGGTCGCGGTACGAGCACGGGGCCGCCTTCGTCGAGTCGCTGGCCTCCGGCGGCGCGCCGCGCGCCGTCTGGAACGCCCTGCCGGGGCCCGGCTGGAGCGAGGAGATCGCCCGGGCCGTCGCCGCCACGCTCGCCTCGGGACGTGGCGCGCTGGTCGTCGTACCGGACGGGCGGGCCGCCGCGCGGGTGGATGCCGCGCTGACCGCTGTGCTGGGCGAGGGGCGGCACGCGCTGCTCACGGCCGATGCCGGGCCCGAGAAGCGGTACGCGCAGTGGCTCGCCGTCAGCCGCGGGTCGGTGCGGGCCGTCGTGGGGACGCGGGCGGCCATGTTCGCGCCCGTGCGGTCGCTCGGGCTCGTCGCGATCTGGGACGACGGGGACGACAGCCACAGCGAGCAGCACGCGCCGCAGCCGCATGCGCGGGATGTGCTGCTGTTGCGGGCGGCACTGGACAAGTGCGCGTTCCTGCTCGGGGGTTGGAGCTGCACGGTGGAGGCCGCGCAGCTCGTGGAGAACGGCTGGGCACGGCCCCTGGTGGCGGGCAGGGAGCAGGTGCGGCAGGCCGCGCCGCTGGTACGGACGGTCGGGGACGGGGACCTCGCGCGGGACGAGGCCGCGCGGGCCGCCCGGTTGCCGACGCTCGCCTGGCAGGCCGTCCGGGACGGGCTGCGGCACGGGCCGGTGCTGGTGCAGGTGCCCCGGCGGGGGTATGTGCCGCGGATGGCCTGCGCCCAGTGCCGGGCGCCGGCCCGCTGCCGGCACTGTGCCGGTCCGCTGGAGGCACGGGACGCCGGGGCGCTGCAGTGCGAGTGGTGCGGGCGGGCGGAGAACGACTGGCACTGCCCCGAGTGCGGCGGCTTCCGGCTGCGCGCCCAGGTGGTCGGGGCCCGGCGGACCGCCGAGGAGCTGGGGCGGGCCTTTCCCGCCGTACCGGTACGGACCTCGGGACGCGAGCAGGTGCTGGACACCGTGCCGGGGACGCCCGCGCTGGTCGTGAGCACACCGGGCGCCGAGCCGGTCGCAGAGGGCGGCTATGCGGCGGCCCTGCTGCTGGACGGCTGGGCGATGCTCGGGCGGCCCGACCTGCGGGCCGGTGAGGACGCGCTGCGCCGGTGGATCGCGGCCGGGGCGCTGGTGCGGCCGCAGGCGGACGGGGGGACCGTGGTCGTCGTCGCGGAGCCGACGCTGCGGCCCGTGCAGGCGCTGGTGCGGTGGGATCCCGTCGGGCACGCGGTGCGGGAGCTCGCCGAGCGGGCCGAGCTGGGGTTTCCGCCGGTGTCGCGGATGGCGGCGGTGTCGGGGACCGCGGAGGCGCTCGCCGGGTTCCTCGGTACGGCCGAACTGCCGCCGGACGCAGAGGTGTTGGGGCCGGTCCCGGTACCCGTGGTGCGGGCCGGGGCGCCTCGGCGGGCGGGTGCTCCGCCGCCCGGGGAGCAGTGGGAGCGGGCGCTGGTACGGGTACCGCCGGGGAGCGGGGCGGCGCTCGCCGCCGCGCTGAAGTCGGCTCAGGCCGCCCGGATGGCGCGCGGGACCGGGGGCGGGGAGGCGGTTCGGGTGCGGATCGATCCGCCGGACATCGGGTGAACCGGCAGACGGCTGCCCTCCCGGATGCTTGCCGGGAGGGCAGGAGCGGGCGGGCCGTCGACCCTTGCCGACGGCAGCCGTTGCATGTGTCAGCCGTTGCGCGGGCCGGGGAAGGCGGTCGGCCTCGCCTCGTCGCGGAGGGCGGGGCTGCCCGCGGTCGGCTGGGTCGGCATGGAGCGGGCGGCCGGGACCGTGGGCACCGTGGGCAGACCGCCGCCCACGTTGATCGTGCGGGAGCCCGACGTTTCCGTGGACCGGTCGGGATCGGCCGCGGTCGCCGTCTGGGCCGCGGCGCGGCGGGCGCCGTAACGGCGGTGCACCGCCTGCTTGGTGACTCCGAGGGCGGAGCCCACCGCGTCCCACGAGAAGCCGAGCGAACGGTCGAAGTCCACGGCGGCCGTGACCAGGGTTTCGACACTGTCCCGGAGTTCCTGGGCGAGCCGGACCGTCGGGGCGGGGGCACGTCCGTAGACGACGAAGCCCGTGGACGGGCCGGATCGGCGCGGACGGTAGACGTTGCCCAGCTGGGCGGTGAGCGTGCGTAGTGCGTCCACCTGGCGGCGGACCCGCTCGATGTCCCGCACCAGCAAGTGCAGGCTGGCCCGGGCCTGGGCGTCGTGGGTTGCGTGGTCGGCCATGAACAAGCCTCTCGAACCGGCGTTGAAAGGAATGGGCCGCGTACGCGGCCCGTTGTGGTCAACTCTCTCTTGACCAACGCGTGGGCGCTCCGCTGGTCACGGTGTGGGGGCGTATGGGCATATGCGTACGCCGTGCGGCGGGATGCACCACCGGGGCGCCCTCCCACCGGCGCGCCACTCGTTCGAGACGGCGGAGGGGTTGGGCGACCTGCGGGGGTGCTCGCCGTCGGTGGGCGGGGGCCTCGTCGGCCGTCGGCCGTTCGTGGTGTGGTGCCGGCGCTTCGCGGTTCGCGGTGTGTGGCCGTGGGCTTCGGGGCTGTGGGCTGGGGGCGGTGGTCGATTGTTGCGGCATAGACTTGCTTGTTGCCCGTGTTGATGCCGTTCGAGAGGGTCTCAGTCGCCCATGAAGCTTGTCTTCGCCGGTACCCCCGAAGTCGCCGTTCCTGCTCTGGACGCTCTCATCTCCTCCGGACGGCACGAGGTGGCCGCCGTGGTCACGCGGCCCGATGCGCCGGCCGGGCGGGGGCGCAGGCTGGTCGCTTCGCCTGTGGCCGAGCGGGCGACGGAGGCCGGGATCGAGGTGCTGAGGCCGCTCAAGCCGCGCGAGCCGGAGTTTCTGGAGCGGCTGAGGGAGATCGGGCCGGACTGCTGTCCGGTGGTGGCCTACGGCGCGCTGCTGCCCCGCGTCGCACTCGACGTGCCCGTCCACGGGTGGGTCAACCTGCACTTCTCGCTGCTTCCCGCCTGGCGCGGGGCGGCTCCTGTACAGCACTCCATCATGGCGGGCGACGAGATCACGGGCGCGTCCACCTTCCTCATCGAGGAGGGGCTGGACTCCGGGCCCGTCTACGGGACCGTCACCGAGGAGATCCGGCACACGGACACCAGCGGTGACCTGCTGACCCGGCTCGCCTTCGCCGGGGCCGGCCTGCTCGCCGCGACCATGGACGGTATCGAGGACGGCACGCTCAAGGCCGTACCGCAGCCGGGGGAGGGCATCACCCTCGCGCCGAAGATCACCGTCGAGGACGCGAAGGTGGAGTGGTCGGCGCCGGCGCTGAGGGTCGACCGGGTGGTGCGGGGCTGCACCCCGGCCCCCGGTGCCTGGACCACCTTCCGCGGTGAGCGGCTCAAGCTCATCCAGGTCATGCCGGTGCCCGAGCGGACCGATCTCGCCCCCGCCGAGGTCGCCGTCGGGAAGAACAGCGTGCACGTGGGAACGGGGTCGTACGCCGTGGAACTGCTCTGGGTACAGGCCCAGGGCAAGAAGCCGATGCGGGCCGCCGACTGGGCGCGTGGCGTACGCATCGGCGCCGGGGAGACCCTCGGCGCCTGAGCCCCTTTCCCCACCAGCGGCTTTCGGGCGACCGCGGCGTACGCTGGGAGTCGCCTCATTCCCATACCCGGAGCACCTTTTTCGTGAGCGAGCAGTCCCGGCGGCCGCGCAGGCCCGCCAAGCCCTACCGCCGTCCCCAGAAGGACCCCGTCCGCGTCCTCGCCTTCGAGGCGCTGCGCGCCGTGGACGAGCGGGACGCGTACGCCAACCTCGTGCTGCCGCCGCTGCTGCGCAAGGCCCGCGAGAAGGAGGGCCCCGAGAAGTTCGACGGGCGCGACGCCGCGCTCGCGACCGAGCTGGTGTACGGGACGCTGCGCCGGCAGGGGACGTACGACGCGATCATCGCGGAGTGCGTCGACCGGCCGCTGCGCGAGGTGGACCCGCCGGTGCTCGACGTGCTGAGCCTCGGTGTGCACCAGTTGCTCGGGACCCGGATTCCCAGCCACGCCGCCGTGTCCGCCTCCGTCGAGCTGGCCCGGGTGGTGCTGGGCGACGGGCGGGCCAAGTTCGTCAACGCCGTGCTCCGCAAGGTCGCGCAGGACGACCTGGACGGCTGGCTCGCGAAGGTCGCGCCGCCCTACGACGAGGACCCCGAGGACCATCTGGCCGTGGTGCACTCGCATCCGCGGTGGGTCGTCTCCGCCCTCTGGGACTCCCTGGGCGGCGGACGCGCGGGGATCGAGGAACTGCTGGCCGCCGACAACGAGCGGCCCGAGGTGACGCTGGTCGCCCGGCCGGGGCGGGCCACCACCGAGGAACTCCTCGGTGAGGAGGCCGCCGTGCCGGGGCGCTGGTCGCCGTACGCGGTACGGCTCGCCGAGGGCGGGGAGCCCGGCGCCATCACGGCCGTGCAGGAGGGCCGGGCCGGTGTGCAGGACGAGGGCAGCCAGCTGGTCGCCCTCGCGCTCGCGGCCGTGCCGGTCGAGGGCCCGGACACGAAGTGGCTGGACGGCTGCGCCGGACCCGGCGGCAAGGCCGCGCTGCTCGCCGCGCTCGCGGCCGAGCGGGGGGCCGTGCTGCTCGCCTCCGAGAAGCAGCCGCACCGGGCCGGGCTGGTCGAGAAGGCACTGCACGGCAACCCGGGGCCGTACCAGGTCATCGCCGCCGACGGAACCCGGCCGCCGTGGCGCGCCGGCACCTTCGACCGGGTCCTGATGGACGTCCCCTGCACGGGCCTGGGCGCGCTGCGCCGCCGCCCGGAGGCACGCTGGCGGCGCCGTCCCGAGGACCTCGAGAACTTCGGTCCGCTGCAGCGGGCGTTGTTGCGTACCGCGATCGACTCGGTGCGGGTGGGCGGGGTGGTCGGCTACGCCACCTGTTCCCCGCATCTGGCGGAGACGCGGGCGGTGGTCCAGGACGTGCTCAAGCAGCGCCCCGAGACGGAGCTGGTGGACGCGCGTCCGCTGCTGCCGGGGGTGCCGGAGCTGGGCGACGGGCCGGATGTGCAGCTGTGGCCGCACCTGCACGGCACGGATGCGATGTACCTCGCGCTGATCCGTCGCACCGGCTGAGGGGGCCGGGACCGCGCCCCTGAAGGGGCGCGGGGAACTGCGCGATCAGCCCCGCCCACCCGCACCGCACCCGCAACCCGCCCGGCCCCGAACCCCGCTCGGCCCACCCCGTCGGGGCATGGCACGCTTGGGGCATGGCCGTGCAGATCAACCCCAGCATCCTGTCCGCCGACTTCGCCCGCCTCGCGGACGAGGCGAGGGCGGTCGAAGGCGCCGACTGGCTCCACGTCGACGTCATGGACAACCACTTCGTCCCGAACCTGACGCTCGGTGTGCCGGTCGTAGAGTCCCTGGCCCGTGCTACGGACACCCCGCTGGACTGCCACCTGATGATCGAGGCCCCTGATCGATGGGCGCCCCAGTACGTCGAAGCGGGGGCCTCCTCGGTCACCTTCCACGTGGAGGCGGCGGCCGCCCCCGTGCGGCTCGCCCGGGAGATCCGGGCGAAGGGCGCCCGCGCGTCCATGGCGCTCAAGCCCGCCACGCCCATCGAGCCGTACGAGGACCTGCTCCCCGAGCTGGACATGCTGCTGATCATGACGGTGGAGCCGGGTTTCGGCGGTCAGGCGTTCCTCGACATCATGCTGCCGAAGATCCGCCGCACCCGGGAGCTGATCAGCAAGCACGGACTGGAGCTGTGGCTCCAGGTCGACGGTGGAGTTTCCGCGTCGACGATCGAACGGTGTGCGGACGCAGGAGCCGACGTTTTTGTGGCAGGTTCCGCGGTGTACGGGGCAAACGACCCGGCAGAGGCGGTACGTGCACTACGCACCCAGGCGGCGACGGCCACCGCCCAGGCGTCGTGGGCGTGCGACCACTGAGGTACGGGAACGTGAACGGCTCCGATCAGGGCTGATCAAGTGCGCCGGATCTGCAAGGATGAACGGCGTATCCAGAGTGTGAACAGCAGTGAGGAGATGGCCGTGTCGGGTATGTCGGCGGGCCGGTCAGCCATGCGGATGGGACCCGCAGAGCTGGTGCAGGCGGCGGCCATGGCCCGCCGCTTCTACCTCGAGGGCAAGTCCAAGATCCAGATCGCGGAGGAGTTCGGCGTCAGCCGCTTCAAAGTGGCCCGGGTACTGGAGACTGCCCTCGAAAGGGATCTCGTACGCATCGAGATCCGCGTACCGGCCGAACTGGACGCCGAGCGCTCGGACGCGCTCCGTGCCAGGTACGGCCTGCGGCATGCCGTCGTGGTCGAGTCCCCGGCCGAGGCGGAGGAGACCCCCGACCCCGAGAACCTCGGCGAGGTCGCCGCGGACCTGCTCGGCGAACTCGTCAACGAGGGAGACGTGCTGGGCCTCGCCTGGGGCCGGTCCACCATCCACATGGCGGCCGCGCTGGACCGCCTGCCCCCCTGCACGGTGGTGCAGCTGACCGGCGTGTACGACGCCGGGACCTCCGAGCGCGGCTCGGTCGAGGCCGTCCGGCGCGCCGCCCAGGTGTCGGGCGGCGACGCGCACCCCATCTACGCCCCGATGCTGCTGCCGGACGCGGCCACCGCGGCGGCGCTGCGCAACCAGACCGGGATCGCCCGGGCCTTCGAGTACTTCGACAAGGTCACCGTCGCCTGTGTCTCCATCGGCTCCTGGGAGCCGGGTATCTCCACGGTGCACGACATGCTCAGCGACGAGGAGCGCGCGCACTACGCCACGCTGGGCGTCGCCGCCGAGATGGCCGCGCACCTCTTCGACGCCGAGGGCCGCCGGGTCGGACGCGACCTGGGGGAACGCTGCATCACGGTGAAGGCCGACCAGTTGCGCCGGATCCCGGAGGTCGTCGCGATCGCGGGCGGGCAGCGCAAGGCGGCCGCGATCGACGCGGTGCTGCGGTCGGGGCTGGTCACCAGCCTCGTCACCGACACCTCGGCCGCCGACTACCTGATGGCGGCGGGCACCACGCCCAAGCCCGCCCTGAACCGCGCGGACCCGGACGGTCCCTGACCAGGGACACGGCAGTGCCGCGGCAGCCGGTGTGACAACGCTGCCGCGGCGGACGAGCAGGCCCGGAGCCGGGGCCTCGGAGACGGGTGGCCTTCAGGACCCGGCGGGCAGCGCCGCGTCGATCAGGACGGCCGCCGCCTCCCGGGCGACCGCACCCACCGACGGGTCGCGGTCCATCCGTGCGGACACCACACCCCCGTCGTACAGCAGGCGCAGGCGGCGGGCGAGTGCCTCCGGATCCGGGGCGCCGGCGTCCCGGGCGAGCTCGGTGAACAGGGCCCGGACCCAGGCGCGGGAGACGTCGGAGACCTCCTCGATGGTGCTGCCGTGCTTGGCCTCGGCGCTGGCCGCAATGAACGCGCACCCGCGGTAGTCCTGCTCGGTGAACAGCTCGGCCTGCGCGTCGAAGACGGCCAGCAGCCGGTCCCGCGGGGTGCCGGCGCCGTCGACGGCCCGCAGCAGCCGCTCGGTCAGCCTGGTGTGCCGGGAGTCGAGGTAGGCGCGGATGAGCTGGTCCTTGCCTCCGAAGGTGTTGTACAGCGAGGCCTTGGCGACCCCGGCGCGCTCGATGATCCGGTCGATCCCGACCGACTGCACGCCCTCCGCGTAGAACAGCTCGTTCGCCGCCGAGAGCAGGCGCTCCCGGGCGGTGGCGGCCTTGGCATCGGTCGACGTCTTCGTCATGCCACTCACCTTCCCGACCCTTCCGTACTTCCAGTCTATGGCTGACCAGACCGGTCTACTCAGTCAGCGTGCCTGCGTGACGCGCTCGGGCTGCTCCGTCCGGACCGGCACCGGCTGCGTGCCGCCGGACGCCACCTTCACGCCGGGCGCGATCTGCGGCCTGCCGCGCAGCAGCAGGGCGGCCAGGGCCAGCAGCGCCAGGGCGATGACCACCGCGCCGTACTCCTCGGAGGTCGGGACCAGTCCGCCTCCGTGCACCACCAGCGCGCCGGCGGCGACCGAGGGGACGCCCATGCCGAGGTAGGCGACGACGAAGAGCAGGGACAGCACGCCCGAGCTCTCGTGGGACTTGGCCAGCGGCAGCACGGTGCGGATGCCGCCCTGGAAACCGCTGCCGAAGCCGAGGCCGGCGACGGCGGTGCCGACGAAGAACAGCGCCGGAGCGCTCTGGTCCACGGCGAGCAGGGTCAGGGCGACCCCGGCGACGAGCGCGCCGATGCCGGTGTACATCACGGTCGTGGACTGCGCCTTGCGCAGCGCGAGGACCGAGACGGCCGCGACGAACGCGAGGACGAAGAGGCCGAGGCCGCCCCAGACCGCGGAGGTGGAGCCGACCAGGGTGCGGACCAGGGACGGGCCGAGCGAGCCGTAGAACCCGGCGAGGGCCCAGACGGCGAAGACGACGGGGGCCGCCGCGAGGACCCCGCCACGGACCGCGCGCGGAAGACTGATCTCGGGCACCAGGCTGGCCAGGGCGCCCGACCGCTTGGTGACGGTCTCGTCGATCAGGGCGATGGCGACGGCCTGGGCGGCGAACACGGCAAGCAGGCCGAGGTAGATGGTGTGGGTGGGGGCGGGCAGGTACTGCACGACGAAGCCGCTGACCAGCGAGCCGGTCGCGGTGCCGAGTCCGGGGGCGAAGGCGTTCGCGAGGGTGCCGCGGGAGCGGTTGATGTCCATCATCGCGGCCCCGACGGCGCCGAGCGCGGCGCCGGTGGACAGGCCCTGCACGACGCGGGCGACGAGCAGTTCGCCGACGCCGCCGGCGGTGGAGAAGAGCAGCATGGCGGCGGCCTGGGCGGCGATCGCGGTGATGAGGACCGGGCGGCGGCCGACATGGTCGGACAGCTTGCCGAGGACGAGCAGGCCGGAGAGGACGGCGATCGCGTAGACGCCGAAGACGACCGTGGTGGTGATCGGGCTGAATCCCCATGCGGCCTGGTAGGACGCGTAGAGCGGGGTGGGCGCGCTGGAGGCGGCCAGGAAGGAGACGACGACGGAGGCGAGCACGTAGAACGCCGCGCGCGGCCGGATCGGCCTGCGTGCTGCCGTGGCGCGCTCGGTGCGCTCGTGCGGTGCGAGGTGGTTCATCGGAGATCCTTCGCGGGGACGGGGCCGAGGAGCGTCGGTTCGGAGAGGCATGTTGAGTAGACCGGTCTGTCTACCGTGCCTGGTCAACATCATAGACAGATCTGTCTATTCCGCTGGGCGATGGATTCCTCGAAAAATTCCGGGCACCGTGAGGTCGGACCGCGGACGTACTCCTGCGTACTCCTCGCCCCCTCCGCGACCCTCCGCGACCCTCGTCGAACCGGACGGCGTGGGGCGCCTGTCGCCGCCGGAGGCAGCGGACCCGGTCACCCTCACTTGGAGGGTCTTCGCCGACCGAACGCCGTCAACCCCGAGTATGTGTACGACAGACCGTGTGCCGATCGCATCGGGAGGACCCGTTGACCACCGAACCCCAGTCCGTGCCGAGAGCCGAACCACAGCCGGTACTCGGTCCGTTGACCACCGCCGCGATCTTCCTGGTGCTCACCGTCCGCCCCGGCGCCGAGGGCACGGCGCGGGAGGTGCTGGGCGATCTCCGCGCGCTGCAGCGCAGTTTCGGGTTCGGCGCCCCGGAAGCCGCGCTGAGCTGTGTGGCGGGGATCGGCTCCGAGGCCTGGGACCGGCTCCTCGACCACGCCCGCCCGGCGGGCCTGCACCCCTTCCGGCCCCTGGCAGGCCCCCGGCACACCGCGGTCGCCACCCCGGGCGACCTCCTCCTCCACATCCGGGCCGCCCGGTTCGACCTGTGCTTCGGGCTCGCCGCCGAGATCATGCACCGGCTGCGTGACGCGGTGACCGTCGAGGACGAGGTGCCGGGCTTCAAGTACCTGGACGCACGCGACCTGCTGGGCTTCGTCGACGGCACCGAGAACCCGGTCGGCGCCGCCGCCCGCAGGGCCGTCCTGATCGGCGCCGAGGACCCCGGCCATGCCGGCGGCAGCTACGTGGTCGTGCAGAAATACCTCCACGACCTCGATGCCTGGAACGCGCTGCCCGTCGAGACGCAGGAGCGGATCATCGGCCGTACGAAGGCCACCAACATCGAACTGGAGGAGCCGGCCTCCCACGTGGACCTGAACACGGTCACCGGACCGGACGGCGAGGAACAGCAGATCCTGCGCGACAACATGCCCTTCGGCAGCCCCGGCGGCGGCGAGTTCGGCACCTACTTCATCGGGTACGCCCGGACGCCGGACGTCATCGAGCAGATGCTGCGCAACATGTTCCTCGGCACCGAGGACGCCACCCACGACCGGATCCTCGACTTCTCCACCGCGGTCACCGGCACACTCTTCTTCGTGCCGTCCGACGACTTCCTGGACGACCTGCCCGCGCTCCCCGGAGCCCGCGAGGAGGAACGGTGAGACCGATGTCCGCACATGTGATCGTGCTGCCGGGCGGCGGCTACGTGCAGTACGCCGAACACGAGGCCGAGCCGGTGGCCGAGTGGCTCACCGGGCTGGGGCTCGGCATCGAGGCGAGCGTCTTCCGGTACCCCCTCGGGGTCCGGCATCCCGTCCCCCTCGAAGCGCTGCGCACCGAGATCCGCCGGCTGCGCGCCGCCGGGGCCGACCGGATCGGGCTCGTGGGGTTCTCGGCGGGCGGGCACCTCGCGGGTCTGGCCTGCCTGGCCACGGACGGCGACGCGCGGACGGCGGTGCAGTTCGCCGTGCTCGGCTACGCCATCACCTCGATGGAGACCGAGACCTACCGGCCCTCCCGGGACGTCCTGCTGGGCGAGGACGCCCCGCCGGAGCTGCGCCGGGCCGTCTCGCTCGACGCGCTGGTGACCCCGTCGGCGCCCCCGTTCTTCCTCTGGCACACGGCCGAGGACCCGTACGTCTGGCCCGAGCACACCTACCGCCTGGCCACCGCCCTGGCCGCCCACGACGTGCCCCACACGGTGCACGTCTACCCGCACGGCCCGCACAGCCTGGGCCTCGCCCACGGCGCCGGAGAGGCCTCGACCTGGACCCGTTCGGCGGCGACCTGGCTGGCCGAACAGACCGCCCCCGCAACCCCACTCGGACGGCACTGAGATGACGACGAGCCCGCATCTGGTCACCCTCGACCTCGCCGGGGTCACCGACAAGGCCGGCCTCATGGACCGGACCGCCTCCGCCCTGGACCTGCCCGAGTGGTTCGGGCGCAACTGGGATGCCCTCACCGACAGCCTCCGCGACTCCTCGGTGTGGCCGCCGGAGGCCGTCGGCCGCGGACTCCTGATCGTCGTCACCGGCTGGCAGGGATACGCGCGGAGCAGACCGGACGAGTGGGAGACCGCCCGGCAGGTGTTCGCCGACGCGTCCGCCGACGAACCCGCGCTGACCGTCGCGCTGGCCCTTCGGTGACCCCACCGCAGCCTCTTGTGGGTTCCTCCAGATGGGCTCTGACCTGCCTGGACGTTCGTCCCGGGCATGGCGTGCCGGTCGGCATGGGAGAATGAAGTACGTGCTTTTCCCTCTGGCCGGCCGGTCCGGGGGTCACCTCTGATCGACTGGGATGTGCGGCACGTGCGTTTCCTCAATGACATCCAGCCCGCGTACGACCTGACGTACGACGACGTCTTCATGGTGCCGAGCCGTTCCGCGGTCGGCTCGCGTCAGGGCGTGGACCTCGGCTCGCCGGACGGCACGGGCACCACCGTCCCGCTGGTCGTCGCCAACATGACCGCGATCGCGGGCCGGCGGATGGCCGAGACCGTGGCCCGGCGGGGCGGACTCGTCGTGATCCCGCAGGACATCCCGATCGACGTGGTCACCGATGTCATCACCTGGGTCAAGAGCCGCCACCTGGTGCTCGACACCCCGATCGTGCTGGCCCCGCACCAGACCGTCGCCGACGCGCTGGCCCTGCTGCCGAAGCGGGCGCACAACGCCGGTGTCGTCGTCGACGAGGACGGCCGCCCCGTCGGCGTCGTCACCGACCGGGACCTCACCGGCGTCGACCGGTTCACCCAGCTCGCCGAGGTCATGTCCCGCGACCTGCTGCTCCTCGACGCGGACATCGACCCCCGCGAGGCCTTCAACAAGCTGGACGCCGCCAACCGCCGCTACGCCCCGGCCGTCGACCGGGACGGCAAGCTCGCCGGCATCCTGACCCGCAAGGGCGCCCTGCGCGCCACCCTGTACACCCCGGCGACCGACGCGCACGGCCGGCTGCGCATCGCCGCCGCCGTCGGCATCAACGGGGACTTCGCGGACAAGGCCAAGCAACTGCTCGACGCGGGCGTCGACACGCTCGTCATCGACACCGCGCACGGCCACCAGGAGTCGATGATCAGCGCGGTCAGGCTGGTCCGCGGCCTCGATCCGCAGGTCCCGATCGCGGCCGGCAACATCGTCTCCGCGCAGGGTGTCAAGGACCTCGTCGACGCGGGCGCGGACATCATCAAGGTGGGCGTGGGCCCCGGCGCCATGTGCACCACCCGCATGATGACCGGTGTCGGCCGGCCGCAGTTCTCGGCGGTCCTGGAGTGCGCCGCCGAGGCGCGGAAGTACGGCAAGCACGTGTGGGCCGACGGCGGTGTCCGGCACCCCCGTGACGTCGCCATGGCGCTGGCGGCCGGGGCGTCCAACGTGATGATCGGCTCCTGGTTCGCGGGCACCTACGAGTCCCCGGGCGACCTGCAGCAGGACGCCGAAGGGCGGCTCTACAAGGAGTCGTTCGGCATGGCCTCCGCGCGGGCGGTGCGCAACCGCACGTCGGAGGAGTCAGCCTACGACCGGGCCCGCAAGGCGCTCTTCGAGGAGGGCATCTCCACGTCCCGGATGTTCCTCGACCCGGCCCGGCCGGGCGTGGAGGACCTGATCGACTCGATCATCGCGGGCGTGCGGTCGTCCTGCACGTACGCCGGTGCGGGGTCCCTGGAGGAGTTCGCCGCGAAGGCGATCGTCGGCATCCAGAGCGCGGCCGGGTACGCGGAGGGCAAGCCGCTGCACGCGAGCTGGAGCTAGGCGCGTCCCGCCGGGCGCCGGACCCGGGTCCGGGTCCGTGTTCTACTTCGTGTGCGGCTACCGCCGGTCCCCTCCTGCACCACCTGAAAGCTGAACGACCCCTTGCTGAACGATCTCGACGAACGCATCGTGCACGCCCTCGCCGAGGACGCCCGCCGCTCCTACGCGGACATCGGGCAACTGGTCGGCCTGTCCGCGCCTGCCGTCAAACGGCGGGTGGACCGGCTGCGCGCCACCGGAGCGATCACCGGATTCACCGTACGGGTCGATCCGGCGGCCCTCGGCTGGGAGACCGAGGGGTTCGTCGAGATCTACTGCCGGCGCAACACGTCCCCGGAGACCATTCAGCGGGGCCTGGAGCGCTACCAGGAGGTGGTGGCCGCGTCGACGGTCACCGGTGAGGCCGACGCGGTCGTCCAGGTCTTCGCCTCCGACATGCGGCACTTCGAGAGGGTGCTGGAGCGGATCGCGGGGGAGCCGTTCGTGGAGCGCACCAAGTCGGTGCTGGTGCTGTCGCCGCTGCTGAGGAGGTTCTCCTCGGGGGCACCGGGGTGAGAGCGGTGGAGGGCTCGGGGGGGTGCGGTCGTGCGCCGGGTGCGGGCCGGTGGGGGTTGTTCGCGCAGTTCCCCGCGCCCCTTCAGGGCGCGGTTCCACCGCCGACCCAGGGGCGCGGGGAACTGCGCGACCAGCCACGAACCACCCGCACCCGGCGTACGACCGCACCCCCCACCCCCTACTCCGCGGTCTTCCTCGCCAACGCGTTGTTCCCGATGGAGTTGTGCACACTGAAGCTCACCGCGTCCGAGCGGTAGCGGTCGTCGGACCACTCCACCGGCCGCCCCTCCCGCGTCGTCGTCACGCGCCGCACCCGCAGCAGCGGGCTCGTCCGGCGGATGCCGAGCAGTTCGGCGTCCTGCGCCCCCGCCGCCACCGCGTCGATGACGTGCTCGCCGTACGCGAAGACCAACCCCTTGTCCTCGTACAGGCGTTGGGTGACCGACGGGCAGTCCGGCTCTATCGCCTCGACCGCCCCGGAGATCCAGTCCGCGTACACCGTGCGCTCGAGCAGCACCGGTTCGCCGTCCAGTCCGCGTACGCGCAGCACGTGCAACACGGGCGTGCCGAGGGCCAGTTGGAGGCGGACGGCGTCCTCCTGGCCGGCCGGCCGGTACTCCTGGGACACCACGTGTCCCGTCGCCGCGCGGCCCATCGCCTTCGCCCACTGCGCGAAGCTGCGCAGCTCCGCGAAGCTCTGGCTGCGGCGGCTGGCGAGGACCACCCGGCGGGCGCCCTGGCGGGAGCCGATGAGCCCCTCGGCGGTGAGCGCGGCGACGGCCTGGCGGACCGTGCCGCGGGAGACGCCGTACTCCGCGGCGAGTTCCGTCTCCGAGGGCAGCCGGCTGCCGACGGTGTACTCCTCGCGGTCGATGGCGTGCCGCAGCTCGTCGGCGATCTCCTCGTGTCGCGCCGTCATGCTTCCCCTCTGAGTAGGCGGCTGTGCACAGCGTGACCAGCCTAATCGACGTTCCCAGGTGATTCGTGTCAGCCATGACTGTGCAGGGAAACAGGGGCTGGTGTTCTGTCGCCGTTCATGAACAGGTCACGCGCGCCGGGCGTACTAGGGCCAACTTGTTCAGACAAGTTCGCCCGGCGCCGCCCACAGCGCCACCCACCCTCGTGCGTACTCCCTGGAGAGACCGTGACCGTGTCCCTGCCGAGAACCGCCCTCCTCGGCGGCTCCCTCGCCGCCGTAGCCGCGCTCGCCCTCAGCGCCTGCGGCGCCGCCCCCGACAACGCGTCGTCCACCACCTCCGACGGCAAGAACGCCGCCACCGCCACCTCCGCCGCCGACCTCGGCGGCATGGACAAGCTGATCGCCGCCGCCAAGAAGGAGGGCGCGCTGCACATCATCGCCGTGCCCCGCGACTGGGCGAACTACGGCGCCATCATCGACGGCTTCCAGAAGAAGTACGGCATCAAGATCGAGGACGAGAGCCCCGACGGCTCGAGCCAGGACGAGATCAACGCCGTGACCTCGCGCAAGGGCCAGGACCGGGCGCCGGACGTCCTCGACCTCGGCTCGTCGTTCGCGCTCAGCGCCGCCCAGCAGGGGCTGCTCGCGCCGTACAAGGTGACCTCGTTCTCCGACATCCCCACGGGCCAGGCGGACCCGCAGGCCCGCTGGTACAACGACTACGGCGGCTACATCTCCATCGGCTGCGACGCCAAGCGGGTCAAGGCCTGCCCGACCACCTTCGCCGACCTGCTCAAGCCGCAGTACAAGGGCCAGGTCGCCCTCAACGGCAACCCGACCAAGTCCGGTTCGGCGTTCGGCGGCGTCTACGCGGCCGCGCTCGCCAACAAGGGCTCCTTCGACGACATCCAGCCCGGCCTCGACTTCTTCGCCAAGCTGAAGAAGAACGGCAACTACACGCCCGTCGAGTCCACCCCGGCCACCGTCGAGAAGGGCGAGACGCCCATCTCCATCGACTGGGACTACCTGAACGCCGGTTACGCCGACGAGTTCAAGTCCAAGGGCGTGGACTGGAAGGTGACGATCCCGACCGACGGCCAGTACGCCCAGTACTACTCCCAGGCCATCAACAAGGACGCCCCGCACCCGGCGGCCGCCCGCCTGTGGCAGGAGTACCTGTACAGCACCGAGGGCCAGAACCTGTGGCTCAAGGGCTACGCCCGCCCGGTCCTGATGAGCTCCATGGACAAGGCCGGCACGCTGGACAAGACCGCCGCCGCCAAGCTGCCCGCGGTCACCGGCACGCCCACCTTCCCGACCGAGGCCCAGCAGGACAAGGCCAAGACCGTCCTCTCGACCGGCTGGTCGAAGGCCGTCTCCGGATGACGGCCACGCTCACGCGGGCCGACGTGGCGTCCGCCGCTTCCCAGAAGCGGCGGCGCCGCGCCCCCGGCTGGCTCGCCGTCGTCCCGCTCCTCGCCTTCACGGCCGTCGCCTTCGGGCTGCCGGCCGTCGCCATGCTGAACGGCGCCTTCACGGTCAAGGACCCGGCCAGCGGGGTGAGTTCGTACACCGCGAGCAATCTCAGCGACTCGCTCCAGGGGCCGTACCTCACCGCCCTCGTCGGCAGCGTCAAGCTGTCCGCGCTCTCCGCCGTCATCGCCGCCGTCCTCGGGCTGCCGCTCGCGCAGGCCGTCGTCAGCTCGCGCTCCCGGGCGCTCCGCGAGGCCGTGCTCACCGCCTCCGGTGTGCTCGCCAACTTCGGCGGCGTGCCGCTGGCGTTCGCGTTCGTCGCGACCCTCGGCAACGCCGGTGTGCTCACCGTGCACCTGCACCTCACGGACCACGGCTGGAACCTGTACAGCTTCTGGGGGCTCGTCCTGGTCTACCTGTACTTCCTGATCCCGCTGATGGTCCTCACCATCACCCCGGCCCTCGACGGACTGCGCACCCAGTGGCGCGAGGCCGCCTTGAACAACGGCGCCACCGGCGTGCAGTACTGGCGGTTCGTGGCCCTGCCCGTGCTCGCGCCCTCGCTGCTCGGTGGGCTCGTGCTGCTCTTCGGCAGCGCCTTCGCCGCCTACGCCACCGCCGCCGCGATGGTCGGCAGCGCGGTCCCGCTGGTCACCCTGCAGATCGCCGACGCCCTCTCCGGCAACGTCCTGGTCGGCCAGGAGAACGTGGCCCTCGCCCTGAGCCTGGACATGGTGCTGGTGGCGGGCGTGGTGATGGCCGTGTACCTGCCCCTGCAACGACGGAGCGCCCGATGGCTCGACGCCTGACCCCCTGGCGCTGGGCCGTCCTCGGCCTGGCCGCCCTCTACTTCCTGGTCCCGCTGGGCGCCTCCGTCCTCTTCACGGTGGACGTGCCGGGCCAGGGCGTCACCTTCGACGCCTACTCCCAGATCCTGTCCGCCGACGGTTTCCTCTCCAGCCTGGTCCTCTCGCTGGAGCTTGCGGTCGCCACCATCGCCGTCGTGCTGCTGCTGATGGTGCCCGCCGTGGTCGCCCTGCGGCTCAGCGCGCCCAGGCTGCGGCCCGTGGTCGAGATCGTCTGCTCGCTGCCGCTGGTGGTGCCGCCGATCGCGTTCGTCGCCGGCATCGTGACCGTGCTCAAGTGGGGACCGGACTACCTGTCCAAGACCCCGCTGTTCGAGACGTTCGTGGCCGTCCAGAACCCGACCTTCCCGGTCGTCCTGGTCCTCGCGTACGTCGTGATGGCGCTGCCCTTCGTCTACCGGGCCCTGGACGCCGGGCTGCGCGCCATCGACGTGCGCACCCTCGTCGAGGCCGCCCGCAGCTGCGGTGCCAACTGGCCGCAGGCCCTCGTCCGCGCCGTGCTGCCCAACCTGCGCGGGGCGCTGCTCAACGCGTCCTTCCTCACCCTGGCCCTGGTGCTCGGCGAGTTCACGGTCGCCCGGCTGCTGGGCTTCCAGCCCTTCGCCGTGTGGATCTACAACGTCGGCGGCTCCCAGGCCCAGATGTCCGTCGCCGTCTCCGTGCTCAGTCTCCTGGTGACCTGGGCCCTGCTCCTCGCGCTCGCCGGTGCCGGCGGCCGTGACCGAACCGCTTCCTCCCGGGGATGACACACCATGACCACCGCCACCCTTGAGAAGGCCGCGACCGTCGAATTCCGGTCGCTGCGGCGCGAGTTCGGCGCCACCGTCGCCCTCGACGGACTCGACCTGACCGTCCAGCCGGGCGAGTTCCTGGCCCTGCTCGGCCCGTCCGGCTGCGGCAAGACCACCGCGCTGCGCATGCTCGCCGGCTTCGAGCACCCCGACTCCGGCGCCGTCCTGGTGGACGGCGAGGACGTCACCCACGTCCCGGCCCACCGCCGCGACGCCGGGATGGTCTTCCAGTCGTACAGCCTCTTCCCGCACCTGAACGCCGTCGACAACGTGGCCTTCGGGCTGCGGATGCGCAAGGTGCGTACGAGTGAACGGCGGGCGCGGGCCGCCGAGTTGCTGGAGCTCGTCGGGCTCGGCGACAAGGGGGAGCGGTTCCCGCACCAGCTCTCCGGCGGCCAGCAGCAGCGCATCGCCCTTGCCCGCGCCCTCGCCCTGCGCCCCCGGGTGCTCCTCCTCGACGAGCCGCTGTCGGCCCTCGACGCCAAGGTCCGGCTGTCGCTCCGCGAGGAGATCCGCCGCCTCCAGCAGGAACTCGGCATCACCACCCTGTTCGTGACGCACGATCAGGAAGAGGCGCTGTCCATCGCCGACCGGGTCGCCGTGATGCGCGCCGGACAGCTCGAACAGTGCGCCGAACCCGCCGAGCTGTACGGCCGTCCGGCCACCGCCTTCGTCGCCGAGTTCGTCGGCACGATGAGCCGGATCCCCGGGACGGTCGCGGACGGCACCGTCGAGGTGCTCGGGCAGCGGCTGCCGGTCGACGGGCAGGCACCGGACGCGGGCGAGGCCGACGTGCTCGTGCGGCCCGAGGCGGTCCAGGTGCGCGCGGACGGCGCCGGTACGGCCACCGTCGTCGCCACCGCCTTCCTGGGCGCGGTCGTCCGGGTCACCGTACGGCTCGCCGACGGCACCGAGGCCAAGGCCGACCTGCCCGCCCACGAAGCCGCCGAGCTGGGCGCCGGATCCGCCGTGACCGTGTCGCTGCCCGAGCGGCCGGTGCTCGTGGCGCCACGCGTCCAGAAGTAACGCTCCCGAAGTCCCGTCCCCCCCACGTGAGGAATGACAACAACGTGACCCCCCACCCACGACTCCCGCTGCAGGCCGTCCTGTTCGACATGGACGGCACGCTCGTCGACACCGAGCGACTGTGGTGGGAGGCGGTGGAACAGGTCGCCGGGCGGCCGCTCACCGAGGCCGACGAGCCGGAGGTGCTCGGCCGGCCGGTGGAGCACACCGCCGACTGGCTCGCCGCCGGGACGGACCGCCCGGCCGCGGCTCTCGCGGCCGGGCTGCACCGGGAGTTCGCGGACCGCGTCCGCACCGGCATCGTGCCCCGCCCCGGCGCCCTCGACCTGCTGGACGCGCTGGCCGCGGCCGGCGTCCCCACCGCCCTGGTCACCGCGTCCCCACGCGCGGTCGCCGACCTCGTTCTCGACGCCCTCGGCCCCGGCCGGTTCGCGGTGTCCGTCACCGCCGACGACACGGGCCGCACCAAGCCCGCCCCCGACCCCTACCTGGCCGCCTGCAGCGCCCTCGGTGTCGACCCGGCCGCCTGCGTGGCCGTGGAGGACACCGAGACCGGGGTCGCCTCCGCCGAGGCCGCCGGCTGTGCCGTGCTGGCCGTGCCCTCGCTCGCCCCGATCGGCGGCGCGCCCGGCCGGACCGTCCGTGACACGCTGGTCGGGGTCACCCCGAAGGAGCTGAGCGACATGGCCGTACCGGAACTGCGGGTGATGTCCTGGAACCTGTGGCTCGGCGGCAGCCCGGTCGACGACCACCGGGCCAAGCAGGTCAAGGCCGTCATGGACGCGGGCGCGGACGTCGTCGGCCTCCAGGAGACCGCCGGGACCGGCGCGCGGGAACTCGCCGAGGCCCTCGGCTGGCACCACCACACGGCGGGCGAGAACCTCGGTGTCATCAGCCGGTACCCGATCACCGCGCGCCTCGGCGACCCGGACGTCGGCTTCTACGGCGCCGCCGGGGTGCGGATCGCCGTCCGCCCCGGCCGCGAGGTCGAGATCTGGACCGCGCACCTGCACTACACGCCGTACGGGCCCTACGAGTTCCACTTCGACGGGCTCGGGGCGGACGAGCTGATCGCCCACGAGGAAGTCCGGCTCGGGCAGATGCGGGAGGCGCTGCGCCGGATCGGGGACGGTGACGTGCCCGTGGTGCTCGTCGGTGACTTCAACTGCCCGTCCCACCTGGACTGGCCGGCGGTCGAGTGGCCGGTGACGAAGGCCGCGGAGGAGGCCGGGTTCCGCGACTCCTACCGCGAGGCGCACCCGGACCCGGCCGCCGCGCCCGGCCACACCTGGTCGCCGATCCACCCCGTCCACGAGGACGGCAGCGGGCGGCCCGAACCCCAGGACCGGATCGACTACGTGCTGCACAGGGGGCTGCGCGTGCTCGACTCCCGGACCCGGGTCACCGGCACCCCGGCGCCCTGGCCCGAAGTGGCGGGCAACGACTGGCCGTCCGACCACGCGGCCGTCGTCACCACGTTCGCCGTCGAGCCTTAACCGGGGGTTACCCGCGGCAACCGTTGCGGCCGGTGTGGCGATCCCGTAGGTTGTGCGGGCCTCCCCCCTACTCACTGGTAACACCGGTAGGTATCCCATGCGCTGGCCCGGCCGACCCACCACCGTCCGCACCCGGATCGTGGCGCTCGCGCTCGCCCCGGTCGTCGCGCTGACGGCCCTGTGGAGCTTCGCCATGGTGTCCGTCACCGGCGAACTACGCGCGCTGATCCGGCTCCAGGGGGTGTACGACGACTTCGGCACCCCCGTCGACACCGCCGTCGGGCAGATCCAGATCGAACGGCGGCTGTCGGCGGCCTACCTGGGCACCGGCCTGGACACGGCTTCCGCCGCCGGCCTGCTCGCCCAGCAGCGGCGCACCGACCGGGCCGTGGCCGCCATGCGGGACGCGGTCCGGGACGGCGACCGCGGGCGCCTCAGCGACCGGCAGCGCGAGGCGCTCGACGCGATGGTCACCGCCACCGGCAGGCTGGAGAGGCTGCGCGGCCAGGTGCTGTCCCGGAAGATCTCCTGGGACCGCGCCGTCGCCGGCTACAGCGCCCTGGTGGAGCCCGGCTTCGACGTCGAGTCCGCCCTCACCGCCCTCCAGGCCGGGCAGCTGGCCCGGGAGTCCCAGGTCGTCGTCGAGCTGGTGCGGGTGAGGGAGTTCGTCTCCCGCGAGGACGCGCTGGTCGCCGGGGCGCGGGCCGCCGGACGGCTCACCCGCGCGCAGTACGGCACCCTCACCGCGACCATCGAGGACCGGCGGGTCTTCCAGCGGACCTACGTCCCCGACCTCCCGTCGGACTCGCGGGCTCTGTTCGAGACGTTCCAGCGCGGCGCGCTCTACCGCTCGCTGGTGAGCGGCGAGGACGCGCTGCTGCGGGCGGGCGCGGGCCGGGCCGGTGCGGCCGTCGCCGCGGGCACCTGGCGGTCGACCACCGACCGGGCCGTCAAGCAGTACATGCTGCTGTGCACGCACTCCGCCGAGAACTCCGGTGCCCGCGGACGTGCCTTCGCCTACCGGGAGTTGGCCAAGGCGGCCGTCGTCGGCGCGGCCGGGCTCGCGGCGGTGGGCCTGTCGCTGTGGTTCGCGGTGCGCGGGGCGCGCCGCATCTCGCGCCGCCTGGAGCTCCTGCGGGACGCGGCCGACCTGCTGACCGCACGCCAACTGCCCGCCCTCATGGAGCGGCTGAGCGCCGGTGAGGACGTGGACGCGGTCACCGAGGCGCCGCCGCTGGCCGCCGGGGAGGCCGGGGACGACGAGATCGGGGACGTCGGCCGGTCCTTCAACCGGGCCCGGCTGGCCGCCGTCGAGGCCGCGATCAAGCAGGCCACGCTGCGGCGGGGGCTGTTCGCGGTCCTCCTCAACATCGCCCGCCGCAACCAGGCGCTCGTCCACCGCCAGCTGAAACTCGTCGACACACTGGAACGGCGCACCGACGACCCGGCCGTCCTCGGCGAGCTGTTCCGCATCGACCACCTCACCACCCGGATGCGCCGGCACGCGGAGAGCCTGATCATCCTCTCCGGCGCGACCCCCGGACGGCGCTGGCGGCGGCCCGTACCGGTCGCCGACGTGGTGTCCTCGGCGGTCGGCGAGATCGAGGACTACCCGCGGGTCGTGGTGCCGCCGATGCCCGAGGTGGGCGTGGCCGCGGACGCCGTCGCCGACGTCGTGCACCTGCTCGCCGAGCTCCTGGAGAACGCCACGGTGTTCTCGCCGCCGCACACCCAGGTGACCCTGCGCACCGGGCGGGTCGGCCACGGCTTCACCCTGGAGATCGACGACCGGGGCCTCGGCCTCGACGCGGACCAGCTCGCCGAGGCCCGCCGCACCCTGACCGACCCCGACGCCTTCGACCCGACCCGCCACGACCGCCTCGGCCTCTACGTCGTGGGCCGCCTGGCCGCCCGGCACGGCATCGGGGTGAGCCTGCGGGAGTCGCCGTACGGGGGGACGACGGCGGTGGTCCTGCTGCCGGCGGCTGTGCTGGCCGAGGCGGAGCCGGAGGGCGGCCGAGGCCGGTCCGCGTCGGCGGAGGAACACGGGCACCGGCCCGTGTCGGCGGTCGGTGTGCTGTCGCCGTCCGGTCCGGGCCGGTCCGGGACCTCCGCACCCGGCACGGACCTGCCGCCGCCCCCGGCCCTGCCCACCCGCACCCGTCAGGCCTCCCTCGCCCCCGAGCTCCGCTCGGAGCAGGCGCCCGGCGCGGCGCGTGACCTGGACGCCGACGAGATGCGGGCGGTCTTCGGAGCCTTCCAGCGCGGCCTGGACCGGGGACGCAGAGGACTGCCGACCGGCCCGGAGGAGCCGGACCACACCGAGAAAGGGACCCGTGCCGACGATGACCAGTGACGACCAGCCCCAGCCGCCCGGCACCACGGCCGCCCCCGGCTCCGGACCCGCCGCCCGGCCCGGCAGCGACCTCGGCTGGCTTCTCGACGACCTCGTCGCCCGGACCGACCACGTCCGGCAGGCCGTGCTGCTCACCGCCGACGGGCTGCCGCTCAGCCACTCCGAGGGGATGCGGCGGCGGGACATCGAACACCTCGCGGCCGTCTGCTCCGGCTTCCACAGCCTGGCCCGCTCCGCGGGGGACCGGTTCGGCGCCGGGGAGGTGCGGCAGACCATGGTGATGCTCGACGACGCCTACCTCTTCGTCACCCCGGCCGGGCACGGCAGCCGGCTCGCCGTCCTCAGCGACGTCCGCACCGACGTCGGCCAGCTGGCCCACGAGATGGCCCTGCTCGTCCGCCGCCTCGGCCGGCACCTCGACGCGGCCGCACGCGCGACCCCCTGATCCTCCGGTGAGCGACGAGCACTGGTACGAGGACGAGACCGGGTCCCTGGTCCGCCCCTACACCGTGACCCGGGGCCGTACCGAGCCCTCCGGCAAGCACACCATCGATCTGATGTCCCAGGTCACGGCCCTGGAAGCGGACGCGTCCCAGGGGACGGTCGACCATGCCCGCGCCGCCCTGCTCGCCCTGGTGCGCCGCGGGGCCCGCCCCGTCGTCGAGCTCGCCGCGGACGCCGACCTGCCGCTCACCGTCGTACGCGTGCTGCTCGCCGATCTCGCCGAGGCCGGCCTGGTCCGCATCGAGGAGCCGCGCCGGGTCGCACCGGCCGGTGCCGCCGCCGACCCCGAGCTGCTGAAGGTGATCGTGGAGCGGCTGCGGGAGCTGTGACCCCGCGCAACGAATCGCCACCGGAGCCCCGTCCCACGCAACGAACCGCGCGGCCACGCGCAACGGCTCCGCCTTGTCCGGTCCGGCCCGCCGACCGTACGGTCTAAGTGACCCCCAGACCTCCTTCCGTACCCGGTGAGGACCCGCATGCGCACCGCCCTGCTCCAGAGCTCCGGCCGCCCCGGCTCGACCTTCGAGAACCTCAAGGTGCTCGACGAGGCCGCCGGCCGGGCCGCCGCCGCGGGCGCCGCGCTGCTCGTCGCCCCGGAGATGTTCCTCACCGGCTACGCCATCGGCGACGACATCGCCCGCCTCGCCGAGCCCGCCGACGGCGACAGCGCGGACGCCGTCGCAGAGCTGGCCCACCGCCACGGACTCGCGATCACCTACGGCTACCCGGAGCGGGACGGCGACCAGGTCCACAACTCCGCCCAGCTGATCTCCGCCGACGGCACCCGGCTCGCGAACTACCGCAAGTCCCACCTCTTCGGCGGCTTCGAGCGGGACCACTTCACGCCGGGCGACCAGCCCGTCGTCCAGGCGCAGCTGAACGGCCTCACCGTCGGGATCATGATCTGCTACGACGTGGAGTTCCCCGAGCTGGTCCGCGCCCACGCCCTGGCCGGCACCGACCTGCTGCTGGTCCCGACGGCGAACATGCACCCCTTCGAGATCGTCGCCGAGTCCCTGGTCCCGGTGCGGGCCTGGGAGAACCAGATGTACGTCGCCTACGCCAACCGCGTCGGCCAGGAAGGCGAGTTCGAGTTCTTCGGGCTCTCCGCGCTGGCCGGACCCGACGGGGTGGCCCGCGCCCGCGCCGGCCGCGTCGAGGAACTCGTCCTCGCCGACCTCGACCCCGCCCTCCTCGCCGCCTCCCGCGAGGCGAACCCGTACCTGAAGGACCGCCGCCCCGGCCTCTACGGGTCCCTGGCCTGACCTCCCCCGCTCCTCTTCACCCTTTTCGCGTTTCGCAAGGAGTCCGTACCCCATGACGTCCACGGTGCCCAACGCTGTCGAGCACGCCGACGCGCAGCAGCCGCCGATCACCATGTTCGGCCCGGACTTCCCCTACGCCTACGACGACTTCCTCGCCCACCCGGCGGGCCTCGGCCAGATCCCCGCGACCGAGCACGGCACCGAGGTCGCCGTCATCGGCGGCGGCCTGTCCGGCATCGTGGCCGCCTACGAGCTGATGAAGATGGGCCTGAAGCCGGTCGTCTACGAGGCCGACAAGATCGGCGGCCGGCTGCGGACCGTCGGCTTCGAGGGCTGCGACCCCTCGCTGACCGCCGAGATGGGCGCGATGCGCTTCCCGCCCTCCTCCACGGCCCTCCAGCACTACATCGACCTGGTGGACCTGGAGACCCGGCCCTTCCCCAACCCCCTCGCGGAGGCGACCCCCTCGACCGTCGTCGACCTCAAGGGCGAGTCGCACTACGCCGAGAAGATCGACGACCTCCCGCAGGTCTACCGGGACGTCGCCGCCGCCTGGAACAAGTGCCTGGACGAAGGCGCCGACTTCTCCGACATGAACCGCGCGATGCGCGAACGGGACGTGCCGCGCATCCGCGAGATCTGGGCGAAGCTCGTCGAGAAGCTCGACAACCAGACCTTCTACGGCTTCCTCTGCGACTCCGAGGCCTTCAAGTCCTTCCGGCACCGCGAGATCTTCGGCCAGGTCGGCTTCGGCACCGGCGGCTGGGACACCGACTTCCCCAACTCCATCCTGGAGATCCTGCGGGTCGTCTACACCGAGGCCGACGACCACCACCGCGGCATCGTCGGCGGCTCCCAGCAGCTGCCGCTCCGGCTCTGGGAGCGCGAGCCCGAGAAGATCGTGCACTGGGCGTACGGGACGTCGCTCGCGAAGCTGCACGAGAACGGCGAGCCCCGCCCGGCCGTGACCCGGCTGCACCGCACCACCGGCAACCGGATCACGGTGACGGACGCCAACGGCGACATCCGCACCTACCAGGCGGCGGTCTTCACCGCCCAGTCCTGGATGCTGCTCTCCAAGATCGCCTGCGACGACTCGCTCTTCCCGATCGACCACTGGACCGCGATCGAGCGCACCCACTACATGGAGTCCTCGAAGCTGTTCGTGCCGGTCGACCGGCCCTTCTGGCTGGACAAGGACGAGGACACCGGCCGGGACGTCATGTCGATGACGCTCACCGACCGCATGACCCGCGGGACCTACCTCCTGGACGAGGGCCCGGACCGGCCCGCCGTGATCTGCCTGTCCTACACCTGGTGCGACGACAGCCTGAAGTGGCTGCCGCTGTCCGCGCACGAGCGGATGGAGGTCATGCTGAAGTCGCTCGGCGAGATCTACCCGAAGGTCGACATCAGGAAGCACATCATCGGCAACCCGGTGACCGTGTCCTGGGAGAACGAGCCTTACTTCATGGGCGCGTTCAAGGCCAACCTGCCCGGCCACTACCGCTACCAGCGGCGCCTGTTCACGCACTTCATGCAGGACTCGCTGCCCGACGACAAGCGGGGCATCTTCCTCGCGGGCGACGACATCTCCTGGACGGCGGGCTGGGCCGAGGGCGCCGTCCAGACCGCGCTGAACGCGGTCTGGGGCGTCATGCACCACTTCGGCGGGGCAACCGACACGACCAACCCCGGCCCCGGCGACGTCTACGACGAGATCGCGCCGGTGGAGCTTCCCGAGGACTGACACGCGCCCCAAGGGGGCGCGAGGAACTGCGCGACCGGCCAAGACGGCGCCGCAGACGACCGACGACAGGGCGGGCCGCTCAGATCCCGGCGGCCCGCGCCTTCTCGTACACCTCGGCGCCGACGTCCTTGAGCTCCTGGGCGTCGCGCGGGGTGGCCTCCAGGTCGATCAGGATCTCCTCCAGGCCGACCGCCGCGTGCGCCACGAGGTCCTCGACGATCTGGTCGACGCTGCCCTGGAAGGGCTGCCGGTCGGAGCCGTCGTACGCCTTCGGCGTGTAGGTGGCGTTGATCCGCAGGACCGTCTGGAGCGGTTCCGTCCGGCCGCGTTCGGCGGCCAGGTCCTGCACGCCCTGCCACTGCGCGGCGAGCTGCTCGGCACCCATGCCGACCGGCAGCCAGCCCTCGGCGCGGTCGACCAGCCGGGTCAGGGCCTTCTTGTTGGACGCCGCCAGCAGGATCGGGATCGGCCGCGCGGGCTTGGGGCCGACCACCGCCGAGGCGATCTTCGTGAGCTCACCGTCGTGACGCACCGGGTCCGGGCCCCACACCGCCCGGCACACGTCGATGAGCTCGTCGAGCACCTTGCCACGCTCCTCGAACGGCCGGATTCCGGCGGCCGCGTACTCGTCGAGGGACCAGCCCGTGCCGAAGCCCGCCAGCACCCGGCCGCCGCTCGCCGCGTCCAGCGTCGCCAGGGACCTCGCCAGTTGGAAGGGGTTGTGCAGCGGCGCCACCAGGACGCTGCTGCCCAGCCGCACCCGCTCGGTGGCCCCGGCGGCCAGGGCCAGCGTGACCAGGGGCTCGGCCACGCTCCGGTACTCGTCGGGCCAGGGGAGGCCCGGGACGTTGTAGAGGCCCTGGGTGGCGGGCTCCGGGAACAGGGCCCGCTCGAAGACCCACAGGCTGTCGTAGCCGATCTGTTCGGCGGCGCGTGCCACGTCGGGGATGTCGGTGCCGAGGGAGTACTGCCGCATCTGGGGAAGGCCGAAGCCGAGCCGGGTGGTCATGCCGGTGCTCCTTTGCAGTCGAGTGCCTGCCGTCAACGTACGGGGGAGGTCCGGGGATTCCGGGGCGGACGCACGGCCGGGCGGATCAGGCCACCTCAGTCGCACAGCGGCGTGAGCAGCATCCGGCCCGCCAGGCCCACGGCCGCGTCCAGCCGCTCGGTGAACTCCTCGGCCAGATCCTCGACTCCGCGCAGCGCCCACAGCGCCCGTGCCGCCGCCCAGGTCGCGTCCCGGGCCCGCTCCAGGCTCCAGGAACCGAGCAGATGGGTCAGCGGGTCGGCGATCTGGAGCAGGTCGGGACCCGGCATCAGGTCCTCGCGGACGCGCTCCTCCAGCGAGACGAGCAGGTCGCCGACGCGGTCGAACTCGTCCTCCAGGTCGGCCGGTTCACAGCGCAGCGCGTGGCAGGCGTCGACGACGGCCACCGCCAGGTCGTGCCCGATGTGCGCGTTGATGCCGGCCAGCGCGAACTGCAGCGGGCGGACCCCGGGATGGCGGCGGAACTGGAACAACGGCCGCCAGCAGGCCGGGGGTCGGCGGCCCGCCGCCTCCGCGTCCACGGCGGCCAGGTAGCGCTCGGCGAACCGTACGTCCAGGGTTGCCGCGGCCCGGGGGTCCGCGAACCGGCCCGCGTCCAAGCGCCGTTCGACCTCCTCCGTGACGGTGAGGTAGACACGGTTGAAGACCGCGATCCCGTCCCGTTCGGGCAGGGTCGTGTCCAGGGCGCGCATCCGGGCGACGACGGAGCCGACCGGGGCGGTGAGGTGGTGCAACTGCGCCATGGGGGAAGGGTCCCAGTTCCGGCCCGGCGCGCGTGCCGACGGGCCCGGCGCTTCCCCGGAACGGGGGAACGGGCCCGCCGGGCGGCGCCTACGGCCGGGTGTCGTCGTAGGAACTGGTGCCCTCGTCGAGGAGCGGCTCGGCTCCCTTGAGGTGGGCCGGGGCCAGGGCGCGCAGGACGTGGTAGCCGACGATGACCACCAGGGTGCCGAGGGCGATGCCGCTGAGGGAGAAGGTGTCGGTGAACCTCATGCTGACGTTGCCGACGCCGATGATGATGCCGGCCGCCGCCGGGACCAGGTTCAGCGGATTGCGCAGATCGACCTTGGCGTGCAGCCAGATCTGGGCGCCGAGCAGGCCGATCATGCCGTAGAGGATGACCGTGATGCCGCCGAGGACCCCGCCCGGGATCGCGGCCACGATCGCGCCGAACTTGGGGCAGACGCCGAAGAGCAGCGCGAAGCCGGCGGCGGCCCAGTAGGCGGCGGTGGAGTAGACGCGGGTCGCGGCCATCACGCCGATGTTCTCGGAGTAGGTGGTGTTGGGCGGGCCGCCCACGGCGGTGGAGAGCATCGAGGCGACGCCGTCGGCGGAGATCGCCGTGCCGAGCCTGTCGTCGAGCGGGTCGCCGGTCATCTCGCCGACCGCCTTGACGTGCCCGGTGTTCTCGGCGACCAGGGCGATGACGACGGGCAGGGCGACGAGGATCGCGGACCACTGGAAGGACGGGCCGTGGAAGGACGGCAGCCCGATCCAGTCGGCCTTGCCGACACCGGAGAGGTCCAGGCGCCAGTGGTCGGTGACCTTGCCGCTCGGGCCCGTGGAGTGGATCCGGCCGAAGATCCGGTCGAGGGCCCAGGAGAGGGCGTACCCGAAGACCAGGCCGAGGAAGATCGCGATGCGTGACCAGAAACCACGCAGACAGACGACGGCCAGACCGGTGAACGCCATCACCAGCAGGGCGGTCCACTGGTCCTGCGGCCAGTAGGTGGAGGCGGTGACCGGCGCGAGGTTGAAGCCGATCAGCATCACGACCGCGCCGGTGACGATCGGCGGCATCGCGGCGTGGATGATCCGGGCACCGAAGCGCTGGACGGCCAGCCCGATCAGGAACAGCACGGCGCCGACCACGAAGACCGCGCCGGTCACCGTGGCGCTGGTGCCGCCCTGTGCGCGGATGACGGCGGCGACCCCGACGAAGGACAGCGAACAGCCCAGGTAGCTGGGCACCCGGCCGCGTGTCGCCAGCAGGAAGAGCACGGTCGCGACGCCGGACATCATGATCGCGAGGTTGGGGTTCAGGCCCATCAGAACCGGAGCGACAAAGGACGCGCCGAACATGGCGACCACGTGCTGGGCGCCGAGCCCGACCGTCCGCGGCCAGGAGAGCCGTTCGTCGGGGCGTACCACCGCTCCGGGCGCGGGCGTGCGCCCGTCGCCGTGCAGTTTCCAGCGCACGCCGAGATCCATGGTGGGCTTCGCTTTCCTTGTACGTGAATACGGTCCGCACCATTGTCACGGCTACCACGCGGTTCTACGCTCGCACGGTCCTACTCATGAACTGAGTTCATATATCTGATTTCAGGTTGATCGGAGTACTCGATGAGTGGAAGATCCCGCGCGGCCGTACTGCTGACCACCCTGGTGGCGTTCGGAGCGGTCCTCGTCCCCTCCGCGCACGCCGCGGCCAAGGCCCCGGACACCGCCGTCCTCGACGGCGCCCGGCTCCAGCACACCAGGGCCGAACTGCGCGACGGCGACCCGCGGCTGCGGCACGCCCTGCACGACCTGACCACCCGCGCCGACACCTGGCTGGACCAGGGCCCCTGGACCGTCGTCGACAAGCCCAGGCCCGCCCCGGGCGGCGACGTCCACGACTACCTCAGCCAGGCCCCCTACTGGTGGCCCACCACCACCCCCACCGCCGACAACCCCTGGGGCTGCCCCTACGTCCAGCGTGACGGGCAGCGCAATCCCGAGGTCGACAGCGGCACCGACCGCCAGGACGTCGAGAAGGTCTTCGACTCGACGTACGACCTCTCCCTGGCCTGGTACTACACCGGCAGGCGGGAGTACGCCGAGAAGGCCGGACAGGTCCTGCGCACCTGGTTCCTCGACCCGGCGACCCGGATGAACCCGAACCTGAACCACGCCCAGTTCATCCCGTGCAGGTACGACGGCCGGGCCATCGGCATCATCGACTTCTCCCAGTCGTACACGAGCGTGGTCGACGCGCTGGCGATCCTCGGCACCGGGGCACCCGGCTGGAGCGCGGGGGACAAGGCGGGGATGCGGAGCTGGAACACCGACTTCCTCGGCTGGCTGAAGAACAGCGCCTTCGGCAAGGAGGAGGGGGCCGCCGCCAACAACCACGGCACCTTCTACGACATGCAGCTCGCCGCCCTCGCCTACGCGACCGGCGACAAGGCGCTGGCCAGGAAGACCGTGCTGGACGCGCGGGCGAAGCGGATAGACCCGCAGGTCGCCGGGGACGGCAGCCAGCCGCAGGAACTGGCCCGCACCAGGAGCTGGCACTACTCCACCTTCGACCTGGTCGCCTACACCCGGCTCGCGGCCATCGGCCGGCACGTCGGCGTGAACCTCTGGAGCTACCGGGGGCCGGACGGGCAGAGCCTGTTCAAGGCCGTGGACTACCTGCTGCCGGCCGCGACCGGAGCGGCCGCCTGGCCCTACCCCGAGCTGGAGTTCCACCGGTACGCGGCGAGCGACGTCGTGCACGCGGCGGCCGACGCGGGCGACAAGACGGCCCGGCAGGCGGTTCGGCGGCTGGAGACACCGCCCGGCGGTGACCTCTGGGCGCTGCGGCCGGCCGCCGAGCAGCTGGACTCCATCGCGGGCTGACCAGCACCTTCCCGACCGGGGCTCCTGAGCGTCCGCTTAGGATGGAGTGTCCCCACCGCTTCGTCCAGTGCCCAGGAGCCCCACCCGTGACCGCCGAAGCCCTGCCCGCCCCCACCCTCTCCCACGGCCGGCTGCTGCCGGTCAGCGTCCACTTCGACGACCTCGACGCACTCGGGATGCTGCACAACGCCCGCTACCCGCTGCTGGTCGAGCGCGCCTGGACCGAGCTGTGGCAGGAGCACGGCATCCGCTTCGACGGCGACTGGGCCGCCGCCGGGGACGCCTGCAACGTGGTCAGGGAACTGCTGATCAGCTACGAGGTGCCGGTCACCAGGTCCGGCACCTACGCCGTCCACCTCTGGCTGGAACGGCTCGGCACCACCGGCCTGACCTACGGCTTCCGCTTCTGCTCGCCGGACGGCGCGACCACCTACGCGCGGGGCACCCGGGTGCTCGTCCGGCTGGACGCGGCCACCCTGCGCCCCGCGCCCTGGAGCGAGGCGTTCAGGGCCGTGGGCCGGGAACTGCTGCGGCCTCGGGGCTGACCTCCGTACGGGAGCCCCGCGTCCCGGCCCGCAGCACGCCCGCGAACACCACAAGACCCAGGGTCAGCGCCGTCACCACGCAGAACGAGACCACCAGACTGGTCGCCTGGGCGATACCGCCGATCAGACTGGGCGCGACCAGGCCCGAGGTGTAGGTGATCGTCGCCACGCCCGCGATGGCCTGGCTCGGGTTCGGCCCGGCGTGTCCGGCCGCCGCGAAGCACAGCGGTACGACGACCGCGATGCCGAGGCCCATCAGCGCGAACCCGGTCATCGCCACCGCCGGCTGCCCGGCGAGGACCACCAGCAGCCCGCCGATCGCGGAGAGCACACCCCCGGCGCGCACGGTACGGACCGCGCCGAAACGGTTGACCACCGCGTCCCCGCTGATCCGGGCCACCGCCATGGCCAGCATGAACCCGGTGGTGGTGGCCGCCGCCAGCCCGGCCGAGCTGTCCATCCGGTCCCGCAGGAACACCGCCGACCAGTCCAGGCTCGCCCCCTCCGCGAACACCGCGCAGAAGCCCACCGTGCCGATGAGCAGCGCCGACCGGGGCGGCAGTGTGAACCGCGGCGGTGGCTCCTCGTCCTCGCCGGGCCTGACGTCCAGGACGAAGCCGGCCGCCAGCACGCCCAGCACGGTGAGAACGGCCGAGGCCAGGGCGAAGTGCACGCGCGCGTCCGTGCCCAGATGCGCGGCGACGGTGCCGGCCGCCGAGCCGACCAGGGTGCCCGCGCTCCACATGCCGTGCAGCCCCGACATGATCGACCTGTCGAGCACCCGCTCGATCTCCACGCCGAGCGCGTTCATCACCACGTCCGCCATGCCGGCGCTCGCGCCGTACACGAACATCGCCAGGCACAGCAGGTACAGGTTGGTGGCGAGCGACGGCAGGATCAGTGCCAGCGTCCACATCGCGATCAGCCCGCGCAGTGCGTTGCGGCTGCCGAAGCGGTGGCTGATCCGCCCCGCCAGCGGCATCGAGCACGAGGCGCCGAACGCCGTGAACGCGAGCGCGAAGCCCAACTGCCCGGCGCTGAGCGAGGCATGGTCCTGGACCCATGGCACCCGGGTCGCGAACGAGCCGGTGACGGCACCGTGCACGGTGAACACGGCCGCGACGGCGTATCGCGCCCGTTTCACCCCGTGCCGCTCGTAACCCACGTCTTTCATGGTCCTGCCCCTCCCCGGGTGGGTGCCGCCCCGCTGGCCTCGCTGCCCGCCGTAAACTATCAGGGACCCTGCCTGATAGATAGGGCGTCATGTGGCCGTCCTGGGCCGCAGGGATCTGGGAGGATGCCCGTCATGCCCGCATCACCGAGCACCGCCCGGGCCATCAACGACCGGCTCGCGCTGAGCCTGCTCCAGCAGGAAGGCCCGCTGACGGCAGGGCAGTTGAAGCAGCTGACCGGACTGTCCCGGCCGACCGTCGCCGACCTCGTCGAACGACTCACCGCGTCCGGCCTGATCGCGGTGGTCGGCGAGTCGGGCGAGCAGCGCCGGGGGCCGAACGCCCGGCTGTACGGCATCGTGGCCGACCGGGCGTACCTGGCCGCCCTCGACGTACGCACCGAGAGCGTCTCGGTCCTGGTCTCCGACCTGGTGGGGCGGGTGCTGGCGGAAGGGTCGGTCCCGGTCGCCCCGGAGGAGGGGGAGGCCGCGGCCGTGGAGCAGGCGGTGGAGCTGGTGGAGCGCGCGGCCAAGGAGGCGGGGACGTCCGGGGACGCGGGGCGACTGCACACCGTGGGCATCGGGGCGCCCGGCCTCGTCGACCCGGCCACCGGTGAACTCCGCGACTCGGCCGGCCTGCCCGCCTGGCACCGCAGGCTCGTCGCCGCCCTCCAGGAGCGGTTCCCGCAGGCCCGGGTCGGCGTCGAGAACGAGACCAACCTGGCGGCCCTCGCCGAACAGCGGGAGGGCGCGGCCCGGGACCGCGACACCTTCGTCCTGCTCTGGCTGGGCAACAGCTGCGGCGCCGCCGTCGTCCTGGACGGCAGCCTGCGCCGGGGCGCCTCCGGCGGCACGGGCGAGATCGGCTTCCTGCCGGTACCGGGCACGACCGGACTGCCGACGGCGACGGACTGCTCAGGGGGTTACCACTCCCTGGTGGGAGCGGCGGCGATCGTGGAACTGGCGCGTGAGTACGGCGTGGGGCCGGGGGAGCTGTCCGCCGACCGTGTGGTCGAGGAGGCGGTGGGCCTTTCGGCGGGCGGCGCCCCGGACGCGCCCCAAAGGGGCGCGGGGAACTGCGCGACCAGCCACGACGGCGCCGCGCCCGCCCCTCGACCGGACCCGGCACACGCCCGTTTCCTCGATGCCCTCGCCGACCGCATCGCCCTCGGCGTCGCCGCCGTCGTCGCCGTCCTGGACCCCGGCTGCGTGGTCCTCGGCGGCGAGATCGGCCCCGCCGGCGGCGCGACGCTCGCCACGCGCGTCGAGGCGCGGCTCCGCCGCATGTCCCCGCTGGCCACCGAAGTGCGCGCCGGCATGCTGGGCGGCGCGGCCGTCCTGCGCGGCGCCCTGCTCACCGCCCGCGAGCGCGCCCAGGACGAACTCTTTGCGGCACCCGACCGCTGACCCCGCGCCGCCTGCCGGAACGGGCAGCCCGGATTGGGCGGGCCCGGCGACGGGCAAGGGCCGTCGTCACCGCCACCGGGTCCGCTCGAACCCTAAAAGGACTAGACCAGTGGGGTCAATAGATGTGAACAACGGTCAAGAGTCCTGGTCCGGGCGCCGGTTGGGCACACGACGGTCCGTCTGGGAAGTCCAGCGGCACGCGCTGTGAGGCACCCCACACGGTTCCCCTGTATGGACCACGATCGGGCGTGGCACACTGGCCGTGTACCAGAAGCAGCGCACTCCGGGGTCGGTGAAAGTCCGAACCGGCGGTTACAGTCCGCGACCCGTCCGCTTCCAGCGGCCGGTTGACCAGGTGAAATTCCTGGACCGACGGTTAAAGTCCGGATGGGAGGCAGTGCGCGGCGGGCGAGCATGTACGTGTGCGCGCCGCCGTATCTGGTCTCGCCCCTCGTGGGCGGGGCCTTTTCGGCGTCGCTCTCGGTGTGATCGTCCGTCCATTCTGTCGTCCGTCGACAGGCCCCGGAGTCCGTGCCCCGTTGAGGCAGGAGGACCCGGGAAGTGTTCACCGGAATCGTCGAAGAGCTGGGTGAGATCACCGCCGTCGAGAACCTCGGCGACGCGTCCCGTTTCCGGCTCCGTGGCCCCGTAGTGACCGAGGGCGCGCAGCACGGCGACTCCATCGCCGTGAACGGCGTCTGTCTGACCGTCGTGGAGCACGAGGGCGACGAGTTCACCGCCGACGTCATGGCGGAGACCCTCAAGCGATCCTCCCTCGGCGCCCTGGACGTCGGCTCCCGCGTCAACCTGGAGCGCCCCACCGCGGTCGGCTCCCGCCTCGGCGGCCATATCGTGCAGGGCCACGTCGACGGCACCGGCCAGGTCCTGGCCCGCACCCCCTCCGAGCACTGGGAGATCGTCAAGGTCTCCCTCCCGGCCGACCTCGCCCGCTACGTCGTCGAGAAGGGCTCGATCACGGTCGACGGCATCAGCCTCACCGTCGTCGAGGCCGGCTCCGACTACTTCACGGTCAGCCTGATCCCGACCACCCTCGACCTCACCACCCTCGGCCACAAGCAGCCCGGCGACCCGGTCAACCTGGAGGTCGACGTCGTCGCCAAGTACGTGGAGCGCCTGCTCGCGAACACGCGGCCCGCCGACACGCAGGGAGCGGACCGGTGAACTGGCTGAACTCCGAGGCCTTCACCCTCCTCGGCCAGCACATCATCTGGTCCGACATGATCGGCAACATCCTCGGCCTGATCACCCTCGCCCTCGGCTGGCGCCGCTCGCTGCTCACCTGGCCGGTGCAGTTCCTCTCCGGCCTGGTCCTGTTCAGCGCGTTCTACGGCCATCTGGCCGGCAGCGCGGGCAAGCAGGTCGTCGTCATGGTGGTCGCCCTGTACGGCTGGTGGCAGTGGAACCGCAACAAGGGCGAGTCCGGTGACGGCCACATCGTCCCGCGCTTCGCCAGCTGGCAGGAGCGCGGCGCCATGGTCGCCGCCGCGGCCGTCGGCACCGTCGCCGTCGCCCTGCTCTTCAAGGCCTACCCGTCCCTGTCCTGGGACCCCTGGCCGGACGCCTACATCTTCGTCGGCACCGTCGTCGCCATGTACGCCCAGGCGCGCGGCATGGTCGAGTTCTGGATCGCCTGGCTCCTGGTCGACGCGGTCGGCGTCCCCCTCAACTTCACCAACGGCTACGCCTTCTCCGGCTTCGTCTACGTCATCTACGGCGCGCTCGTCCTGTGGGGCCTGCGCGACTGGTGGCTGCGCTCCCGCCAGGGCACGCGGCCCGCTCTGGAAGGAGCACCCGCATGACTGCGGCACCCATCCTCTACAGCACCGAAGGCGCCGAGGACCTCACGCTCGACCCGGTCGAGCAGGCCATCGCCGACATCGCGGCCGGCCGCCCGATCGTGGTCGTCGACGACGAGGACCGCGAGAACGAGGGCGACCTCGTCATCGCCGCCGAGAAGATCACCCCCGAGATCGTCGCCTTCATGATGAGCGAGTGCCGCGGCCTGATCTGCGCCCCCATGGAGGGCGAGGAACTGGACCGGCTCGAACTGCCGCAGATGGTCGGCGACAACACCGAGTCCATGAAGACCGCGTTCACCGTCTCCGTGGACGCCTCCGCCGCACACGGCGTCACCACCGGCATCTCGGCCGCCGACCGCGCCACCACGCTCCGGCTGCTGGCGAGCGGCGCCGCCGAACCGGCGGACCTCGTCCGCCCCGGCCACATCTTCCCGCTGCGTGCCCGCCCCGGCGGCGTCCTGGTCCGCAACGGCCACACCGAGGCCGCCGTCGACCTCGCCCGTCTCGCGGGCCTGCGCCCGGCCGGCGCCATCGTGGAGATCGCCGGCGAGGACGGCCGGATGCTCCGCCTGCCCGAGCTGATCCCGTTCGCCCGCAAGCACGGCCTGACGATCATCTCCATCGCGGACCTGGTCGCCCACCGCCGGGCCGCCGAACCCACCGTGCGCCGCGAGGCCGAGGTCAACCTGCCCACCAAGCACGGCACCTTCACCGCCTACGGCTACCGCTCCACCACCGACGGCGTCGAGCACGTCGCCCTCGTCCACGGCGAGATCGGCGACGGCGAGGACGTCCTGGTCCGCGTCCACTCCGAGTGCCTCACCGGGGACGTCTTCGGCTCCGCCCGCTGCGACTGCGGCCCCCAGCTCGACGCCGCCCTGGACCGCATCCAGGAGGAGGGCCGGGGCGTCGTCGTCTACCTCCGCGGCCACGAGGGGCGCGGCATCGGCCTGCTGTCCAAGCTGCGCGCCTACGAGCTCCAGGAGCGCGGCCGCGACACCCTCGACGCCAACCTCGAACTCGGCCTGCCCGCCGACGCCCGCGACTACGGCGCCGGTGCCCAGATCCTGGCCGACCTCGGGGTGCGCAGCGTCCGCCTGATGACCAACAACCCCGACAAGAGCGACGCGCTGCTGAGCCACGGCCTCAAGCTCAGCGGACGCGAGCCGATGCCCGTACAGGCGGGCGAGCACAATCTCCGGTACCTGCGCACCAAGCGGGACCGGATGGGCCACGACCTGCCCTGGCTGGACACGCCCCCGGCGCTGTCCACCTGCGGCAACCAGTAGACCGTGGCCACCAGCGGCCACCAGCAGAGAAACAGCACTGAGGAGAGACGTGAGCGGCAAGGGTGCACCTGAACTGTCCGTACGCAATGTCAGCGACCTGCGGGTCGCGGTCATCGCGTCCCAGTGGCACGAGAAGGTGATGGACGGACTGGTGGACGGCGCCCTGCGCGCCCTGCGCGACCTGGGGATCGACGAGCCGACCCTGCTCCGGGTCCCCGGCACCTGGGAGCTGTCGGTCGCCGCCAAGGTGCTCGCCGGCCGTGGCTACGACGCGGTGGTCGCCCTCGGCGTCGTCATCCGCGGCGGTACCCCGCACTTCGAGTACGTGTGCCAGGGCGTCACCCAGGGCCTCACCCAGGTCGCCGTCGAGACCGGTGTCCCCGTCGGTTTCGGCGTACTCACCTGCGACGACGAGGAGCAGGCGCTGGACCGCGCCGGCCTTCCGGGCTCCAACGAGGACAAGGGCCACGAGGCGGTGACGGCGGCGGTGGCGACGGCGGCCACCCTCCGCTCGGTATCCGAACCCTGGCACTGAGCGACGCGGCGATTGGCGTAGTCTGGCGCTCACCATGTCCAACAAGACTTTCGAGGAGCTCTTCACCGAGCTCCAGCACAAGGCCGCCCACGGGGACCCCGCCACCTCCCGCACCGCCGAGCTGGTCGGCAAGGGGGTCCATGCCATCGGCAAGAAGGTCGTCGAGGAGGCCGCCGAGGTCTGGATGGCCGCCGAGTACGAGGGCAAGGAAGCGGCCGCCGAGGAGATCTCGCAGCTGCTCTACCACGTCCAGGTGATGATGGTCGCCCGCGGCATCTCGCTGGACGACGTCTACGCCCACCTGTAGAACTTTTTCCGACAAACCCGCCCATTCGGGCATTCGAGCAAAGGAAGCCGACCTCATGCTGCGCATCGCCGTCCCCAACAAGGGTTCCCTCTCAGGCCCTGCGGCGGACATGCTGCATGAGGCCGGCTACCGGCAGCGGCGGGAGTCCAAGGAACTGCGCATCGTCGACCCGGTCAACGACGTCGAGTTCTTCTACCTCCGCCCCCGTGACATCGCGATCTACGTCTCCTCGGGCCGCCTCGACATCGGCATCACCGGACGTGACCTGCTCGTGGACTCCGGCGCCAACGCCGAGGAGATCCTGCCGCTCGGCTTCGCCCGCTCCACCTTCCGCTTCGCCGCCAAGCCCGGCGAGGCGACCGGCCTCGCGGACCTCAAGGGCAAGACGGTCGCCACCTCCTACGAGGGCATCGTCGCCAGGCACCTCTCCGACAGCGGCGTCGACGCCTCCGTCGTCCACCTGGACGGCGCCGTCGAGACCGCCATCGAGCTGGGCGTCGCCGAGGTCATCGCCGACGTCGTCGAGACCGGCACCAGCCTGCGCAACGCCGGCCTGGAGGTCTTCGGCGAGCCGATCATGAAGTCCGAGGCGATCGTGATCCGCCGCACCGGCGCCGACGCCGAGGAACCCAAGGTCCAGCAGTTCCTGCGCCGCCTCCAGGGCGTCCTGGTCGCCCGGACGTACGTGATGATGGACTACGACTGCCGGGTCGAGCAGCTGGAGAAGGCCGTCGCCCTCACCCCCGGCCTGGAGTCGCCGACCGTCTCCCCGCTGCACAACGAGGGCTGGGTCGCCGTCCGTGCCATGGTCCCCACCAAGGACGCCCAGCGGATCATGGACGACCTGTACGACATCGGCGCCCGCGCCATCCTGACCACGGCGATCCACGCCTGCCGCCTCTGAGGCCCCGCGCGCGATGTCCGATCTTCCCTCGCTGCCCGTCACCTTCCGGCCGGGCCTCACCCGCGTGATCCTGCTCACCGCGGGTCTCGCGATCTTCGCCACCATCTCCGCGGTCGCGCTGCTCCTGGAGCAGCTCGGCCCGGGGGAGAAGCTCAGCTTCGTCGCCACCGGCGCGCTGATCTTCTGGGTGCTGGCCCAGCTGGCCCGGGTGAAGGTGGTCGCCGACGAGTCCGGGGTCACCGTCGTCAACGTCGCCGGCAAGCGGCACCTGGCGTGGGCGGAGATCGTCCAGGTGAACCTCCGCCCGGGTGACCCGTGGGTGTTCCTCAACCTCAGCGACGGCACCAGCCTGCCCGCGCTCGGCATCCAGCCGGGCATCGCCAAACAGCACGCCATCGCCGACGCCACGGCCCTGCGCGCCCTCGTCGAGGCCCACACGAGCCACGACCCCGAACAGCATCAGGGCTGAAATCACGCAACTTCGGGGGCGTCTCCGGGCCGTCGCCCCTGCCGCACCGGGCCCTGTCTTGATTAATCTGTTGGCGGAGGCTTTTCACGTCCCGTCTCCACCCCTGTCGCGCGCCCCGCGCACAGGGGTTCCTGCTAACCGAGGAGTGACCCTCTCCGGCGATGGACGGATCGTCCTGTAGTACCTGCGCCGCCCCCTCCCGACATACCGTGGACCGCCTTCCCGCAGTCCACGAGGCTTCGGAGGCGGCGGCATCATGACCACCCCCCTGCTGCTCCTGGCAGCCGCGTTCCTGCTCATCCTCGCCAACGGCTTCTTCGTCGCCGCCGAGTTCGGCCTGGTGACCGTGGAGCGGCCCGAGGCCGAGAAGGCCGCCGCCGACGGCGACAAGCGCGCCCGTACGGTTGTCGAGTCGCTGAAGGAGCTCTCCTTCCAGCTCTCCGGCACCCAGCTCGGCATCACCATCACCTCCCTCGTCGTCGGCATGCTCGCCGAACCGGCACTGGCCGAGCTGCTGCGCGGCCCGCTGACCGCGATCGGCCTGCCCGACGGCGCGGTCTCCGGCATCGCCGTCGTGGTGGGCATGCTGCTCGCCTCGGCGATCCAGATGGTGATCGGCGAACTCGTACCCAAGAACTGGGCTGTCTCCAAGCCCCTCCAGGTCGCGCGGGTCGTGGCCGGCCCGCAGGCCCGCTTCTCCCGCCTGTTCCGCCCGGTCATCGCCGCGCTGAACACGGTCGCCAACCGGCTCGTCCGCGCCCTCGGCGTCGAGCCCACCGAGGAACTGGCCTCCGCCCGCACCCCCGGCGAGCTGGTCTCCCTGGCCCGGCACTCGGCCCAGGCCGGCGCGCTGGAACAGGACACGGCCGACCTGTTCGTCCGCACCCTGTCCCTGGGCGAGCTGACCGCCCAGCACGTCATGACCCCCCGGGTGAAGGTCAGCGCCCTCCAGGACACGGCGACCACCGAGGACGTCGTCAACCTCACCCGGGCCACCGGCCTGTCCCGCTTCCCCGTCTACCGGGAGAAGATCGACGAGATCGTCGGCATGGCCCACCTCAAGGACGCGCTGGCGATCCCGGTCCACGACCGGCTGCGCACCCCGGTCGGCCGCATCGCCCGCAAGGCCCTGCTGGTCCCCGAGACCCTGCCGGTCCAGCCCCTCCTCGCCCGGCTCCGCTCCGAGCAGCCCATCGCGGTCGTCGTCGACGAGTACGGCGGTACGGCGGGCGTGGTCACCCTGGAGGACATCGTCGAGGAGCTCGTCGGCGAGGTCCGCGACGAGCACGACAGCCCCGACGCACCGGAACTCGCGTCCGCCCCCTCCCAGGACGGCAAGCCCGCCTGGGACGTCGACGGCAGTGTCCGCGTCGACATCCTCCAGCGGATAGGACTCGACGTGCCCGAGGGCCCGTACGAGACGGTCGCCGGCCTGGTCGCCGACCTGCTGGGCCGGATCCCGGCGCCCGGCGACCGTGCCGAGCTGCCCGGCTGGCGGCTGTCCGTCCGCCGCGTCGGCCACTACCGCGCGGAGCGGGTCCGTCTGGTCCGCACCGCCCCCGCCGTCGCGGAGGCCGCCCGATGAGCGTCCTCCAACTGGTCTTCGCCGGCCTGCTGGTCCTGGCCAACGGTTTCTTCGTCGGCGCCGAGTTCGCCCTCGTCTCCGTCCGCCGCAGCCAGATCGAACCCCTGGGCACCGCCCGCGCCCGCCAGGTCCTCTACGGCCTGGAGCGCCTCCCGCAGATGATGGCCGCCGCCCAGTTCGGCATCACCGTCTGCTCGCTGACGCTGGGCGCGGTGGCCGAACCGACGGTGGCCCACCTGCTGGAGCCGCTGTTCGAGGCGGTGCACCTGCCGGAAGGCGTGATCCACCCCCTGGGCTACGTGATCGCGCTGGCCGGAGTGGTCTTCTTCCACCTGGTCATCGGCGAGATGGTGCCCAAGAACCTGGCGATGGCCGCGCCCGAGAAGGCGGCGCTGTGGCTGAGCCCCGGCCTGGTCGCCTTCGCCCGCGTGTGCCGGCCGATCACCGTCGCGCTCGGCGCCTGCGCCCAGGGCATCCTCAAGCTGTTCCGGGTCGAGCCGAAGGACGAGGTCGAGGCCGTCGTCACCAGCGAGCAGCTCAACCGGCTCCTGGAGGACTCCGGCCAGGCGGGCCTCCTCGACCCCGAGGAACAGGAACGCCTGGAGGACGCGCTGGAACTGGGCTCCCGCCCGGTGACGGACGTGCTGCTGCGCCGCGAGTCCCTGATCACGGTCCCGCCGTCGGTCACCCCGGGCCAGATCGTCGAGCTCACCGCCCGCACCGGCTACTCCCGCTTCCCGGTGGCGGCCGAGTCCGGGGCCTTCATGGGCTACGTGCACGTGAAGGACGTCCTCGACCTGGAGGACTCGGACCGGGCGGTTCCGCAGCAGATATGGCGCCCGATGACGACCCTGCGGGCCGAGCTGCCGCTCGACGACGCGCTGACCGTGATGCGCCGGGCCGCGACCCACCTCGCGCAGGTCGCCGACGCGAACGGCCGGGTGCTCGGCCTGGCGGCCCTGGAGGACGTCCTTGAGCTGCTGGTCGGCGAGGTGACGGACCCGGCGCACCGGAAACAGCCGACGCCGGCCAGGACGCCGGAGCCGCGTTCGAGTGGGGAGCCGGAGGAGGTCATGGCCGGGTGAGGCCGTAGTCCGGCTGCGGGCGCGTGGGGGCTGGTCGCGCAGTTCCCCGCGCCCCTGAAAACTTAGCTGCGGGCAGTCGTGCCTCCCCCAGTGCCTTAAGGGCCTGGGAGGTGCCCCCAGGCGGCACGGGTGGGCGCGGCGGCACCCGGTCAGCGCCGGTAAGCGTCCCCACCCCCCGGCCCCACCCCACCCGCACCTACATCCCGGCCGCCGGATCCTGCGGCCCCCGACCCGACAGCACCTCTCCGTACGCCTGCATCAGGTCCGGGAGCCGCAGCGTCGCCAGGTCGTCCCGCGACAGCATCCCCGGATACGCCGACAACCGCAGGTCCCGGTACGCACAGCTCTTCTCGTACAGCGTCCGCAGGAACCGCCCGTTGCCCAGTTCGTCGATCCAGCCCTGGTCCACCACGTGCCCGGCGATCGACCGCAGCTCGTCCAGCGCCTCCTCGTCCCACGCGTCCCCGTTCTCGGCGGCCAGCACCTCGCCGATCGACGTCAGTTCGAGGGGCCGGTAGGAGGGGAAGTCGACCCGCGTGGTGAAGCGCGAGGAGAGCCCGGGGTTCGCGGCCAGCAGGCGGTCCATGCCCTCCGGGTAGCCGGCCAGGATCACCACCAGGTGGTCGCGGTTGTCCTCGGCCCGCTTCAGCAGCACCTGCAGCGCCTCGTCGCCGTACGCGTCCCCCTTGCCGTAACCGGAGTTGGACAGGGAGTAGGCCTCGTCGACGAAGAGTACGCCGCCGATCGCGGAGTCGATCAGTTCGTTCGCCTTCACGGCGGTCTGGCCGAGGTACTCGCCGACCAGGTCGGCCCGCTGCGCCTCCACGAGGTGGTCCCCGCCGAGCAGGCCCAGGGCGTAGAAGACCCGGCCGAGGATGCGGGCGACGGTGGTCTTCCCGGTGCCCGACGGCCCGGAGAAGACGAAGTGGCGTTTCGGCGGCTGCACCGGCAGCCCCTGCCCGGCTCGCAACCGGGCCATGTTCAACTGCGCGGACAGCGCCTTGACCTGCCGTTTCACGGGTTCGAGCCCGACCATGCGCTCCAGTTCGGCGAGCGCCTCCTCAAGTAACGCGGGGTCGGTCGGCCCGGCCGGCAGCGGGGGCGACGGCACGACCTTCTCGCGCACGGCGGGGTCGATCACCGACGGCATCGCCCCGGTCGGCGGCTCCGGGTCCCCGAGCCGCAGATCGCGCCCCTCGGTGCCGAAGAGCGGGTCGAGCATGTCCGGGCCGTCCACGACGTCCTGCCCGGCACCGGTGAGGGTGATCGACGCGAAGTCGGCCGTGTCGTCGTACCCGTCGCCCTCGGCTATCGCGGCCAGCCGCGCCGAGGTGTCCATGAAGGCGGGGTCGACGCGGTGCACGGCCCGGTAGAGGGGGAGCGCGGCGGCGCTGCGGCCGGTGCCCTCGTGTGCCCGCGCCAGCCAGTAGCGCAGCTCCTTGCGCTGCGGCTGCTCGCTGCGGCAGCGCATCAGCGCGGCGGAGAGCAGCGGTTCGGCCTGGCCGTACATCTCCAGGCGGACCCGGGCCATGCCGCCGAACAGGCCGGCCTCGATGCCGAGCATGGGATCGTCGTGGAGCGGGTCGGTGTGGCGTACCAGCTGCTCCCAGTCCTTGACCAGGTAGGCCCGACAGGCGTGCAGGAAGCGGACCTGCGGGTCGGCGTCCACCGGCGGGAGCCCGGCGAGGGCCCGGTCGAGCTCCGGGACGTGCCGGCCGTCCAGCCAGTGCGAGGCGTGCGCGAGAAGGAGATCGCGCGGGCTCTCCAGGACCGGCTGCACCCACCAGCCCAGCCAGTACCAGGAGTTCAGGGTGCGGCGATGCCGGCCGCGCTGTTCGCCGAAGCGCTCCCGGTGCCGGAACATCCGCAGCAGCGCGGTCGTCGTGTCCACGCGCAGCGCGTGCAGCCCGAGCCAGGCGTCCGCCATCCCGGGATCCATCCGCACCGCGGCGCGGAACTCCTCCTCCGCCTGCGGATAGGCGCCCATCGTGTAGGCGTCCACGCCTCGCAGCCAGGCGAGGTCGGCCGGGGCCTCGGGGCCCTGCGTGCCGAAATCCATCACGTCCCCCACAAACCGTGCCCCCGTGGTTGGCCCCCGGGCTCCCCCCGATGGCCGCCGTTGGTCGAACCGCTGTGCCGCGGACCGGAGTTGCAGGTGCGCGAAGCAGCCGTTCGAAGGTCGCACCGAGGGCATCGTACCTGCGGTTCCACCGCCTGCCGAAGGGTGCCGCACAGGCCGTTTGGCGAGGTGGGGGCAGACGGGGCGCACACGGATCGGTGACCGAGGGTGAGCGCGGGGACGCGCGCCGCGCACACAAAAGGGGTAAAGGGCAGAACGAAGCCCCCGATCACGGGGGAACAACCGGGGGCTTCGCGTCTGCAGGGCGGCCTCGAACGGCCGCTCATCCAGAACGTAAGTCCTGTACGGCCCCCCGGTCAAGCCGAGTTGAGGTACTCGGGCAACTTCCTGGAGGCGCGTCTTCACAAGTTCAGCACACAGCGGACGGTCCGTCACGGTGGGTGATGAACTGGTCCGGTCCAAGTGTTTCCGCAGGCCCCGGCAGTACCTCATATCCCTTATGTGACTGTGTCACCAGCAGGTCGGCGTACGGCCTTGAGGGGTCTTCGCAGAAGTGTTCGCGTTCCGCCGCGACCCACCGGGCCCAGAAGTCCCGTTGTTCCGCGCCGTCCCGCGCCCTGCCCCGCGTCCAGGCCTCCTCGTGCGGCAGCTCCATCCACAGCAGCCCCGCCAGGAAGGGGCGCAGTGCCCGGCGGCCGGCGCCGACGCCCTCGACGAGGATCACTGGGGCCGGCTCCAGCGGGCGGGGCGGGCCGAAGCGGCGGGTGTGCCAGTCGTAGGGGGAGTACTGCGCCGTCCGGCCCTGCCCGAGCGGCTCGATCACCTGGGTCAGCAGCCGGCCGGTCCAGGCGAACAACTCCTCGTGGCTGGCGATGTCGTCGAGGTGCAGCACCGGCGCCCCGTCCAGGGCCGTGGCGAGCCGGCCGGTGAACGTGGTCTTGCCGGACCCGGCGTGTCCGTCGACGCCGACGAGGCGGACCGGGCCGCAGGAGGGGGGCAGGGCCCGGAGTGCGGAGGCGAGCTGGTGAATGGCCGTTCCCGAGGTGTGCTGCGGGTGGGGTGTTTTCCGGAAACATTCTAGTAGTGCGGCGCATAGCGGGTGTTTACGGCCCCGCGAAAGTATCGGCTTGAACCAGTTTCGAGCCGTTCTCCACCGTGGCCGCCAATATTTCCGACCGGCTGACCGATATGTCGATCTCGTGCGTTTCCGGTGTGCCCGGCCCTGAGTAAGGTGCCTGGTGCACGCGTCGGACGGGGACGGACAGGGGAAGATGGCCGCGGAGTTATTCGAGGGGCACTACGTATGGCATCCGGCGGCCGACGACCGCTTGCTCGCGAGCGTATGCGTGGACGTGCGCGCCGGAAGATATCTGAGCGCCCGCGAGGCGCTGGCCGAGACGCGTGCCGACTTCGCCCTGCGTGCGCACCGTTCCCTGGTCCTCGCCTCCGAGGCGGCCGGTACCGATCTGGTGGAACGGTGGCTGGCCGAGGAACCGGGTCCCGAGTCCGCGCTGATGTGGGCCCGGGTGGCCGTACAGCGCGCGATCCGGGCGGCCGACGCCCGTGACGAGCGGGCCGAGGCGCTGGAGCGGATCGCCCTCGCCGCCTGCGACCGGGCCAGCGCCACGAACCCCGCCGACCCCACGCCCTGGGCCGCCAAGCTGGCCATGGCCCGGTTGCACCGCCCGCACGACCCGGCCCCGGGCGGCCTGCTGACCTCCCCGTCCGGCCCCTGGCGGCTGTTCGCGCACACCCTCGGCCTCGACCCCTGGCACCGCGAGGCCCACCACCGCTTCCTGTCCTTCTTCTTCACCCGGTACGGCGGCTCGGTCAACGCGGCCTGGGACGTCGCCGCCTTCCTCGCCCAGCGGGCCCCCGCCGACTCCGCGCTGCGGCTGCTGCCGCTGGTCGCGCTGGTGGAGAGCCACAACCCCACCCAGCTGCTCGCCGAGCGGGTCTGGGAACAGCCCCAGTGGCGCAGCACCGCGTTGTCGGTCTACCACAACTGGCTGCCCACGGTCGCCGGATACCGCTTCACCCCGGTGCTCGACCTCGCCTACCTCGCGCACGCGCTGGTCATGGCCCGGTGCGCGTTCGAGGCGCGGGCGGTCTTCACGGCCATGGGGCCGTACGCCTCCCGCATGCCCTGGAGCGTCTTCGGCGAACCGGCCGACCAGCTCTCCCGGGCCCGCCGCGCCTGCGGCCTGCCCATCCCCTCCTAGATTCCGAGAGAAAGGCCGGCACGTGTCAGAAAGCACAGCGGACCCCGTCACGCCGGACGACGACGCGACCCTGCACGCGATGGGTTATCCGCGGAAACTCACCCGCCGATTCCAGGCCTTCGACAATTTCGCGATCTCCTTCACCATCATCAATATTCTCTCCGGGATCTTCTCGTCCTTCGGATTCGGTATGAACGCGGGTGGCCCCCGCATTCTCGTGTTCGGCTGGATCGGCGTCTGCGTGATGGTGCTGTGCATCGGCGCCGCGATGGCGGAAGTCGCCTCCGCCTATCCGACGAGCGGCGCCCTGTATTTCTCCGCCGGCAAACTCGCCAAACGGCACAAGGGCGCCTGGTCCTGGTACACGGGCTGGCTGAACTTCGTGGGCCAGATCGGCGGCACCGCGGCCACCGGCTATGCGGCCGCCACCTTCATCCAGGCCTTCGTCGCCCTGCAGTGGCCCTCGTACACGCCGACCGCCCACCAGACGGTCCTGATCACGGCCCTGATCATCGTGGTCCAGGGGCTCGCCAACACCTACACCGTGCAGCTGGTCGCCGTACTGAACCGGATTTCCGTCTGGTGGCTGCTGATCGGACTCGTGGTGATCGTGAGCACACTGATCGTGATGCCGGACCACCACCGGTCGGCGTCCTTCGTGACCCATTTCGTGAACAACACCGGCTTCACCAACGGCCTCTACGGCGGCCTGCTCGGGCTGCTGGTCACCAGCTGGACCTTCACCGGCTTCGACGGCAGCTTCCACATGTCCGAGGAAACCGTCCAGGCGACCGTCAACGCCCCCAGAGGGATCATCCGGTCCATCGGCTATTCGGCGATCACCGGCCTGGTCCTGATGCTCGCCCTGGTGTACAGCATCGGCGACTACGCCAAGGTGGCGGGCTCCTCCGCGCCGCCTGTCCAGATCCTCATCGACGGACTCGGCATGGGCTGGGCCAAGGTCATGCTGCTCGTCGTCATCGGCGCCATGCTCTTCTGCGGCCTCGCCAACCTCACCAGCAACACCCGCCAGATCTTCGCCTTCTCCCGGGACGGCGCCATGCCCGGCTCCCGCCTGTGGCACTCGGTCTCGCCCCGCACCCGGACCCCCGTCAAGGCCGTCTGGCTCGCGGTGGCCTGCTCGGTCGCCCTGGTGGTGCCCGGCTGGTGGTCGCACACGGCGTTCACCGCGATCGTCAGCGTCAACGTCGTCGGCCTGTTCCTCGCCTACGCCGTGCCGGTGTTCCTGCGGCTGCGCCTGGGCGACGCATTCCAGCCGGGGCCGTGGAACCTGGGCCGCTGGAGCAGGCCGGTCGGCTGGCTGGCGGTGGTCTGGACCCTGCTCAGCAGCATCCTGTTCATGCTGCCGCAGGCCTCGCCGATCACCGTCGACTCCTTCAACTACGCGCCGATCGCACTGGCCGTCGTCCTGGCCGTGGCCACGGTCTGGTGGTTCGCCACCGCCCGCCGCCGCTTCCAGGGCCCGGTCAGCTACGGCCGCCCCGACGAGGTCGCCGCGATGGACCTCATCTGAGCCGGCGAGGGCGACGATGACCGCTGAAGGGGCTCCGGCGACCGCGCCGGGGCCCTTTCAGCGGACGAGACCAATATTGGTGGGCGTGGCATGGGCGGAAGTGCTGGCAGGGGCATGGCGCCTGCCCCATAGTTGGCGCACAGACCTTGCTCCGGATCAGCCGTGTCGCGCACACCTGGGGGTCCTCCACCCATGAGCAGAGCCGAACAGCCGTCCCGCAGAACCGTTCTGGCAGCCGCCGCCTCCGTCGCGGCGGCGGCCGTGGCCCAGGGCGTCGTCCCCGCGGTACCCGCGGTCGCCGCGCCGGAGACCGACGCCGACGACACCGCCCGGACCGAGACCCGCCGGGCCGGGCACGGCCGTCCCGGCCACCACGGCCGGGACGGGACCCGCCCGATCGACTACCGCTCCTGGACGACCTACAGCGACTGGAAGTCCGGCACCGCCAAGGGTGCCGGAGCGGTCGCCGGTGACCGGCCCGGCGTGGTGATCGGCACCCCGGCCGGCACCACCTCGTACACCGACCCCCACACCGGCACCACGGCCACCTGGGAGTACGCCACCTGGACCGGTCCGGTGCACCAGCTCGCCGTCCCCGCCACCGAGACCATCGCCTCCTGGAACGCGGACACCCCGGCCGGCACCTGGATCCAGGTCGAACTGCACGGCACCTACTCCGACGGCACCGCGACCCCCTGGTACGTCATGGGCCGCTGGGCGGCAGGCGACCAGGACGTCAAGCGGACTTCGGTGGACGGCCAGACCGACGGCAAGAGCACCATCTGGACCGACACCTTCGCCGTCGACGACGCGACGACCGGCCTGCGCCTCACTTCGTACCAGCTGCGCCTGACCCTCTACCGCAAGCCGGGCACCAAGCTCACCCCGACCGTCTGGCGGCTCGGCGCCATGGGCTCCGACATCCCGGACCGCTTCACCGTCCCGGCCTCCACCCCGGGCCTGGCCCAGGAACTCAGGGTCCCGCGCTACTCGCAGGAGATCCACAAGGGCCAGTACCCCGAGTACGACAACGGCGGCGAGGCCTGGTGCAGCCCCACCTCCTCGCAGATGATCGTCGAGTACTGGGGCGCCCGGCCCACCGCCGCACAGCTGGCCTGGGTCGACCCGTCCTTCACCGACCCGCAGGTCTGCTACGCGGCCCGCTACACCTACGACTACCAGTACGGGGGCTGCGGCAACTGGCCGTTCAACGCCGCCTACGCGTCGACGTACCAGGACCTCCAGGGCGTGATAACGCGACTGGCCTCGCTCACCGACCTGGAGACCCTGATCGCGGCCGGCATCCCGGCCATAACGTCACAGTCGTTCCTCGCGGCGGAGCTGACGGGCGCCGGTTACGGCACCTCCGGGCACCTGATGACCGTGATCGGCTTCACCGCGGACGGCGACGTGATCGCCAACGACCCGTGCTCGGCCGACGACGACGCGGTCCGGCGGGTCTATCTGCGCCGGGAGTTCGAGAACATCTGGCTGCGGACCAAGCGGTACAACGCCAGTGGCAAGGTCGCCTCCGGCACCGGAGGCGTCTGCTACCTGTACTTCCCGGCCGCTCCGACCGCGGCCCAGCTCAAGGCGCTCGACGCGGTCGGCGTGCGCTGACCGGGCACGACTGCGGCCCCGGAGATCTCCGGGGCCGCAGTCGTGCTGTGACCAAGCTCTCCGCCGCAAAAGCCGCAATCAATGGCATGGTGGACGTCATGACCACGCATTCCGCCACCGCCGCCCGCGCCCGTACCGGCGGCCCCAAGGACGACGGCCCGAAGGTTCTGGAACACGTCATGGGCTGGACTCTTGTCGTGGTCGTCGCCATGTTGGTCACTCAACTCGGTCTGCTGTGACCTGAACTGACATACTGCGGATGTCCCGCAGCCCGTTGAGACCAGGGTCGAAATTGAATATCAGTCAACAACGTGCCGCCGCCCGTCCCCGGGCGCGCGGCACCGAGCGTTCCGTGGCTCGTCGCGCCGAACTCATCGCCATCGGGCGGAAGTTGTTCGCCGACACCTCGTACGACGCGCTCTCCATGGACGACATCGCCAAGCAGGCGCATGTCGCCAAAGGGCTGATCTACTACTACTTCCAGTCAAAGCGCGGCTACTACCTGGCGATCATCCAGGACTCCGTCGCCGACCTGGTCACCTATGCCGCGAGCGGCCTGGAGCTGCCCCAGGTGGACCGCGTCCACCGGACCATCGACAGCTACCTGCGCTACGCCGAGCACCACCAGGCCGCGTACCGCACGATCGTCAGCGGCGGAGTCGGCTTCGACACCGAGGTGCACGCCATCCGGGACGGGGTGCGCGCGGCGATCGTCGCGACCATCGCCGAGGGCGCCTACGGCCGCACCGACATCGCCCCGCTCGCCAGGGTCGGCCTGCTCGCCTGGCTGTGCAGCGTGGAGGGCGCCACCCTCGACTGGATCGACCGGCCCGAACTCACCCGCGAGACCATGTGCGAGCTGCTGGTCAAGACGCTCGGCGGCACCCTGCGCGCCATCGAGGAACTGGACCCGTCCTACCGTGCCCCGGCCCCGGCCCGCCGGGACGCCTGATGCACCGGGGCCGGTCCGCCGCGCTGTCGCGCCGGACCGGACGGTGGGGCGGAGGGCTCGTGGTTCCCCCGCCCCGGGCCCCCGTGGCCGGGGTCAGTTGATGGCCTTGATCAGCTCCCCGTTGCCGGTGTCGCCGCTCAGCTCCCAGAAGAAGGTGCCGCCCAGTCCCTGCTGGTTCTTGTAGGTCATCTTGGTCGCGATGGTCGCCGGGGTGTCGTAGCTCCACCAGTCGCTGCCGCACTTGGCGTACGCCGTGCCGCCCACCGTGCCGGTCGCCGGGCACTTGGTCTTGAGCACCTTGTAGTCGTCGATGCCCGCCTCGTACGTGCCCGCCGCCGGACCGGTCGCCGAGCCGCCGGGCGCCGCCTGGGTGACGCCGGTCCAGCCGCGGCCGTAGAAGCCGATGCCGAGCAGCAGCTTGGCGGCCGGGATGCCGAGGCCCCTGAGCTTGGCGATGGTCGCCGACGTGTAGAAGTTCGCCGTCGGGATGCCCGAGTACGAGTTCAGCGGCGAGTGCGGGGCCGTCGGGCCGGTCGCGGCCCAGGCGCCGAAGTAGTCGTACGTCATCGGGTTGTACCAGTCGACGTACTGCGCCGCGCCCGCGTAGTCGGCCGCGTCGATCTTGCCGCCGCTGGTGGCGTCGGCGGTGATCGCCGCCGTGACGAGCGAGCTGCTGCCGAACTTCGCCCGCAGCGCCGCCATCACGTTCCGGAACGCGTCCCGGCCGCTGGTGTCGCAGGTGTTGCCGCAGGCGTTCGGGTACTCCCAGTCGATGTCGATGCCGTCGAAGACACCGGCCCACTTGGAGTTCTTGACCAGGTCGTAGCAGGACTGGGCGAACGCGGTCGGGTTCTTGGCCGCCTCGCCGAAGCCGCTCGACCAGGTCCAGCCGCCGAAGGACCAGAGGATCTTGAGGTTCGGGTGCTTCTTCTTCAGCTTCAGCAGCTGGTTGAAGTTGCCGCGCAACGGCTGGTCCCAGGTGTCCGCCACGCCGTCCACGGACTCGGCGGCGGTGTAGGTCCGGTCGGTCGCCGCGTACGAGTCGCCCATCGCGCACTTGCCGCCGGTGACGTTGCCGAAGGCGTAGTTGATGTGGGTGAGCTTCGCGGCCGAGCCGGAGGTCTCGACGTTCTTGACCAGGTACTTGCGGTCGTAGGTGCCCCATTCCGTGAAGTAGCCGACGACCTTGGAGCCGGCCTGCACCTGGGGAGCGGACGGGGCGGACCGGGCGGCCGCGGACGCGGTGCCCGCGCCGGCCAGCAGCCCGGCGCCGAGGACGGCACAACAGGCCGCGGAGAGCAGCGCCCGGAACCGGGAGCGGTGAGTGGTGTGCATCGGGTGTCTCCTCCTGGGGGAGAGGGGAACGCGCGCCGATTGGCATGAACGCGGTAAAGCGTTGGTCATGAACCCTAGGAGGACTAGACCAGTCGGGTCAATGGTTCGGACCAATTTCGTGGGTTGCGGATGTTGGCCTGGATTTCCTGAAGTAAGCGGTCGTTAACTGGTGACGGGAGGTCCCCGATCGGGCATACTCACTGCGCAGCCGCAGGTCAGCAGCTTCCGAGACCCGGAACGCCGACCTCGGCCGCACTCGCACGAGAGGCGGAGCCGCCCCTATCCCACGGGCTGTGGCCGCCGTTGCCCGACAGGGAGGAGACCGACGCCATGTCCGACCGCGACCCGCAGCCGGTGGAGCGTCAACTGCCCACGGACGAGGCGAGGGACCTGCTCGCGCTGGTCCGGGAGATCGCCCGGCGTGAGATCGCGCCGAAGGCGGCCGAGGAGGAGGACGCCGGGCGCTTCCCGCGCGAGGTCTTCACCCTGCTCTCCGAGTCAGGCCTGCTCGGCCTGCCGTACGACGCCGAGTACGGCGGCGGCGACCAGCCCTACGAGGTCTACCTCCAGGTCCTGGAGGAACTGGCCGCGGCCCGTCTCACCGTCGGCCTCGGCGTCAGCGTGCACACCCTCGCGAGCTACGCGCTCGCCGCCCACGGCACCAAGCAGCAGCAGGTCGAGCACCTGCCCGCGATGCTCGGCGGCGGCCTGCTCGGCGCCTACTGCCTCTCCGAGCCGGCCTCCGGTTCGGACGCCGCCTCCCTGCGCACCCGGGCCGTCCGGGACGGCGACTCCTGGGTGATCAACGGCACCAAGGCCTGGATCACGCACGGCGGTGTCGCCGACTTCTACACGGTCATGGCCCGCACCGGCGCCGAGGGCTCGCACGGGATCACCGCCTTCCTGGTCCCCGGCGACGCCGAGGGACTCGGCGGCGCGGTGCCCGAGAAGAAGATGGGCATGAAGGGCTCACCGACCGCACAGGTCCACTTCGACGACGTCCGGGTCGCCGACGACCGCCGCCTGGGCGAGGAGGGCCAGGGCTTCGCCATCGCCCTCTCCGCGCTGGACTCCGGGCGGCTCGGCATCGCGGCCTGCGCGATCGGCCTGGCCCAGGCCGCCCTGGACGAGGCGGTCGGCTACGCCACCGGGCGGCGGCAGTTCGGCCACCCCATCGCCGACTTCCAGGGCCTGCGTTTCATGATCGCCGACATGGCCACCCAGATCGAGGCCGGCCGGGCCCTGTACCTCGCGGCGGCCCGGCTGCGCGACGCCGGCCGGCCGTTCGCCAAGCAGGCCGCCATGGCCAAGCTGCACTGCACCGACACCGCGATGAAGGTCACCACCGACGCCGTCCAGATACTCGGCGGCTACGGCTACACCGCGGACTTCCCGGTCGAGCGCTACATGCGCGAGGCCAAGGTCCTGCAGATCGTCGAGGGCACCAACCAGATCCAGCGGATGGTCATCGCCCGTCACGTGGCGGGGCCGGAAAGTCGCTGAATCCGCTGAACTGCCCGCGGGTGACCGTCGGCGCCGCCAGCCTGACCCACTCCGGGTCGTGGCGGCCCGGCAGGGCGCGGCCCCGGTCGGCCCAGGTCCGCATCAGGTCGCGGTAGATGGGCGGATCCTGCGGCGCGGGCGGCGGCAGCGATGCCGCGGGCGGGGGCACGAAGATCCGGCGCTGACGGCCGAGAGCGGTGTGGGTGGTCGTCATGCCCGGCCAACGCGGGGGCGGCCGCCCTGGTCACCGATCCGCCGAATCGTGCGTGAGTTCGTGGACGTCCGCTCCCGGATCTGGCCTCCCCTCGTTTTCTGACGTACCGTCAGCCGGACCGTCTCCAGCCTCCGGGGAGGCCTGCCATGGCCGACGACCGTCCCGTACCGCTCGACGAGTACCCCGTGCACCAGGTCCCGCTCTCCATGAAGCACGTCGCCACCGGGGACCGGAACGCCTACGACCGCTGCATCTTCCACGTCCTCGACCACGACGGCCGTGCCCTGCTCATCCTCGGCCTCGGTGTCTACCCGAACGTCGGGGTGATCGACGCCTACGCCACCCTGCGCACCGGGGACACCCTGTACGCGGTCCGCGCCTCGGACGCCCTGGGTGAGGACCGGATGCGGCTCGCGGTCGGCCCGCTGCGCATCGAGGTCGAGGAGCCGCTCCGGCGCTTCCGCCTGACCTGCGACGACGACGCGCTCTCGTACGACCTCACCTGGACCGCCGGCTTCCCGGCCCTGTGGGAGCCGCACCATCTCCAGCGCCGGGGCGACCGGCTGACGCTCGAAGGCCGCAGGTTCGTGCAGGCCGGGGGAGTGTCCGGGGCGATCCGGGCCGGCGGCGAGGAGTACCGCGTCGACCCGGACGGCTGGACCGGCACCCGGGACCGCAGTTGGGGCGTCCGCCCGATCCCCGGCGAGGAGGCCGGGCGGCTCGCGGAGGAGAACCCGACCGAGGGCTTCCACTGGATCTGGTGCCCGGTCCGCTTCGAGGACAGCTTCCTGATGGTCGTCACCCAGGAGGACGCCGACGGCCACCGCACGCTGAACGACGCCACCCTGGTCCGGCCGGGCGACCGCGACCGCCAACTCGGCTGGCCGCGGACCGAGATCGCCTACCGCTCCGGCACCCGCCACCCCGAGCGTGCCGTCGTCCACCTCGGCGACCCGCGCAAACCCCAGGAACTGGAGGTGGAGATCCTCGCCTCGTCGCCGCTCGCGGTCGGCGCCGGCTACCCGCCCGCGGACGACTGGCAGCACGGCACCTGGCAGGGCCGCGGATGGGTGGACCGCCGTACCTACGACCTGACCGCGCCGCACCCCCGCGCGGCCTACGGCGTCACCGACCACTCCGCCCGCTTCCGCCTCGACGGACGGCTCGGCCACGGCATCTTCGAGCACGGCTCGTTCGGCAGACACGATCCCAGCGGCTTCACCGGCTTCGACTCGGTGGCGCCCTGAAGGAGGAGGCCGCGATGACGACGAAACCGCGTCCACGCACCACCACCCGCGACCCGGAAGACCTCGCGCGCCGGCTGACCGCCTGGCTGGACACCCGGCTCCCCGGCGCCAAGGCCGCCGGTGTCACGGTCCCCGCCTCCAACGGCATGTCCAGCGAGACCCTGCTCTTCGAGATCGAGCACCCCGAACCACCACTGCGTGCCTGCGCGTTGAGGCTGGCAGCGGACCCGTCGGCGTACACGGTCTTCCCGTCGTACGACCTCACCCGCCAGTACCGCACCATGCGGCTGGTCGCCGACCGCACGGACCTGCCCGTGCCCCGCGTCCTGTGGCTGGAGGAGGACCCCGGACCGCTCGGCGCGCCCTTCTTCGTGATGGAGCGCGTCGAGGGACGGGTCCCGCCCGACGTCATGCCCTACACGTACGAGGGGAACTGGCTGCACGCGGCGACCGACACCGAACGCGAGCGCCTCGAAGGGGCCTCCGTCGGCCTGTTGGCCCGGCTGCACAGCCAAGTCCCCGTCGAAGAGGCGCAGTTCCTCGCCCCTCCAGGAGACGGCGACGCCCTGCACCGGCATGTCGAGTCCCAACGGCGCTACTACGACTGGGTGGTGGACGGACTCGCCCGCTCACCCCTGATCGAGGCCGCCTTCGACCGGCTGGCCGACCTGTGGCCGCGCGAACCCGGCACACCCGTCCTCAACTGGGGCGACGCCCGGATCGGGAACGTCGTGTACGACGGGTTCGACCCCGTCGCCGTCCTCGACTGGGAGATGGCGGCCGTGGCCCCGCGCGAGGTGGACCTCGGCTGGACCGTCTACCTGCACCGCTTCTTCCAGGACCTCACGGCCGCCTCCGGACAGCCGGGACTGCCCGCATTCCTGCGCCGCGACCGCGTCGAGGCCCGCTACGCCCGCCTGACCGGCCACACCCCGCGGGACATGGACTTCTACACCCTCTACGCCGCCCTGCGGCACGCGATCGTCATGCTGCGCATCGCCTACCGGCAGGTGTACTTCGGCGAGGCCGCCGTCCCCGCGGATCCGGACACACTGATCCTGCACCACGGGAGTCTTCGCGCCATGGTGCAGGGCAGTTACTGGGACGCGGTGCGGTGACTCAGGCAGCCTGACGGACGGCCTGGTGGCCGGGGCGCAGCGCCGGTACGCGCATCGGGCGCGAGCCCGGACCGCCGACGTGCGAGAAGGGCTGCGTCCGCCAGTTCAGACCCTGCGGGAGGGTGAGCAGGAGGGCGGTGTCCTGCTCCTGCGGCTCGGCCGACTCGTCCGCGGACGGGACGTCGTCCGCCGCGCGGCCCGTGCCGGCACAGACCGTGAGGCCGAACGGGTTCCACGGCGAGGCGCACAGCGCGTGCTCCGGCAGGAACTCCTCGTCCGCCAGCAGCGCGATCGACTGCGCACAGTCCGGGCAGATCACCCGGAACATCTCGAAGGTGTCGTAGGCATCCGGTTCCTCGGCCTCGTAGAGGTCGGGTTCGACGCCCTCCGGTTCGGGCTCGACCACCAACTGCGGGCGCTTGGACACGGAACGACCAGGGCGCTTAAGACTCTGCATGGGTAACTCCCCCTCGGGCTGGGCCGTTACGGCGCTGCGGCCTCGACCACAGCAAGCACTTCCCGTCCGCTCTCGGCGGTAATCACGAGAGCATCACGGACCCTGTTCGGGGGCTGTGGCGTTGGTCACATGCCGTACGCAGGTGCCCGCTGCGGCGGATTTGTCCGTCGGGCGGCCCGCAGCCGACGCTCCGTGACATCACGAACCGGCCATGACCTGGGCCGCTGAGCTATCCGTGGAGATCAGGCGCACTGTAGCTTTTGCGCCATGGAGGAGCTGGACCGTCAAATCGTGCAGCTGCTCGTCAAGGACGGGCGGATGAGCTACACGGACCTGGGCAAGGCCACGGGTCTGTCCACGTCGGCCGTGCACCAGCGGGTGCGCAGGCTGGAGCAGCGTGGCGTCATCCGCGGCTATGCCGCGGTCGTCGACCCGGAGGCCGTCGGGCTGCCGATGACGGCGTTCATCTCGGTGAAACCGTTCGACCCCAGCGCTCCCGACGACATCGCGGACCGGCTGGCCGGCGTCCCCGAGATCGAGGCGTGCCACAGCGTGGCGGGCGACGAGAACTACATCCTCAAGGTGCGGGTGGCGACCCCGCACGAACTGGAGGAGCTGCTGGCCAGGCTGCGCAGCCTGGCGGGGGTCTCGACACGGACGACGGTGGTGCTGTCGACACCGTACGAGGCTCGGCCGCCGAAGATCTGAGCTACGGCGGACGCCGCAGCTGTCGCGACCGCAAAAACGCTCCGCGTGTCGGCTGCAGGTGGTTCGTGGCTGGTCGCGCAGTTCCTCCCCCGGCCTTCGGCCGGGGGTGCCCCAGCGCCCCTTTGGGGCGCGTTGAGGGCGCCCCCGTTTCGGAGTGATCGGCGCCAGGGGCGAGACTGGTCCCCATGAGTGAGCGCGCCCCCGAGCCCCAGACCGTCCTTCTCCGTCGTGGAGAGGTTCACAGTCCCGCCGATCCGTTCGCGACCGCGATGGTCGTGGAGCGGGGGCAGGTCGCCTGGGTCGGGTCGGAGGGGGCCGCCGACGCGTTCGCGGACGGGGTCGACGAGGTCGTCGACCTGGACGGGGCCCTGGTCACCCCCGCCTTCACGGACGCCCACGTCCACACCACCTCCACCGGCCTTGCGCTCACCGGCCTCGACCTGTCCGGGGCCACCTCGCTGGCCGCGGCGCTGGCGCTGGTCAGGGACTTCGCCGCTGCCCGCCCGGACGACCGGGTGCTGCTCGGGCACGGCTGGGACGCCGCCCGCTGGGCCGACGGCCGCCCGCCCGCGCGCGCCGAGCTGGACGCGGCCACCGGCGGCCGTCCGCTCTACCTCTCCCGTATCGACGTCCACTCGGCGGTCGTCAGCACGGCCCTGCTGGACCTGGTCGCGGCCGCGGTGCCCCGGGAGGACGCCCCGCTGACGAGCGACGCCCACCACGCCGTCCGCGCCGCCGCGTTCGCGGCCGTGACGTCCGCCCAGCGCGCGGAGGCCCAGCGCACCGCCCTCGCGCACGCGGCCTCGCTCGGCATCGGCACCGTGCACGAGTGCGGCGGGCCGAAGATCTCCTCCGAGGACGACTTCACCGGGCTGCTGCGGCTCGCCGCCGAACTGCCGGGACCGCGCGTCGTCGGCTACTGGGCCGAGGCGGCCGACGAAGGCATCGCCAAGGCCCGTCGGCTGGGCGCGCTCGGCGCGGCCGGAGACCTGTTCGTCGACGGCGCCCTCGGCTCCCACACCGCCTGCCTGCACGAGCCGTACGCCGACGAGGTGCACACCGGGGCCGCCTACCTGGACGCGCACGCCGTCGCCGCCCACGTGGCCGCCTGCACCGAGGCCGGTCTGCAGGCCGGCTTCCACGCCATCGGCGACGCGGCCGTGACCGCCGTCGTGGAGGGCGTGCGCGCCGCCGCCGAGAAGGTCGGCCTGGCCCGGGTACGGGCTGCCCGGCACCGCGTCGAGCACGCCGAGATGCTCACGCCCGAGCACATCGCCGGCTTCGCCGAACTCGGCCTGATCGCCTCCGTGCAGCCCGCCTTCGACGCGCTGTGGGGCGGCCCGGAGGGCATGTACGCCCAGCGGCTCGGCGCCGAGCGGGCCCGCACCCTCAACCCGTTCGCCGCCCTCCTCAAGGCCGGGGTCCCGCTCGCCTTCGGCTCCGACAGTCCCGTCACCCCGCTCGACCCCTGGGGGACCGTCCGGGCCGCGGCCTTCCACCACACGCCCGAGCACCGGGTCTCCGTACGCGCCGCCTTCACCGCGCACACCCGCGGCGGCTGGCGCGCGATCGGCCGGGACGACGCGGGCGTCCTGGTGCCGGGGGCGCCCGCCGACTACGCGGTCTGGCGCACCGACGAACTGGTGGTGCAGGCACCGGACGACCGGGTCGCCCGCTGGTCCACCGACCCGCGCTCCGGCACCCCCGGCCTGCCCGACCTGACCCCGGGCCGCGAGCTGCCGGTCTGTCTGCGCACCGTGGTGGGCGGCCGGACCGTGTTCGTACGACCGGGCGAGTGACCTCCCGCATTCGTACGGCCGGGCGAGTGATCTCCCGGGGTGGCGCGGCCGTGATCGACGGCCGCCGCCCCGTCGCGCGACCTGCGCATCCTCTGCGCTGACCAGGGGTTTGAGGTCGTTTCCGCAGGTCAAACGGCTGTTGACAGCCAGCGGCAGCGGGCCGGTAGGTTCGGCGGAGTCCACCACCGGACGCCCGACCAGGGAGCAGTTCGCGCCCTCGTCGCAGCGCCGCTGGGTCAGGGACGGTGTGCCGCACCGGGGCACCGTCACTGGGAGCCAGGCTCAGCGCCCGCGCCGACGAGGGAACGTTCCGGCCGGTCGGGAGGTGTGACCCGGGTGGGGCCCGGAGCTCAGTAGACAACGGCTTTCGGTCGACCCGCAGCCAGCGGGTCCCAGGTCGGCCCGAAGGGCGCCGGGCCCCCATCCGCAGGGGAACAGAGTGGCTCCGCGGGCGAACACAGTGACGAACGCACGTATGGGCGCCACCCGAAACGGGCATCCTTACCCCGTTCTTGCGGAATCGACACCACCATACGAATGAGCCGTCGCGTCAGTGCAGGCCGCGGCCACTATGGTGGTCCCCTGCGTACGACATGAAGGGGCAGCAGTGAACGACGGCGACGGAACCCTTGCGGCACAGTCCCGGGGCAGGCGGTTCGGCCCGCTCGGCACGGCCTTGGTGATCATTCCCACGTACAACGAGGCGGAGAACATCAAGTCCATCGTCGGCCGGGTGCGCCAGGCCGTCCCCGAGGCGCACGTGCTGGTGGCGGACGACAACAGCCCCGACGGCACGGGCAAGCTCGCCGACGAACTGGCCGCCGAGGACGACCACGTCCAGGTGCTGCACCGCAAGGGCAAGGAAGGCCTCGGCGCCGCCTACCTCGCGGGCTTCCGCTGGGGCATGGACAACGGCTACGGCGTGCTCGTCGAGATGGACGCGGACGGCTCCCACCAGCCGGAGGAGCTGCCCCGGCTGCTGACCGCGCTGAAGGGCGCCGACCTGGTGCTCGGCTCCCGCTGGGTGCCCGGCGGCCGGGTGGTCAACTGGCCGAAGTCCCGTGAGTTCATCTCCCGGGGCGGCTCCCTGTACTCCCGGCTCGCCCTCGACCTCCCCCTGCGGGACATCACCGGCGGATACCGCGCCTTCCGCCGCGAGGCCCTGGAGGGGCTCGGGCTCGACGAGGTCGCGTCGCAGGGCTACTGCTTCCAGGTGGACCTGGCCCGCCGCGCGGTCAAGGCCGGCTACCAGGTCGTCGAGGTGCCCATCACCTTCGTCGAGCGGGAGTTCGGCGACTCCAAGATGAGCCGCGACATCCTGGTCGAGGCGCTGTGGCGGGTCACCTCGTGGGGCGTCACCGAGCGGGTGGGCAGGATGACCGGCAAGGGCAAGCCGTCCTAGCGGACGCCCGGGAACCTCACAGTTCCGGTTGATCATCCCCTTATGCCGCACTGAGCCGGGCCCAGGCACACTGGGTGCATGACGACTGGCGCGCAGACCCCTCCGTACACCACCCGGCCCCGTCGCTCCCGGCTCGGCAGATACCTGCCGCTGGGTCTCGCGGTGTGGCTGGTGCTGGAGATCTGGCTGCTGACGGTGGTCGCGGGCGCGGCGGGCGGCATGACCGTGTTCCTGCTGCTGGTGGCGGGCTTCGTCGCCGGTTCCGTGGTCATCAAGCGGGCCGGCCGGCGTGCGTTCCGCAGTCTCAACGAGGCGATCCAGCGCGGCGGCTCCCCGGAGCGCGGCGGCGGCAACGGCCTGATGATGCTGGGCGGCCTGCTCCTCATGATCCCCGGCCTGGTCTCCGACGCCCTCGGCCTGCTGCTCCTGCTGCCCCCGGTCCAGAAGGCGGTCTCGCGTTTCGCCGAGCGCACCCTTGACCGCAAGCTCCGTTCCGCCGCACCCGGCACCCTGGGCGACGCCTTCCAGCAGGCCCGCATGCATCGCCCGGACGGAAAGGTCGTCCAGGGCGAGGTGATCCGGAACGACGGCCCCCGGCCGGGTGACGAGCCGACGGGGGAGCGGCCGCCGCTGACGCGGTGACGGTCTCCTTCCGACCCGGTGCCCGCAGGGAGTCCGTGGGCACCGGACAACGCGACAACCGAGGGCGCCGTACGTCACAGAACGTACGGCGCCCTCGGTTGTTGTGTCGGCTTCCGTTAAACAAACGGAACTACACGGAACTATGCGGACTTGCGGCTGTCCCTGGGATGAATCGCGATGTTCATCGCCCCGGAACGCAGAACCGCCAGACGCTCCTCGAGGACCTCTTCGAGTTCCTCGCGGGTGCGCCGCTCCATCAGCATGTCCCAGTGGGTACGCGCGGGCTTGGCCTTCTTCTCTTCAGGGCCGTCGCCGTCCACGAGGAGTGCCTGGGCCCCGCAGACCTTGCACTCCCACTCCGGCGGGATCTCCGCCTCGACCGAGAAGGGCATCTCGAACCGGTGCCCCTTCTCGCATGCGTACTCCACGGCCTGGCGCGGGGCCAGGTCGATACCGCGGTCCGTCTCGTAGCTGGTCACCACGAGGCGCGTACCGCGAAGAGCTCGCTCACTCATGAATCGTGCCTCCCGGGCTTGTCGCCCACAGGACAGGTGTCGCTGTCGTCGTCATCCGGTCAACGTCCGGTCGGCGGTAAAGATTCCCGTTCAGGGTCATGCGTCGCCGTCGTAGCCGCCCCTTGTTGTACCCACCAGCGCCCGGTTTGTCACATCTGCTATCAGATGTCACCCACCGTTTCGGCATCTTTGACGCGCAGTAACGGTACGCCTGGCAGGCCAAACGCGTACACTACCGCCCTTCCGCGTTGAACGCTAAATCTTCCGCTAGATCTTCTGCGGAACCGGATTGCCGGCCTCGCCGATCGCCCGCCGCACCGGCACCCGCGCGAGCAGCGCGAACCCGATGACGAAGAACGCCACCAGCGAGATGATCGCCGACCGGTAGCTCCCGGTCAGCTGGTAGGTGATCCCGAACAACAGCGGTCCCAGCCAGCTCATCCCCCGATCGCTCATCTCGTACGCCGCGAAGTACTCGGCTTCTTTTCCGGGCGGCACGAGATGGGAGAACAGGGAGCGGGACAGGGCCTGGCTGCCGCCGAGGACCAGGCCGATGCCGCCCGCGAGGACGAAGAACCACACCGGTGCCCCGGCCGGCAGGAAGTACCCGGCCGCCAGCGTCACCGTCCACGCCACCAGCGACCCCAGGATCGTGCGCTTGGCCCCGTACGTCCTGGCCAGCCGCCCCATCGTCAGCGCCCCCGCCACGGCCAGCACCTGCACCATCAGGACGGCGCCGATGAGCGTCGACTGGCCGAGCCCGAGCTCCTCCGAGCCGTAGACGGACGCCTGGGAGATCACGGTCTGGATGCCGTCGTTGTAGACGAGGTAGGCAAGCAGGAAGGAGAGCGTCAGCGGATGGCGGCGCATGTCCCGGGCGGTCGCCACGAGTTGACGCAGCCCCGGCGCCGTCGCCTCGGCCGCCCGGCCGCCCCGGTCTCGCAGCCGCCGCAGCGGAACGAGGGCGAAGGCGCCCCACCACAGACCCGCCCCGGCCAGGCAGATCCGGACCGCCTCGGTCTCGGAGAGGCCGAAGGAGTCGTGTGCGGAGTAGAGGACCAGGTCGACGATCAGTACCAGTGAGCCCGCCACGTAGCCGAAGGCCCAGCCCCGGGCGGAGACCGTGTCGCGTTCCTCGGGCGGGGCGATCTGGGGGAGGTAGGAGTTGTAGAGCATCAGGGCGACGGACTGGGCGGCGTTCGCGACGATCAGCAGCAGCCCGCCCAGCAGGTAGCGGTCGCCGGCCAGGAAGAACATGCCCGTCGTCGCCGCGGCCCCGGTGTACGCGGCCACGCCGAGCAGCTGCTTCTTGCGGCCGGTCCGGTCGGCCGCGCTGCCCACCAGGGGCATGACGACGACCGCGAGGATCACCGACAGGGAGACCGAGTAGGCGAAGAAGGAGCCCGCCCGGACGGGGATGCCCAGCGGGTGGACGTAGCCGTCGGCGTCCGCCGCGTGGTCGGCGACCGACGTGAGGTACGGACCGAGGAACACGGTGAGGACGCTCGTCGAGTAGACCGAGCACGCCCAGTCGTAGAAATACCAGCCGCGCTGTTCGCGCCGCAGCTCGGTGGCCTCGTCGAAGACCCCCGACCGCACGGTTTCGGTGCCCACCCGTGCCCTTGCCTCTCCCGCAGCAGTACCGCCCGCGCGCCTCAGAACCAGACGCCGCGCTTCTGCATGACCTCACGCAACGTGTCGATGTGATCGGTCATGATGCCATCGACTCCCAGGTCCAGGAGCCGGTGCATCCGCTCGGGTTCGTTGATGGTCCAGACGTGGACGTGCAGTCCGAGCGCGTGGGCGGCGCGCACGAAGCGCCGGTCGACCACCGGGACCCCCGACTGGGACTCGGGCACCTGCGCGGCCACCGCCGACCGGCGCACCGACGCGGGCAGTCCCCAGGAGCGCAGCCGCAGCCCGACCACACCGCGGGTGCCGAACGAGGTGGCCAGGCGCGGCCCGGACAGCCGCTGCGCCCGCAGCACCCGTGCCTCCGAGAACGACCCGACGCAGACCCGGTCGTAGGAGTCCGTCTTCTCGATCAGGTCGAGGAGCGGCCGCAGGGCCGGTTCCGCCTTGGCGTCCACGTTCCAGCGGACGTCCGGGAACTCCTCCAGCAGCTCCTCGAAGAGAGGAAGCGGCTCGCGGCCCGCCACACGCGCCTGCCGTACGTCCTCCCACGGCAGGTCGGCGATCCGGCCGGCCCCGTCGGTGACCCGGTCCAGGGTGTCGTCGTGGAAGGCGACGAGCCTGCCGTCGGCCGTGGCGTGCACATCGGTCTCGATGTACCGGTAGCCGAGTTCGACCGCGCGCCGGAACTGCGCCACGGTGTTCTCCAGGCCGTCCGCGGCTCCGCCCCGATGGGCGAAGGCGATGGGGCCGGGGTGGTCCAGGTACGGGTGGCGTGTCAGCGTGCTCACTTGGGCAGTATCGCGCGCTCGGATGACCCCGTGGCAACGACCGTGCTGCGGCCGGATGCCGCCGGGACGGCGAACACCTTCAGGAACAGCTGTGCCAGGGGGCCGATGGACACGGCGTAGAGCAGGGTGCCGACGCCGACCGTCCCGCCGAGCGCGAACCCCGTGACGACCACCGCGACCTCGATCGCCGTCCGGATGAGCCGGATCGAACGGCCGGTACGCCGGTGCAGCCCCGTCATCAGGCCGTCCCGCGGGCCGGGCCCGAAGCTCGCCGCGATGTACAGGCCGGTCGCCGCCCCGTTGAGCACGATGCCGGCCGCCATCAGCGGAATCCGCACGGCGAAGGCGTGGGCGTCGGGGAGGACGGCGAGCGCGGCGTTCATGGCGAGGCCGATGACGAAGACGTTGGAGACCGTGCCGAGGCCCGGCCGCTGGCGCAGTGGAACCCACAGGAGCAGCACGGCCGCCCCCACGACGATCGACACGGTGCCGATGCTCGTCCCGGTGTGCCCGGCGAGCCCCTGGTGCAGCACGCCCCAGGGCTCCAGGCCGAGGCCGGCCTCGACGAGCAGCGCGGAACTGACGCCGTACAGCGTGAGCCCCGCGTAGAGCTGGACCAACCGTCGTCCGAGACGGCCTTGCGTGGACAAGTGGTACCCCCCCTGGTGGAAAAGACGGCAGTGGAAAAGGTGGACTGGCTCATGTCACTCTGTGGCTTGGAAGGGAAAGCCATCCATGGCCAATTCGGGGAAGGTGGACTGATTCACATGGCGCAGTGGACCTCGGCGGTGGGGCCCGCGCAGCTCGCCCGGCTGCTCAACTCGCAGCAGGAGCGCCCGGCCGGCCCCGGCACCCGGCGGCCGCCGGCCTACCGCGCCCTCGCCGACGGCATCCGGCTGCTGGTCCTGGAGGGCCGTGTCCCGGTCGCCGCCCGGCTGCCCGCCGAACGCGAACTGGCCCTCGCCCTGTCCGTCAGCCGTACGACGGTGGCGGCGGCGTACGAGGCGCTGCGGGCGGAGGGCTTCCTCGAGTCCCGCCGGGGCGCGGGCAGCTGGACCGCGGTCCCGGCCGGCAACCCGCTCCCGGCCCGCGGCCTGGAACCCCTGCCTCCCGAGGCGCTCGGCTCGGTGATCGACCTGGGCTGCGCCGCGCTGCCGGCCCCCGAGCCGTGGCTCACCCGCGCGGTCCAGGGCGCCCTGGAGGAACTCCCGCCGTACGCCCACACCCACGGTGACTACCCGGCAGGCCTCCCCGTCCTCCGCTCGATGATCGCCGAGCGCTACACGACGCGCGGGATCCCCACCATGCCCGAGCAGATCATGGTCACGACCGGTGCGATGGGTGCGATCGACGCGATCTGCCACCTCTTCGGCGGGCGCGGCGAGCGCATCGCCGTCGAGTCGCCGTCCTACGCCAACATCCTCCAGCTGATGCGGGAGGCGGGCGCCCGCCTGGTTCCGGTGGCGATGGCCGAGGGGCTGGGCGGCTGGGACCTGGACCGCTGGCGCCAGGTGCTGCGGGAGGCGGCGCCCCGGATCGCCTACGTGGTCGCCGACTTCCACAACCCCACCGGGGCGCTCGCCGACGACGACCAGCGGCGTCGGCTGGTGGACGCGGCCCGCTCGGCGGGCACGGTGCTGGTCGCCGACGAGACGATGAGCGAGCTCTGGCTGGACGACGACGTGGAGATGCCCCGCCCGGTCTGCGGCTTCGACCCGGCGGGCTCCACCGTCATCACCGTCGGCTCCGCCAGCAAGGCGTTCTGGGCGGGCATGCGCATCGGCTGGGTGCGGGCGGCTCCCGACGTGATCCGCAGCCTGGTCGCCGCGCGGGCCTATGCCGACCTGGGCACGCCGGTGCTGGAGCAGCTGGCGGTGAACTGGCTGTTCAGCACGGGGGGCTGGGCCCAGGCCGTCGAACTGCGCCGGAACCAGGCCCGCGAGAACCGGGACGCCCTGGTGACAGCGGTCTGCCGCGAGCTGCCGACCTGGGAGTTCGAGGTGCCCAAGGGCGGGCTGACCCTCTGGGTCCGGGCGGGGGGCCTGTCCGGCTCCCGGCTGGCGGAGGCGGGGGAGCGGGTGGGTGTCCGCGTCCCGTCCGGACCGCGCTTCGGGGTCGACGGGGCCTTCGAGGGCTACGTGCGCCTCCCGTTCACCGTCGGCGGAGCGGTGGCGGAGGAGGCGGCGGCGCGGCTGGCGGCGGCGGCGCGGCTGGTGGAGTCGGGGGTCAGCGGGGGGAACTCGGAGGCGCCGCGGACCTTTGTGGCGTAGCGGCGGGGCGTTCGGCTGCGGATGGGTGGGGGCTGAGCGGGGGAGGGCGGGCACAGCGGCACCCCGCAAGCGCGGGCGGGCGATCCCACCCCGCCTCAGCCCTCGGCGACCGCGGCCTCCATCGGAACCCCCGCCTGCTCCACCACCTCACTCCTCGGCGGCAGCAGAGCCAGCACCGCCTCCCGGTCCACCTCGCTCGTCGCGTCGTCGTACGGATCCGGAGTCGCCGGTACCTGAAGCCGCAGCACCGGACCGTGTCCCAGCCGGGCATATCCCCGACCCGGCGGCACCTGAGCCAACGGCGTCGTGTGCGCCGGGGCTCCCAGCACCGCGGCCAGTTCGTCCGGCAGCGCCGGTCCCAGCACGACACGCGCGCACGCGTGCTGCCGTACCGCCTCGCTCAGCACGTCCGCGTTGTCGAGCTGTTCGGCGACCACCACGGTGACGTTGGCCGCGCGGCCGTGCCGAAGGGGTGCCTGGAGGAGGGCCTGCGGGTCCTGGTGGCCGTCCGCCGTGGCCAGGTGGACGAAGGCGCTCGGGCGGTCTAGGAGGATCCACAGGGGCCGCCGGCAGTCGTCCGGCGGCGGGTGGCCCGCCTGGCGTGCACGGCTGAGGGCGATGAGCCGCCGCTCCGTCTCGTTCGCGGCCCATTCCAGGCTGGCCAGGGCTCCGGCGAGCCCGCACTCCACCGCGAGGACCCCGTCCCGGCCGGCGAGGCACAGGTACTCGCCGGTGCCGCCGCCCTCGACGATCAGGACGTCGCCGTACTGGAGGGCCTGCAGGGCGATGGAGCGCAGCAGGGTCGAGGTGCCGCTGCCGGGGCGGCCCATGACCAGCAGGTGCGGTTCGGTGGAGCGGGCGCCGGTGCGCCAGACCACCGGCGGTACGTCACGCTGTTCGTCGCCGTACCCGAGCGGGAGCGTGCGCTGGACCTCGCTGGGGTCGGTGAACCCGAGGACCGTCTCGCCCGGCGCGGTGACGAAACGCTGGGCGGCGATGTCGGTGGGGAGCGGGGCGAGGACGGTCACCGTGAGCCGGTTGCCCTCCTCGTCCCACCCGAAGTGGTACTCGCGGCCCCGTCCGGACTTCGCGGTGAGCAGGTTCTCGATCCGTGCGCGGGCCTGTGGCTCGCCGTCCGGGAAGTACGCGGGGTAGCGGAGCAGCAGCTGGCCGAGGCGGCCCGCGTCGTCGAACTCGTGGGCGAGGAAGGCCTTGTCCCACTCCCCGCCGTGTGCGTACAGCGGCGCCGGGTCCTCGGCGGCCGAGAAGTACGGCACCAGGGCCTCGTACAGGGACTGGAGCCGCTGGGTCTGCGACTCGTCGGGGCCCTCCGGCGGGGGTGGGGTGCGGTCGCGGCCCTGCCAGGCGCTCGCCGCCATCAGGGTGATGACGGCGAGCAGCGGTCCGTACGGCACCAGCGCCACGACCAGGACGACCGAGGCCACCAGGAACAGGAGCGGCCCGCGCTTGTCCTTGGGTGTCTCCGCCCATCTGCGCCGCCCGGCCGCGGCCAGCCGGCTCAGCCCGCGGGTCACGGTGATGAGGGGGTGGAGGACGTCGGTGGCGCTGTCGGCGGCCGTCCGGGCCAGCTCCCGGCTGCGGGCGAGCTGCGCGCCGCCGTTGCTCAGAATGCGGGGGAGAGGGCGCCGGGCCACTGCTGTCTCCTCACGGTGCGTACGGGCGGGTGGGGCGTCAGAACTTGATGCCGCCGAGCAGGCTCGCCAGGCTCTCGCCGCCTGCCTTGATGCTCGGTGCGATGGCCGTGCTGGCGAGATAGAAGCCGAAGAGCGCCGAGACCGTGGCGTGCGACGGCTTCAGTCCGTCCTTGCGGAAGAAGAGGAAGACCACGATGCCGAGCACGATGACGCCTGAGATGGAGAGGATCATTTGAGATCTCCTGGTGTCGAAGGGGGACAGTCACCATGAGTTCTTCCAGGATCACAGCAGGTATCCATACGATTAAAGGTGTAAATGGGTGAATCCCGGCTTATTTCACCCGTTTGGTGGATCATTCTTGCCCTGTGTTGGCCGGATTGGCCGCCGTGTGGTGCGGGAAAGTGATCGTCCGGCGGGGTCGCGGTGATCTTTACCTCGGGCAGATCCGGTCATGTGCACCCTGAGCCAGTACGCTGACGATTCACTCGTACGGCCCCGCGGCCCGCCCGTTGCCGTACGCTCCCTCAGTCCGCGATAGTCCCCGCAGTGCACAGGAGAGGCGGTCCGGCCGATGAGCGAAGCCCCCGACCCCGAGGTCGTGGAGCTGGCGACCAAGATCTTCGATCTGGCCCGGCAGGGGCGGACCGAGGCGCTCGTGGCGTACCTCGACGCGGGCGTTCCGGCCAACCTCACCAACGACCGCGGTGACTCCCTCGTGATGCTCGCCGCCTATCACGGCCACGCCGCGGCGGTGCGTGAGCTGCTCGCCCGGGGCGCCGAGGCGGACCGGGTCAACGACCGAGGTCAGACGCCACTCGCCGGAGCGGTCTTCAAGGGTGAGACGGAAGTCGTCAAGGTGCTGGTGGAGGCCGGCGCGGACCCGGCGGCGGGCACTCCCTCGGCCGTCGACACCGCACGGATGTTCGGCAAGGTGGAGGTTCTGGAACTGTTCGGCACCTCCTGACCCATCTGTTCTGACCAGCTAAAACACACAAAACGGGGGAGGCGGTACAGGGCCGCCGAAATTTCGGTCGCGGCAGGTCGAAGTGCCGAGTCATCATGACGTCGTGATTCACGGACGCGATGGCCGGGCAGGTGTTGCCGCACCGCGCGGGCCGTGATGCGGCCCGCATGGGCCACTGACGAGAGGCAGAGAGAAATGGTCTACAGCAAGCAAGAGACGGCGGGCGCTCCGACGTTGTGTCACGCGGCCAGGTAGTGCGTGTTCTCCGGTTGCGTCGACGCTTGATGTGAGGCTGTTTCCCATGTTCGATCCGGTCATAGCGCCCAGCGGTACGCTGCTCGGCCTGCTGCAGCGGGGCCGTGGCGACGGCACGCTGCACGCGCTCACCGCCCCGCGCGCCGAGGCGCTCGCGGCACTGAACCACTGCGTGCTCCACGACCCCCGCCACGACTGGCAGGTGGAGAACCGCTCCCTGTACTACGCCCGGCTCTACCTCGACCTGCACGGCGAGCTGGACGCCATCGAGGCGCACCTCTTTGACGCCGAGGACGTCCTCGACACCGAGGAGTCCCGCACCGGCCTCGCGCTGGCCGTGCTGGGCCACCTCGCCTCCTACGGCAGGCTGGACGCGCTCGCACTGCTGCGCAGGTATGCCGCGGTGGGCTCCAACTGGGCCTGGGCCCTGGACGAGCTGGCGCTGCGCGACGACGACGCGGGCCTGCGCGCCCTCGCCGCCCCGGTGCTGGCGCGTTTCACCACGGACGCCGAGGGCGAGGCCGAGCTGGCCGCCGCCGTACGGGACGCGTTCGAGCCACGGCCCTGGCGGCTGTGGGCCGAGGATCCCCGCGAATCGGTCGCCACGCGCGTGCGTGCCGCGCAGGAGACCGGCTGTTTCGACCGCTGGCAGCGCCAGATGCGACCTACCGGGCCCCGTCCGGGGTGGAGCGTGCGGGCCGTCTTCGAATGGGCCCAGCAGGGTGTCGAACGGGGCGCGGCCCTCCATGTGCCGGCCGCCCGCTGCCTGGTCGCCGTCGCCGGACCCGAGGACCGGCCGGAGATCCTGCAGGCCGCCAAGGACGGCACCGACGGAGCCCGCTGCACCGCCCTGCGCTACCTCGCCGACAGCAACGACCCCAACGCGCTGAACCTGATCGAGGCCGCAGTCACCGACGGCACGGTCACCGTCGTGGAGGCCGCCGTCGACGCCTTCGAACGCATGCGCAGTATCGCCGCCGTGGACCGCGCGCGCGGCTGGGCCCGCCGGCCCGACGCCCTCGGCGCCGCCGCGGGACGGATGCTGGCCTGCCGGGGCGGGACGAAGGACAGCGAGCTGGTCCTCGCCGCCCTGCGGGAGGCCGTACGCGGCGAAGGCCCGGACGCGCCGACGCTGTGGACCCTCGTCGACGGCACCGGACGCCTCGGCATCGTCTGCGCCGCCCCCGTCCTGCGCCACGTCTACCGCGAGACCGCCTCGTCCCACCTCCGCGGCCGCGCCGCCCGCGCCCTGGCCGCCACCGATCCCTCGTTCGCCACCGGCTTCGCCGTCGAGTGCCTGTGGGACTGCGAGGAGACCACCCGCGAACTCGCCGCCCGGCACGCCGAGACCGGTGACGCCCGGGTCGTCGAACAGCTCCGGCGGCTCGCCGCCGACCCCGCCGAGGAGGCGGAGGTGCAGACGGCCGTACGCAGCCGTATCGGGCCGGACGCTGCCGCCATGTGACATATCGCTGCCGCTATGTGACATATCACTGCAGCGGACAACTGCTTCACCGCGGGAAGCGCGGGAAGCACGGGAACCACGGGGGATCCCGTACACGTTCCATACGTGGACAACTGCCCGCTGGGTGAACGGCCGGTGACCGTCGGGTCAGCCGGGCATGGACGCAGGTTGGCCCGCTCGGGTGTGCAGGGCAACGCTCATGGGACGTTTAACAATCGGAAAGATCCACTTTGACGCGGCCACGTCCAGCGCGGCGACAACACCGGTATGCGTGTCGTCATCGTGACCGAATCCTTTCCCCCCGATGTGAACGGCGTGGCCCACTGCGCGCTCCAGACCGCCCGACACCTCGTCGATCGCGGTCACGCTCCCCTCGTCGTCGCACCGGCCCCCGCCCCCGGAAACAGGCTCGCCGCGGCCGCCGCGCCGTGCCCTGTCGTCCACGTCCCCTCCCTTCCGCTCCCGGGCTATCCCCAGGTCCGCGTGGCTCTCCCCAGCCGTAAGCTCGCGGCCGCGCTGATCGAGCACCGCCCCGACGTGGTGCACCTGGCCAGCCCCTTCATCCTCGGCGTCCGTGGCATGGCCGCCGCCGCCCGGCTCGGCATCCCGGCCGTCGCCGTCTACCAGACCGACCTGGCCGGATACGCCCGCACCTACGTGGGTGCCGGCGAGGCGGCCGCCTGGCGGCGGATCCGGTCCGTGCACGGCGCCGCCGACCGCACCCTCGCCCCGTCCACCGCCTCGATCAGCGACCTGGAGGCACACGGGGTGCCCCGGATCCAGCTGTGGCAGCGCGGCGTGGACACCGTCCGCTTCCGCCCCGAGTTCCGCGACGAGGCCCTGCGCCGCGAGATCGCCCCGAACGGCGAGGTCATCGTCGGCTACGTCGGCCGCCTGGCGCCCGAGAAGCAGGTCGAACTCCTCGCCGGGGTCTGCGGCCTGGAGGGCGTCAAGGTCGTGATCGTGGGCGACGGGCCCGCCCAGGCCCACCTCACCGAGGTGCTGCCGGGCGCGGTCTTCCTCGGCCGCCGCACCGGCGACGACCTCGCGCGGATCTTCGCCTCGTTCGACGTCTTCGCGCACACCGGCCCCTTCGAGACGTTCTGCCAGACCGTCCAGGAGGCCATGGCCAGCGGTGTCCCGGTCGTCGCGCCCGCCGCCGGCGGCCCGATCGACCTGGTCGACCACGGCCGCACCGGGTTCCTGGTCCCGCCCCGCGACGCCGGAGCCGTACGGGAGGCCGTGGCCTCCCTCGTCGCCGACGCCGGGATGCGGGCCGCGTTCGGCCACGCCGCGCGGACCACGGTCGAGGGCCGCACCTGGGCCGCCGTCGGCGATCAGCTGATCGGCCACTACGAGGACGTGCTCGCGGCGCGCCGACCGGTGGTGGCGGCATGAGTGCCACCTCGCCCGGCCCGCTGCGTATCGTCCGGCTGGCCAACTTCGTCGCCCCCGCCTCCGGCGGCCTGCGCACCGCCCTGCGCGAACTCGGCAAGGGCTTCGTGGCGGCCGGGCACGAGTCGGTGCTGATCGTGCCCGGCGAGCGCTACTCGGACCGGTACGAGGAGCAGGGCCGGGTCATCACGCTGCCCGGCCCGTTGCTGCCCGGCACCGGCGGCTACCGCGTCCTCGTCGACAAGAAGCGGGTCCAGAGCCTCCTGGAGCACCTCGCCCCGGACCGGCTGGAGGTGTCCGACCGCACCACCCTGCGCTGGACCGGCCGCTGGGCCCGGCGCGCCCGGATCCCCGCCGTGATGGTCTCCCACGAGACCGCCGACGGAGTCCTGCGCACCTGGGGCATGTCCGAGAACATGTCCCGGCGCACCGCGGACGCGCTCAACATCCGTACCGCGCACACGTACGCACGCGTGGTGTGCACCACCGAGTTCGCCGAGCGCGAGTTCATCCGCATCGGCGCGCGGAACGTCGTACGCGCCCCGCTGGGCGTCGACCTCACAGGCCGCCACCCCTCGCTGCGCGACCTCGACCTGCGGGCCCGCTATGCGCGCGAGGACGAGGCGCTGCTCGTCATGTGCTCGCGGCTGTCCGTGGAGAAGCGGCCCGGCACCGCCATCGACGCCGTCGAGGCACTGGCACGGCGCGGCCGCCGGGTCATCCTGGTGGTGGCCGGCGACGGGCCGCTGCGGGAGCGTCTGGAGCAGCGGGTGCGGGAGCGCAGGCTGCCGGTGACGTTCCTGGGGCATGTCTCCGACCGGGACAGCCTGGGCGCCCTCCAGGCGTCCGCCGACGTCGCCCTGGCGCCGGGACCCGCCGAGACCTTCGGGCTGGCCGCCCTGGAGGCGATGGCCTGCGGGACGCCCGTCGTCGCGAGCGCCTCCTCCGCGCTGCCCGAGGTGATCGGTTCCGCCGGGGCCACCGCGGCGGACCGGGGCGAGGCGTTCGCCGACGCCGTGGAGATGCTCCTGGAGCGGCCCGCCGCCGAGCGCCGGGAAACGGCACGCGCGCGTGCGGAGTGCTTCGGCTGGGGAACTGCCGTGGAGGCGTTCCTCGCGGCGCACGACGCGCCGGTGCTGTCCCGTCGTGACGAGAGCGGAACGACGGCACCGGTCCGTCGTGTCGTGCCGGAGGGCGTGGCATGAGAACGGTTCGTTTCGTGGCGCTCGGGGACTCGCTGACCGAGGGCGTGGGCGACCCCGCCGGCGACGGGTGGCGCGGCTGGGCCGCGCTGCTGGCCGGCGGACTCGCCGCGAGGGAGGTGGAGTTCACCAACTTCGCGGTCAGCGGGGCGCAGACCCGGGACGTGCTGGAACGCCAGACCCCGGCCGCGCTGGAACTGCGTCCCGACATCGTCGCCGTCGTCATAGGCGTCAACGACACCCTGCGCTGCACGTTCGACATCCACGCGGTGGCCGAACGGCTCGACAAGGTCTACGCGGCCCTGACCGAGCAGGGCGCGACCCTGCTCACGGCGTGCCTGCCCGACCCCGGCGCGATGTGGGGACTCCCGGGCGCCCTGGCCCGTCCGCTGGCCCGCCGGGGGCGTGCGGTCAACGCGGTGGTGCACGCCCTGTCCGAGCGGTACGGGGCCGTCCACCTGCACGCGTCGGAGGGCGCCTGGCTCACCGACCGCGAGATGTGGAGCGCGGACCGGCTGCACCCGTGCGAGCGCGGGCACCGGCAGCTCGCCGTCCGCTTCCACGCCCTGCTCGCCCCGCTGGGCATGGCGACGGGGACGGCGCCGTCCCCCGAGCCCGAGTTCCCGCCGCCGACGAAGAAGGCGAGTCTCTTCTGGCTGGCCACGGCCGGCACCGCCTGGGTGATCAGGCGCTGCCGCGACCTGCTGCCCCAGCTGCTGCGGCTGGCCGTCGACGAGATGCGGCACCGCCGCAGGGGCACCAGCGCCCGCCTGGACCTGAGCGCGTCCGCCGCGGTCTCCGCCGCGCTGGCCGCCCTCCAGCCGCCGGAGCGGCCCGCCGACGCCGCGTGAGGACGACGAGGTCACACGGACGACGGCACCGGACGAGGCCGCCGCAGCGGCTCAGCGACGGCGTACGGCCACGAAGCGGACCGGGATGCCCGGGACCGCCTGGGCCGCCGGCGGGAGGTCGGCGGCGCGGACCACCGCGATCACCGGATAGCCGCCGGTGGTTGGATGATCGGCCAGGAACACCACCGGACGGCCGTCCGGCGGTACCTGCACGGCACCGAGAACCATGCCCTCGCTGGGGAGTTCACCGGTACGGGCCCGCTCCAGGGCGGGCCCTTCCGTGCGCAGCCCGATGCGGTTGCTCGCCGACGACACCCGGTACGCGCGCGAGGTGAACGCCCGGACGGCCGCCGCCGTGAACCAGTCGGCCCGTGGGCCGAGCGTCACCCGCAGCACGAGCTCCGCCGGCGGGGACGGCTGCGCCACGACGTCCACGCGCGCGTGCGGTCCCACGGGCATGCCCACCGGCAGCACCGTGCCGTCCGCCAGCGGAGCGGGACCGAGCCCGGAGAGCAGGTCCGTGGACCGGCTGCCGAGCACCGGTTCCACCGCGATCCCGCCGGAGACGGCCACATAACTCCGTACGCCGGAGCGGGCCGCTCCCACCTCCAGCAGCTCCCCGGCCGGAACCACGACGGGCGCGCCCCAGGCCGCCGGACGCCCGCCCACCGCGACGGGGCACGGCGCGCCGCCGACCGCCACCACGACCGTCGAACGCGGCCGCACGGCACACCCGTTGAGCGTCGTCTCCAGAACGGCCGCGTCCGGTGCGTTCCCGACCAGCCGGTTGACGAGCGCCGCGGCGGGTGCGTCGAGTGCCCCGGAGCGGGGCACCCCCAGATGCGCGTGTCCCGGCCGCCCCCGGTCCTGCACGGTGGTCAGTGCACCGGCCCGCACCACGACGAGCGCGCGGTCCGTCATACGTCCTCCACCGGCACGAACCGCACGCGCGTCCCCGGCGCCAGCAGCGCGGCCGGCACGCGCGCGTGGTCCCACAGCACCGCCTCCGTCCTCCCGATCAGCTGCCAGCCACCCGGTGAGGAACGCGGGTACACGCCGGTGTACGGCCCGGCCAGCGCCACCGCGCCCGCGGGCACGGCGGTGCGCGGAGTGGCCCGGCGCGGCATGTCGTAGCGGTCCGGGAGCCCGGTGAGGTAGCCGAAGCCGGGCGCGAAGCCGCAGAAGGCGACCGTGAACTCGGTGTCCGCGTGGATGCGGGCCACCTCGCGCTCGGGAACCCGCCAGTGGGCGGCGACCTCGGCGAGGTCCGGACCGTCGTAGCGCACGGGCAGTTCGATCGCCGCACGCGCGCGTGGGGGAGCGGGCGGGACCACGGCGGTGGCCAGCTCGGTGGCCAGGCGGGCCGGGTCGTCGAGGCCGTCGAGCAGGACCGTGCGGGCGGCGGGCACGATCTCGCGGACCGTCAGCGAGCCTTCCGCGCGGCGGCGCAGCAACTCGGCGTGCAGGGCCTGGGCCTGTGCCCCGGAGCCGACCTCGACGAGGAGGGCGTCGTCGCCGACCAGGTGGACCGACAGGGGCGTGGCTTCGCGCGTGCCTGACGGAGGGCTCGTGCTCGTGCGCGCGTCTCCTCCCAGGTTCGTGCTCGTGCTCACGCTTCCGCCCGTGTTCGTGCTCATGCTCATGCGAAGGCCGCCACGGTCACGCCCGCCGCCGTGAGCCGCGCGCGCACCCTGCGCGCCAGCTCCACGGCGCCCGGGGTGTCGCCGTGCAGACAGAGCGAGCGGGCGCGCACCGCGATGCGGGCGCCGGTGCGCGAGACGACCGCACCGGAGCGCGCCAGTTCCACGGAGCGCTCCACCACCGCCTCCGGGTCGCTCAGCACCGCGCCCTGCTGCCCGCGCGGGACGAGCGTCCCTTCGTCGGTGTACGCGCGGTCCGCGAACGCCTCCGTGACCGTCGGCAGCCCCGCCTTCCCCGCCAGCGCCAGCAGCCGGGAGCCGGGCAGTCCCAGAACCGGCAGCGAGGCGTCCGCGAGGAGCACGCCGTCGACCACCGCGGCGGCCTGCTCCTCGTCGTGCACGACCCGGTTGTAGAGCGCGCCGTGCGGCTTCACGTACGCCACGCGTGCGCCGGCGGCCCGGGCGAAGACCTCCAGGGCGCCTATCTGGTAGGCCACCTCGGCGGCCAGTTCGGCGGGCGGCACGTCCATCGCGCGCCGCCCGAACCCCGCCAGGTCCCGGTAGGACACCTGGGCGCCGATCGTCACCCCGCGCCCGGCCGCCAGCTCGCACACCCGCCGCATGGTGGCCGCGTCCCCCGCGTGGAAGCCGCAGGCCACGTTGGCGCTGGTCACGACGGACAGCAGTTGCTCGTCGTCGGTGAGCTTCCAGCGGCCGAAGCCCTCGCCGAGGTCGGCATTGAGGTCGATCGAGGTCATGGATGTGCCGTCTCTCCTGTCAGGCCACGCGGTACTGCTCGTCGCGGGCGTCGCTGATGAACATCTGGCCCGGTGCGTGCGTGATCGCGAACGGCGGCCGGGAGGCCGTCACGGCCGCCTGCGGGGTCACCCCGCACGCCCAGAACACCGGGATGTCGTCCGGTTCGGCGGCCACCGGGTCGCCGAAGTCGGGCCGGCCGAGGTCGGCGATGCCGAGCGCGGCGGGATCGCCGCAGTGCACGGGGCCGCCGTGCACCGCCGGGAGCAGACTGCTCTCCCGGATCGCCGCCGACAGATGCTGCGGGGGCACCGGGCGCATGGACACCACCATCGGCCCGCGCAGCCGTCCCGCCGGACGGCACGGCCGGCTGGTCACGTACATGGGCACGTTCCGGCCCTGCTCGACATGGCGGATCGGCACCCCGGCCCCGGCCAGCGCCCACTCGAACGTGAAGCTGCATCCGAGCAGGAACGACACCAGGTCGTCGCGCCAGTACGCGCGCACGTCCGTCGGCTCGTCCACCAGCTCACCGTCCCGCCACACCCGGTAGCGCGGCAGGTCGGTGCGCAGGTCCGCGCCCTCGGCGAGTTCGGTGCCGGTCGCACCGGCGTCGGTGACGTCGAGCACCGGACAGGGCTTCGGATTGCGTTGGCAGAACAGCAGCATGTCGTACGCCCAGTCGGCGGGCACCGAGATCAGGTTGGCCTGCGTGTGACCGGCCGCGACCCCGGCCGTGGGGCCCGTGAGGCCCGCCCGGAAACGGGCCCGGGCGCTTCCCGGGCTCCACGCGTGCGCGTGCTCGTCGACGAGAGCGACGGGCAGGTCCTCCGCGGGACGGGCGGCAAGGAGCTCTTCCGTACGGTTCACGCCAGTTCCTTCCCGCGCGTCTCCGGGAGTCCGAACAGGGCCACGGCGGCGAGTGCGTAGCCGGCCGCACCGAAGACCAGCGCGCCGCCCACGCCCCAGCTGTCGGCCAGGAAGCCCACCAGGGTCGGGAAGACCGCGCCCACCGCGCGGCCCGCGTTGTAGGTGAAGCCCTGGCCGGTGCCGCGCACGGCCGTCGGGTACAGCTCGCTCAGGTACGAACCGAAGCCGCTGAAGATCGCCGACATGCAGAAGCCGAGCGGGAAACCGAGCACCAGGAGCAGGGTGTTGGCGCCGCCCGGGATGTTCGCGTAGGCCAGCACGCAGACCGCCGACAGCACCGCGAACAGCCAGATGTTGCGGCGCCGGCCCAGCCGGTCGGTGAGGTAGCCACCGGTCAGATAGCCGAGGAAGGCCCCCGAGATCAGGAAGGTCAGGTAGCCGCCGGTGCCGACGACCGACAGACCGCGCTCGGTCTTGAGGTACGTCGGGACCCAGGTCGCCAGCGTGTAGTAGCCGCCCTGCACACCCGTGGACAGCAGGCCCGCGAAGACCGTGGTACGCAGCAGACCGGGCGCGTCGGCCGTGCCCGGCCGGAAGATGGCGGCGAACGATCCGCGCCGCGGGCTCTGTTCGCGTACCGCGACCGCCTGCGGGGCGTCGTGCACCCGGCGGCGCAGCCACACCACGAGAAGCGCGGGCAGCGCGCCGGTCCAGAACATCACCCGCCAGGCCAGGTCGCCGCCGACGAACGAGAAGACCAGCGTGTACACGATCGCGGCGAGGGCCCAGCCGACGGCCCAGGAACTCTGGACGGCGCCGAGCGTACGGCCGCGATGACGGGCGCTCGCGTACTCGGCGACCAGGATCGCGCCGACCGCCCACTCGCCGCCGAAGCCGAGGCCCTGGAGCGCGCGGAACACCAGCAGGGTCTCGTAGTTGGGTGCGAAGCCGCAGGCCACCGTGAAGACCGCGTAGGTGATCACCGTGATCATCAGCGCGCGGACCCGGCCGACCCGGTCCGCGAACACGCCCGCCGCGGCGCCGCCGACCGCGGAGACCACCAGGGTGACGGTGGTGAACAGGCCGGTCTGGCCGCTGTCCAGGCCGAAGTACGCCGCGAGCGCGACCATGCTCAGCGGCAGGGTGAAGTAGTCGTACGAATCCAGGGCATATCCGCCGAAAGCTCCGGCGAACGCACGCCGGCCGCGCGGGCCGAGGGCGCGCAGCCAGCCGAACGCGCCGTCCTCGGCGGTGCGTTCACCCCTGCCCGGGTGCGCGTCGGAGGACAGGGCCTGCGGTGGAGGAGTCGTGCTCATGGGCACCTCGCAGATGAGGGACGGAGGGTGCGGGGAGTGAGCGGTGCGGGGCCGTGCCGGGGCCGTGTCAACGGCCGTACCAAGGTGAGCGTGATGAGCACCGTAGAGGATCGTTCAACGATCCTTCAATACCCGTGTTGTTTCGTTCCTGTGTCTGCGGTTGAATTCCGGGCATGGCAGAGCAGCTGACGGGACTGGCCGACGACCGCGCCCTCCTCGGGCGGACCAGCACCGCGGAACGGGTCTCCGACATCCTCAGGAGCCGCATCGCCGACGGCTACTTCCCGCCAGGCACCCGCCTGTCGGAGGACGGCATCGGCGGCGCGCTCGGGGTCTCCCGCAACACCCTGCGCGAGGCGTTCCGGCTGCTCACGCACGAACGCCTGCTGGTCCACGAACTCAACCGGGGCGTCTTCGTCCGGGTTCTCACCGTGGAGGACGTCGAGGACATCTACCGCACCCGCGTCCTCGTCGAGTGCGCCGTCGTCCGCGGCCTCGGCGACCCGCCGTACGCCCTGGAGAGCCTGTCGGCGGCGGTCGTCGAGGGGCAGTCGGCGGCCACGGCGGATGACTGGAAATCGGTGGGTACGGCCAATATCCACTTCCACCGGGAACTGGTCGCCCTGGCCGGCAGCGAACGCACCGACGAACTGATGCGCAGCGTCTTCGCGGAACTCCGCCTCGCCTTCCACGTGGTCGACGACCCCCACGCCCTGCACGAGCCGTACCTGGCCCGCAACCGCGAGATCCTGGAGTCGCTGGAGCGCGGCGACAGGCGCGCCGCGGAGCGCCTGCTGGAGACATACCTCACGGACTCCCTGGAACGGGTGGTCGAGGTCTACCGCCGCCGCGTCGACAGCACCCCGTGAAACGCCCCGCACTGAAGCGCCCCGAAAGGGGCGCTGGGGGTGCCCCCGGCCGAAGGCTGGGGGAGGAACTGCGCGACCAGCCACGGACGACCCGCACTCTGACGCACCACCTGCGGTTACCCGGTGCTCCCGGCGTAGCCGCTCCGCGTCGTTTGGGCCGATGTCAGACCCAGGACCTAGTCTGTGCACCGTGACTTCGCCTGCATCGACGGACAGCGTGCCGCCCCAGCTCAGTGCGGGGCCGCGCCCCGCACCGGGCCCGGCCGCCGACGAGGGCCTGGCGCGGCGGCTGCGCGCGCTCGCCTGCACGGCGCCGCTGCACGACCTCGACGCACGCAAGGCGAACCTGGCCGGCGAGTACTCGGTGTACGGCATGGCCGAGGTGGCCCTCTCCGCCATCGACCTGGTCACCCTCAACATGGACTTCGACACCGGCGCGGACCACGAGCAGATCGTCGCCCGGCTGATCCCGCGCATCTCCGCCCAGACCCCGCACCGCCCCGTCGCCGAGCACGAGCGCGTGGCCCGCTGGGTCCTGGAGAACCTGATCAACGTCGGCAGCGTCGACCGCGGCTTCCGCGCGGTGTACGGCACCTTCGCGCCGGACGGGTCGTACGTCCGCCGGGACTACGACTTCAAGCTCATCGAGGAGGTGCCGGGACCGGAGGGCACGGTGTACCTCCGTACCACCGACGAGGCGGTCAACGTCCTCGTCGGCGCCCTCGACACGGACGTCACCAGCGCCCAGATCGCCGCCGAGGTCAAGCTGGAGGTGCTGGTCAACCGCGGCCGGCTCGCCGACGCCCAGCTCGCCGCGGAGCAGGCCCGCTACCGGACCGTCCAGTACTCGGAGAGCCTGCGCCGGGCCCTGGAGGCCACCCGGCGCAACGTCCGCGCGGTGGACTGGCTCAACGCCGTCCCCGACATGATCGCCGAGGCCCTGGACCACGTCGCCGACCGCTACCGGCACGAGAACGCGATCCTCACCAACATCCGCAAGGCCCGCGACGAGACCGAGGAGCCCGAGAACAAGCGGCGCGCCGCCGAGCTCGTCGACATCGTCAAGGACTGCATCCGGCGGCACACCCAGTTGCAGTCGCGACTGCTGGAGGCGGGGCCGCTGTTCCGTGCGGAGCAGGACCGGCAGGCGTTCGCGACGCCCATGACGACGTCGGGGACGGACCTGTACGGGCACCTCCTCGCGCCGTTGCTGCCGCTGCCGCTGGAGCAGGCGAGCCGCGTCACGGGGGCGTTCTTCGCACGCGGGACCGGGCTGCGGACACCGGTGTCGGTGCGGGTCGGCGACCTCGTCGACATACTGCTGACGCCGCCGGTGGAGCGCGAGCACCTGGGCGCGGAGATGCCGGAGCCGGACCTCATCGCCACGCCGGACGACAGCCGGTTCAGCGAGGAGCAGCTGGCCGACGCCATGCGGTTGCTGGACCTTCCGGCCGACGCGCCGCGGAGACTGTCGGGGCTGCTGGCGGAGGCGCGGCGCGTGGGCGGCGAGGACCTGGCCTATCTCGTCGCGTTGCTGGCGGTGCACGCCGCCAGCCCGGCCGTGGGCTCGGCCTACCGGCAGGGCGAGGAGAAGCTGTTGTTCGCGGTGGACGACGGTACGGAGCTGGACGACGCCGGCTTCGGTGGTGCCGACCTGATCGTGGGGACCGCTCTGCTGGATGCGGTGGGGATGGCTGCGGACCGGACCGAGGCCGCGTGATGCCGAGTGCCGGGTGCGGGCCGGTGGGGGCTGATGCGCGGTTCCTCCCCCAGCCTTCGGCCGGGGGCACCCCCAGCGCCCCTGAAGGGGCGCTTGCGCAGCCCTCTGTTTTCAAGATCGAGGAGTTGTAGTCGTGAACGAGTACGTCGAGGCAGACGCATCTGCTGCGCCGGCCAACGCTGCCGTCACGCCCGCCGACGCCGCCGACGCGGCTCGGCTCGTCGCCTTCGGGCTGCAGCCCAAGCTGCAGCCCGCGCGTGACCAGGAGTACACGGAGCTGCTGCGGCGCTACCGGGAGGACCCACCGTTCGCGCGGCTCGCCGATGCCGTTGCCGCCGGGCTGGGGCTGGTGGTGCTCGAGGTGTCGCCCCGGGCGGGGATGGCCGTGACGGCCGCCGAGGACTCGGTGTTCGCCGTTCGCATGGGCGACTACGCGCGTCGTACGTCGGCGGACGGCAGCGACCGCTTCCTGCACGGCCTCGCCCATCTCGCCGTCGCCGCGCTGGCGTTCCCCCGCCCCGAGGACCTGGCCGACGACGGCTACATCGGGCGGATCACCGTCAACGGCGTCGACGCCTTCGTCCGGCAGGCCTGCCGGCGGCTGGAGGAGCGGGCCGAGGAGGCGGGGGAGAACACCGACCCGGCCACCGACGCGCCCGGCCTGGAGGCCGCCTGGCGGATCTGGGCCAGACGCAGCGCGACCGGCGCCACCAAGGACGCCCGCCGGCTGGCCGGTTCCACCACCGGCATCATCGGCAAGGCGGTCGTCTTCCTCACCGACTCCGGGTTCCTCCAGCGCACCGGCGACGACCAGGGCGGCACGTACCGCACGACGGCCCGCTACCAGCTCCAGGTGCGGGACATGGCCGGCAGCGCCGCCATGGCCGAGCTGCTGGAGCTCGGCGTCGTCCCGGTCACCGACGGCACGGCCAGCCTGCTGCCCGCCGACGCCACCGAGGATCTGGACCTGGTCGCCGACGCGGGTCTGCCGTTCCACTCCTGAGCCGTTCCCGAAGCCCTTTCCGAGCCGTCACCACCCTCTTCCCACGTCTTACGAGAGTCCGCCATGTACGAGCTGTCCCGGGTCCGCCTCTACTCCATCGGGCCGGCCGGTGCGCGCTACGCCGACACCGTGCTGGACCTGCGGGGTGTCGGCGAGCCCGTGCCCGACCCCGCGCCGACGCAGGCGGAGTTCTTCGAGGAGGAGCCGGTCGGCCCGCCGCGCCGCCCCGCGCCCGCGGGCGTGCTCTTCCTGGAGAACGGCGGCGGCAAGTCGGTGCTGCTCAAGCTGATCTTCTCGGTGATGCTGCCGGGTCACCGCAACACCCTCGGTGGCGCGAGCTCGGGTGTGCTGCGCAAGTTCCTGCTCGCCGACGACTGCGGACACGTCGCCCTGGAGTGGCAGCACACACTCACCGGCGAGTGCGTGGTCGTCGGCAAGGCGAGCGAGTGGCGGGGGCGGCAGGTCTCCAACGACCCGCGGAAGTTCGCCGAAGCCTGGTACTCGTTCCGGCCCGGCCCGGGACTCTCGCTGGACAGTCTGCCGGTCGCCGAGTCCACCGCCGTACGGCAGCAGCCCGTGGAAGGCACCTCCGGGGCGCAGGGGCGGCGGCGCACCATGAAGGGCTTCCGGGACGCCATCACCGAGGCCGGCAAGGCCTACCCGCACCTGGACGTGTACTGGGAGGAGATCCACGACCGCTGGATCGAGCACCTCGGTGACCTGGGCCTCGACCCGGAACTCTTCCGCTACCAGCGCGAGATGAACGCCGACGAGGGCGAGGCCGCGGGCCTGTTCGCGGTGAAGAAGGACTCCGACTTCACCGACCTGCTGCTGCGGGCCGTGACCGACACCCGGGACACCGACGGACTCGCCGACCTGGTCGGCGGCTTCGGCAACAAGCTCGGACGGCGCGCCGAGCTGATCGCCGAACGGGACTTCACCGCCGGGTCGGTGGACCTCCTGGGGCGGATCGTGGAGGCCGCGGAGGCACGGGGACGCGCGCGTGACATCCACGCGGGCGCCGAACGCCGTACGCGGACACTGGCCCGCCGGTTGTCCGCACGGGGCGTGCAGGAGCGGGTGCGCGCCGCCGACCTCGCCCAGCGGGTCACGGCCGCCGCCTACGCCGTCACGCACTCCGACGGAGCTCGCGAGCGCAGTGCGCTGATCGCCGCCGAACTCGCCTACCGGCACGCCTCCCTGGCGCTCGCCGTCGGCGAGAAGTCCGCCGCCGCGCAGAAGCGCGAGCTGGCCGACGCCCGCACCCTGCACGCGGCCTGGCAGGCCGCCGAGGCCGTGCTGCGCCACCGCGCGGCCGCCGACCGCGTCGCGCGCGTGGCCGCCGCCATCCAGGAGGCCGAGCGGGACGCGGCCCCCGCCCTCGCCGCCCGCGCCAAGGCCGCCGTCGCACTCGTCCGGGCCCTGCACGGGGCCGCCGAGAGCGCGGAGACCCTCGCCAACGAGGAGGAGGAGCGGTCCGCCGCACTCCAGGAAGTCGGCGACAGCGCGTACCGGGACTCGACCTCCGCGGCCACCGAGGCACAGCGCGCCCGCAGCGAGACCGGGCACCTCAGGCAGCGGCTCGGCGAGGTCGAGCAGGAGACCGCCGAGGCGGTCCGCGCGGGCTGGCTCGACGACAGCGCCCCGGACGCCGACCCGGCAAGAGCCGCCCTCGCGGCGAGCGACGCCGAGAAGACGGCCGTGGCCGCCTGGGACACCGCCCGTGAGGCCTCCCACCGAGCGGGCGAGCACGCGCGCGAGGCGGCCTCCGCCGAGTCCCGCGCCGAACTCACCGCCGCCCGTGCCGCGGACGCGGCGACCGCTGCCGAGCGGACGTACGACGCCGAGAAACGCCTGGCCGAGACCCTCGCGGCGGAGGAGCGGCTCACCGAACTGCTGGGCCTCACAGGCTCCCGCACCGCCCTTCCGCGGCCCCGGCACGAGGGCGGCGGCGACACCCCCGCGGCCCTCGTGCCCGAGGAACTCGACCGGTTCGCGGACGAGTTGCGGGAGCTGCTCGACGACGCCGTCGGATCCGCCGAGCGGCAGCTGTTCGACCTGCGGACCGCCGCCGCCGACGACTCCCGGATCCTCGGCGCCCTCGGCGACGGCGGGCTGCTGCCGCCGGGCCCCGACGTGCTGGCCACCGTCGAGTTCCTCGGCGAGCACGGCATCCCGGCCCTGCCCGGCTGGCGCTACCTCGCCCAGGCCGTCGACCCCGCCGACCACGCGCGCGTGCTGGCCGCCCGCCCCGAACTCGTCGACGGCGTGGTCATCACCGACCCCGACACGCACGCCCGCGCCCGCGAGGCGCTCAGCGAGGCGGCCCTGCTGCCCCGCTCCGCCGTTGCCGTCGGCACCGCCGCCGCCCTGCTCGCACCGACCCCGGCCGCCGACGCCGTTCCGGGCGACGTGTTCCTCGTGCCGCCGAACCCGGCCATGCACGACGAGCACGCCGCCGACGAGGAGCGGCAGGCGCTGCGCGCGCGGGCCACCGAGCGGGACGAGGAGATCCGCACCCTTGCCGCCCGGCTCGGCAAGGACCGCGAGCTGGCCGCGCGGCTCGCCTCCTGGCGCACCGGCTGCCCGGCCGGACGGCTCGTGGAGCTGGCGCAGGAGGCCCGGGACGCGCGGGTGTTCGCGGAGGAGTCCGAGGCCGAGCTGGCCGAGGCCCGGACCGTGCGGGCGGAGGCCGAGGAGGTCGCCGCCGAGGCCGCGCAGCTGCGCGACGAGCGCCAGGAGGCCGCCCAGCGGGCCCGGCGCGCCGCCGACGCGCTCGCCGGCCTCGCGTTCCGGCTGCGCGAGCGGGCCGGCTGGCAGGTCAGGCTCCGTGAACTCGCCGACGAGGCCACCGAGTCGGAGGCCCGCGCCCAGTCCTGTCTGGAGCGCGCCAGGGTCGCCGACGAGGACCGGCGTGCCGCCCAGCGCGCCGCCGACGACGCCCGCCGCACCGCCCGTACGCTGCGCGCCGAGCGGTCCGAGATCGCCGGCGCCCCCGACGACATGCCCGAGAGCGAAGAGGACGCCCCCGGCTCCTCGTCCCCGTTGGCCGCCCTGCGCGAGGCCTACCGGGCCGCCTCGCAGGTGTACGAGAAGGTCGGTGTCGGCGCCGACCTGCGGGCCGAGCAGGCCCGTGCGGAGAGCGACGAGAGCGCCGCGCTCGCGGAACTGGAACGGCTGACCAACAAGGTCCGCACCCGCGCCGAGCAGCTGCTGCTGTCGCCCGACGGCTCCGACGGGCCCTCCCGGCAGGCCGCCGCCGCCCGCGCGGAGGAACTGGTGCAGCTTCTGGAGACCCGCATGTCCACCGCGAGCGAGCAGCTCGGGCGGCTCCGCGGCGAGGCCGAGCGGCACGCCCCCGCGGACGGCGACGCGCACACCGAACTGCCCGAGGAGCTCCGGCCACGCGACGCCGAGCACGCCCAGGCGCTGCTGCGCACGGCGACGGCCGAACTGGCCGCACGCACCGAGGCGCTGGCCCAGGCCCGGGAGGCGCACGCCGAGTTGCTGGACACGCACCGCGCGGCCGAGGACGCGGCGGGCGGCTTCGAGGAGATCGCCGCCATGCTCCGCGACCTGCTGCGCGAGCACACCGCCGAGGAGGAGCAGGAGGAGCCCGAGCCGTATCCCGGCAGCCTGGAGGAGGCCCGGCAGTCCGCCGCCGAGGCCCGCAGGTCGCTGCGCGGCTGCGCGGGTGACCTGTCTGCCGCCGAGTCCGCCGTCCGCGAGGCGAGCGACGTCCTCGTACGGCACGCCAACGCCACCCGGTACGAGGCGGTGCGGACGCCCGCACGCCAGCAGATCCGGGAGCTCCCCGCCGCCGCGCTGCCCGAGCACGCCCAGAAGTGGGCGGACGCCTTCGCGCCGCGGCTGCGGGTGCTGACCGACGAGCTGGCCCAGCTGGAGCGGAACCGGGACTCGATCGTGGACCGGCTGCGGGGGCTCGTCGAGTCCGCGCTGGCGACCCTGCGCTCCGCCCAGCGGCTCTCCCGGCTGCCCGAGGGACTCGGCGAGTGGTCCGGGCAGGAGTTCCTCCGCATCCGCTTCGAGGAGCCCGACCAGGCCACGCTCACCGAGCGGCTCGGCGAGGTCGTCGACGACGCGACCCGCGCCGCCGTGAAGAAGAACTCCGATCTCCGACGGGACGGAATGTCCCTGCTGCTGAGGGGAGTCGCGGCCGCCCTGCAGCCGAAGGGCGTCGCCGTCGAGATCCTCAAGCCGGACGCGGTACTGCGCGCCGAGCGGGTACCGGTGGGGCAGATGGGGGACGTGTTCTCCGGTGGACAGCTGCTGACCGCGGCCATCGCCCTGTACTGCACGATGGCCGCACTGCGCTCCAACGACCGGGGACGGGACAAGCACCGGCACGCGGGAACGCTGTTCCTCGACAATCCCATCGGGCGGGCCAACGCGACGTACCTGCTGGAGCTCCAGCGGGCCGTGTCGGACGCGCTGGGCGTGCAACTGCTCTACACGACCGGGCTGTTCGACACCACGGCGCTTGCCGAGTTCCCCCTGGTCATCCGGTTGCGGAACGACGCCGACCTACGGGCCGGCCTCAAGTACATCAGTGTGGAGGAACATCTCCGGCCAGGGCTGCCGCAGCAGCCGCAGGCGGGAGAGGCCGTGCGCAGCGAGATCACCGCCACGCGGATGTTCAGGAAGCCGTCGGCCTGACGGACGGTCGCCCCCCCCACGGCACCGGGCACGGCGGTCTCGGGAGGTGCGTCAGGGGTGTGTCAGGGGTGCGTCAGCTGTCCGGTCTGGCTCTGGCCGCCCCGCCGCCGTATCCGCTCCTGTTCGCGCGCGGCGGCCCGCTGCTGCCGCCGGGCCGTACGCCGCTCGCGGCGGAGGCTGCGGGCCGTGCTGCTCGGCTCCGAGACCACGCCGTAGCGCTGGTTCCACACCTGACGGGTCACCAGGACGTCGACCGCGCTCCAGGTGGCCACCACCGTGCTCACCACGCTGCTGATCACCATCGGGAACGCCAGCCAGGACTCCGCCATCGTGCAGAAGAACGCCACCATGGCCAGGATCAGCGTGACAGAGATGATGATCACCGACCGCACCGCCGCCGTCCGCACCGGGTCCGGCATCCGGTACCGCTTGGCAGGCTCCTCGACCCACAACGTCCGGTACTGCGCCTGCTGTTGCCGCACCGTCAAGTGCGTGGCCGCGCCGTCCTCGGGCGCCAGGCGCCGCTCAGCCGTCCCCATCAACGTGTCACTCCCCACCGCCGGCAAGCCCTCGCACCGGTGTCCGACGACCCCGGCTCCCCAGTGGCTGCCCGGCTTGCGCTGTTTTACGCCGCCCGGATCAGAGATGCGGCTCCTGTGGCCGAATCCGCACTCATCACCCGTCTACAAGGACGAACGAACTCGCCCGATGATTCCCGACCAGGGAAAAATTCCGGCCAACTGATCCTTCGTGCCGTTCCCGCCCTACTCGCGTGAAGTCGACGCGATCGCGGTGGCAATCTCCCGCAATGCCCGGACAACTCGTCCTTCCTGTCCGTCATGTCCGCACACCCAGGCGGAAGTTCACCGTCCGGACAGTTCTTCGAGTTATCCCTGTGACGGTAGTAGGCTCGCGCCGTTTGTTGACGTACACGTGTACCCCCGGCCGGCGGGGGTCGAGCTGGGGGAGGCCATGCGCTTTCGCGGGAAGTCGATCCGCCGGAAGATCGTGGCGCTGCTTCTCGTGCCGCTGGTGTCCCTGACGGCCGTCTGGGGATTCGCGGCCGTGCTCACGGGACGCGAGGTCACTCACCTGTTCCACGTGTCGGCGATCGTCGAGGACCTCGGCTACCCCACCGAGGACGCGGTCCGCGCTCTCCAGCAGGAACGCCGGCAGACCCTGGTCTATCTCGCCGACCCGCGCGCCTCCGACGCGCTCAGCGCCCTGAACCGCACGCGCGCCGCCACCGACGAGACCGTGGCCGAGCTCCGCCGGAACGCCCGGGAACAGCGCGTACGCGACGGCCTGGACGCCGAGGACAACGACCGCCTCACCGCGGAACTCGACGGTCTCGACGGCATCGCCCCCCTGCGCCGCAGCGTCGAGCAGGGCACCGTGGACCGCGCCCAGGCCTTCGGCCTCTACAACGCCGTCGTCGACCCCTGCTACGCGCTGCTCGGCTCCCTCGACGGCATCGACGACGTCGAGATGGACAAGCAGGCCCGCGCCCTCGTCAACATCACCCGCGCCCGGGAGCTCGTCTCCCGCGAGGACGCCCTGCTGGGCTCCGCTCTGGTGGTCGGGAAGGTCTCCCGGGAGGAGACCCGCGAGATCTCCGACCTCATCGCCCAGCGCACCCTCCTCTACGACATCAGCCTCCCGCTGCTGCCGGCCGGCGAACGCGACCGCTTCGACCGCTTCTGGAGGAGCGCCACCACCGCCCCGCTGCTGGCCGCCGAGAAGTCCGTCCTCGCCGCCGGGTCCGGCATGCCGAACGACGTCGGCGCCAAGAGCTGGGACGCCACCGCCGGCACGGTGCTCGGCGAACTGCGCACCCTCGACGACCAGGTCGGCGACCGCTTCCAGGACCGCGTCCGGCCCGTCTCCGTCACCGTGATCGTCCAGGCGGCCGTCGTCGGCGTCCTCGGTGTGGTCGCCGTACTGTTCTCGCTGGTCGTCTCGGTCCGGGTCGGCCGCAGCCTCATCCGCGACCTGCGGCTGCTCGGCCAGGAGGCGCACGAGGCGTCCGGGGTCCGGCTGCCGAGCGTGATGCGCAGGCTGTCCGCGGGCGAACAGGTCGACGTGGAGACCGAGGTCCCGCGCCTGGAGTACGACAGGAACGAGATCGGCGAGGTCGGCCAGGCCCTCAACACCCTGCAGCGCGCCGCCGTGGAGGCTGCCGTCAAGCAGGCCGAACTACGCGCCGGTGTCTCCGAGGTCTTCGTCAACCTCGCCCGCCGCAGCCAGGTCCTGCTGCACAAGCAGCTCACCCTGCTCGACTCCATGGAACGCAGGACCGAGGACACCGACGAACTCGCCGACCTCTTCCGCCTCGACCACCTCACCACCCGTATGCGCCGGCACGCCGAGGGACTGGTCATCCTCTCCGGCGCCGCGCCCTCACGGCAGTGGCGCCGGCCCGTCCAGCTCATGGACGTGGTGCGCGCCGCCGTGGCCGAGGTCGAGGACTACGAACGCATCGAGGTCCGCCGGCTGCCCCGCGTCGCCGTCACCGGACCCGCCGTCGCCGACCTCACCCACCTCGTGGCCGAACTCCTCGAGAACGCCACGGTGTTCTCGCCGCCGCACACCGCCGTGCAGGTCCTCGGCGAGCGCGTCGCCAACGGCTTCACCCTGGAGATCCACGACCGGGGTCTCGGCATGGCGGCCGAGGCGCTCCTGGACGCCAACCTGCGGCTCGCCGAGACACCCGAGTTCGAGCTCTCCGACACCGACCGGCTCGGCCTGTTCGTGGTCAGCCGCCTCGCCCAGCGCCAGAACGTCCGCGTCTCGCTCCAGCCGTCGCCCTACGGCGGCACCACCGCCGTCGTCTTCATCCCCGACGTCCTGCTCACCGACGACGTCCCCGACACCAACGGCGTCGGCTTCCGTCTCGACCGCGGCCGCCCGGCCAGGGAGGCCGAGCCCGACGAGAGCCGCGCAGGCTCCCTGGCCCAGGTGTCCGGGCAGCGGCCCGGCCTGCCGGCCGCACTGCTGGACGGCCCGGTCGAGCTGGAGGCACCCGTCGACCTGGACGCGCTGGACGACTTCCCGGGCGCCCTCACCGACGACGACAGCGAGCGCGGCGGCCTGTTCCGCCCCCGCCGCTCCCTCGCCGACGCCGCGGACGACCCCACGCCGGCCGTGACGGAACTCCGCCACCCGGGCCGCGAGACCGCCGAGCGCTTCGGCGAGGAGCACCCCGGCGGCCCCGTGCCACTGCCCGTACGGCGGACGCCCAAGCTGGTCAGCTCGCACGGCAGGCCGGTCACCGAGCAGCGCTCGCGTCGCGTCGGCCCGGACGAGCGCGCCCCGGGCGACCAGGGCGGCCCCGAACCCGGCGGACTCGCCCCACTGCCCTCCCGCCGCCGCACCGACTCGTCCTCGCACCGCACCGTCGGCCCGGCCGACCGCGTCGAGGAGCGCACGGCACCCCGGGCCGGCGGCCCGGACGAACCCCCCGGGCCCCCCGCCCTGCCCCGGCGCACCCATCGCTCCGCGGACACCCCCGGCAGCGGCACCGACGACTCCGTCCCGCCCCCCGGCAGCACACCACCGGAGGCCGCGTCCGGCACCCGGCCGCTGCCCAGGCGGGTACGGCAGGCCAACCTGGCCCCACAGCTGCGACAGGAACCCGCATCACCCACCGCGCGCGAGCCGGAACCCGTCGAGCGCGACGCCGACGAGGTCCGCAGCCGCATGGGCTCGCTCCAGCGCGGCTGGCAGCGCGGCCGTGCGGAGAACGCCGAGGGCGAGGGCTCCCGGGACAGCACAGCACAAGGAACGACTAAGGGGGACGGTCGATGACCGATCCGAAGGCGACCGGCCACACGGCGACGAACAAGGGCGAGCTGAACTGGCTGCTGGACGATCTCGTGGACCGGGTCGCCAGCATCCGCAAGGCCGTCGTCCTCTCCGGCGACGGCCTGCCCACCGGGGTGTCCAAGGACCTCACCAGAGAGGACAGCGAGCACCTGGCCGCCGTGGCCTCCGGCTTCCACAGCCTCGCCAAGGGCGTCGGCCGGCACTTCGAGGCGGGCAGTGTCCGGCAGACCGTCGTCGAGCTCGACGACGCCTTCCTGTTCGTCACGGCCGCCGGTGACGGCAGCTGCCTCGCCGTCCTCTCCGACGCGGACTCCGACGTCGGCCAGGTCGCGTACGAGATGACTCTCCTGGTCAAGAGGGTCGGCGTACATCTGGGGTCCGCTCCGCGCACCGATCTGCCCTCGGGCGGGTAGTGGGATGACATGAGCGGAGACGGTCAGGGAAGAAGTCACTGGTTCGACGACGAGGCCGGACCGGTCGTCCGTCCGTACGCGATGACACGGGGCCGCACCACCAGTGCGGCCCAGCACCGGCTCGACCTGATCGCGGTGGTCGTCACGGAGCCGCACGTGGACGACCCGGACGACGACCGGACGCTGTCCCCGGAACACGTGGACATCGTCGAGCTCTGCCGTGACGCACCGCAGTCGGTCGCCGAGCTGGCCTCGGAACTCGACCTCCCCGTCGGAGTGGTCCGGGTCCTGGTCGGCGACCTCGTCGACGGGGAACTCGTCCACGTCAACCGGCCGGTACCCCCGGCCGAGCTGGTGGACGAGAGTATTCTGCGCGACGTGATCAACGGCCTCCGGGCGCTGTGACCGGCGCGGAAGCGGAGTAGTGACGTGACAGGCTGGCAGTTCTGGGTCGACCGTGGCGGTACGTTCACCGACGTCGTCGCGCGGCGCCCGGACGGCCGGCTGCTCACCCACAAGCTGCTCTCGGACAACCCGGCGCGCTACGCCGACGCCGCCGTGGCCGCCGTACGCGAGCTCCTGGAGGGCTCCGGCGCCTCCGTCGACGCCGTCCGGATGGGCACCACGGTCGCCACCAACGCCCTGCTCGAACGCAAGGGCGAGCGCACCCTCCTCGTCATCACCCGCGGCTTCCGTGACGCACTGCGCATCGCCTACCAGAACCGCCCCCGCATCTTCGCCCGCCGCATCGACCTGCCCGAGCTGCTGTACGAACGGGTCGTCGAAGCCGACGAGCGGATCGCCGCCGACGGCACAGTGCTGCGCGCACCCGACCTGGACGCCCTGGCAGGCCCGCTCCAGCAGGCGTACGACGACGGGATCCGCGCGGTCGCCGTCGTCTGCATGCACAGTCACCTGTATCCCGCCCACGAGCAGGCGATCGGCGAGCTGGCCGCCCGCACCGGCTTCCCGCAGATCTCGCTGTCCAGCGAGGTCAGCCCCCTGATGAAGCTGGTCCCGCGCGGCGACACCGCCGTCGTCGACGCCTACCTGTCGCCCGTGCTGCGCCGCTACGTCCGCCATGTCGCCGACGAACTCGAAGGCGTCCGGCTGATGTTCATGCAGTCCAACGGCGGGCTCGCCGAGGCCGGGCAGTTCCGCGGGAAGGACGCCGTGCTCTCCGGTCCGGCCGGCGGGATCGTCGGCATGGCCCGGATGTCGCAGCTGGCCGGCTTCGACCGGGTCATCGGCTTCGACATGGGCGGCACCTCCACCGACGTCTCCCACTTCGCGGGCGGCTACGAACGGGTCTTCACCACGCAGATCGCGGGCGTCCGGCTGCGCGCCCCCATGCTGGACATCCACACCGTCGCCGCGGGCGGCGGCTCGGTGCTGCACTTCGACGGCGCCCGCTACCGCGTCGGCCCGGACTCGGCGGGTGCCGACCCCGGCCCGGCCTGCTACCGGGGCGGCGGACCGCTGGCCGTCACCGACGCCAACGTCATGCTCGGCCGGATCCAGCCGGCCCACTTCCCCCAGGTGTTCGGGCCGAGCGGGGACCAGCCGCTCGACGCCGGCCTGGTCCGCGACCGCTTCACCGAGCTCGCCCGGGAGATCCGCGAGCGGACCGGCGACGACCGCACCCCCGAACAGGTCGCCGAGGGCTACCTGAGCATCGCCGTCGCCAACATCGCCAACGCCGTGAAGCGGATCTCCGTCCAGAAGGGCCACGACGTCACCCGCTACGCCCTCACCACCTTCGGCGGGGCCGGCGGACAGCACGCGTGCATGGTCGCCGACTCGCTCGGCATCCGCACCGTCCTGGTGCCACCCATGGCCGGGGTCCTGTCCGCGCTCGGCATCGGGCTCGCCGACACCACGGCCATGCGCGAACAGTCCGTCGAGGCCCCCCTGGAACCCGCCGCCATGGCCGGCATCCGCAAGACCGCCGACGACCTGGAGGCCGCGGCCCGCGCCGAACTCCTCGCCGAGGACGTCCCCGAGGACCGCGTCGAAGTCACCCGCCGCGCCCAGCTCCGCTACGACGGCACCGACACCACCCTCACCGTCGAACTCACCGAGCCCGCGGCGATGAAACACGCCTTCGAAGAACGTCATCGCGCCACGTACTCCTTCACGCTCGACCGCCCGGTCGTCGTCGAAGCCCTCTCCGTGGAAGCCACCGGCATCACCCAACCCCCCGATCTCTCCGCCCTCGCCCCCTACGAGGGCACTCCCGCCGCCCCGGAGACCGTCTGCCTCCACACCGGCGGCGCCTGGCGCGACGTACCCCTGCACCGCCGTGAGGCCCTGCCCCCCGGCGAAGCCGTCACCGGCCCGGCGATCATCACCGAGGCCAGTGCCACGACCGTCGTCGACGACGGCTGGCGGGCCGCGGCGACCGGCGACGGGCATCTGGTCATGGAACGCGCGACGGTCACGCAGAGTTCCGATCTCGACACGAAAGCGGACCCGGTCCTGCTCGAGGTCTTCAACAACCTCTTCATGTCGATCGCCGAACAGATGGGCGCCCGCCTGGAGTCGACGGCCCAGTCCGTCAACATCAAGGAGCGCCTCGACTTCTCCTGCGCCCTGTTCGACCCGGACGGGAACCTGGTGGCCAACGCCCCGCACATCCCCGTCCACCTGGGCTCCATGGGCACCAGCGTGAAAGAGGTCATCCGCAGCCGCGGCACCTCGATGCGCCCCGGCGACACCTACGCCGTCAACGACCCCTACCACGGCGGCACCCACCTGCCCGACGTCACCGTGATCACACCGGTCTTCGCCACGGAGGGTGACCGGATCCTCTTCTACGTCGCCTCCCGCGGCCACCACGCCGAGATCGGCGGCATCGCGCCGGGCTCGATGCCGGCGAACAGCCGCACCATCGAGGAGGAGGGCGTCCTCTTCGACAACTGGCTGCTCGCCGAGAACGGCCGGTTCCGGGAGGCCGAGACGCACCAGCTGCTCGCCGGGGCCCGCTACCCCAGCCGCAACATCCCCACCAACCTCGCCGACCTGCGCGCCCAGATCGCCGCCAACCGCAAGGGTGTCGACGAGGTCGGCCGGATGATCGAGGAGTTCGGCCTGGACGTCGTCCAGGCCTACATGCGGCACGTCCAGGACAACGCGGAGGAAGCGGTCCGCCGGGTGGTCGACGCCCTCGACGACGGCGCGTACGCCTACAAGACCGACTCCGGGGCGGTCATCCGGGTACGCGTGCGCGTGGACCGCGCCAACCGGCGTGCGACCGTCGACTTCACCGGCACCTCGGCCCAGCTCGCCACCAACTTCAACGCCCCGTTCGCCGTCGTCAACGCGGCCGTGCTGTACGTCTTCCGCACCCTCGTCGCCGACGACATCCCGCTCAACGACGGCTGCCTGCGCCCGCTCGACATCGTTGTGCCGCCCGGTTCGATGCTCGCCCCCGAGCCGCCGGCCGCCGTCGTCGCGGGCAACGTCGAGACCTCCCAGGCCATCACCGGCGCCCTCTACGCGGCGCTCGGCGTCCAGGCCGAGGGCTCCGGGACCATGAACAACGTCACCTTCGGCAACGAACGCCACCAGTACTACGAGACCGTCGCCTCCGGTTCCGGAGCCGGTGACGGCTTCCACGGCGCGTGCGTCGTACAGACCCACATGACCAACTCCCGGCTCACCGACCCGGAGGTCCTGGAGTGGCGGCTGCCCGTCCGCCTCGACGAGTTCGCCGTACGCGCGGGCAGCGGCGGCGCGGGCCGCTGGCACGGCGGGGACGGCGCGGTCCGCCGCGTCCGCTTCCTCGAACCCATGACCGTCTCCACCCTCTCCCAGCACCGCCGCGTGCCGCCGTACGGCATGGCCGGGGGCGAACCCGGCGCGCTCGGCGCCAACCGGGTGGAGCGGGCCGACGGCACGGTCACCGAACTCGGCGGCAGCGATGCCGCGGACGTCGGCCCCGACGACGTGCTCGTCGTCGAAACCCCGGGCGGCGGCGGGTACGGACGCCCGTCACCCGGCCCCGTCAATGACCTATCAACGACCCCATCAAGCAGGAGAAGAATTCGATGATCTTCGGGCGATCTGAGCGTGGCAAGCCCCCGGTCGAGCCCGTCACGCTCAAGATCCTCGTGGCCGGCGGCTTCGGCGTGGGCAAGACGACCCTGGTCGGCGCGGTCAGCGAGATCCGGCCGTTGCGCACCGAGGAACTGCTCACCGAGGCCGGGCGACCGGTCGACGACACCTCCGGCGTCGAGGGCAAGCACACCACCACCGTCGCGATGGACTTCGGCCGCATCACCCTGCGCGAGGACCTGGTGCTGTACCTGTTCGGCACGCCCGGCCAGGAACGGTTCTGGTTCATGTGGGACGAGCTGGCCGAGGGCGCGCTGGGAGCCGTCGTACTCGCCGACACACGCCGCCTGGAGGACTGCTTCGCCGCCGTCGACTACTTCGAGCGGCGTTCCATACCCTTCCTCGTCGGCGTCAACTGCTTCGAGGACGCGGCCCGGTACCCGGTGGAGTCCGTCCGCAAGGCCCTCGACCTCGACCCGGACGTACCGATCGTGCTCTGCGACGCCCGGGACCGCGAGTCGGTCAAGGAGGTGCTCATCGGCGTCGTCCGGCACGCGATGGCGTACGCGGCGGCCCACCGGCAGACCGTCACCACCTGAACGGCGGCGGCACGGCCCGTACCCCCGCCGACCGAGGTACGGGCCGTGGTCCGGGGGTGGTTACTCGCCGTCCTCCAGCCAGCCGAAGCTCTTCTCCACCGCCTTGCGCCAGTTCGCGTACTCCCGTTCGCGTACCGCCGCCGCCATCGTGGGCGTCCACTCCATGTCCTGCTGCCAGTGCGACCTCAGCTCGTCCAGGTCGTTCCACACCCCGGTCGCCAGGCCGGCCGCGTAGGCGGCGCCCAGACAGGTCGTCTCGGAGACCCGGGGCCGGATCACGGGTACCCCGAGGACGTCCGCCTGGTGCTGCATCAGGAGGTTGTTCTTCGTCATGCCGCCGTCGACCTTCAGGGTGGTGATCGGCACCCCCGAGTCCTGGTACATCGCGTCCACGACCTCCCGCGTCTGCCAGCTCGTCGCCTCCAGGACCGCGCGGGCGAGGTGCGCCTTGGTGACGTACCGGGTCAGCCCGGTGACGACCCCGCGCGCGTCGGAGCGCCAGTAGGGCGCGAACAGGCCGGAGAAGGCGGGCACGATGTAGGCGCCGCCGTTGTCGTCGACGCTCGCCGCCAGTGTCTCGATCTCGTCGGCGGCGCGGATGATGCCGAGCTGGTCGCGGAACCACTGGACGAGCGCGCCCGTTATGGCGATCGAACCCTCCAGGCAGTACACCGGCGCCTCGGTGCCGATCCGGTATCCCATCGTCGTCAGCAGCCCGCTCTTGGACGGCACCGGCCGGTTTCCGGTGTTGAGCAGCAGGAAGCTGCCCGTTCCGTAGGTGTTCTTCGCCGTGCCGACGTCGTAGCAGGCCTGCCCGAAGACCGCCGCCTGCTGGTCGCCGAGGGCGGACGCCACCGGCACTCCGGCGAGCTGGCCGACGGCGGTGCCGTACACCTCGGCGGACGACCTGATCTCGGGCAGCACCGCCTCGGGGACGTTCATCGCGGCGAGGATGGCGGGGTCCCACTGGAGGGTCTCCAGGTTCATCAGCATGGTGCGCCCGGCGTTGGTGACGTCTGTGACGTGCCGGCCGCCGTCGGTGCCGCCGGTGAGGTTCCAGATCAGCCAGGAGTCGATGGTCCCGAAGGCGATCTCGCCGCGCTCGGCCCGGTCCCGCAGTCCGGGCACGTTGTCGAGCAGCCAGGCCGCCTTGGGGCCGGAGAAGTAGCTGGCCAGGGGCAGCCCGGTCTGCTCGCGGAAGCGGTCCTGCCCGTCGCTGCCGCCGAGTTCGCGGCACAGGGCCGCGGTGCGGGTGTCCTGCCAGACGATCGCGTTGTGCACGGGCTTGCCGGTGGCGCGGTCCCACAGGACGGTCGTCTCGCGCTGGTTGGTGATGCCCAGCGCGCTCAGCTGGTCGGCGCGCAGCCCCGCGTTGGCCAGCGCCCCGGCCACCACGGCCTGCACCTTGGACCAGATCTCGGTGGCGTCGTGCTCCACCCAGCCCGGCTTGGGGAAGATCTGTCGGTGCTCGCGCTGGTCGACGGCGACGATCGCGCCGCCGTGGTCGAAGATGATGCAGCGGCTCGACGTGGTGCCCTGGTCGATTGCGGCGACGTACTTCTCGGCGGTGTCCGTCATGGCTACCCCTTGGTCGCTGGGTCGGAAGGCTTCGTGGGTGGGAGGGCCGCGCAGGGCCGGGGGCGCGTCGGGCCGGGGGACCGCGCGGACCCGGGACGTCCGCGCCGAGTCAGAAGGCCGCGTGGTAGATCAGGCCCGCGAGCGCCCCGCCGATCAGGGGGCCGACGACCGGTATCCAGGCGTAACCCCAGTCCGAGGTGCCCTTGTTGGGGATCGGCAGGAAGGTGTGCACGATGCGCGGGCCGAGGTCGCGCGTCGGGTTGATGGCGTAGCCGGTGGGGCCGCCGAGCGACAGCCCGATGCCGACGACGAGCAGCGAGACGATCAGCACGGTGGTGCCGGACTGGCCGAGCCCCTTGGTCAGCCCGAACGCGAGGATCGGCAGGACCAGCGCGATCGTGGCGATGATCTCGGTGACGAGGTTGGCGACCGGGTTCCGGATCTCCGGGATGGTGGAGAAGATGCCGAGCGTCGGTGTCGGCTCCTCGCCCGACTCCTCGTCGGGCACGTTGGCCTGGAACTGGGCCAGGTAGACCAGATACGTCAGGACGGCGCCCAGCAGCGCACCGACGAGCTGGCCGAGCAGGTAGACCCAGACCTTGCCCCACTTCCCGGTGTCGACGGCGATGCCGATGGTGACCGCGGGGTTCAGCTGCCCGCCGGAGAGCGGAGCGGCGGTGTAGGCCCCGGCGAGCACACCGAATCCCCAGCCGAACGCGATGGCCACCCATCCCGCGGCCCGGGCCTTGGAGTGTCTCAGGGTGACCGCGGCGCAGACACCCGCACCGAACAGGATCAGAATGGCCGTGCCGATGACTTCGCCTACGAAGATGTCTCCGTTGCTCATGGCGGCTCCTAGGGCGCTGGCCGGGGGGCGACCCCGGCGCTTGAGCAGGAACGGTTCCCTTGGCGACGTCAGCCGAAGGCAGGGAAGGTCCCGCGCCCCGCCCGGCGTCCATGACGAGCGTGCCGTAACGGCCGAATCGCCCATGGGGGAGGGAGCCTCGAGACAGGAGCGGCCCATGGCGCAGTGCCTGAATACGCCGAGAATGTACGGCGATGTCGACCGACACCGGAAGTTTTCACCGGCACTCGGGGGGCGTCAAGGTCGCCGACGGCAACGATGACGGGCAACCCGCCGGAGCGCACCTGTCACGGCTCCACCGCCGCGCACCCGGCCTGGGCCGGGTACGCGTCCGAGCCGCGCCGGATCTCGTGTCCGGGCAGTCCCGCCCGCCCCAGCACCCAACTCGCCCCGTAGAGCGCCTTGGCGGCCTTCTTGAGCGGTGCCAGGCAGGCGGCCGCCTGCCGGTGATCGGCCACGCTGCCGGGGCCGCACACGACGGTGGCCAGGGACAGCGTGACGGGGCGCCCGCCCGCGGACCAGGGCGCGTCGAGCAGGGCGGCGACCCGGTCCAGCCCGGCCTCGTCGGCGAGCACCAGGAAGTCGTCCCCGCCGATGTGCCCCACGCGCGCGTGCCCGGCGGCGGACTCCTGCAGCGCCCGCCCCACCGAACGGATCAGCTCGTCGCCCGCGGCGAACCCGGCGCCGTCGTTCACCTGCTTGAAGTGGTCGATGTCGAGCCAGCTCAGCGCGAAGACGCGGCCGTCCGCGAGCCACCGGTCCACCTCGCCCGTGATCGCGTCCGAACCGGGCAGCCGGGTCAGCGGGTTGAGCCCGGCCGCCTCCTCGACGCGGGTCTCGGCGAGCGCCCGCACCAGGTCGGCGAGGCGTACGACGCCCACGCAGCGCCCGAGCCGGTCGACGACGGTCACGTCGTCGGAGGTGCGGTCCGGGCCGCCGACGGCCACCACGTCCAGCACCTCCCAGGCGGTCGCGTCGATGCCGACCGTGCGCGGGGCGTCGCCCAGCTTGAAGGCCGGGCGGTCCGCGTACAGGGCGTGCCCATAGCGGCCGGACATCGACAGCAGGAAGCGGGAGCGGTGCACGGAGCGGACGGGGGCGCCGGTCTGGTCCACCAGGAGGACGCCGGAGACGTCCGGGGAGCCGGTCAGCAGCGCCCGTACCTGCAACGCGGACGCGGTGACCGGCAGGAGCGCGGCGGGCCGGATGAACTCGCGCACGGACGGCCCGGAGCGCGGTGGCGGTACGGCGGCGGGGGAGGACGGCGGAACGTATACCTCCGCGACCGGGATCCGGGCCGGTGGCGCGAACAGCTCGCCCTGGGCCAGTTGCGCCCCGGCGGACACCGCTGCCGCGTGCTGGAGTTCGGTCTCCACGCCCTCGACGGCCACCAGGGCGCCGAGTTCCTCGCACAGGGTGCGCATCGCCCGCACCGCGGCCGGCCGGGCGAGCAGGGAGGCGTCGAGCTTGAGCAGGTCGGGGGAGAGGTCGGTGAGCAGCCGCAGCGGCACGTCCCCGTCCCCGATGCCGTCCGCGCTGATCCGGAAGCCCTGGCCGCGCAGCACCGCCACGGCCTCCAGCAGGGCCCGCTGCGGCACGTGCGTGTACGGCGGGACGATGTCCAGGGTGACTTCCCAGGGCATCCGTCCGGCCTCGCGGACGGCCTCGGGCAGCGGTCCGATGCCGCCCAGGTCGGCGAGGGTGGCCGCGAAGACGTTGATGTGCAGCGGCAGCAGCGTCTCCTTGCGGGCCGCCGCGCGGAGGGCCGACACCGCCAGACGGCCGTCGAGTTCGGGATTCCGGCGGGCTTCGCCGAGGATGTCGCCGGTCTCGGGGCGGGCGAGGATCTCCAGTGCGGCGATCCCGCCGGTCGTCAGATTGACCACCGGCTGGAAGGCGAAACGGAGAGCATCCGTCCAGGTGCGCACGGGAGCATGATGACGCCACCGGCGTACGCCCATGGGCAGTTCATGAGACGTTCACGCACCATTTCGGGGTGGTCACACAGGGTATGCGCCCCTGCGGTCACACCCGTCCCGTCAGCGCACCGCTATCACGGACGAGCCGTGCCCGAACAGGCCCTGGTTGGCCGTGATCCCCACGCGCGCGTGCGCCACCTGGCGGTCGCCCGCCGCGTCTCGCAACTGCCAGGTCAGCTCGCAGACCTGGGCGATCGCCTGGGCCGGCACCGCCTCCCCGAAGGACGCGAGGCCGCCGCTGGCGTTGACCGGTATGCGGCCGCCCGGGGCCGTGGCGCCCTCGCGCAGCAGCTTCGCCGCCTCGCCCTCGGCGCACAGCCCGAGATCCTCGTACCACTGCAACTCCAGCGCGGTGGACAGGTCGTAGACCTCGGCGAGGGACAACTCCTCGGGACCGATGCCCGCCTCCTCGTAGGCGGCCCGCGCGATCGATGCCCGGAAGGGCTCCGGGGGCGGCTCCACCGCCGCCGCGGAGTCCGTCGCGATGTCCGGCAGGTCCAGTACCGTGCTCGGGTAACGGGGTGTGACGGTGGACACCGCGCGGATCCGCACCGGCCGTGGCACCCCGTGCCGACGCGCGAACTCCAGGCTCGACAGCACCAGCGCGGCCCCGCCGTCGGAGGTGGCGCAGATGTCCAGCAGCCGCAGCGGATCGGCGACCACCTGGGAGGCGGCGACCTCCTCGGCGGTCACCCGCCTGCGGTAGCGGGCGTACGGATTGAGCGCACCCAGGGCCGCGTTCTTCACCTTGACCAGGGCGAAGTCCTCGGGGGTGTCCCCGAACACCGCCATCCGGCGCCGTGCGTACAGCCCGAAGTACGTCGGGTTCGTCGCCCCCAGCAACCTGAAGCGCAGCCAGTCGGGATCCTCCGGCCGGTCTCCTCCGGCGGGTCGGAAGAAGCCCTTGGGTGCCGCGTCCGCCCCCACCACGAGCACCACGTCCGCGAGGCCCGCCAGGATCTGCGCCCGCGCCGCGGCGACCGCCTGGGCCCCGGACGCGCACGCCGCGTACACGCTCGCCACCCGCGCCCCCTGCCAGCCCAGCGCCTTCGCGAAGGTCGCACCCGCCACATAGCCCGGATACCCGCCGCGCACGGTGTCCGCGCCCACGACCGAGCCGATGTCCCGCCACTCCAGTCCGGCGTCCGCGAGCGCCGCGCGGGCCGCCGCCGTCCCGTACTCGACGAAGCTCCGGCCCCACTTGCCCCACGGGTGCATGCCCGCGCCGAGCACCGCCACGTCCGCACTCATGCCGCCACCCCCGTCGGCCGCCAGTGCCAGGTCGTCCAGGTCGTCTCCGCGTCCTCGCCCAGGACTCCGGGGACGACCTCGACCTCCATGCCCACCGCCAGATCGGCGACGGTGATCCCGGGAACCGCCTGCCCCAGCACCACGATCCGCTCGGACTCCAGCTCCACAGCGATCAACGCGTACGGCTCCCACGGAAGTTCCGGGTCGCTCACATAGGGTGACGGGGGGCGGTACCTGCTGTCGGTGTACGACCAGATCCGTCCGCGCCGGGAGAGCGGGACCTCCTCCAGGTCGCCGCCCTTGCAGCCGGGGTTGCGGCAGTGGACGTCCTCGCGCGGGAAGAAGACCGAGGCGCAGTCCGCGCAGCGGGTGCCCAGCAGCCGGAATCCGTCCCCCTCGCCCGTGAACCAGCCGTCGACCGCCGGTGTGCGTGTATGCGACAAGGCTCCTCCAGGACACGAAATCTGACGGAACGTCAGAAGTGTGCCACGGGCCGCCGGGACTGGACAGGCCGCGCGGGAGGATCCCGCCGCGCCGCCCGCGCCCGGCTCCAGGCCGGAGGATGTCCGTTCACTTCCGGAAGGAGACGTTCCTCTGACCGTGAGACGTCGTTCTCCTGATCGGATAAAGTCCGCGCGTGTCCGAAAATCAGCACCCAATTGCCAACTCCGCTCCGGACTCGCACTGTTCGAGCTGCGGAGCGGCCTACGGAGAGAGAATCTCCGGCTGGCCCCGCACCTGCCCGGCCTGCGGCCACGTCGCCTACCGCAACCCGCTGCCGGTGGCGATCGCCCTCCAGCCCGTCTACGACACGAAGGGCACCGCCCTGGTCGTCATCACCCGCACCGTGGCCCCCGCGCGCGGCGGCACCGCGCTGCCCGGGGGCTACGTCGACGACCGTGAGGACTGGCGGCACGCCGTCGTCCGCGAACTCAAGGAGGAGACGGGCATCGACGCGGCCGCCCGCGACGTACGGCTCGTCGACGCCATGAGCTCACCCGACGGGCACCTGCTGCTGTTCGGCCTCCTCCCGGAACGCCCGGCCGAAGGCCTCCCGCCCTCGGGCGCGACCGACGAGACCGAGGGCTGGCACCTGCTGCGCCGCCCCGAGGAGCTCGCCTTCCCGCTGCACAGCGTGGCCGTACGCGCATGGTTCGAGGGCCGCTACTGAGCCCGCCGGCTCACTCCAGCCCTCTGACCTGGACGGGCCGGGACGGCTCGCGCACGCCGCTCTCGTCCTCCCGCCGGACCACCACGTGCCGGCCATCCCAGCGGGCGACGTAACGCTCCATCTCCGGCTCCTCCCAGCCGTCGCCCGCATCCGGCACGAACAGCCCGCCTCCCGTCCGCCCCCGGGCGGGTGCCCACACCTCAAGCCGCGTCCCGCCGTCCTCGTCCCGCACGGGCAGGACGGCACCCGCGCGTGCCAGCACCGGGATCCGCGACAGCGGGGCATCGACGAGCACCTGCCCGGGACCCTCGTACGCCTTCTCGGTCACCGTGTCGTACCAACGCCCGCGGGGCAGCTGCACCGCACGCCGGTCGGCACCCGGATCCAGCACCGGAGCCACCAGCAGGGCGTCGCCCAGCAGGAACGCGTCCTCGCAGTCACGCAGCGCGCGGTCCTCCGGCGCACCCCACCACACCGGCCGCACGTACGGCGCACCGGTCCGCCGGGCCAGCTGCGCCAGCGTCATGAAGTACGGCAGCAGACGCCGCCGTTCGAGCAGCGCCACGCGCGCGTGCTCCAGCACCTCGGCCCCGTACTCCCACGGCTCCCGGCGCCCCGCCCGCATGCTCGCGTGCGTCCGGAACAGCGGCAGATACGCGCCCAGCTGGAACCAGCGAAGAAACAGCTCCGGCGACGGACTCCCGTCGAAACCGCCCACGTCGGGACCCGAGTACGGCACCCCACACAACCCGAGCCCCAGCACCAGCGACAAGGACGCGCGCAGCCCCGGCCAGCCGGTGGCGACGTCACCCGACCAGGTGCCGCCGTACCGCTGCATACCGGCCCAGCCCGAGCGGGAGAACAGGAACGGCCGCTCCCCGGGCGCGAGTCCGCGCAGGCCCTCGTAGGCCGCCCGCGCCATGCAGAGCGCGTAGACGTTGTGTGCCTCCCGGTGGTCGCCGCCGCGCCCCTCCAGGGTGTGCCGCGCCGAGCGCGGCAGCGTCGACTCGCCGAACGCGCTGAAGGACGTCGGCTCGTTCATGTCGTGCCAGAACCCGGCGAACCCCAGCGCCAGCCGCTCCTCGTACAGGCCGCCCCACCACGCGCGCACGCGCGCGTCCGTGAAGTCGGGGAAGACCGCATCCCCGGGCCACACCACCCCCTCCACCGTCCGCCCCGACGGATCACGGACGAAGGCGTCGACCGCCGTCCCGCTGTCGTACACCGTGTTGCCCGGCTCGGCCTTCACCGCAGGGTCGACGATCGACACCAGCCGGATCCCGTCCCGCCGGAGCTCCTCCGCCAGGGTCGGCAGCTTCGGGAAACGCTCGTGATCGACCGTGAACACCTGGTGGGCGTCGTAGTGGTCGATGTCCAGATGGACCGCGTCCAGCGGCAGACCGCGCTCCTGGTAACCGGCGACGATCCGCCGCACCTCCTGCTCGCTGCCGAAACCCCAGCGCGCGTGGTGATGGCCCAGCGCCCACGTCGGCGGCAGCGCGGGCGCGCCCGTGAGCGACGCCCACGTGTGCAGCACGCGCGCGGGAGTGCCCACCATCACCCAGCAGCGCAGCGGACCGCCGTCCATCCGCAGCTCGCAGCGCCCGGTCCGGTCGTGCCCCGAACCGGCACCCTCCTCGCCCTTCCGGAGCGTCACCGTCCCGTCCCACGAACTGTCGTGGAACACCAGATGCGCCGCCGCGTCCGCCACCACCAACTGGACCGGCATGGTGACGTACAGCGGATCGTCACCGGGCCCGAAGGCACGGCCGGGATCGGTGTTCCACAACCGGTACGTGCCGTCCCGCAGCCGCGGCCCCGAGGCACGCCCGCCCAGACCGAAGAACCGCGCGTCCGCGGCCACCTCCGACCGCTGCACCCAGCGCGCCGCACCCCCGCCCACCGGCTCCCACCAGCGCGGCGGCAGATCCCGCCGCAGCAGCACGCCACCCGGCGTGCACACCTCCACCGCGCCGTGCCGCGAGACACTGACCCTCACCCGCTCCGCCACGACCCGCCAGCCCCCGTTGGTGTCCGGTTCGAGGACCGCCCGCGGATCCGGCTCCGGGCAACGCCCCGCGAGCGCGTACGACGGCTCGGGACCGGCTCCGTCCCAGCCCCAGAAGACCGCCCCGTTCACGGCGACCGTGATCCGCAGCTCGGACCGGCTGAACCGGAGCACACCGCCGCCCGGCCCCGGCTCCGCGCCCTGCACCGGCCCCGGCACCCGGGCCCGCTCCGCCCCCCGCGCGGGCAGCCCGGCGGCATCGATCCGCCTCCTGCGCCACGCGGCCCGCACGGTACGCAACCCCTGAGCCGCCTTGCTCGAACCGACCACTCTTACCGAACGCACCAGGTCACGACCGTCCATGCTGCTCACCCTGCCACTCAGCGCTCCACACGCGCGTGCCGTTCAACTGGCATTCACCCGTGCCGGGACCACATCTTCACGACACGGACTATGTGGAGCGCACCCTGGTGTAGAAGTCGATCACATGGCATCGTCCCTGTCAGCCGCGTCACGCGCACACCCCAGCCCGTGCGCGTCCCACGTACACAATGCGCAGAAGCCCGGGAGCCGCCCCATGTCGACCGCGAACCCCCAGCCGCTCTGGCAGCCCGATCCGCAACGGATCGCCCAGGCACGCATCACCAGCTTCCAGTCCTGGGCGGCAGAGCACCACGGAGCCCCCGGCGACGGCGGGTACCCGGCCCTGCACCGCTGGTCCGTCGACCACCTGGACACCTTCTGGCAGGCCGTCACCGAGTACTTCGACGTACGGTTCTCGACGCCCTACGCGCGCGTGCTCGGCGACCGCGCCATGCCCGGCGCCCAGTGGTTCCCCGGCTCGCGGCTGAACTACGCCGAGCACGCCCTGCGGGCCGCCGCCACCCGCGCGGACGAACCCGCCCTCCTGTACGTCGACGAGACCCACGAACCCCGCCCGGTCACCTGGGTGGAACTGCGCCGCCAGGTGGGCTCCCTGGCCGCCGAACTCCGCGCCCTCGGCGTCCGCCCCGGCGACCGCGTCAGCGGCTACCTCCCGAACGTCCCGCAGGCCGTGGCCGCCCTCCTCGCCACCGCCGCCGTGGGCGCCGTCTGGACCTCCTGCGCCCCCGACTTCGGCGCCCGCAGCGTCCTGGACCGCTTCCAGCAGGTCGAACCCGTCGTCCTGTTCACCGTCGACGGCTACCGCTACGGCGGCAAGGAACACGACCGGCGCGAGATCGTCGCCGAACTCCGCCGTGAACTGCCCACCCTGCGTGCCGTCGTCCACATCCCGCTGCTCGGCACCCCGGCCCCCGAAGGCGCCCTGGAGTGGTCGGCCCTGACCGCAGCCGACACCGAGCCGGAGTTCGAACAGGTCCCGTTCGACCACCCCCTGTGGGTGCTCTACTCCTCCGGCACCACCGGCCTGCCCAAGGCCATCGTCCAGTCCCAGGGCGGCATCCTGGTCGAACACCTCAAACAGCTCGGCCTGCACTGCGACCTGGGTCCCGAGGACCGCTTCTTCTGGTACACCTCGACCGGCTGGATGATGTGGAACTTCCTCGTCTCCGGCCTCCTCACCGGCACCACGATCGTCCTGTACGACGGCAGCCCCGGCTATCCCGACACCGGCGCCCAGTGGCGCGTCGCCGAACGCACCGGAGCCACCCTCTACGGCACCTCCGCCGCCTACGTGATGGCCTGCCGCAAGGCCGGCGTGCACCCCGCCCGCGACCACGACCTCTCCCGGGTGAAGTGCGTCGCCACCACCGGCTCGCCACTGCCCCCCGACGGCTTCCGCTGGCTGCACGACGAGTTCGCAGCGAGCGGGGCCGACCTCTGGATCGCCTCCGTCAGCGGCGGCACCGACGTGTGCTCCTGCTTCGCGGGCGCCGTGCCCACCCTCCCGGTCTACACCGGCGAACTCCAGGCCCCCGGCCTCGGCACCGACCTCCAGGCCTGGGACCCGGCAGGCCACCCCGTCATCGACGAAGTGGGCGAACTGGTCGTCACCAACCCCATGCCATCCATGCCGATCCGCTTCTGGAACGACCCCGACGGCAGCCGCTACCACGAGAGCTACTTCGACACCTACCCCGGCGTCTGGCGCCACGGCGACTGGATCACCGTCACCTCACGCGGCACGGTGATCATCCACGGCCGCTCCGACTCCACGCTCAACCGCCAGGGCGTACGGATGGGCTCCGCCGACATCTACGAGGTCGTCGAACGACTCCCCGAGATCAAGGAGTCCCTCGTCATCGGCGTCGAACAGCCCGACGGCGGCTACTGGATGCCCCTCTTCGTCCACCTCGCCCCCGGCGCGGTCCTCGACGAGGCCCTGCTGAACCGCATCAAGCAGGCCATCCGCGAACAGCTCTCGCCCCGCCACGTCCCGGACGAGGTCATCGAGGTCCCCGGCGTCCCGCACACCCTCACCGGAAAGCGCATCGAGGTCCCCGTCAAACGCCTGCTCCAGGGCGCACCCCTGGAAAAGGCCGTCAACCCCGGCTCCATCGACAACCTCGACCTGCTGAGCTACTTCGAGGACCTCGCCCGCAAGCGCGCCTGACGTCCGCGCCGCGCGCACCCACCCGCCGTTGTCAGTGGTGCCGGTTACTGTGAGTGAGCATTGATCGACCGCTCACTGGGGGAACCATGGCGCACACCGACCACCGGACCATGCGACGCGTCCTGCGCCGCGAGATCGCCGGCACCATCGGCCTGCTGACCGACGAACACGACTTCAGCGCCATGCGGCGCTACCGCACCTTCACCTTCGACGACCACCTCACCTACCTCCGCCAGATCGAAGCCCTCCTCAGGACCCGCGCCGCAGAGGGCACCCACACCACACTCGCCCTGTTCGACCCCGAGGAATACGCCGAGTTCTGCACAGCCACCGGCCTCGACCCCGACGACCCGGCCAGCCGCACCCGCTTCACCGCCGAACTCGCGGCCACCGGCCCCACCGTCCCCTACGACGGCCGCCCCCTCACCGACCTCGTCCCCGCCCTCGTCGACGAGGCCGTACGCCAGGCCACCTGGGAGTACGCGAGCACCCTCCTCGCCCGCCTCGGCCCCTGCCCCACCTGCGGCGAGGACGTCGGACGCGCCGCCTTCAACCGCGCCTCCCACCTCCTGACCCGCATCCTCGACACCGCCCCGCCAGGCAACCGGCACCTCGTGTGCAGCGTCTCCGGACCACCGGAAACCCTCGTCACCGTCCTCCACGCCGACCGGAACAGCGACGGCACCACCCACCTCGACGAGGCCGAAGCCCTCGAATTCACCAGCGTTCTCGCCCTCGGCCTCGCCACCAACAGCCCCGGCGGACTCGTCATGCGCACCAGCGCCGCCGGCACCCCCGACCGCGTCTACGGCTGGCGGCTGCGAGGCAACAACCTCGGGCCCCTCACCGCCGGCGAGGTCTTCGACGCCTACTGCACCGACGCCGAATCCGGAGACCTCATCTCACCTGAATCCGACGTCGACTACTGCGCGCCCCCCGACCTGGGCGACCAGGAGACGCCGTCCGGCCACCATCACTGAAACCACCGGGGGCGCCCCACCCACAGGTGGAGCGCCCCCGGAAGGACACCGGTAAGACAGCCGGTCACGGCCGCGGCCGACTACTCGCCGGACAGCACCGCCTGCGCCGCCACACGGGCTTCGTCCGCACTGTCGGTGGCGCGCGCGGCCGCCGCGGCCCGCTCGCACTGGGCCAGCGTGTACTTGGCCAGCATCGCCCGGACATAAGGAATCGACGCCGCACCCATGGAGAGGGAGGTGACACCCAGACCCGTCAGCACACACGCCAGCAGCGGGTCCGACGCGGCCTCACCGCACACGCCACAGCTCTTGCCCTCGGCCCGCGCCGCCTCCGCAGCCAGCGCGACCAGATCGAGCAGCGCGGGCTGCCACGGATCCTGCAGCCGGGACACCGCACCGACCTGGCGGTCAGCGGCGAACGTGTACTGCGCCAGGTCGTTGGTCCCCAGCGACAGGAACTCGACCTCCTGGAGGACCGAGCGCGCCCGCAGCGCGGCCGAGGGAATCTCCACCATCGCGCCGAACTTGGCCCGCAGCCCCGCCTCCCGGCAGGCGTCCGCGAACGCCTTCGCATCGGCACGGTCCGCCACCATCGGTGCCATGACCTCAAGATGGACGGGCAGCCCCTCGGCCGCCTTCGCCAACGCCGTCAGCTGGGTGCGCAGCACCTCGGGGTGGTCCAGCAGCGTCCGCAGACCACGCACGCCCAGCGCAGGGTTCGGCTCGTCCCCCGGCGTCAGGAAGTCCAGCGGCTTGTCCGCGCCCGCGTCCAGCACCCGCACGACGACCCGGCCCTCGGGGAACGCCTCCAGCACCTGCCGGTAGGCCTCGACCTGCTTCTCCTCGGAAGGAGCGCTCTTGCTGTCATCGAGGAACAGGAACTCGGTACGGAACAGACCGACACCCTCGGCACCGGCCGCCACCGCAGCCGGCACGTCCGCCGGACCGCCCACGTTGGCCAGCAACGGCACCTTGTGTCCGTCGGCGGTCGCGCCCGGACCGGTCGTGGCGGACAGCGCCGCCTTCCGCTCGGCGGCCGCCGCCGTCAGCGCGGCCTTCCGCTCCGCACTCGGGTTCACGAAGATGTCGCCACTACTGCCGTCGACGGCGACCACGATGCCCTCGGCCAGCTCCCCGGCACCCGGCAGCGCCACCACGGCAGGCACCCCGAGTGCCCGCGCCAGGATCGCGCTGTGGCTGGTCGGCCCGCCCTCCTCGGTCACGAAACCCAGCACCAGAGCCGGGTCCAGCAGCGCCGTGTCCGCCGGCGCCAGATCCCGCGCGACCAGCACATACGGCTCGTCACTGTCCGGGACACCCGGCATCGGAACTCCCAGCAGCCGGGCGACGATACGATTCCGCACATCGTCCAGGTCGGCCACCCGGCCGGCGAGGTACTCGCCCGCTCCGGCCAGTAGCTCGCGGTACGCGGCGAACGCGTCGTACACGGCACGCTCGGCGGTGCTGCCGACGGCGACCCTGCGGTCCACGTCGGACATCAGCTCGGGATCCTGCGCCATCATGGCCTGCGCCTCAAGCACCGCCTGAGCCTCGCCGCCGGCCAGGTTGCCGCGCGCCATCAGGTCGGCGGCCACGGCATCCACGGCCTGACGGGCACGCCCCTGTTCCCGCTCCGCCTCTTCCGCGGGGATCTGCTTGGCAGGCGGCTCCAGGACCGCCGTTCCCATGTGCCGAACCTCGCCGATCGCCACACCGTGGCTCACGCCGACGCCTCGCAGCGTTGTCTCCATCTCACCCGTCTCCGATAGTGCGGCGGGTCCCGCCGCCGCGGTGGTTGTCGTGCTCGCCGCCTGTTCCGTCGTACTGGTCGTACTAGGGGACGGCGGCGGGGTCGGTCGTCGGTCCGGGACGAGTCAGTTCCAGGCGAAGAGAGCGTCGCCGGACTTCACGTCACCGTCGTCACGGACGTCGGAGAGAGAGTCGGCGGTGGCCTCCAGGGCCACGACGGGGCAGACCGGCGACTTGCCGGCGGCCTCGACCTCGGCCGGGTTCCAGCGGATCACGGCCTGGCCGCGGGTCACGGTGTCGCCCTTGTTGACGAGCAGTTCGAAGCCCTGCCCGTTGAGCTGCACGGTGTCGATGCCGAGATGAGTGAGCACGCCGTGGCCCCTCTCATCCACCACGACGAACGCGTGCGGATGCAGGGAGACGACGACTCCGTCCACGGGCGCCACGACCTCAGAAGGCTCGCGCGCGGGGTCGATGGCAGTACCCGGGCCGACCATGGCCCCGGCGAAGACCGGATCCGGCACTGCGGCCAGCCCTACGGCGCGTCCGGCGAGCGGGGACGTCACGGTGGTCATGGGAAGCCTCCCAGGAGTGGTGCTGTTCACGAGCCGTCATCGCTTGTCCCGGACGGCACTGAGCAGCAGCGTATGTCAGATGAAGTGGCGGTTCCGCATGGAAGCTACCAGGTAGTGGTCTAGACCACCAGCCTATTCGATTTGCGCGGCCTTCGAGGCTCCGTGTACAGTCGTACTCCTGCCTGGGACCAAGCGGAGCGATAAAGCACCGCCACTCAGCAGCACCCAAACTTGTCAGATCCTAACTCGGGATCATCTTTCGCATGCCTGCGGGAGAGTGGTCAGAGGGCCGGAAAAACACTGATAGAGTTTGGAACACCGAAGGGAAGCCCGGAGGAAAGCCCGAGAGGGTGAGTACAAAGGAAGCGACCGTTCCTTGAGAACTCAACAGCGTGCCAAAAGTCAACGCCAG
>NZ_JBIVXP010000007.1:0-68167 GCF_044769305.1 Streptomyces sp. NPDC090499
ATTCCGAACCCGGAAGCTAAGCCTTACAGCGCCGATGGTACTGCAGGGGGGACCCTGTGGGAGAGTAGGACACCGCCGAACAAATATTAGGAAAGAGCCCCACACCTCACGGTGTGGGGCTCTTTTGCGTTTCCGGGAGGCTCAGAAAGCGACGTCCGCCGTCTCGACCGTGCCGCCTTTTCGGCCCGGGGCCTCCTGCCAGCTCCAGTAGAGGTTCGTGTGCGAGATGACCTGCTCCGGGGCCGGCGCGCCGTACGCGGTGAGGTCCTCCGTGGTGTGGGCGTCGGCGACCAGTGTCGCGTCGTAGCCGCGGACCATCGCGCCGTGCAGGGTGGAGCGGATGCAGGCGTCGGTCTGGGCGCCGGTGACGACCACGCGGCCCACGCCGCGCTCGGCGAGGAGGGACTCCAGCTCGGTGTCCTCGAAGGAGTCTCCGTAGCGCTTGTGGACGAGGGGCTCGGCTGCTTCACGGATCAGCTCCGGGACGTACTGCCACGGAGCGCTGTCCGGTTTCAGCTCGTCGCTGGAGTGCTGGATCCAGACCACCGGCACGGCCTCGGAACGGGCCCTGGCGAGCAGGATGTTGATGTTGGCGACGACTTCGTCGCGGTTGTGGGAGCTGTCCACCACCCCGTTCTGCACGTCCACGATCAGCAGGGCGGTGTTCGGGCGGTTCGGGAGAGTCGTCATGGCGACCACCGTAGACCGTGGCACTGACAAACCAGGTGAGTGCGCTGGACGATGGGCGTTAGCGTGGCCGTATGAGTGCTACGACCAGCGGTGATTACGTGGTTCGCGCGATACGGGCCGACGAGTGGGAGGCCGTTAAGCGGCTGCGTCTTGTCGCGTTGCGGGATCCGGTTGCGGACATCGCGTTTCTCGAGACCTATGACGACGCCCTGGGACGGCCGGACTCCTTCTACCGGGAGCGGGCGGCGCGTTCGGCCGAGGAACCGAGTGGTGCGCGGCAGTTCGTCGCCGAGGCGGCGGACGGGGAGTGGGCCGGGACCGTGACCGTGCTGATCGAGGAGGCCGGGTCCGTGGACTGGGCCGGGCTCCCGGTCGAGCGGCGGCAAGGGCATGTGGTGGGGGTGTTCGTCCGGCCCGAACACCGGGGGAGCGGGCTGGTCAAGGCGCTGTTCGACGCGGGTGTGACGTGGGCGAGGGAGCGAGGGGCCGAACGGGTGCGGCTGCTGGTGCACGAGGACAATCCCCGGGCCCAGGGCGCCTACCGGAAGGCCGGGTTCGTGCCGAGCGGTGTGACCGTGCAGCTGGAGTCCGACGGCGGCAAGCGGGAGTTCGAGTTCGTTCTGCTGTGGCCGGCCTAGACCGGCAGTTCCCGGTGCGGCCAGCGGGAGCGGGCCTGTTCGTGGGAGCGGAGCAGGGCGAGGGCCGGCAGGCCCTGGTCGGTGCCGGTGGCCAGGAGGTCGGGGAGCTGGGGGAGCGGGGCCACGGCCGCCACGTCGTCCAGGACCAGGGTCAGTGGTGGGTCGAGCCGACCGGAGGATGACCGTTCGGCCATGCGCCGGCCGTGCTCGACCACGCTGGAGACGAGGGCCGTCAGGAGGGGCATCGCGCCGGGGTTGGTCCTGGGGTCCTCGATGGATTCACCGACCACATAAAGCGTGCCCCCTTCGGCGACGAAGGAATCCAGGGCGAGGGCATCGGTTCGGTTGGGTGTGCAGGCCTCGCGGATGTTGACCGTGAAGAGGGCGGCGAGCGCCCTGGCCGTCAACTCCTGTGCGATGTCCCGGCGTTCGGGGTGGGAGGTGAGGGCGGCCTCCAGCTCGCCCGCGGCGCCCGGGGCGGCCTTCGGGTGGGTGCGGAGGGTTCGTACGGCGTCCTGGACGCCGGTGCCCTGGGCCCAGCGGTGGACGTGCCGGACCGTGCGGTTCTCCAGGGCGGCGGCGTGCAGGTAGCTGCGCAGGAGGGTCTCGGCCGTGTCGGTGACGGTCTGGTCGATCTTCGCGGTGGGCCGGACCGGGGCGAGGAGGGCCTGGGCGCGCCGGATCGCGGTGGGCTTGTCCTCGCAGTGGGCCGTGGGGGACCAGTGGAAGCGGGCGGGGGTGTCGCAGAGGTGGTTCGGGTCGTAGAGGAGTACGGGACCGAGTTTGGCTCTGGCGTCCTTCGTCTCCGACCAGAGGGCGGGGTTCGAGGTGACGACGAGGGCGGGGCCGAGCGCGTCCCGGATCGCCTGGGTCGCGGTCGTCTGCCGGCTCTCCCGCGGTGCGACGTGGAGCCTGGTCCAGGTGCCCGGCCGGTCACCGTTGGCGGGGGCGGGGCCGATGTCCGCCAGGGGGCGTTCCGGCGCTGCGGGGGGCGCAGGGACCACCGGCGCGGGGAGGGCTTCCTGGAAGGCCGGCTGGTGGGCCTCCTGGACTCCTTCCGGTTCGGTGCGGGGATCCGGGACCGCGGTGGCGCGTCCGGTCCTCGCCGTCGCCGCGCGTCTTCTCCGGCCGGCCCGCCATCGGGCGACCGTCCCCAGTACGAACACGGTGAGGACGACCAGGACCATCAACTGGCCGATGAACAGGCCCCAGAACAGTCCCCAGCCGGCCAGCTGGGCCGCCGGTGTGTCCGGCCAGGCGCCCGGGACGTCGTGCGGGGAGCCGATGAGGTGGCGCATCGCGAGCGGGGTGTGGGACAGGTTGACGGTCGACGGCCAGCTGCCGTGGGCGAACCAGGCCGCCAGTCCCGTCGCCGTCCACACCATGATCGTGATGCCGAGCAGGAACCCGAGTATGCCGACCAGCAGGCCGTCGGGGATCCCGCCGCCCTGCTGGTCGCGTTCCTGCCGAGGGTCCGGTCTCACGAGCGGCCTCCCTACGCCACCGTCGACTCGGAGTCGCCGAGGTGCTGCTCCACGAAGGCCGCGGCCCGTTGTTCCGCTTCCAGTTCGGCGGCGATGAGGGCGTCGTCCGGGTTCAGTACGTCGCTGGAGGACTCGGTCATCGCGCGGTCCGTGAAGACGAGCGGGCGTTCCGTCTCGGTGACCAGGTGTTTGACGACCTGGACGTTGCCGTTGACGTCCCAGACCGCGATGCCCGGGGTGAGGGTGGGGATGATCTCCACGGCCCACCTCGGCAGGCCCAGCACCCGGCCCGTCGACCGTGCCTCGTCGGCCTTCTGGGCGTAGACCGTCCTTGTCGACGCCATCTTCAGGATCGCCGCCGCCTCCTTGGCCGCCGCGCCGTCCACGACGTCGGACAGGTGGTGGACGACCGCCACGAAGGACAGGCCGAGGCGGCGGCCGAACTTCAGGAGGCGTTGGAACAGCTGGGCCACGAACGGGCTGGCGATGATGTGCCAGGCCTCCTCGACCAGGAAGATGCGCTTCTTGCGGTCGGGGCGGATCCAGGTGTGCTCCAGCCACACGCCGACGATCGCCATCAGGATGGGCATGGCGATGGAGTTGCGGTCGATGTGGGAGAGGTCGAAGACGATCAGCGGGGCGTCCAGGTCGATGCCGACCGTGGTCGGGCCGTCGAACATGCCGCGCAGGTCACCGTCGACCAGGCGGTCCAGGACCAGGGCGACGTCCAGGCCCCAGGCCCGTACGTCGTCTATGGCGACGTTCATCGCCTCGGCCGACTCCGGTTCGGGGTGCCGTAGCTGCTCGACGATGTCCGTCAGGACGGGTTGGCGGTCGAGGATCGACTCGTTGACGTAGGAGTGGGCGACCTTGAGGGCGAAGCCGGAGCGTTCGTCGAGGCCGTGGCCCATCGCGACCTCGATGATGGTGCGCAGCAGCGCCAGCTGGCCGGTGGTGGTGATCGCCGGGTCCAGGGGGTTGAGGCGGATGCCGTGGTCCAGGGCGGCCATCGGGTCGAGCCGGATCGGCGTTATCCCCAGCTCTTCCGCGATGAGGTTCCACTCGCCGACGCCGTCCTCGCCCTGCGCGTCCAGGACGACGACCTGGCGGTCGCGGAAGCGGAGCTGGCGCAGGACGTAGGTCTTCTCCAGGGCCGACTTGCCGTTGCCGGACTCGCCGAGGACCAGCCAGTGCGGGGCGGGGAGCTGCTGGCCGTAGAGCTGGAAGGGGTCGTAGATGTAGCCCTTGCCGGAGTACACCTCGCGGCCGATGATCACGCCGGAGTCGCCGAGGCCGGGGGCGGCCGTGGGGAGGTAGACCGCCTGGGCCTGGCCGGTGGAGGTGCGGACCGGGGAGCGGGTCGTCTCGACCTTCCCGAACAGGAAGGACGTGAAGGCTTCGGTGAGGACGGACAGCGGGTCCCTCATCAGCGCATCAGCCTCTACCTTCGGATTCCGGTGGCGAAGGGCAGTGTGTTCACGAAGGCGCGGTGGTGCTCGCGGTCGCACCACTCCAGTTTCAGGTACGACTTTCCGGCGGACGCCCTTATCGTGCGCTTGTCGCGGTTGAGGGCCTCCGGGGTACGGGAGGAGACCGTGATGTAGCCGACCAGGTTGACGCCGGCCGCGCCGCTGGCCAGGTCCTCGCCGCGCTGGTCGAGGCGGTTGTGGGCGGCGATGTCGCGGGGGTCGACGGTGCGGTTCATCTTGGCGGCGCGGGACGCCTCCGCCTCGTCGTTGGTCTTCTCGGTGAGCATGCGCTCGATGGCGACCTCGGTGGGTTCGAGGTCCATGGTGACGGCGACCGTGCGGATGACGTCCGGGGTGTGGACCAGCAGCGGGGCCAGGAAGTTGACGCCGACGGGGGTCATCGGCCACTCCTTCACCCAGGCCGTGGCGTGGCACCAGGGCTCGCGGGTGCTGGACTCGCGGGTCTTCGCCTGGAGGAACGTGGGCTCCATCGCGTCCAGTTCGGCCGGCCAGGCGTTGCGCTGGGTCATGGCCTGGAGGTGGTCGATGGGGTGGTCCGGGTCGTACATGGAGTGGATGAGCGAGGCGAGGCGGCCCTGGCCGAGGGGCTGGCGGACGCGGATGTCCGCCTCCTGGAGGCGGGAGCAGATGTCCGTCAGTTCACGGGCCATGACGACCGCGAGTCCGGCGTCGCGGTCCAGCTTGCGGCCGGCCTGGGGGCGGGTCGCGCGGGCCATCGCCTGGGCCTCGGCGGCCAGTTCGCGGGAGTAGTGCATGCACGCGACGAGGTAGGCGCGGTGCTGCTCGCTGCTGGTGGAGACCATGGACTGGAGCTGGTCGTAGGAGCGGGACAGCCACTCCGGCGACTTGTCGTCGCCGCGCTGGGCGACGTCCTTGGCGTGCGCGTCGGGGTCGGCGGGCAGGGTGCGGGCCAGCATCTGCAGGCGGGTGACGAAGCCGTCGCCGTTGGCCACGTGCTTGAGGAGGGTGCCGAAGCGGTCGACGAGGGCTTCCTGGTCCTCGGAGTCGCGCAGGCCGACGCCGGGGCCCTCGATCTCGATGGCCGCGGTCACCGTCTTGCGGTCCGCGTGCAGGAGTACGGCGATCTCGTCGGGGCCGAAGGGCGCGGCGAGCCAGGTGATGCGGCCGATGCCGGGCGGCGGGCCGACCTCGACCTCACGGCCGTCGAGGCGGGTGCCGGCCTCGGACGCGGTGGAGCGGTAGACGGTGCCGTTGCGCAGGGTCCGCTTGAAACTGCGGTTGATCTCGAACCACTTGTAGAAGGTGCGGCGCTTGTACGGCACGTAGACCGCGGCCAGCGCGATCAGAGGGAAGCCCATCAGGAGCACGATCCGCAGGGAGAGCACCGGGACGAGGAGCCCGCACATCATGCCGAGGAACGCGCCCGCGATGATGAGCACGATCTCGCCGGACTCACGGTTCCTGCCGATGATCGCGTTCGGCCGGGCCCGGCCGATGAGATACGTACGGCGGGGCGTGATCGGATGGGACAGGTGGGACTCTGTCGTCAACGCCCTTCACCTCCCGAGCTGTTGTTGCGGGTGTTGCTGGCGTGCGGGGTGTTCGCCGGGCTGGGCGCCCGGGGTGCGGGTGCGGCGGAGGGGACAGTTCCGCCGCCACCACCGTTCGGGGTGCGTGTGCTGTGCGCGGCGACGCCGCCCGAGACGGGGTTGGCCGGGCGGGCACCGGAGGCACCGGAACCGCCGCCCCCGCCGCCGTTGTTGTCGGCGCGGGCGCTGTGCGTTCTGATGCCCTGGGCGACCAGGTTGGCGGGGCTGCTGATGACGGCGGCAGCCTTGCCCTCGGCGCCCTGCATGATGCGGTTGCTGCGGCCGGCCGCGATCTCGTCGCCGAAGCCGGGGACGAAGCGGTAGATCATCGCGCTGGCGAAGATGGCGAGCAGGATGATGGCGAGGCCGGAGACGACCGCGGAGAAGGAGTCCGGGCCGCCGTCGGAGGACAGGGCACCGGCGAGGCCGAGCACTATCACGATGACCGGCTTGACGAGGATGACGGCGATCATGATGCCGGCCCAGCGGCGGACGTGGCCCCAGAGGTTCTTGTCGACGAGGCCGGCGTAGACGACGGTGCCGAGGAGGGCGCCGACGTAGAGCAGGGCGGCCCTGATGACGAGCTCCAGCCAGAGGACGCCGGCGGCGAGGATGCTGACGAGGGAGACGACGATCAGCATGATCGGGCCGCCCCCTATGTCGGTGCCCTTGCTGAGGGCGCCGGAGAAGGTGCCGAAGAACGTGTCGGTCTGGTCGCCGGTGGTCCTGGCGAGGACGTCGGTGACGCCGTCGGTGGCGGAGACGACCGTGTAGAGGATCAGGGGGGTGAAGGCGGAGGCCAGGACGGTGAGCCAGAGGAAGCCGATGGCCTCGGAGATGGCGGTGGAGAGGGGGACGCCTCGTACCGCGCGCTTGGCCACGGCCAGCAGCCACAGGAGCAGGGTGAGGACCGTCGACGCGGCGAAGACGACGGCGTACTGCTGGAGGAACTTCTCGTTGGTGAAGTCGACGTTCGCGGTCTCCTTGACGGCGCCGCTGAGCTTGTCGACGGTCCAGGAGGCGGCCTTGGCGCAGCCCTGGCCGAGGGAGGAGAGGGGGTCGAGGGTGGAGGTGAGGGGGTTGGTGGTGGAACTGCCACCGCCGCTCTTGCTGCCGTCGCACATGCCCCGGGACGGGGGAGCGATCAGGGAGCAGTCCACGCTGCTGGAGGGGGACGGCGAGGGTGAGGGCGCGGCGAAGGCGTTCGTGGCCAGCAGCACGGCGGCCGTCTGTACCGTGACCACCAGGCCGGTGAGTTTGAGTACGCGGTGCTGACTATCGGGCATAGGTGAACCCTCCGAACTCCTCGACCGCCTTGCTGATCTCGTCGGATCCGGACACAGTGCCGTCGCCGGTGACCGGGGCCGGTCCGGACGTCTGGCTGGATTGGAGGATCTTCCAGTCGCCACCGCTCCAGTTCAGCGTCATGGTGACGGTGAACCAGTTGCTGGTCACGGGGGTGGTGGAGCTGTTGCCCGCGATGCCGGACAGGCTGTTGCACCAGACGGCGACGACGGTCGCGCCGTCGCTCGACGAGGTGACCTCGGTGCCTACCGGGACCGTGCGGGACACGAAGGTGCTGCCCTTCGGCGGGTTGCCGTTGGCGTCGAGGCCCAGTTTGCCGAGGAAGTCCGTCGAGTAGGCCGCGTCCATGGCGCTCTGGAGTCTGGTCGCCGCAGTGGAGGTGTAGAGGCTGTCGACGATGCGGTGCCGGTCTTCTTTGTTGTACATGCCCGTCGAGCCCAGCGTCACGGCATAGTTGGCCGCCGCGCTCTGGGCGCCCTGCGTGTCGTGGGCGAACCCGCTCGGGATGCCCCCGCTCTTCGTCTCCACGGGTTTCGTGCCGCTGGCCGACGTCGACGAAGCCGCAGGCTGGTTTCCGCTGCTGCTTCCGCCGGTGCCGGCGCTGTTCGAGGAGCCGTTGCCGTCGCCTCTGTTCGCGAAGGCGATCGCCGCGATGAGGAGGACGACCACGCCGACGACCGTGACCAGGCTCCGGGAGGAGGACCGGCCGCCGCGGCGGGAGGCGCCGCCGTACGGGTCGCCCTCGGGCAGGCGGGTGCGGGTGTGGCCGGTCTCCGGGTAACCGGGCTCGTCTCCGAGGCTCATGCCGGGTACTCCCCCTCCACGTCGTACCGGAACGCGTAGCAGTACGACGGTAGCCGTGCTGGTTCCCGCGCGGGCGCGGTGTGGTGACTCGACATCAGGGAAACGCAACCTCGGAGCGGGGGAAAGGGAGGCTCAGGTCGGCTAGACGGCCATGCCGTACACGATGGTGAACAGGGTGCCGAGTGAGCCGATGATGAAGACTCCGGTCAGTCCGGCGATGATGAGGCCCTTGCCCTGTTCGGCACTGAAGGTGTCGCGGAGGGCCGTGGCGCCGATGCGCTGTTTGGCGGCACCCCAGACGGCGATGCCGAGGCAGAGCAGGATGGCGACGGCCATGACCACCTGGATCATCGTCTTCGCTTCGTTGCCCAGGCTGCCGAAGGGGCCCCAGTCCGGAGCGATTCCGCCGATGATGGTGTTGATGTCACCCTTGTCGGCTGCAAGGAACATGTAAGTCACCGCCCCTGGTGGGTAGTTCTGTCCGCCCCTGCCCGGTGCAGAGGTCACGCATCATTCTCGCCGACAACGCCGCCGGAGTATGTCGACTTGACGTCATTGATTGGCGGGTTTCGTACGAAGGGATCGTACGGTCACTCTGTGTATCACGGCAGGTCACGCCGGGCAATGAGGCCTGGGCGGAACCTGTGGTGTAGTTCCGTCGTTGTGCCCTTTTACGACCTGGCGGGGTTTTTGACGGCCAGTCGGGTGAACGTCACCGTCCCGATGTTCTCATGACGAACGGGCCGCGGCTGGTTGCCGCGACCCGTCGGGGGAGTAGCCGGTACTAGTTGGCGAAGGCGCTGATGCCCTCGGGGGTGCCCCAGCCGGTCGGGCCGTCGTAACCGGTGCCCGCGGTGCAGAAGTACGAGGTGGAGCAGGAGCCGTTGTTGCCGCTCGTCACGTCGTTGAGGGACGAGGTGCCCGCGTAGTCGTACGGGTACTGCGCGGGGTAGGTGCCGCTGGCCGGGGTGCCGGCGAGGGCGTAGACGCCGGCGATGATCGGCGCGGAGACGCTGGTGCCGCCGAAGGTGTACCAGCCGGCGGTGACGCCGTAGGAGTCGTAGACGGAGACGCCGGTGGCGGGGTCGGCGACGGCGGAGACGTCGGACTCCATGCGCTTGGTGCAGCCGGTGTCGGTCTGCCAGCTGGGCTTGGCGTCGTAGGAGGAGCAGCCGGAGCCGGTGCCCTCGGTGCTGGACGTCTTCCAGACGGTCTCGGTCCAGCCGCGGGTGGTGGAGGAGGTGGACAGCTTGGTGCCGCCGACCGCGGTGACGTACCGGGAGGTCGCCGGGTACTCGGCGCCGTAGGCGCTGTCACCGGAGGAGACGGTGATGGCGACACCGGCGTGGTTGTAGTACGAGGTGTCGTACGTGGTCTGGGAGGAGGACTCGGAGCCGCCGTAGCTGTTGGAGACGAACTTGGCGCCGAGGGCGACGGCCTCGTTCTCCGCGGTGCCGAGGTTGGCGTAGCTGGCGCTGGTGGCCTCGACGAGGGTGATGTTGCACAGCGGGCAGATCGCGGAGGCCATGTCGAGGTCGAGGGAGATCTCCTCGGACCAGCCGGCGTCGGAGGAGGGCAGCGAGGTCGTCGAGCCGGTCTGGCTGACCTTCTTGAAGCAGCCGTTGGCCGTCGTGCAGGCCGAGAGGCCGTAGTACGAGCGGTAGGTGGCGAGGTCGGACTCGGCGTTCGGGTCGTTGTACGCGTCGACGATCGCGATGGTCTCGCCGGAGCCGTTGGAGGCGGCGGCGGAGGTCAGGCCGTAGGCCGACCGGAGGTTGGTCGGGCTGTAGCCGGAGGGGGTGGAGGCGTCGGCGGCCTTGGGGGTGATGCCGGTCCTTGCGGCCTGCTGCTTCTGGAAGGCGGTGAGGCCTCCGGTGACGCGGTAGGACTTGCAGGTGAGGTCGCCCGTGTGCTTGGGGGTGGCACAGGGGGTCGAGACGTAGGTCACCGTGCTGGACGCGGTGGGTGCCGCGTCGGCCTGGACGGCGGTGCCGAGGCCGGTGAAGACCAGCGCGGCCGTGGCCGTTGCTGCGGCGCCGATCCGGCGCAAGTTACCGCGGGTGGACGGTCTGTTGGGGGGAGTGGAACGCATACGTGCAGCCTCCTGAGTTCCGGAACTGGGGTGGGAACAGGGGCGGTGCGGGTGCGATCTGGTGCGTTTGCCGTCGGTACGGGTTCCCCGGCGGCAGGGCGGCGGCCCGCGACGAGAATCCTTTGTTGAGTACGCGACAACAAGAGGCTGCTGGAATCCTGACTTCCGCATTGCCGAACGGGGCCTTCGCGTGACCCTTCGATGGCTGCCCGTTGGATTGCGGGTGACGGGTGCTTGACTCAACGCACAGGAGATACACGGGAGTTGCAAAGGGCGTGAAACCGGGGTCGTCGGGGACATGAAAAACGGGCCACGGCCGGATGCCGTGGCCCGTCTCTCTTTCCCTGCCGCCGAGGGGACCCCACGTCCCCCTCACGGTGGCGGCTCCCCGTGACCCGACGGGGAGGTCAAGCGGTGAAGGGCTCAGCCGGTGAAGGCGTCGGTCCCCTCGGGGGTGCCCCAGCCGGTCGGGCCGTCGTAGCCCGACTTGGCGGTGCAGAAGTACGAGGTGGAGCAGGTGCCGTTGTTGCCGCTCGTCACGTCGTTGAGGGCGGAGGTGCCGGCCGCGGCGTAGGGGTACTCGGCCGGGTAGTCGCTGCTGCCCGGGGTGCCGGCCAGGGCGTAGACCGAGGCGATCAGCGGCGAGGAGGCGCTGGTGCCGCCGTAGGTGTTCCAGCCGGTGCCGTCGGAGCCGTAGCTGTCGTAGACGGAGACGCCGGTGGCCGGGTCGGCGACCGCGGAGACGTCGGCGATCATGCGCTTGGAGCAGCTCGCGTCGGTCTGCCAGGTGGGCTTGGCGTCGTAGGCGGAGCAGCCGGAACCGGTGCCCTCGGTGCTCGACGTCTTCCAGACCGACTCGGTCCAGCCGCGGCTGTTGGAGGAGGTCTTCAGGGCGGTGCCGCCGACGGCGGTCACGTACCGGGAGGCGGCCGGGTACTCGGCGCCGTAGCCCTCGTCACCCGCGCTCGCGGTGATGGCCACGCCCGCGTGCTTGTAGTACGAGGTGTCGTACGACGTGTCCGAGGACGACTCGGAGCCGCCGTAGCTGTTCGACACGAACTTGGCGCCCAGCTTGACGGCCTCGTTCACCGCGGTGCCCAGGTTGGCGTCGGAGGCCGACTTCGCCTCGACGAGCAGGATGTTGCAGTTCGGGCAGGTCGCGCTGACCATGTCGAGGTCGAGCGACTCCTCACCGGCCCAGCCGCTGTCGGCGGAGGGCAGGGAGGTGGTGGAGCCGGTCTGGGAGACCTTCTTGAAGCAGCCGTTGTCGGTGGTGCAGTCCGACAGGCCGTAGTACGACCGGTAGGTCGCGAGGTCCTCCTCGGCGTTCGGGTCGTCGTAGGCGTCGACGATGGCGACGGTCTCGCCCGAGCCGTTGGAGGCGGCGGCGTCCGTCAGGCCGTAGGCGGACTGGATGTCGCTCGGGCCGTATCCGGTGGGGGAGTCGGAGGCGGCGTGCGGCTTGACGGTCTTCGGCGTGACGCCCTTGAGGGCGGCCTGCTTCTCCATGAAGGCGGTGGTGCCGCCGGTGACCCGGAGGGCGTTGCAGGCGGCGAAGCCCGTCTTCGGGGTGGCGCCGCAGCCGGCCTTCTCGTACTGGACGTGGGCCTTGGCGACCTGGGCGGCGACGGCCTTGGCGCTGGCCTTGTGGGTCGCGGTGGCGGTGGCGGTCGCGGTGGCGGCGCTGGCGTGGGCCGCGGTGCCGAAGCCGGCCACGAGGAGCGCGGCGGTGGCGGCGGCTGCCGAACCGAACTGGCGCCATCTACCGCGTATGTGGGGGGAGTTGGGGGTGGGCGTACGCAACGTACAGCCTCCTGGGAGAGGTGGGACAGAGGCCTGCGGGTGGGGGACCACCGGCGTGGTTGCCGGTGGGGGCGGCGGCCCGCGACGAACCATCCCCTTGTTGAGTACGCGACAACAAGATGGGTTTCGGAATCCTGACTTCCGCGTTACTGAAGCGCGGGAAGGACTTACTGATCATTGGGGCCCGGATGGCCGGAAGTTGGGGTTCGGTTGACCTGAAGCCTGTTCCGGGCGGGGCTCAATGCGCGTTGATCGGGGCGTACCGAGCCGTCGGAAGCTCTCAAGTGGCCCGGGATCAGCGGGGCTTGAGGCCGTGCAGGATGAGGTGCACGTGCTGGTCCAGGCCGGCCAGCACCGCGTCCGGCGCGAGGGTGCCGTTGGTGGCCAGTGCGGCCAGGCCGTGGATGCAGGCCGCGGCCGTGAGGGTGACGGTCTCCGGGTCGCCCTCGACGATCTCGCCGCGCCGCTGGGCGTCGGCCACCAGCGCGACGAAGGAGCCCAGGGAGAGCTCCGCGGCGGCCGCCAGGTCGGTGCCGACGTCCGGGGCGTGCTTGCGGGAGTACATCAGCTCCAGCAGCTCGGGGTGGCCGACGGCGAAGTCCACGTAGGCGCGGGCGAGCGCGGTCATGCGCGGTTCGAGGGCGGCGTCCGGGAGGTCCGCCGCGGCCAGGGTCTGGTTCAGCCGCTCGTACCCGTTGAGGGTGAGCGCGTCCAGCAGGGCCTGCTTGTCCCTGAAGTGCCGGCCGGGGGCGGCGTGGCTCACCCCGATGTCGCGGGCCAGTTCGCGCAGGGACAGTGCGGCGGTGCCCTTCTCGCGCAGGGTGCGCTCGGCGCTCGTGAGCAGGGCGGCGCGCAGGTCTCCGTGGTGGTAGGGGCGGCTTGGCGGCATGAGCGCCATCGTAACCCGATGTAGTCGTTGCCAGCTTTGTAGGCGGTGACATCTTTGTTGTCGGCGCCATCTTTGTTGACGTTGACATCATTGTTGTCGTCGCCTACATTGACGGCCATGGCTGAGAAGAATCACAAATGGAACGCTTCCGACCTTCCCGGACTCGCCGGCCGTACGGCCGTGGTCACCGGTGCCAACAGCGGCCTCGGCTTCACGGCCGCCGACGCGCTGGCCCGGGCGGGTGCGCATGTGGTGCTGGCGGTACGGGACCCGGAGCGCGGGCGGGCGGCCGCGGCGCGGATGAACGGCAGCACCGAGGTCCGCCGCCTGGACCTGGCCGACCTGTCCTCGGTACGCGAGTTCGCCGCGGGCTGGGACCGGTCGCTGGACCTCCTGGTCAACAACGCGGGCGTGATGATGCTCCCGGAGTTGCGCACCAAGGACGGCTTCGAGATGCAGTTCGGCACCAACCACCTGGGCCACTTCGCGCTGACGAACCTGCTGCTGCCGCACGTCACGGACCGCGTGGTCACCGTCTCCTCGGGCCTGCACCGGGGCGGCGACGGAGTGATCCACTTCGAGAACGTGAACCTGGAGGGCGCGTACAGCCCGACCCGCGCCTACGCCCAGTCCAAGCTGGCGAACCTGTTGTTCGTGCTGGAACTCCAGCGCCGCCTGACGGAGGCCGGCTCGCACGTCCGCGCCCTCGCGGCCCACCCCGGCTACGCGGCCACCAACCTCCAGAGCCACCACGCCAGCCCGCTGGCCCGCCTGGGCATGCGGCTCGGCAACCGCGTCTTCGCCCAGGACGACCGCGCGGGCACCCTCCCCACGCTGTACGCGGCGACCCAGGACCTGCCGGGCGCCAGTTACGTCGGCCCCGACGGCCTGGGCGAGATGCGGGGCGCGCCGGCCCTGGTCGCCCGCAGCGCGGCGGCGAGCGATCCGGCGGCGGCCCGCAGGCTGTGGACGCTGTCGGAGGAGCTCACGGGGGTGCGGTGGCCGCTCGGCGTCGAGGCCGCGTGACCGCCGGTCCGGCCCGGTGACCGCCCAGTTGCCGGACACCCGGCCGGCCCGCCACGGCACCCGGATACGGTGAGCGGACACGACGGATACGACGGGTACGACGGTTCTCCGGGAGGTGGCCGGATGAGCGGCGGCGCCGTGGACTTCTCGCTCGGCGGGCGGACGGCCCTGGTGACCGGCTCCGTGCGGGGGCTGGGCCTGGAGATGGCGCGGGGACTGGCGGGCGCCGGTGCGCGGGTGGTCCTCAACGGCCGGGACGCGGCCACGCTGGAGGAGGTGGCGGCGGGCCTGCGCGAGGACGGCGGCCTGGACGTCACCGGCGCCGCCTTCGACGTCACCGACCGCGAGGCGGCCGAGGAGGCGGTGACCGCCCTCGGCGCGATCGACATCCTTGTCAACAACGTGGGCCACCGGGACCGCAGGGGCGTCGAGGAGATGGCGCCGGACGAGCTGTCCGCGCTGCTGGACGTCCACCTGACGTCGGCGTACGCGCTGAGCCAGACGGTCGCCCGGGGGCTCGCCGCCCGGGGCACCGCGGGCCGCATCATCAACGTCTCGTCCGTCGTCGGCCAGCTCGGCCGCATCGGCGACGTCGCCTACGCCACGGCGAAGGCGGGCCTCGACGGCCTGACCCGGGCCCTCGCCGCCGACCTGGGCCCCAGCGGCACCACGGTCAACTCGGTGGCCCCGGGCACCTTCGCCACGGACGTCAACGCGGAGCCGGCCGAGGACCCGGAGTGGGGCAGGTGGCTGCGGACCCGCACCGCACTGGGGCGCTGGGGCCGCCCGGCCGAGATCGCGGGCATCGTCGTCTTCCTGGCGAGCGACGCGGCGTCGTTCATCACGGGGCAGACGATCGCGGTGGACGGGGGGATGACGACGACGTTCTGAGCGGGCCCGCGCGCCCTCAGAGATCGAGGACCGCGCGAAGGGCTCCGTCGACGCGTGCGACGGCGTCGGGTCCGATGTTTCCCAGGTACGTACCGTCGTCGAAGCGTGCGGTGTTGAGCTGGGTCAGGTTGAGCGCCACGGCGACGGCCTCCACGGGGGCGCTCAGGTGCACGGACATGATGGTGTCCGGGTAGGCCCCGGGCGGATGCAGGACGATGGCGAGACAGGCGCCGAACGTCTCGTCGAGCCCGTCGAGACTGACCACGCACACGGCACGGTCGCCTTGGGCGCCCTTGACCTGCCAGATGTCCCCCTTGTTCACCACGCGTCGCCCTGGCCGTCCAGATCCGGGCGGTAACCGGCGGTGGCGAGCTGCTTCGCCGCGTCCAGGGTGATCTCGCGCCGGATGAGCCGGTCTATGTACGCGGAGACGTTGCCCTCGGGGGCATGAGCACGAACGTAGCCCGCGGAGACGTCGGACAGCGACACGGTGATCTTCGTGGTCATACCGGCATCGTACCGGAGTCATACCACCCCGGTGAAGGTCGGCCGCAAGGGCGGTTCCCAGGAAAATCTCAGTGAAGTCGGGAACCGTTTCTCACCTTTGTGGGAGACAGTGGGCGCGATGAAGCGCACCTCACGCATCTACGCCACCTCGCGACGCGTCGCGCTCTGCGTCGTCGTCGTGCTGGCCGCCACCTCGGCCTCCGTCGCGGCCGCCGACGAGGCGGCGGGGCCGTTCGGGGTGACCGCGGTGGTGGGGGCCTCGCCGGCGAGTGCGCGGGTCGGGGCGCTGTTCGGCGCCGACAAGGCCGGGAGCCTGTCCGGCAACCACTTCTGCACCGCCTCCGTCGTGCACAGCCCGCAGCGGGACCTGATCGTCACCGCCGCGCACTGCGTCGACGGGGTGGGGGAGGCCACCGGGCTGGTGTTCGTGCCGGGGTACCGGGACGGGCAGGCGCCGTACGGGGTGTGGAAGATCGGGAAGCGGTACCTGCCCGACGGGTGGGCCCACGGGCAGAGCGAGGACAGTGACGTCGCCTTCGCCGTCGTGGCGGAGCGGGACGGGAAGCGGGTCGAGGACGTGACCGGGAGCAACCGGTTCGCCGCCGGGGTGGCCACCGGCGCCACCGCCGTCACCGTCACCGGGTACCCCGACTCCCGTGAGGTGCCCGTCAGCTGCACCAACAAGCCCGTCCCGGACAGCGCGACCCAACAGCGCATCGACTGCCCGGAGTTCACGGGCGGTACCAGTGGGAGCCCCTGGGTGAACGGGGACCACGAGGTGGTCGGGGTGCTGGGCGGGCACGAGCAGGGCGGGTCGACCCCCGACGTCTCCTACAGCGTGGCGCTCGGCCGGGAGTCCGCCGAGCTGTACAAGGACGCCACGGGTGACTGAGCCGGCCGGCTGAGGGCGCGTCATGTGCGCCGTCTTCCTGTGAAATAGCGCCACTCTCCGCCGAAATGGCGTTGAACAGCCCTGACATGGGGGAGGGTTGGGGCGTGCGGAAAGTATGGGTGATCGGTGGCGCGGTGACGGCGCTCGGCGTGAGCTTCGTCATGCTGCTCGTCGTCGGTGTGTACGTCGTCGCCGGCAACCTCCTCAACGGGGTCGGCGGCGCCGGCAAGACCCTGGCCAAGGGAGCCGTGCCGGCCGCGTACTCCACCCTCGTGCAGAAGTGGGGCAACCTCTGCTCCGCCATCAACCCCGCCCTGCTCGCCGCACAGCTCTACCAGGAGAGCGGGTTCAACCCGAGGGCGCAGAGCGCGGCGGCCGCGCAGGGGATAGCTCAGTTCATCCCGGGGACCTGGGCCACCCACGGCATCGACGGGAACGGGGACGGGGTCCGCGACGTCTGGGACCCGGACGACGCGATTCCGTCGGCCGCCTCCTACGACTGCGAGCTCGCCTCGTACGTCAAGGACGTGCCCGGCAACATCTCCGAGAACATGCTCGCCGCCTACAACGCGGGGGCGTACGCGGTCATCAAGTACAAGGGCGTGCCGCCGTACAAGGAGACCCAGAACTACGTCAAGACCATCACCACCCTGGAGGACAGCTTCGCCGCGCCGGTCAGCCGGCTCTCCCCGACCAAGCAGGCCGCAGGGGCCATCAACTACGCGCAGAACAAGCTCGGCACCCCCTACCTCTGGGGCGGCAACGGCACCGCGGCGGACAACGGCCGCTTCGACTGCTCCGGGCTGACCAAGGCGGCGTACGCCAGTGTCGGGATCACGCTGCCCCGGGTCGCCAACGACCAGTACAACGCGGGACCGCATCCCTCCCGCAACGAGCTGCTCCCCGGCGACCTCGTCTTCTTCTCCACCGACCTCTCGAACTCCCGCGCCATCCACCACGTGGGGATCTACGTCGGCGGCGGATACATGATCGACGCGCCCTACACCGGGGCCGTGATCCGGTTCGACCCCATCGACTCGGCCGACTACTTCGGGGCCACCCGGGTCACCGAGGACGGCGCGAAAGCACTCCCCACCACGGTGTGAACGGAGCGTATAACCCACCCCCTGAGCTGGGGCTTTGTGTCTCTCTTCGATAACGTCTGCGTGATCATTCGGTGGAACCTGGAACGTAGTGGTGTGGGCCGTGCGTTCCTGTTGACGTAGCCGACCACGGGGGTGGCAGCGAGCGACGCACACCAGGTGCGTCCCGGAACGACGACGAAGGGGCCGCAGCGCGATGGCTGTAATCGCCGAATCCGGGTCGAACCCTGACGTCGACCTGCTCTACGACATCAACGGCCTGGCCAAGGACGCGCCGCACTGGTTCGACCGGGCCATGGAGTTCGTCGGGGAGTACGGGCTGCTGGTCGCGATGGTGCTGCTGGTGGGGTGGTGCTGGTGGTCCGTGCGGCGCCGGGGGGACGAGGACGTGCCGTCCACCATGGCCGCGCTGGTGTGGGCACCGCTCGCCGCCGCGATCGCCGTCCTCGTGAACGTTCCCATCCGCGGTTTCGTCGAGCGGCCCCGGCCGTTCCTCACCCACCAGGGCATCGACGTCCTCGTCTCCGGCAAGACCGACTACTCCTTCGTGAGCGACCACGCGACCATCACGATGGCGCTGGGGGTCGGGCTGTTCGTCGCGAACCGGAGGTTCGGGGCGGCGGGGATAGGGCTGGCGCTGGTGGAGGGGTTCTGCCGGGTGTACATGGGGGTGCACTACCCGACGGACGTGGTCGGGGGGTTCGCGCTGGGTACGGCGGTCGTGCTTCTCCTTTCGCCGCTGGCCACGGCTCTGCTGACGCCGGTGATGAAGGCGGTGGAGGGGTCGTCGCGGGTGAGGTGGGTCGTGCGGGGGCGGTCCGCGGGGGTGGGGCTGGTGCCCGGGGGCCGTACGGCGGTGGAGTCCGAGGAACGTGACCTGGCGGCGTAGGCGGGGCTGAGGGCTGGGGGTTTCACTCGCCCGCGTTGGCGGGGTGCCGCTGCGCCCACCCGTGCGCCTGCCCGCAGCCGGGTTTTTCAGGGGCGCGGGGAACTGCGCGAGCAACCCCCACGCGCCCGCAGGCGAAGACGCCCCTCTACAACCCCTGCGGGGAAGAGAAGAACCGGTTCGGGTCGTACTGCTTCTTGACCTTGGTCAGCTTCGTCACGGCGTCGCCGTAGTACGCCTTCTTCCAGTCCGTGAGCGTCGGGTCCGTGTAGTTCTGGTAGGCCGCGCCGGAGGCGTACGGCTTCATGGCGGTGTGCGCCGCGTTCAGCCAGGACTGGCCGGTGCTGCCGGAGGCCCCCGCACCCCAGGACACGATGTACTGCGCCAGCATCCGCGACCGGCGGTGCACGAACGCCGTCGCCGTCGGCGAGACCCTGTTCACCGCCCCGCCCAGCGCCGTGAACGCGATGCTGCCCGCGCCGCCCCGCACGCCGGAGATCTGCCGCAGGGCCGTCTGGATACCGGCCGCGGAGAGCGAGCGGTCGAAGAAGTCGGAGCGGGCCGTGTACGTCTCGCGGCCGAGCTTGCCCTGGGGGGAGCGGCCGGGCGTGGAACCGGGCAGGTGGCACTGGGGCTCGGTGGCGAAGGAGGAGCAGCCGGCGTAGATCTCCATCGCCTCCTCGTAGCCGTGGCGGCGCAGCGAGACGGAGGAGGCGTTGGCGCCTGCCTTGTGGGCGAGGGCGTCCACCGCGTTCTGGAGTTCGCCGTAGGTGCCCATCGAGAAGCAGGCGACCGAGACGCGGGGGCTGCTGCCCGAGTTCTCCAGGTGGAGGGAGGACCAGATCTCGTCCGGCTGGGACGGGCCCCACTCCTGCCAGGCCTTGAACACCTGCGCCGCCTTCGCCCACGGCCAGGTCAGGTACGCCGTCACCCCCTGCGGGGTCGGGTGGGTCCGGAACTGCAGCTCCGTGACGACGCCGAAGTTGCCGTTACCGGCGCCGCGCAGCGCCCAGAAGAGGTCCTTGTTCGTCGTCGCGTTGGCCACCACCTGCGTGCCGTCCGCCGTGATCAGCGTCGCCTGGGTGAGGCTGTCGCAGGTCAGGCCGTATGCGCGGGACGCGACCCCGTGGCCGCCGCCGAGCACCAGGCCGGAGACGCCGACCGTGGGGCAGGAGCCCGCGGGTATGGTCACGCCCTTGGCCGCGAGGGCCCGGTATACGTCGATCAGCTTGGAGCCGGCGCCGACGACCGCCGTACCGCCGCTGACGCGGATGCGGTTCAGCTTGGAGACGTCCAGGATGAGGCGGCCGTCGCCGGAGGAGTAGCCCGCGTAGGAGTGGCCGCCGTTGCGGATCGAGACCTTCAGGGCGTGGGCCTGGGCGTACGACAGGGTGGTGCGGATGTCGTCGGCGTGGGCCACGTAGGCGACCGCCGCCGGCTTCAGGCCGTCGAAGCGGGTGTTGTAGAGCTGGTGGGCGGTGGTCCAGGAGGCGTCGCCGGGGCGGAGCAGGGTGCCGTCCAGGGCGTGGGCGAGGGCGGTCCAGTTGGCCGCGGCCGCTGCGCTGGTGGTCTTCAGCGCCGTACGAGAGGATGTGGTCGCGAGTGGCGCGCCGGTCGTGTGGGAGGCCGTGGCGCCGCCGGAGCTGCACCCCGTCAGTGCGGTCGCCGCAAGGGCGACCGCCCCGCCCGATATGAAGGAACGCCGTTCCATGCCCGTGCCTTTCGCGTCGGCTGTCGTGGGACGAGACGGCGTCCGTCGCACACGGGTTCCCGTGCGGTGTAACGAACGCTGTGACGTCGTAACGACTGCGATGGCGAACAGCGAAGAAATGTTCGCGTAACCCGCCCGTTGGAACCGGCACGTGCCCTCACCGTAAGCATTCCGTGACCTAACCGGGTCGACGGCAGGGGTTCACCCTCCGTTCACCTATGGCCATCGGCCGCTTCACCTGTTCTGCCTAATTTCGGCCGTACCGGGTGCGGTGAGCGGTCGTAAATGCCCAGTCAGGAGGCCCTCACTCACCATCTACTTCGCACGCCGCCGAAGGTGGCGCCTCTGGAAGGAACTCCCGAAAGTGAAGCTTCAGCGCAAGAACCGGCTGCGCGCCCTGTCTCTCGGTGCTGTCGCTGTCTCCGGCGCCCTGGCCCTGACGGCGTGCGGCTCGGACGACAACGGTGGCGGCAGCGGTTCGAGCACCGCCTCGGCCTCCTCGAACGCCAGCTCCATCAAGTGTGACGACGCCAAGGGCCAGCTGCTCGCCGACGGCTCCTCCGCGCAGAAGAACGCGATCGACGCCTGGGTGAAGAACTTCTCCCAGGCCTGTGGTGTGCAGATCAACTACAAGGGCTCCGGCTCCGGCGCCGGTGTGACCGCCTTCACGCAGGGCCAGGTCGCCTTCGCCGGTTCCGACTCCGCCCTCAAGCCCGAAGAGGTCACCGCCTCCAAGAAGGTCTGCTCCGGCGGCCAGGGCATCGACCTCCCGATGGTCGGCGGCCCGATCGCCCTCGGCTACAACGTCCCGGGTGTCGACAACCTGGTTCTGGACGCGCCGACGATCGCGAAGATCTTCGACAGCAAGATCACCAAGTGGAACGACGCGGCGATCAAGAAGCTGAACCCGTCCGCCACGCTCCCCGACCTGAAGATCCAGGCGTTCCACCGCTCGGACGAGTCGGGTACGACGGACAACTTCACCAAGTACCTCATCGCCGCCACCCCGTCCAACTGGAAGTACTCCGGCGGTAAGGCCTGGCAGGCCAAGGGCGGCCAGTCCGCTCCGCAGTCCGCGGGTGTGGCCCAGCAGGTCAAGCAGACCTCCGGCGCCATCGGCTACTTCGAGCTCTCCTACGTCTCGGACGGCATCAAGGCCGTCTCGATCGACACGGGTGCCAGCAAGCCGGTCGCTCCGTCCACCGAGTCCGCCACCGCCGACATCGCGGCCGCCAAGGTCGTCGGCACCGGCAAGGACCTGGCGCTGCAGCTCGACTACAAGACCAAGGCCGAGGGCGCGTACCCGATGACCCTGGTCACCTACGAGATCGTCTGCGACAAGGGCAACAAGGCCGACACCCTCCCGGCGACCAAGGCGTTCCTGAACTACATCGCCTCCGAGGACGGCCAGAAGCTGCTCTCCACGATCGACTACGCTCCCGTCCCCGACGAGATCATCACCAAGGTCCGCTCCACCATCGAGGGCCTGAGCTAAAGATCCGAGAGTGCGGCCGAGTTCCGGAAGGAACCCGGCCGCACCGTCCGGTGCACCGCCGCCCGGAGCCGTACGCCCCTACGTGTGGGACGTACGGCTCCTCCGAGCCGCCCCACAGGGCGACTCCGCAGACCGGAGAACCCGATGGACATATCTACGCAGACAGCAGACGCATCTCCCCCGACGCCCCCACAGCCCTCCGCGGCTCAGCAGAAGCGCAACGCGCGCGGCGCCACCCGGGTGGGTGACCGAGTCTTCCTCGGTCTCTCCCGCGGTTCCGGCGTCCTGCTCCTGGTGATCATGGCCGCGATCGCGGTCTTCCTCACCTACCGGGCCGCCCTCGCGATCAACCGCGACCACAGCAACTTCCTCACCACCTTCGAGTGGAACACCAACCTCATCCCGCCGAGCTTCGGCATCGCGGTCCTCGCCTTCGGCACGATCGTCTCCTCGATCATCGCCATGGCCGTCGCGGTCCCGATCGCGGTCGCGATCGCGCTGTTCATCACGCACTACGCGCCGCGCCGCCTGGCCGGCCCCGTCGCGTTCGTGGTCGACCTGCTCGCCGCCGTGCCGTCCATCGTGTACGGCCTGTGGGGCGCGCTGATCCTCGTGCCGCACATGACCGGTCTGTTCGGCTGGCTGAACAGCTACTTCGGCTGGACCGGGATCTTCTCCTGGGACGGCGGTGCTCCGCGCTCGATCCTGACCGTCTCGATCCTGCTCGCGATCATGATCCTGCCGATCATCACCAACGTGAGCCGTGAGGTCTTCCGTCAGGTCCCGCAGATGCACGAAGAGGCCGCCCTGGCCCTCGGCGCCACCCGCTGGGAGGTCATCCGCATGTCGGTGCTGCCCTTCGGGCGCTCCGGCGTGATCTCCGCCTCGATGCTCGGCCTCGGCCGCGCGCTCGGCGAGACGATGGCCGTCGCCACCGTGCTCTCCCCGGACTTCGACATCCACGCCAGCCTGCTCAACCCGGGCGGCGGCACCTTCGCCCAGAACATCGCCAGCAAGTTCGGCGAGGCCACCTCCGACGGCCGTGACGCACTCATCGCCTCCGGTCTGGTCCTCTTCGTCATCACCCTGCTGGTCAACGGCGCGGCCCGCATCATCATCCAGCGCCGCGCAGAGTACTCGGGGGCCAACGCATGAGCACCGCAGCAGTCGACAGGCGCGCGAGCACCCTGCGCGGTGCCAGCCTCCCCAAGTGGTCCCCCTACGCCATCGTCGGCGGGTCCATCGTCCTCGGCGTGCTCATCGGCCTCGTCGGCGGCCTGGACAGCAAGGTCCAGTGGGGTCTGATCGCCGGCCTCCTCTACGTCCTCGGCACCTATGTCATCGCCGCCCGCGTCGAGGGCCGCCGACAGGCCAAGGACCGGGTCGCGACCTCGCTGGTCTGGGTCGCCTTCGTCGTCGCCGTGGTTCCGCTGGTCTCCCTGATCTGGGTGACCGTCTCCCGCGGCGTGAAGGTCCTCGACCCCTACTTCCTCTCCCACTCCATGGGCGTCGTCGCCGACTCCCAGCCGGGCGGTGGCGCCTACGCGGCCATCATCGGCTCGCTGGAGCAGGTCGGCCTCGCCACCCTGATCGGTGCCCCGATCGGCATCCTCACCGCGGTCTACCTCGTGGAGTACGGGCGCGGCCGCCTCGCGAAGGCCGTCACCTTCTTCGTGGACGTGATGACCGGTATCCCGTCGATCGTCGCGGGTCTGTTCATCCTCAGCCTCATGCTGATCTTCGACATGCAGCCCTTCGGCTTCGCCGGATCGCTGGCCCTGGCCATCCTGATGATGCCGGTGGTCGTGCGCTCCACCGAGGAGATGCTCAAGCTCGTCCCGAACGAGCTGCGCGAGGCGTCCCTGGCGCTCGGCGTGCCCAAGTGGCGCACCATCCTGAAGGTGGTCCTGCCGACCTCCATCGGCGGTATCACGACCGGTGTCATGCTGGCCATCGCCCGTATCGCGGGTGAGACGGCGCCGGTGCTGCTGCTGGTGTTCGGCAACCCGTTCATCAACAACAACCCCTTCGAGGGTGCGCAGTCGTCGCTGCCGCTGTTCATCTACCAGCAGTACGCGAACAGCGCCGGTGCGAACGCGGCCTACGACCGTGCCTGGGCGGCCTCGCTCACGCTGATCGCCTTCGTGATGATCCTGAACCTGGTGGCCCGCGGTATCGCCCGCTGGAAGTCCCCCAAGACCGGTCGCTGACGCGGCCTTACAGCGACCGACTGTCTGGAAGTGAAGAAGTAATGTCCAAGCGAATCGACGTAAGCGGGCTCACCGCCTACTACGGCTCCCACAAGGCCATCGAAGACATCTCGATGAACATCGAGCCGCGCACCGTCACGGCGTTCATCGGCCCCTCCGGCTGCGGCAAGTCGACGTTCCTGCGCACGCTGAACCGCATGCACGAGGTCACCCCCGGCGGCCGCGTCGAGGGCAAGGTCCTCCTCGACGACGAGAACCTGTACGCCGCCAACATCGACCCGGTCGCGGTGCGCCGTGAGATCGGCATGGTGTTCCAGCGTCCGAACCCCTTCCCCACGATGTCGATCTTCGACAACGTGGCCGCGGGTCTGAAGCTGAACGGCAACTTCAAGAAGAGCCAGCTCGGCGACATCGTCGAGAAGTCGCTCAAGGGCGCGAACCTCTGGAACGAGGTGAAGGACCGCCTGAACAAGCCGGGCTCCGGGCTCTCCGGTGGTCAGCAGCAGCGTCTGTGCATCGCCCGCGCGATCGCGGTCGAGCCGAAGGTGCTGCTCATGGACGAGCCCTGCTCCGCCCTCGACCCGATCTCCACCCTCGCCATCGAGGACCTGATCGGGGAGCTGAAGGAGCGTTTCACGATCGTCATCGTGACGCACAACATGCAGCAGGCGGCGCGTGTCTCGGACCGCACGGCGTTCTTCAACCTGGCCGCTGTCGGCCAGCCCGGCAAGCTGATCGAGATCGACGACACGGAGCGGATCTTCTCCAACCCGTCGGTCCAGGCCACCGAGGACTACATCTCCGGGCGGTTCGGCTGAGCCGGAACTGACCCCTCGCGGTGCTGCATGGCGGTGCCACCGCGAGGATGCAAAAGGGCCCGCCCCTGGCTCCCGGGGGCGGGCCCGCCTGCGTTCTCCCCCTACCCGCCCACCCGACTCGGTTCTCCGAGAAGGGCGAGGTCGGGGGAGGAGGGCGGGGGTGACCGCGGGTCGGCGGCTTGCGGATCGCGGTTGGGCGCAGTGGGTGGGTGGCGCTGTGGCACGGTGGCTGCGGGTGCGTCGTGGCTGGTCGCGCAGTTCCTCGCGCTCCTTGCGGGGCGCCGGCCGGAGCGTGTGTCGAAAGGTCACACCCGGCCCTTGCCCTTCCACCTCGCTTTTCGGTGAACCGGGTCCAGTGGGTGGGTGGCGCTGTGGCACGGTGGCTGCGGGTGCGTCGTGGCTGGTCGCGCAGTTCCTCGCGCTCCTTGCGGGGCGCTGTCCCGGCCGGTGCTCGAAAGCCCCGCCTTCCTCCCTCGACCGCGCCCTCTCTGTCAACCGAGACGGGTGGGTGGGTGGGAAAGGCTTTTCGGCCTCGCCCTGTTGCCGACCGAGTCGGGTGGGTGGGTGGGGCGGGGAGTTACAGGAGCGTCAGGTCGATGAGGCCGAAGGCTGCTGCTGCTACCAGGGCCGCTGCCGGCATGGTGATGAACCAGCCCAGGACGATGTTCTTGGCGACGCCCCAACGGACCGCGTTCACGCGCTTGGTCGCGCCGACGCCCATGATGGCCGAGGTGATGACGTGGGTCGTGGAGATGGGGGCCTTGAAGAGGAACGCGGTGGTGAACATGATCGACGCGCCGGTGGCCTCGGCGGCGAAGCCCTGCGGGGGGTCGAGTTCGATGATCTTGCGGCCGAGGGTGCGCATGATGCGCCAGCCGCCCGCGTAGGTGCCCAGGGAGAGCATCACGGCACAGACGATCTTGACCCAGACCGGGATCGGGTCGCCGTACGTCTCGTGGCCGGAAATCACCAGTGCCATGACGACGACGCCCATCGTCTTCTGGGCGTCCTGGAGGCCGTGGCCGAGGGCCATGCCGGCCGCGGAGACGGTCTGCGCTATCCGGAAGCCCCGCTTCGCCTTGTGCGGGTTGGAGCGGCGGAACAGCCACATGATGGCCGTCATGACCAGGTAGCCGAGGATCAGGCCGACGACCGGGGACAGGAACATCGGGATGATGACCTTGTCCACGACGCCGTTCCACAGGACGGTCGTGCCGCCGGCCAGCGCCGCGCCCACCAGGCCGCCGAACAGCGCGTGCGAGGAGGACGAGGGCAGGCCGAAGTACCAGGTGACGAGGTTCCAGACGATCGCGCCGACCAGCGCCGCGAAGAGGATGCCCATGCCCGTGGAGCCCTTGGGCGTCTCGATCAGGCCCTCGCTGACCGTCTTGGCGACCCCGGAGCCCAGGAAGGCGCCCGCGAGGTTCATCACGGCCGCCATCGCGAGGGCCGCGCGGGGCGTCAGCGCCCGGGTGGAGACCGAGGTCGCGATCGCGTTCGCCGAGTCGTGAAAGCCGTTCGTGTACGTGAAGAAGAGCGCGACCAGGATGGTCACGACGAGCGCGAAGGTGTCCATCGACGGCTCAGGACTCCTTGACGGCGATGGTCTCCACCGTGTTCGCCACGTGCTCGAACGCGTCCGCCGCCTCTTCCAGGACGTCCACGATCTGCTTGAGCTTCAGCACCTCGATCGCGTCGTACTTGCCGTTGAAGAGATGGGCGAGCAGCTTGCGATGGATCTGGTCCGCCTGGTTCTCCAGGCGGTTCACCTCGATCCAGTACTCGGTGAGGTTCTCCAGCGTGCGCAGGTGCGGCATCGCCTCGGCCGTCAGGTCGGCGGCCCGGGCCAGCACCTCGATCTGCTGCTCGACGCCCTTCGGCAGTTCCTCGATGTTGTAGAGGACGACCAGGTCGACGGCCTCCTCCATGAAGTCCATGATGTCGTCGAGGGACGACGCGAGGGAGTAGATGTCCTCGCGGTCGAAGGGCGTGATGAACGAGGAGTTCAGCTGGTGGAAGATCGCGTGCGTGGCGTCGTCACCTGCGTGTTCCGCTGCCCGCATACGCTCTGCGATCTCGGCCCGGGCAGACGCGTCCGCCCCGAGCAGTTCCATCAGGAGTTTCGAGCCCGTGACGATGTTGTCCGCGGATGCGGCGAACATGTCGTAGAAGCTCGTCTCCCTGGGGGTCAGACGAAAGCGCACTTGGGGTCCTCGGTATGCATGGGTTTCGGTCAGGCTGATGCTAAGCGCATCATCCGGCCACGGCTAATGGGCCGCCCTCCAGTTTCGCCCATCGGGCTCGGTGATCATGAAGGGGGCGTCCCGAGGGCCCTATACCCAGCAAAGTTCGTTACCATATACCCATCAGGGGTATATGAATCGACGATGCGGAGGACGCGATGACGACCACCGAGGCCGGCGCCACGACGCCCTCCGGAAGCGGAGCGCCGGCGACCACGCACGGTTACCACAAGCAGAAGGACGAGCACCTCAAACGGCTGCGCCGGATCGAGGGCCAGATCCGGGGCCTGCAGCGCATGGTCGACGAGGACACCTACTGCATCGACATACTCACGCAGGTCTCCGCCTCCACCAAGGCGCTGCAGTCCTTCGCGCTTCAATTGCTGGAGGAGCACCTGCGGCACTGCGTCGCCGACGCGGCCGTCAAGGGCGGGTCGGAGATCGACGCGAAGGTCGAGGAGGCCACCCAGGCCATCGCCCGCCTGCTGCGGACCTGAGCGGAGCCGGGCGGACCAGACCGGCTGCTGGCCTGAATCAGTAGGCCTCGCGCTCCTCGGCCACGCGCAGTACCTCGTCGATACTCTCCAGGCTGAGCCGGTCCTCGGCGGCCGACGCCGCGATGATCAGCTCTCCGCACAGCTCGATCTCGGCGAGGGCCACGTGGTCCTGAACTGCCGTACCGCCGACCGGAGCCACGTGCATCACCTCTTCTCTGCCGTCACCGGCTCTCTAGAGTAGGCAGCGGTCTACACAACGCGCATGGCACGGACGGGCTAGTTCACAGGTTGTACAGTGCCGTTCCCTGACTAGTGCGTCGGCTGGTTTTCGGCGATCCGGCCCGCGTAGATGTCCTCGGAGCGTGGCAGCTTCACGTCGACCGGAGTGCCGAAACCGTACAGCAGGGTCGTCGAGGCGACCGCCACCGTGCCCTTGCCGCTGTCGTTGACGAAGCTGAACCGCTGCCGCAGTTTCCGGATCCGGCCCTGGTCGTCGAGGTACACGTCGAACGGGACCTCGGGGGTGGCGAACCCTTTCGCCGCGGCGGCGAGGGCGGCCCGGCCGCCGGGCGACGCCGAGCGGGCGGCGGCCGCGAGGTCGGCGGTGCCCCGGTAGTGCCGTACCTCGGTCCCGGCGAGCTCGGTCTCTCCCACGTACGTGGCGGTACGGGTGCCGCGCAGCAGCTCGGCCGCCGCGAACGGGTCGGTCGCGCCGCCGGTGACCAGGTTGCCGTCGGAGAGGCTCGCGGTCTCCACGCGGACCCACTTGTCGGCGGGCACCCCGGCGCCCCGGTTCTTCATGAACAGCGCGCCCGGGGCGAGGAGTTCGGTGATCGGACGGTGCTCGGAGGCGCCGGCGGGGTCCTGCGGGAGGACGACCGTGAGCCTGCCGAGCTGCCGGTCGTAGTCGTAGACGCCCTTGCCGCGGATGGTGACCCGGGTGCCGCCGGTGGCCATCTCCATCGAGGTCGTGGCCCGGGAGGTGCGGGTGGCCCGCAGGGTGTCCGCCGCGTGCTTCAGGAGAGCAACCGGGTTGTCGCCGGGGGAGCCGCCGACGCCCTCGGCCGTGGCGCCGCCACAGCCGGTGGCGCAGGCGCCGAGGCCGACCACGAGCCCTACGGTGACGGCCGTCTTCCCAGCGCGCCAGTGCTGCCGCCGATCCATTGCCTGCCTACCCCCAGCCGGTACGTCCGTCACGGGTCCCGCGTCGTTCCGCTTAACGAGGGGTCGGTGGGGCCGTCACGCATACCAGTGCTTTACCGAGCGTGGGTAACGTTGTCGGTGTGGCGCAGGAGGACGGTTCCGAGCGGGCCTTGCAGGGACAGGAACACCACATGAGCATGGTCGAACAGGGGCGGTTCTGCTTCGCCCGCTGCACATGCGGATGGCGGGGACCGGCGCGACGGGCGAGAAGCCTCGCCCGGACGGACGGCGAGGGGCACAGAGCCCAGGTGTGAGGCGCCCCGCAGGGGTGCGCGGCACGGCGGCGGCGCCGCGGGCGGACGGCGGCGGCACCCCCCCCGGGTGGAGCGCTCAGCTCTCCAAAGCCCGCAGCGCCTCGCCGAGTTGACGGCGCGACGAGATGCCGAGCTTGGCGTAGATGTGCGACAGGTGGTACTCGACGGTCTTCTGGCTGACGTAGAGCTCGGCCGCCGCTTCCTGGTTGGTCCGGCCGCCGGCCACCACGTACGCCACGGACAGTTCGCGCTCGGTGAGGGCCAGCAGCCGGCTCGGGGCCTGCGGGGGCGCGGTGAGCCCGCCGGCCGCCAGCCGGGCTTCGCAGCGCTGGACGAACGGGGTGGCCCGCAGCGCGCTGAACCGGCCGTGCGCCGTGTGCAGCCACATCGCGGCCGTGCGCCGTGAGGCGGCCCTGGTGGCCAGCAGGAGTCTGCCGTAGTCCTGTTCCAGCAGCGCGCGGTGGAGCGGGGACGCGTCGGCGGGGTCGGCCGCCCCGGCGACCGCCTGCTCGTAGATCTCCAGCGCGTCGTGCGGGCGGCCGCGGGCCTCGGCGACGAGGCCCGCGAGTCTGGCCACCACCACCCGGAGGTAGCCGGTGCCGTCGAACGCCTGCCGCATCTCCTCCAGCGCGGCCGCGGCGGCTTCCGGCTGTCCGCAGCCGGTCAGCGCCTCGACGAGCAGCGACTGCTGCCAGAGCCCGAACGGCCGGTACCGGAGCCGGACCGGGCCGCCCGCGGAGCCCGGCGTGCCGTCGAGCAACGGCGTGAGGGCGCGCAGCATCGCCGGGTGGTCGGCACGGGCCTGCGCCACCGTGGCCCCGGCGAGCGACCAGTAGACGATCTCCGTCGACGCGCCGAGGGTCTTCGCGAGGCGTTCGAGGTTGTCGACGTGGTCCAGGGCGGCGTCCCACTCGCCCCGGCCGGCCAGCACGCAGACGGCCGAGAAGCGGGCCGCCGCGTCGCCGAGCAGCTGGTCGTGGGCCGCCGCCACCGCGAGCGCCCGGTCCGCGACCGACTCGCTCTCGTTCCAGTCGCCCGCGAGGTAGTGGACGACGGACAGCAGGGCGAGCGTGAGCGGGCCCATCTTGGCCCCGGCGCCCTGCCGGTCGCGCGCCGCCGCGGTCTGCAGATCGGCACGGGCGGGGGCGAGTTCGCCGAGGAAGAGCCGCAGGACTCCCCGGGTGGCGAGGGTGTCGAGGCTGTGGTCGGGGACCGCGGAGCCGTCGTCCGGCAGGTGCGTGAGGTCCTTGAGGGCGGCGCGGGGACCCTGGTGCCAGAGCCGTCCGGTGGCCAGGGCGGCCCGGGTGAAGTCCGTGGTGGCCGGGTCCAGGTCGCCGATCGCAAGGGTCCGGCGGGCCACCTCCACCGTCTGGGCGCCGCGGCCGTGCCACAGGGTGATGTTGGCGAGGAAGGTGCCCGCCAGCACGGCGACCCAGTCGGCGGCAGGCTGTGCCAACGCGTCCTGCCAGGCCCGTTCGAGGTGCGCCTCGGCGGCGGCGAACTGGCCCGCCATCATGTCCATCACGCCCAGCACGCAACTGCGCAGCGGACCCGGAGCGCACTCCTCGACCTCGGGCCGCAGCTTCGCGGACCAGCCGGGCAGCATGGTGAGCAGCGACTGGGCGCAGGCGGTCAGGAGCCGTCGCTCGTGCTCGTCGCGGTGCTCCGACAGCGAGGCGGCCCACAGCAGCCGGGTGGCGGCCAGGGCGTTGCGGCCGTGCGCCGCCTCCCTCATGCCGGACTCCTCCAGCTCGTCGGCGAGCCGGGCGTCGGGTCCGCCGGCCGCGGCGACCCGGTGTGCCCAGCCCGCGGCCGTGCTGACGACGGTGGCCGCACCGGCGTGCAGGGCCCGGCGCCGTTCGGGGGTGAGCGTCTCGTACACGGCGTCGCGGTGCAGGGCGTGCACCAGGGCGACGGGGCTCTGGTGTTCCATCGGCCACCACTGCGCGAGCCCCGACGCCAGGGCGGGGCCGAGGGCGCGGACCGGATCGGCGACCCCGGCCAGCCGGCCGGCCGTCGCCAGCGGCACCCGCGCGTCCAGCACCGCCAGCGCCGCGAGCAGGTCACGCGCGCCCTTGGGGAGACGGTTGAGCTGGGCCCGGATCCCGACCCGCAGCGAGGGCGGCACCGGCCAGCGCTCCAGCACGCCGTCGTGGAGCGCCGCGGCGGGCACCTCGGCCAGCACCATGCGGACGTACAGCGGATGTCCCTGGGTGTAGGCGTACAGCCGCTCGATCAGACCCGCCGCCAGCCGGCCCTCCACCAGCCCCTGGGCCAGCTGGGCCACCTCGCCGTCGCCGAGACCGCGCAGCTCCAGCTTGACCGTCCGGTCCAGGGACCGCAGCAGCCGGTCCAGGGGCTCCGCCGTGGCCTCCGCGTCCGGGCGGGTGGCCACCACGGTCAGGACCCGGTCCGCCCACAGGCGCCGCAGCACGAAGCCCAGGACCTGGATCGACAGCCGGTCCGCCCACTGCAGGTCGTCCACCACCACGGCGACCGGCCGTCCGGCCTCCTGGAGCGCCCCCAGCAGGAGCAGCAGCTGCCCGCCGACCGCGTGCGGGGTCGCTCCGGCGGACGGCTCCCCGGCCAGCAGCGGGAACTGCGCGAGCAGTTCGCGGTCCACCCGCCGGGTGAGCTGGCCGACGACCCCGCCCGAGAAGCCCGTCTCCGAGGCGTCGGCGGTGGCCCACAGGACGGTGTGGTCGTCCAGCGAGGCGGCGAACCGGCGCAGCAGGGCGCTCTTGCCGATCCCGGCCTCTCCCTCGACCACCGCGAGCCACGACTCCCCGGCCCGCACCCGGTCGGCGCACTCCGCCAACCGGGCCGACTCGCCGAGGCGGCCCACGAACAGCCCCTCCGAACCAGCGCGCTCCAACACGAACCTCCGGGGGCCGGGCCTGCCGCAACCCGCAGGATAACGCCGGGAGATGGCAGCCCAGGGCACAAAGATCGTCAAGTCATCGGCAAGCAGGTGCAGTTCAGCGCCCGCGGCGGAGCGGCGGGCCGTCCCCGTCCCCAGTGGCCGGCGTGCGTCCCCAGGACTGTGGCTCCACCCCGATTCGAACGGCACGGCCCGGATGGTGTCCTGAGCCGAGGCAAGCCCGCACCGTTCCCTCCTTGGAGTTCCCCGTGCGACACCTGTCCGCTGTCTCCACCCCGAGAGCCCTGACCCTGCTGGCAACGGCGGCGGCGCTCGGCCTGACCGCCGTCGGCGCCACGCCGTACGCGAGGGCCGCACCCGCCACCCGGGCCGCCGCCGTGCAGGAGGACCTGCCGGCCGGCTTCACCCAGCACCGGACGCAGGTCGGCACGCTCGGCCTCAACTACGTGATCGGCGGCCACGGCCCGACCCTGGTCCTCCTGCACGGCTACCCGCAGACCTGGTACGAGTGGCGGTACGTCATGCCCGCGCTCGCCGAGCACTACACGGTCATCGCCCCCGACCTGCCCGGCGCCGGCCGCAGCGACGCCCCGGCGAGCGGTTACGACAAGAAGAGCATGGCCGCGGACATCCACGGCCTGCTCGCCAAGATCGGCCACGACAAGGACATCCGGCTCGTCGGGCACGACATCGGCACGATGGTCGCCTACTCCTACGCCGCCGCGCACCCCGCCGACGTGCGCAAGCTCGTGCTCAGCGAGGCCCCGATCCCGGACCCGGGCATCTACACCTTCCCGTCGCTGACGGCGGACGGCCCCGGCGCCTGGCACTTCGGGTTCTTCGCCCTCGGCAACGGCCTGCCGGAGGATCTCATACAGGGCCGTGAGGAGGTGTGGACGGACCGGTTCATCGACGACCTGGAGGTCCGCAAGGGCGCGGTCACCCCCGACGACGTCTCCGTCTTCGCCGGCCACCTGAAGGACCCGGCCCATCTCAAGGCGAGCCTCGCCTGGTTCCGGACGCTCCCGCAGGACATCGAGAACGACGCCGTCTACCAGAAGAAGAAGCTCACCATGCCCGTGCTCGCGATCGGCGCCGAGGGCAGCCTCGGCGACGCCGTGCCCAAGCAGGTCAAGAAGTACGCGACCCACGTCACCGGGGTCGTCGTCCCCGACTCCGGGCACTGGCTCTACGAGGAGCGCCCGGCGGAGATGACCCGCATCCTGCTCACCTTCCTGAAGGGACGGTCATGACCGCTCCACACACGGCCGCGGAGCCGTTCTGGTTCCTCGGCGGGCAGGCCCGCGTGCTCGTGCCCAGCCGGGCCACCGGCGGGTCGATCAGTGTCATGGAGTTCACCGACACCGCGGGCCACGCACCCCCGCTGCACGTACACGACGACGAGGAGGAGGTCTGGATCGTCCTGGACGGGAAGGTGACCTTCTTCGTCGGCGACCAGAAGTTCGACCTCGAACCCGGCCAGGCCGCGCACGGCCCGCGCGGCGTCGCGCACAGCTACCTCGTGCGCAGCAAGTCCGCCCGACTGGCCACCGTCTTCTCGCCGGCCAGCGTCGAGGACTGGTTCGTGGCCAACGGCACGCCGGTGGCCGGCGTCGACGAGGCCCCGGCCGCCTTCGACATCGCCGCGATCATCGCCTCGGCGGAGGCGTACCGGGTACGGGTCGCGGGACCACCGCCCACCGAGTAGCACCGCTCAGGGCAGCCGGGCCTCGGCGTCCAGCGCGGACGTCAGCTGACGCCGTGACGTGATGCCGAGCTTCCGGAAGACCTTGCTGAGGTGGTACTCGACGGTCGAGACGCTGATGAACAGCCGGACCGCGATGTCTGCGTTCATCACCCCGCCGGCCGCGAGACGGGCCACCTCCCGTTCCCGGGGCGTCAGCGCGCGGTCGGCCTGCGCGGTGCCGGTGGGGGCCTGTTCCCCGGTGGCCGCGAGCTCGGCGCGGGCCCGCTCGGCGAAGGCCACGGCTCCCATGCCGGCGAACATCCGGTGGGCCGTGCGCAGGTGGTCCCGGGCGAGGCCGCGCCGCCTGCGCCGCCACAGCCACTCGCCGAACAGCAGACGGGACCTGGCCGCCTCGGTGACGATCCCGGTACGGTCCAGCAGCTCCACGGACTCCGCGTAGTACGCCTCCGCGTGGTCGTCGTCGGCCATCAGCGCCCGGCAACGGGCCAGCAAACCCCTGGCCCAGGGAGTGCCGCTCACCGCCGCGCGCTCCTCCAGGCGGGCCAGGGCCTGCTTCGCGGCGCGGTGGTCGCCGACGCGCACGCCGGCCTCGACCACCTCGTGGAGCACCCGGGTCCCCGTGCCGGGGCGGTCCTTCTCCATCGCCTCGCGTGCGCAGGCCAACGCCTGCGGATGGCGTCCGAGGCTGGTCTCCAGCACCGCGAGACAGGACCGGGCCCGGTCGCCGAAGTCGTCGTTGCCGTGCTGCTTCACCCAGACCTGCGTGATCTCGGCCGCGGCCGCCCGTGTCTCGGCCTCCCGGCCGCTCCAGGCCAGCAGCTCGATCTGCTGGGCGGGCCCGTGCGGGGGCAGGTCCATGGCGGCGGCCAGCTCCGCGGCCTCCTCGAAACCGGCTCGGGCCGCGCCGAACCGGCCCGCCCGCACGTCCCACAGGGCCTGGACCATGAGAGCGGTCTGGAGGGCGCCCAGCGCGCCGGTGTCCCGGCCGTGGCCGGTCAACCGGGTACAGGCCGCCCGCCCGCCCACGTCGTCCCACACGTCCTCGGCCGCGAACAGGGCGAGCACCGCCAGCGGAACCCCGTCCCCGCCCGGCTCCTCCTCGCACCCGAACGCCTCACCCCCGGACTCCGTGCTTCCGAACGCGCCGGTCCCGGACGGCTCGCTCCCGGACTCCTTGCTCTCGGACTCCGTGCTTCCGAACGTGTCGGTCCCGGACGACTCGCTTCCGAACTCCGCGTTCCCGAACGCCTGGAGCGCCCGCCGCAGCAGCGGTACGGCCGACGGGTAGTCGTCGTGGAGTCGTGCGGCGAGGCCCCGGAGCAGGAGATCGGCGGGTGCGGTAGCCGTCGGCCGCAGCGCCGGGGACGCCAGTACCGCGGCGGCGAACTCGTAGGGCGTGGTGGTGTCGGTGCCGCCATGGCCCACCACTGCTGCCGCGAGCCCCTCGATCAGCAGCCGGCGGGCCAGCGGGGCGTCGGACTCGGCGACGGAGCGGGCCGCGTCCAGCAGGCGGGCCGGCAGGCCCGTCAGCCGTGCGAGATACAGGTCCACCCGTGTCCTCGTCTGCCGGACGCGGGCGCGCAGCAGGGCGTCGCCGGGGCCCAGTTCGGTCTCGGCCCGGTCCAGGGCGGCCTGTGCGGACGCCGGGTTCCCGAGCACGAGGTGGGCGCGGGCGGCGGCGAGGAAGCGCGGGACCCTCTCGGTGGGGGACAGTTCGGCCGCGCGGAAGAGGAACGCCGCCTGTGCGGCGGGTCCGGCGCCGGCCCGTGCGTGCCGTGCGGCCGCTTCGAGTTCGCCGGCGACCTCCGCGTCGGGTCCGACCGTCGCCTCGGCGCGATGCCAGGCCCGGCGGTCGGGGGCTCGCACCGGGTCGGTGACCGCGGCGAGCGCCGCGTGCACGAGCCGGCGGTCCGCTGCCTCGGCGCCCCAGTAGACGGCCGACCGGGCCACCGGGTGCCGGAACCCGGTCGCGTGCTCACGGGTGAGGATGCCCGCGGACATCGCCGCGTCCGCGGCGTGCGCCGGTATGCCGAGATACCCGGCCGCCCGCCAGCGCTCCGCCGACTCCTGCGGTGCGGCCGCCGCCATGACCAGCAGCAGCGTCCGGGTCTCGGCGGGCAGGGCGCGGAACCGGCGCAGCAGGTGCGCCCGGAGCGGGCCGGGGACCGGCAGCGCCGCGGGCAGCGGCGCGGTGCCGGAGAGCTGCTCGGCGGTCAGTGTGCGGGTGAGCCGGAGCAGGGCCAGCGGGTTGCCGCCGGTCTCGGCGGCGATCCGGTCGGCCACCGCCGGATCGAGCCGTCCGGCGCTGTTCGCCGCGAGCAGGTCGCGGGCGTCGGCCGGGGGCAGTCCCGTCAGGGACAGGACGGGAATCCCGTCGAACGGACCCGGCGCGTCGTGGTCGTCGCGGCCGGCGAGCACCAGGGCGACGGCGTCCCCGTGCAGGCACCGGCCGACGAAGGCCAGGACGTCGGCCGACTCGGGGTCCAGCCACTGCACGTCGTCGACCAGAGCCAGCAACGGGCGGACCGAGGCGGCGCCGGTGAGCAGCGTGAGGGCCGCCAGGCCGGCCAGGTAGCGGTCGGCGGCCCCGGGCGCCAGGCCGAACGCGGCCCGGAGTGCCTCGCGCTGGGGCGGCGGCAGTGTGTCCAGGCCGCCCAGGAAGGGACGGAGCAGACGGTGCAGGGCCGTGAAGCCGAGCTGCGCCTCCGAGCGCACCCCGGCGATCCCGACGACCCGGTGCTCCGGGCAGGTCCCGGCCAGCCGGTCCAGCAGCCGGGTCTTGCCGATGCCCGGCTCACCGGTCAGCAGTACCGCGCCGCCCTGCCCGTCCCGGGCCCGAGCACCCGTCACATGACCGGCGAGCAGCCGCAGTTCCTCGCGACGGCCGACGAGCGGAACCCGGCGCAGGGCCCGCGCGGATACGGGCAGGTGTTCGGTCATGCCCGAAGCCAAGCACCGGCCGCCGCCCGACTCCCCAGGGCCGGACCCCAGTCGGACCCCGGTTTCCGCTCGGACCCCGGTTTCCATTCGGGCCCCGGTTTCCGTTTGGAACCCCGGTTCCGCCGCGCCCGCTAAGGGGTGTTGTGCAGCGAAGCCAGCAGTTCGTCCACCAGCTCGGCGTCGCGCGGCTGGGTCAGGCGCTGCCGGGCCTCCGCGGGGCGGAGCCACAGGATGCGGTCCACCTCGTGGTTCGGGGTGAAGTGCCCCTCGCCCGCCTCGCCAGCCCAGTAACGGACATCCTTGGGGCGGCCGTTGGCGTAGTAGTGGGCGGTGGAGAGCTCGCTGCCGAGGGCGGCCGCGTAGCCGGTCTCCTCCGCCACCTCGCGCAACGCGCCCGTGACCGCGTCCTCGCCGCGTTTGAGCTTGCCCTTCGGGTGCGACCAGTCGTCGTACTTGGGGCGGTGGACGAGGCAGACCTCCAGGCCGCCGTCGACCGGCGAGCGGCGCCACAGGACGCAGCCCGCCGCCAGCACCGGGGTGTCGGTCACACGGCCTCCACCCGCTGCTTCTGCCACGCCTGCTGGAACTCGAACCTGGCCGCCTCCACCTCGTGCCGCTGGTCGGCGTGGAGCACACCGAGGGCGTACGCGGTCGCGGGGGCGATGCGCGGGGTGCGGGCCGCCGCCGCGGCCGCGGCCGCGGCTTCCGAGGCGTCCCGGTGCCGGTTCAGGGCCTGGCCGGCCGCGAGCAGCCGTACGTCCACGGGCGCGTCCTCGCCGCACAGCACCTCGCGGGCGTAGCGGTGCAGGCGCAGCAGGAGGCGGACCTGGTGCCAGGGGCCGTCCTGGGGATGCGGGGCCGGGTCCGGGGACAGGCCGTGGACCAGGGCCTCCGCGTTGTAGGGATGGCCCGCGGTGACCAGCGGGAGTGCCGTGATGGCGTCGGTGAGCCGTTCCGCGGCCGCCGACGCCAGCGGGCGCAGGTCGGTCGAAGGCGCCGCGGCCGTCAGCGGGACCTCGCTGGCCAGCACCGCGACCTTGTCGGCGACCGCGTGGAAGCGGGAGGAGCCGAGCGCCTGGAGGGCCGTGGAGTGGGCCCGGGTGCGGGCGAGGGTGAGCTGGCGGTCGAGGAGGGCGCCCGCCTTGGCCGCACCCACCGTGAGGTTGCCGCGCTCGGCCACCGCCTCCGAAGTGGCCTGGTTCGGCAGGCTCGTCGAGCCGGAGAGGCGGTGCAGCGCCAGCAACAGGCGCTCCAGCCGGGCCTCGTAGGCGTGCTCAAGGCCCAAGGTGCCGGACAGCCAGGCGAGTTCGGGGCGGATCTCCTCGGACCAGTTGGCCTCCAGGAGCGGTCGGAAGGTGTGCAGGCTGCCGCTGATGCGCCGGGCCGAGCGGCGCAGGGCGCGGGCCGCGTCGACGGACTCCGTCGTCGCGCTCGCCGTCCCGGTCTCCCGGTGCAGGCGCAGCGCGCGGAGGAACTCCGTGGCCTGGGCGCGCAGGTAGCCCGCGAGGGCGTCCCCGGTCGTCACCCGGGCCGTCGGGTCCGTCGGTTCAAGGTGTTGCTGTGCCACGCCGGCGCCTCCGGGCGTCTATGAGCATCTCCTGGATGTTGCGCAGGGGTTGGCCGTCCGCGTCGGTCGCGTGCCGGGTCCACTCGCCGTCCGGGCCCAGGTGCCAGGAGGAGGTGGAGTCGGACATGCCTGATTCGAGGAACCGGTTGAGCGCGGCCCGGTGAGCCGGGTCGGTGACCCGGACCAGCGCCTCTATCCGGCGGTCGAGGTTGCGGTGCATCATGTCGGCGCTGCCTATCCACACCTCGGGCTCGCCGCCGTTGCCGAAGGTGAAGACCCGGGAGTGCTCCAGGAAGCGGCCGAGGATCGAGCGGACCCGGACGGTCTCCGACAGGCCCGCGACACCCGGGCGGATCGCGCAGATGCCGCGCACCCAGATGTCGACTGGCACGCCCGCCATGGACGCGCGGTAGAGGGCGTCGATGATCGCCTCGTCCACCATCGAGTTGACCTTGATGCGGATGAACGCGGGGCGGCCGGCCCGGTGGTGCTGTATTTCCTTCTCGATGCGCGCGATCAGTCCGTCGCGCAGCGACTTGGGGGCCACCAGCAGGCGGCGGTAGGTCTCCCGGCGGGAGTAGCCGGAGAGCCGGTTGAACAGGTCGGACAGGTCCGCGCCGACCTGCGGGTCGGCGGTGAGCAGCCCGAGGTCCTCGTACAGTCTCGCCGTCTTCGGGTGGTAGTTGCCGGTGCCCACGTGGCTGTAGCGGCGGAGCGTCTCGCCCTCCTGGCGGACCACCAGGGACAGCTTGCAGTGGGTCTTCAGACCGACCAGGCCGTAGACGACGTGACAGCCGGCCTCCTCCAGCTTGCGCGCCCACTTGATGTTGGCGTGCTCGTCGAAGCGGGCCTTGATCTCGACCAGGACGAGGACCTGCTTGCCGGCCTCGGCGGCGTCGATGAGCGCGTTGACGATCGGGGAGTCGCCGGAGGTCCGGTACAGGGTCTGCTTGATCGCGAGGACGTCCGGGTCCTCGGCGGCCTGCTCGACGAAGGCCTGCACGGAGGTGGAGAAGCTGTCGTACGGGTGGTGCAGCAGCACGTCCCGCTCGCGCAGGGCCGCGAAGATGTCGGGCGCGGACGCCGACTCGACCTCGGCGAGGTCGCGGTGGGTGCCCGCGATGAACTTGCGGTACTTCAGCTCCGGCCGGTCCAGGCTCGCGAAGCGGAACAGGCCGGTGAGGTCGAGCGGTCCTGGCAGCGGGTAGACCTCGGCCTCGGAGATCTTCAGCTCGCGCACCAGCAGGTCGAGCACCTCGCGGTCGATGGACTCCTCGACCTCCAGGCGCACCGGCGGCCCGAAGCGGCGCCGCATGAGCTCCTTCTCCAGGGCCTGGAGCAGGTTCTCCGCGTCGTCCTCCTCGACCTCCAGGTCCTCGTTCCGGGTGAGCCGGAAGGCGTGGTGCTCCACGACCTCCATGCCCGGGAACAGCTCCTCCAGGTGGGCGGCGATGACGTCCTCGATCGGGACGTAGCGGCCCGGGGAGCTCTCCAGGAAGCGGGACAGCGACGGCGGCACCTTCACACGGGCGAAGTGCTTGTGACCGCTGACCGGGTTGCGGACGACCACGGCCAGGTTCAGGGAGAGGCCCGAGATGTACGGGAAGGGGTGCGCCGGGTCGACCGCCAGCGGGGTCAGGACCGGGAAGATCTGGTGCCGGAAGAGCGTGAAGAGCCGCGCCTGCTCCTTCTCGGTCAGCTCGGCCCAGCGGACCAGGTGGATGCCCTCCTCCGCGAGCGCGGGGGCGACGTCCTCGTGGTAGCAGGCGGAGTGCCGGGCCATGAGCTCGCGGGAGCGGGCCCAGATCATCTCCAGCACCTCGCGGGGCTGCAGCCCGGAGGCGGAGCGGGTGGCCACCCCGGTGGCGATCCGGCGCTTCAGACCCGCCACCCGGACCATGAAGAACTCGTCCAGGTTGCTCGCGAAGATCGCCAGGAAGTTCGCCCGCTCCAGCAGGGGCGTGTTCGGGTCCTCGGCCAGTTCGAGGACCCGCTCGTTGAACGCGAGCCAGCTGCGCTCCCGGTCGAGGAAGCGCCCCTGGGGCAGCTGGACCCCGTCGACCTGCGAGTCCTCGTACGTGTCGAGGTCGGCGTCGAGGTCGGGTTCCAGGTCGGAGACCACGGCGGCCACGGTGTGCGGGCGGTGTGCTGCTATGGAGCCCACGGAGGGCTGGGCGTGGTGGACCTCGGCTGCCTGGGCGTTCTGCTGACTCATGACCCCATTCTTCCGCGCCCGGGCCGTGACAGGCGCGTCGGAGCGCGCGGGCGGGAGCTGGACCACCCCGTTTCCCGCGAACCCCTCGGGGGGCGGCGAAGGCTCTGGCACGGCGGGCTTCATTGGCTGAGCGTCGCAAGTCCGTCTGAACCAATGGTTACGAAGACATGGCGTATGGGATAGCGGAGGGAGGCTCGCGGACGTCTGTGATCAGCCTGAGGAGGCCTTCGGGATCACGAAAGTGACGATCCTGTACGACCTTCCCACCGGCCCGGTGCGTCCTTCGCCCGTCCGGGGGACGCGTGGGACCGACGGTCTCTCAGCGGGTCCGGCGGCGCAAGAGCCAGAATGCGCCGACGGTGGCCGCGGCGGCCAGGGCGAGCACCATGGCGGTGGCGGCGAGCTGCAGGGCCCAGAAGCCGTGCAGCGGGCCGCGCAGCGGCTTCCACGCCTCGCGGAGGTACAGCCTGACCACCAGGGTCGCGGCGGCGGCCGTGCCGAGCGCCGGGAGGGTGCGGCGCAGCGCGAGCCCGGCTAGGGCGCCGGCGGCGAGCCCGAGCAGCAGCAGGGCCGGCAGCAGCGGGCCGTGCGGGATGAAGACCCGGTCGTAGGTCCAACTGCTGACCAGCTGCGACTGGTCGGAGCCCCACACCCAGCCGAAGACCGCGGCGAGCAGCCCGCCCCCGGCGGCCACCGGCAGGGCGGCCGCGGTCAGTTTGCCGGCCAGCCAGCGGGCCGGGGACACGGACTGGGTCCAGGCGAGCCCGGCGGTACCGGACTCCAGCTCGCGGCCGATCAGCGCCCCGCCCGCCCAGGCGGCGACGGCGACGCAGGAGTAGGTGAGGGCCTCGCCGACGAAGTTGACGACGTTGGTGGCGTCGGTGAACGCCGAGTAGTCGCAGCTGGGGAGGTCGCCGGCCGGGGTCACGTAGTGAAAGCCGTGGCAGGCCCGCTCGGCGGGTACCTCGGCGAAGTGCACCCAGAGCAGCCAGCCCGTCACGAGCAGCACGAACGCGGCCCAGACGAGCAGCGCGGGGCGGTGCAGCCTGTGCAGCGAGCGGTAGGCGGCCGCGGGACCGGGAGCGGGAGCGGGACCGGGAGCGGAGCCGGAGCCGGAGCCGGGAGCTGAGCCGGAGCCGGGGGCGGCGGGCAGGGCGGTCATCGGGCGGTCGTCCTTCCGGTCAGCCGGCGCAGTGCGAGGAAGCAGCCCACGGTCAGCAGGGCGGTCACGGCGAGGAGCAGGGCGGTGCTGGTCAGCTGGAGCGGCCAGGAGTGCGAAGCCGGGTGGTAGTCGCCGTACTGGACGTCGTCGGCGAGCTTGCCCAGCCGCCAGGTCCAGGAGCTGTTGGGGAGGGCGAAGAGGGCATCTCCGGTGCTGGTGCGGGTCGGCCACAGGCGGGGCAGGAGCAGCTGGACGGCGGTCCAGACCGCGCCGGTGAGGAGCAGACCGAGGCCCAGGGCGGGCAGGGTGCGGCGGGACAGCAGGCCCGTCAGCGCGCCCGCCGCCACTGCGCACAGGGCCAGCGCGACGAGGGTGGGGCCGTTGGTGTGGAAGGTCGGGACGTCGTACCACTGCTTGGCGGTGTCGATGCGGCCGTTGCCCGCGGCCCAGGCCAGGTGGTGCAGCCAGACCAGCAGGGCGGTCCCGGCGGCGACGGCCGCGGCCGGTACCGCGAGCCGGACGGTCAGCCAGCGCACCGGGGTGCTGGACTGGGTCCAGGCGAGCCGGGCGGTGCCGGACTCCAGCTCCTTGCCGAACGCGCCACCGGCCCAGGCGGCCACCAGGAAGGGCACCGCGGCCAGGGACAGGGTGGCGTAGTTGTACCAGTCCTTGTAGCGCAGGATCGCGTTCTGGTTGTACTTGCACCGCTCCCAGTCCGTGCAGGCGTCGTACTGGCGCCAGGCGTCGGCCGCGGCGTCGGTCAGCGGGCCGTGCAGGAGGAGGAGCAGGGCGGCGAGGGCCAGGACCAGGCCCGTCCAGACGTACAGCGCGGGGCGGTGCAGGCGCAGCAGCCAGCGGGTGAGGTGGGCCCGGGGGGCCGGCGCGGGTGCGGTCAGGGTGGTCATACGGTGGCCTCCACCGCGGTCAGGGCCGGGGCCTCGGGGTTGCGGAGATGGGCGAGGACCAGCTCTTCCAGGGAGGGGGCGCCGGTGCGCCAGTGCTCGGGCAGCGGGCCCGCCGGGCGGACCAGGGCGCTGAGCTGCCGTCCGGTGGTCCGGGAGTCCACGACGGTGTGCGGGGCGAGGTCGGCGTCGGCGGGGGCGGCGACCCGGGCGTGGGCGGCCAGCAGGTCGTCGATCTCGCCGGCCAGCCGGACCCGGCCGCCGCCGATCAGCAGCAGGTGGTCGCAGGAGTCCTCCAGTTCGGCGACCACGTGCGAGGACATCGCGATCGTGGTGCCGTGCTGGGCGGCCTGCACCATCAGCACGCCCATCAGCTCGTGCCGGGCCAGCGGGTCGAGGTCGGCCATCGGCTCGTCGAGGAGCAGCAGTTCGGGCCGCTTGCCGAGGGCGAGGGCGAGCGCGACCCGGGTGCGCTGGCCGCCGGAGAGGGTGCGGACCCGGGACCTCGGGTCCAGGTCGCCGGCGGCCACGACCTCGTGGGCGGCGGCCGCGTCCCAGCGCCCGGGGTTGAGGTCGGCGCCCATCGCCAGCGTCTCGGCGATCGTCAGCTGCGGATACAGCGGCTTGTCCTGGGCGACGTAACCGACCCGGCCGCGTGCCTCGGCCGGGGTGGTGCCGAGGACGGTCAGTTCGCCCTCGGTCGGGCCCAGCAGACCGGCGGCGAGGGCGAGGAGCGTGGACTTGCCCGCTCCGTTGGGGCCGACGACGGCGCAGACCCGTCCGGCGGGGAGCCGGAAGGTGCAGTCGCGCAGCGCCCAGCCCCCGCGCCGGCCGAACTGCTTGCCGAGCGCGGACGCCGCTGTCGCGGTGTCGGTCATGAACTCTCTCCTTGGAGGTGCTTCTCGAAGTGGGTCTCGAGTACGGCGGTGAAGAGTGCGGCCACGTCGTCGCGGTCCAGGCCGGCCGCACGGGCCCGGTCCGCCCAGTCCGCCAGCTCCCCGTGCAGGGGGGACTCGGCGGCCGGGGCGGAACCGAGCGAGCGCTTCACGAAGGTGCCGAGGCCGCGCCGGGCCTCGACCAGGCCCTCGCGCTCCAGCTCCCGGTAGGCCTTGAGGACGGTGTTGGGGTTGATGGCGGTGGCCTCGACCACCTCACGGGCGGCGGGCAGCTTGTCTCCCGGCTGGAGGTGACCCAGGCGCAGGGCCTGCTTGGTCTGCTGGACGATCTGGACGTAGGTGGCGACGCCGGAGCGCCGGTCGATGCGGTACTCGACCACCCGTACAACCACCCTTTCACTAATTGAGTAGTGAAAGGGTGGTGGAAACATTGCCGGAAAGTCAACCCGGGATCGGTGAACCGATCGCCGGGGCTCGTGCGATGAGGAGACGTGAGCGGAACGAGAAGCGACGGTGAGCTGCTGCGGGCCATAGCCGCGGACTCGGACCGGCGCGCCTTCGAGGAGCTGTACCGGCGGTACGCGCCGTGGCTGACCGCGCGGCTGCGCGGCCGGTGCGCGGACCCGGCCGTCGTCGACGACGTCGTGCAGGAGACGTTCCTCGCGGTGTGGCGGGGGACCGCCCGCTACCGCGAGACCACCGAGAACGGTGTGAACGCCGACGCCGCCGGGTGGCTGTGGCGGATCGGGTCGCGGCGGCTGGTCGACGCGCTGCGCGGCGACGGGGCCCGCGGCCGGCTGCGGCAGGCGCTGGCCCGGCTCCGGCACCGGGACGAGGCCTCGGCGGAGGAACGCGTGCTCGCGGGGGTGGAGCACGGGGACCTCGCCGGGGCCCTGGTCCGGCTCTCGCCCGAACTGCGGGCGGTGCTCCAGGCGACGGTGATCGACGGACTGACCACCCGGGAGGCCGCGGTCCTGCTCGGCATCCCGCCGGGGACGGTCAAGACCCGCGCGATGCGGGCGCGCAAGCAGCTGCGGGAGGAGCTGGCATGACCTGGCATGTGGCTGAAGAAGATCTACGGGCGTACGCGCACGGCGAGTTGGCGCCGCCGCTGCTGTGGTCGGCCGACACCCACGTCGGCTCCTGCGCCGAGTGCAGGGCGGTACTGGCGTCCGTGTCGGACCCGGTCGCGCTGGACGCCGGCTGGGACCGCCTGGACGCCGAACTGGACGCCCCGCGGCCCGGGGCGGGCCAACGGCTCCTGGTCCGCCTCGGGGTCGCCGACCACACCGCACAGCTGCTCACCGCGACCCCGGTGCTGCGCCGCTCCTGGCTGGCCTCGGTGGCGTTCGTGCTGGCGGCGACGGTCCTGGTGGTCCACGCGGTGGACGCCCCGGCCCTGTTCCTGGCCCTCGCCCCGCTGCTCCCGCTCGCCGCGGTGGCCCTGTCGTACGGACCGGTCCTCGACCCGACGTACGAGATCGCCGCGGTCGCCCCGACACACGGCTTCCGGCTGCTGATGATCCGCACCGTGGCCGCGCTGACCGCCTCGCTCGGCCTCAACTGCCTGGCCGCGCTGGCCCTGCCCGGCTACGGCCTGCTCGCCTTCGGCTGGCTGCTGCCCGCCCTCGCGCTCACCGCGGCCGGCCTCGCCCTCTCCGTCCGGCTGGGTCCGCTGCTCGGGCCCGGACTGGTCGGCGGGGCGTGGACCGCCCTGATGGCGGTGGCGGCGGTGCACCCGACGCACACGTCGGTCGCCTTCACCACGGCCGGGCAGTCGGCGGCCGCCGCGCTCGCCGCACTGGCGACGCTCCTGCTCCACCAGGTGCGCGACCGCTTCGACGCCAAGCCCTACTGACCGCTGGAGTCCTGAGTTGAACACCACCGTCTCCGCCGCCGGCCTCACCCTGCGCTACGGCGGCACCCCGGCGCTCGACGGCGTCACCCTGTCCCTGACGGACGGCGTCACCGGCCTGCTCGGACCCAACGGCGCCGGGAAGACCACCCTGTTGAAGGTCCTCGCCACCGCCGTGCCGCCCGACGGCGGCACCTTCACGGTGCACGGCGAGGACCCGGCCACCCCCGCCGGCCGGCTCGCGGTCCGCCGCACGCTCGGCTACCTCCCGCAGACCCCCGGCTTCCACCCGGACTTCACGGCCTTCGAGTTCGTCGACTACGTCGCCATCCTCAAGGAGCTCACCGACCGCGGCGGCCGCCACCGCGAGGTCCGGCGCGTCCTGGACCTGGTCGGCCTTGCCGACGTACGCGGCCGGCGGATCAAGCGGCTCTCCGGCGGGATGCGGCAGCGGGTCGCGCTGGCCGCCGCGCTCGTCGGCGGGCCCCGGTTCCTGGTCCTGGACGAGCCGACGGTCGGACTCGACCCCGAACAGCGCATGCGGTTCCGGGAGCTGATCGCGGAGGCCGGCGAGGGCCGCACGGTGCTGCTCTCCACCCACCAGACCGAGGACGTGGCGATGCTCTGCAACCGGGTGATCGTGCTGGCCGGCGGCCGGGTCCGGTTCGACGGCACGCCGGCCGGGCTGACGGGCCGCGCGGCCGGACGCGTGTGGAGCAGCACGGAACGCGCCCCGGGCGCGCGGGCGGGCTGGCGCACCGGCACCGGCGCCTTCCGCAACGTCGGCGACCCGCCCGCCGGCGCCGACCTGCTCGACCCGACCCTGGAGGACGGCTACCTGCTGGTCCTCGACGACGAGACCACGGGAGTGGCGGCATGACGACCGTACTCGTGAAGGAGCCGCCGGCCGCCGGGCGCGAGCACGAGGAGCGCGGCACCGCGTCCGCGTCCGTCGTCGCCCTGGCCGTGTTCGAGGCCCGCCAGCTCCTCCTCCAGATCCCGCTGATCTTCTTCGGCCTGCTGTATCTCGCCTACGTCGGGTACGGCCTGTTCGGGCGGGACGAGGGCATGGACGCGTATCCCGTCCTGCACGACGTGGACCGCGCCACCCAGGGCGGCCCCGAGTTGTTCGCCGTGGCCCTGCTGGTGTGCGTGCACCGGGCGGCGCTGCTCGACCGGCGGCGCGGCCTGGAGGAGCAGTTCGGGGTGCTGGCGATGGCGCCCGCCCGCCGTACGCTCGCCCACGCCCTGTCCGTCGTGCCCTTCGCGGTGGGCGTGGCCGCGGTGGTCGACGTCCAGTTCGCCTGGGCGTCGCTGCGGCCGGGCGCGGTCGGCCACGGCTCGGTCTTCGAACTGGCGGTGGCCCCGCTGGCCGTCCTGCTCGCCGGTGCGGTCGGCGTCCTGCTGGCCCGGGTCCTGCCCCATCCGGCGGCCCCGCTGCTCTTCCTGCTCGTGATCGGGTTCGTCACCAGCCTGCTGCCCGCCGGTTCGGGCACGCACGGTGTGGACTGGCTGTGGCCGGCGGTGCTGCAGAACGGCGGCACCCCGGTCCCGGGCGAACTGCTGGGCCGCCCGGCGGGCTGGCACGCGCTGTACCTGCTGGGCCTCACGGTGCTGGCGGTGTGCGCGGCGATGCTGGTGGCCGGCGGCCGGGCGCGTCTCCTGAAGGCGGCGGCGGCCGTGGCCCTGGCGGCGGCGGTGGCCGGCGTGGCCGGGCAGACGCCGGGGGACTCCCCGGGCCTGCAGGCCGAGCGGAAGGCCGAGGCGGACCACCCTGCGAAGTTCCAGACGTGCGTCGAGCGGGCCGGCTCCCGGTACTGCGCGTACCCGGACTGGAAGGGCTGGACCGTCGACTGGGCCTCGGTCGTCCGTCGCGTCCAGTCCGAGGCGGGCGGCGAGCAGGCCACGACCCGTCTCACCGTCCGCCAGCGCATCCAGGAGATCACCGACCTGACCACGGACGCCACCCTCCCGACCAGCTCCACCCCGGGCACGGTCACCGTCGGCACCCAGTGGGGCGGCAACCGGGTCCCCGAGTTCGCGGTCGGGGTCGCCCGGGTCCTGGTCGCGGGCAACGAGCTGGCGTCCGTCGAGATGTGCGACGCCCGCCCGGTCACCACGATGTGGCTGGCCCTGGCCACCGGCCCCGCCCCCGAGGACACCTTCCGCCACCTCCGCATCGACGACAGCCTCGCGGGCTCGGCCTCGGTCCTCACCCCGGACGGCGGCAGCATGTCCGTCTCGGCCCAGCAGACGCAGGTCGTACGGGAACTGTTCCGCGAGCCGCACGACACGGTGGCGGCCCGGGTGAGGTCCCACTGGCAGCAGCTGGTCTCACCGCACACGACGACCGCCGAGGCGGCCCGCCTGCTCGGCGTACGGGTACCGAAGGGCCCGGACGACTGCCAGACGGGCTGACGGCGACCGCCCGGCGGCCTGATCCGGGCATGATGGAGGCGACGGGCGACGGGCGACGGGCGACGGGCGACCGGTGTCAGGCGACGGGCGACCGGTGTCAGACGGCCGGTGCCGGGCGGACGAGGAGACGGACGTGGACAACCCCTTCCGGGACGGAGGACCGGCCGAACGGGCGATGCCCTGGCTCTCGGCCCTCGTCGTCCTCGTCCTCGCCGCGGCCACCCTGGCCGGCGGTGCCGGGCCCCTGGTCAAGGCGCTCGCCGCGGCGGTCGCGGTCGCCGTGCTCGGCAGGTCCGCCTACCTGGTCAACCGCAGGCGGCCACCGAACCGGTGAGGGACCCTCAGGTCTCCGTCCGGTACATCAGGTCCGTCTCGTGGGTCACGAAGCCCAGCCGCTCGTAGACCGCGACCGCCGCCGTGTTGTCGGCGTCGACGTACAGCATCGCCGTCGGCAGGCCCCGTTCCGCCAGGTACCGCAGCCCGATGGTCGTGAGGGACTTGCCGAGGCCGCCGCCCTGGGCGGTGGGGGAGACGCCGAGGACGTAGACCTCGCCGAGGCGTTCCGCGTCGTGGACCTTCGTCCAGTGGAAGCCGAGGAGTTCGCCACCGCGCTCGGCGAGGAAGAAGCCGGCCGGGTCGAACCAGGGCTGGGCCCTGCGGTCGTCGAGGTCGCGCTGGGTGAGCGAGCCCTGTTCCGGGTGGTGGGCGAAGGCGGCCGCGTTGAGGGCGAGCCAGGCCGTGTCGTCCTGGCCGGGGACGAAGGTGCGGACGGTGACGCCCTCGGGCAGCTTCGGGTCCGGCAGGTCCAGGTCGGTCAACGGGCGGCGCATCTGGCGCAGTTCGCGGAACAGCGTGAGGCCGAGGACCTGCGCGAGGTGGCGGGCCGCCGAGTGGCCGCCGTGCGCCCAGATGCGCAGCCGCTTGCCGGACGCGGCCAGCAGGGCGGAGCCCAGCGCGCGGCCGTGGCCGTGGCCCCGGTGGGCCGGGTGGACGACCAGCTCCGCGGCCGGTGCCTCCACCGGGTCGGTGTCCTCCAGCTGGGCGTAGCCGACGAGTTCGTCGCCGACGGAGAGGAGCAGGTGGGAGACGCCCGTCCGGGCGCCGCCGCTCAGCTGGAGCCGGCCCTGCTCGGACACCGGCTGCTGGCCGTCGGCCTGAGCGGCCGCCGCCAGCAGTTCCCGTACGGCCTCGGCCTGATCCGGGGTGAGCGCGGAGTAGGTGTCGATGGAGCGGGAGTACATGGGCGGCCCTGCGGTGTCGTCGCTGGTCATGCGTACGAGGGTACGGGGCCGGACGGACAGAGTGGGGGCATGGGATACGGCAAAGAAGAGGTCAAGGGGTAATCGAGATTTAGTCATGAAACCCCTGTTGAGCTACGCGCGTTGACCCTAGGCCGGGTCGGGGCGAGCCCGAACAAGGAACGAAACGAAAGTTCTCGTCTCGAATGCGTGGCCTTCGTCGGTGGCGGTCGTTGGGCATGATGACGGATTTCCCTGACGCCGAACCGCGGACGGGGTGGGGAGCGGGGGTGCCCGTGGAGGAAGAGGAAGGGGGACGCGTCATGAAACGGACGTACAAGTTCCTCCTTCGCCCCACGATCAGTCAGGAAGCCGCGTTGCGGGCGATGCTGGCTGACCACTGCTCGCTCTACAACGGCGCGCTCCAGGAGCGCCGGGAAGCCTACCGGCATAGCTCGAAGACGAGCATCATGTACGGCGATCAGTCCGCGCAGCTCAAGGCGGTCCGCGCCTTCGACCCTGAGCGTCAAGGGCGCTGGTCGTTCAGCTCACAGCAGGCCACGCTGCGCCGCCTTGACAATGCGTTCGCCGCGTTCTTCAAGCGCGTGAAGGCCGGTCTCACACCCGGATACCCTCGCTTCAAGGGCATCGGGCACTTCGACACCGTGACCTTCCCCAAGGACGGCGACGGCTGCCGCTGGGACTCCACCCCGCACGACCGGCAGACCCGCGTACGCCTCCAAGGCGTCGGACATATCCGTGTGCACCAGCACCGGCCCGTGCGCGGCCGGGTCAAGACGATCTCGGTGAAGCGGGAAGGCCGTCGCTGGTACGTCGTCCTCGCCTGCGACGAGGTACCAGCCGAGCCCCTGCCCGCGACCGGCAGCGTCGTCGGCATCGACATGGGCACCGTGCACTTCTTCACCGACTCGGGCGGCATGCATGTCGAGAACCCGAAGTTCCTCGACACGATGGCCGACAAACTGACCGCCGCCCAGCAGCACCTTTCGACATTCCCCAAGCGCGCCGAGAAGCGCACGAAGAAGCACGGGGCCGCAGCCCGGAAGGTCGCGAAGCTGCATGCGAAGATCCGGCGTCAGCGGCTCGACCACCACCACAAGCAGGCCCTCGCTCTGGTTCGCGAACACGACGTCATCGGGCACGAGGTCCTGAACACGGCGGGCATGACCAAAGCGCCCGTTCCCAAGCCCGACCCCGAGCAGGCCGGCGCGTTCCTCCCGAACGGCGCCGCCGCGAAGGCTGGGCTGAACAAGAGCATCCTGGATGCGGGTTGGGGACAGTTCCTCGGAATCCTGGCGCAGAAGGCTGAGAGTGCCACTCGCTGTGTGATCCCGGTGGACGCCCGCAACACCTCCCGCACGTGCCCGCCCGCAATCGGCGGATGCGGGCACGTCGCCAAGGAGAACCGCGTCAGCCAAGCGAAGTTCGAATGCGTCAAGTGCGGCCTGGTGGAGAACGCCGACCGCGTGGGCGCGCTGAACGTCCTGCACAGGGCCGGGCTGGCCCTCTGCGACAGCGCTTAGCCGCCGACGCAGGAAGCCCGCGACTTCAGTCGCGGGTGGAGTCACGCAAGCGAAGCCCAGACCGTGACCGTACCGTCCGTCCGAACGTCGTACGTACACACTGCTCGTGTCTGCCGCCGTGCTGCCCGCCAACGCGCACTCCGACAAGGTGTGCGGGCCTCACCACCCGGCCACGGACCGGATCACGATCGTCCAGTAGCCACCCCCTCCGCCCCACCCCCGGCCCGGTACGCACACCCGTGCGTACCGGGCCCTTTCCGTCGGACCTGCCGGATCTGCTGGATAAAACCTATGTGAGGCAGTGAACGGTTCCCGGTTGCTCCTGAAAATTCATCTCAGCCGCAATTCATCGAGGTCTAACTGAAAATGGCTTTCTTGGGCTCTCGGACCGCGTAATGTTTTCCATGTCGAAAGCGAACGGCGCGGACGACAGAACGAAGGAGAAGATCATGAGCTTCCACAAGATCGTCCCGGTGAAGAAGGCCGAGAAGCCCGCCCCGAAGCCGGCTCCGAAGAAGAAGGACTGCAAGAAGTCCCAGCCCAAGCGCCCTGTGGGCAACCGCTAACTCGCCGGCCCAGAGGAGGGAATTTCCATGAGCTTCCACAAGATCGTCCCCGTCAAGAAGAGCCACAAGCCCGCTCCGGCCCCGAAGAAGCCCGCGCCGAAGAAGCCGGCTCCGAAGCGCCGCCCCGTCGGCGACGAGCGCTGACAAAGCATTTACAGAAGTAATTCAAATCAATTCACAGGTTGTTGCGACGGGTCAGTAGAAAAACTGTTGCAGAACCACGACACAAGTCGTCAGAGAGAGGAACAGCACCATGAGCTTCCACAAGATCGTCCCCGTCAAGAAGCACCGCAAGCCGGCCCCGGCCCCGAAGAAGCCCGCGCCGAAGAAGCCGGCTCCGAAGCGCCCCGTCGGCGACCAGCACTGACGTACGCAGCGAGGCGGGGTCACCGGTTACGCGTGGTCGCACCGGTGGCCCCGCCTCGGCCATGTCCGCCCCCCGACCGACCCCTGAAGGGAGTTGCCGACCATGAGAGAAGCCCGCAAGGCCTTCCGCCGCTTCTGGCCGCTGACCCGTGGCGACCGCAGATGGCTGTGGATGATCATCGCGTGTGTCGTGGTGTCCGCACTCGCCGAGACCGCCGCGATCCTGCTCTTCGCCGACCTCACCGACAACGCCCTGCAGGCCGGCTCGCTCTCCGCCTTCTGGGGCCCGGCCGGTGCCTGGCTGCTGGTCGCCGCGGTGGGCGCGTTCGTCGGCTACCTCGGCAACTCGCTGGCCACCTGGACCGCCGAGAGATTCGTCCTGCGGCTGCGCGCCAAGGTGTTCCGGCACGTCCAGGACCTCCCCCCGCACTTCTTCCAGAAGCACCGCCAGGGCGACCTGGTGGAACGCCTCACCGGTGACGTCGAAGCCATCGAACAGATGGTCGTCTCCGGCGTGGTCGGCACCGTCGCCGCCGCCTTCTCCGCCGTCTTCTACGCCACCGCCGCCTTCTGGCTGCGCTGGGACCTGGCCCTGGCCACCTTCGTCCTCGCGCCCCTCTTCCTGTTCGCCGCCCGCCGCTTCTCCGGCCGGATCAGGACGGCCTCCCAGGACGAGCGGGTCGCCGACGGCGCGATCACCTCCGTGGTCGAGGAGTCCCTCGGCAACGTCGTCCTCACCCAGGCGTACAACCGCCGCCGGGACGAGGAGAAGCGCCTCGACGTCGAGGCCCGCGCCTGGATGCGGGCGAGCGTGCGCGGCGCCCGGCTCAGCGAGATGTACGCCCAGTTCGTCGAGGTCGTCGAGACCCTCTGCGTGCTCGCCGTCATCGGCCTGGGCGTCTGGGAGATCTCCGCCGACCGCATGACCCTCGGCCAGCTCCTCGCGTTCGCCGCCTTCCTCGGCTACCTCTACCCGCCGATCCGCAACCTCGGCCAGCTCGGCCTCACCCTCACCGCGGCCACCGCGGGCGCCGAGCGCATCGGCGAGATCCTGGACGCCGAGCCCGCCGTCACCGACCCCGCCCGGCCCGTCGGCTCCTGGCCGGTCCGCGGCTGGGTCAGCTTCCACAACGTCTCCTTCCGCTACCCCGAGTCCCCCCGCGCCTCCCTCCGCGACGTCGACTTCGCGGCAGGACCCGGCGAACTGGTCCTGGTCACGGGCAAGAGCGGCGCCGGCAAGTCCACCCTCTCCAAGCTCCTCACCCGCTTCTACGACCCCTCGGCCGGCGTGATCTGCCTGGACGGCGTCCCGCTCACCGACGTACCCCTGGAGTTCCTCCGCGAGAACGTCGCCCTGCTCCCGCAGCAGACCCTGATCCTCAACGGCACGGTCCGCGAGAACATCGGATGCGGCCGCCCCGGCGCGACGGACTCCGAGATCGAACAGGCGGCTCGCGACGCCGCCGCCCACGACTTCGTCGCCGCCCTCCCCGAGGGCTACGACACCCACATCGCCCCCGGCACGGCCGCCCTCTCCGGGGGCCAGCTGCAGCGCATCGCCATCGCCCGCGCGATGCTCCGCGCCGCCCCGGTCCTCGTCCTCGACGAGCCGACGGCGGGCCTGGACGCGATCGCCGCCCGCCAGGTCGTGGCCCCCCTGCGCAAGCTCATGGCAGGCCGTACGACCATCATGATCACGCACGACCTCACCCTCGCCCCCGACGCCGACCGCATCCTGGTCGTCGACCGCGGCCGCCTGGTGGAGTCGGGCACCCACGCCGAACTCCTCGCCCTGGGCGGCGCCTACGCCACCCTGGCCCACCCGCTCCCCGAGGCGATCGCGGCGGAGTCGGCGGCGCCGGTCCCGGACGAGACGATGATCCTCAGGTGGTAGCGACGCTCCGGAGCGTGTACCCCAGTCCGCGCACGGTGTGGATGAGCCGCGGTTCGCCGCGGCTCTCCAGTTTCCGCCGCAGGTACATGATGTAGACGTCCAGCGTGTTGGAGGCCGGCGCGAACTCGAAGCCCCACACGTCCCGCAGGATCCGCTCCCGGCTGAGCACCCGCCCCGGATGACGCAGCAGGAACTCCAGCAGCGCGTACTCCGTCTTGGTCAGGTCGATGGCCTGCTCCCCGCGGTGCACGGTCCGGGCGCGCAGATCCATCGAGACGTCGTCGAACCCGAGGAACCGGTCCCCGCCCGGACCCGTCCCCGTCGCCCCCTCTCGCCGCGGACTGCGCCGCAGCAACGCCCGCACCCGGGCGAGGAGTTCCTCGGCGGCGAACGGCTTGGCCAGATACCCGTCGGCCCCGTTGTCGAGGGCGACGATGCGATCCCCGACGGCGTTCCGCCCGGTGATCATGAGAATCGGCACGGTGGACCCGGACGCCCGGATCCGCCGGGTGGCCGCCAGCCCGTCAAGACCCGGCATCTCGACGTCCATCAGCACCAGGTCGGGCTCGCTCTCCGGAGCCCCGACCAGATCGAGGGCCACTCTGCCGTCCCCGGCGAGGACCGTCTCGTACCCCTCGAACCTGAGCAGCCGCCCGATCCCGTCCCGTACGGCCGCGTCGTCGTCGGCCAGCAGGATCTTCCTCGCCATCTGAGCCATCTCAGCCATCTGACAAAAGTGTGACGAGCGGCTGTGGCGGGGCTGGGGGTGGGATGTGGATGGGCTACGGCTGCCGGGCCGGGGAGCGCGGCGGCCGGGTGCTCCAGTACCGGTCGAGTACGGCGGCCAGGGCGACGCCCGAGGCCAGGGGGACGCACACCATGAGCAGGAAGGGGTGGTCCGGGCGCCCCGTGGCGACCCACCAGATGTCGACCATGAACGAGAGGAAGAAGACCGCGAGCGCGCCGTACGTCCCCCACGTCCCCGCCTTGCGCCGCACGGCCCCGCGCAGGATCCGCTCCTCGACGTCCGGGCGGCGCTCCCAGGTGAGGCTGCGCAGCGGGGCGGCGGCCAGGCACAGCTCCGCGACCTCGGCGTAGGGGTCGTCCACCTGCCAGTCGTTGAGGTGCCACAGCAGGAAGCGGCGGCCCCGGAAGTCGTACAGGTAGGTGAGCCACTGGGGGGCCGCCCGCCCGGAACCGCGCGGCGCCTGCTCGACCCGGATGTCGTACACCTCCGACCAGGCCCAGGTCCGCGCACGCACCGGTCCCTGCGCGGTGATGCCGGCGGCCGTGACCCTGGTGCGCGCCCGGAACTGCTCCAGTGCGATCCGCGTGATCGCCAGGACTATCACCAGCGCGAAGACCGGCGGCCCCCACCAGTCCCTACCGCTGCCCCCGTCGGCGGAGACCCGGTTGGTCTGGACGAACGCGTTCACCAGCAGCAGCCCCAGAAGCAGAAGCTGCGTCCGGGGCTGCTTCCGCCGCTTCCGGTACTCCCGCTCGACTCCACCCTCGCCCACGATCCGAACCCCTCCCCATACGCACCGAACGGGTGCGCGACTGGGGAGAGGATAAGGCGGCCCTCTGTGATCTCTGGAAGCGGTTCGGGCTGGGGGCCGGCGGACCGTTCCGTCATCGCTCGAACGGGTGATCTGGGGCTGATTGCCCTGGTCACCGTGGCGTTTTACCTACCGTGATCAGCCAACCCTTGCGCAGAAGGTGTCACCTTGACTGCTGTCGCGCCAGAGTTCTCGAACCGACCCGACCTGGACGAGGTCCTACGGCAGGCGTGGAAGGCCAGTAAGGTCGTAAATGCCACGAACGAGTGGAGACCCCTGATGGCGGGCCGGACGGCCCCACGACGGGACCACGGTGTGCTTATGGCAGACGACACGACCATCCAAGTGTCCCGACAGGTCCGGGACCACCTCGCCCAGCTCGCCGAGGAACGAGGTGTGACCGTGGGACAGCTCGTTGAGGACCTGGCGGCACAACAGCTCACCACTGATCAGATCGCCGAGCGAGTGGCGGCCACCCGCAAGGTCCTACGGGAGCGGATGGCTTGCTCTTTGACCGACGAGGAGTTCGATCAGAGGTCGGATGTGCTGGCCAACCTCTACGCGGTGGCAGCTGAGAAGATGCGCGCCCGGAGAAACCCGGTGTGATCGCTCTTGGGGCGTCAGTCGTGCTCCAGCAGGCGCCCGCCCCGGCTGACCGCGATACGGATCACGTCCTCCAAGGACTCGGTCGCCCGTGTCAGGGCGGACCGTACGGCAAACTCACCCGCCTTCTCGTCGGCGAGAACGGCCCGGGCCCCGGCCAGTACGTCCTTGCCCGAGGCGAGTTGAGCCACCTCGACACTGTCCGCGAGGAGGGAGAGGCTGCTTCGGTGGTCGTCGGCGCTGAGGTAGCAGGGGTGGCCGTCGAGGTTGGTCCAGGGGAGGAGGCGCATGCCGGGGTCCTTTGGGGTGGGGGGATCACTGTTCGTGCCCTGATCGTCACTGATGGGTCGTACGCTGCGGAAGGGGGCCGGAGTTGACGACGGCTCCCGGCAACGGGAGGGGTGACGTGGGCGAACAGGCGGACGCGGGACCGGTTTCCGGGCGGGCCGTGCTGGGGCAGACGTTGAAGGTGCTGCGGGACAAGGCCGGGAAGTCGCTGGGGCAACTGGCCGCAGAGACCGGGTACGACAAGAGCTACCTGAGCCGGCTGGAGTCCGGGGAGCGGCTGTCCAAGGTGACGGTGATGGAGGACCTGGACGGGTACTACGGCACCGGTGATCTGCTGGTCAGCCACTGGAGAGTGGCGCGACTGGACGCGTTCAAGGACCAGTACAAGGAGTTCATGGGGCTGGAGGCGACGGCCCGGGTCATGTGGAAGTTCTCGCCGGGCATTCCCGGACTGCTCCAGACCGAGGACTTCGCCCGTGAGGTGTTGTCCGGGGCGCTGGCAACGACGGACGGAGACGAGTCGATCGAGGAGCAGGTGGCGGCACGCCTGGGCAGGCAGTACCTCCTGAGCCAGAAGCCGCAGCCCGAAGTACGCGTCATCGTGGACGAGTTCGCCTTCCGCCGCCCCGCCGCGCAAGGCCAGACCTGGCAGGACCAGCTGCGTCATCTTGAGGTTGCCGCGCAGTGGCCCAACGTGACGCTCCAGGTACTCCCCTTCTCCGCGGGCGCGCACCACCATATGAGCGGGTCGCTGACGCTGCTCTGGCAGCGGGACGGAAGCGCTGTCGCCTACACGGAAGGCAACAGCAAGGGTTGGCTGTTCGAAGATCCGGACGACATCCTGCGGGAACGACTGTCCTACGATCGGCTCCGCGACCTGGCACTGTCCCCGCCGGACTCGCTCGCCTTCATCAGGGGCCTACTGGAGGAGCACGGATCATGAGCCGCACCCCCGACCTCAGTACCGCCGTGTGGCGCAAGTCGAGTTACAGCGACGGGGGAGACAACAACTGCGTCGAGGTCGCCGACGGCCACCCCGGCATAGTCCCCGTCCGGGACAGCAAGCTCCCGGCCGCCGGCTCCCTCGTCTTCTCGGCCGTGGTCTGGTCCGGGTTCGTGGCCGGAGTCAAGGGAGAGGCCGGCCTGCGCACATTCGGGTGACATATGCCCGAGGCCCTGATGTTCGAGGCGTTGCCGCCCACACGCTGGATCCCGTGACCACGACACGAACGACTGATCCACGGAGTGCGGGGCGACGATGGTCGTAGACCTGAAGCGTCGAAGGAAGGCATCGGTCATGACCGCTCACGCCACGGAGAACGACCAGGTCATCCCGCCGATGCCGGAGCGGACACCGAAGGCGTTGCGCGCGGCCATCGCCGAGCACGCCCCCGTGCTGCTTCCGGATTTTGACGCGCACTGGAAATGGGCGATCGCCGACACGTACGACGTGGGCCCCCTGTGGGCGTTCATGGCCTTCTGGTGGGGTGAGTACGCCCTCGCGCGCGACCCTGAGCTGGACACGCATGTGCGCGATCTTGAGTACCAGGCCGGGAACGTGTGCACCGACATCACCGAGGCCAAGGCCCTCCTTGAGGAGGCGGCCAGGATCCGCCATCGCGTGCGAGCCGTGGAGCCCAGGGAGTGACCGACGGTTTCATGGGGCCGCCCTGGCAGACGGACTGGCGGCTCGATGCTCTGGCTGCTCTGGAAGCGCTGCCTACGCACGTGCGGGAAATGGTGTACGCCGCGCGTGCCGAGCTGGTCACCGCCAAGGACCCCTGCTTCCGTGGCATCGCATCCGACGCAGGCCTCCCCGAGGGCATGAAAGTCCGGCCGATCCGGTCCACCCAGCCGAAGGGCGCCTACGCGCTCTACTTCGACTACGGCAAGGGTTGGCTGAAATACACCTTCACCCGTCGAACCCAGGATCCGCAGATCCTGGTTGAGGAGGTCTTCTGGCTGGAGTTCAAACCCTCTACCCCGCGTCCGCCGGCGGAGCCGTAGGCGCCCCCGGCAGTCGTACCGTCGCCACCGTGCCGCCACCGTTCGCGCGGGCCAACGTGACGTCACCGCCGGCCTGCTGGACCGTGCGGGCCACGATGGAGAGGCCGAGGCCGGAGCCGGGGAGGGCGCGGGCGCTCGGGGAGCGCCAGAAGCGGTCGAAGACGTGGGGGAGTTCGTCCTCGGGGATGCCGGGGCCGTGGTCGCGGACGGTGAGCACGCCGCGGTCCAGGGCGACGTCGATCTTGCCGCCTTCGGGGCTGAACTTCACCGCGTTGTCGAGGATGTTGACGATCGCCCGCTCCAGCGCGGAGGGCTCCGCCCGGACGAACCACGGCTGGACGTCCGCCGTGATCGTCAGCTCCGGGCCGCGCAGGCGGGCGCGGCGCAGGGCCGCCTCGACCGTGTCCTGAAGCGCCACGATCTGCACGCGCTCACCGCGCTGCCCCTCCGAGCGGGACAGCTCCTGGAGGTCGCCGATCAGCGACGCCAACTCCGTCATCTGCGCCTTCACCGAGGCGAGCAGCGCCTTGCGGTCCGCCGGGGGGATCGGGCGGCCCGTCTCCTCGCTGCGGGTGAGGAGTTCGATGTTGGTGCGCAGGGAGGTGAGGGGGGTGCGGAGTTCGTGGCCGGCATCTGCGATGAGCTGCTGCTGGAGTTCTCGGGAGCTGGCCAGAGAGCCGGTCATGCTGTTGAAGGAGCGGGAGAGGCGGGCGATCTCGTCGTCCGATTCGTCCTCGACCGGGATGCGGACACTCAGATCCTCGGTACGGGCGACGTGCTCGACGGCCTCCGTGAGCTTGTCGACGGGGCGGAGACCGGCGCGGGCGACCGCCAGGCCGGCGGCTCCGGCGCCGACGACTCCTACGCCCGAGACGAGGAGGAGGATCAGGGCGAGGTCTTTGAGGGTTTCCTGGGTGTTCTTCAGAGGAACGGCGGTGATCAGTCCGACATAGGAGCCGTTCTGCGTGGGGAACACCTGGATCATCACGCGTAGCGCGTTGCCGTCCTTGTCGGTGCCATTGCGGAAGTAGAGCGTGCCGGTGTTCCCGGCCTTGATGGTGTCCTTGTCGGCCTGAGTGACCTTGATCTCGCCAGTGGAACCGGGCAGAAGGCAGACCCTGCTGTCCAGCGTGACGCCCTGGCCGTAGCTGCTCCGGTAGGTGTTGTTGTCCTGAGGCGTTTCGGAGCAGTCGGCGAGGGCGTTGTTGAGCACCCCGACCACCGGTCCACGCTGCTCCTTCTGCAGGTCGTTCTGGAGCTGCTCGTACAGCTTCCCCTGCACAATGAACCAGCACGTCACCGAAACCGCCGCCACCGCGAACGCCACCGCTGCCGCGACCAGCATCGACAGGCGGGCGCGGATCGGGAGGTTGCGGAAGCGGCGGGCGAGCCTGTTCACTCGGCGCCGCCCTGGCGCAGGACGTACCCGACGCCGCGCACGGTGTGGACGAGGCGGGGCTCGCCGCCGGCCTCGGTCTTGCGGCGGAGGTACATGACGTAGACGTCGAGGGAGTTCGAGGAGGGCTCGAAGTCGAAGCCCCAGACGGCCTTGAGGATCTGCTCGCGGGTGAGGACCTGGCGCGGGTGCGCCATGAACATCTCCAGGAGGGTGAACTCCGTGCGGGTCAGCTCGACCTGGCGGCCGGACCGGGTGACCTCACGGGTCGCGAGGTCCATGCGCAGGTCGCCGAAGGTGAGCGCCTCGTCCTCCTGGACGCCGTCGGTGACCGTGGCCACGTAGGAGCTGCGGCGCAGGAGGGCACGGATGCGGGCGAAGAGTTCGTCGAGCTCGAACGGCTTGACCAGGTAGTCGTCGGCCCCGGCGTCGAGGCCGGTGACGCGGTCGCCGACCGTGTCGCGGGCCGTCAGCATCAGGATCGGGGTGGTGTCGCCGGCCCCGCGGATACGGCGGGCGGCCGTCATGCCGTCCATCCGCGGCATCTGGATGTCGAGGACGATCAGGTCCGGCTGGTAGGCGGTCGCCTTCTCCAGCGCGTCCGCGCCGTCGACCGCGACCTCGGTCTCGTACCCCTCGAAGGCGAGGCTGCGCTGGAGGGCTTCGCGTACGGCCGGCTCGTCGTCGACGATCAGAATGCGCTGGGGTTCACGGTCGCCATCGGCGGGGCTCATCGCTCGCGTTTCCTCGGGGTGCGGTGGGGCTTGGTCGGGACGCCTCTCAGCCTCGCATGTTTCTCGGCTGTCGGGTATGCGCGCTGGTGGGGTGGTACGCCCCTAGCCGCGTACCAGGGTCATGCGGCTCAGCGGCACCTTGCGCTGGTGCGGCCGGGCCGCCGAGGTGCGCAGGCCCATCAGCTGCGGGGCCGGCACGACCTCCGGGGCACGCGGGGCCGGGGCCGGGGCCGGGGGCACCATGGACTCCGGGGCGCGCGGGGCCGGGGTCGGCGCCACCACGGCCTCCGTCGGTGCGTGGAGCTCGTACGCCACGGCAAGGGCCAGGCTGACACCGGCCGGGCTGTCGGCGGACATCGTGTGCGAAACCTGCTTGATCATGACGTACTCCCTTGCTCTGGTGCGGTGGTTCAGCTGGTGGAGCCCGACCGCAGCTTGGCCAGGTCGGACTTGACGGTGTTGATCGGGATGGCGAAGCCGAGGCCGACGCTGCCCGCGTCCGAGGAGGACGACGAGGAGTCGGAACTGGCCGAGTACATCGCGGAGTTGATGCCGACGATGTCGCCGCTGGCGTCGATCAGCGCGCCGCCGGAGTTGCCGGGGTTCAAGGACGCGTCGGTCTGGATCGCCTTGTAGGTCGTGGTGGACGAGCCGGTGTCGCCGTTGAACTGCTGGCCGCCGAAGGAGAACGGCCACTGGCCGCTGCCGCCGCTGCCCTGGCTCTGCTGGTCCTGGCCCTCGTCGGTGGAGACGGTGACGTCCCGGTTGAGCGCGGAGACGATGCCGCTGGTGACGGTGCCGGTCAGGCCCTCGGGGGAGCCGATCGCGACGACCGTGTCGCCGACCTGGACCCCGTCGGAGTTGCCGAGGGTGGCGGGGTGGAGGCCGGAGGCGCCTTCGAGCTTGAGGAGGGCGAGGTCCTTGGAGCTGTCGGTGCCGACGACCTTCGCGGTGTACGACTTGCCGTCGCTGGTGGAGACCTTGACCGACTGGGCGCCGGAGATCACGTGGTTGTTGGTGACGATCTCGCCGTCGCTGGTGATGACGACGCCGGAGCCGGTGGAGGTGCCGTTGCTGAGGGTCGCGTTGACCTCGACGACGCTCGGGCTGACGGCGGCGGCGATGGTGGCGACGTCGCCCTTCTTGCTGGAGGGCACCACGCTGGTGGTGGTGCTGCTGGAGACGACGTCGTTCTTGCCGGTCAGCTCCTGGAAGGCGTACGCGGTGCCGCCGCCGACGGCAGCCGCGACGATCGCGACCGCGGCGAGGAGGGCTATCGGGCCCCGGGTCCGCTTCTTGGGTGCCGAGTGCGTGCCGTGCTCCGCCGGGTGCTCCGCCGGGTGCTCCGCGTCGGAGCCGGCGGTGGGGAGTACGGCCGTACCGCCGCCGTAGCCGCCGTCGACCGCCGGCTGGTGGGTGGGCGGGGGCGGCCACTCCGGGTTGACGGGGGAGGAGGCGTGCTGCTGCTGGGGGTACGCGCCCTGGTAGGCGTCACCCTGGGGACCCTGCGGGTTCTCGTACTCGCCGCTGCGGCGGAAGCTCTCGGTCATGACAAGTAGCTTGTCCCGTGACCATGAGAGCTCCCTGAGTGCCCGCTGAGAACGCCGCGAGAAGCTCGTTTGCCCGATATAAGGAACCTTCTCGCAGGTCGCGGGCGGTTCTCATGGGCCGTTCATGAAGTTCTTGCTGTGGATTTTCGAGTGCGGACCGGCGGGGGCTGGTCGCGCAGGTCCCCGCGCCCCTGAAGGGGCGCTCACCGCAGCGCCCTTCTTTCAGGGGCGCGGGGAACTGCGCGAGCAACCACGACGCACCCGCAGTCAAGGAACCACGGGCACCACGGTCAAAACCCACCACGCACCGGAACCCGAAGAACTACCCGCACCCGCAGGAACCCCGCACCACCAGCCGCGACGGAAACGTCTTCAGGCGTTCCCGCCGCGACCCCGCCACCCGCAGGCCGTCGTCGAGGACGAGGTCGACCGCCGCGCGGGCCATCGCCGGGCGGTCCGAGGCGATCGTCGTCAGCGGGGGATCCGCCAGCGCCGCCTCCTTGATGTCGTCGAAGCCGGCCACCGCCAGCTCCGCGGGCACGTCGATGCGCAGTTCGCGGGCCGCCCGCAGCACGCCGAGGGCCTGGTCGTCGGTGGAGCAGAAGATCGCCGGGGGACGGTCGGGGCCGGCGAGGATCTCAAGGGCGACCTTGTACGCGTCGTACCGGTTGTACGGCGCCTCGAACAGCCGGCCCTCCGTCGGCAGGCCCGCCTCGTCCATCGCCCGCTTCCAGCCCTCGACGTGGTCGGAGACCGGGTCGCCGACGGCCGGGGTGTCGGCGGTGCCGCCCATGCAGGCCACGTAGTCGTAGCCGTGCTCCAGCAGGTGGCGGACGGCGAGCTGGGCGCCGCCGAGGTCGTCGGTCACCACCGCCACGTCGTCGATCGCCTCGGGCCGCTCGTGCAGCAGCACCACCCGGGCGTCCCAGGCCTCGATCTCGGCGGCGGCCAGGTCGTTCAGCGCGTGGGAGACCAGGATGAGGCCCGAGACCCGCATCCCGAGGAACGCGCGCAGGTAGTGCACCTCGCGCTCGCCGACGTAGTCGGTGTTCCCGACCAGCACCATCTTTCCGCGCTCGGACGCGGCCTGCTCGACCGCGTGCGCCATCTCGCCGAAGAACGGCTGGCGGGCGTCGGGAATGATCAGGCCTATGAGGTCGGTGCGCCGGGACGCCATCGCCTGGGCGACCCGGTCCGGGCGGTACCCCAGTTCCTTGATCGCGGCGAGGACACGCTCGCGCGTGGCCGGGGCGACCGGCCGGGGTCCGTTGTTGATGACATAACTGACAACGGCGGTGGAAGTCCCCGCCAGCCGCGCCACATCATCCCGAGTCACCTTGGCCACGCGCGGAGTCTACGCGGATGGACCCGCTCTGGGCAGGGCGAATCGGAGCTTCGCTTGCGTAAGCAATGCCCTGTCCGGGCGACGGCCATGCCTCGCCCGGACAGCGACTACGCCTCCGCCGGTACCTCGACCGCGTCCAGGGCCGCCGATGCGTCCGCATCCTCCGGCTTTGGCCGCTCCGCGTGCGCCTTGGCCGCGTCCACGGCCCGCTCGCCACGCTCGCCCTTCTCCGGCGTAACGAATCGATAACCGACGTTCCGGACGGTTCCGATCAAGGACTCGTGCTCCACGCCGAGCTTGGCGCGCAGCCTCCGTACGTGGACGTCGACGGTCCGGGTGCCGCCGAAGTAGTCGTAGCCCCAGACCTCCTGGAGCAGCTGTGCACGAGTGAACACCCGGCCGGGGTGCTGGGCGAGGTACTTGAGCAGCTCGAACTCCTTGAAGGTGAGGTCGAGGACCCGTCCCTTCAGCTTCGCGCTGTACGTCGCCTCGTCGACCGACAGGTCGCCGTTGCGGATCTCCATGGGGGAGTCGTCGGCGACGATCTGCTGCCGGCCCATGGCCAGCCGCAGCCGGGCCTCGACCTCGGCGGGGCCCGCGGTGTCGAGGAGGACGTCGTCGATGCCCCAGTCGGCGGTGACGGCGGCGAGGCCGCCCTCCGTGACGACGAGGATGAGGGGGCAGCCGGGGCCGGTGGAACGGAGCAGCTGGCAGAGGCTGCGGACCTGCGGGAGGTCACGGCGGCCGTCGATCAGGATGACGTCGGCACCCGGGGTGTCGACGAGGGCGGGCCCTTCCGCCGGGGCGACCCGCACGTTGTGCAGGAGCAGGCCGAGAGCCGGCAGCACCTCCGTCGACGGCTGGAGGGCGTTGGTCAGGAGCAGCAGAGAACTCATACGTCTGGTTCCTCCTCGGTCCCTGCGAGGACTGTGTGCAACGACACTGCGCTGCGCTCCCGATGTTCCGTACACCGCGGGTCACCTGGAGTTTCCCGCTTCGTATACAGCCCTTCCGAAAGCACAAAAGGACCCGGTGGCGGCGCTGCCCGAGTCCTCTGCCCAGCAGAATAGCCCACATGAGCATCGGTCCGGCAGGTCATGTGGCACGTTCCGCCGTTCGTCCGACATATGAGACGAGCAGAAACGCCTCTATGCGGACGTTTCTGCGCACGGACGACGGAGTTTCCATCGATTCCGTATACGATCCCGCCTCCGCCGTATACGACGGCTCCCGGCCACCTTCCCGTGACCTGGTGTTCGTCATGGCCCACGGTTTCACGGGAGACGTGGACCGGCCACACGTACGACGGGTGGTGGCCGCCCTGACCGATTACGCGCCGGTGGTCAGCTTCTCCTTCCGCGGCCACGGCCGGTCCGCCGGCCGCACCACCGTCGGCGACCGCGAGGTCCTCGACCTGGCGGCGGCGGTGGCCTGGGCCCGCGACCTCGGCCACGCCCGCGTCGTCACCGTCGGCTTCTCGATGGGCGGCTCGGTGGTCCTGCGGCACGCGGCGCTGCACGCCGGTGTGGACGCGGTCGTCTCCGTGTCGTCCCCCGCCCGCTGGTACTACCGCGGCACCGCCCCCATGCGCCGCGTCCACTGGCTGGTCACCAGGCCGGAGGGACGGCTGGTCGGCCGCTACGGCTTCCGCACCCGTATCCACTACCGCGACTGGGACCCGGTGCCGGTCTCCCCGGTGGAGGCGGTGCCGAAGATCGCCCCGACCCCGCTGCTGATCGTGCACGGCGACAGCGACGGCTACTTCCCGGTCGACCACCCCCGGATGCTGGCCGACGCCGCAGGTGGCGCCGCCGAGCTCTGGCTGGAGCCCGGCATGGGCCACGCCGAACACGCGGCGAGCGACCTGCTGCTGGCCAGGATCGGCGACTGGGCCGCATCCCGGGCGGGCTAGCCTGACCCAGTACACAGCCGACTGATGAACTTCCGAGTCTCTTGAGGAACCGCATGCCCAAGGTCACGGTGCGCTACTGGGCCGCCGCGAAGGCCGCGGCCGGCGTCGCCGAGGAGCCGTACGACGCGGACACCCTCGCCGAGGCGCTGGCCGCGGTGCGTACGCGACACCCCGGGGAACTGGCGCGCGTCCTGCGGCGATGCTCCTTCCTCATCGACGGTGACCCCGTGGGCACGCGCGGACATGAGACGGTACGGCTGGCCGAGGGCGGCACGGTCGAGGTGCTCCCGCCGTTCGCAGGAGGGTGAGCGAGAGCGATGACCAACCAGCCGTACGAGCCGTACGAGGGCTACGACCCCTACCAGCAGCCACCACAGCAGCCACAGCAGTCGCAGCAGCCTGCGCAGCCGCAGTGGGGGTACGACGAGCAGCAGTACGCCACCCAGCAGTGGCAGGGCCAGACCTGGGAGACGCAGACGCACACCCCGGTGCAGGCCGCGGCCGCTCCGGCGCCGATGGCGGCGGCCCCGGCCCCGGAGACGGCGTACCTGCCACCGCAGTCGTACGAACGCCCGTACACCACCGAGCAGCCGCAGCCCCAGCAGCCGCAGGCGCAGGCGTACAGCGCGCCTTCGGCCCCTGCTCCCGCCCCCGGCCCCACCCCCGCCGAACCCGACGCGGGCTACGGCCCCGCCACCCTCGCCGGCAACGCGCGCATCACGGACGCCCAGCGGGCCCGCCTGGAGGGCCGCTCGCCGATCATCGAGCCCGGTATGCAGCCCGCCCTGCTCACGGCACTGCTGGGCCTGCTGCTCGCGGTGGCGGCGCCGATGTCGTCGTACGCCCTCGTCGTCCCCCTGGTGATCCTCCAGGCCGTGACGGCGGCGGGCTGGTTCCGGCTGAACGGCATGTGGCCGGCCCGGCAGGGCATCGCGCTCGCCTTCCTGGGCGGGGTCACGGCGGACGTGGCGGTCCTGGTGGCCGGCCGCGACCAGGCGCCGGCGGCGATCCTCGGCCCGCTGGGCATCTGGGTCCTGCTCACCCTCGTCCTCCAGCTCCGCTCGCACGCGGACCCCGACACCCGGATGTACGGCCTGATGGCCACGGTCGCCTCCTCCGCACTGGCGATCATCGCGACGGGGTACCTGGGCGCGGACCCCGACGCGGTATCGGTCGGCGCGGCCGCGGTCGCGGTGGCCGTCCTCGCCCGGGCGCTGCCCCTGCCGACCCCGGCCTCGGTGGTCGTCTCCCTGCTGGCCGCGGCCGGCGCCGGCATCGCGGTGGGCGGCATGACGGGTCTGGGCGCGAAGGGCGCCCTGATCGGCGCGTCGGCCGCGGTCTGCGCCCTCATCGGCCACCGCGCGGCGAGCTACGACTACCCGTCGAGGTTCGTCCACTTCACCGCCGGCGTCGCCCTCCCCCTGACGGCAGCGGCCCCGCTGGTGTGGATCCTCCACTAGCTTTTCCTGCCCACCCACCCGACTCGGCCGGCAGCAGGGCGAGGTCGCGCCACGTAAGGGGCGCGGGGAACTGCGCGACCAGCCCCCACCGGCGCGCACGCGGACCACGCACCGGCTCCCCCCGATGCGGGGGCCTGGGGACGGCAGCCCCCGGCACCACCAGTGCCCCCAGTGTCACAGCTGCTCGACAATTCCGCGTCGGCCCGCCCCCGCGGGGTTAGCGTGGCGGCACCGACGTGAGCAGCGACCCCGGGGGAAACCGACCACATGCGTGCACTGCGAATCCTTCTGATAACCGTCGTAGTACTCGGCGTCCTCTTCGTGATCGTCGACCGCGTCGCCGTGCACTTCGCCCAGGGTGAGGCCGCAGGCAAGCTGAAGACGACGGAGGGCCTCGCGAGCACCCCCGACGTCTCCATCAAGGGCTTCCCGTTCCTCACCCAGGTCGCGAGCGGCACCCTCGACGACGTGCACGTCGGCATCAAGGACTACGACGCCACCACCGGCACCACCGGCAAGACCATCCGCATCGAGGACCTGAACGCCGACATGAAGGACGTCACCTTCACCGGCGACTACAGCTCCGCCACCGCGCAGACCGCGACCGGCACCGCGTCCATCTCCTACGCCGAGCTGCTGAAGGACGCCCAGACCGAACCCACCGACCTCGGCCTCGGCTTCACCGGCCAGGTCGTCGGTCTCGCCTACGGCGGCAACGGCAAGATCAAGGTCGCCGTCGACGTCACCGTCCCCGGCGTCAGCGCCCACCAGAAGGTGACCGTCCTCAGTTCGGTCACCGTCAAGGACAACACCGTGCAGGTGCGCGCCGACAACCTCCCCAAGCTCGCCGGTGTCGGCCTCGCGGAGGACCGCCTCCGGCAGGCCTCCGACTTCCAGCAGGCGATCGACCGGCTCCCCGGCGGCATCAAGCTGGACAAGGTGGAGGCGCAGAAGGACGGTGTGGAGATCGCGGTGAAGGGTTCGAACGTCCTGCTGGCCGGGTAAGAGGCGGCACGGCGGCCACCGGCGCCGTTCCACCACGCGAGACGGCCGCGTCCGTACAGTAGATGTGGTGACCGATACAGGCACCCGGCCGCCCCGGAACCACGCCTCGGACCCTGCCGTCGTCCCACAATTCGGACGATCGCGTCTCACCATACGACATGCCGGTGACATGCCCGGTTATCCGTCCCTACGATCGAGCCCATGAAGCGTCAGGCGGATCTCACGAAGCGGCGGGCAGTCGACCTGTGCCGCGTCGCCGCCATGCTCTGTCGCCCCTTCTGACGGCGGAGGCCGCGCCGCCTCCGCATCCCCCCTGCCCTCCCCGCCGAGGGCATCCGTGCGCTCTGACGCGCACCCACCGCACTCGCACGCCCCGCCGCATCTGCCCCGGAGGAGAAAGAGCATGAGCCGCAGCGACGTCCTGGTCGACGCCGACTGGGTCCAGGACAACCTGGACAACCCCGAGATCGCGATCGTCGAGGTGGACGAGGACACGTCCGCCTACGAGAAGAACCACATCCGAGGCGCGATCCGCATCGACTGGACCAAGGACCTGCAGGACCCGGTCCGCCGCGACTTCATCGACCAGGACGGCTTCGAGAAGCTCCTGTCGGCGAAGGGCATCGCCAACGACACGCTGGTGATCCTCTACGGCGGCAACAACAACTGGTTCGCGTCCTACGCCTACTGGTACTTCAAGCTCTACGGCCACGAGAACGTCAAGCTCCTCGACGGCGGCCGCAAGAAGTGGGAGCTGGACGCCCGCGAGCTGGTCGAGGAGGTTCCGGAGCGCACCGAGACCACCTACAGGGCCAAGCCGCAGAACACCGCCATCCGCGCCTTCCGCGACGACGTCGTGGCGGCCATCGGCTCGCAGAACCTCGTCGACGTGCGCTCCCCCGACGAGTTCAGCGGCAAGCTGCTCGCCCCGGCCCACCTGCCGCAGGAGCAGTCGCAGCGTCCGGGCCACGTCCCGTCCGCCCGCAACATCCCGTGGTCGAAGAACGCCAACGACGACGGCACCTTCAAGTCGGACGACGAGCTCAAGGAGCTCTACGCCGAGGAGCAGGTCGACCTCGCCAAGGACACCATCGCGTACTGCCGTATCGGCGAGCGCTCGGCCCTGACCTGGTTCGTCCTGCACGAGCTGCTCGGTGTCGAGAACGTCAAGAACTACGACGGCTCCTGGACCGAGTACGGCAGCCTCGTCGGCGTCCCGATCGAGCTCGGCGCCAACAAGTAGGACCCCGCAGACCCCGCAAGACCCCTCAGACCGACCGTTCAAGACCTCTGGAGTATCAGCATGTGTGGAGCGAAGGCCGGCGGCCCGGACCCCTCGACGATCAAGCCCGGTGAGACCACGATCCAGGGTCAGGTGACGAAGGACGGCGAGCCCGTGGTGGGCTACGTCCGCCTGCTCGACTCGACCGGCGAGTTCACCGCGGAGGTCCCCACCTCCGCCACCGGACAGTTCCGCTTCTACGCGGCGGAGGGCACCTGGACCGTCCGCGCCCTCGTCCCCGGCGCCACCGCCGACCGCACGGTCGTCGCCCAGCAGGGCGGCCTGGCCGAGGTCGCCATCGCGGTCTGAGCACACCCGCAAGGGCCGCACCTCCCGGATCACCCTCCGGAAGGTGCGGCCCTTCGCCGTTCCCGCACCGCGGACCCGCGCCCG
>NZ_JBIVXP010000007.1:68264-202925 GCF_044769305.1 Streptomyces sp. NPDC090499
CCGCCGCCCGTCCCGCGCCCGCCGCCCGTCCCGCGCCCGCCGCCCGTCCCGCGCCCGCCGCCCGTCCCGCGCCCGCCGCCCGTCCCGCGCCCGCCGCCCGTCCCGCGCCCGCCGCCTGCCCCGCGCCCGCCGCCCGTCCCGCGCCCGCCGCCTGCCCCGCGCCCGCCGCCTGCCCCGCGCCCGCCGCCTGCCCCGCGCCCTACGCCCGCGGCCGACCTACCCTGGATGCATGCTGGCAAGGCGCCGTCGCGTGTACTTCGCCATGATGGGGACCTGTATCGGGCTCTTCGTCCTGGCCTGGGGTGTCGTACGCATCTGGTCCGTCCCCGCCGCCGTGGGGATGTGTGTGGTGGCCATGGTCATCCCCCCGGTCGCCGCGATGGTCGCGAACCGTCGCGGCCCCGACGACCGCTGGTGGGACGACCCCTCCGGCGATCCGCAGTCGGACGAGTGGTGGGACGAACTGGACGGCAAGAAGCGACGTCAGTAGACGAGCGCCTGGGTCTCCTCGGCCATCGCCTCCTGCACGAAGACCTGCGCCCCCGCGATCCGTACGCCGTCGATGACGTCCTTCTCCGTGATGTCCCGGCGGGCCGCGCACTGGGTGCACAGCGTGAGGGTGCCGCCGGCCAGGATCGAGTCGATCAGGTCGGGGAGCGGGGCCGCGTGCGGGAGTTCGAACTCGGCGGCCCGGCCCGGCAGGGCGAACCACGCGGACTCCCCGGTCAGCCACATCGACACCTCGACGCCGCTCGCCACGGCCACCGCCGCCACCGTGAACGCCTGCGAGCACCGCTCAGGGGCGTCCGCCCCCGCCGTCACCTTGATCACCAGCTTCTTCGCCATGCCGGAAGCGTAACCACCGCCGTCAGTATCCGACGGCCTCCCTGAGCAGCAGCACCGTGCCCCGCCCGGGGCGGGGCTCCGCGTTGAGGACGAGCAGCCGGTTGACGGCACTGGGCGATCCGTACACCTCCCGGGCGCGGGCGTCCTCCAGCGGGAGGGCGTGTTCCCCGACCCGGCGCAGCGCTGTACTCAGGTCGGGCACCACCTTCTGCGCGCCGACGATCCAGACCGCGTGCGCGGCCCCGCCGGCGTTGGCGGGCAGCTGGCTGCCGCTGCCCGAGGCGAGGACGAGCGAGCCGGTCTCGGTGACCGCGGCGACGCTGTTGACGACGTAGTCGGGACTGGCGAGCAGCCTGCGGATCTCGTCGGCGCCGGTGGCCCGGTCGATGGCCAGGACGCGCGGCCTGACGGCGTCGTACCGGCCGCCGGTGTTGATGTCCTCGTCGATGCCGGACAGCCGGAGCGTCTCGCTGGCCCCGGTGAACACGGTGGCACCCACGGGAAGCAGCTCCCGGACGCGGGCGCGCGCGGCCGCGGTGTCGGCCAGGATCTCCGCGGCGAAGCCGTTGGCACGCAGCGCGGCGGCCGTCCGCTCCAGCCGTTCGGCCGGTGCCGGGTCGGCGAACCCGCCGCGCGGTGCCCCGGTCCCGACGCGGTCCGCGATGTCCTGGAAGTCGTTCATCAAAGTCCCCTCTCCGTCGACGTACCGGCGTCGACCTCACCGGTACGACAACGCAGCCCCGCCGAATGTGAGGCGGCCCGTCGGCCTCACATTCCGGTGCGCTGCTCTGTCGTACGGGTAGAGGCACAGCCACACGGGCGAGCGAGGGGGACGGGCGACCATGACCACGGGAGCCGGGCAGGACGGGCAGGGCGGGCAGGGTGAACGAGGTGAACAGGACGAGCAGGGTGTGCAGGACGAGCAGGGTGTGCAGGACGAGCAGGGTGCGCGGGACGTGCAGAGCGATCCGGGTCTCGACGCGGTCATGAGCGAGCGGCGTCAGCTGGTCAACCTCGCCTACCGGCTGCTCGGGTCCCTCGCCGACGCCGAGGACGTCGTGCAGGAGACCTACGCCCGCTGGTACGCCATGTCCGCCCCCGGCCGGCAGGCCGTCGAGTCGCCCGGCGCCTGGCTGACGACGGTCGCCAGCCGCATCTGCCTCAACCTGCTCGGCTCGGCGCGGGCCAGGCGGGAGACGTACGTGGGCGACTGGATCCCGGAACCGCTGCCCGAACCCGCGGAGTGGCTCACCGCGCGCTCCGGCGGGGCCGACCCGGCCGACCGGATCACCCTCGACGAGTCGGTGACCATGGCCTTCCTCGTCGTCCTCGACGCGATGACCCCGGCCGAGCGGGTCGCGTTCGTCCTGCACGACGTCTTCCGCTACCCGTTCGGCGAGGTCGCCGAGATCGTCGGCCGCACCCCGGCGGCCTGCCGTCAGCTGGCCTCCTCCGCCCGCCGCCGCATCCGCACCGCGCAGCCCCCCGCGGGCCCGAGCACCGGGCAGGCCGGCATCGTCCGGCGGTTCCGGACGGCGTGGGAGGCCAAGGACATCGACGCCCTGGTCGGCCTGCTCGACCCCGACGCCACCGCCACCGCCGACGGCGGCGGGCTGGCCGCCACCCACCTGGACCCGATCGTGGGCGGTGCACGGATCGCCCGCGCCTACGCCGAGATCGCGCGCGTGGCGGGCCACCGTACGACGTTCGTGGAGTGCACGGTCAACGGCCTGCCCGGCCTGGTCGCCCAGCAGGACGGCGCGGTCGCGACCGTCTTCGCCTTCGAGATCGCGGGCGACCGGATCAGGCACATCTGGGCGGTACGGAACCCGGAGAAGCTCCGGCCCTGGCGGATCGCACTGCCGCAGGGGCGGGCCCGGGTCACGGAGTGAACGCGGTGCGGAACCGGCGGAGCGCGCTCTCGCTGTCCTCGCTCGCCCAGGCCTCCATCGCGACCGTGCCGTCGTAGCCGAGGCCGGCCAGGGCGCGGGCGACCGCCGGGTAGTTGATCTCGCCGGTGCCGGGTTCGCGGCGGCCGGGCACGTCGGCCACCTGGATCTCGCCGATCAGACCCGCGCCGTGCGCCCTGCGGACCAGCTCGATCAGGTTCCCCTCGCCGATCTGCGCGTGGTAGAGGTCCAGGTTCATCCGCAGGCCCGGCCGGTCCACGGCGGCGACCAGGGCCAGGGTGTCGGCGGCCTTCGCGAACGGCACACCGGGGTGGTCGACGGCCGTGTTGAGGTTCTCCAGCGTGAAGACGACACCGGCCCGCTCGCCCAGCTCGGCGACCCGGGTGAGCGTGTCCCGGGCGGCGGCCCACATCGCCGGTGCCGGCTCGCCCTTGACCGGGTCCACGGGCAGCCCGTCCCCGTCCAGGCCGGTGCCGTGCAGGTTGAGGCGCGGGCAGCCGAGCCGGTCGGCCGCGTCGATCGACTCCCGTGCGGTGCGCAGCAGTTCGGCCACGCCGTCCGGGTCCGTGAGGTTGCCCCGCACATACCCGGTCATCGAGCCGAACTCGGCCGGGGTGCGGGCCAGCGCGTCGAGGTCATGCCGGGTCCAGTCCCAGATCTCGACCTGGAACCCCGCGTCGTGCAGCCGCCGCGCCCGCTCGTCGACGGGCAGGTCCCGGAAGACCATCTCGGCACAGACCGCCAGGGTGAACATGGTCATTCGCCCCTTCAGGGTTCTCGGGTCGCGGGCCGCCACCTGGAACGTTGCAGACGGTCACCGGGCGAGGCCTGGAACGTTCCAGACGGTCACCGCACGCGGCCTAGAACGTTGCAGTCAGTCTCGGATCGCTGCCTAGAACGTTCCAGCAAGTCTCCGATCGACTCCCTCTAGAACGTTCTAGAAAGCTGCCGTCAGTACGCCAGCCCGCGGCGGCTATGTCAAGACATGGGCCGCTCCAGGCCTAGAACGTTGCAGTGACCCTGGCCTGAGGCTTCGCTCCCTCCTCTACGATCGCGTGATCCGCTGTCCACCCACACGACCAGGGAGGCTGCCGTGCCACCGACCCCCGCGGTTCCCGACGGCCGTCGGCCGACCCTCGCCGACGTCGCCGCCCGCGCCGGTGTCTCCACGGCGCTGGTGTCGATCGTGATGCGCGGCGCGAAGGGCGCGAGCACCGCCACCCGCGAACGCGTGATGACGGCCGCCCAGGAGATCGGATACCGCCCCGACTCCCGCGCCCGCCTGCTCCGCAGCAACCGCACCCGGCTCATCGGCGTGCAGTTCGAGATCCAGGAACCCTTCCACGCCGACCTGGTGGAGCGCCTCTACTCCGCGGCCGAGGTGGCCGGCTATCAGCTCGCCCTCAGCGCGGTCGCGGCCAGCCGCAGCGAGCGCCAGGCCGTCGAGCCGCTGCTGGGCGACCGCTGCGAGGCGCTGGTTCTGCTGGGCCCGAAGGCTCCGCCCGACCGCCTGGCCGAACTCGCCGCCCTGCTGCCGGTGGCCTCCGTGGCGCGCCGCCTGCGCCCGGCCGTCCCCGGCGTGCACGTGGTCCGCACCGCCGACGACGAGGGCGCCCGTCAGGCCGTCGACCACCTCGTGGCCCTCGGTCACCGCGACATCCTCCACATCGACGGCGGCCGGGCGCCGGGCGCGGCCGAGCGCCGCCGCGGCTACCGCGCCGCGATGACCGGCCACGGCCTGGGCGACCGGGTGCGCATCCTGCCCGGCGGCCTCACCGAGCAGGACGGGGCGGCGGCCGCCCGCGCCATCGTGGACGCCACCCCGTGGCCCACCGCCGTCCTCGCCTTCAACGACGCCTGCGCCACCGGCCTGCTCAGCGCGCTCTTCCGTGCGGGCGTCCCGGTCCCGGGCGAGATCTCCGTGGTCGGCTTCGACGACAGCCGCGTGGCCCGCCTGCCCCACATCGACCTCACGACGGTGGCCCAGGACACCTCGCGGCTCGCCGAACTCGCCGTCGCGGCCGTGGCGGCCCGCCTGGACGGCGGTGTGCCTCCGGGCCGCGAGGACGTGGTCGCGCCGCGGCTGGTCGTCCGGGGCACTACCGCGCCCGTATGAGCCCTTGAGCCCTGCTGCTCAGCCCTGGGCCGTAGGCCGGACGACGAGTTTGTCGACGCCGACTTCGGCGGGCCGGGTGACGGCGTAGCGGACCGCTTCGCCGATCGCGGAACTCCTCGTCGACGGCGGCGCCACCCGGCGCTGGTACTCCTGCTGGAGTACTAGCGCGGACTCGTGTGTGAAGTCTGGATCAGTTCGAGGAGGTTGCCCTCCGGATCGGCGACGTATGCGTACCGCATGCCGGCGCTGACGCCGGGTGCGGGCGGCGAGACCGGAGCCGCGGCGCACTCGCCGGTCAGCCGGGCGAACGCGGTGTCGAGGTCCGGGACCTGAAGGGCGAGGTGGGTGAAGGTCTGCACGGCGGTGGCGGCGAAGGGGTCGGCGGGTGCGGTCGGGCTCGATCCGGGCCGCTCGACGAACTCCACGCGCAGACCGTCCCCGTCGCTGAGGACGACGGTGCGGACGCCCGCCTCGGGCAGCTCCAGGCGTTCGTCCACGTGGGTGAGCCCGAAGGCGCTGCCGTACCAGGTTTCCTGGGCGGTGAGGTCGGCGACGGAGAGGCTGACGTGGTGGAAACGGGCGGAGGGCATGGCGGCTCCCATGGTCGGCAGCGCCGGGCGACGGCACTGGGCAGACGGCACTGGTTAATGACGTTTACCTGGTAAGTGGTGTTAACCTTAGCGTCATGAGCTCTCCCGCCAAGCGCCGCTCCACCGGCCGCCACCACGGAGACCTGCGCAACGCCCTGCTGCGCGCGGCCCTCGAACTGGTCGGCGAGAAGGGCCCGCACGGCTTCACGCTGGCCGAGGCGAGCCGCCGGGCGGGCGTGAGCGTCGCGGCGCCCTACAAGCACTTCGCCGACCGCGAGACCCTGCTGGCCGAACTCGCCACGACGGGGTACCGCGAGCAGTACGACCGCTTCGCCCGCGCGCTGGGCGGCAGCGAGGACCCCGTGCAGCAGCTCGCGGCGTTCGCCGCCGCCTACGTCCGGTTCGCCGCCGAGGAACCGGCCCTGTTCGACATCACCTTCCACGCGGGCCTCGACAAGTCCCGGTTCGCCGAGTTGGCCTCGGCCGGCGACGAACTGACGGGGCTCCTGCTGCCCGTCGCCCGCCGGCTGGCCCCGGACCCGGACGACGCCTACGACCTGCTGCTCCGCGTCGCCGGTGCGGCACACGGCCTCGCCGTGTTCCTCCGGCAGGGCCTGTTCGGCGTGGGCAGCGGGACTCTCGCCGACACGGAGGAGAAGGCCGCCCGCACGGCACGGGCGATCACGTCGGGGTGAGTGCCGGGCAAGTCGCGAAAGCGCGCCGGGTCACGGGTGCTCCGCCCGCTGGTGCTGCCGCAGCAGCAGGTTCGCGTCGGTCGCCGCGCTGTGGTCGTGGACGGCGCGCGCGGTCTCCCGCCGGTCGTCGAGGTGCGTGCACTCGGCGCAGCCGGGCACGGGCCACGGCGGGCGGCTGAGGTCCTCGGGGTCCGGCGGTACGGCCCAGGTGCGGTCGTTCGCCGCCCGCACCCCGGCACTGAGCCGCTCTCTGTCGGTGGCGGGCCGCAGCGTCGACGGATGGGCCTGCCACTCTCTCCCTCCCCCCACGGGCCGCAGCATCGCGTAAGGCCCCGACTGGTCCCGGTACTCGCCGACCTGGTCGGTGGCGGTGTCGTAGAGCAGGGTTCCGGGCTCCATGGCATTTGCTCCTTTTGTCCAACATCTATACGAAATGCGAGAGTTGGACTACTCTGCGTGTCGAGGCTGCTACGAGGATGGCCATGAGGTGGGGTCGGCGCGCCGAGAAGGACCGGTTCTTCCCCGTCTGGCGGCGCTGATTCCACACATTCCACGAGGGTCGGGGAGGGGTGCGGGTGCCGTTTCGCGTCGTCCTCTTCGAAGCGGTGCTGCGCAATGCGCCACGCGATCCCCGACAGCGGCGCAAGCAGTCGGAGCACCTGCTGGAGGGGTACTGTGGTCTACGTTGAAAACGACGTATGGGGTGAACTGGCCTAAGAAACAAGCCCGGTTGAGCGGCTGCGTCGCACTTGTGACGCCGTGCGTGACCTGGCGCTCAACCCCGTCACGTCACGCACGTTCATCTTGCGGATGTCGGAGGAATGCCGTGCGAGTCATCGACCCGAGCAACGTCTCGTGGCGCAGGAGCAGTTACAGCGACACGGGCGGCGCCTTCGAAGCCTCCGCACGGGCGGCCTTCGGCGGCGGGGCCGAGCGGGTCGGGCGCTGATGCTGGACTACGGCCTCGACACGTCCGGACTGGATCGCGACCTCGCCCTGCCCGGCCTGGTCGCCGAAGGCGACGCGCTCGACGCGCTGGTGTCGGCGCAGGAGGACTGGTCGCTCCCCACGCCGGCGGCGGGCTGGACGATCGCCCACCAGATCGCCCACCTGGCGGCGGCCGACGCGAACGTCCTCGTCGCCCTGCGGACCCCCGACGCGTTCGACGCGGCCGGCAACGACGCCGATCTCGACGCGGCCGAGGGCGCGGCCAGGCCCCGGTCGGCGTTGCTCAAGGAGTGGCGGGCCGGGCGGGCCGAGGTGGCGGCGGTGCTGTGTGACATACCACCGGACCACGGCTTCCCCTGGTACGGCTCACAGCTGACCGCATCCCTCATGGTCCCGCTCCGCCTCATGGAGACCTGGGCGCACGGCCAGGACGTCCACGACACCCTGGGCGTGCCGCACCCCGCGACGGGCCGCCTCCGGCACGTGGCCGCACTGGGCGTGATCGGACGCGAACTGTCCTTCTACGCCGCCCAACTGCCCCTCCCCGCCGAGCCGTTCCGGGTAGAGCTGACCGGTCCCGACGGCCGGACCTGGGCATGGGGCCCCGAGGACGCCGCGCAGCGGGTCGGGGGCAGCGCCCTCGACTTCTGCCTCCGGGTCACGCACCGCAGGTCCCTCGCCGAGACCGGCCTCACCGCGGTGGGCGAGGACGCGCGGAAGTGGCTGGAGATCGCCCGCGTGTTCCTCTGATCACCGGTAGGCCGCGACCGCCACCCGCACGAACGACCGCAGCAGCGGGTTCCCGTCCCCCTCGGCCCACGCCACCACCACCCGGCTCGGCGGCATGTCGGCGACCGGTACGACGGTGAGCCCGGCTCCCGGGTCGTGGCCGGCCAGTGTCATGCCCACCGTGCCGTTCCAGAGCACCGCCTGCCGGCACTCCTGGACGGCCCGCACGACCGGCCCCTCCCGCGCCTCCCCGCCGTTCCAGTACGACTGCCACAGCCCGTCGGTGCCGTCAGGGAACCGGAACCACCGCCGCTCGGCGAGGTCGGCCAGCTCCAGGCTCTCCCGGCCGGCCAGCGGATCGTCGGCACGGAGCAGTGCCCCGACCGGATCGGCCCGCAACTCCCGCACCACCAGCCCCGTTTCGTCGAACGGCGCGCGGGTGAGGGCGACGTCGACGGCACCGGCGTGCAACCCGCACGTGGGGTCCGTCAGGTCGGTCTCGCGGATGCGGATCTCGACGTCCGGGTGGCGTTCGCGGTAGGCGCGGGCCAGGCGCCGTACGCCCGGATCCGTGCTGTCGCCCAGGAGGCCGACGGTGAGCACCCCGGCCCCCGCCGCCGCGGCGACCCGTACGCGCAGCCGGTCGGCCCGGTCGAGGAGCGCGCGGGCCTCGTCCAGCAGGACCGCCCCCACCGGGGTCAGGGCGACCCCCGCCGGTGACCGCTCGAACAGCAGTGCGCCGATCTCGGTCTCCAGCGCCTTGATCGCCCGGCTCAGCGGGGGCTGGCTCATGTGGAGCCGGGCGGCGGCCCGTCCGAAGTGGAGTTCCTCGGCGACCGCCACGAAATAGCGCAGCGTGCGCAGCTCAACGCGCTCAACGCGGTCCATCCGCTCCATCCACTCCATCCGCTCCATGCAGCAACGATACCGATCGGGTATCGGGTCGCCGGAACAGGTCTTGGACAGCCGGACCGCCCCGGCCGTCGAATCGGGGCATGACGACCCATGACAGCAACGACCATCCCGCGGTATCCGTCGTCGGCCCCGGCGACGGCGAGGTGCTGATGCTCGGCACCACCCGGATGCGCGTCCTGGAGGACGGCCGTACCACCGGTCACCGCCTCGGCCTCGCCGAGTCCGTCCTCGCGCCGCACACCCCCGGCCCGCCACAGCACCGGCACGCGCAGCACGACGAGGGGTTCTACGTGATCTCCGGCTCGGTGCGCTTCACCGTCGGGGACACGGAGTACGACGCCACGGCCGGGACGCTCGTCATGGTGCCGCCCGGCGCCCCGCACGCCTTCGCCAACGTCACCGGCGAACCGGCCGTCATGCTCAGCACGTTCACGCCCGACCTGTACGTGCAGTACTTCCGGGACCTGCGGGACCTGTTCGCCACCGGCAGGGCGCCGGACCCGCGGGCGAGCGCCGAGATCATGAGCCGTTACGCCACCGAGCCAGCCGGTGCGTCATGAGCGCCGCGTACTGGACCGTGGCCGGTCTGCTCGCCCTCTTCTACCTCTACGGGGGCGGGCTGAAGGCCGTGGCGAGCAGGGAGCGGCTGCTGCCGATGATGGCGTGGGTGGACAGCACGCCGATGCCGGCCGTGCGGGCGATCGGGGGTGTCGAGATCCTCGGCGCGGCCGGCCTCGTCCTCCCGCGACTGACCGGCGTCGCGCCCTGGCTGGGCCTGGCCGCCGCCGTCGGGTTCGTCGTGCTCCAAATCGGCGCGATCCGGGTCCACCTGAGGATGGGGGACCACCAAGTGGCCCTCAACCTGGTGCTCTTGGCGGCGGCGGGGGCGACCGGCTGGCTCGCGGCGGTGTCCTGATCGTAATTAATCCTTGTACAACTCATTGAGCGGACCATGAGTCTCCTGTGGCGCGCGGATTGAGGAATCCGCGTTCCCGTTTGTGCACAGGGGGATGAAATGGACGTACCAGATACACCGCCGGAACCTCGGCCAGAGGCACCACAGGAAACAGCGCCGGAACTGCCTGCGGAAGCCTCGCCCGGACGTGGGCGCAGGGCCCGCCGTACCGCCGTGCTGATCGCCGGTGCCGCCGTGCTCGGCGTCGTGGCCGGCACCTGCGTCGGCTACCTCGTCCAGGCCGACCGTGCGCCCACCGCCCTGCCGTCCCTCTCGCAGGCGTCGATCGCGCAGGTGAAGGGCGCCGGTCCGGAGCCGCTGTCGGCCGCCGAGGACCGGAAGGTCAAGGTCGACGGCGACCTGCGCAAGCTGCTGCTGAAGAAGCCGAGCGGGGCGCGCAAGGGGCTGTACACGGTGGGGACCGACGGCTGGATGGGCCTGGCCGAGTACGCGGAGACTTTCGACGAGCCGGCCGGGGCCTTCCGCTCCCTGATCGCGGAGGACGAATTCCGGCGGGTGGCCGCCACCACCTGGCGGGAGGGCAGCACCTACAGCGTCGAGGTCCGGCTGATCCAGTACCGCCAGGAGGAGACCAGCTCGACGGCCGCGGACGCGGCGGCGGACGCGTACTACTGGGCCGACTCGGGGGCCCAGGACACCGAGAGCTGGCCGGTCCCCGGCACCGGCGACGGCATGGCGTACGTCCACCACAAGCCCGACAGCAAGCCGGGCTACCTGGACATGTACTCGGCCGAGGCACATGCCTGGCGCGGTGACATCGCCATGGAGATCTGGGTCTACGACACGAAGCCGATCCCGAAGGCGAAGATCATGGATCTGGCGAAGCGGCAGATGGAGCGGCTGTGAGCGAGCAATCCGTGAACCCGGAAACCACGGCGCCGGAAACGGCCGCCCCCGAGCCGGCGGCCGCTGAGCCGGCCGTCCCCGAGCCGGTGGTCTCCGAGGCTGTGGTCTCCAAGCTGGCGGCCGCTGAGCCGGTGGTCTCCGAGCCGGTGGTCTCCGAGCTGGCGGCCGCTGAGCCGGTGGTCTTCGAGCCGGTGGTCTCCGAGCTGGCGGCCGCTGAGCCGGTGGTCTTCGAGCCGGTGGTCTTCGAGCCGGTGGTCTCCGAGCCGGCGGCCCCCGAGCCGGCGGCCGCTGAGCCGGCCGTCCCCGAGCCGGTGGTCTCCGAGGCTGTGGTCTCCGAGTTGGCGGCCACTGAGCCGGTGGTCTCCGAGCCGGCGGTCCCCGAGCCGGCGGCCGCTGAGCCGGCCGTCCCCGAGCCGGTGGTCTCCGAGTTGGCGGCCACTGAGCCGGTGGTCTCCGAGCCGGCCGCCTCCGAATCAGCCGCCTCCGAGCCGGCGGTCTCCGAGGCTGCTGCCGACGTGCCCCTCTCCGCCCCCGCCGCTGCGGTCCCGGCGGCGCGGTCCCGGCGTCGTGTCGGGGTCCTCGTCACCGCCGGTGTCCTCGCCGCGGCCGTCGTCGCGGGTGCCGCGTACACGGTCGTGACCGTGCACTCCGCGGACCGCGACCCCGGTGCCCCGGTCTGGAGCCTGCCCAAGGACTCCAAGAGCGTGCGGGCGGCGGCGGAGACCGGCCTCCAGGGGATGCTGCTGCCGTACGACAAGGACCGGTACGGGCGCGGCCCGGACCTGGCCGGGTTCGGCTCGGACGTGCGGCTCACCGGCGCCCAGGCCACGGCGCTGCGCAAGGAGTCGATCCAGGACCTGCCGCGTACGCAGCGCCGGGAGCTGGACCGGCAGATCGACAAGAACCCGGTCAAGGGCATGGTGATGCGCAGCTACGCGAACACCGCCGGGGGCGAGGGCGACGAGTACACGATGGACATCCAGCTGGCCCAGATGGCGAACCGGGCCACGGTCCGTACCATCGCCAACGCCGAGCGGGAGCTCTTCGACGCGCTGGACATCTTCCGGAAGGGCCCGGAGATCGCGGGGTACAAGGACTCGACCTCGTGCTTCCTGTCGCCGGCCGAATCGGGCGAGAAGCTCGACACGATGCTCTGCTACGGCTACGTGGGGGACGTCCTGGTCTCCGCCACGACCACCGCGGCCAAGCCGCTGGACACGAGGAGCGCGGCGGACATGCTGCACGCCCAGCTCGAACGGATCAAGGACCCGGGGGCGGCCGTATGACCACCGAGACCAACACGAACCCGGACCCGGAGCCGACCGCGGACCCGGACCCGGAGCCGACCGCGGACCCGGCCCCGGAGCCGACTGCGGAGCCGACCACGGACTCGACCACGGACCTGAACACGCAGCCGACCGCCGACCCGACCGCCGACCCGACCGCCGACCCGAACCCGGTCCCCGTCCCGGTCGCGGACGTCGCGCAGCCCGTGCAACCCGTGCAGCCCGTGAAGAAGGACCGGCGGCTGCTGCGGGCCACGCTTCGCTGGGTCGCCGCCGTCGCCGTCTTCGGCGTCGTCGGGACCGGCACGGCGTACGGCATCACGCGGCTCGACCGCACCGACGTACCCGGTCTCGCCACGCACTCCGACGGCCGCTGGACGTACCCCGTCCTCGTGCGGCCCCCGCTGCCCTCCGGCAGCCCCGGCCCGAACGACGACACCCGCAACCCGGCCGGCACCCACTACGCCGACCTGCGGAAACTGGTCCTTCCGGCGCCGGAGGGCGCCACCGTCGACGCCTCGCTCAAGGGCACCGACGGCTGGCTGCCGACGAAGGACTTCCTCGCCGAGTTCGCCTCCGCGGACGACCGCAAGGAGCTGGGCCAGACGTTCGTCGACAACGGCCTGCGGCACGTCACCGCCCGCGGCTGGACCACCCCCGACGGCACGCACACCCGGATCTACCTGCTCCAGTTCGACACGGCCGCCGTCGCCGAGGCGATCCTCAACGGGAAGCTCATGAGCCAGGCGGCGCCGACCTACGCGCTGCGCGACGGCGACCAGTACGAACTCGACGGGAAGTTCCCGGACCCGGCCAGGATCGAGCACGTCCTGCTGGCGCCCTACACGGAGCTCAAGCCGTACGGCGCCCGGCAGGCCCGGCAGGCCTACCTGGCCTCCGGCGACACCGTCGGTGTGATCATCCAGTCCCGCAAGGGCGGCATGCCCGCCGTCCCCTTCGAGCAGACGGTGACCCTGCAGAGCGAGCTGCTCGACTGACCCCGCGGGGGTGTACCTCGCCAAGAGCGCCGGGCCCGGGCCGCGTAAGCTTGGGCCCGGCTCTTGTACGTACGCCCGACCTCGCTCAAGGAGCACCCGTGGAAGCCTTCTTCGAAACCCTGCTGGTCCTGGTCTGCGTCGGCGTCGTCGCCTTCGCCTGGCTGACCGTGAAGAAGCTGTACCAGGGCCAGCGCTGAACGAGTCCGAGCCCGAGTCTAGGAACCACCACTCATGATCGAGATTCCGTCCGACCTGCACAGGGACCTGGTCCCGCTGGCCTTCCTGCTCGGCAGCTGGGCCGGCGCGGGTGTCCACGACTTCCCGGGCTCCGAGAAGTGCAACTTCGGTCAGGAGGTCACCTTCAGCCACGACGGACGGGACTTCCTGGAGTACCACTCCCACACCTGGGTGCTGGACCACGACGGGAACAAGGTCCGCCCGCTGGAGTCCGAGTCCGGCTTCTGGCGCATCGACGCCCACCGCAAGGTCGAGGTCACGATGGTCCGCGACGACGGCGTGATCGAGATCTGGTACGGCGAGATGGCCGACCAGAAGCCCCAGATCGACCTGGTCACCGACGCCGTCGCCCGGACCGCCGCCTCCGCCCCGTACAGCGGTGGCAAGCGCCTCTACGGCTACGTCAAGAGCGACCTGATGTGGGTCGGCGAGAAGCAGACCCCCGAGGTCGAGCTGCGCCCCTACATGTCGGCGCACCTGAAGAAGGTCGTCACCCCGGAGGACGTCGAGCGCTGGGCCAAGGCCCTGCCCGACGACATGCCGGACGACGGCATCGCGTTCTTCAAGTAGTTCTGGAATTCGGAAGTAGTTCTAGACTTTCGGTGTGGTGAGCACCGACTGGAAGAGCGACCTCAGGCAGCGCGGCTATCGGCTGACGCCGCAGCGGCAACTCGTGCTCGAAGCCGTGGACACCCTTGAGCACGCGACCCCCGACGACATCCTCGGTGAGGTGAGGAAGACCGCGTCGGGGGTCAACATCTCGACGGTCTACCGGACCCTGGAGCTCCTGGAGGAGCTGGGGCTGGTCAGCCATGCCCATCTCGGGCACGGTGCGCCGACGTACCACCTCGCCGACCGGCACCACCACATCCACCTGGTCTGCCGCGACTGCGAGAACGTGATCGAGGCGGACGTGGCGGTGGCCGCGGAGTTCACCGCCAAGCTGCGGCGCGACTTCGGCTTCGAGACGGACATGAAACACTTCGCGATCTTCGGGCGCTGCAAGGACTGCACGCTGAAGAGAGCCAAGACGGCATCCGCCGCGTCCGCATCCGTCCAGAGTTCAATTACCGAGTCGTAGGCTTACGCATATGAAGAGCCCTCTGCTGTCCCTGCCCGGCGCCGTCCCCGCCGAGGGCGTGGACGAAGGCGTCGCCGCGCACTACGGCGACCTGTTCCGCGAGCAGCGCGCCCTCGCCGACGGCGCCGGTTTCGTCGACCTCTCCCACCGGGGGGTCGTGGCCGTCACCGGCGAGGACCGCCTCAGCTGGCTGCACCTGCTCCTCACCCAGCACGTCAGTGAGCTGCCGGTCGGCGAGGCCACCGAGGCGCTGATCCTCTCCGCGCACGGCCACATCGAGCACGCGCTGTACCTGGTCGACGACGGTACGACCGTCTGGGCGCACGTGGAGCCGGGCACCCAGGAGGCGCTGATCGCCTACCTGGAGTCGATGAAGTTCTTCTACCGGGTGGAGGTCGCCGACCGTACGGCCGACTTCGCCGTCGTCCACCTGCCGGCGGGTTCGATCGCCGAGGTCCCGGACGGCACCGTCGTCCGCGAGACGGCGTACGGCCGTGACCTGTTCCTGCCCCGCGCCGGCCTGGAGGCGTACGCGGAGAAGGCGGGCCCGGCCGCCGGGCTGCTCGCCTACGAGGCGCTGCGCGTCGAGCACCACCGGCCCCGGCTCGGCTTCGAGACCGACCACCGGACCATCCCGCACGAGCTGGGCTGGATCGGTACCGCGGTGCACCTCCAGAAGGGCTGCTACCGCGGCCAGGAGACCGTGGCCCGGGTGCAGAACCTCGGCAAGCCGCCGCGCCGTCTGGTCTTCCTCCACCTGGACGGCAGCGAGGTGCACCTGCCGCCGCACGGCACCGAGATCCGGGTGGCCGACGAGGGCGAGGACGGCCGCAGGATCGGCGTCGTGACGACGTCGGTGCGCCACTTCGAACTGGGCCCGGTGGCCCTGGCGTTGGTCAAGCGCAACGTCCCGGCGGACGCCCGCCTGATGGCGGGGGAGACGGCCGCGGCCCAGGAAGTGGTCGTCGAGCCGTAGCACGAGCCGTAGCCGCGCCGCGGAATCACATCTCCAGCAGGACGGTGAACGGGCCGTCGTTGGTCAGCGACACCCGCATCCGGGCCCCGAACCGCCCGGTGGCCACGGTCGCCCCCAGCGACCGCAGCTGCGCGACCACCTCGTCCACCAGCGGCTCCGCCATCTCGCCGGGCGCCGCCGCGTTCCAGGTCGGCCGGCGCCCCTTGCGGGCGTCGCCGTACAGCGTGAACTGGCTGATCACGAGCAGCGGCGCGTCGGTGTCGCTGCACGACCGCTCGTCCGCCAGCATGCGGATCGACCAGAGTTTCCGGGCGAGTTGGGCCGCCTTCTCCTTGGTGTCCTCATGGGTCACCCCGACGAGCACGCACAGGCCCTCGCCCTCGATCGCGCCCACCGTCTCGCCGTCCACGACGACGCTCGCGCCGTCCACCCGCTGTACCACCGCTCGCATGCGCACCATCATGCCCGGTGCTCGCATGCTCATCACAGGGGCCCATTATTGATCCTTAACGTCCCAACTAGGGCCGTTCGGGGGCACTCGGTCACATTGCGGCCACTTGGGGTGGCACCATGCTTCCACACGCCGGTCGAGGGGACGGTTGAGACGTATGAGCACACCGAGTACCGGGCGACTGAAGACGCAGGGCACGCAGAGCGTGCAGAGCCTGCCCCGGCCGCCCGCACAGCGCGGCGAGGACATCCCGCTGCCCGCGGAGCCGCCGGAGCACGACCTGGGCCGCCTGAGCCTGCCCGAACTACGCGTCCTGCGCCGGGACGCACAGCGCGACGAGGCCGACCTCAGCTACGTACGACGGCTGCTGCAGGGCCGTATCGACATCCTGCGCGCGGAACTGGCCCGCCGCTCCCCGGCGGGCGCCGCCGCCGTCGTGGACCGGCTCCCGGAGATCCTCACGGACGCCCCGGCCCGCCACCGTTCCTCGGCCCGCCACGTCACGCTGGGCACCCCGCACAACGAGGAGTACGGCAGGCTGGCGGCCGACATGCTGGCCGAGGTCGAGCTCTCCGACCTGGAGGCCCGCACGGACACCGAGCTGAACACGGCGATGGGCCGCCTGGTCCGCTACGAGCAGGAGGTGTCGCGGCGAAGGCAGCGGCTGCAGCGGACGGCCGACGACTCCAGCGGCGAGATCACCCGCAGGTACCGGGAGGGCGAGGCGCAGGTCGACGATCTGCTGACGTGAGGCGCAGCGCCCCTCCGGGTGCTCGGGGAACCGCGCGACCAGCACCCGCGCACCCGCATCCGTACCCGCATCCGCAGCCGAAAATGAATCGGCACCTCGGAATCGAACGCATACCGTGCTGTCATGACTGACGCCGTCGAAGTCCGCCCCATCACCGAACCCGAGTTCCAGGACTGGCATCGGGCCCTGTCCACCGGCTTCCTCAACCCGCCCACCCTTCCGGCCGAGCAACTCGACGCCCGGCGCAGGCAGTTCGTGCCAGGCCGACTCCTGGGCGCCTTCGACGGCCCCCGCTGCGTCGCGACGTTCCGCTCCTTCGAACAGGAGCTGACCGCGGTCGGCGGCGCCCTCCTGCCCGCCGACGCCGTCTCCAACGTCACGGTCACCCCCACGCACCGCCGCCGCGGCCTGCTCACCCGCATGATGAGCCAGGACCTGGCCGCGGCGAAGGAGCGCGGAGACGTGGTCGCGACCCTGATCGCCGCCGAGTACCGGATCTACGGCCGCTACGGCTTCGGCCCGGCGACCACGCTGACGGAGTGGACGGTCGAGGTCCCGCGGGCCGGCCTGGACCCGCGCTGGGCGCGCCCGGAGGGCGGCGGCCGGATCGATCTCGTCGACGCCGAGGACATCCGCAAGCTCGGCCCCGACCTGCACGAACGCATCCGCCGCAGCACCCCGGGCGCGGTCAGCCGCAGCGAGCTGTGGTGGCAGGTACGCACCGGCGCGGTCCGCTTCGAGGCCGACTGGAAGGAGCCCTACTTCGCGGTGTACCGCTCGGCGGCCGGCGAGGTGGAGGGCATCGCGTCGTACGAGTCGGACGACAACTGGCAGGGCAAGCAGCCCTACGACACCGCCGACGTGCACTGGCTGCTCGGTACGACCCCGGCGGCGGAGCGCGCGCTGTGGCACTACCTGTGCTCGATCGACTGGATCACCCGGGTGAAGAGCGGCTGGCGGTCGCCCGACGACCTGCTGCCGCACTACCTGCCCGACCCGCGGGCCGCGCGGATCACCAGCCAGGCGGACTGGCTGTGGGTGCGGATCCTGGACGTCGTACGGGCCCTGGAGGCGCGGACGTACGACAGGGCGGGGTCGCTGGTCCTGGAGGTGGCGGACCGGCAGGGGCTGGCCGGCGGCCGGTTCCGGCTGGACGCCTCCCCCGATGGGGCGTCCTGCACCCCGACCACCGGCACCCCCGATCTCGCCCTCGACATCGCCGAACTGGCGAGCGTCTGGCTCGGTGACCAGTCCGTGGCGCGGTTGCACGCCCTCGGACGGGTCCAGGAAGAGCGAGTGGGCGCCGCCCGGGAGGCCGACGCCCTGTTGCGCGCGCCCGGGCGGCCTTGGTGCCCGGACATCTTCTGAGGCGCTCCTTCCTCCCGGGGACGGTGCCTGAATCACCTGTGTTCACTTGTGACTGTGCTGGTGTGACTGTGCGGTGCTGCTCATCCGTAGCGAGCTGTGAAGTTGTGGCTGTGCGGGTCTGCCTGTGTTCGGTTGTCGGTGTTCAGTTGTGACTGTGCTGCTCGTGCTGGCCGCGCACCCCGACGGCCGGCCCAGGTGGACCGGGCTCCCGGCTCCCCTCCGGAAGGGAACCCGGATGGCCAACCGCCGAGGAAGTATGACCATGTCGCTGGAGTTGGTGACCAACTCCACAGTACTTATCTCCACTTGGATGCGACTCATAACCACCTTCCCGTGAACTGCCGAAAGATGGCGGGAAGTTGTACTGTTTGTCCGTGGAGCCGGAACACGCCTCCGTCAATGGACGGAAGAGGTCACAACGGCCTCAGGCGTCACACCACGAGGTGGCCGACGAGCTGCGCACCCGGATCAGGTCCGGGGTGCTGCGGCCGGGCCAGCGCATGCCCACGCAGGCCAAACTGGCCGACGAGTTCGGTGTCGAGCGCGGGGCGGTGCGGCAGGCGCTGCGCATCCTGCAGTCGGAGCACCTGCTCACCAACGTGTCGAAGGGCGCTCCGGCGACGGTGGCCCCGGGTCCGGGCCCGGTACGGTTCGCCGCGGGCCCGGAGGCGCCGCCGCAGCCGACCATGGTGGCCCTCACCCCGCGCATAGAGGCGGCCTTCGCGGCCTCGCACGTGAGGATCGACGCGCTCTGCCTGACCTCGGTCTCGCTCAACCTCGCCCTCGGCGGGCCGTTGCGGCTCATCCACGCGGGGCGGCTGGAACCGGCCAAGATCGACGTCCGGGTGCTGCTGCCGAGCCGGGACATCGACCTCGCGTTCCCGACGGCGGTGGCGGCCGACGCCTCGGCCGAGGACGCGGTGCACGACCGCTGGCTGGCCCAGCGCAACGCGCAGGGCCAGGTGCTGCGGCACAACCTGCTGGCGCTGCGCGCCACGCACGGCATCGACGTGCACGTCACCTTCCGGGCGCTGCCCTTCACCCCGCCGGTCAAGCTGTACCTGCTCAACGGGGCGGAGGCACTGTTCGCGTACTACACGCTGGCGCGCCACGAGCGGGAGATCGACCACGAGCACCTGCAGACGTACGACGCCGAGGGCACGCGGTCGATGCTCTTCGCCTTCGAACAGGGCGCGGGGCTGCGGGACACCGCGTTCGTGGACCAGTCCACACGGTGGTTCGACGCCCTGTGGGGGACGATCAGTTCGGATCTGCACCTGACGGCCTAGACCGCCCCCGGTTCCTACAGGGCGGGCCCGGCGAGCATCAGGGCGAGCAGGACGGCACCGGCGGAGCTGAACGCCGGACTCTTGGCCTTGATGCCCACGGTGAGCAACAGCAGGCCGATAATGCCAGTGGCACCGTACTTCGACTGGACGATCTGCTCGAAGCCGACGACGAAGACGGCGGAGAGGAGAGCGAGGGCGGCAGGCATGGTGGGTCCCCCATCAGTCGGGAAGCAAGGCTTCCGCCAACTCAACCAAGTTGGTGACCAACTCTGATTAAGTTGTCCCCAGTTGGCCACTACTTATAAACAACCTTCAAACAACTCCCGGTAGATGGATCAAAGTTGTAGCGTTTGGTCGTGACTCAGGAGAACGTGGCAGTGAACGCCGGCAGCACACCTCAGGAGATCGCCGACACCCTGCGGCAGCGCATCCGCTCGGGCGACCTCAAGGCCGGCGACCGCCTGCCCACCCAGGCCGAACTGGCCGAGGCCTTCGGCGTGGAGCGGGGGACCGTGCGCCAGGCCGTGCGGTCACTGCAGGACGACGGCTACCTCGTCGACGTCGGCAAGGGCAGCCCGCCGCGCATCGCCGAGCCGCGGCCCGCGACGACGGACGAGCCCCAGCCGACGATGGTCGGCCTCGGCCCCCGCATGACGGAGGCGTTCGCGGCCGCTCACGTCCGTATCGACGCGGCCTGCCTGACCGCCCAGAGCCTGCTGCCGGCGCTCGCCGAGCCCCTGCGCCTGATCCACGAGGGCCGGATCCGCCCCGAGAGCATCGACGTCCGGGTCCTGCTCCCCAGCCGGGACATCCCGCTCGCCTTCCCGACGGCCGTCGACGGCGACGACGACACGGTCCACAACCGCTGGCTCGGCATGCGCAACGCCCAGGGCCAGGTCCTCCAGTACAACCTCCAGGGCCTGCGCTCCACCCACAAGATCGACGTGAACGTCACCTTCCGGGCCCTGCCGTTCACCCCGCCGATCAAGCTGTACCTGCTCAACGACGCCGAGGCGCTGTTCGCGTACTACACGGTCACCCGCCGCGAGGAGCAGACGGAGGACGGCCTGCTCGACATGTACGACGCCGTCGGCTCGGAGTCCCTCCTCTTCTCCTTCGAGAAGCGGACCGGCCAGCGGGACGCCGCGTTCGTGGAGCAATCGCAGAAGTGGTTCAACGCCCTCTGGGAAACCATCACGACGGACCTGACACTCTCCTAGTGACTTCTGATACGACGCAGACTGAACTGGTGGCAGCCAAGAGCAGGAACACGACCGAAGAGACCGCGGAACTGGTGAGAAGCGCCCAGGTCGTCCTCTGGGACTTCGACGGGCCGATCTGCCGGCTGTTCGCGGGACACTCGGCGGCGGGCGTGGCCGGCGGACTGGTCGACTGGCTGGCGGTCCGGGGCCTGCACGGCCTGGTCACGGACGCCGAGCGGGACTCCCTCGACCCGCACCTCGTACTGCGCGCCGTGGACCGCCGGCACCCCGGCAGCGACCTGGTCGCGGAGCTGGAGGAACGTCTCACCAAGGAGGAGCTGCGGGCCACGTCGACGGCGATGCCCACGGCGTTCGCGGACATCCTCATCCAGACCTGGCGGGCGCGGGGCGCGCGCATGGCGGTCACCACGAACAACTCCCCCCGGGTGGTCCGCGCCTACCTCGACGACCGCGCCCTGACCTCCTGCTTCGCTCCGCACATCTACGGCCGCACCCAGGACCTGCACCGCCTCAAGCCGGACCCGCACTGCCTCAACCGCGCCCTCAACGCGATGGGCGCCGCCCCCGGCGCGGCCCTGATGATCGGCGACTCGCCCACGGACTTCCAGGCGGCCCGAACCGCCGGCGTCCCGTTCCTGGGCTACGCGCGTAACGCACGGAAAGCCAAGCTTTTGACCGAGGCCGGCGCGGAGCATGTGGTGGGGTCCTTGTGGCCGTTGCTGGAGATACTGCGGCGTTAGGGGGTGTTGGGCGGGGCCGACGGGTGCGGGGCGGCCGGGGGCCGGTGCGCCCGCGGCGCCGGGCCGTCAGGATCCCGATCACCCCGCCGATCACGCTCGACACGGAGACGGCCAGTTGCACCAGGTCGTCGATCTGCACCGTGACCCCGAGTACCCGTAGCTCCATGGCGCCCGCCCCCTGCAAGCTCTGGTCGACCGTGCAGTAGCCGGGCCCGCCTGCCTGGTTGCCGGTCAATTTCAGGCATCCCCAGGCAGGTTGATCCGTTAACCGGTGCGGTCCATGACTCTTCCTGTCTGAACGGTGCGTGTTTACCTTGACGTTGGGGGAGGAAAGTTCGCTGTATGGCGGCCAGGCAGGCGCGTGACGGTGGTGGCAAGGCGTTCCGGCAGGTCTCCGAGGCGCTGCGGGCCCGGATGGTGGACGGGACGTACCAGCTGGGAACCGAACTGCCCGCCCAGGGCAGGCTCGCCGCGGAGTTCGGGGTGTCCCGGGACACCGTCCAGCGGGTGGTGCGTGAGCTGGGCCACGAGGGATGGATCGAATCCCGCCAGGGCAGCCCGGCACGAGTCGTCAAGGTCCAGCGTGTGCAGTCCACCACGGCGAAGGCCAGCAGGTCACGGCAGGTGATGATGCTGGGGCCGCTGATAAGCGAGGCGTTCGAGCAGGCCGAAGTCTCCCTGGACGTCTTCACGTTGACCTCGGAGTCCCTCGACACCCACATCCGGCTGCAGGCGGAGCGGATCCGGGCCGGCGCGATCGCCCCCCGCAGTATCGCCGTCCGGCTGCTGCTGCCTGATCCCCAGCTCGACCTGCCGTATCCCGTGATCAGGCAGGACAAGGACGATCCACGCCTGCGGGAGCGGCTGCGTGCCATAACCGACCGGCACACGGAATCACTCCGTACCGCGCTCAGGGACCTGCAGGCCGAGCGGTTCGTGCCGTCCGTCGACGTCCAGGTCAGGCATGTGCGGCTGGTGCCGGCCTTCAAGCTCTACGTCATCAACGGGGCAGAGGTGCTGCACGGCCTCTACGAGGTCGTCGAACGGCCCATCATCCTGGACACCGGCGAGGAGATCGACGCGCTCGACGTGCTGGGACTGGGCGCGATGCTGACGCACCACGTGGCGGACGCCGGCCCGGACTCGCCGGGATCGGTCTTCGTGCTGAAGATGCGGTCCTGGTTCGAGTCGGTGTGGAACCTGCTCGCCGAGTAGCTCTTCGGCGGACCAAAGGTAGGGGGCAAGCGCGGTGCGCTAGCATGCCCGCATTATGTGAGCAACCGCTCCGAATCCTACGTATGAGAAGGCCAAGCACACCGTTCTCAGAACGACCTGACGCAGCGGGGCACCAAACCCACCCGTTGTGGCTACTCGATTGCGCCTCTGGTCGTGCGGGCAGTCTGCCGCGTTTACCGTTTGCCGTACTTTCCAGCCAGCGCTAGCAATCCCGGAGCGGCCAGTGGGCGCACCTTCTGTTCCCTCGTTTTCCCTTGGGGGACGCGCCAAGTCCGGCGCAGGTCATGCGCTTTACAAGCAGATCGTGGGCCATGCCGTCGAACACGGCAAAGAACACAGCGGGCACCACAACAAGAACTACGTCCTGCCGCTGACCGGCCCCATGGCGCAGTTGCTGGGCCGTGAGCCGGGCATGTCGGTGACCGTACGCACGCGGCGTGCCGATGTGCTGCCGGTGGTGATCAGGACCTGGCAGAACGAGGCGGAGATTCTCAGGGCCGTCAGGGCCGCGCTGCCGCACGTGCCGGAATGTCTCTTCGAGGGTGACGGGTTCGCCGTCCACAGCTATGTGGAAGGAGTCCCGCTGTCCAGCGTGTGCGGCGACGGCAAGCCCGTCGACACGCTGCTCATCGGGGAAATCGCCCAGCTCCTCGCGCAGATGGCCCAGGTACGCAGGGGTACGCTGCCGCCCCTGCCCGCCTCATGGCCCAGCAGCCAGGGGTTTCTGCAGACGCTGGCACACTGCGCGGACCAGCAGATCCGACGGGCCAACCGGGCGGCCTACGGCGGGCTGTTCGCGGCGCTGGGGATTCCGGAGGACGCACTCACCCGGTTCGCGGACCAGGTACCCGTGATGGTGCGTCGGCCGTACAGCCTGCTCCACGCGGACCTGCACCGGGACAACCTGATCGTCCCTTACGGCGGCCACCCGTCGCTCATCTGCGTCGACTGGGAACTCGCCACCTACGGTGACCCCCTCCATGACCTGGCGACTCATCTGGTGCGTATGCACTACCCCGATCACCAGTGGTCCGAGGTGATCGAGGCCTGGGTCCAGGCCATGGAGGACATCCGGCCCTCGGCTGTCAACGGCGTGTCCAAGGATCTGCGTCACTACGTCGCCTTCGAGCAGGCGCAGTCCGTGTATCCGGACGTGATGCGGGCCGCGACATCCCTCGACGAATCGTTCGACCAGAAGGGCCTGGACGAGGCCACGGCGGCGGTGCGTCGTGCTCTGGACGTGGCGCAGGCGCCCCTGAGGTTGCGGCACGTGCCCAGCGAGGCCGAGATCGAGCGTGTTCTGTTCCGGTGGCGGATTTCCCGGGGTGAGGCACGAAAGGGGCTTTTCACCACATTCGAAACCCCGCCCTGGACTCCGGACAAACGTTTCCCCGTGCGGCCGGAATTTCCGTTCCTGGCTGTGCAGGGGGCGCTGCACGCAGAAGGTGCGGCCCCGGTCGGCCGGGTATTCAAGGGAACCGGTCACCTGAATTCCGTGGTGCGCGTACACGGTATTGAATTCCCTGTCGTGGTGAGACGCAAGGTGGAGAAGGTGTTCCGCCGCGAACGTAGTTTTCTCAGTGAACATGCCGTGCTCAGAGCCATCGAGACCTCGGGGGTCCCGGTGGCCGCGCCGAAGATTCTGGCGCTCGGTGAGAGCTATCCGGGGAGGTACCGGAAAGACAGATTCGCCATTCACACCTACGAAGGGCCGCTCGACATCGACCGGCCGCCCAATCACCCGGTGCACGGTTTGCTGCCCCATGAAGCGGACCGGCTCATCGACCAGCTCTGTGCGCTGAAGGACGTCGACTACGCCAAGCTCGACCCGGCCGCCGGGGTGGCGGGCTACAACTTCTACAGCTACCTGAGCGACCAACTCGTCCTGCTCGTGGGGGACCTGCCCAAGGAGTCCCAGCAACTTGCCAGACAGCTCGGCCTGCCGGACGCCGAGCGGCTAAGGCAGATACTGGCCCGGCACCGGGTGACCGATCGCGCGCCGACCCTCTTGCACGGTGACCTGAACCCCTGGAACCTGGTGCGCAGGGACGATGCCAAGGCGCTGACCATCATCGACTGGGAGATGGCGGTCGTCGGTGACTCCCTGTACGACCTGGTCCGGCACATGCATCTCACGCCGACCCGGCCGGAGATCCGCGACCGGATGTTCCGTCGCTGGCAGCGCCTGCTGCCGGTCGACTACACCCATGCCTGGCAACAGGACTGGCGGGTCTACCGGTGGATCGAGATCGTCCGTTCTGCCTACGTGGACCTGGACCGGCTGGTCACCGGAGCGAGCCTGGACGCCCCCAACGTCAGACGGGCCGTGGACTCCTACGCCATGACGCTGGCGGCGGCGATCGGCTCGTTGGGCCTGCCCGCCCGCGCAACGGCGAATCCCCATCTTGCTCGCGCTCTGGCCTAGGGGGACCATTACGGGACCGAATACACGTTTGCCCATGGGTCTGCTGTGCCGGCCGGGCAGCGTCGCGCGGAGGGGGCGTGCATGTCCGGGCGAAGCGGGGGTTCGGCGAACAGCACCGGGCCGTCCCGGCTGAGGCGTCTGCAGGAGCGGGTCGAGCCGGTGGTGACCCGGGTCGTGCTGCTCGGCATCTTCGGCACCGGCCTCACGGCCCAGTTCGTGAAGCCGGTCGGGGACGCCCTGGAGGGCAAGGCCTATCTCGGTGGCGCGCTGCTGAGCCTGGTCGGCTACGTCCTGTACGACCAGGTGAAGGAGCTGACGTCGTCGGTCCGCGCCCCGACCCGGGCACTGGTGAACTCCAGCCAGCTGGGGAGCTTCGTGAGCGAGGCCTTCGAGGCGCGGAGAGTCGAGATCAGTTTTCTCGGCTATACCGGCGAGACGCTGTACACCAGCCTCTATCACCGGCTGGAGGACCTCTTCGACCATCCCGGCCCCACCCGCAGGGTGCTGGTCCGGATGCTCGTGCCGGACTTCGGCCAGCCGATGACGGTTCCCTCCAAGGTGGGGGCGCAGGACGTGCCCGTGGACGATCCCGACTTCCGCAAGCGCATGGAGCAGCGGTGCCGGGAATACGACGGCATCCTCTCCGAGCTCGCGGAGCGGCTGACGGCCACCGGCCGGGTGCGGGTCGAGTGCGAGTACCGGCTCTATCCCGGGATCCCGCGCGACAAGATCTGCATCTTCAACCGGCAGCAGGTGCTGCACGGTCTGTACGACCTGTCCGTGCGGATGCGGCTGCACCACCTGGGCGACGAGTACTACGACCCCAAGGGCTACCGGACCGACCTGAACGTGTGGTCCCGCGAGGGCGTCGCCGAGGCGACGGTGGCGACCTGGACCAAGCACTTCGACGATCTGTGGACCCTCGCGAAGCTCCCGCACTGGCGACAGGCCCCGTCGGCCTGACCCTCGCTGCGTAGGCTCGCCCCATGGGTGACATGGGCCTGCGTGAGCGCAAGAAGCGGCGGATGTACGAGGACGTGTCGGACATCGCCGTGCGGCTGTTCCTGGCGAAGGGGTTCGACGCGGTGTCGGTCGCCGAGGTGGCCGCCGCGGCCGGGATCTCCAAGCCGACGCTGTTCCGGTACTTCCCGGCCAAGGAGGACCTGGTGCTGCACCGGATCGCGGACCACGAGACGGAGGCGGCTCGGCTGGTCGCGGGGGCCGGGTCGCCGGTCGGTGTGCTGGGCGCGCACTTCCTGGCCGGACTCGAACGGAACGATCCGATCACCGGGCTCAACGACCACCCCCAGGTGCTCGCCTTCCACACCCTGCTCAACAGCACCCCGACCCTGGTCGCCCGGCAGTACGCCTACCTGGAGCGGTCGGAGGCCGCACTCGCCGAGGCCCTCGGCGGCACCCTGGAGGCCAGGCTGGCGGCCGGCCAGATCATCGCCGTACAGCGGATCCTCGCGCAGGACAACTGGCGGCGGATCGCGGCGGGGGAGCGGGTCGAGGACGTGCGGGCGGACGCGGTGCGGGCGGCCGAGCGGGCGTTCGGGCGGCTGGAGCGGTCCCTGGCGGACGACGGCCGGGGCACGGCTGAGGTCCGGTAAAAAATTTAACCCGGTCACAATTTCTCGTCTACGCTGTCCCCATGCAGCAGGAACTCGACCGCGAACGCGCCTACCACGACACCTGCCGAGCCGCCCTCGCCCGCATGGTCGAAGGCGCCGTCGAGCACGTCGTCACCGGCGAGGACGTCTCCGCGTCCGGCGCCGACGCCGAGGTGCTCGGGTACCGGCTGCGCAGCCGCGCCAAGGAGATGCGCGAGCTGCCGAAGGGCCCGCTGTTCTTCGGCAAGCTGGACTTCGCGGCGGGGGAGCACGCCGGGCAGAGCTACCGCATCGGCCGGCTGCGGATCAGCGAGGAGCCGACCGCCCCGCCCCTGGTCGTCGACTGGCGCGCCCCCGTCTCCCGCGCCTTCTACCAGGCCGGCCCCGACGACCCGCAGGGCGTGGCGGTACGGCGGCGGTTCGGCTGGGCACCGGGCAGCCGCGGCGACTCCGCCGACCTCACCGGCCTGGAGGACGAGCACCTGAGCAGGGGCGAGCCCGGGGGCAGGAGCGGGAGTGGGAGCGGCGGCAGCGGCGGCAGCGGTGGGAGCGCCATCCTCACCCGCGAGATCGAACGGCCCCGCGTCGGCCCGATGCGCGACATCGCCGCCACCATCCAGCCCGACCAGGACGACCTGGTCCGCGCCGGGCTCGCCGACTCCGTCTGCGTCCAGGGCGCCCCGGGCACCGGCAAGACCGCCGTCGGCCTGCACCGCGCCGCCTACCTCCTCTACACCCACCCGCAGCGCATCCGCCGCTCCGGCCTCCTCATCCTCGGTCCCAACCGCACCTTCCTCTCCTACATCTCCGAGGTCCTCCCGGCCCTGGGCGAGACCGGCGTCCGGCAGCGGACCCTGCCTGAGGAGATCGGCCGCCACCCGGTCACCGGCACCGACCCCCACCGCACCGCCGTGCTCAAGCACGACCCGCGGATGGCCGAGGTCCTGCGCCGCGCCCTGTACGCCCACGTCCGCACCGACGCCGCCACTCCGCTCTCGCTCTCCGACGGCACGTACACCTGGCGGGTCTCCGCGGCCGCGCTGACGAGGATCGTCGAGGGGGTGCGGGAGGAGGAACCGCCGTACGCCGTCGGGCGGGAACGCGTCCGGGGCCGGGCGATGCGGGCCGTGCAGCTCCAGGCCGAGCGGCGGGCGGGCCCGCAGTCCGGCACCTGGACCCGGCGGCTCGAACACTCCCGTGCGATGAGCGCCTGCCTCGACTCCGTCTGGCCGAAGGTGCGCCCGGAGGAGGTGCTGGCCGGACTCCTCACGGACGGCGGGGTGCTGGCCGCGGCCGCCGAAGGACTCCTCACCCCCGGCGAACAGCGGGACCTGCTCTGGGTCCGGCCGCCGCGCTCGTACAAGTCCGCCCGCTGGTCGGCCGCCGACCTGGTCCTCCTCGACGAGGTCGCGGGGCTCGTCGAACACCCCGAGGGCTACGGCCACGTCGTCGTCGACGAGGCCCAGGACCTGTCCCCCATGGAGTGCAGGGCGATCGCCCGCCGCGCGGTCTTCGGCTCCCTCACCGTCCTCGGCGACCTGGCGCAGGCCACCACCCCCTGGTCGGCGCGGAGCTGGGACTCCGTCCTCGGCCACCTGGGCAAGCCGGAGGCGGCCGTGGTCCCGCTCACCACCGGCTTCCGGGTTCCGGCGGCGGTCGTGGCCCTGACCAACCGGCTGCTGCGGCACCTCGGCACGGACGTACCCCCGGCCGAGTCCTACCGCGGCGACGGCGAGGTGACGATCCGTCCGACCCGGGACGTGCCCGCGACGACGGTCACCGCGGTGCGGGAGGCCCTGTGCCACGCGGGGTCGGTGGGAGTGGTGGCGGCGGACGCGCAGGTGACCGCCGTACGCGAGGCGCTGACCGCCGCGGGCATCGAACCGGCGGGCCCGGACGAGCTGGGGGCACGGGTGGCCGTGGTCCCGGCGAGCGCCGTCAAGGGCCTGGAGTACGACCATGTGGTGGCCGTGGAACCGGCGGCGGTGGCGGAGGCGGAGGAACGGGGGCTGCACAGGCTGTACGTGGTCCTGACGAGGGCGGTGTCCCGGCTGGACGTGGTGCACGCGAGGCCGCTGCCCTTCTGAGGGGTGGCGCCGCCGCACCCCGTTGGGGGCGATCGGCCACGACCCACCCGCAGGCGCGCCACCGCCTCTTCCGCCACCCTCTTGCGATCCTGTCCCCGATGCTTCTCTTCCTTGACATCGACGGCACCCTCATCCCGTTCGGCGCGCCCGCCGACCGCCCCTACCCGGTCTACGGGACCGCCCCCACCCCGTGGGCCCCTCTCCTCACCCGCGTCGACCCCGCCCTCGGCCCCCGCCTGGGCGCCCTCCGCTGCGACCTCGTGTGGGCCACCACCTGGATGGACGACGCCAACGCCTGTGTCGCCCCCTGGCTGGGCCTGCCCCCGCTGCCCGTCGTGGAGTGGCCGGACGAGGACGAGCCGGCGGCCCTGCTGCACTGGAAGACCCGGCCGCTGGTGGCGTGGGCGGGTGACCGGCCGTTCATCTGGCTCGACGACGAGCTCACCGAGGCCGACCGCGCCTGGGTCGCCACCCACCATCACCGGCCCGCTCTCCTGCACCGTGTGAACCACGAGTTCGGGCTGACGGAGGCGGACTTCGCGGTGCTGGAGGAGTGGCTGGCGGCACAGCGCTGACGTCACCCCCCGCCCGGTGCGGACGCGGCCACGGAGTCCGCGACGGTGTCGGCGAAGACCCGGGCAAGCGGGGAGAGCGCGTCCCAGCGGCGGACCGCCCAGCCGACGGGAAGGGGCGGCAGGCCGGGCACGGGGATCAGCCGCAGGGGGCCGTCGTCACCCGGTACCGGGCGGCCGGGCAGCGCGGGTACGACGGCGTGGCCGAGACCGAGTTCCGCGAGCAGCAGGGCGGTGTCCCAGTCGGCGACGCTCGTGTCGGAGCTGCCGCGGACGCCCAGTTCGGCGAAGGCGGCGTCGAGGCGGGCACCCGAGGCGGAGTTCTGCGGCAGCCGGATGAGGCGGATGCCGGCGAGCTCGGCCACGTCGACACGGGCCCTGCGGGCGAGCGGGTCGTCGGTGCGGACGGCCAGCACCCAGGGCAGCTCCACGACCCGGCGCTGCTCGATGCCGCGCACCGGGCTGCCGAGGGTGACCCAGGCGAGGTCGAGGTGCCCGGCGGCGAGGGCGTCGAAGCAGCTGCGGCTGGAGGTCTCCGTCCGGAACTCCAGGTTCACCTTCGGGTGGCGCTGCCGGAAGGCGACGACGGCCTCGGCCATGAAGTGCCGAACGGTCGTCCCGCCCGTGGTGACGCGCACCGTGCCGCTGTCGCCGCTGACGAGGTCGCCCAGGCGCCGCAGGGCCGAGTCCAGCCCGGCGATGCCGTCGGCGGCCGCGTCGCACAGGACCCGTCCGGCGTGGGTGGGTACGACGCCTCGCGACTGGCGCTCCAGGAGGCTCACGCCGGTCTCCCGCTCCAGCCGCTTCACGTGCTGGCTGACCGCGGACTGGGTGCAGGCCAGCTCCCGCGCGACGGCACTGAGGCTGCCCGCCCGGCACACGGCCACGAAGACCCGCAGGTCGTCCAGAGTCATGCCCCCAAGCTACAGCTTGGGCCTACGGAGAAATCCATAGGATTGACTGGGGTACCCGGTCTCGCGATGATCGACGCAGGGCCCTGGGCGGCAACCCGTCCGGCGCCTTCGCGGGGTCCGGACCCTGTCGAAGGCACGGACGGGTGCCGACCCGAGCGGCGGCGGACGTTCAGCCGGTGCTCGGCATCCCGCCCGACGGTTTCCGTCGCTGGCGGTCGAGCCGGGTCCAGAGCCCCGTCCCGACCGCCCGTGCCGCCTCCGGCGCCTGGTCCTCAGGCGGGGCGCTCGGCCATGACGACCACCCCCGGGCCGCTGAACTCATTGGCCGGGAGCCGGAGTTCGGCGACGGGGCGGAGGCCGGCCCGCTCGATCAGGCCGACGAACTGTTCCGGCTGCCATTTGTGCGTCGTCCAGCGGACGGGCACACCTCCGTAGGCCTCCGTGCGCACCTTGTCCTCGTCGCCGACGTGCGTTCCGGTGATGAGGTGTCCGCCCGGCTTCAGGGCCCGCGCGAACCGGGCGAAGACCTGCGGGAGGACGGCGCGCGGGAGGTTGAACAGCGACCACCACCCCAGTACGCCGCCGAGGGACGCGTCTTGGAGGCTGAGGTCGGTGGCGGAGGCGACGCTGAAGCGGCAGTGCGGATAGAGGCGGCGGGCGTTCTCGATCATGCCGGGCGAGAGGTCGACCCCGGACACGTCGAGTCCGCGTTCCGCCAGGTAGGCGGTCACCGTTCCGGGACCGCAGCCGACGTCGAGGACGGGCCCGAGTCCGCTCACGGTGTCGGCGAAGGCGTCGATCGATGCCTTGAGCCAGGGATGGCGGCGGATGTCGCCCATTCCCGTCGTCGCCACCATCTCGGCGTAGTTGTCGGCCACCCGGTCATAGGACTCCCGGACCACGTCGAGATCGGCCGGTCGTTCGATTTGTTCTGCACCCATCGGCCCACCATAGGGCGGCGAGATCGCCGCGGCAGGAGGTTGAACCAACCGCTCGGACGGACCGGGCACCGCCGCCTCGCACTCGGCGGCGAACTCGTCGAGGAGCTCGAACAGGACCCTGATCGCGTGCTGTTCGTCCTCGGGCGGAAGGTTCCAGACGTCGTCCCAGCCGTTCGGGAGGGCGATGTGGAGGACCTGGCCGGGCCAGGCGTGGTCGCAGTCGCGTCCGCGACGGGCCACGAGCCAGTCGCGCCACCGGGGGAGCCCGCGCCCGCCGTGCCGGCGAGCATGCTGGTCATAGCCGGTCAGGAACGCGGTCAGCAGGTGGAACGAGGCCCTGCCGGCGAACATGCCGGGACGCCGGCCGACACAGGCGAAGTACTCGCGATCGGTCATCTCCGAGAGGGGTTTCACGCATCCGCACCCTTCTCGACACCGGCGCTGTCGTCCAGTGCTGGACGAGTCCGGCTGCGGGCTGCGGGCTGCGGGCTGCGGCCGGCCGACTGCCGACTGCCGCCGACTGCCGCGGCCGAGCGGCGTCGGGCAGTGTCCGGTCCCAGATAAGTCGAGGCACGCCGACTCCCTGACCTGCGGTGCCTCGACTTGAGCGGGACACCGGCCGTACTGCGTCCCGCTCAAGTCGAGACAGAACCTCTGCGGCCCGCTCAAGCGTCGGCGGCCGTGACCTGCTCTGTCTCGCTGCACCCGAGGCAGGCGGGCAAGTTGCCTCGGGTGCAGCGGGACTGCCTCGACTTCTCTGGGACCGGACAGGCAGCGGCGCGGCACGCCCATCCGGGTATGGTGCGGCACACTTTTGCAAGCAGATGCTTGCAATTGTTAGCGAGGGTGGGGCAGGGTAGAGGTATGGCATCGCTGAACGTCGGCAATCTCGGTGAGTATCTGCGTGAACAGCGGCGCAACGCGCAGCTGTCGCTCAGGCAGCTCGCCGACGCCGCCGGGGTGTCCAATCCGTACCTGAGCCAGATCGAGCGCGGGCTGCGCAAGCCGAGCGCGGAGGTGCTCCAGCAGGTCGCCAAGGCACTGCGGATCTCCGCCGAGACGCTGTACGTCCGCGCCGGAATCCTCGACGCCGAGCGGGATCTGAACGAGGTGGAGACCCGTGCGGTCATCCTCGCCGACCCCACCCTCGACGAGCGGCAGAAGCAGGTGCTGCTGCAGATCTACGAGTCGTTCAGGAAAGAGAACGGCTTCGTGTCGGGCGAGGAGCGCGCGAGCGACACGGGCACCCTGGCGGTCGCCGAGGACGACGACGCCGACAGCGACGTCGGCAGCGACGCCGACGGCAGCGACACCGAAGACAGAGAGACAGGTCCGCAGCGGACGGCCGGATGAGCCGGCCAAGCGCGCCGGCCGCCGCGCCGCGGACCAGAAAACCCTCAGCCGAACTTTAATACGGGAGGACCATCACCATGGCCATCACCGACGACCTGCGCAAGACCCTCAGCGACCCGACTCCGCTCTACTTCGCCGCCGGCACCGCCGACCTGGCCCTCCAGCAGGCCAAGAAGGTGCCCGCCCTGGTCGAGCAGCTGCGTGCCGAGGCCCCGGCCCGCATCGAGGCGGTCCGCAAGGCCGACCCGAAGGCCGTCCAGGAGAAGGCCGCCGCCCGTGCCAAGGAGGCCGGCGTCAAGGCCAAGGAGGCGCAGGCCAGCCTGCAGACCAAGGTCAACGACTTCATCGTCTCCCTCGACGGCGACCTCAAGAAGCTCGGCGAGTCCGCCCAGGACTTCGCGCTGCGCCAGGTCGGCGTGGCCGCCGAGTACGCCGTCAAGGCCCGTGAGACCTACGAGAAGGTCGCCGAGCACGGCGAGCAGGCCGTGAAGACCTGGCGCGGCGAGGCCGCCGACGAGATCGAGGACCTGGCCATCGCCGTCGAGGGCAAGCCCGAGACGGGCACCGTCAAGGAGAGCGAGAAGAAGGCGGACGAGCCGAAGGCCGCCGAGGCCAAGCCGGCCGCGGCGAAGAAGGCCCCGGCCGCCAAGAAGACCCCGGCCCCGCGCAAGGCCACCCCGGTCCGCAAGAGCACCCCGCCGGCCAAGTAACCGGCGCACGCGTCAGCGGAACGTACGGACCGGGCACCTTGAGGGTGCCCGGTCCGTTCTACGGGTACGGTGGCCGCGTAGGGATCGGGAGAGAGCGGGTGGTGACGGCATGCTGATGCTGGGATTCGCAGGGTTCCTGGGACTGCTGAAGATCGTCCTGATGGCCCTGGCGGCGTTCGGACTGGTCGACGCCGTGTTCCGGCGCGAGGACGCCTTCCGCGCGGCCAACAAGCAGAACAAGATGTTCTGGCTGATCATCCTGGCCATCGCCCTGGTCGTCAGCTACCTCTTCTCGATCCTCTCCATCCTCCCGATCGCGGGCCTGGTGGCGAGCATCGTCTACCTCGTCGACGTCCGCCCCGCGGTCAAGCAGGTGTCCGGCGGTGGCGGCGGCTGGCGGGGCCGCCGAGGCGGCAGCAGCAGCGACGGCCCGTACGGCCCGTACAACGGAGGTCGCTGACCTTTTCAAGGGACGCCCGCTGAGGCGCCCCTTCAGGGGCGCGGGGAACTGCGCGACCAGCCACAACGCACCCGCACCCGGCCGACGGCAGCCCCCCCCACGGCGAGCAGCCGCTCAAACCCCCCGATCCAGCAGCACCACGGCCACGTCATCCGTCAGCTCGCCCCCGTTGAGCTGCCGCACCTCATTGACGGCCGCCCGCAGCAACGCCTCCCCGCTCAGACCGGAGGCCAGCTGGCGGCGGACCATCTCGACCATCCCGTCCTGCCCCAGCCGCTCCCCGCCCGAGCCCACCCGGCCCTCGATCAGACCGTCGGTGTAGAGCATCAGGCTCCACTCGGCGCCCAGCTCCACCTGCATCCGCGGCCACCGCGCGCCCTTCAGCAGCCCCAGCGCCGGGCCGTTCTTCTCGTACGGCAGCAGCTCGGCCGGGCGCCCCGGCCGGGCGACCAGCGGTGCCGGATGCCCGGCCAGGCACAGCCCCGCCCGGCGCCCGTCCGGCGCTATGTCGACGGTGCAGAGCGTCGCGAAGATCTCCTCGTCGGAGCGCTCGTGCTCCAGCACCTCCTGCAGTGTGGACAGCAGCTCGTCGCCGCACAGTCCCGCCAGGGTCAGCGCCCGCCAGGCGATCCGCAGCTCCACGCCGAGCGCGGCCTCGTCCGGGCCGTGCCCGCACACGTCACCGATCATCGCGTGCACGGTCCCGTCGGGCGTGCGCACGGTGTCGTAGAAGTCGCCCCCGAGCAGCGCACGGGAGCGGCCGGGCCGGTACCGGGCCGCGAAGCGCAGTGAGGAGCCGTCCAGTAGCGGGGTCGGCAGCAGGCCCCGCTCCAGGCGGCGGTTCTCCTGGGCGCGCAGCCGCCCCTCCGCGAGCTTGCGCTCGGTGGTGAGGGAACGTTTGCGCTCGACGGCGTACCGGATGGCGCGGCTCAGCAGCCGTCCGTCCAGTTCGTCCCGGAAGAGGTAGTCCTGCGCGCCGACGCGCACGGCCTCGGTACCGCGCTCGGCGTCACCGGAGGCGGTGAGGGCCAGCACGGCGTGCCGGGGCGCGAGCTCCAGGACGTGCTTGAGCACGGCGAGCTCGCCCTCCGTCTCCTTGCCGCCCGGCGCCGGCAGCGCCAGGTCCAGCAGGATGCAGTGGACGTCGTCGGTCAGCAGCCGCTCGGCCTCGGTGAGGTTGCGGGCGGTGCGGACGCGGATCGAGGTGCCGGACGCGTCCCGCAACTCGGGCAGGACGGGCGAGCCGGCCGGATCGTCCTCGATCAGCAGCAGGGTGAGAGTGGTGCCGCCGGTGTTCGGGGTGGCGGCTTCCGCGCGGTTGGCCTCTTCCTTGAGGGGGCCGCCGCCCTGTGCGGGCGCGGCGGCCGGCGCCTGACCACTCTCCACGGCCGGTATCGCTCTCTGCCGCGGTACGGGTACGGGCATCGTGTTGGGTTCCTTCCCTCCCCCCGAGGGCATGGCGGGGCGAGGGACCTCGACCCACCCGACGGGGACCATAGCGGTACTGGCCGCCGCAACGGAATGGTGTGAGCCGCGTCGCCCTGTCTCAGGCCAGAGTCATATGCCGCGTGCCGTACCGCAGTTGGACAAGAGGGCCGCCGGGCAGGGATGACGAAGGTCACGTGCCGCCCGAGTTTGGGCGGGTGTTGCGGTGCGGCGCGTCACATGGCACAGCTCACGAAAGGGGCATCACGCCTAAAGTGCCCGGCGATACTCAGGCATCCGGTCGTACCACCCCGAGGATCGGCATCGCCCCCGCGCCGCCGATCGACACCGTCCGCCCCGGGCGCGGGGCCTGGATGATCGCGCCGTCCCCGACGTACATCGCGACATGGCTGGCGTCGCCGAAGTAGATGATCAGGTCGCCGGGGCGCATGTCCTTCACGTCGACGTGCCTGAGCTGCTTCCACTGCTCCTCGGAGGTGCGCGGGATCGGCTTCCCGGCGCTCGCCCAGGCCTGCGAGGTCAGCCCGGAGCAGTCGTACGAGTCCGGGCCCTCGGCGCCCCACACGTAGGGCTTGCCGAGCTGGGCGGTGGCGAACGCGACCGCCTTCTTCCCCGCCGCGGACGCCTTGCTGTGGATCTCGTCGAGTATCCCGGTGTCCAGCCATGCCGTCTGCGCCTGGTAGGCCGACTCCCGCTCCAGCTCGGCGAGACGCTCCTTCTGCTTCTTCTCCAGCGTCGACTCGAGCTTCTCGGCGGCGGCGATCCGCTGGGTGATCTTCTTCTTGGCGGCGGCCTTCGCCTTGCGGCCGGCCTCCAGTCTGTTCCACTGGTCGGCCGCGTCCGCCGCGTACTGCTTCAAGTCCTGCTGGGTCTGGGTCACTTCCCTGATCAGGGCCTTGGTCGCCCGCTCGCCCTGGAGCACCCGCCCGGCCCCGTCCAGGAACTCGGAGGGGTTGTCGCTCAGCATCAGCTTGGCGGAGTCCGGCAGTCCGCCGGTGCGGTACTGGGCGGCGGCCGCCCGGCCCGCCCGCTCCTTCAGCCCGTCCAGCTTCTGCTGCCCCTCGACGATCTTCTTGGCCAGGCCGACGATCTCGGCGGACTGCTTCCGGGCCGCCTCCTCGGCGGCGTTGTACGCGTCGGTGGCGACGGCCGCGTCGTGGTAGAGCTTGTCCAGCTTCGCCTGGACGGCCTCGAGGTCCTTGTCCGGCGGGACGGTCACCGAGGCGGAAGTGGAGCCGTCGGCGGAGGACGAGGCGCCGGGGGCGGGTGTCGGTCCGGGTGCCGCGAACGCCGTGCCGGGTGCCGCGAGCACCGTCACCGCGCAGACCACCGTCACCGCCGTCGCCAGGATCCCGCGCCCGCCCGGCCGGACGGTGTGCTTGTCCGGTCCCATGGCCCGACCTCCTCCAAAAAACTGATTAACCGTCAGTAACTTATGACACGTGGAGGATCGTGCCACGGCATGCCGCAAAGTGACAGAGGTAACGGCAGGTGGGTTCCTCCCCGGTTTCCCCCCGAGCATGACGATCTCCCCGCCTTTGTGACGAACGACTCACCGAGATCGTTCCCAGCTCGCCCCATCAGGCCCTCGGCGCCAACGCTCCCCACGTCACCGTCACTTCGCCCTGCCGCCAGCGCGCCGCCGAGTCCGTCACCGGCCAGTCGGCCGTCAGGTCCCGCACCGCCCGGATCCACCGCTGCCGTGCGCCGTACGACGCGTAGGGTGCGGCTGCCGCCCACGCGCGGTCGAAGTCCCGCAGGAACGCGTGCACCGGCTCGCCCGGCACGTTGCGGTGGATGAGCGCCTTCGGCAGCCGTTCGGCGAGGTCGGACGGGCGTTCCAGGGACCCGAGCCGGGTCGCGAAGGTCACCGTCCGCGGCCCCTCCGCCCCGAGCGCGACCCACACGTGCCGCCGCCCGATCTCGTCGCAGGTCCCCTCGACCAGCAGCCCGTCCGGCGCCAGCCGCCCGCACAGCCGCCGCCACACCTCGGCGACCTCGCCCTCGTCGTACTGCCGCAGCACGTTGGCCGCGCGGACGAGCAACGGCCGCCCGGATACCGGGATCTCGAACCCCCCGTGCCGGAAGGCGAGCCCCTCACGCTCGTACGGCCGGGCCGCGGCGACCCGCGCGGGCTCGATCTCCACCCCGACGACACGCGCGCGTGGCGCGACGGTACGCAGCCGGCCGAGCAGTTCGACCGCGGTCCAGGGCGCGGCCCCGTAACCGAGGTCGACGGCGACGGGGTCGACGGCCCGCCGCAGCGCACCACCGTGCGCGGCGGCGATCCACCGGTCCATCCGCCGCAGGCGGTTGGGGTTGGTGGTCCCGCGCGTCACCGTTCCCACGATGGGGGTCCCCCCGCTCGAGCGAAGCCGAGAGTGGGGGAGGGAGGCGGCGCGGGCTGTCATGCCTACGAGAGTAAAGCGCCCCAAAGGGGCGCGGGGAACTGCGCGACAAGCCCCCACCCACCCGCACCCGAGCTCACAACCGCACCACCCCTACGCATCCCACCCTCGAACGGTTGAGCGACCAGAGGCAATGTGTCGGCAAAATCAACCACCCCCGGAATGGGAATCCCCCCCTCCGCGTTGCACCCCGTTGGAGGGCACTCGATGCCCTCCCACCGGCATGCCCGCACCGAGAGAGGACCGCCACGTGAGCCAGTACGTCAGCAGGCTCGGGCGCCGCTCCCCGTCGGCTGCCTCCCGGCTCCGCCGGGCCCGCCGGCCGCGCCGCGTCGCCATGCTCTCCGTGCACACCTCACCGCTCCACCAGCCCGGCACCGGCGACGCCGGCGGCATGAACGTCTACATCGTCGAGCTCGCGCAGCGCCTCGCCGCGATCGACATCGAGGTCGAGATCTTCACCCGGGCCACCTCCGGCGGCCTCCCGCCCACCGTCGAGCTAGCCCCCGGCGTCCTCGTCCGGCACGTCGACGCGGGACCGTACGAGGGCCTCGCCAAGGAGGACCTCCCGGCCCAGCTGTGCGCCTTCACGCACGGCGTGATGCAGGCCTGGGCCGGCCACCGCCCCGGCCACTACGACCTCGTCCACTCGCACTACTGGCTCTCCGGGCACGTCGGCTGGCTCGCCGCCCAGCGCTGGGGCGTCCCCCTGGTGCACGCCATGCACACCATGGCCAAGGTCAAGAACGCCAGCCTCGCCGACGGCGACACCCCCGAGCCCGCCGCCCGGGTCATCGGCGAGACCCAGATCGTCGCCGCGGCCGACCGCCTCATCGCGAACACCGCCGAGGAGGCCGGCGAACTGGTCCGGCACTACAGCGCCGACCCCGCCGAGGTCGCCGTCGTCCACCCCGGCGTTAACCTCGACCGGTTCCGCCCGGCGGACGGACGCAGGGCGGCCCGCGCCCGCCTGGACCTCCCGCAGGACGCCCTGATCCCGCTCTTCGCGGGCCGCATCCAGCCCCTCAAGGCCCCCGACGTGCTGCTCCGCGCCGTGGCCGTGCTCCTCGACGAGCGCCCCGAACTCCGCTCCCGGATCGTCGTACCGATCGTCGGCGGCCCCAGCGGCAGCGGTCTCGCCAAGCCGGAGGGCCTGCAGAAGCTGGCCGCGCGGCTCGGTATCGCGGACGTCGTCCGGTTCCGCCCGCCGGTGGGCCAGGAGCAGCTCGCGGACTGGTTCCGGGCGGCCTCCGTCCTGGTCATGCCCTCCTACAGCGAGTCCTTCGGCCTGGTGGCGATAGAGGCGCAGGCGGCGGGGACGCCCGTCCTCGCGGCCTCGGTCGGCGGGCTGCCGGTGGCCGTACGGGACGGCGAGACCGGTTTCCTGGTGCGCGGTCACGATCCCGCCGACTACGCGCGCGTGCTGCGCCGGTTCGCCGACGACGCCACTCTGGCGGACCGTTTCGGCAGCGCCGCCGCCCGGCACGCCCAGTCCTTCGGCTGGGACACCGCGGCCGCCGCCACCGCCGACGTCTACCTGGCCGCGGCCCAGTCCCACCGCCGTCGCGTACGCTCGGCCCATGGGTGATGGTGCACAGGAACGGCAGGCCGGGCAGGTCATCGAGGGTTTCCTGAAGGACGCCGAACTGGAGTGGGAGAGCCCCGAGTCCGGCACCTACGTCGTGCAGCTCCCCGGCACCCGCAAGCTGAAGACGACCGTCTCCCTCATCGCCGGCCGCCACTCCCTCTCCCTGAACGCCTTCGTCATCCGGCACCCGGACGAGAACGAACCGGCCGTCCACCGCTGGCTCCTGGAGCGCAACCTCAAGCTGTACGGTGTGAGTTACGCCGTCGACCGGCTCGGCGACGTCTACGTCACCGCCCGCCTCCCGCTCTCCTCCGTCACCGCCCCCGACCTCGACCGGCTGCTCGGCCAGGTCCTGGAGGCCGCGGACGGCGCCTTCAACACCCTCCTGGAGCTGGGCTTCGCCGCCGCGATCCGCAAGGAGTACGCGTGGCGGGTGTCCCGGGGCGAGTCGACGCGGAACCTGGACGCGTTCACGCACCTGATCGAGCGTCCCGCTGACTGACTTCAGGTCCGTACCTGATTAAGACCCGCACAAGTCTTTCGACGTGCAGGGCCGCCATGGCATGCTCACGGCCGACGCAAATATGAACGTCGTTCACAACCATGAAAGCCGCCATGGGAAGGACGTACGGCATGGGCACCACGCACCACGGCGTGAGCGCAGGTATGACCGCAGGTATGGCCGCCGGTATGACCAGACGGACCCTGCTCGCCGGCGCCACGGCGGTGGCCGCGGCCGCCGTGGCGGGCGGCACGGCCCACGCCTCCGACGGCCAGGTCCCCTCCCTCTGGCGGGAGTTCCGGCGCACCCCCTTCACCCACCCGCAGATCCCCTACGTGGGCCGGGCCGGAGCGACCCGCATCCGCCGCCTCCCCGTCGTCGCCGACGTCCGCGCGTACGGGGCCGTCGCCGACGGCGTCACCGACTGCGCCCCCGCGATCAACCGTGCCATCGCCGCTGCCGCCAGGGCCGGCGGTGGCACGGTCACCATCCCGCCCGGCACCTTCCGCATCGACGGCCTGATCCTGGTCGGTTACGACAACGTGGTGCTGCGCGGCGCCGGCAGCGGCCGTACCACCCTGTACGCGACGAAGAACCTCACCGAGCTGATCGGCCCGTACGGCTCCCGCTACGGCGGTACGAAGTCGGCGTGGTCCTGGGCGGGCGGGCTCATCTGGCTTGCGCCGAAGCCCCGTTGGGACTCCCTGGTCGCCGCGATCAAGGCCCAGGCATGGCCGTTCGAGGGCTGGACGGGCAACAAGCGCGACGAGTGGGAGCAGCTGACGCCCGTCGGACCCGCCCGGCAGGGCGACCGGACGGTCACCGTCGCCGACCCCTCCCGCCTCCGCCCCGGCCGCCTGGTCCTGCTCCGGATCGCCGACGACACCGCCCACACCCTCCTCCAGCACATGTCCGGCGACGGCCCGGGACCGGCGTCGTACTACTGGGAGGACAAGACCAAACTGCTGTCCTACGTCCCCTACGAGTGGCCCGTCCGGGTCACGGCGGTGCGCGGCCGCCGGGTGACGCTGGAACGCCCGCTGCCGCTGGACCTGCGCCCCGAGTGGAACCCGCAGTTCACCACCCACGTCCGGGAGCTGACCGGCTCCGGCGTCGAGGGCCTCACCCTCGACGTCATGCAGACCCCGCAGTCCCCGCACCTGCTCGACAAGGGCTACAACGGGGTCGTCCTGCAGTGCGCGTACGACTGCTGGGTGGACGACGTCACCGTCCGCAACGTCGACAACGGCTTCGGCCTGGTCGCCGCCTCCGCCTGCACCCTGCGCCGCACCCGGGTCGGCGGCCGGGGCGAGCACCACCCCTACTTCTGCCGCGAGGGCTCCCACGACAACCTGATCGAGGACTTCACCGTCGAGCAGCGCACGGTCCCCGCCCCCGCCGACACCCAGCTGCACGGCATCAACGTCGAGGGCCTGTCCTCGTACAACGTGTGGTCGCGCGGCGAGATGCAGATGGGCACCTTCGACTCCCACCGCGGCCTGCCGTTCGCCAACGTCCGCACCGACATCACCGTGGACAACAACGGCCGGCACGGCGGCGACGCCAACGCGGGACCGCTCTTCGGCGCCCGCTTCACCCACTGGAACGTTCGAGTGACCAACGGCCGCGCGGGCCTGATGCGCCTGGACGGCCTGGCCCCGTACTCCGCGACGGTCGGCCTCAACGAGGTCACCGAGTTCGACCAGACCGACGTACCGGACTTCACCGGCGACCTGCACTCCCGCCTGGAGCTGTACGGCACCTGGGACGCGGTACGGCCGCGGAACCTGTACGAGGCTCAGCGCGCGCTGCCGCTCCGGTAGTGCCCGGGGGTCACCCCGACCAGCCGCTTGAAGTGCCGGGTGAGATGGGCCTGGTCGTAGAAGCCGGCGGCGGTGGCCGTCTCGCCGGGCGGTACGCCGTCGAGCAGCAGCCGGCGGGCCCGGCCGACCCGGCGGGACGTCAGGTACTGGTGCGGGGCGATGCCGTACGCGCCGCTGAACGCCCGCACCAGGTGGGCGGGGTGGGCGTGCAGCAGCCGGGCCGCCTCGTCCAGGCCGAGCCCTTCGGCGACCCGCTCGTCGAGGAGTTCGCGCAGGGTGCGGGCGAGGACCGGGTCAGGGGGGCCCGGGGTCACGGGCCGGGGGCGGAGCAGGCCCCGCAGCCGCTCGCCGATGAGGGTGAGCCGGCTCTCGGCCTCCAGTTCGTCGCCGGGGCGGACGAGAACGGAGTGCAGCTGGCCGACCCGCCGCCGCAGCAGGGGGTCGCGCAGGTCGGGCCCGTCGACGGCCGGCCCGATCAGGCCCTCCCCGAGGATGCTCTCGTCCAGGTAGACCACGCGCTTGCGGAAGCCGTCCGCGGTGGCGGGGGAGCCGTTGTGCGGGACGTGCGGCGGCAGCAGGGTCACGGTGTCGGCCGGGGTGCCGTGCTGGTGGCGTTCGAGGTCGTACCGCACGGCGCCGTCGTCCACGATGAGCAGCGTCCAGGCGTCGTGGACGTGCATCGGGTACGCGTACTCGGTGAAACGGGCGTGGAAGACCTCGGTGACGCCCGGGACGCCGGGGCGCCAGGCGGCTACTTCCTGTGTGCCGGACTGCCGGGCGGCCATGCAAAGAACGTACAAGACGGGGGCGTACGAGGCTCGGCAGTCTCGGGGTATGAGCACTCCGCGTACGGACGCCGTCCGTTTCGACACGAAGATCGCCGTGCTGCTGCGGGACGACCTGGAGCCCTGGCAGCGGCTGAACGTGACCGCGTTCCTGGTCAGCGGCCTGGGCGCGACGCTCCCCGAGGTGGTCGGGGAGCCCTACGAGGACGCCGACGGCGTCGCCTATCTGCCGATGTTCCGGCAGCCGGTGCTGGTCTTCGAGGGCGCGAAGGAGACCCTGAAGGCCGCGCACGAGCGGGCGCTGGGCCGCGCCCTGCCCCGGGCCGTCTTCACCGCGGACCTGTTCTCGACCGGCAACGACCGCGACAACCGGGCGGCGGTCCGTGCCGTGCCCACGGCGGAGCTGGACCTGGTGGGGCTCGCGGTGCACGGGCCGCGGAACGCCGTGGACAAGGTGCTGAAGGGGGCGCGGATGCATCCGTGACCCGCCCTGTCGGCCGATGGGAGGAATCCCGTTGGGTGACAGGGTGATCTGATCATCGTAATTGTTGCGGTCGGGGTCAAATGTCGCATGTGACAGTCATGCGATACATCAGATTCTGCAGTGTGGCCGCGGTCGCGGCGGCGATGGTCACGGGGCTGACGGGCGGACCGGCGAGTGCGGCGGATCCGGACACCGTCCCGTGCAGCGGGGCCGCGCTGGCCTTTGCCATCAACTACGCGCGCAACGGCGAGACCCTCGATCTCCGCCGTGACTGCACCTACCACCTGAGCATGGCTCTGCCGGCCATCGCCAAGGACCTAACGATCAGGGGCAACGGTGCGACGATCGTCCGTGACGGTGCGAATACCGTGGCGTTCCGGATTTTCGATGTCAGTTCGGGCGGCGACTTGCGGCTGCAGGATCTCACCGTTCGTGGCGGACTCGTCACCAGCGGAGACGGCGCTGGGATCCGCGTCACCAGCGGCGGCCGGCTCACGCTGGCGAAGGTCGATGTGCTCGACAACACCGCTACGGGGAACGGCGGCGGCATCGCGGTGGCGTCGAACGCCTGGGCACGCATCAGGAGCAGCTACGTGGCGTTCAACAACGCGGACATGGGCGGTGGCCTCTACACCGCGGGGTCCGTGTACACCGAGAACTCCGAGTTCGCCCGCAACCACGCCCGGACCGCCGGCGGCGGGATCGCTCAGGTCGGGGGCACCACCTTCGTTGCCACGAGTGTGATCCGGCGCAACACCGCGGCCGGTAACGTGACGATCGGCGGCGGCGTCTACGTCGGCAGCGGTTCGATGGAGATCGACGACAGCAAGATCACGAACAACACCGACACGGGCAACAGGGGCGGCGGGATCGCCAACAACGGGACCCTGAAGCTGGTGAAGTCCGAGGTCAGCGGCAACGTCGTAGGCGGCACGTCGGGTCGCGGCGGCGGCATCTACAACACGGGCGGGCTCACCCTCAAAAGCACCGACGTCTTCCGCAACAGCGCGAACGGCCCCGGCAACTCCGTGGGCGGCGGGATCGCCAACGACGGCGGATCCGTCACCCTCGACCACAGCACCGTCCGCAACAACGCCTCGACGGTGGCACCCGGCGGGGTCTTCAGCAGCAACCAGGTCTCGGTGACGGACTCGAAGGTCGTCGGCAACATCCCGACCAACTGCAGTGTGAACCGGGTACCGGGCTGCACGGACTGAGCCGTCCGGCAGCCGGGCCCCCTGCCCTCGGTCTTCGGCGGCAGGGGGCCCGCCCGCGTTCAGGCCGCCCGCACCCCCGTGTCCGCCTCCGCTTCCGCCTCCGCGCCCGCCTCGGCCGCGGCCACCGGCCGCTCCACAGGCAGCCGCCGCATCAGCAGCCCGTACCCGAGAGCCGCCGCCGTCCCCACGACCGCGCACACCCCCCACAGCCACCGCGCCCCGAACCGGTCGATGACGACCCCGGACAGCAGCGGCGCGATGAGCGCGGCGGCCGACCAGGACAGCGTGTACATCCCCTGGTACCTGCCCCTGCCGTGCACCGGCGAGAGCTGCACCACCAGCCCGGTCTGGGTCGGCGCGTTGACGATCTCGGCGAGCGTCCACACGCACACGGTGAGCGCGAACACCCCGACCGACCCGGCGAACGCGGTGAGCCCGAACCCGTACCCCGCGAGGAGGGACGAGACGACGAGCAGGGACCGCGGGTCCCGGTACTGGATGACCCGGGTCACCGGAATCTGCAGCACCACGATGAGGATCCCGTTCACGGCGATGGCCATGCCGTAGTCGGCGGGCGAGAACCCGGCCTCGCCCATCGCCACCGGCAGCCCGACCGACCCCTGCTGGAAGATCAGGGCGACCAGGAACGACAGCCCGACGACGCCCATGTACCGCCCGTCGCGCACCACGGTCAGCAGGCTGACCGTGCTCTCCTCGGCGGCTTCTGCGGCTGCCCGCTGCGGCCGCGACTCGGGCAGCCGGAGGAAGACGAGGACGGCACAGACAGCGGTCATCCCGGCCTCGATCAGGAACCCGGCGCGGTAGCTCACCTCGGCGATGAACCCGGCCCCCATGGACGACACGGCGAAGCCCAGGTTGATCGCCCAGTAGTTGAGCGAGAAGGCCCGCACCCGGTCCTCGGGCCGGACGATGTCCGCCATCATCGCCTGCACGGCCGGCCGGGAGGCGTTGGAGGCCAGCCCGACGAGGAAGGCGACGGCGGCGATGGCGACGGGGTCCCGTACGAACCCGAGCAGCGCGACGGCCGCGGCGGTGGACCCCTGCGCGACCAGCAGGGTCGGCCGCCGCCCCAGCCGGTCGGCCATCACCCCGCCGCCCAGCGACGAGACCACCCCGCCCAGCCCGTTCAGGGAGGCGACGAGCCCGGCGTACGACGCGCTGTACCCCCGGTCGAGGGTCAGGTACAGGGCCATGTAGGTGGCCACGAAGGCGCCCAGCCGGTTGACGAGGGTGCTGGTCCACAGCCACCAGAACTCCCGTGGCAGACCGGAGACGGTCTCCCGGACGGCGCGGCGCAGGGCGGCGGACGGCATGGTTTCCCCCAGGACAGGCGTGAGCGGTGCGGATGCGAATGCGGCGCCTGTAAGCGCCACGGGCCGCTCCTGGAACTTACTTACCGGCCGCTCGACTGAGCCAGTCAATTAACAGATGCCGTCAACTGTCCGCCCCCTGGGACGCCCCGCGGCCGCCCGCCGCCGCCCCGAATCCGTGGATTACGCTCTGTCCCATGGCCGACGCACCGTACAAGCTGATCCTCCTCCGCCACGGCGAGAGCGAGTGGAACGCGAAGAACCTGTTCACCGGCTGGGTGGACGTCAACCTCAACGAGAAGGGCGAGAAGGAGGCAGTCCGCGGCGGTGAACTCCTCAAGGACGCCGACCTGCTCCCCGACGTGGTCCACACGTCCCTCCAGAAGCGGGCGATCCGCACGGCGCAGCTCGCCCTCGAAGCCGCCGACCGCCACTGGATCCCGGTCCACCGCAGCTGGCGCCTGAACGAGCGCCACTACGGCGCCCTCCAGGGCAAGGACAAGGCGGCGACGCTGGCCGAGTTCGGCGAGGAGCAGTTCATGCTCTGGCGCCGCTCGTACGACACCCCGCCCCCGCCGCTCCCGGACGACTCGGAGTTCTCCCAGGCCTCCGACCCCCGCTACGCCTCCATCCCCCCGGAGCTGCGCCCGCGCACGGAGTGCCTCAAGGACGTCGTCGTCCGCATGCTCCCCTACTGGTACGACGGCATCGTCCCCGACCTCCTGACCGGCCGCACGGTCCTCGTCGCCGCCCACGGCAACAGCCTGCGCGCCCTCGTCAAGCACCTCGACGGCATCTCCGACGCCGACATCGCCGGCCTCAACATCCCCACGGGCATCCCCCTCGCCTACGAACTCGACGCCGACTTCAAGCCCGTGACCCCGGGCGGCCAGTACCTCGACCCGGACGCGGCAGCCGCGGCCATCGAGGCGGTCAAGAACCAGGGCAAGAAGAAGTAGGTTTGGTGATCATGCCCCCGGCCTGCGCAAACGGCGCAGCGCGGGGGCATTCTCACGGCCTGGGCCCACTGTGGGCCCTCCGCGCCCCGGGTCCTGCTGTCGAAGCGCGCGCCCGATGTCGTTCCGGGCGCGGTCCCGGCTACTCGGCATGAGATGCGCGCCAGCCGCTGCTCGGCGAGTCGCTTCTGTCCGTGGGGGAAGGACTTCCCCTTGCGCTTGCTGTCGGGTGCGAACCAGCGGACCCGGTAGCGCATGCCCGTGCCGTAGCGCTCGGTCTTGACTCGGACGGTCTTGCCGTCGGGTCGGTGAGTGAATTGGCCTTGCCGGAAGACCTCTTGCCTGTGTGGGCCCTGACGGTGGGCGCGGGAATGACGCCGCATGCGTCGAAGTGCCGACTCAAGCGGGGCCGGATCCCGACATGGCCAGTGGAAACAGTGCGACGACTTGACGTCAACGTTGCTTGACTGCTCGGCACGGCAGACGCCCCGTCAGGCCGGTGGTCTGACGGGGCGATGTGCGCCTACTTGATGTTCAGCGCGGCTGTGTCACCTTCGGTGAGGTTGTCCTGCGTGATTGCTCTGGTGAACGTCTGAGCCCTTTTCCCTGGTGCTTTGCATGTGACGTCGACCGTGAGAGCGAATGACGAGTCCAACGGCGCGTCGAGGCTGATCGGGCCAAACGTCGCCCTGCGGTTGGTCGGGTTGTTGGTGGGGCCCGACGCGTCGTCCTCACCACTGTCCAGCGATACCCGGGTGGGTACAGAATTGTTGGGGGCCGGGAATGCGTTTTTGCAGGTCACCTTGCCATTGAAGGACACCGTCCCGACCGGAGGCGCTGCCGAGGCGGGATGGGCAGTCAGGAGCCCTCCAGTCAGCACCACGGTGACGATCGGGGTAATGGCCGCGAGAGTACGATTCCTGCGAGACATGCGCGTAGGCATGGAAATCACCTGCTCGTTGTTTTATGCGCATTACTACGCGGAACGACCCGGATGCCGGAATTGAGGGCACGGCTCAGAGAGCGCTAGTTTTCGCGGGGTCGTCCGTGAATGGGCTGGGAGCCAGTCGCCGGGCTTTCGTCAGCGATTCGGAGGCCCCAAAGAACCTTCACCACCACACTCCTACAGTGCCTGCCAGCCTGCAACCGGAACGGATTCCCGGTGTACCCCGCGCCCTCGCGGCGAGGGACAGATACCTAACACACCGTCACGGACCGTTGGGCGCCTCTTTCTTCGGCATCAACCCGTAGGCCCACGCCCGGTTCCCGACATCAGCAATTGATATCGACAGCGGAGTACAACTGCGTGCGGTGGCACATTCGCCGTCGGCTGTCGCACCGCCAAAATCACCCTCTCTGGGCCCTCCAGGGTCGACAGGGGGGCGACAGGGGTCGACCAACAACGACCAACAACGACGGCCCGACCGCAGGTCAGTTGAGGCGAGCAGCCCACTGACCGGGGGTAAAAACCGGGCCCCCGGACCCAGGGCAAGAACAACAGGTAACCGAGCACCAGCAAGCCCCAGACCTGTGACTTCTCAGCAGTCCGGGGGCTTTTTGGTGGGTCCTTGCTCCTGCCCCCCTGACTCGACCCCTGCGCCGTCAGCCACGGCGCAGGATCAGCGGTGGTGGCCCGTCCTCGTGCACTGGGTGTGGACGCGGCCCGGTCCTGAGCTGATCACGGGGCTGACCGTGTCGTACGGCATCCATGCCTGGCTGTGTTCGATCGGCCGGTCGCAGACGAGGCAGCGGGTGATGCCGGTGAGGGCGTCGAGGTGATCGCACAGGCTGAGGACGGAGCGGGCCAGCGGTTTGACTCCCTCGATCTCGCCAAGCCTGCCGGTGTCCTCGATCGCGGAGAGTCGCAGCCTTGCTTCGCCGATTCCTGCCAGGGCGACCTGCGCGGGTGCGTCCTCCTGGGAGAGGGTGCTGGTGAGCTGTTCGATGTGCGGGATCAGCCGCCACAGGAAGCGGCGGAAGTCCTGGCCGAAGAGTTTCACGGTCTCGCGGCCCAGCGGCGTCGGCTGGTCAAGGAGCCAGGTCGCTGCGACGCGCATCGAGGCGGTGCCGGGTGCGGTCTCCTGACCCGGGTCGTCCTGTCCGTTCCGGCAGTCTCGGCACGTACAGGATGGCAATGGCGTGTCGGGCGCCGGTTGCTCACCGTGTCGGACGCTCACGGTCCCACGATCCTCGATGACCGTGCCTTCGTGGTTCACCCGGTACACGTGCATGGTCATCTTGGTCTGGGGTTCCGTGGTGGCTGTGGCGTGCATGGCATCCCGTCCGTCCGTTGGTTGCTGGATGTGAGGACAGGGTGGGGGTGGGCAAGGCGGACAAGTACCCCGGTGTGGGGTACTTCGAGGGGACTCCGAGCGGTTTGGTCAGGTGGCTGCGCACCATTCGGCGAAGTTCGTGAGGCTCTCGGAGTCCGCGCGTTTGAGCCGGCGCAGTGTTGCGGCGTCTTCGCGGACCCAGGGGTGTTCGCGGGTGTGCTGCGGGGCGATCCGGCGGGCGGTCTTCAGCGACTCGAAGGCGTGGTCCGCTCGCCCGGACCAGAGCTGGGCGCGGGCGAGTTCGATGTAGAAGCCGCTGCGGCGTTCGGCCGGGAGACACTCGGGGGGTTCCCAGGAACGGCCGATGTCGAGAGCACGGCCGACATGGTTGTCTCCGAGGCTGACGGCGAGCGACACCTCGTGGATGCGGACGGAGTCGGGCCCGAAGGCCGTGCCGTAAAAGACACCCTCCGGGACTCGGTCGGCCAGCGTACGGGCATCGCTGAGATGAGCCCACGCGGCCGAGGCATCAAGGCCACGGCCGGCGATGACCGCCGCCCGCATATGAAGCGCACCTCGCACAGCGGCCTGGAGTGGCGTGTCAGGGGCGGGCATCGCGTCCAAGGCCAATTCCAGGGCGCGCAGTCCGGGCGCATGGGCACGCGCGGCGAAGAACGTCTCCGTCCGCACGTAGGCGACGGAGGAGGCCAGCAGCGGGTCATCGACCTGGGCAACAGCCCATCGCATGAGTTCGACCAGGCGGGCCGACAGGTCGCGGGCGCCGTATTTGTAGGCGACGGCGTCTGCCGAGCGGTAGGCGCTGACCAGGAGCGCGGCCGGCTGCGGCCGTTCGTGCGGGGCGGCCTGGTAGTAGGCACGGGCCAGTTCGCAGAGCAGGTCGGGAACCCTGCGCACGATGCGCGTGTATTGAGCGGCCAGCCGCCATCGCACAGTCTCCGCAGTGGCAGCGTGAAGCTCTCGGACAGGACGGACCGGTCCGTCGTCGGGAACGTCGTAGGCGGCGATCGCGTCGGACAGCGCGGGTAGCCCTTCGCGAACGGCAGTGCGGGTGGGCCCGCGATCGGATCGGAGACGACCAGGATCGACGCCGAGAGCGTCCGCGATGGCTGAAAGGGTGGCATCGGTGACCCCACGCTCACCGCGCTCGATCTTGCGGATGGCACCGATGGAGACGCACGCGGCTTCAGCGAGCTGGCTCTGCGTCATCTTCGGGCGCACGACGCCTCGGTAGTAGGCGATACGCCTGCCTAATCCGTTGTGGGGGAGTGCGGGCATGTGCGCTCCAGTTCATGGCCGTCCGTGCGAACCGTAATGGCGTCAGGACGGACTGCGTGCGGAAAATGGTCAACGAGCCCGTCCGCTGACCGTCGTACCACCCTCAGCCGACGACGATCGACGCGAGCTGACCGAGCGAGTCGATCCGCCAGTCCGCCGCAGCCACCACCGTCGGTTCGTCCGCCCACAGATGCCCCCAGGGCCCACGCCGAAGGTGCGCTGTACGCAGACCGGCAGCCTTCGCCGGGAAAATGTCGTTGGCCGGGTGATCCCCGACGTACAGCGTCGCTTCCGGCCGGGCCTGTGCCACTTCCAGCACCCGCTCGAAGAACTCCGGCTGCGGCTTGGCCACACGCCAGTCCCCCGACGTCACGATCAGATCCGCGGGCAGATCGAGACCGCGCAGCAGTTCCCCGGCACGCGAGGTCTGATTCCCGGCGATGACGACACGTACTCCGAGTCGGCGGAGCTCAGCGAGGGCGGGACGGACATCGCCGTACAGATCCGTCTCATCGAGCACCTCACCGTGTCCCGCCGCCTCCCGAGCCCGGTACTCAGCGCCGACGTCAATCCCAGGGCGGGCAAGTCGCAGCGCATCGGCGTTGTCCCGTCCCTGCGCGACCACGGCGCCGACAAGCGCGGACAGCGTATGGCGCGGGACTCCGAGCCAGTCGGCCCAAGCCCCCCAATACCTGTCGTCGTGAGTGACGGTCTCACCCACGTCGAGCACCACGGTCTCAATCATCTCCGGAAGCCTACGACCTCGTCCCGAGAGCGAAGTGCCAGGCGCATCGACACCGGGACCCTCGCCCACCGCATCTCCGCGCGCCGACCAGGCTCCGTGTCACGCCGCCTGGACCGCCATCGCGGTCCAGCCCTTCGTACGAACCGGCGATGCTCGAAACCACGACGAACGATCACGTCAGCGTTGATGGGGGACAGACGCGTACTTTCAAGCATGGCCGCCAGGCTCATGGCCGATCGCTGTCGGTAGCCTGGGCCCTGTGCAGGTGGATCACGCGTCGACGGACGTTTTTCAGCTGAAGTGGGAACTTGTGGGACACGGTTGGGCGAAGTGCCACCTGGCCGATGACGCCAAGCAGGCCTCACTGCTGGTCAGCTACTGCACCGACGCGCTAGCGGATCTCGTAGCAGCCACAAGCGCGTTGTACGAGCAGGGGAGCACGACGCGGTTCTTCTTCGACGCCGAGCCACAGGAGCTCCGCTGGGTGCTCCGCCCGGCCAACGATGCCATCGGCGTGACCATCTACAAGTTCCCCGATGTTGCGGTGAGCCCCGACCTACCGGACACCGACGGCACGGTGATTTGGCAGTCGGCGCACCCACGCCATGCGTTCTCCCACGCCGTTCTAGACGCAGCCCAGAACGTACTCACGGAGCACGGTGAGGCCGGCTATCGCGCAAAGTGGAAGCTCCATCCCTTCCCCGTCAGCCTGGTCCGAGACCTCCACGGACTGCACCTCCGGGATGACGACTGCGACCTGCCCCACGAGCGAACCCGGCCCTAGGCGACCGCTCGGCCGTCTCAGCTTCTTTCTCATTCAGCCCCGTTCACGACCGTTAAGGGGAGCCCCAGAGCCGCCGAGGTACCAGCGTGAACGCAGGCGGCTCTGGGCTCGGACCGGCGTCCCGCCACCGCAGCCGGGAAGGGCGTGGGTCCGTTGTGTCTTCGACGGAGAAGACGGCCGTAGATGTCCTCACATGGCCGTCAGGAACGACGCCGACGGGGGGTAGCCTTCCAAGACCTCGGGATGTCGTCGTTCCAGCCGTTCTCCGGGTCGAACGTGGCTGCTCGGTAGCCACGGCTTCGGTCAGAGCTGTGTAGCCAACGTTCCCGATCTCGCGAATCCGTCTGGATAGCCTGTCCACACTTAGCGCATGTGTCCCGATCGGGCTCACTTTCCGCCATGGCCACAGTGGCTTCCTCTTGAGCCTCGTTGGCCAATTGTTCAAGTAGGGCCAAGACTTCACGACCGGAGATGTCGGGCTCGTCCTCGACAGCCTTCTTGACGGCGCGCACCATCGTGTCCGCTTGCGCAGACCTCATGGTTTCCATGATCGCGTACATACGCTCATCCACTACAGCCCCCCGGCACGTGCTCGAAGTACGGCAGCAACCCCAGCAACCCCAGCAACTGGCAGACCCTCACAGTGGCTCTTGCGAACCGTCTCGCAGCCTGTATGACCTTGAACGACCGATCTCTGCAGAGCTACGGATCAGAACGTGGTGTCCTCGGTGCACGGGGCGCCGAGGGCATCACGGCCGGTATTCATGCGATCTGCGACCACGGTCCGGTGGTGTCGGACTTCGGGATCCAGAGCAGCGGTTGACTCGTGCGGCAGTAGTCGTCCGCTCCGTCTTCCCAAGGGAAGCGTCCGGCCTTGTCGGGCCAGAACAGCTGAGTGACGGGCAGCGGCGGGGCTTGGTAGAAGTCGATGCCGGCGCCGAAGAAATCCTGGTACCAGCTGGGGTGAACGGGCCGTACAGCAACGTTGTAGCCGTTCAGGACGTCGTCTCTGCGCTGGTCCGGCTCCAGGGGGAGGCCGTTTCGGATCCCGTCTCCGGCCGCATTCACCACCGGCATCCCGACGTCCGTCCGCAGGCCGAAGACGCAGACCTCCGGACTGCGCAGTGTGTGCCACAGCCCGATGGAGTAGGCCCAATCGGCGGGTGCATCGTCGCCGGCGCCAACGCCCATGACGTGCCAACCGAAGTCGGTGACGCTCTGCGCTGTTCGACCGTCTCGCTCATCCCAGGCCGGGCCATCTGCGGGTGGTGCGCAGAGGAGGCAGAAGCAGGGGGAATCGTCCATCCGGGGAGAGTAGATCAGGGTGGAGCCCGGGGCCGTCCCCGAGCCGTCCGAAGCCGATCGACAGCAGCCGACGACGACCGACGGCGACCACCAGGTGCACGAGCCCACCGCCCCTGAGCAGCGAAGACGAAGACGCAGGGCATCCAGATCCGCGGCAACGCCCGGGGTGAGAGGAAGTAAGCCCCTCGGTCGGCAAGTCCCCGACCTGCGGTTGCTCGGCAGGGCGGGGGCTTTTTGGGGGGAGGGCTGGAAACACGCCAGGTGGTGACCCTCCGTGGATAGATGGTTCACGCTTCGTAATATGAGCGAATGATCAGGTTCGTTGGGTGGCGCGGTGGGCGGTGGCGGGGGCCGGGGAGTCGGTGGCGGGGAGTTGTCGTTGGCCTGGTCGGGGGCGGTGTGGTGGGCGGTGCGGTGTTCGCGTTCGCGGTGGGTGCCGGTGGTGAGGGCGCGGTCCCGGGTGCCCGTGGGGAGATCCGGGCGACCAGGGCCGTGGCGCCGGCCGGGGTGCCTGCGCCGCCGCGGCCGGTCGGGAACGTGCGGATCGCGGCCGTGGGAGACATCGTCATGGGGTCGCTGCCGGACGACCTGCCGCCGGACGACGGCGCCTCGTTCTTCGAACCCGTCGACGACCTGCTCACCGGCGATGTGGTGCTCGGGAACCTGGAGGGGACGCTCGCCACAGGCGGTGACAGCAAGTGCGACCACATCGACGGCCCGAACTGCTTCGCGTTCCACGCCCCGCCGTCCTACGGCGGCCTGCTCAAGGAGGCCGGGTTCACGGTCCTGAACACGGCGAACAACCACATCGACGACTTCGGGGCGGAGGGGCGGCGCGAGACCTTCGCCGCGCTGCGCTCGGTGCATCTGCCGTTCACCGGCCGCCTGGGCCAGATCACCGTCCAGCGGGTACACGGCCTCAGGGTCGCGGTGCTCGGGTTCGCTCCCGACCGGGGGGCGAACGACCTCACGGACATCCCCGCGGCACGGCAACTCACCGCCCGCGCCGCGGCGATGGCGGACATCGTGATCGTCGTCATGCACGCCGGCGCGGAGGGCCCGGACCGTACCCACGTGGAACCCGGCACCGAGTACTTCCTCGGCGAGGACCGCGGCGACAGCTATCGCTTCAGCCGCGCGGTGATCGACGCCGGTGCCGACCTGGTGGTGGGCAGCGGCCCGCACGTGATGCGGGGAATGGAGTTCTACAAGGGCCGGCTGATCGCCTACAGCCTGGGCAACTTCTCCGGCTACAAGGTGCTCGGCCTCGGCGGCACACTCTCGACCAGCGGAGTGCTGCAGGTCACCCTCGGCGCCGACGGCACCTACCTGTCCGGGCGGCTGCGCCCGACCCTGATCGTGGCGCCCGGTACGCCGGAACCGGGCGGCGATGCGATCGACCTCGTCTCCACCATGTCGGAGGAGGACTTCGGCCCGCACGCCGCCCGTGTCTCGGCGGACGGCACGATCCGGCGCCCGTAGCCGGTCACGGCCGTGGAACGCGGTCAGCCCCAGAGGATGCCGGTGAGCGGGGCTCCCGGAACCTGACCCGGTGCCGCGTTCGGTACCTGCGGTACGACGTTCACCGACGCACCGGGGTTCACCGACGCACCGGGGTTCACCGACGCGCCAGGGTTCACCGACGCACCGGGCTGGTTCGCCGTGCCGCCCGAGGTCTGCTGCCCGGCTCCGGTGGCCCACAGCTGCTCGACACTCGAGCGCTCGGTGGCGTTCGGGTAGCGGTTGGTGCAGGACGGGCCGGGGCCGCCGCCCGACATCAGCTCACTGCACGGCCCGCTGTAGTCGTCCTTGAGGCCCAGCACGTGCCCGGTCTCGTGGGCGACGACGCGGACCGAGTCGTACTGCCGGGCCTGGGAGTAGTCGATGAAGATGTAGCCGCTGCCGTGGCCGTTGGTGGAGGCGTAGGACCCGCGCGAGTCGTTGCCCTCGTAGTAGGAGAAGTCGGCGCCGCTCGAGGACTCCTGGAGCTTGACGTCGGTCTCGGAGCTGTTCCAGATCGAGGCCGCGCTCGCTATCTGCGAACGGAAGCTCGGTGCCCGGGAGTCGTTGTAGTAGATGGTCACCGCCTGCGCGTCGGGCTGTGCCGCGCGCTTCTCGGCGACCGACTTGAGCACGGCCTCGTAGAACGCCTTGTTGTCGGCGGCCTCCTCGCCCGTCCCGTCGTACCGCGCCACGGAGGAACCAGGGGCGGCGGACCTGGCGGCGGACCGCGCGGTGGCCGGGGCGGCGGACGTTTGGGCACTCGCCGGCACCGCCGTGCCCAGCGCGCCGGAGGCAAGGCCCAGGCCGAGGGCGAGGAGTCTCGCGGACGTTCGGGACGACTTCATGTGGGGGGCTCCTACTCACTCGGTGACGCCGAGCGCCCGGTGCCTGGTCGATTGCGTGAGCACCGGTTCCGAACTGCGGCGACGTCCTGTGGGTCGACATTCTTAGGACGGCCTGACAGGGAGCGCAAAGGGTCCCCACCACTACGTCGCCTCGTAGGTCCCAGGGCCGCGCCGGGGCAGCGCACGGAGCCCAGGTCCGCAGACGGCGGCCGGCGGAGGAACTGTCACGGCGTCAGAAGGCTTGCGGCTGAAGGCGATGGGCGCGCCTGTCGGCCAGGCGGAATTCCGGGACGTGCGTCGAGGTTCGCATCCGCCCCAAGACGGACAAATGCTCAGATGTCCGCCTCGTCGCGTCTACTAAGCACCCCGGTAGGTCGCCGGACCGCTGTGATGGACGTCATAGAACGTGAGCTTCCGTCCCTTTCGCGCCTCGCCGTCCCCTTGGCGGCTCCGGGAGCGGACACTCGGCCGCGGTTTGCCGAACCGGCAAACGCGCTCGGCCCCGCGAGGCACGGGTTCGCATGATCGGTGCAGGGCCGGCGGCCGATCGGCAACGGTCCCGAAGGCCCGGCAACGCAAGCAGGGCGCGCAAGACACGCAAGGCAAGCAAGGCAGGCAAGTCGAGGAGGGCGTATGGCAGCGCAGCATCGGTCGGTCGTCGCGGACGGACGGCGGATCCACCTGGTCGAGCAGGGGGAGGGGCCCCTCGTACTGCTCGTGCACGGGTTTCCCGAGTGCTGGTACTCCTGGCGGCATCAGCTGCCGGCGCTCGCCGCGGCCGGGTACCGGGCGGTCGCCATCGACGTGCGGGGATACGGGCGTTCGTCCGCGCCGGTCGAGCCGGACGCGTACCGGATGACCGAGCTCGTGGCGGACAACGCCGAGGTCGTGCGGGCCCTCGGCGCGGAGTCGGCAGTGGTCGTCGGGCACGACTGGGGCGCGGCCGTCGCCGCGAACTCCGCGCTGCTGAGGCCGGAGGTGTTCCGGGCCGTGGGGCTGCTGAGCGTCCCGTACACCCCGCGCGGCGGGCCGCGGCCCAGCGCCGTCTTCGCGGGGATGAGCGGCGGGGACGAGGAGTTCTACGTCTCCTACTTCCAGGAGCCCGGCCGCGCCGAGGCCGAGATCGAACCCGACGTGCGGGGCTGGCTGGCGGGGTTCTACGGTGCCCTGTCCGGCGACACCATGCCCGGACCCGGCGCTCCCGACCCGCACTTCGTCGGCAGAGGCGGCACGCTCCGGGACCGGTTCCCCGCCGGACGGCTGCCCGGGTGGCTCGGCGAGCGGGATCTCGACGTCTACGCCGGGGAGTTCGAGCGCACCGGACTGACCGGGGCACTCAACCGGTACCGGAACATGGACCGCGACTGGGAGGACCTCGCCGCCCACGACGGTGCCCCGATCACCCAGCCGTCCCTGTTCGTCGGCGGCGGCCTAGACGCCTCCACGACCTGGCTGGCCGACGCCATCGAGGCGTACCCGGTCACCCTCCCCGGCCTGGTCTCCTCCCACATCCTCGACGGCTGCGGGCACTGGATCCAGCAGGAGCGGCCCGACGAGGTCAACCGGCTGCTCGTCGACTGGCTCGCCGCGCTGCCCTCCGCCTGAAGGGCGTCAGCGGTCGGAAGACGTCAGCGGTCGGAAGGCGTCGGCAGTCTGATGGCGTCGGCGGTCGGAGGCCTCAGCGGTCGGACTCTTCAGAAGCCTGAAGGCGCCACCAGTCTGAACGGCGGCGTCAGATCGAGAACGGCACCTGGTGGATCTCGTCGGCGGGATGGCCCGTGCGTTCGAGGACGCGCTTGACCGCCTCGGCCGAAGGCGCCTCGGAGAGGCAGTAGACCTTGCCGGAGGCGGGGTCGGCCCAGGCGTGTTCGAAGTGGACGCCCTCCTCCTTCTCGACGGCGAGGTCGGCCTCGTGGGCCTCCTTCAGCTGGTCGGCGGTGATGCCGTTCATCCCGTGGTGGACGTCCATGTAGTGCGGCATGGCTGCCACCTCCTTCGGCTTGTCCGTCCCACCCGTCTCACCACCATGCTGCGCCCGCCGCTGCGGCACGGCATGCGAAGGGCCCCGGACCGTAGTCCGGGGCCCTTCGCCTTAACCGACGTGCGCCGGCGTGTGCTGACGAGTTCTGACGTGTGCTGACAGGTCCGCTCAGCCGCACTGGCAGGGGCTGCCCGACTGGCAGCCGCAGCCGCAGCCCGAGCCGCACCCGCAGGCGCCGATGACCAGCAGGTTCTTGATCTCGACGGGCTGGTCGGTCTCGTGCTGCTGCGTGGGGTCGGGCGTGGTGCTGGGGGATTCGGCCATGGATCCCTCCTGGAGGTCCCTAGATGCCCTAGAGGTAGGGCCTTGCCCATTCCATGCCCATTTCGCTGGGCGCATCAACGGCGCACAGTGGCGCCCGTACGCCCGACCCGCACCCCGCGAGCCCCCGCCCGCCTTGCGGGTCACGCCCCCTCGGCGCCCGTCACCGGCTGGATGTCGGGCTGCAGCTCGTCCGCGTGCTCGCCGGTGACCAGGAAGACGACGCGCTTGGCGACGGCGACCGCGTGGTCGGCGTACCGCTCGTAGTAGCGGCCGAGGAGCGTCACGTCGACGGCGGTCTCGATGCCGTGCTTCCAGCGGTCGTCCAGCAGGTGCTGGAAGATCGTGCGGTGCAGCAGGTCCATCTCGTCGTCGTCCTGCTCCAGCTGGAGGGCCAGGTCGACGTCCTTGGTGATGATCACCTCGGCGGCCTTGGCCATCAGGCGCTGCGCGAGCTGGCCCATCTCCAGGATGGTGGCGTGCAGGTCGTGGGGGATGGCGTTCGCCGGGTAGCGCAGCCGGGCCAGCTTCGCCACGTGCTGGGCGAGGTCGCCGGAGCGCTCCAGGTCGGCGGACATACGGAGCGAGGTGACGACGATCCGCAGGTCCGTCGCCACCGGCTGCTGGCGGGCGAGCAGGGCTATCGCGCGCGCCTCCAGGTCGTGGTGGAGCTCGTCCACCTTCTGGTCGGCCTCGATGACGCTCTCGGCGAGCTTGAGGTCACCGTCGAGGATCGCCGTCGTGGCGCGTCCGATCGCCGATCCGACCAGTCGGGCCATGTCGACCAGGCTGTCGCCGATCGAATCGAGTTCCTCGTGGTACGCGTCCCGCATCAGGGTTCCCTCTCGTATGCGTGGTCCAGGGGTTCCGGGGGCCGGGGCCCGTGGCCGAAACCAGCTGCGAACCCCACGCTCCCACGTTCCGGTCCCTACGCGTCCGTTTCTGCCACCCCAAATGAACCAATACTGGCTCCAAGGTGAACTCTGGGCGACGAGTGTTCGAGCTGACACCCCACGGACTGTGGGGATGTCGTACCCCCTGCTTAACCTGTTTGCATGGACGTGAACGCGGCGGTCGCCGCAGCGGCAGCGATCGCCGGGGTGCTTACCGGTGTCATCGCCATGCTGGCGTTCCGCTGGAGCGAACGCGACCAGAAGCGACCGACCAGGACTTCTCTGCACACCGACCCCGTACTGCCCCCGGGCGTGGACACCGTACTGAGCGTGCTGCGCTCCTCCGCGGTCGTCCTCGACGAGGCCGACACGGTCGTCAAGGCGAGCTCGGCGGCGTACGCCCTCGGACTCGTGCGCGGTGGCAAACTCGCCATCGAGCCGATGCTCGGCATGGCCCGTGACACCCGGCGGGACGGCGAGATACGGCAGGTCGAGCTGGACCTCCCGCGGCGGGGGACCGGACGGGGCGAGGCACTGGCCGTCTCCGCACGGGTGGCGCCCCTCGGCTCCCGGCTCGTGCTGCTCCTCGTCGAGGACCTCACCGAGGCCCGTAGGATCGAGGCGGTACGACGCGACTTCGTGGCGAACGTGAGCCACGAGCTGAAGACCCCGGTCGGCGCGCTCTCCCTGCTCTCCGAGGCCGTCATGGACGCCTCGGACGATCCGGAGGCCGTGCAGCGCTTCGCCGGTCGCATGCAGATCGAGGCCACGCGCCTGACCAACCTGGTCCAGGAGCTCATCGATCTGTCGAGAGTGCAGAACGACGACCCGCTGGAGGACGCCGAGCCCGTCCGGGTCGACGAACTGGTCGCCGAGGCGATCGACCGGTGCCGGCACCAGGCCGGCACCAAGCAGATCACCATGGCCGCCGGCGGCACCGCCGACCTGCATGTCTGGGGCAACCGCGGCCAGCTCGCCGCCGCCCTCGGCAACCTGGTCGAGAACGCCGTGAACTACTCCCCGGCCCGTACCCGGGTCGGGATAGCCGCCCGCCGGATCAGTGCGACCGGCGGCGACATGATCGAGCTTGCCGTGACCGACCAGGGCATCGGCATCACCGACAAGGACAAGGAGCGCATCTTCGAGCGCTTCTACCGCGTCGACCCGGCCCGCTCGCGGGCCACCGGTGGCACCGGCCTCGGCCTCGCCATCGTCAAGCACGTGGTCGCCTCGCACGGCGGGGAGGTCACGGTGTGGAGCGCCGAAGGCCAGGGCTCCACTTTCACCCTCAGGCTGCCGGAGGCGGGCGTGGCCCGCGATCGCGCATCGCAGCACCCCGACCCCGACCTCGAAGACGAGGCCGGTACCACCGAGTCATCCCCGTACGAACCGCTTCCCGCCCCGGAGGTCCTTCCGTGACCCGAGTGCTCGTCGTCGAGGACGAGGAGTCCTTCTCCGACGCCCTGTCGTACATGCTCCGCAAGGAGGGCTTCGAGGTCGCCGTGGCGGCCACGGGCCCCGACGGACTCGACGAGTTCGAGCGCAACGGCGCCGACCTCGTCCTCCTCGACCTGATGCTGCCCGGCCTGCCGGGCACCGAGGTCTGCCGCCAGCTGCGCGGCCGCTCCAACGTCCCCGTCATCATGGTGACGGCCAAGGACAGCGAGATCGACAAGGTCGTCGGGCTCGAAATAGGAGCCGATGACTACGTCACCAAGCCCTTCTCCTCGCGCGAGCTGGTCGCCCGCATCCGCGCGGTGCTCCGCCGCCGCGGCGAGCCGGAGGAGGTCACCCCGGCCGCCCTGGAGGCGGGCCCGGTCCGCATGGACGTCGACCGCCACGTCGTGACGGTCTCCGGCTCCAAGGTCGACCTCCCCCTCAAGGAGTTCGACCTCCTGGAGATGCTCCTGCGCAACGCCGGCCGCGTCCTCACCCGCATGCAGCTCATCGACCGAGTCTGGGGCGCCGACTACGTCGGTGACACCAAGACCCTCGACGTCCACGTCAAGCGCCTCCGCGCGAAGATCGAGCCGGACCCGGGTGCGCCGCGCTACCTGGTGACGGTGCGTGGTCTCGGCTACAAGTTCGAGCCGTAAAGCCGGCCTCGGGCCGGGGTGGCGTTCGAGCGAGCCCGTCGCTCACTCGCCATCCCGTCCGTAACGACGACGGACCTGCGGGCCGGTGGGGGCGGGCCGCGCAGTTCCTCCCCCAGCCTTCGGCCGGGGGGACCCCCAGCGCCCCTCACGGGGCGCGTCCGGCCGCGGGACGGTCTCCTCAGCGGCGAAGGGCGGCACCCCTCGGGGTGCCGCCCTTCTGTCGGTTTCGGGGTGCCGGCTCAGCCGGCGTTCGTCGACTCCGAGGCCGAGTCGCTCGGCGTGGCCGAGGCGGACTCCTTGTTCTTCTTGCCCGCCTTGGCGCTCTCGCTCGCCGTCGAGCCGGCGGCCGGGGAGCCGGAGCCGGAGGCGGAAGCCGACGAGGAGGCGGACGCGGAGGCCGTGGCGGACGGCACCGCGCTCGGGCCCCAGCCGGTGAAGAAGCTCTCGGCCGGCACGACGAACGCGCGCAGGCTCACGTCACCGGTCTTGCTGAAGGTGAACGTGATCTTCTGGGCGTTGCCGTCCAGGACCGCCTCACGACTGCTGCCCAGCACCGCGGAGGCGTTGTCCTTGCCGCCCAGGATCAGCCGGCCGCCGCCCGGGATGGTCAGCGGCTGGGTCTTGGTGGCGTGCAGCTCCGCGGTCTTGCCGGTGCCGGCGACGACGATCGACTGCAGCGTCTCCGGCTCGGTGCCGGTGTTGAAGATGGTCGCGGAGACCACGGCCGGGCCGGTCGACGTGAGGTCGGGCTGGGTGATCACGGTCGCGTTCTGGACCTTGATGTCACCGACACTCGTCGCCGCGTTGTCCGGCTTGATCTCCAGCGTCTGGGAGTTGTTGCCCGCGCCGCAGGCGGAGAGTGCGGCGACGGAGAAGGCGAGGGCGGAGGCGGCGAGGGCGCCGCGTCGAAGGCTGCTGCTCACGGCGGCGGCAACTCCTTGAACGCACGGGCGGCCCTCTGATAAAGCCGCCCTAAGTGTCTGTCAGCGGCCTTAGGTTACCGAGCCGTTCCCGCGAGGCCGCACCCGACCCTCCCCAAGCTCCTCGCTTCCCTCGGGCAGGGGGTACGCGGGGGCATCCGCAAGTGCCCCTTCGGCCACTTTGGAGCGACCCTCGTGCGGCATTCACATAACCCGTCCGCAGCACCACGCGCAAAATTTCCGTGAAGGAATGCGCGACCGCCGGGAAAATTGATCACCTACTGCTTCAGGTGCGGCTTCACGTACCGTTCAGTCGGGCGTTCGGCCGTACCCGTGATCAATTCCGGAAACGTCCGGGATCCGGCGCCGACAACCGAACGGAGTAGCGGAAGTCGCACGCTTGGAACCGGACATATGTGGACGTTCGGCCACTCGGGAGGGTGTCCGGACGTGTGTAACGTGGGCGTTTCCCCTCGCCTGGAGAGCCGCTCCCACCTGCGAATACCTGCTTCCGGACAGCCTGCGAAGCACGTTCCTGTTGCTGTTGTCAAGCCCCGAGATATGCCCTGACCTGCGAAAACGCCATTCAGAACCGCCGGTTTCCGTGTTACCCTGGATAGCCACGGAAGGGGTACCTGTCACATGACGTTCAAGGTTGGCGACACCGTGGTCTATCCCCATCACGGGGCCGCGCTGATCGAGGCCATCGAAACTCGCCAGATCAAAGGCGTGGACAAGACCTACTTGGTGCTGAAGGTCGCCCAGGGTGACCTGACGGTACGTGTGCCAGCGGACAATGCGGAGTTCGTCGGCGTGCGTGATGTGGTCGGTCAGGACGGGCTGGACCGGGTCTTCGAGGTGCTGCGCGCGCCGTACGCCGAGGAGCCCACGAACTGGTCCCGTCGCTACAAGGCAAACCTGGAGAAGCTCGCCTCCGGCGATGTCATCAAGGTCGCGGAAGTCGTGCGTGACCTGTGGCGTCGTGAGCGCGAGCGCGGACTCTCCGCCGGTGAGAAGCGCATGCTCGCCAAGGCCCGCCAGATCCTGGTGAGCGAGCTCGCCCTCGCGGAGAACACGAACGAGGACAAGGCCGAGGCCCTGCTCGACGAGGTCCTCGCGTCCTGACGCAGCCGCTGTCCGGCTCGGCACGCTGAACTCCGCACACCCGAAATGCCGCGGTGCCCGATGACACTTTCTCTGTCGCCGGGCGCTGCGGCATGTTTGCGTACGCCCTCGGGGAACCCCCGATACTAAGCGTGCCGGGCCCGGGCTGCTGGCTCGACCAGTGTCACGGAAGGGTCCGGTCAAGGCGTCGCGCCCGGCACTTCCCAGGCCATACCCACGCCAGGCCCGCACACAAACCTGACAGGAACCGATGTCTGACGATTCGCGTCCTTCGCGTACGGAACCGCGTACCGCACTGCGCACGGCAGCCGTGATTCCCGCCGCCGGCCGAGGCGTACGGCTCGGTCCGGGCGCCCCCAAGGCGCTACGCGCGCTGAACGGCACTCCCATGCTCATCCACGCCGTACGCGCCCTCGCCGCCTCCCGCTCCGTCTCCCTGGTCGTCGTCGTGGCCCCGCCCGACGGCGCGCCCGAGGTCAAGTCGCTCCTCGACGCCCACGCGCTGCCCGACCGCACCGACTTCGTCGTCGTCCCCGGCGGCGAGTCCCGCCAGGAGTCGGTCCGGCTCGGCCTGGACGCGCTGCCGCCGGACTACGACATCGTCCTGGTCCACGACGCCGCCCGCCCGCTCGTCCCCGTCGACACGGTCGACGCGGTGATCCAGGCGGTCCGCGACGGCGCCCCGGCGGTCGTCCCCGCCCTCCCGCTCGCCGACACGGTCAAGGAGGTCGAGCCGGCCACCGCCCCCGGCGACCCCGAGCCGGTGCTCGCCACCCCCGAGCGGGCCCGGCTGCGCGCCGTCCAGACCCCCCAGGGCTTCGACCGCAGGACCCTGGTCCGCGCCCACGAGACGGTCACCGAGAACGTCACCGACGACGCCAGCATGGTCGAGCAGCTCGGCGACCGGGTCGTGGTCGTCCCCGGCCACGAGGAGGCCTTCAAGGTCACCCGCCCCCTCGACCTGGTCCTCGCGGAGGCGGTCCTGGCCCGCAGGAGGCTCAACGATGGCTTCTGAGGTGGTCCTCCCCCGGGTGGGGATCGGCACCGACATCCACGCCTTCGAGGAGGGCCGCGACCTGTGGTGCGCCGGCCTGAAGTGGGAGGGCGAGGGCCCCGGCCTGGCCGGCCACTCGGACGCGGACGTGGTCGCGCACGCGGCGTGCAACGCGCTGTTCTCCGCCGCGGGCCTCGGCGACCTGGGGCAGCACTTCGGCACGGGGCGCCCGCAGTGGTCGGGCGCGTCCGGCGTGACCCTCCTGACGGCGGCGGCCCGCATCGTCCGGGACGCCGGTTTCACCATCGGGAACGTCGCCGTGCAGGTCGTGGGCCCGCGCCCGAAGATCGGGAAGCGCCGTGACGAGGCCGAGAAGATCCTTTCGGATGCCGCCGGGGCTCCCGTGTCGGTCTCCGGGGCCACCACGGACGGCCTGGGTTTCCCGGGCCGGGGCGAGGGTCTCATGGCGGTGGCGACGGCGTTGGTCGTGAAAACGGCGTGACCGGATTCTTCCAGGGGCACGGGGCCGTATGGATCGGCGGCTCCGCCGCGGGGCGCGGACAAGACACAGCGCACTCGCACCCGGCGACGGTGCTTCACACGCCGGTGCCGCGCACTGCCCTCGGCCCACTACCCTAGGTCCCGTGACTATTCGCCTGTACGACACCAACGCCCGGCAGATCCGTGACTTCGCCCCGCTCACCGCGGGCCGCGTCTCGATCTACCTCTGTGGTGCCACCGTGCAGGCGGCGCCCCACATCGGGCACATCCGGTCCGGCCTGAACTTCGACATCATGCGCCGCTGGTTCGAATACCGCGGCTACGACGTGACGTTCGTCCGCAACGTCACGGACATCGACGACAAGATCATCGCCAAGTCCGCCGACCAGGGCCGCCCCTGGTGGGCGATCGGCTACGAGAACGAGCGCGCGTTCAACGACGGTTACACCGCGCTCGGCTGCCTCCCGCCGACGTACGAGCCCCGCGCGACCGGGCACGTGCCGGAGATGATCGAGATGATGCGCGGGCTGATCGAGCGTGGTCACGCCTACGAGGCCGACGGCAACGTCTACTTCGACGTGCGCTCCTACCCGGACTACCTCCAGCTCTCCAACCAGGAGCTGGACAACCTCCGCCAGCCCGAGGGCGAGGGCGAGACCGGCAAGCGGGACCAGCGGGACTTCGCGCTGTGGAAGGCCGTGAAGCCGGGCGAGCCCAGCTGGGAGACGCCGTGGGGGCGCGGTCGGCCCGGCTGGCACCTGGAGTGCTCGGCGATGGCCCACAAGTACCTCGGCGAGTCGTTCGACATCCACGGCGGCGGCCTCGACCTGATCTTCCCGCACCACGAGAACGAGATCGCCCAGGCCAAGGCCTTCGGCGACGACTTCGCCCAGTACTGGGTGCACAACGCCTGGGTCACCATCGCCGGGGAGAAGATGGCGAAGTCCCTCGGGAACTCGGTCCTCGTCTCGGAGATGGTCAAGCGCTGGCGCCCGATCGTGCTGCGCTACTACCTCGGCACTCCGCACTACCGCTCGATGATCGAGTACAGCGAGGAGGCGCTGCGCGAGGCCGAGTCGGCGTTCGTGCGGATCGAGGGGTTCGTGCAGCGCGTGGTGGAGCTGGCCGGGGGAGCCGTCGAGCCCTCGGCCGAGGTCCCGCCGGCCTTCGCCGAGGCGATGGACGACGACCTGGGCGTCCCGCAAGCGCTCGCCGTCGTGCACACCACGGTCCGGCAGGGCAACAGCGCGCTGGCCGCCGACGACAAGGAAGCCGCCGTCGCCCGCCTCGCCGAGGTCCGCGCCATGCTCGGCGTCCTCGGCCTCGACCCGCTGGCCGCGCACTGGTCCGGCGAGGGCGAGAAGGGCGAGGACCTGCACGGGGTCGTCGACGCCCTGGTACGCCTCGTCCTCGACCAGCGCGAGTCCGCCCGCGGCCGCAAGGACTGGGCGACCGCCGACGCCATCCGCGACCAGCTGACCCAGTCCGGACTCGCGATCGAGGACAGCCCGTCCGGCCCGCGCTGGACCCTCAGGTCCTAGCCGCCCCGGAACTGAAGATCGACTGTGCCGCCCGGCCCCCCGGGCGGCACACTGCATAAGACGTACGTACGACACGAAGCTCACGGAGACGGGTAACTCATGGCAGCCAACAACCGCCGCATGTCCGGCAAGAAGGGCGCGCAGATCGGCAGTGGCGGCCAGCGGCGCCGGGGCCTGGAGGGCAAGGGGCCGACCCCGCCCGCCGAGATGCGCAAGGGCCACAAGAAGAACCGCATCGCCACCGCCAAGGCCAAGCAGACCCAGCGCCGTCCGGTGGCGCGCGGCCGGGGCGGCAAGGGCACCTCCGAGATGGTCGTCGGCCGCAACCCGGTCGTCGAGGCGCTCCGCGAGGGCGTCCCGGCCTCCACCCTCTACGTCCAGCAGTTCATCGACAACGACGAGCGGGTCCGCGAGGCCCTGCAGCTCGTGGCCGAGCGCGGCGGCATCAACCTCATGGAGGCCCCGCGTCCCGAGCTGGACCGCATGACCAACGGCCTCAACCACCAGGGCCTGGTCCTCCAGGTCCCGCCGTACGAGTACGCGCACCCCGAGGACCTGGCCGAGTCGGCCTACGACGAGGGTGAGGACCCGCTGATCGTCGCGCTGGACGGGGTCACCGACCCGCGCAACCTGGGCGCCGTCGTCCGTTCGGTCTCCGCCTTCGGCGGCCACGGCGTCGTCGTGCCCGAGCGCCGCGCGGCAGGCATGACCGCCGGTGCCTGGAAGACGTCGGCCGGTACGGCGGCCCGTACACCGGTCGCCCGCGCCACGAACCTGACACGAGCCCTGGAGTCGTACAAGAAGGCCGGCATCGTGGTCGTCGGCCTCGCCGCGGACGGCGAGCACGAGATCGGCGACCTGGAGGCCCTCGGCGGCCCCGTCGTCATCGTCGTCGGCAGCGAGGGCAAGGGCCTGTCCCGGCTGGTCGGCGAAACCTGCGACTTCCGGGTCCGGATCCCGATGCCGGGCGGCGCCGAGTCGCTCAACGCGGGTGTGGCGGCCGGGATCGTGCTGTACGAGGCGGCGCGCCGACGCGGGTGAACAGACGTCCGTAACCTCACCTGGGCGGGTTAATTCCGGCGTCCGGGACATCCTTGACGGGGTCCGGACACATCCGGCCGGTCAAAGCAGTGTCCTAACTCCACGTCACTCGGTTAGATGAGTGTGGACACCAGAACACCCCGCACACCCACGGGGGACCGCTCGTCGGGATTCCGCTCCGGATTCGATTCCGGGCCCGACGACGCTCCCGCGCTGAGCATGGTGAAGGTGCCGAGCGATCCGGCGCAGGTCATCGTCAACCACGCGAGTTTCCGCGTGCAGCTGGGCGTATCGACACGGCGTACCCAATCCCCCCGGGTCGCACGGCACCTGAGCGCCACCGAGGACACCGCGCGCATCCCGGTCGTCGGCACGGCGGGCAGAGCGGGGGCGGCGCCCGGCCGGCGCCGCCCGGTCGTCTGGAGCGGCAGGTCCGCGCCCGACGACACCGGCGCCCACCGGCTGCTCCAGGCCGTCCGGGGCGGCAGCGTCCGGCACGTCGAGGAGCCCGCCGAACCGGCAGGCGCGACCCAGGTCATCCCGCGCGTCGACGACGGCTACGACGCCCTGGACCAGACCGTCGAGACCCCGATGGTCGGCCACCCGCGCTCCCCGGCGTCCGGCGAGCGGCGGCTGCTCCCGGACCTGCCGGCGGTGGGCAGCGCCTACGACGAACCGGCCTACGACGAACCGCCCTACGGCGACGACGAGTTCGAGGACTTCGACGAACCGCGTTCGGCCCGGCGGGCCGGCGACGGCGACCCGGCCCGGCACGCCTACTACCCCGGCCGCCGGATGAACCTGGGCGTGGTCCTCCTCCCCCTGCGCATCTTCCTCGGCTTCATCTCCATCTACGCCGGCATGGGCAAGCTCTGCGACCCCGTCTACTTCGACGGCGGCAAGCGCGGCTCCATGGTCACCTGGCTCAACACGCTGCACCCCTGGGAGGTCGCCGAGCCGCTGCGCCAGTTCGCCCTCCAGCACCCGGTCGGCGCCGGCCTCGTCATCGCCTTCTTCCAGGTGATCGTCGGCGTGCTGACCGTCCTCGGCTGCTGGCAGCGGGTCGCCGCGGTCGTCGGCGCGCTGCTCTCCGCCGCGCTCATCGTCACCGTCAGCTGGAAGACCGTCCCCGCCTACGACGCCCCCGACATCATCTACCTCGCCGCCTGGTCCCCGCTGATCATCGCGGGTGCCCCCGTCTACTCCGTGGACGGCCGCCTCGCGGGCAGCGCCTGGCGGCGGCTCGGCCCGCACTCCGACATCTGGGAGCTGCGCGCCTTCGTACTGCGCCGCGGTGCCCTGATCACGGCCGTCACCATCGGCCTCACCCTCCTCGTCGGCTCGCTCCTCGGCGGCGCGGTCCGCGACTCCAGCCGCGTGGTCGTGCCCGGCCCCGGCGAGGCCCCGCGCAACAACCTCCCCGGCTCCCCGCTTCCCGGCGAGTCGGCCAAGCCCCACCGGAAGACTCCGTCGGCCTCCACGGCTCCCTCCGGGGGCGCCACGGCGAGCCCTTCGCAGGCGGCCACCACCCCGGGCGCCGACCGCACCACGAGCGGCGCCACCACCACGACTCCCAGCGAGACCCAGGGCACCACGGGTCAGGCGCCGCCGCAGCACACCGCGCCCGCGCCGACCACCGCGGGCCCCACCTCCGGCGGCACCGCGACCGGTGGCGCCTCCACCACGACCGGCGGCACCGGCACCGGCTCCGGAACCTCCGGCGGCGCCTCCTCCTCGGGCCAGCCGGGCCTGGTAGGCGGCCTCCTCGGCTGACAGCCCCTGCCCACCGCCGCAGCCTCGCGCCTCACAGCCGCGGGGCTGCGGCGCTCTGCCGTCCGCGGCACCGTCGTGGCTGCTCGCGCAGTTCCCCGCGCCCCTTACGGGGCACTACACCCCCGCCCCCGAACCACGCACCCCGAAAGGCGCGCGAGAAACCGCGCGACAAGCCCCCACCCACCCGCAGTCGACGGTCGGCCGTTCGCCCCGTAAAGGGGCGCGGGGAACTGCGCGACGAGCCCCCACGCACCCGCACCCGACGGTCGGCCGTTCGCCCCGAAAGGGGCGCGGGGAACTGCGCGACAAGCCCCCACGCACCCGCACCCGACGGTCGGCCGTTCGCCCCGTAAGGGGGCGCGGGGAACTGCGCGACAAGCCCCCACGCACCCGCACCCGACGGTCGGCCCGCCCCGTTAGGGGGCGCGGGGAACTGCGCGACGAGCCCCCACGCACCCGCACCCGACGGTCGGCCCGCCCCGTTAGGGGGCGCGGGGAACTGCGCGACGAGCCCCCACGCACCCGCACCCGACGGTCGGCCGTTCGCCCCGTTAGGGGGCGCGGGGAACTGCGCGAGCAGCCACGACGCACCCGCAGTCGACGAGCCGGCGGTCGTGTCGTCTCTTCGGCTAGCGCCCCAGCGCGGCCAGTTCCTTTGCCGCCTCCGTCAGGTCCTTCGCCGTGTCGATGGCTCGCCAGTACGCCCCCTGCGGAATCGGGAACCCGGCCAGCTGTCGGCTCCGTGCCAGGTGCGGGAACGTGGTGCGCTCGTGGTCCCCCCGCTCCGGCAGCATCGCCGCGAACTCGGGAGAGAACACGTAGACGCCGGCGTTGATCTCGAACGTCGACGGCGGTGACTCGATGAAGTCCGTGATGTGGCCGAAGCCGTCGGTCTGCACGGCACCCCACGGAATCCGCGGCCGGGCCAGCGCCAGCGTCGCCACCGCGTCCCGCTCCGTGTGGAAGTCGGCCATGTCGCGCAGCGAGAACCGCGTCCAGATGTCGCCGTTCGTGGCGTACCAGGGCCGGTCGGTGTGGGGAAGGTGCGCGGCCGCGTACCTGAGGCCGCCGCCCCGGCCCAGCGGCTCCGTCTCCACCACCGTGGTGACGGAGAGCGGCAGGTCGGCCGACGCGAGCCACTTCTGCAGGACCTCGGCGAGATGGCCGCAGGAGACCACCACGTCGGTGACGCCCTCCTCGGCGAGCCAGGCCAGCTGGTGGCCGATGATCGGCGTGCCCGTACCCGGGATCTCGACCATCGGCTTGGGCCGGTCGTCGGTGTACGGACGCAGCCGTGAGCCCTGGCCACCGGCCAGGACCACGGCTTGAGTGGGGCGCAACGCGGCGTTCGGATGGGTCATGCCCGAACTGTACGACGCGCCCCGGGGCCGGCTTCACGCAGCAGGGGGCCCCTTAAGGAGCCGTTACCTGCTTCCCGACCGGCGTTCAGCTGTGCGCGGCCAGCACGCCCGACGCGAAGGACGTGTCGCAGACCGGGCGGGCGTACGACTGGGCGCGCGAGGCGCCGTACATCCGCACCGCGGCCCGGCCCAGCGCGCGGGCGATGGACGTGCAGTGCTTCGCCAGCGACGGGTGGCCGTTGACCGCCTGCTGGAGGTGGGTGAGGACCTGGCCCGGGTTCTTGTCCTGGAGCTCGGTCATCAGCTGCTCGCGCAGCACGTCCTGCGGGGCCTGGGCGGCGGCCTTGGAGGAGACGTGCGCGTCGGTCACGTCGGTCGCGGTGAGCACCGAGCTCCGCGGGGACCCGGTCCAGTTGACGCGGGTGACCGCGAGGGTCCCGGAGAGCACCAGGACGACGGGCAGGACAAGGGCGAGAGTGCGGCCGATCCGGCGGGCAGGGCCGCCCCGGTGGCCGCGTCGCGTCTGAGGGGTGGTGGAGTGCTTCACGCGTGTGAGGGTAGCGTGCGGTAATGATTTGGCGACATTTAGTCACCGGTTCGGGGGACGGAGAAGGGCCGTGTTTCGGGTACGGGGTTGACGCACGCTGCTCGAAAACCACCCGCTTGCCGGGGTAGTTCGGGGCAACGGAAAGGGCCCCGCAGCAGGCCGCGGGGCCCTTTCCGTCAACCTGGGTGAATTCACCCTGGTCAGAGGTTTTTCGGGTTGATCGCTCAGTCGGAGAGACGCTCGCCCGTGGACGTCGAGAACACGTGGATCTCGCCCGGCCGCGGCACGACGTGCAGCGTGGCGCCCTTCTCCGGGACCGCGCGGCCGCTGACGCGGACGACCAGGTCCTTGAGGTCGTCGCCGACCTTGGCGCTGCCGTAGACGTAGCCGTCGGCGCCGAGCTCCTCGACGACGTTCACGGAGACCGCGAGACCGGCCGGGGCGTCCTCGGTGTCCTTGGACAGCGTGGAGGCGGCCTCGCCGTTGTGCTCGACGACGTCGAAGTGCTCGGGGCGGACGCCGACGGTCACCGTGCGGTCGCCCTTGTCGCTGGCGGCCTTGAGCGCCTCGCGGTTGACCGGGACGACGCTGTTGCCGAACTTCACGCCGCCGTCGGTGATCGGGACCTCGACCAGGTTCATGGCGGGGGAGCCGATGAAGCCGGCGACGAAGAGGTTGGCCGGGCGGTCGTACATGTTGCGCGGCGAGTCGACCTGCTGGAGCAGACCGTCCTTGAGGACCGCGACCCGGTCGCCCATCGTCATGGCCTCGACCTGGTCGTGGGTGACGTAGACGGTGGTGATGCCGAGGCGGCGCTGCAGCGAGGCGATCTGCGTACGGGTCGAGACACGGAGCTTGGCGTCCAGGTTGGACAGCGGCTCGTCCATGAGGAAGACCTGCGGCTCACGCACGATGGCGCGGCCCATCGCGACACGCTGGCGCTGACCGCCGGAGAGCGCCTTCGGCTTGCGGTCCAGGTACTCGGTGAGGTCGAGGATCTTCGCGGCCTCCTCGACCTTCTGCCGGATCTCCGCCTTGTTGACGCCGGCGATCTTGAGCGCGAAGCCCATGTTGTCGGCGACGCTCATGTGCGGGTAGAGCGCGTAGTTCTGGAACACCATGGCGATGTCCCGGTCCTTGGGCGGCAGGTGCGTGACGTCGCGGTCGCCGATGCGGATGGCGCCGCCGTTGACGTCCTCCAGGCCCGCGAGCATCCGCAGCGAGGTGGACTTGCCGCAACCCGACGGGCCGACCAGGACGAGGAACTCGCCGTCCTCGATCGCGATGTCGAGGCCGTCGACGGCGGGCTTGGTGGAGCCCGGGTAGATCCGGGTCGCCTTGTCGAACGTGACAGTGGCCATGGCTCAGAGGCCCCCTTCTACCGGCAGGAACGTGCCGGACGATCCGTTGTAGGAAGGTGGTTGGTGTAGTCCACTCGGGTAGTCCACGCGAGTGAACTGGATCAGGACGGTACCTGGCGTTCACCCCGTATGTCAGTACCTGGAGCCCTGTGAACTTCGCGGAAATTTTCGACAGGCCCCGCCGGGGACCTGGGTACACTGCACTGGCACGCACCCCCGGGTGCGTGCACGCCTCCTTAGCTCAGCTGGTCAGAGCGCCGCTCTTGTAAAGCGAAGGTCGTCGGTTCGAATCCGACAGGGGGCTCCGTTCCCTCCCCCCCCGGTGGGCCGTCGGTCAGGCCGTGACGGTCTTCGTCGGCTTGCTGGTCGCGGTGCCGTCCTTGTGGCCGGTGCGCCGGGCGGTGACCTTCACGGTGATCTTCTTGCCCTTCTGGGCCGGCTTCAGGGTCAGCGTGGACCTGGTGGCCCCGCTGATCGCCTTGCCGTTCGCGTACCACTGGTACGCGTACGAGGTCGCCGCCGGGCTCCAGGTGCCGTGGGCCGCCGTCAGCTTCTTCCCGGTCTTCGCCGTGCCGCCGACGGTCGGCGCCCTGGTCGCCTTCGGCGCGTCCCCCTTCGCGACGGTCACCGCGGCCGAGGTCGCCGACCCGCCGGCCCAGCCGCTCCTCACGGCCGTCACGGTCACGGTGAGCTTCTTGCCGACCAGGGCCGCCGGGACGGTGTACGACGCGGCGGTCGCCCCGGGTACCGCCTTGCCGTCGGCCTTCCACTGGTACGTGTAGGAGCCCGGGGTCGCCGACCAACTCCCGGTCGTGGCCGTGACCTTGGCGTCGGCCTTGGCGGTGCCGGTGATCTTCGGGGCGGCGGTGCCGGTCAGCCGGGGCTGGGTCACGGTGAAGCCGCCGCGCGGGTACTCGCAGCACGGGGTGAACACGCTGGCGTTCCAGTCGCCGACGGCCGCGCCGGTCAGGTCCAGGGTGGCCGTCACCGAGCGGTTGTCCGCCGCGACCGAGTCGGCCTTCGCGGAGATGGTCCGGCCGGACAGGCTCAGCCGCACCTCCGTGTCCGGGCCGAGTGCGGTGCCGGTGACCGTCACCCTGACCTTCGTGCCGCTGACGCCGGTGGCCGGGCTGATCCCCGTGACGCTCACCCTGTCGGTGCCGCAGAGGGCGGAGGAGCAGGCCAGCCGGGCGCTGTAGGCGGTGCCGGACGCGGTCTCGGGCAGGCCGAGGACGAACACGGTCGGGGTGGCCGCCGTGGACGAGCCCTGCACGGCGCAGTTGTAGCCCGTGCCGCCCGAGCCCGTGTACTGGACGCAGCCGTTGCGCCAGGACGCCGGGTTGTACAGCGTCGGCACGGCGGTCGCGGTCGCGCCGGTGGTGTCCTTGATGTCGGCGGAGAAGCTGTCGAGGCCGGCGGTCGGCAGCACCGCGCACACGGCGCTGTGCGCCTCGTCGAGGGTGCCGGTGACCGGGCCGTAGCCGTACGAGACCGACGGGACCCTGGTGCACTCGGGCGCGGGCCCGTCGGCGGTCGCGATGCGCAGGGCGTCCAGGTGGTAGGCGGGGGAGGCCTGCTGGCCGGCCGGGGTCTGGACGAGGACCTGGTGGGTGGTGGAGCCGGTGACCGCGCAGGCGCTGTTGCGGAAGGAGCACTCGGTCCTGCCGTCGCCGCCGAGCACCGTCAGGTTCGCCGTGCCCAGTGCGTCCCGCACGTTGACGTGGAGGACGTCGGTGGCGGCCGGGGTGGTGACCTGGACGCAGTCGACGGTGCCGGCGGTGCCGTAACCGCGCTTGACGGAGGGGCCGCCGACCGCGGCCGCCGCGGTCTTCGCGCAGCCCGCCGAGGTGGCGGAGGCGGTGACGTCCCGGCGGGTCAGCGTGTACGCGGCCGCCTTGTCCTGGCCGGTGACCAGCACGGTGTGGGCCTTGCCCGGGGTGAGCTGGCAGACGGTCCAGCCGTTGGTGGTGGCGGAGCGCTCACAGACCTTCTTGCCGGTGGCGTCCAGCACCGAGAACTTCGCGGGGACGTCCCCGGAGCCGGCGGTCAGCTGGAACAGCTCGGTGCCGGTGTGGGCGTCCGCCGGGATGCTCAGGCACTGCGAGAAGACACCGCCACCGGTGGTGAACGTGGCCTTCGCGCCGTCGGCCGCGAAGCTGCCGGCGGGCAGCACCTGGCAGCCCTCGGGGGTGTCGGTGCGGTGCAGGGCGATGCCGTAGGAGCCGGTCGCGCCCTCGGCCTGGTACTCGCTGTGCAGCAGCACGCGGTAGGGCGCGGAGCCGGTGAGCGCGCAGTCGCCGTCCGCGAGGGCCTGCGCGCCGCACTGGGCGGTGCCGTCGGCGTCGACGACCTCCACGTCGGCGTCGACGCCGGCGGAGACGAGCGGGGTGAGCGCGGCGATCCGGGCGTTCTGCGGGGCGGGCAGGGTCAGGCAGTCGTACTGGCCGGGCGTGCTCAGCTCGCCCTGGTGCGGGCCGTACCCGGTGGTCACGCAGCCGGCGTCGGAGGCGCGGTCGAGGACGATCACGCCCTGGCGGGCGGTGCCCTCGGGGATCGCGGTGTAGGTGCCGGCCGCGGGCACCCGGCACGGGTCGGTGCCGGAGCGGCACACGGTCCGGCCGTCCGCGTCGTACACCTGGACCGGGCCGGTGCCGCGGTCCTCGTTGACGTAGTGGACGGTGTAGGGGCCGGCCTTGCCGGTGGTGAAGGTGTGGCAGCCGCCGACGGTGAGGTCCTGCGGGGCGAGGGCGCCGTAGGGGCGGACCGGGGCGGTGGCGCAGCCCTGCGGGTCGTTCAGGCGGCGGGCGGCGACCGTGTACCCGGCGGGGAAGCCGTTCTCGGAGTAGGTGACCTGGGAGATCACCCGGTAGGGGCCGCTGCCGGTCAGTACGCAGCTGTCCTCGCCGTCCTCCGGGAAGCGCGGGCAGATGCGGGCTCCGGTCGCGTCGGTGAGCCATGCGGTGGTGCTGCCGTAGACCGAGGTGGCGGCGGTGAGGCGGATGCGCTCGCCGGGCTGCCCGGTGAAGGGCTGGCAGTCGACCTCGGCCGGGCTCACGGTGGTGCGGGTGGCGGGCGGCTGGTCCCAGCCGGTGCCGGCCGGATCGAAGCAGCCCGGGGTGGCGGAGCCGAGCGGGACGACGGTGAGCGTCGAGGCGGCGGTGTCCCAGCCGGTGTTGACGACCTTGAGGGTGTAGGTGCCGGCCGCGGGCAGGTCGCACCAGCCCTTGACGCCGTACGCGTTGTCGTAGCAGTCGAGCTGGGTGCCGTCGGCGGTGTACAGCTGCGGGTACAGGTTGCTGCTGCCGGCGCCGAGGGAGACCAGGTGCAGGCCGGGCGCCTCGGCGGTGAGGGTGAAGCAGGTGCTGCCGTCCGCCGGTGCCGACACCTGGGCCTCCGCGTCCCCGGGGTCGCCGAAGGACGCGAGGGCGAGCGGCGCGCACACCGGGTCGTCGGCGCGGGCGGACCCGGCGCCGGTGAGGGTGAGCAGCGAGGTGAGCAGCGATACGACGAGGACCGTCACGGCGGTGAGCCGTCCGGGTCTCGCCGTCGTACCGGGACCGGTGCCGAGCATGGGAAGCGTCATCAATTCCCCCCTGGAATACGGACGTTGGGGCGATGGTCGCACACAGGTATGACACAGCCTCAACGGGTTTCCAGGGGCGCCCGCGCGGGGCGTGACCTCAGTGCCGCCCGGCGACCCGGTCCGCGACCTGTGCCAGGCGGGACGACTCCGTGCTCGGGTGGAGTCGTTCGCGCTGGTCGGCGGCGCGGTAGGTGGCGTACATGCCCTGGACGCCGAGCCAGCGGAACGGCTCCGGCTCCCACTTGCGGACCTTGTGGTTCACCCACGGCAGCTCGGTGAGGTCGGTGCGGCCGGCCTGGCCGGAGTCGAGCTGCACGAGGTCCCGGAGGGTCCGGGCCGCGAGATTGGTGGTGGCGACCCCGGAGCCGACGTAGCCGCCCGCCCAGCCGAGCCCCGTCGAACGGTCCAGGGTGACGGTCGCGCACCAGTCCCGCGGCACCCCGAGCACCCCGGACCAGGCGTGCTCGACGGCGGCACCGGCCAGGGACGGGAAGAACCGCACGAGGATCTCGCGCAGCGCCTCGACCGTCGCGTCCTGGGTGCGGCCGTCGTTGTCCGTGCGCGACCCGAAGCGGTACGGCACCCCGCGCCCGCCGAGCGCGATCCGCCCGTCGGCCGTGCGCTGCGCGTACATGTACGCGTGCGCCATGTCGCCCAGGGTCTCCCGGCCCTCCCAGCCCACCGACGCCCACTGCTCCGCGGTCAGCGGCTCGGTGGCGATCATCGAGGAGTTCATCGGCAGCCAGGTGCGCTTCTGGCCCTTGAGGTTCGCGGTGAAGCCCTCGGTGCAGCGCAGGATGTACGGGGCGCGGACCGTGCCGTACGGCGTGACGGCGTGCCGGGGCCGGATCTCGGTCACCGGGGTGGACTCGTGGATGTCCACACCGAGCGCCGCCACGGCCGCCACCAGGCCCTTCATCAGCTTCACCGGGTGCAGCCGGGCGCCGTGCGGGGTCCAGGTGCCGCCCACCGCGTCGGCGACGCGGATCCGCTCCCGGGTCTCCCCGGCGCCGTACAGCTCGCGGTCCTTCTCGCCGTACGCCAGCTCGTGCGCGTGGAAGGCCTTCAGACGGGCCAGCTGGGCCGGGGTGGTGGCGACCTCCAGCACCCCGCCCTTGTGCAGGTCGGCGTCGATGCCCTCGGCGGCGGCGACCGCGACCACCTCGTCGACGGTGTCGTTCATGGCCTTCTGCAGGCGTACGGCGGCCTCGTGGCCGTGCAGCGCGGCGTACCGGTCGCGGCCGGCGATGCCGTTGTAGAGCCAGCCGCCGTTGCGGCCGGAGGCGCCGTAGCCGCAGAACTTCTGCTCCAGGACGGTGACCCGGAGGAAGGGCGCGGCCTTCTTCAGGTAGTACGCGGTCCACAGCCCCGTGTACCCGCCGCCCACGATCACCACGTCCGCCGAGGCGTCACCGGCGAGCGGCTCCCGCACCGCCGGGAGGCCGTCGTCCGCGTACCAGAAGGAGATGCCGCCGTTGACGACACCGCTCGCCGATCTGCTCATGACCTGGACGCTAACCCTTGAGGGCGGCCAGTGTCTCCTTCGGATTCCATGCTTTTCCGCGCCCTCTGACCAGCGGGTAGCAGCCCAGACCGATCAGCGCGGCGACGAAATGCCCCAGGTCGGTGAAGGTGGGCGACTCGGTCAGCGGCAGCCCGTAGACGAGGAGGACGGCCGCGAGGTACGCATACCGCCAGGGCGTCGCGATCCGGTACGCCAGCACCGCGATCACCCCGGCCAGCGCGTAGCTCACCCCGATGTCCAGGGTGTTGACCGCGGAGTGCGGGACGATGCCGTCGTGGATGCCCTTCAGCAGCGCGCCCTCGCTGATCAGGGTGGCCAGCACGTGCGCGCTCACGCACACCGCGAGCCAGCGGACCGTCCCCAGCCAGCGCTCCGCCGGGGCGTGGAAGACGGTGTAGAGGAAGGCGTACGGCACCCAGTGCCCGCCCTCGATCCACATCGCGCTGGCCACCAGCACCCGTACCGGGTTGTCCGACAGCTCCCGGATGTTGGTGGACCGCTGCCGCAGGAACTGCTGCTCGAACTCCGGTGACATGTGGTGCACCGCCACCGCCGTCACGAAGAGAATCGCCAGCCAGACGTACGTGCCGGGGGCGCTGCGGACGTACGCCCACACCGTGCCGCCGAGTCCCCGGAGAAATCCCATGAGGCGATTCATGCACGACGGCAACGCCGGGTGTGTGATTGACATTCCGGACGGGCTGATCACCTGGGAGCTCCGGGGCGGGCCGCGGGCATTGTCAGTGGCAGCCTGCAAGATGGGGGCATGGCGAGGACAGCGGCCGGTGGGGCCGGCGGAGGCAGGGTGAAGGGTGCGCGGCGGCCGGAGGTGCGGCTGCCCGAGCTGGAGCCCTGGGGCGGGGGCGAGCTGGAGCCGGACGGGGACTACGACGGGCAGGCGTTCCGGGAGGCGGACTTCGCGGCGCAGGACGCGGCGGGCGCCCGCTTCATGGACTGCGCGCTGACCGACTGCGCCTTCGACGAGACGGGGCTGCGGCACGCGCGCGTGCTGGACACGGTCCTCACCGGGATAAGAGGCGTCGGCACCGATCTGGCCGAGGCGACCCTGCGCGATGTCGAGCTGGTCGACGCCCGACTGGGCGGCACCCAGCTGCACGGTTCCGTCCTGGAGCGTGTGGTGATCCGCGGCGGCAAGATCGACTACCTCAACCTGCGCACCGCGAAGCTCAGAGACGTGGTCTTCGAGGGCTGCGTCCTGGTGGAACCGGACTTCGGCAACGCCGTCCTGGAGCGCGTGGAGTTCACCGGCTGCACGGTGAAGGGGGCCGACTTCCGTGGCGTGACGATGAAGGACGTCGATCTGCGGGGCGCCGCGTCCCTGGAGATCGCCACCGGCGTGGAGCGGCTGGCCGGGGCGGTGATCAGCATGTCCCAGCTGCTGGACCTGGCACCGGTACTGGCGGCACAGCTGGGCATCCGGGTGGAGGGATGACCGACCCGTAGGCCAGCGCCCCGCAAGGGGCGCGGGGCCGTGTCGATGTGCGGCTGCCGCCGCGTGGGCGCGACCAGCCCCCACCGACCGTCGGCCGCGAACCGGCCGAAACACGCAGGTCGCCGGCTCTCAGCTCGCCGGAGGAACCGGCGCCGCCGTCTTCCGCAGCCCCAGGTGGTCGTCCGGGTCCTGGAGGCGGTCCGGCTGCGCGGCGAGCATGCGGCGGACCGCCGGTTCCGGCATACGGACCACCACCGGCCGGGGCAGGGTCAGCTCCCGTACGGCGGTGCCGGTGCGGCCGGACCGGACCCGGTTGGTCACCTGCGCCACCACCCGTACGTCCAGCGTGAACTGCACGAGGACCGCGGCGGACTTGGGCTTGTGCAGCGGCATCGACCCGGACGCGTTCACCGCCGTGTCGGCCGCGCCGCCCGCGCCACCGGCGTTGCCCATCATCTGGTTGAGCCGGAACTCGTCGGCGTTGAGCAGCCCCGCGCCCGCGAGGCCGCGGGCCGACCGGCCGTGGTCGGCGGAGCTCAGGCCGTCCGTCTGGGTGGGCCGGGGCGCGTCCAGGTGGCTCTGCCCCACCGTCTCGAAGGTCATCTTGTCGCCGACGCCCAGTACCCGGCCGTCCCGCAGCCGCGCGTGCAGGGACGCCCGCAGGTCCTGGCCCTCCGCCCCGGTGGCGTGCACCGGCGGCAGCTCCGCCCCGGCCGAGGTCAGCAGCGGCAGCGCCGCGATCAGCCACTCGGTGGAGACGGCCTCCTGGAGGGTGTACGCGGCGGCCTGGCCCTTGGACCGGAAGCGGTCGCCGCCGCCGGCCTCGCGGACCGCGGAGCCGACCAGCTCCCGCACCTGCGGTGCCCCCTGGAAGCCGTTCACCTGCGCCTCCATCGGCAGCCGCACACCGCCGGAGCGCCAGCCGCCGAGAGCGGCCGGGCGGCCGCCCCCGGGGCCTGGGGCCGGGGCCACCGGCGGCCGGCGGGGCGCGGTCAGCCGGCCGAGCGCGGCGAGGTCCTTGTCCAGGACGCGGTGGGTCACCGACTGGCGGCCCAGCGAGGCCATCGCCAGCCGGCGGTCGCCGCGGTGCAGTTCGAGGGTCGCCTCGACCGGTACCCGCATCTTCGACGACTTCGCGGTCTTGGCCTCGGCGACCGTCTTCATGCCGAGCTGGCCGCGGCTCGCCGTGCCGGAGCGCCGCGAGCCGCCCGTGCCGACGCCGAGGCCCGCCGCACCGCCGGTGCTCTTCAGCTGCCCGGCTCCGCCGTCCGGCTTGCCGGAGCCGGCGAAGATCCCCTCCAGGCCGTACGACACGCCCTCGTCGTGGGTGGCGGCCTGCTGGGCGACGGCCGCGGTGATGTACTCCATGTCCCGGCCGTCGTCCGCCGCGCCGTCGTAGGTGCCGTCGGCGAGCCGGTTGACCTTGAACACCGCCCAGTACGGGGTCTTGCGGCCGTCGAACAGCTCGACGGTGACCCCGCCGTCCATCGCGCCGGACAGCAGGCCCGCGCTGCCGTCGCGGTCCAGGACGCGCAGCAGCCGCTGCACGTTGTCGTTGCGGTCCGCCAGCTGCTGCCTGGGCAGCAGGTCGTCGGCGAGGCTCTGCTGACCGTTCTCCGCGAGGCGGGTGCGCAGCCGGGCCAGCAGCGGCACGAAGTTCGGCAGGTCCTCGACCATGCCGAAGCCGAGGGGGAGGGTGCGGGCGAAGGACGGGCTCGTGGTGCGCGGCGGCGCGGAGGTCGAGGACCCGGCGGTGTCCGTGGCGCGCGTCTGCTCCCGGCCCTCGCGTTCGGCGCCCGCCCGGGAGCCCTCGGCAGGCCGGGAGTTCTCGCCGGGCCGGGAGTTCTCCGCGGGCCGCCGCCGGCCCGGCGACGTCATCGGCTCCGGTTCGGGGTCCAGCCTCAGCTGCCTGCGGATCGCCGCCGGCAGCTGCGCCTCCGTCAGCCACACCGCCGCCTCGGCCGGCAGGGTGCGGGCGGCCGTCGCCACGTAGGGGCCGCCGCCGGTGACCTTGACCTCGGCGACCATGGTGACGAGCAGGTCGCACTGGACCAGGTAGAGCGGCGCCTTCTTCGGGGTGTGGGCGTTGCGCTCGACCGTGCCGGACAGCGCCGCGGACCGGGCGTCGCCCCGGCCGGCGGTGCGGTTCCCGGACAGGCCCTGGCCGAGCCGCCACTCGGCCTCGTTCTCCGAGCCGGTGGCGCCGAACTGCCACGTGCTGGTGGTGCCCTGCCCCTCCTGGCCGGCCGCCTGGTGGCCGCCGAGCACGAAGGTCTCCGTGCCGGGGCCCGCGCCCCGGTGCAGGAACTTCGGGTTGGCCAGCGTGAGCCGGGTGCCGACGGCCCCGTTCAGCGCGGCGAGCCGGCGCGGATAGCGCAGGTTCTTCACCACCCAGCCGGAGGACGCGGCCTGCCGCAGCGAGGCCGTGATGGCCTGCGGCCCGAACCGCTCCTCGATCGCCAGCCGCGGTGCGAGCCCCTCCGTCTGCAGCGCGGGGTCCTCGCGGACGCCCTTGTTGCGGGCGGCGGCCCTGGACAGCAGCTGGAAGGCGAGGTCCCGGACGGCCTGGCCGTCGCCGACCGTCTCCACCAGCTGCCAGTCGCGCAGCGGCTGCCCGACCGTCGGCCGGGGCACGAGGCCGGCCAGGTCGCCGATGCCCTCGGCGGTGACGGCGTGCTCGGGGCGCGGGGCCTGTGCCCGGCGCCGGTCGCGCACCGCGTCCTGCCGCTGCCTGCCCTCCTCGTCGAGGGTGAACTCGGCCGGCGTGACCAGCCGTACGTCCTGCTCGTCCAGGCTCAGTCCCGCCAGCTGCCTTGCCTCGGGCGCGTCCTGGCCGGGGGAGCCGGGGATGAGGGCGCGGCCCAGCTTGCGCTGCCGGGAGGTCATGGTGACGTCGACGTCGAGGCGCAGGGCCGCCCCGAAGGTGCTGGCCTTGTCGGAGCCGTTGGTGAGGACATCGGTGCGGGTGGTGGGGCCGGCCTGGTTGCGGCGGGTGCCGGTGCTGTGTCTCTCGTAGCGGGCCGAGGCGGTCAGGATGCCGGGGACGATCCTGGCCTGCCCGAGCACCAGGCCGCCGATCGAGCGCGAACTGCCGCGTCCGCTCTGCGTGTTGCCGGAGACACCGGAGTGGCTGCGGACCAGCCAGTCGTCGGTGTCGCCGAGGTAGCCGGTCTCGCGGAGCTGGCCGCGGACGCGGAGCTGCACGTCGTGGGAGTGCAGGGTGGTCTTGCGGCGCAGCCGCACCCGGATGCCGGTCGTGGTCAGCTGGTCCTTGTTGACCCGCAGGTTGGTCTCGGACAGGGCGGCCATCAGCTCGCGGTGGTTGCGCCGCTGGAGCGCGGCCTCCTCCCTGGACGACGGCGTGGGGCGCGCGTCGGTGCCGAAGGAGGGCAGGTAGCCGGCCAGCCGGGGGTCGGTCGCGAACAGCTGCTGCACGGCCCGCACCATGGGGCGGGTGTCGAGCTGGCTGAGGGTGACGCTGGAGCCCATGGCGCCGAACGGGAGGTGCCGTTCGACGTCGACCTCGTTGCCGTTCTCGTCGGTCCGCTTCGGCTTCTCGATGAACCCCTTGTCCTTCTTTTCTTTCTTGTCTTTCTTGTCCTCCTCGGCCTCGGTGCCGGGCGGCAGCGGCAGCCCGAGCGACCGCGCCTCGTCGGCCCGCAGGCTCATCCACACCCGCATCGAGTGCTGGGCGACCCGCCTCCCGGGGCGCAGGACCATCTCGGCCGAGCGCGGCCCGGTGCCCTCCGCGGTGAACCGGACGGTCGCCAGGTAGAGCACCTTGTCGCCGCGCACCTCCGCGCCCTGGCGGCTGGAGACGGTCTGCTCGGCCACCGTGAACCGCGCCTTGCGGGCTCCCGCGACCGGCATGGCCGTACCCCGCAGGACGGCGGCGTTGCCGAGCGCGCCGACGCCGATGGCGGGGCCCAGGCCGCCGGTGAGGGCGCGCCCCTTGCCCGCGCTCTCGGTGACCGTGTGCTGGGTCTGCTGGTGGGTGCGCAGCTGGGTCCCGCCGGTGCCCCAGGCGGGGGACATGCCGGTGATCTCGGCGTGCAGGCGGTAGCTGCCGACGCTGCTGCCGTCCTTGGAGGCGAGGTCCTCGCCGGTGACGCCGTCGCGCAGCAGCCGGGGCATGTCCTCCAGGACGGTCGCCGTGGAGGTGGCCTCGTAGAGGCGGGCGCGGCCGGGGGCGCCGGGGGCGGTGAGCGAGGGGTGCAGGACGGTGGCGACCGTGTCGAAGAGCCCGCCGCCGCCCTGGTGCGGGGCGGCGGTGTCGGTGACGGCGACCGGGGCCATGGAGTCGGCGAGCGAGACGCGCCGGGCGGTGTCCGCCTCGACGGCCTGCGGGGCGGCGGGGGCCTCGGTACCGGCCGGGACCAGGTGTTCGGTGGGCACGCGCTGGGTGAGGGCGCCCGAGCCGTGGAAGGTCTGCGCGTGCTGGGTGCCCTGCTTCTTGATCCGGACGCCGTAGCGCACCTTGCGCGGTGCCTCGACGGAGCCCTTCTCGCTGCGCAGCACCCGGGGTTCGGCCACGTTGCGCTGGCTGCGGGACTCCCGCGAGGACTGCCAGGGCTGCGCGTTGACCAGGCCGGCGCCGCCCAGCCAGAGCCCCGGCACGACGGGCGCGAGCCCGAAGGCCATGCCGCCGGCGCCCTTGCTGGAGCTGCCGCTCGCGGTGGTCGCGACGGTGGTGGCGGTGTTGTGCTGGACGTCGACCTTGGTGTCCTTGCCCTCGGCCTCGTCCACCGCGGCGAGCGGCGCCCCGTCCGGGTCCGGCACGGTGTTCGCGAGCAGGTCCTTGGGGTGGAAGACGGGCGGCCGGTCGTCGGGGGCGCGGGAGACGGTGACGGTGACGTCGTACCACTCCTTGCCGGTCCTGCCCTTGACGGCGAAGGCGCGGCCCTGCCCGTAGAACGACTCGGGGCGGCCGGCGAGCTCGGCACCGATCTCGGCGACCGTGCCGTCACCGTGCCCGACGACGGCGGCCACCGCGTTCCGGACGAACTCGTGCCCGGTCAGTCCGTACGCCGTGGAGAGCCCGGCGGCCTGGAAGTCCATCAGGTACGGGGGCAGTACGAGGCCGGGCTCGGTGCGTTCCTCCTCGACGGGGGCGATGGGAGCCACCGGCCGGCTGCGTACCGCGGGGGGCCGTGCGACGCCCTTGCCCTTCGCGTCCTGCAGCGCCAGCGTGGCGGCCGTGTTCCCCGCCTTCCCCTGGAGCACGCGCATCGTGCGTTCCGTGGGCCCGACCGGCACGGGGGAGTCGACGGGCGCGGCGGTGGCCGGTGCCCGGGAGGCCTCGGAAGAGGCGTCCTTTCCGCTGTCGCCTGCCTTTTGCTGCGTCCGCACGGAGTCAACGTAGGCGCGGCCGGGGCGGCGGGAACGCCTTCCGTGCCACTTGTCATTTCCGCCTCGACAGGTGGTCAACCTCTGTACACCGTACGGTCGTTCAGCCGACCGGGACGGCTACGACACCCTCGGGAAACGGGCCTGGAGCGTCCAGATCGCCGGGTTGTCCGCCAGGTCCTCGTGCAGGTCGGTGAGGTCGGCGATCAGGTCGTGCAGGAAGTCCCGTGCCTCCCGGCGCAGTTCGCTGTGGGAGAAGGTGAGGGGCGGCTCCTCGGCCGGCATCCAGTCCGCCTCGATGTCCACCCAGCCGAAGCGGCGCTCGAAGAGCATGCGGTCGGTGGACTCGGTGAAGTCGAGCTCCGCGTGCTGGGGCCGGGCGGCCCGGGACCCCGCCGGGTCCCGGTCGATGCGCTCCACGATGTCGCACAGCGCCCACGCGAAGTCCAGCACCGGCACCCATCCCCAGGCTGTGGACAGTTCCCGGTCCGCCTTGGTGTCCGCGAGGTAGACGTCCCCGCAGAACAGGTCGTGACGGAGCGCGTGGACGTCCACGCGCCGGTAGTCCGTCTGGGGCGGGTCCGGGAAGCGGTTGGAGAGGGCGTAGCCGATGTCGAGCACGTGCCGATGGTGTCACGACGCCGCGCCCCTTCTTTCCGCCGCGGTGGTGCGGCTCGGCGGTGCCGGGCTGCCGGTGCGCGCCGTTGGTCCGACGGCCGGTTGCGGAGTGCGGCCCGGCGGGGGCTGGTCGCGCAGTTCCTCCCCCAGCCTTCGGCCGGGGGTACCCCCAGCGCCCCTGGGGGGCAGTTCGGCGTACTGCCTACGCGCCCTTGCCCAGTCCCTTGCCCAGTCCCTTGCGCAGTACCGCGCACGGTCGGCCCTGTTCCCGGTCCGGACGGTGGCCGATCACCTCGTACCCGAGGGCGGTCCAGAAGGCGAGCCCCTTCGGGTTGTTCTCCAGTACGGCGAGGCGCACGGCGTCCCGGCCCGCCGCCCGGAACCGTTCCTCGACGCCTTCCGCGATCCGCCGCCCATACCCCTTCCCCTGGGCCCCGGCGTCCACCATCAGCAGCCCGATCCACGGATCCGGGTCGGCCGGGTCGGGGTGCCGGGCCAGCGTGACGACGACCCCGACCAGCCGCCCCTCGGACCGCGCGAGCAGCACCTCCGCGTCCGGGTTCGCCAGCTCGCCGGCCAGCGCGGCGGCCACCTGCTCGGGCCGGATGTCGTCCGGGTCCGGGAAGTCACCGCTGAGGGCGTGGAACTCCCGGTGGGACGCGTACAGGGCGGTGAGCTCGGTGAGGACCGGCGCCGGGATGTCGTGGTCGGGGGTGAGGGGGACGGGGGCGAGGATCATGCGGGCAACCTATCCGCCGCTACTCACCCGCAGGCGGGTAGCGGGGCAGGCCGTCCGTCGCGATCGTCCACTCCCCGATGGCCACGTCCTCGCCGTAGACGAAGTCCTTGCGGGTCGCGTAGCGCGGTCCGTCGGGGGTGGGATGGATGTCGGTGAGGACGGCGCCGGTGCCGGTGCGGGGGCGGACTCGCCCTCGCCCCCTCCGCCTGGGCGGCCTTCCTGCCCTACGTGTCGGCGGGCTGAGCGGACGGCGGGAGCCCCCGGCGTTGCGCCGGAGGCTCCCGCACAGCGCAGCGTCGGTCAGACGTTGACGCCGAAGTCCTGGGCGATGCCCACCAGGCCGGACGCGTAGCCCTGGCCGACCGCGCGGAACTTCCACTCCGCGCCGTTGCGGTAGAGCTCGCCGAAGACCATGGCCGTCTCCGTCGCCGCGTCCTCGGAGAGGTCGTAGCGGGCGATCTCGGCGCCGCCGGCCTGGTTGACGATGCGGATGTAGGCGTTGCGGACCTGGCCGAAGTTCTGCGAGCGGGTCTCCGCGTCGTAGATCGAGACCGGGAAGACGATCTTGTCGATGTCGGCGGGGAGGCCCGCCAGGTTGACGTTGATCGCCTCGTCGTCGCCCGCGCCCTCGCCGGTGCGGTTGTCGCCCGTGTGGACGATGGTCTGGTCCGGCGTCTGCTTGTTGTTGAAGAAGACGAAGTGGGCGTCGGAGTAGACCTTGCCCTGCGTGTTGACCGCGATGGCCGACGCGTCCAGGTCGAAGTCCGTGCCGGTGGTGGTGCGGACGTCCCAGCCGAGGCCCACAGTGACGGCGGTCAGGCCCGGAGCCTCCTTGGTGAGCGAGACGTTGCCACCCTTGGAGAGGCTTACAGCCATGGTCGGGAGTCCTTTCCCTCGTTTCGCGTACGGCCGTGCGGCGTACGGGCTTGAAGCTACAGCTACCCGTATGAACGCCACGAGGGGTACCGAAGGTTCCATCTGGCTTTACGTTCTTTACCGAACGGGTGATGGGGGATATTCACGTGACGTGCGCCGGTCAGACGCGCGACCATAGGGACATGTCCGGTCCTTACGTCATCCGCGGCTCCGTCTCGCTCCCCGAGGCCGAGCTCAACTGGCGTTTCTCGCGGTCCTCCGGGCCGGGCGGCCAGCACGTCAACACCAGCGACTCGCAGGTGGAGCTCCGCTTCGACCTCGCGAACACCGAGGCGCTGCCGCCGGTCTGGAAGCAGCGGGCGCTGGAGCGGCTGGCGGGGCGGCTCGTCGACGGGGTGATCGTCGTGCGGGCGTCCGAGCACCGTTCGCAGTGGCGCAACCGCGAGACCGCCGCCGTACGCCTCGCCGCGCTCCTCGCGGAGGCCACCGCGCCGCCGCCCAAGCCGCGCCGGCCGACCCGGATTCCGCGCGGGATCAACGAACGCCGGCTGCGGGAGAAGAAGCAGCGCTCGGAGACCAAGCGGGGGCGGACCGGCCGCGACTGGTCCTAGCGGCGGGGGTCAGAGGGGCAGTACTCCCACCGGCTGGTCCCCGCTGACCTCGCCGGTCTTCCGGAAGCCCAGCCGCAGGTAGAACTCCTCGGGGCCGTCCGGACCGGCGTGCCAGGTGACGTACATCTCCTTGCCGCCCCGGCGGTGGATCTCCGCGGCCACCGCCTCGACCGCGAACCGGCCGTAACCCCTGCCCTGTTCCGCCGCGTCGATGTTGAGGCGCCACAGGCCGGAGCGGAAGAGGGTGCCGTCGGTGCGCCAGTCGATGTCGAGGAAGGCCATCAGGAAGCCGACCGTGCGGTCTCCGTCGACGATCAGGCGCGGCCAGGCGACCCCCGCGGGATGGACGTACGCCTCGGCGAGGGATTCGGCGACCGGCGTCACGTTCTGTTCCTGGTCGGGCCGGACGTGAATGCGGAGTGCCGCCGTCAGATTTGCGGGCGTCACTTCTTCGAGGCGGAGCGCGGAGGACATCCGCGCACTCTAGAAGGGGCGTTCAGTAACCGCTCACCGAATTTACGGAAACAGACCGTGCGGTTTCATTCCAGCTGCCGGTAGCGCCCCCGGAAATACATCAGCGGTCCGCCTTCCGCACTCGGCAGTTCGGCGGCGAGGACGCGGCCGATGACGAGGGTGTGGTCGCCTGCCGCGACGCGCTGTTCGGTGCGGCACTCCAGGGTCGCGAGGGCGCCGCCGACCAGCGGGGCGCCGCTGGCCTCGCCGCGGACGTACGGGATGTCCTCGAAGAGCAGGCGGTCGCTGATGCGGCCCTTCATCGCGAAGCGGCCGGCGATGTGCCGCTGGCTCTCGGTGAGCACGGAGACCGCCCAGCGCGGCTGCTCGTCGAGGAGGTCGTCCATCCGGGAGCCCTCACGCAGGCTGACCAGCACCAATGGCGGGTCCAGGGACACCGACATGAACGCGGTGGCGGTCATGCCGACGTCCTCGCCGGTCGGCGCCAGCGGGTCGTCCGGGTCCAGTGACGGCTCCCGCGCGGTCACCAGGACCACGCCGGCGGCCAGCCGGGACAGGGCGGCCTTGAACGCTTCGTTGCTCACCCCCACAGCATGCCCGGTGGCTTCTGCGGCGGCGGGGGAGGGAGTCTTCAGCACGCCGGAAACGCTAGTGTCGACCCCGGCGCGGCCACATCGGCCATCGGCCCGAGCCGGGTCCTAGGACCAAGGGCGGGGTGCGGTGCGGGGAAAGGCCGTAACGTGCATCATGTGCGCACACCCGCAAAGGCTGTGTTCAGTAAACACACAGGGAAAACGCGGAAACTCCACGCAATTGTTCATGTTCTCCTGTGACTTGAGTCACAAGGGACGTTAATTGTTGACCCTGTGTACCGAGTGGGCAGCGCGCTGTGATTCAGTGGCGGGGAAAAGTAGCGCCGAAGCAGACCCTTGATTCACTGCGAGGTCTCGGGGGGAGGGCGAGCATGGAGACCGAGTCGGAGCCCTACGTCCGTCTTGCGTCCCTGCGACAGCTGCACCAGGTCATGGCCGACATGAACACGGCCCGCAGCCTGGCGGACACACTGCAGACCGTCGCCGACGGCGTGATCACCGCCCTCAACTACGAGATGGCGTGCATCAACCTCGTACGCCCCGCCGAGGGCGATCTCGTGGTCGCCGCCTTCGCCGGGAACTCCGCCGCCGAGGCCCTGATCACCGGCCGGGTCGGCTCCCGCGAGTCCTGGGAGCGGCGGCTGAACATGGGCGAGAAGTGGGGCGACCTCGTCTTCATACCGCACACCGAGGGCTGGGTCCTCGACGACGACGACGTCCCGCAGTGGTACACCGACGGCCCCGCGCCGCGCTTCGAGGACGAGTGGCACCCCTCAGACCGGCTCTTCGCCCCGATGTACACGCCCGGGATATCGGGCAGCTCCTGCGGCGAACTGCTCGGGGTGATCTCCGTCGACCGCCCGCGCAACGGCCGCCACCCGGGCGCCTGGGGCCGCGAGGCCCTGCAGATGTACGCCTTCCAGGCCGCGATCGCGATCAGCAACGCCCGGCTGCGCGCCAACATGCAGCGCGCCCTGGTCCGCCTGGAGCGCGAGCAGCAGGCGCTGCGGGCCAGCGAGGAGTCCTTCCGGCAGGCCTTCGAGTACGCCCCCTCCGGCATGGCGATAGCCGAGATGGGCGGCGACCAGCACGGCCGAATACTGCGCAGCAACGACGCCCTGTGCCGCCTCCTGGGCCGCCCCGCCTCCGCGATGCGCCGCTACTCCTTCTCCGACCTGGTCCACCCCGAGGACATCGGCACCCTGCTCCGCACCTCCGCCGAGGGCGGCCGCGCCGAGCTCCGCCTCGGCCGCCGCGACGGCACCTACGTCTGGGTCTCGCTCCGCAACTCCGTCGTCGCCGACGCCGCCGACGGGCCCCGCTTCCTCCTCACCCACGTCGAGGACATAGAGGAACGCAAGCGCCGCGAGCTCCAGCTCGCCCACCGCGCCTCCCACGACTCCCTCACCGGCCTCCCGAACTCCGCGGAGCTGCGCTCCCGGCTCTCCTCCCGGCTCTGCCGGCGCGCCGGACACGCCGGGGAGCTGGAGTCCCTGGACGCGGCCTACGGCCACCCCGCCTACGACGCCAACGGCCACGGCTTCGACTTCGCCGGCTCGGTGGGCGGAGCGACCGGCTCGGCGTCGTACGACGGCTACGACCACCACGTGCACACCGTCGCCCCCGAGGAAGGCCGCGACGACGGCGCCAAGGGGCTCGCGGTGCTCTTCTGCGACCTCGACGGCTTCAAGTCGATCAACGACCGGTTCGGCCACAACGCGGGCGACGCCGTCCTCATCGAGGTCGCCCGCAGGCTCACCCGGGGCGTCCGGGACGGCGACACCGTGGCCCGCCTCGGCGGCGACGAGTTCGTGATCCTCGCCGACGGCCTCGGCAAGGCCGACGCCCAGGACCTCGCCGTACGCCTGCGCAACGAGATCATCCAGCCGATCCGCGCCGAGGGCCGGGCGGTCCGGGTGGGCGCCAGTTTCGGCATCGGATGGGCGCACTGCGGCATGACGGCGGACGAGGTCCTGAAATCCGCCGACGAGCGGATGTACGTAGAGAAACGATCTCGTCCCAAAGCACATCGCCGTGCCGGATGATCCGCAGGTCGTCGCGCTGATGCGATCCGAGTCACCCGTTTGGCTCAGCCAGACCGGGTAGGCTCGACTCTCAATACCTGTACCGCATCCGCCCGCACCTGTTGAGGAGTACCAAGGGATGACGCCCGGCGACAACGGCGCGAGCACGCCCGAGGACGACGACCCGTTCGGCTACCTGTACGCCGATGGTCAGGCCAGAGGGGCCCAGCCGCCGTCCGGCGGCGGTGGCTACGGCTACCCGCATCAGGTCAGCAGGGTGCGCTCGGTCGGCGAGCGTACGTACGGCGGCCAGCAGCAGGCACCGCAGCAGCAGTACGGCGGCCAGACCATCCCCCAGCAGCCGGGCGGCTACGGCCAGCCACCGAACGCGGCCTACCAGGCCCCGGAGACCTTCCCGGGCGGCGCCCCGACCACCCGCACCCCGATGCCGCCCGCGGGCCGCGGCCGGGGCCCCAACACCAAGGGCCTCCTCATCGGCGCCGTCGCGGTCGTCGCCGCCGTCGTCATCGGCATCAGCGTCGCGATGATGAACGGCAACGGCGACGACAACAAGGCAAGCGGCGACGCCTCCACCACCCCGAGCCAGTCCGCGAGCGCGTCGCCGAGCCCGTCCAGCACCAGCTCGGTGTCGGCCACGGGGGATCTGCCGAAGATCGATGCGAAGGCGCTGCGGCTGGAGGGGGGGACCACCACAGCGTCCGAGTTCAAGGGTGCCAAGGCCGACGGTGGCATCTACGTGACAGGCTTCAACCAGGTCGGTGCCAAGGTCACCTGGACCGTCAGCGGCATTCAGAAGTCTGGCACCTACCGGTTGTACGTGCGCTATGGAGTTCCCGGCGCGGACGCCAACGCCACTTTGGTGGTCAACGGCGAGGCCAATTCCCAGCCGCTGAACATGAAGAACTTCGGTAACACTCCCGCAGGCGACTGGGAGAAGGGCTGGAAGACAACTTGGGCCAACGTCAGCCTGAGCCAGGGCAGCAACACCATCGCGGTCGCCTGCAACGACGGCAACCAGTGCAACGCCGTACTGGACCAGCTCTACCTGACCAAGTAGCGACTGACTTTGTGTGCTGTCGGCGCCGTCAGATCACTCGATGCGGGCCGCTAATTTCGACGGTCGTCGGAGGCATGACCTTCCGACGACCGTCGGACAGTGCTAGGCGGTCAACGCAGTTGCTCAGATACGTCCGCCTTCGACACAGAGGACGGCTACCCAACCCGTCTTTCCGTCCCACTTCACCTTGACCCAGTCGTTGCCGGACGGGCCTCCGCTCCAGCAGGTGTACGAGCCGCCGTTGTTGTCTCGAGTGCATGGGGTCGTGGTGCAAGGAACTCTGGCGGCAGGATCGGTAATCGTGTGGACCACGGTCGACGAGGTGCTGGCGGTGCTTCTGATGTTGAAGTAGTGACCATCCGACATCCAGACGCCGGCTTGATCGGCCGATGCGGTGGAACTCAAGGAGACGACGAGTCCCATTGAGACCATACCGAGAGCAGCAAGTCGCTTGATGGTCGACGATTTGCGCATGTGTCCCCCCAGTGAGAGATGGATCTTTGGTCGCTGGTGATCGTATGTTCTTAAAAATGATGCGCGTCGACGGATGTCAGCCAAAGTTGGTTGGTTTTAGGCCCTGCTGATCTCGTCGGCCACTGTGACTTCGTCGAGCAGCCTCTCGTAGGCCGCCCGGTCGAACTCGCCCGCCGCCGGGGCCCGTACTGTTGCCGCCGACAGGGCCACCGCGTGGGCCAGACGGTCCGGCCAGGGGAGTTGTTCGACGAGGCCCGCCAGCAGGCCGGCCACCGCCGAGTCACCCGCTCCCGTCGGGTTGCCGCGTTCCCGGGCAGGTGGGGTGGCGCGCCAGCGGCCCTCCGGGGTGAGGGCCAGCAGGCCCTGGGCGCCCAGGGAGGCGACCACCGTGCGGGCGCCGCGGCGGCGGGCGTCCTGGGTGGCGCGGGCCGGGTCGTGGGAGCCGGTGAGTTCGGCCAGTTCGTCGGCGTTCGGCTTGACCAGGTCGGGGCGGGCCGCGACCCCGCGTCGCAGTGGCTCCCCGCTGGTGTCGAGGAGGACCGGGACCCCGGCGGACCGGGCAGCCTTTATCAGGCCCGCGTACGCCCCCACCGGAACCCCGGGCGGCAGGCTGCCGCACAGCGCCACCGCCGAGGCGCCGGTGAGCAGTTCCTCGTAGTGGTCGAGGAAGGTGCCCCACTCGGCGGGCGCTATCTGCGGGCCGGGCTCGTTCAACTGGGTCGTGTCGCCCGTCAGTTCGTCCACGACCGCGATGGTGCGGCGGGTCGGCCCGGTGACCGGGAGCAGTGCGTCCCGTACGCCCGGGGTGTCCGCGAGGAGCTGCCGTACCGCCCGGCCCGTGGCGCCGCCCGCGAACCCGGTCACCGTCGTCCCGTGGCCGAGTGCGGCCAGCACCCGGGCCACGTTGACCCCTTTGCCGCCCGGCCGTTCCGTCACGGCGGAGACGCGGTGCGAGGCGTGCGGGCGCAGGGCGCCGACCCGGTAGGTGATGTCCAGAGCGGTGTTCAGCGTGACGGTGAGGATCACCGGGCGACCTCCCTCGCACATGCCCGTGCCGTCGGTTGGGGGGCCTCGATCATGCCAAAGAGACGGCGACCGGCCTAGGGTCGCCGTCTCTCAACAGGGGGAGGGATCAGGACAGTTCGGGTGTGATCACCCACTCGCCCTTCCTCATCACGCCCTTCAGCGTGAAGTCCGCGTCCAGGACGAGCAGGTCGGCGTCCTTGCCGGGCTCCAGGGAGCCGACCCGGTCGTAGAGGCCCAGCAGCCGGGCAGGGTTGGCGGACAGGGCGGCGACGGCGTGCTCGACGGGGAGCCGGTCGACGGTGACCGCCCGCCGCAGCGCGCGGTCCAGCGTCAGCGTGGAGCCGGCGATGGCGCCGCTGTCCGCGAGCCGGGCGACTCCGTCGGTGACCTCCACCTCCAGTGGGCCCAGCTGGTAGCGGCCGTCGCCGAAGCCGGCCGCGTCCATCGCGTCCGTGATGAAGGCGACCCGGTCCGGACCCGCGTGGTGGAAGGCCAGCTGGAGTGCGGCGGGGTGCAGGTGGGTGCCGTCGTTGATCAGTTCCACCGTCACCCGCTCGTCCTCCAGGAGGGCGGCGATCGGGCCGGGCGCGCGGTGGCCGATCTGCGGCATCGCGTTGTACAGGTGGGTGGCGACCGTGGCGCCCGCGTCGATCGCCTCCAGCGTCTGCTCGTACGTCGCGTCCGTGTGGCCGACGGCGGCGATCACGCCGTGCTCCGCGAGCAGCCGTACCGACTCGATGCCGCCGGGGAGTTCGGTGGCGAGCGTGACCATCTTCGCGTGCCCGCGCGCCGCGTCCACCAGCTTGCGGACCTCCGCCGGGTCCGGGTGCCGCAGCAGCGCCTCGGAGTGGGCGCCCTTGCGGCACGGGGAGATGAAGGGGCCCTCGAAGTGGATGCCGGCGATCTCGCCCTGCTCGGCGAGCTCGGAGAGGAGACCGGCCTGGCGGGCGAGGACGTCCATGTCGTCGGTGACGGTGGAGACGACCAGGGTGGTCGTGCCGTGGGTGCGGTGGGTGTGGACGCCGGTGAGGACCTGTTCGGCGGTGCCGGAGCTGAAGGAGGCGCCGCCGCCGCCGTGGTTGTGGAGGTCGACGAATCCTGGCAGGAGCCAGTGGCCGGTGAGGTCGATGACCTGGGCGTTCTCGGGGGCGTCGGCGGCGATTTTCGTGCCGTCGACGACCAGGCGTCCCCTGTCGACCACTCCGGTCGGGAGGACTGTCCGGGCACCGTCGAGGACCAGACCGTTCGACCCCGGCTGCGGGTGCGTGGTGGTTGCTCGCGCCCACGCGGCGGCAGCCGCAGATTGAGCACTGCCCCGCGCCCCTGAAGGGGCGTTGTAGTGCGGCTCGGTCGCAGCCATCAGGGGGTTACCTCCGGAGTGGTCGTCGTTAGTAGGTCCTGGGCGAGCAGGCCCGCGCCCAGACACCCGGCCGTGTCTCCCAGCTCGGCCGGGACGATCGTCGGCAGTTTCTGGAACGTCACCCGGCGCTGCACCGCCTCCCGCAGGGGCTCGAAGAGGACATCCCCCGCCTCCGCAAGGCCGCCGCCGATGATGAGGACCCGGGGGTCGAGCAGGGTGAGGGCCGTGACCAGGCCGTCGGCCAGGGCGGCCACCGCGTCGCCCCACACCCGGACGGCGTTCGGGTCGCCGGACGTGACCGCCTTCGCGCAGTCCGCCGCGTCCGCGTCCGGGTCGCCGACCGCCTTCGCCCACGCCTCGCTCACCGCGGCCGCCGACGCGTACCGCTCCAGGCAGCCGCGCTGCCCGCACGGGCAGGGGGCACCCTGCGGCCGGACCACGACATGGCCGATCTCGCCGGCGAAGCCGTGCGCGCCCGGCTCCACCCGGCCGTCCAGGCCGAAGCCGCCGGCGATCCCGGTGCCGAGGGCCACGAAGAAGAAGCGGTCCGCGCCCCGGCCCGCGCCGAGCCTGCCCTCGGCCAGGCCGCCGGTGCGGACGTCGTGGCCGAGGGCGACCGGGATGCCGAGGCGGTCGGCGAGGAGGCCGCGCAGCGGGACGTCGCGCCAGCCCAGGTTGGCCGCGTAGACCGCGAGGCCGGCCTGCTCGTCCACGATGCCGGGGACCGCGAGGCCGGCCGCGGACGCCGGCTCGCCGAGGTGCTGCTCGCCGTAGGCCTTCAGCTCGGCGGCGAAGTCGAGGATGGCGGTGACCACGGCGTCGGGGCCGCGGTCCCGGCCGGTCGCCCGGCGGTCCCGGTGGAGCAGCTCGCCGTCCGGGCCGACCAGCGCGGCCTTCATTCCGGTGCCGCCCACGTCCAGGGCGATGACATGTCTCACGGGAACAGTGTGGCCCGTCGACCCGCAAGAGGTCTAGTCCACTTGCGTGGTGTAGACCTTATAGGTCCACATATTGAACGGCGAGACAGTAAGAAACAGGGGTAGTACACGTGCGGCGGCGTAGGGCAGGAATGATCGCGGTGGTGTCCGCAACGGGCATGACGGCGGTCCTCGGTGGGTGTGGGACGACGGGATCCTCGGACGTCACCCTTAGACTCGTCGCCGCCGACTACGGGGACTCCGCCGCCAACAGCTCCCAGAAGTACTGGGACAAGCTGGCCAAGGCCTACGAGGCCCAGCACTCCGACGTGAAGGTCGACGTCACCGTCTACTCGTGGAACGACGTCGACCGCAAGGTCAAGGACATGGTCGACGCCGGCGACGCCCCCGACCTGGCGCAGATCGGCGCGTACGCCGACTACGCGGCCGCCGGCAAGCTGTACGAGGCCGGAGACCTGCTCTCCATCCCGGTCCAGGCCGACTTCCCCTCCCAGCTCGCCGAGGCGGGCCAGTGGAACCACGCGCAGTACGGCATACCCTTCGCCGCCTCCACGCGCGTCCTCTTCTACAACAAGACCCTCTTCTCCCAGGCCGGCATCAGCACCCCGCCCACCACCTGGAACGAGCTCGAAGCCGACGCGAAGGCACTGAAGGCGGACGGGGTGAAGTACCCGTACGCCCTGCCGCTCGGCCCCGAGGAGGCGCAGGCGGAGACCATGCAGTGGCTGCTCAGCGGCGGCAGCGGCTACACCGACGACACCGGCACCTACACGATCGACTCCTCGCAGAACATCGACACCCTCACCTGGCTCAAGGACGAGCTGGTCGGCAAGGGCCTGACCGGCCCGGTGGCCCCCGGCAGGCTGAACCGCGCGGCCGCGTTCACCGCCTTCGCCGATGGCCAGGTCGGCATGCTCAACGGCCACCCCACGCTGATCAAGCAGGCCGAGAAGAAGGGCGTGAAGTTCGGCGCGGTCCCGATGCCGGCCCGCGCCGGGCAGAGCACCACCACCGCGTCCATGGGCGTCGCCGACTGGATGGCCGCGTTCAAGCAGAACGGCCACGCCGAGCAGGTCGGCGACTTCCTGAACTACGTCTACAGCGAGAAGAACGTCCTCTCCTTCTCCCGCGAGTACGGCCTGCTGCCCGTCACCACGTCCGCGTCCCAGACGATGACCGACTCCACGCAGGCCGAGGACAAGCAGCTGCGCCCCTTCCTGGAGCAGCTGCCCACATCGGAGCTCTACCCGGCGGGCAAGACCTCCTGGGCCGCGATCAGCGCCGACATCAAGAAGCAGATCGGTACGGCGGTGAGCCCGACCGGCGACCCGACGCGCGTCCTCACCCGGATCCAGGCCGAGGCGGCGACGGCCGACAGCCGTACGAGCGGGACCCGCTGAGCGTTACGGTTCTCGCCATGGACCGGCACGAACTGGGCGCGCGCGAGCAGGCCATCCTCGCCCTCGAACGCCGGGGCTTCACCGGCCCCGGCGCGAAGGAACGCGCGATACGCGAGGAACTGGACCTGGCTCCGGTGCGCTACTACCAGCTCCTGAACGCCCTGCTGGACGACGAGCGGGCCTTGGCCCACGACCCGGTGACGGTGAACAGGCTGCGGAGGGTGCGGGACGCGCGGCGCTCGGAGCGCTGAGGCGGGGATCTGCGCCCCCGCCGCCCCTACCCGTCCCGTCCTCCAGGGGGCTGCGCCCCCTTCGGCCCCCATTGGGGGATTTGGTCTGGATGTGACCTGCGGGCCGGTGGGGCTTCTCGCGCAGTTCCCCGCGCCCCTTACGGGGCGCTGCTCGGGGCGTTGCTCGGATAGTGTCGGCGCATGGGAACCCACATCACGGAACCCCTTCCGACGCCGCGGACCCCGGCCGGGCGGGACGGTCTTGCCGCGCTCCTCGCGCGGCCCGGCTCCGCCCTCGTCGGACTCGACTTCGACGGGACGCTCGCGCCGATCGTCGCCGACCCGGAGCAGGCGCGGGCGCATCCGGACGCCGTGCCGGTGCTGGCCGCGCTCGCCCCCAAGGTGGCCGCCGTCGCCGTCGTCACCGGCCGCCCGGCCGAGGTGGCCGTCCGCTACGGCGGTTTCGCGGGCGTGCCCGGCCTGGAACACCTCGTCGTCCTCGGCCACTACGGCGCCGAACGCTGGGACGCGGCGACCGGCGAGCTCACCGCACCGCCCCCGCACCCCGGCATCGCCGCCGTCCGCGCCGAACTCCCCGCCCTCCTCGACCGCGCCGGAGCCGCGGAGGGCACCTGGATCGAGGAGAAGGGCCGGGCGATCGCGGTCCACACCCGGCGCGCCGCCGACCCCCAGGCCACCTTCGAAACCCTCCGCGCCCCCCTGACCGACCTCGCCACCCAGCACGCCCTGATCGTCGAACCGGGCCGCCTGGTCCTGGAACTCCGCCCCCCGGGCACGGACAAGGGCGTGGCCCTGCGCGAATACGCACGGCACATCGACGCCGGCGCGGTCCTCTACGCCGGCGACGACCTCGGCGACATCCCCGCCTTCGCCGCCGTGGAGAAGCTCCGCGAGGAGGGCGTCCCCGGCCTGCTGGTCTGCAGCGGCAGCGAGGAGGTCACGGAGCTGGCGGACCGCTCCGACCTGGTGGTGGAAGGCCCGGAGGGCGTCGTACGACTGCTGAGGAGTCTTGCCGCCCTGAGTGCCCCGTAGGCCCCCGTCTCCGGTCCTTCAGGCGGTGTGGCGGTGGACCGCGTCGACGAGCTGGTCGATGTCTTCGGGCGTGTGGGAGAACGCGGTGACGAAGCGGACTACGCCCGGTTCCCAGCGGTCGTGGTAGAAGGCGTAGCCCTCGGCGAGGAGTCCTTCGGTGACGTGCCGGGGGAGGCGGCAGAAGACGATGTTGGCCTGGGGCGCGGCCAGCGGACCGGTGCCGGGGACGGCCTTGAGGCCCTCGCCGAGCCGGGCGGCCATGGCGTTGGCCCGGCGGGCGTTGCGCAGCCACAGGCCGTCGGTGAGGTAGGCGTCGAGCTGGGCCGACTGGAAGCGCATCTTCGACGTGAGCTGGCCGGCCCGCTTGGTGCGGAAGGCGAGCTCGGTGGCGAGCGCGGGGTCGAAGGAGACGACGGCGTCGGCGGTCATCGCGCCGTTCTTGGTGGCGCCGAAGGACAGCACGTCGATGCCGGCCCGCCAGGTCATCTCGGCGGGGGTGGCGCCGGTGTGGGCCAGGGCGTTGGCGAAGCGGGCGCCGTCCATGTGGACGCGCAGCCCCGCGTCCTTGGCGATGGCGGACAGCCGGCGGATCTCATCGAGGGTGTGGACGCTGCCGCTCTCGGTGGCCTGGCTGATGCTCACCACGGACGGCTGCACGCTGTGCACGTCACCGGCCCGGCGGCGCACCGCCCGCCGGAGTGCGTCGGGGTCGATCTTGCCGTCGGGGCCGGGCACGCCGACGAGTTTGGCGCCGTTGGTGAAGAACTCCGGGGCGCCGCACTCGTCGTGGTTGATGTGGCTGTCGGGGTGCGAGAGCACGCTGCCCCAGGGCGGGGTGAGGGCGGCCAGGCTCAGGGCGTTGGCGGCGGATCCGGTGGAGACGGGGAAGACGTCGACGTCCCGTTCGAAGATCTCCCCGAGCCTGCGGCGGGCGCTGTCGGTGACGGGGTCGTTGCCGTAGGGCAGGACCTGGCCGACGGCCGCGTCGGCGACGGCCCGGACTATCTGCGGGGCGGCCCCGGCCATGTTGTCGCTGATGAAGGCGCGGCCGGAGGGGGTGGTGACGAGGGCGGAGGGGGTGGTGGCGGTGGGGCTCATGACGGGTTTTCCTCGGGCTCAGCTGCTGATGGGGGAGGCGAAGACGACGGTGATGTCCACTTCCTCGGCGCCGGTGCGGTAGAAGTGCGGGGCGTCCCCGGCGAAGGCGAGCATGTCGCCGGGGCCCAGGTCCTGCGGGGCGTCGACGGGGCCTGCGGTGACGTACCCGGTGGCGACGAGCAGGTGCTCGATCGTGCCGGTGGCGTGCGGGACGCCTGCCAGCTCCGTCTCGGGCGGGATGCGCAGCCGCCAGATCTCCAGGCTGTTGCCGCTGCTGATCCGGCGCAGCAGTTCCCGGGAGACCTCGCCCGGTTCCGCGGGCGTGGCCGGACGGAAGACCGGCCCGGTGTCGGCGTCGCGTGCCAGCAGGTCGGCGATCGGAATGCGCAGGGCGATCGCGATCGCGTCCAGGGTGTCGATGGTCGGATTGCCGTTGCCGGCCTCCAGCTGCGACAGCGTGGCCTTGCTCAGCCCGGCGCGCCGGGCCATCTCGGCGGCGCTCATGCCGCGCTGCTGGCGGCGCAGCCGGATCTTCGCGCCGACCGCGGCCGCGGTACTGCTCACCGGCTGCCGGCCGGACGGCGGGGGCGTCATCAGCGGCTCCTGTGGGTCGCGGTGTAGGACACGCGGACGCGGCCCTTCTTCACCTTCAGCGTCGGCAGGACCACCTCGGCGAGATCGCCGAGGCTGCGCACGTGCGTGCCTCCGCACGGCGCGTGGTGCAGGGTGCCCAGGTGCACCACGCGCCGTCCCTCGCCCTCGTGGCGCGCGAGGACGGGCAGGTCGTCGGCGATCGCGGTGGCGACGGCGGCCCGCAGCGCGGCGGTCGCCTCCTCCCGTCCCTCGGGATCGGCCAGCCGGGTGTCCGGCTGCGGCGTCCGGAACTCGATCCGGGCCTGGCCGGGGAAGTGGTTGCTCGCGACCATCTCCCACCCCTGCGTCCGCCCGGCGGCCTCGACCAGGTGCCCGGCCGTGTGCAGCGCGGCGTGTGCCGTCCGGGCGTCCATGTCGATCCGCGCCCGGACCCGCCGGCCCACGGCGAGGGACGGCAGCGTGCCGCCCTCGGGCGCGACGGCGACGACCAGCCCCGACTCGCGGTCCCGTACGGGGACGATCTCCGTGTCGTCCAGCAGGCCCCGGTCGGCGGGCTGGCCGCCGCCCTGCGGATGGAACAGGCAGTGCTCGACGGCCGCCCACGGCGTTCCGTTCTGCTCGCCGACGGCGATCACCCGGGTGTCCACCTGTTCCAGGTAGGTGTCGTCGAGGTAGGTGCCGACCTGTGCGGCCACCTGAACGATCTCAGCTGAATGAACCATGCGTTCACTATAACGAACTCACTCGGAATGGTGAACCCATCGTTCGTTATAGTGAACGCATGGGACGTGGCGGCGCCGGGCAGCGGAGCCGGTGAGCGCTCCGGCCCCAGGACTGCGGCGGCGGAGAACTCAGCCGCCCAGCGCCCCCAGCTGATCCAGGAACCACTGCGCGGGCGGCAGCGCGGTGGCTCCCGCGGCCAGCCGCTTGCAGCGCTCCGTGCGCTCCTCCACCGGCATCGTCAACGCCCGGTGCAGGGCCTCCGCCGTCCCCCCGATGTCATAGGGGTTCACCACCACCGCGTCCTCGCCCAGCTCCTCGTACGCCCCGGCCTCCCGCGACAGCACGAGCACGCACCCCTCGTCCGACACCACCGGGATCTCCTTCGCCACCAGGTTCATGCCGTCCCGGATCGGGTTCACCAGCGCCACGTCGGCCAGCCGGTACGCCGCCAGCGAGCGCGCGAAGTCGTCCTTGACGTGCAGCACGACTGGCGTCCAACCCGCCGTCCCGTAGGCCGAGTTGATCTCGTCCGCGACCCGCTGCACCTCCGCCGTGTAGTCGCGGTACACGGACAGGTCCTGCCGCGACGGATACGCGAACGCGACATGCACCACCCGCTCCCGCCACTCGGGGTGGCCGTCGAGCAGCTGCCGGTACGCCAGCAGCCCCCGCACGATGTTCTTCGACAGCTCCGTCCGGTCGACCCGGACGATCGTCCTACGCCCCTCGCCGCCGATCTCCGCCCGCAGCGCCCGCATCCGCTCGTCCACGTCCGGCTCGTGCGACCGCTTCCGCAGGAAGTCCGCGTCGGCGCCCAGCCCGTGCACCCCGATCCGGGTGTCCGAGGAGGGGATCCCCGGCCCCAGCACCGCATGGCAGCAGTCCGTGAACGCGTCCGCCCACCGCCGCGTCAGGAACGCCGCGTGGTCGGCGCCCAGGATCCCGCCGAGCAGCTCCGCCGCGATGTCGTCGGGGAGGAGCCGGAAGTAGTCCGGCGGCGCCCACGGGGTGTGGGAGAAGTGGCCGATGCGCAGGTCCGGGCGGAGCTGCCGGAGCATGCGCGGCGCGAGCGCGAGGTGGTAGTCCTGGATGACCACCACCGCCCCCTGGCCCGCCTCCTGCGCCAGCGCTTCCGCGAAGGCGCGGTTGTAGGCCTGGTACGACCCCCACTGCCGCCGGAACTCCGCGTCGAAGACCGGTTCCAGCGGGGTCTGGTAGAGCATGTGGTGGACGAACCAGAGCACCGAGTTGGCGATGCCGTTGTACGCGTCGGCGAATACGTCCGCGTCGATGTCGAGCATGCGGACCTGCTGCCCGCCGGTGTCCCCGGCCGGCAGCCGGCCGCCCTCGGCCCGCCGCACCGCCTCCCGGTCGCCGTCGCCGAGCGCGGCGCACACCCAGACCGCGTTCGCGTCCGGCCCGATCGCCGACAGGCCCGAGACCAGCCCGCCGCCGCCCCGTTTGGCGTGCAGCGAACCGTCTTCGCGCAGGTCGTACGAGACCGGGCCGCGATTGGACGCGACCAGCACCTCGGCACCGCCGGTGGAAGCCATGGGGGAAGCCATACGCCTCAACCTAGCCCGGCCCGTAAACGCTCAAACGTACGGCCGCGCCCGACGCGCCGCCGTATACGGCCGTACGGCGAACTCACGCCACGCACGCGGACCCCGCACTCACGCCACCTTGCGCTCGGCGTACTCCGTGATCTCCACCATCGGCGGGCGTTCCTCGGTGTCCACGGAGTACGTGCGGGGCTCGAAGCCGTCCTCGCCCCGTTCGAACTGGGTGAGGGCGGGCCGGATCAGGTGGCCGCGGGCCAGCCGGAGCTGGGCCGTGCGGTAGATCGCGGCGGACATCCGGCCGAGGGCCTGGCCGTCCTGGTGGCGGTGCTTGCGGACGCCGACGTCGACCTGGGCGAGGGCGTCGAGCCCCACCAGGTGCAGGGCGTCGACCAGCATGCCCAGCTCCACGCCGTAGCCGACCGGGAACGGGAGCTGTTCCAGCAGCGAGCGGCGGGCCGCGTACTCGCCGCCGAGCGGCTGGACGAAACCGGCCAGCTGCGGCCAGTGCATGTTCAGCAGCGGGCGGGCCATCAGCTCGGTGACCCGGCCGCCCTGCCCGGCGGCGCCGCCGAGCGGGCGGTCGTACATCGCCTTGACGAGGTCCACGCCCGGTTCGGTGAGGAGCGGGCCGACGATGCCGGTGACGAAGTCGGAGGAGAACTCCCGCAGGTCGGCGTCGATGAAACAGACGATGTCCCCGGTGGTGACCAGGAGGGAGCGCCAGAGGACCTCGCCCTTGCCGGGGACGGCGGGGATGCGGGGCAGGATCGCGTCGCGGTGCACCACGCGGGCGCCGGCGGCCGCGGCGACGGCCGCCGTGCGGTCGGTGGAGCCGGAGTCGACGACCACGATCTCGTCGACGAGCGGCACCTGCTGCATGAGGTCGTGGCGGATGATCGCGACGATGTCGCCGACGGTCTCCTCCTCGTTGAGCGCGGGCAGCACGACGCTGACCGTCTGCCCGGAGGACCGTTTGGCTGCCATGATCTTGTGCAGGGGGCGGTCGGTTACGGACCAGGAGCGGGTGGCCAGCCAGCGCTCGGCTTCTTCCAGCACGGTCAGCGGCTCCTCACTGTCACGGTCACACGACGAGGTGTGATCCATCTCGCGGTTCGGACGACTCTCTCAACTGTCCTGGCCTTCGGTTACAGTCTTGAACAACGCCGATGACCATCGCATGTCCTGGGGTCACCCGGCGTTGACAACTACATACCGCTCATCCAGAGGGGCAGAGGGAAACGGCCCGATGAAGCCCCGGCAACCCTCCAGTCGGTACTCGTAGATCACTGTCGATCGCCGCGAGGCTCCCGGCTAGGGAAGGTGCCAAATCCGTCTCACGGCGAGATGCGTCGTGAGGAAGATGAGGAGAAAGGGCCTCGCCTCACATGGCTGTGCAGACTGTTGCAAGCACCACGGATTCCACCGTCGACCTTGGTCCCGCCGCCGCCCTGAGCTGCCGCGAGTGCGGTCACCGGGTGCCGCTCGGCCCGGTCTTCGCCTGCGAGGAGTGTTTCGGCCCGCTGGAGATCGCGTACGACTTCTCGGCCTACGACACCGAGGAACTCCGCAAGACGATCGAAGCGGGTCCCGCGAACATCTGGCGCTACGCGCCGCTGCTGCCCGTCCCCGCGGACGTGGCGACCAAGCCGAACATCAACCCCGGCTGGACCAAGCTCGTCCAGGCCGACAACCTGGCCCGCGAGCTCGGGGTGACCGGCGGGCTGTACGTGAAGGACGACTCCGGCAACCCGACGCACTCCTTCAAGGACCGCGTCGTCGCCCAGGCCGTCGAGGCCGCCCGCGCCTTCGGCTACACCACCCTCTCCTGCTCCTCCACCGGCAACCTGGCCGGCGCGGTCGGCGCCGCCGCCGCCCGCGCTGGCTTCCGCTCCTGCGTCTTCATCCCGCACGACCTGGAGCAGGGCAAGGTCGTCATGGCCGCGATCTACGGCGGCGAGCTCGTCGGCATCGAGGGCAACTACGACGACGTGAACCGTTTCTGCTCCGAGCTGATCGGTGACCCGGCCGGCGAGGGCTGGGGCTTCGTCAACGTCAACCTGCGGCCGTACTACGCGGAGGGTTCCAAGACCCTGGCGTACGAGATCTGCGAGCAGCTCGGCTGGCGGATCCCGGACCAGCTGGTCGTCCCGATCGCCTCGGGATCGCAGCTGACGAAGATCGACAAGGGGCTGCAGGAGCTGATCAAGCTCGGTCTCGTCGAGGACCGGCCGTACAAGATCTTCGGTGCCCAGGCCGAGGGCTGCTCGCCGGTGTCGGTGGCCTACAAGGAGGGCCACGACGTGGTCCGCCCGCAGAAGCCGAACACCATCGCCAAGTCGCTGGCCATCGGCAACCCGGCCGACGGGCCGTACGTCCTCGATATCGCGCGGCGTACCGGCGGCGCGGTGGAGGACGTCACCGACGAGCAGGTCGTCGACGCCATCAAGCTGCTCGCGCGGACCGAGGGAATCTTCGCGGAAACCGCCGGCGGAGTGACGGTTGGAGTCACCAAAAAGCTCATTGAGAATGGGTTGATTGATCCGGCGAAGTCGGTCGTTGTACTCAACACCGGTGATGGACTGAAGACGCTGGACGCGGTGGCGGGGACCGGACTCACCGCGACCATTCGCCCGAATCTGGAGTCTTTCCGCGAGGCCGGGCTCGCCTGAGTCCCCCGAGAAATAGGGCGTTGCCCGGACCGGAGGTAAAAACGTGAGCGTCACCGTTCGCATCCCCACCATCCTGCGCACCTACACCGGTGGCCAGGCCGAAGTCGCCGCCGAAGGGGCCACGCTCGGCGAGGTCATCTCGGACCTGGAGAAGAAGCACACCGGCATCTCCGCGCGGGTTCTGGACGACCAGGGCAAGCTGCGCCGGTTCGTCAACGTGTACGTCAACGACGACGACGTGCGCTTCGAGCAGGGCCTGGAGACCGTCACCCCGGACGGCGCCGGCGTCTCCATCATCCCGGCCGTCGCCGGAGGCTGACCTGCGGCCCCGCTTGACAGGCTGATCGAATGACCGAACATTACCTTCGGTAACGCCGATCACCGACTGTTCATCCGATTGCCCCCTCCGTGAGAGAAGCGGAGGGGGCAATTCTGTGTGGTTGAGCGCGGTACAGTTGGGGAACACGGTCCCGATCTCCAGGTCGGGAGCCCCGTATTCGATACCGCGAGCCCGACAAGAAGTAGCCAAAGTGCGCGGGTTATATGCGGCTTTTGTGGCCTTTATGGGGCCCGACTTGCCCTGAATTCGGCCGAATTCTTGCTACATTCCGGACCCCTTCCGTCCAGAATTCTCGTCCGATTGACCTGTTGCAGACGGCAGTTGGACAGATACATTCAGCCGCGGTCGACGCGTTCCGGCGCACGCCCCCAACCAATGGGGGGTGAGGTCTGACCCGGATCCGCGAAGTGTGGATCTGTGCAAGGGCCAGTAATAGGGGAGTTAGGCATGGCTCAGGGCACCGTCAAGTGGTTCAACGCGGAGAAGGGGTACGGCTTCATCGCGGTCGACGGTGGTGCGGATGTTTTCGTCCACTACAGCGCGATTCAGATGGACGGCTACCGCACCCTGGAAGAGGGTCAGCGGGTCGATTTCGAGATCTCGCAGGGCCAGAAGGGGCCGCAGGCGGACATGGTCCGGCTGGCGACCAGCTGAAGCACGCGCCGACTGACAGCGACGTTCTTCTGTATTTCTTCGAAGGGCTCGTGCCTCCCGGGGCACGAGCCCTTCGGCATGTCCCGGGCTCCCGGCCCGCAGGTCCCTGGCTCCCGGCCCCCGTGCCCCGGGCGCCGGCCCGCAGGTTCCGGGCCTCCGCTCCTCATGTCCTGGGCCCCAGTCCGCGAGAGCCGCTTGCACTCGCCTAGGCCGAGTGCTAATCATTGGCGTTAGCACTCTGAAGGTGAGAGTGACAACGAAGGACCGGGTCGGTGAGGCCCGCAGGCCGGGTGGGGCAAGGAACCCACGGGTCGGCGAGCCGTCCGTCGCGGGCGCGGGCGCGGTCCGAAGACTCACCCCCAGTCCTGGAGGGACCACTTCACATGGCCAAGATCATCGCGTTCGACGAGGAGGCGCGGCGCGGCCTTGAGCGCGGTATGAACCAGCTCGCCGACGCCGTCAAGGTCACCCTCGGCCCCAAGGGCCGCAACGTCGTCCTTGAGAAGAAGTGGGGCGCCCCCACGATCACCAACGATGGTGTGTCCATCGCCAAGGAGATCGAGCTGGAGGACCCGTACGAGAAGATCGGCGCCGAGCTGGTCAAGGAAGTCGCCAAGAAGACGGACGACGTCGCCGGTGACGGTACGACCACCGCGACCGTGCTCGCCCAGGCCCTGGTCCGCGAGGGCCTGCGCAACGTGGCCGCCGGTGCCAACCCGATGGCCCTGAAGCGCGGTATCGAGAAGGCCGTCGAGGCGGTCTCCGGTGCCCTCCTCGAGCAGGCGAAGGACGTCGAGACCAAGGAGCAGATCGCCTCCACGGCCTCCATCTCCGCCGCCGACACCCAGATCGGCGAGCTCATCGCCGAGGCCATGGACAAGGTCGGCAAGGAAGGCGTCATCACCGTCGAGGAGTCCCAGACCTTCGGTCTGGAGCTGGAGCTCACCGAGGGTATGCGCTTCGACAAGGGCTACATCTCGGCGTACTTCGCCACCGACATGGAGCGTATGGAGGCGTCCCTCGACGACCCGTACATCCTGATCGCCAACTCGAAGATCGGCTCCGTCAAGGACCTGCTCCCGCTCCTGGAGAAGGTCATGCAGTCGGGCAAGCCGCTGCTGATCATCGCCGAGGACGTCGAGGGCGAGGCCCTGTCGACCCTGGTCGTCAACAAGATCCGCGGCACCTTCAAGTCCGTCGCCGTCAAGGCCCCGGGCTTCGGCGACCGCCGCAAGGCGATGCTGAACGACATCGCCATCCTGACCGGCGGCGAGGTGATCTCCGAGGAGGTCGGCCTCAAGCTGGAGAACACCACGCTCGACCTGCTGGGCACCGCCCGCAAGGTGGTCATCACCAAGGACGAGACCACCATCGTCGACGGTGGCGGCTCCTCGGACCAGGTCGCCGGCCGGGTCAACCAGATCCGCGCCGAGATCGAGCAGTCCGACTCGGACTACGACCGCGAGAAGCTCCAGGAGCGCCTGGCCAAGCTCGCCGGTGGCGTCGCCGTCATCAAGGCCGGTGCCGCGACCGAGGTCGAGCTCAAGGAGCGCAAGCACCGCATCGAGGACGCCGTGCGCAACGCCAAGGCGGCCGTCGAGGAGGGCATCGTCGCCGGTGGTGGCGTGGCCCTGCTGCAGGCCTCCTCGGTCTTCGAGAAGCTGGAGCTGGAGGGTGACGAGGCGACCGGTGCCGCCGCCGTCAAGCTCGCGCTGGAGGCCCCGCTCAAGCAGATCTCCGTCAACGCCGGCCTCGAGGGCGGCGTCGTGGTCGAGAAGGTGCGCAACCTGACCCCGGGTCACGGCCTGAACGCCGCGACCGGCGACTACGTCGACATGATCGCCGAGGGCATCATCGACCCGGCGAAGGTGACCCGCTCTGCCCTGCAGAACGCCGCCTCCATCGCCGCGCTGTTCCTCACCACCGAGGCCGTCATCGCCGACAAGCCGGAGAAGGCCGCCGCGGCCGCTCCGGGCGGCATGCCGGGCGGTGACATGGACTTCTGAGCCTGACGGCTCGGCAGTTCCTGCGCAGCACCGAGGGCGGCATCCCCTGTTCGACAGGGGGTGCCGCCCTTCGGCGTTTCCGCAGCCGGAGAGGTGCTGCGTGACGGTCGCTCCAGGTCCTTGCGCTGGTCGGAGGCGGCAGGCTCCGGACTGCCGGTGTCAGGACCAGGCGATCTCGCCATGGCGGTCGACGAAGCGTCCGGTGCCGGCGCCGGGCTCCTCGGTGGCGAGGGCGACGATCGCGTCCGTGCCCTCGGTGAGGGTCTGGAAGCCGCTGTGACCGTTGATGTCGGTCGCGGTGTAGCCGGGGTCGGCGGCGTTGACGCGAATGCCCTTGAGCCCCTTGGCGTACTGCGTGGTCAACATCGTCAGCGCCGCCTTCGAGGAGGCGTACAGCGGCACGACGACGTGCGACTCGGACCGGCCGGGGTCGTGGGTGAAGGCGAGGGAGCCCATGCCGCTGCTGACGTTGATGATCACGGGGTCGTCCGAGCGGCGCAGCAGCGGCAGGAACGCGGCGGTGGTGCGGACGACGCCGATGACGTTGACGTCGAGGACGGCGCGGGCGTCCGCGGCGGTGAGGCCGCCGGGATCACCGAAGGGTCCCTGGACCCCCGCGTTGTTGATCAGGACGTCGATCCTGCCCTCGTGCTCGGCGACGTCCGCGGCGGCGGCGGCCACCGACGCGTCGTCGGTCACGTCGACGGGGACGAAGCGTGCGCCCAGCGCGGCGGCTGCCTCCTCACCCCGCTCCCGGTCGCGGGCTCCCAGGAGAACGGTGTGACCGCACGCGATGAGGCGGCGGGCGGTCTCGCGGCCGATGCCCTTGTTGGCTCCGGTGATGAAAGTGATCGTCATGCCTTCGATGGTTGCCCGGACGACGGAGCCGGACCAGGGACGCTTCGACGGTGGGAAGACCAGTACCACCCTTGCGCCCCCGCAGGTGATCGGGGATGCGGGACGATGAGGAGCATGACGACGACACCCCCCGGGGCCGGGCTGGGCGCGGCGATCCGCACGTGGCGGAACCGGCTTCCCCCGTCGGCCGCCGGGCTGCCGGTCGTCCGCAAGCGCCGGGCTGTCGGGCTGCGGCGCGAGGAACTGGCCGACCTGGCCGGAGTGTCGGTCGACTACGTCGTGCGTCTGGAGCAGGGCCGGGCCACGACACCCTCGGCGTCGGTGGTGGCGTCCCTGGCACGCGCCCTCCAGCTGTCCACCGCCGAGCGGGACCACCTCTACCGGCTGGCCCGGATCGTGCCGCCGGCGGACGGCACGATCTGCGAGCATCTCCCGTCCGGTATGCAGCGAGTGCTCGTCCGCCTCGGAGACGTGCCGGTTGCCGTGTTCGCGGCGGACTGGCAACTGGTGTGGTGGAACGACGGGTGGGCCGCCCTGCTGGGCGACCCCTTGGCCTCGCCGCCGCGGATGCGCAACTTCGCCCGCGAGAGGTTCCCGGTGGGTGCCGATCACACCCCCCTCGTGCCGTGGCCGGTCACCGACACGGACCCCGACACCACCGACGCCGCCCTCGTCTCCGACCTGCGCCGCGCCACCGGCCGCTTCCCCCGGGACGGTCGCCTGGCCGCGCTGGTCCGCGACCTGAACGCAGGCAACGAGAGGTTCGCCGAGTTGTGGGCGAAGGGAGAGGTGACCGCGAACCGTGAGGTCCGCAAGACGGTCGACCACCCGTCGGTGGGTCCGGTCACGGTGGACTGCGACGTCCTGACCGACGGCGACACGGAGCTCAAGATCGTCATCATGACCGCCGTGCCGGGCAGCGAGGACGAGACCAAACTCCAGCTCACCACCGTCGTCGGCGCACCGGCCGGCACCCGCGACTGATCCGCCCCGCGCGTCGGCCGACCGACGGCACATGGCACAAACTGCCATCTCTGCACGTTCAGTCATCCATCTGCCGTTCATCCGTTCGTCGGTAAGTGCACACAGCATCCGTCTCATGAACAACACCAGACTCGCCGCCGTCGTCCTCGCCCTCGGCGCCGCCTCCGTCACCCTCACCGCGCCCGCGGCCTCCGCCGCGCCGGCCGCCCACGCGTCGCACTCCTCCCGCATCCCCTTCACCGCGGCCACCGTGACGGCCGGCGACGACGGCTCCTACCGGCTGGTGTGGAAGGCGCCCGGCGTCCGCTCGGTGACCGTTCGCGCCCACGGCCGGGTCGTCGCGCGCGGCGGCGCCACCGGCGACGTCACCGTGCGGGGGCTGCCCGCCGCCGACCGTCAGTGGTTCGACCTCGTCCCCGAGCGCGGCGGCTCCCTGCACCTCGCCGACCGGCTGGTCAAGCTGTCCGGCACGGTCAACTTCCGGGACGCCGGCGGCTACCGGACCGCCGACGGCCACTGGGTGAAGATGGGCGAGATCTACCGCTCCGACGCCCTGGACAAGCTCACCGCGGCCGACGTAGCCAAGCTCGGGCGCCTCGGCATCCGGGCCGACTACGACCTGCGGACGGCCTCCGAGCGGGCCTCGGCGCCCGACGTCGTACCGTCGTATGTGACATACCACAGTGCCGACGTGCTGGCCGGATCCTCCATGACCACCACCATGCCGACGACCGGGGAAGCCGCCGTCCAGATGATGGTGGACGGCGAGAAGTTCATGGTCAGCGGTGCCGGCGCGCGGGCCGCCTACACCTCCGTCCTCGCCGGCGTCGCCGACGGGCGTCAGCACGGGCTCCTCTATCACTGCACCGCCGGCAAGGACCGCACCGGCTGGTCAAGCGCCGCCCTGCTCACCGCGCTCGGCGTGCCCCGGGACACCGTGATGGCGGACTACCTGGCCAGCAACACCTACCGCGCCTCGGCCAACGCGGCCACGCTCGCCGCGATGACCCCGGCCCAGGCGCAGGTCTACAAGCCGCTCCTGGACGTCCGCGCCGAGTACCTGAACTCGGGCTTCGACGAGGTCAAGGACAAGTACGGCTCCTTCGGCACCTACCTGAAGCAGGGGCTGGGCGTCGACAGCGGGGAACTGGGCGCGCTCAGGCGGGAGTTGCTCGTCGGCTAGCCGGAACGGCCGCGGGCCCGTGTCCCGGGTCACACGGCATCCGCGCGGGAGCGGGAATGCGTACGGCCGGGCAGGTCGTTTGCACGGACGTGCACTCGATGCGTGTGCACATACCAACTGGTATAGGGCCTGGGCGCACGACCCGGGTCACGCCCTACTCACGAGGAGCCCCCCCACGTGACCGTCACCACGCCTCCCGCCTCCCGCGCGGCCGAGATCCTCTCCCGTCCCATCGCCCTGAACGGGCTCACGGTCCCCAACCGGATCGTGATGGCGCCGATGACCCGCCAGTTCAGCCCCGGCGGCGTCCCCGGCGAGGACGTGGTCTCGTACTACGCGCGCCGGGCCGCCGCCGGTGTCGGTCTGATCGTCACCGAGGGGACGTACGTCGGCCACGACTCGGCCGGGCAGAGCACCCGCGTCCCGCGGTTCCACGGCGAGGAGCAGCTGGCGGGCTGGGCGAAGGTCGCCGAGGGCGTGCACGCGGCCGGCGGCACGATCGTCCCGCAGCTGTGGCACATCGGCATGGTCCGCAAGCAGGGCCAGCCGCCGGTCGCGGACGCCCCCGCCGTCGGCCCCTCCGGTATCCGCCTGGACGGCACCGAGGGCGAGGGCAGGGCGATGACCTCGCAGGACCTGGACGACGTCATCCGCGCGTTCGCCGAGGCCGCGGCCGACGCCGAGCGCATCGGCTTCGACGGCGTCGAGCTGCACGGCGCCCACGGCTACCTGCTCGACCAGTTCCTGTGGGCGGGCACCAACCGCCGCGCCGACGCCTACGGCGGCGACCCGGTCGCCCGGACGAAGTTCGCCGCGGAGATCGTGGCCGCCGTGCGTGACTCGGTCTCCCCGGAGTTCCCGGTCATCTTCCGCTACTCGCAGTGGAAGTCCGACAACTACGACGCCCGCCTCGCCGAGACCCCCGAGGAGCTGGAGGCGATCCTCACCCCGCTGGCCGCCGCCGGCGTCGACGTCTTCCACGCCTCCACCCGCCGCTACTGGCACCCCGAGTTCGACGGCTCCGACCTCAACCTGGCCGGCTGGACCAAGAAGCTCACCGGCAGGCCCACCATCACCGTCGGCTCGGTCGGCCTGGACGGCGACTTCATCAAGGCCTTCGCGGGCGAGGGCTCCGTGACCAGGGGCATCGACGACCTCCTCGACAGCCTGGAGCGCGACGAGTACGACATGGTCGCCGTCGGGCGCGCCCTCCTCCAGGACCCCGAGTGGGCGGCGAAGGTCCTGGCCGGCCGCACGGACGAACTCTCGTCGTACGACGCCGCGGCGCTCAAGACCCTGAGCTGACCTGAGCCGACCCTGTCCGGTCCGCCCTCGGGTCAGCCGGCGATGCGGCCGAAGAACCCGAGGGCGACCGCGTAGGGCACCACGAGCAGGAGCGCGGGGCGCAGGGCTTGCCGGCGCTGGTCGCCCTTGCGCACCCAGGTGTCGTACGCGTAGACGAACGCACTGGCGGCGCACCCGCCCACGTATGCCGTCGACAGAAAGCCGAGCACCCTGCCCCACTCCCCGGTCACGGCGGCCACGGCCAGCACATGGCCCACGGCCGCCGCACCCGCCCCGACCCAGGTCGTCGGATCGTCCTGAACCCGCCACGGGGCGGCGTCCGCGCGTCCCCGGCCGGTGAGCCTGGTGAGGAGCGCGTACCCGACCGCGGGCAGACCCGCGAGTGCCAGCAGGGTGGCCCCCATGGCGGCGGTGTCCGCGGAGACGGTCACAGCCACCCCGCGATGGTCATGACTATGGCGACCACCAGCTGCACCGGTAGCGACAGGACGCCGAAGATCAGGGCGCCGTAGGGCGCGGCGTCCGCCGTCACGCCCTCGTGCCTCCCGAAGGCCCAGCCCCCGACCGCGGCCAGGAGGGGTACGAGGGCCAGTACGAGGTGACCCGCCGCGAACAGCGGGACCACGTCGAGCAGCATCAGCACCCCCACCCCGGCCCGGACGCCCCGCACGTCGCGCGTCTCGGCGCGCCCGAAGCGCATCGCGCCGTATATCGCGGAGTGGACGAGGGCGACGAGGGTGCAGACGATGGCCGCCCCCGAGGCCCGGTCGCCCAGGGCCGCGAGGAAGTCGCCGTGCACCAGGGCGTACAGGAGGTCGGGCGGCATGAAGAGGACCGACACCCCGAGCGTGATCAGGAGCGACACGCGCAACTGCTTGAGCAGGCCGCTCATCGGCGCTGGTCCCGGCGCTGGTTCCGGCGCAGGGGTCGGGTGGTTGGTCACGGCTCTGCTCTCCGGTCGGCGGCCGAGTGTCGGCCGGCTGTTGAGGTATGGGACGTCAGGATCCTGTGCGGACGAGTCCCGGGAGCGGTCGCAGGACGCGGCGCTGACCTGCTGGAACGTCTCAAGTGGGGTGCTGCTTCGCACACTTGCCGTGCGCACTTCGTTATCGGCTTGTGACGGCCGCCGGTGTCACCTGCCGTTACGGCCGGGCGGACAGGTGTTCCCTGCGCGGGATCCGCGGGCCCGTGAGACGGTGTACGAGATCGACGGGGCGGAGGCCAGGGCGTTCGTGGCCCGGTGTGGCTGACCTGGATTGTCTGGATTCACTCCAACGGGTGAGGGGTGTTCGGCACTCGTGCGAGGCGCCGGACGTTTCATCGGTGACCGGCCGTGACACCGGGGCGGTCAGTCGTCGGAAGTGGCAGCACCCAGCCGTCGAAAGCGAGCGATCATGATCACGAACGAGTCCGCCGAGTCCCGCGAGCCGGCTTCCGCTGCCGAGGGCCCCGTCGTGCGCACCGCCGCCGGTGCCGTGCGCGGGTTGCGGGAGGACGGCCTGGCGGTCTTCCGGGGGATACCGTTCGCCGAACCCCCGGTGGGAGCGGCCAGGTTCGCGGCACCGCGCCCGGCGCGACCGTGGGAGGGGACGCGTGAGGCCTACGCCTTCGGCCCGCCGCCCCCGCAGGACGTGGGCATCCAGGGCCGCACGGGTGTCCTGGAGGCCCCCGAGGGCGACGACTGGCTGACGGTGAACGTGTGGACACCTGCCCCGGACCCGGCCGCCCGCCGCCCGGTGATGGTGTGGATCTACGGCGGCGCCTACAAGCTGGGCCACTCCGGCAGCCCCGGGTACGACGCCCAGCACATCGCCCGTGACGGCGACGTGGTCGTGGTCTCCCTCAACTACCGCGTCGGCATGGAGGGTTTCGCCCAGATCGAGGGGGCGCCCGCCAACCGGGGCCTGCTGGACCAGGTGGCGGCGCTGGAGTGGGTGCGGGAGAACATCGCGGCGTTCGGCGGCGACCCCGACCGGGTCACGGTCTTCGGTGAGTCGGCGGGCGCCGGGTCGGTGGCGTCCCTGCTGGCGATGCCCCGGGCGCGCGGGCTGTTCCGGCGGGCGATCGCGCAGAGCGTCCCGGGCACGTTCTTCTCCCTCGACCTGGCCGAGGACATCGGCAGGGCCCTCGCCGCCGAGGCCGGCCTGCGCCCCACGGCGGCCGACCTGGCGACGACCGATCCGCGCCGGCTGACCGAGGCCGGGCAGGCGCTCGGCGCCAAGATGCCCCAGCACGTGGACCGCTGGGGCCAGATCGCGCCGACGGTCACCCCGTTCTCCCCGGTGGTCGACGGCGAGGTGCTCCCCAGCACCCCCTGGCAGGCGCTGGCCGCCGGTTCCGCCCGTGACGTGGACCTCCTCGTCGGCCACAACCGCGACGAGTTCCGCCTGTTCCTGGTGATGAGCGGGATGTCCGGCAAGATCACGGAGGAGCAGGCGACCGGCGCCCTGCGCCTGTTCGCACCGGGTGGCGCGGCGGGCGAGCACGCCTACCGCGCGGCCCACCCCGACGCCTCGCCGAGCGACCTGTACGAACGGGTGCAGACCGACTGGCTGTTCGCCATACCGTCCCTGCGCCTGGCCGAGGCGCAGACCGCGGGCGGCGGCCGGGCCCACCTCTACGAACTGACCTGGGGCGCCCCGGGCAACGGCGGCCTCCTCGGCGCCTGCCACGGCCTGGACATCCCGCTCCTGTTCGGCACCTTCGAGGCGGACCTCGCCAACCTCCTCTGGGCGGGCACGGGCGTCACCCCCGAGGCCGAGGCCCTCTCCGCCCGCTTCCGCACCGCGTGGACGTCCTTCGCGGCAACGGGCGACCCGGGCTGGCCGGCCTACGACACTGGGGCCCGCACCACCCAGGTCCTGGACACGGCACCGACGGTGACGGCATACCCGGAGGAGAAGGCCAGGCAGCTGTGGGAGGGATACGACTTCGCCCCCTCACCACTGCTCGGCTGACCGGGGGCAGGCCTTGTCGGCGGGCCCGTTCAGGTCCGCCGCCTCGGGCAGGATCACCATGTCGATCTCCGGCCGCCCGAGCAGCGGGCCCTGGCCGGTCACGGCAGGATGGAGTCGATGTATCCGCCGTCCACCCTCAGGGCGCCGCCGGTGGTGGCCGAGGCCTGGTCGGAGCTGAGGTAGACGACCATGTGGGCGATCTCCTCCGGCTCGATCAGGCGCTGCAGCAGCGACTGCGGCCGGTGCTCGCGCATGAAGACGCGCTGGGCCTCGTCCCAGGGCAGGTCGCGGTCGACGAGTTCGTGGACGAAGTCCTCGACGCCCCCGGTGTGGGTGGGACCGGCGATCACGGAGTTCACCGTGACGCCCGTACCGGCGGCCTGCTTGGCGAAACCGCGGCCCACCGCGAGCAGCGCGGTCTTCGACATGCCGTAGTGGATCATCTCCGCGGGGATCGCGACCGCCGAGTCGCTGGCGATGTACTGGACGCGCCCCCAGCCGCGTTCGGTCATCCCGGGCAGGAAGAGGCGGGTCAGCCGCACCGCGGCCAGGACGTTCACCTCGAAGTAGCGCCGCCACTCCTCGTCGGTGATCCGCAGGGGGTCCTCGGCGCCGAAGATCCCCAGGTTGTTGACGAGGATGTCCACCTGCGGCAGCGCCGCCGCCGCCCGCCGGGCCCCCTCCTCGCCGGTCACGTCCGCCGCGACCGGCACGAGTTCGGCCCCGGGCGCCTGCTCCCTGAGCCGGGCCACGCTCTCCTCGACGCGCCGCGCGTCCCGGCCGTTGACCCCGACCCGGGCCCCGGCTCGGGCCAGGCCGACCGCGATCGCCGCGCCGATGCCCTGCGTGGAGCCGGTGACCAGCGCCGTGCGTCCCGTCAGATCGATCTTCATCCTGCCGAACCCCTTCCGCGTGTCCGTCTCCGCTCAGGTACCCGGGCCGGTGTCCCGGCACGAAGGGATCGGGCGTTCAGCGCCTGGATGGCGGCATCGGTGAAGCCCGGGGCGGTCAAGAGGCGGCGGCCGGTCTCCGTGGGTCACCGAGGCCGCGCGCTACTGTTCCCCGCGTGACAGGCGAGGGCACTTCCACGGCAAGGCCGGACGGACGGGTCGAACGGGGGAACCGCACCCGTCGGCTGGTGCTGGACCGGACCGTCGAGATCGCGTCCGTCGAGGGGCTGGAGGCGTTGTCCGTCGGGCGGTTGGCGTCGGACCTGGGGCTCAGCAAGAGCGGAGTGTTCGCGCTCTTCGGCTCCAAGGAGGAGATGCAGCTTGCCACCGTGCGGGAGGCGGGACGCGTCTTCGCCGACCGGGTGATCCGTCCGTCGACGCAGGACCCCGCCGGGGTCCTGCGGGTCTGGCGGCTGTGCGAGGCCTGGCTCGAGTACTCGCGCGGGCGGGTCTTTCCGGGCGGCTGCTTCTTCTACGAGGTGATCGCCGAGTTCGACGCCCGCCCGGGGCCGGTGCACGACGCCGTGGTCCGGGCCCAGCGGGACTGGTCGGCCTACGTGGAGCGCACCGTCGCCGAGGCGCGGGACGTGGGTGAGTTGCGGGCCGACGTCGACGCGCCCCAGCTCGCCTTCGAACTCATCGCGTTGTTGGAGGCCGCCAACGGGGTCGCGGTGCTGCGCGGCGAGGAGACCGCCTACCGGCGGGCCCGCGTGGGGATTGCGGCACGCCTGCGGACGGTGGCGGCGGATCCGCTGCGGGTACCGCAAGTCCCCTGAAACCCAGGCGGATCGAAGAAGGCGGGCGGCGCGAAAAGAACTAGCACGACCGTTCGCACAGTTTTAGGATCGGTGTCATGACTGACACCGGAGCGGACATCGTCGAGTTGGACCGGATCGCCGTGCGTGAGGCGGTGCGGGTGGTGGATCTGGCGGGCGGCGAGGACTGGGCGCGGGACACCCCCTGTGCGGGGTGGACGGTGCGCCGGCTGGTGGCGCACATGACGGCCCAGCACCACGGGTTCGCGGCCGCCGCACGGGGTGCCGGGGAGGATGCCGCCCGGTGGCGGGAACCGCAGGACATGGGCGAGCCGTCGCGGCTGCACCGGGCGGCCGCGGCGGAGGTGCTCGGCGCGTTCGGCGAACCGGGGGCGGCCGGGCGCGAGTTCGCGCTGCCGGAGCTCGGCCGGAGCTTTCCCGGACGGCAGGCGATCAGCTTCCACTTCGTCGACTACGTGGTGCACGCGTGGGACGTGGCCGCCGCCCTCGGTGTGGCGGTGGAACTGCCGGACGACGTGCTCGGCGCGGCGCTCGCCGTCGCGCGGCTCGTTCCGGCGGACCTGGCGCTGCGGGGGCCGGGGTTCGCCTTCGCGCCCGCCGGGGAGGTTCCCGCGGGGGCCGGACCGCTGGAGGAGACGTTGCGGCTGCTGGGGAGGGAGCCGGAGCGCTGGCCGGTGCGCGGGTGAGGGCCCCGGCCGCGGGGTCCGGCCCGGTCGTCATCCCGGTGACGGTGCGGTGATCCGCTTCTCGAACCAGTGGTGGGCGTACGGCTCGTCGTTGAAGGCCGGGACCTCCTGGAAGCCGTAGGAGTGGTAGAGGTTGATCGCGGAGCTGAGCGTCTTGTTGGTGTCCAGGCGCAGGGTGTCGTAGCCGTGCCCGGCGGCCTGTGCCTCCAGTTCGGTCAGGAACCGGCGGGCGAGGCCGAGTCTGCGGGCCTGCGGGGCGACCCACATGCGCTTGATCTCGGCCGGCGCCCCGGGCGGCAGCTTCACCCCGGCGCAGCCGACCGGTTCGCCGTGCAGCCGGGCGACCAGGAACAGGCCGCGCGGCGGCCGTAGCTCCCCCGCGTCGGGCAGCAGGCTGCGGGCGGGATCGAAGCCGGTGTCGAAGCGCTCCTGCAGCTCGGCGAAGTAGGCCAGCAGGCAGTGCCGGGCGTCGGGGTGGTCGGGGTCGACGGCATCCAGGGTGACCGTCCCGGCGGTCAGCAGCCGGTCGACCTCGGCCATGGCCGCGACCAGCCGGGCGCGCTGGGCGGCGTTGAGCGGCCGGAGCAGGGAACCGGCAAGGTCGTCGCTGCGGTCGTCGAGCAGGGCGCGCTCGGCGCGGCCCTCCTCGGTGAGCCGCACCGTGCGTACCCGTCTGTCCCGGGGCTGTGGCTCCACCGCCACCAGCCCGGCGGCCTCCAGGGAACGCAGCAGCCGGCTGACGTATCCGGAGTCGAGCCCGAGCCGTTCCCGCAGGCGCCGGACGTCCTGGCCCTGCTCGCCGATCTCCCACAGCAGCCGGGACTCGCCGATCGGCCGGTCGCGGCCCAGGTAGCGGTCGTGGAGCACGCCCACGCGTTCGGTGACGGTCCGGTTGAACCGCCGTACCTGCTCGATCTGTGCCCCGTCCATTCTCTGACCTTAGTCAGAGAACCCGGCGTGTGCCACCGGCCGCCACACGTGCCGCGACGTATTGCTGCCGCCGCACATCGCTGCCGCTACAGATTGCCGAGCGGCTCGATGTCCACGTGCACCGGGGTGCCCCACACCCGGAGCACCTCGTAGTCGGTGAACTCGTGGACCAGCCGGTAGGCCATCGCCGGCCGGGACCCGCGCCGCTGGGCGGCCAGGTACAGCTCGGCCTCCTGCCGGTCGCGCCGGGGGGTGCCGCACAGCTCCCACTCCCGGCCGTTCCACGCCTCGGGCAGCCAGCGCTGCTGCGGCTGCGGCCGGTCGCCCCGCACGCCGTACCGGGACATGGAGGGACTCGCGGCCTCGCCCGGCACCGGCCGGGGCCCGCCGCCGTACTCCGACCGCCGCGCGGCCCGGCGCCGCGTCTCGCACAGCAGACACAGGTCAGGAGCGCTCTCGTCCACGGGCCCCTGCGGATGCTCGGCGCACCGGGTCGTCGGCGCGGCACCGCTGACGCTCTCCTCCAGCAGGTCGAGCGCACGCCGCAGGTCGTCCTTGACCTCGTGCAACCTGGCGTCGGTCGTCTCGCCGGTCAGGGCCTCCCCGTGCTCGCCGAGGAGGCGAAGGGCCCGGCCCAGGGCGGTGAGCTGGGAGTGGTTCATGGGGACCAGCGTGGCATACGGCGCTGACAACGCCGCCGGAGCGTTGTGAACGTGAGGTCAGGTGACGCGACCGACTTTGAGCACGTAGACCGTGACGATCTCGCCGTCCGGACGGTAGAGCACCCGCCAAGTGCCGACGTGCAGGCGGTAGTACCCCGATGTCCCGAGTGCGCGAGCCTCCTCCGGACGAGGCTCGTCAGCAACCTCGTACCGCTGCGGCCGTGGCCTTGGCGCCCACCGGATCGATCGCTCGGAGCCGTCGGAACTCGTTCATCGCGAGGTGTTCCCACACCACCGAACGGATCACGAAGCGACTTCTCGGCGGTCCTCTTCCTCCAACTGCGCCATGAACTCGTCGTGCGCCATCGAGGGCCCGGACCGAGCGGCTTCCCGTGCACGTGCCTCGGCGACATCCGCTTCGTCCCGAAGTCGCTGAAGTTCCTCAAGCTCGCTTATGGGGATGAGCGCGGCGGCGGGCTTGCCGTACTCGGTGATCAGGATGTGCTCCTGGCCGTGCCGGACCCGGCCGACGAGCTGACCGAGCTGGTTCCGGGCCTCCACAAGCGGATACGTATCCATGGAAGAACTGTACACACCGGCGGGTGTGTGCAGTGTGCGCGCAGGAGTGGTCATGCGGGCGTCCTCTCTCGTCGCTGGTTCATCGCGCCACGGATCTCGGCGACGCGGAACTGGACCTCGGGGCACGCCAGACGATCGTGACCGTGCGTGGCAACTCGAACGCGTCACGTCAACTGGCCGGGTGGGAGGGTGGGTTGAGGCCCTCCACCCGTTCCCTGGAAAGAGGGCTCGGGGCTGGTGGCTTGAGCCTCGGGGCACTGTGCAGGGCGGCCAGTTTCTCGATGTCGTCGGTCTCGGGGGCGGGTGCGTAGACGACGATGCGGAGGTCGGAGCCGGGGACCGTGAGGACGTCGAGGTCGAGGGTCAGGTCGCCGACCAGGGGGTGTTCGACGGTCTTGCGGTCGCCGGTGTGGAGGCCCGCGGTGCCGTTGGACCACAGGCGGGCGAAGCGGGGGCTGGTGTGCAGGAGGCGGTCGACGAGCAAGGAGAGGCGGGCGTCGTCGGGGTGGGCGACCGCCGTGACCCGCAGGTCGGCCACCAGGGACTCCTCCTCGACCTCGTCGCCCGCCCAGGACCGTACCGGCCAGGCGGCGATGGAATCGACGCGGTGGCCGCCGTCGGAGCGGAACATCCCGGCGACGAGATTGCCCTGGTCCCAGCCGTACGTGCGGGGGTCCCCGATGACGGCGGCCCACATCCGGTTCCAGGTCAGCAGCGTCCAGTCGGCGGCGTAGACCGCGACCGGCGCGTCGCCCAGCTGCCGGACGAGCCGGTGGACCCTCGGCGGAACCTGCCGTGGCACGTCACCGGCGGCGGGCGGGGTGAGCCGTGCGCAGCGGAACAGGTGGTCGCGCTCCGCGGCGTCCAGGCTCAGCGCCCTGGACAGGGCGCCGACGACCTGGGCCGAGGGGTTGCGGGCGCGGCCCTGTTCGAGCCGCACCACGTAGTCGACGGACAGCCCGGCCAGGCTGGCCAGTTCCTCGCGGCGCAGACCGGGGATGCGCCGGTCCGCGCCGGATTCCGGCCCGCTCGGCAGGGGGGAACGGCGCTCCCGCCAGCCGCGCAGGGCGATGCCGAAGTTGTTCGTCGTTGCCATGCGGGCATCATCGTCCGCAATTGTTTGGATGAGCCGCGCCCAGGGGAACTCTTGTGCCACATCTGGGTAAAGGCCTGCTTGTGGCAGCGGTCAGGAGCTGAGCGCCGCCTCGGCGGAGGTCCGGGCGGCATCCCAATGGGCCCGGGTGAAGGCGGCGGCGGACTCCAGTGCCTCGTCGGCCTCGTCAAGCATGACGGCGAACGCCTGGAAGACGTGCGGGACTTGGGGCCAGACCTGGAGTTCGACCCGGACGTCGTCGGCGGCGGCGCGGGCGGCCAGCCGGACGGCGTCGTCCAGCAGGATCTCGTGCGAGCCCACCTGGACGAGCAGCGGCGGCAGCCCCGTCAGGTCGGCGAAGACCGGGCTGGCCAGCGGTTCGGTGCCGGGCGTCGTCGGACCGAGGTAGTCGCGGGCCCGGGTGCGCAGGGCCTGCGGGGTGAGTGCCGGGTCCAGGTCGGCCTTGCCGGTCGCGCTGGCCCCGGACACCGTGAGGTCGGCCCAGGGTGAGAACACCGCGGCCGAGGACGGCTGGGGCAGACCCGCCGCTCTGAGGGCGACCAGCGTCGCGACGGTCAGGCCGCCGCCGGCGGACTCGCCGACGAAGGCGACCCGGGCGGCGGATACGCCCTGGTCGAGCAGCGCGCGGTACGCGGCCACCGCGTCGTCGACGGCCGCGGGGAACGGGTGCTCGGGGGCCAGCCGGTAGTCGACGCAGACGGCACGGGCGCCGACCCGCCGGGACACGTCGGCGGCCAGGCCCGCCGCGTCGGCCGCGGAGCCGATGGCGTACGCGCCGCCGTGGAAGTACAGCACCACGTCGGACGGATCGCCGCCCGGCGTCTCGACCGTGACGACAGGGACGCCGCCGAGCAGACCGGGAGTGGTCGTGACATCGGGGGGCAGCGGTATCGAGGTCATCATCTCGTGGAAGACCGCGCGTGCTTCGGCCGTGTCGCCGCCGACGTCGAGCGGGGAGTGCCGGAGCATCTCGTCGAGGTCGCGGCGCTGCTGCCCGGACATGGCTGTGCCTTTCGTAAGGGGGCTGACGCGGAGGTGCCGACGGGGGTGCCGACCTGTGTGCCGATGGGGGAGCCGACGGGTGTACCGCCGGGGGCGCCGGTGTTCAGCGGGGCGGGCCGAGGATGACCTGGCCGTAGATGTCGGCGGCCTCGGCCATCAGGTCCTTGGATATCTCGAACCCCTCCGGCCGGGGGGTCGACAGGTCGCGTCCGGCGTGCCGGAACATGCCCTCGATACCGGCCGGAGTGCAGATCATCAGCAGGTCGGCCGTGTCGGAGGTGATCCGGTAGCCGTGCGGGACGTTCTTGGGCAGGTAGACGATCCCGCCCTCCGTCAGCTCCAGCTCCTGGCCGTCCGACCACACCAGCGCGGTGCCCTTGATGAGCATGAAGATCTCGTCCTCGCGGGTGTGCATGTGGTACGGCGGCGCCTCCCCCTTGGCGACGCTGAACCGTCCCACGGTCAGCTGTCCGTCGGTGGCCGCACTGTCCAGGAGGACGGCGAACTGGCCGCCGTCGAGCCATTCGAGCTTCTGCTGCTGGTCGGGCTGGGCGAGGTACATCATGCTCACGGCGGTGTCCGTTTCGGTGTGGGTGACCGGTGTGGGTGACCATCCCGAGCCGATGATCCTCTTCCGGAGCCGGCCGCCGCCAGAGCCGGGGGTAGGACCAGCGGTACCACCGGCGGCGCCACACAGGGCACGGGCGATGCCTTTCGCGTAGGATTCAGACGTATGGTCCGTTGCATGACCATGCGGGGAGTTCTGTCATGGATGGTCTTGCCGATCTGGGCGGCACACCGGGCTGGGGTCCCGTGCACCCCGCACCCCCCGACGAACCGGTGTTCGCGGAGCCCTGGCAGGGCCGGGCCTTCGCCCTCGCGATCCTCTCCAGCCGTGTCGCGTCCGGCGGCGTCAACGCGGACGCCTTCCGGCACGCCCTGGAGCGCCTGGACCGGGCGGCCTACTTCGACGACGGCTACTACGGCCGCTGGCTCAACGGCGGCGAACTGATGCTCGGCGACAGCGCCGTCCTCGCCCCCGGCGCGGTCGACGCCCGCGCCCGCAACCTGCGCGGCGAACACGTCCCGGAGCCCCCGAGCCCCGAGCCCCGCCGACCCCACTACGCGCCGACCGCCGTGGGCTCGCTCCGCTCCCTCGACACCGCCCCCGCCTTCACCGCCGGCGAGCGGGTACGGGCCCGCGCCGCATCCGTACCCGGACACACCCGGCTGCCCCGCTACGCCCGCGGCCACACCGGCACCGTCGAGGCCGTCCAGCCCGCCGCCGTACTGCCCGACACCAACGCCCACTTCCAGGGCGAGAACCCGCAGTACGTCTACTCGGTGCGGTTCGACTCCCGAGAGCTGTGGGGCGCCGACGCCGAACCCTTCGCCGTCACGCTGGAGTTGTACGAGAGCTACCTGGAGGCCGCCGCATGACCACCGCCGGATCCGGCGAACGCCCGCCCCCGGCCCTGCGCACCGAGGCGCTGGAGCAACTGCTCACCGAACGGGGCCTGATCGACCCGAAGGTGATGGACGGGATCATCACCGAGTACGAGACCAACGTGGGCCCCCTCAACGGCGCCAAGGTCGTCGCCAGGGCCTGGACCGACCCGGCGTACCGCGACCGGCTGCTCCGGGACGGCACCGCCGCCATCAGGGAACTCGGCTTCTCGGGATCGCAGGGCGAGCACATCGTCGTGGTGGAGAACGCCCCCACCACGCATCACGTCGTCGTCTGCACGCTGTGCTCCTGCTACCCCTGGCCCGTACTCGGCCTGCCGCCCAGCTGGTACAAGGACCCCGCCTACCGCGCCCGCGTCGTGAAGGAGCCGCGCCGGGTGCTCGCGGAGATGGGCCTCGACCTCGCCGACGACGTACAGATCACCGTCCACGACTCCACCAGCGAGGTCCGCTGGCTGGTCCTGCCTGAGCGGCCGGCGGGCACCGGCCACCTGACCGAGGAGCAACTCGTGCCGCTCGTCACCCGCGACGCGATGGTCGGCGTGGCCAAGGTGACGGCCCCGTGACCGCGCCGCTCGACATCGAGGGCCCTTCCGCCCCGCCCCGCTCCAACGGCGAACTCACCTTCGCCGAGCCGTGGGAGAGCCGTGCCTTCGGCATGGCCGTCACCCTGTGCGAGACGGGCGCGTTCACCTGGCCGCAGTTCCAGGGCGCACTGATCGCCCGCATCGCGGCCGCGCCCCGCGAGGAGCCGTACCGGTACTACCAGTTGTGGCTGGGCGCCCTGGAGGACGTACTCGCGGGTCTCTCCGTAGTGTCCCCGGCGGACATCACCGCCCGCGCCCAGGCGTTGGCACAGCGCCCTCGGGGCCACGACCACGGGTCTTGACGCCTTCGACGAAGGCCGCCCAGGTCTCGGGGAGGAAGGTGAGGGTCGGGCCGTGGGGGGCCGCCTTGGAGTCGCGGACGGGGATGAGGGTGGGGTGGGCGTCGGAGACTTCGAGGCAGTCGCCGCCGCTGCCGCCGCTGTACGTCGACTTGCGCCAGCGGGCGACTTCGAGGCAGTCGCCTCCCTGGCCGCCGCTGTAGCTGGACTTGTGCCATGTGGCGGCGCTCAGGTCGTACTCAGGCAAGTTCCTCATGCTCGTAATCCTGCGCCGCCGACTCGATCAAGGCTAGGGAATCCGACGGAGAAAGGGAGGCGGCGAGGAGGAGTTTGAACATCTGGGCATGGCGGGCGACGACGGCCGGGTCGTCCAGCAGCCTTCCCATGTCGGGTGCCTCTACGAAGGAGAGCGGCGGCCCGTCGGCGAACTCCATCAGTTTCAGGGGGCCGTCCAGCGAGGCATGCGCCCCGGCGCGGAACGGCAGCACCTGGACGATCACCCGCCTTCGGCGGATCAACCCGGCCAGGTGTTGCAGGGCTTCGGCCATCACGAAGGGCCCGCCCGTCAACCTGCGTAACGCCGCCTCGTCGATCACCGCCCACAACAACGGCTCTGTTGGATCGTCGAGAAGGTGGGTCCGCTCCATCCGGGCCGCTACCAACTCCTCGATCACCTGCTCCGGGGCCGTCGGTTTGTAGGCACGGAACACCGCCTCCGCGTAGGCGCTTGTCTGAAGCAGTCCCGGAATCAGCAGCGCGGCGTACTGGCTGATCGCCGTGGCCCGCGCCTCCGCTTCCGCCGCTTCGGCGAAGTGGTCCGGGTACTTCGACTTGGCCGCAGCCTCACCGTTCCGTCGGAAGAAGTCGTCCGTCCCCAGGGTCTCGTCCAGCAACCGCGCGTACTCCGGCTGCATTCGCCGGGTCCCCGCCTCCAACTGCCCGATGAACGACCCGCTCACGAACAGCCGTTGCCCCAACTCGGCCTGACTGAGCCCCTTGCGCTCACGTGCGTGCCGCAACTCGGCCCCCAGCAAGGCCCGTGGCGATGACGACGGATCCAGATCCTTCGGCCCGGCCATGTGCACGCCCCTGTCCAACAGACGGTGTTGTTGGGATGTCCTGCCTGGCCAGGCTAGAGCCCCGCCCGACACGCTGTGTGGTGAACCCGGAACTCAGCGTGGAGGTAGGGAATGGTGCTGCGACCCACCGAAGAAGTCGTGGAGACGTTGCGGTTGGCGCTGCGGGGCGTCGGCGTCGTACTGCCCTCGCTCTGCGTCGACCCCGTGACCGGCGCGAGCGACGAGCCCTTCGCGCTGGTCGAGTTGGGGCGGTGCAATGTGCGGGTCGCGGAGCGGCTGGCCTCGGTGGTCCGGGGGGAACGGCCGCCGTTCGGGACGTTCGTGACGGATGTACGGGACGGGCGGATCGGCGAGGTCAGGGGGCATGTCGGCGGTGTCGTGCAGGTGCGGCCCGTCGTCGGGGGCAAGGAGTGGGACTGCCCGCCGGAGTCGCTGGAGCCGGCGCCGCCGGACGACGTGCTGCGGGCGCAGGTGCGGCGGATCAACGGGGCGCGACGGCTGCCCTGCTGACGCCTGGTGGGGAAACCCGCTCTGTAGTGTCCCCGTCATGAGCGTTGAGGTAGCGGTCGTCAGGGAAGCGGACGACGAGTCGGTTGAGGCATTGGCGCGTTTGCTGCCCCAGCTTTCGAGTACGGCCGGTCCCCTGGACCGCGAGGCGGTGGGAGCCCTGCTCGACAGCGACGCGAACACGGTGCTCGTGGCCCGGGTCGACGGCGAAGTGGTCGGGATGCTGACGTTGGTCATGTTCCCCCTGCCGTCCGGCCTGCGGGCCCGCATCGAGGACGTGGTGGTGGACGAGGCCGCGCGGGGGCACGGTGTCGGGGGTGCTCTGACCGAGGAGGCTCTGCGGCTGGCGGAGGTGGCGGGCGCTCGCACCGTGGACCTCACCTCGCGTCCGTCCAGGCAGGCGGCGAACCGGCTGTACGAGCGCCTCGGCTTCGAGGCGAGGGAATCCCGGGTCTACCGCTTCGTCCTGCAACGGTGAGCGGAGCCGTGTCGACGGACATCACCGAACGTGAGCTGACCCGTCCCTGGGAAGGCGTCCTGATCGCTCCGGCGCACGGGAGCGAGGTCGGCGTGCTGGTCCTGTCGGGATCCAGTGGGCGCGTCGAGCGGGAGCGGGCGCGCATCCTCGCTGGGTGCGGCTTCGCGGCCTTGGCGATCCGCTGGTTCGGTGGGCCGGGGCAGCCGCCGGGTATCTGCGAAGTCCCCCTGGAGACCTTCACCGCCGCCGTCGACCTCCTCCGGCTGGGCGGAGCGCGGCGCATCGGAGTCCTCGGCCTCTCCAAGGGGGCTGAAGCGGCTCTGCTCACGGCTGTGTACGACCCGCGCGTGGACGCGGTGGTCGCGCTGTCGCCCACCTCGCTGGTCTGGTGCAACATCGGCCCGGGGCGGGACGGAGCGCAGCACCCGTACCGCTCGTCCTGGACCTGGCGGGAACGGCCGCTGCCGTTCGTCCCGATGGACGATTCCTGGGTTCCCGCGGAGCCGGACGGCGGGCCCGTCGCCATCCGGGGCTGGTACGAACTGAGCGAGCGGACCTTCGCTCACTCGCTTGCGTCGGCGGAGATCCCCGTGGACACGGCCAGAGCGGATCTCCTGCTGGTGGCAGGGGGCGACGATGAGCTGTGGCCGTCGCTTCCCTTCGCCGAGCAACTGGTAGAACGCCGACGGTCGGTCGGGGCGGCCGTGCGTCTGATCGCCCGCGACGACGCCGGCCACCGGCCACGCCTTCCCGGTGAGAGCCCCGCGCCGGCGTCCCCGCACTTCAGGTACGGAGGCACTCCGGAAGCGGACGCGCTCCTCGGCAGGGCGGCGTGGCCGCACATCCTCGACGCGCTCGGCGACGGAAGGGCCGGTGCCGAAGGGCGCTGAAACTGGCCAACTTCTGTGCGCCGGCTGTCCCCTGACCAGGTTGTGTCAACAATTCTGGCGACAACTCATCGACTTCACAGCTACGTCTCAGTAACCGCTGTTGCACTCATGCCCGCACGAGCCGCCCACAGAAGAGACGGAAGTGAAGCGAGTGAAGCGCAGAACGGTAGTCATGGGGCTCACCGCGGCCGCCGCGGTTCCGGCGGTCGGGTTGGCGACGGGTGCGCGGGCCGCCACCCGGGCGTCGGCGAGCGGCACGGACTCGGCCGCGGTCACGGATTCGGCCCTGGTCTTCGACCCGAGCGCCTACACCGAGCTGACCACCAGCATCACCGACACCGCGGGCACCGCCCACGACGTGACCTACCACTTCTACAAGGTCAGCAGTTATGTGGCGAACCCGGTGGACGCCACGTACCAGGGGCTCAACGTCAGCGTTCCGGTGTCGGTCGACGGGGTCGCCGTGGACGCGACCCACGCGCCGGTGCTGCTCGCCAACAACGTGGGCGGGTACATGCCCTCGTCGGTGGCGGGCGCGACCGGGATCGGGGGCGGCGGGGGTGCCGGCGGTCCCGGGGGACCCGGCGGGCCGGGTGGGCCCGGGGGCGGGGACAGCGGGCCGAACCGCACGCTGCTGGCGCTGCTCGCCGGGTATGTCGTCGTCGAGCCGGGGGCCCGGGGCCGCAGCCTCGTCGACGCGAACGGCGTCTACTACGGCTGTGCGCCCGCCGCCATCGTCGACCTCAAGGCGGCCGTGCGGTACGTGAAGTCCAACCGGGGGCTGATACCGGGCGACGTCGACCGGATCGTCTCGGCCGGGACGAGCGCGGGTGGTGCGCTCTCCGCTCTGCTCGGCTCCTCCGGCGACAGCCCTCTCTACGCGGCGGAACTGGCGGCGCTCGGCGCGGCCGACGCGAGCGACGCGGTGTTCGCGAGCGGCGACTGGTGCCCGATCACCGACCTCGAACACTCCGACATGTCGTACGAGTGGTGCTGGGGCGGCAACCCGCTCGCCGACGGTTCGAGCGTCGACGCGACCGTGTCCGCCGATCTGAAGGCGCAGTTCACCGAGTACCTCGCGGCGCTGCGGCTGACGGCTCCGGGCTTCGGGCGGCTGACCGACCGCAACCTCGACGAGTATCTGGTCGCCACCCATCTGGAGCCGTCCGCCACCCGCTACCTGGCCGCACTGTCGGACACCGACCGGGCCGCCTACCTGGCCGCGAACACCTTCATCGGCTGGGACGGCACGAACGCCACCTTCTCCTGGGCGGACTTCCTCACCCACGTCGGCGCCCGCCGGAAGGGTGCGCCCGCCTTCGACGCCTTCGACCTGTCGACCCCGGAGTGCAATGAGTTCGGCACCGACACCACCGCCACCCGCCACTTCACCCTCTACAGCCTGCGGCACGCGGAGGGCGACAGCGCGCGCCTCGACGCCGACCTCCCGAAGAAGCTCGACCAGATGAACGCCATGTACCACGTGGCGCAGCAGGTCAACCCGAACCGGGCCCGGCACTGGTGGATCCGGCTCGGCACGAAGGACAGCGACACCTCGCTCACCGTCGCCGCCAACCTCGCCGCCAGGCTGAAGAACCTCGGCGACGACGTCGACATCAAGTACTACTGGGACGCCGGGCACGGCGCCGACAACGACCCCGGTGACTTCATCACCTGGATCGCCGAGGTGACGGGTCACGCGGGTCACCCGGGACACCTGCGCCGCTGAAGCCCGCGTACGTCGCCAGGAAGCCCACGGCGTAGCCGGTGAGCAGGCCGCCCGCGTAGATCGCCGCCGCCAGGGCCGGGCCCCTGTTCCCCGTGAGGAGAGGGAACAGGGCCCAGCCCGAGGGGCCGATGGCGGTGGCGCCCACGCGGTCGCCGAGGACCGCGAAGAAGCCGACGAAGGCGCCGCCCGCCGCCCCGCCCGCGCAGGCGGTGAGGAAGGGGCGGCCGAGGGGGAGCGAGACGCCGTAGATGAGGGGCTCGCCGACGCCCAGCAGGCCCGCCGGGAGCGCCGATCTGATCGTCGTACGGAGCTGGGTGTGGTGGCGGAGGCGGGCGTAGACGGCGAGTGCCGCGCCGACCTGGCCCGCGCCGGCCATGGCGAGGAGGGGGAGCAGGACGGTGTAGCCCTGCTGCTGGATGAGGGTGGTGTGGATGGGGATCAGGGCCTGGTGCAGGCCCAGCATGACGAGGGGGAGGAAGAGGCCGCCGAGGACCAGGCCGGCGACCGGTCCGGTGGTGGCGAGCAGCCAGTTGGCCGCGGTGCCGATGGCGGAGGAGACGAGACCGGCGGCGTACATGAGGCCGTAGAGGGTGGCGAGGCCCGCGACGAGGACGGTGACGGCGGGGGTGAGGAGGACGTCGAGGGCGTCCGGGACGCGGCCCCGGCACCACCTCTCGACGCCGACCGCGAGCAGCGCCGCCGCCAGCGCCCCGAGGACCCCGCCCTCACCGGGGACGAGCGCCACCCCGAACGCCGTCACCTTCGCGACGCCCGGATAGACGACGACCGCCGCGACCGCGCCCCCGAGCACGGGCGTCCCGCCGAACACCTTCGCCGTGTTGTATCCGACGAAGACGCTGATCAGCGCCATGAAGCCGGAGGCGACGGCGGCGAGGGCGGGGGTCAGCCAGGGCAGCCAGCCCGCGTTCACGAGCAGCCCGTCGAGGCCGGCGAGGATTCCGCAGCCGATCAGGGCCGGGATCAGCGGCACGAAGACGTCGGCGATGCGGCGCAGGGCCGTCTTGAGGGGGGTCGCGTTGCGCCGGGCGCGGGCCGCTTTCAGCTCGGCGCCACGGGCGGCGAGGTCCGCGGCGCCGTCGTTGCCGGGCCGGGTGCGGGTGCGTCGTGGTTGCTCGCGCAGTTCCCCGCGCCCCTCCGGGGCGCGTTGCGGTGACCCCGGCAGTTCGTCACCGAGCAGCTTCTCGAACTCGGCGGTCACCGCCACCACCGCACCCGGCCCGATCACCACCTGGAGGGTGTCCCCGTCGGCCACCACCCCCAGCACCCCGGGCACCGCCCGCACCGCCTCCGCGTCGGCCCTGTCCCGGTCGGCGATGCCCAGCCGCAGCCGGGTCATGCAGTGGGCGACGGAGGTGACGTTCCCGGGGCCGCCGACCAGGGGCAGCAGCGCGGCGGCGGTGTCGTACGACGATCTCTGCACCCCCCGAGGGTGCGCGTCAGCCGCCCGTCGCGGTGAGCGCCGCGCGCAGATGGCCGCCGGACTCCTCCAGAAGGCGGGCTGCGGTGGGCCCGTCGACACCGGCCAGGATCACCAGGACGGCGGGCTTGACCTCGCCGTCGGTGGCGGTGAGGGCCGCCTCGATCTCGGCGTCCGGCGCACCCGTGGCGAGCGCGACGATCCGGCGGGAGCGGGCGCGCAGCTTCTCGTTGGAGGCGCGGACGTCGACCATCAGGTTTCCGTAGGTCTTGCCGAGCCGGATCATCGTGATCGTCGACAGCATGTTGAGGACGAGCTTCTGCGCGGTGCCGGCCTTGAGCCGGGTGGACCCGGTGAGCAGTTCGGGGCCGACGACGACCTCGATCCCGTGCTCGGCGGCGGCCGCGAGCGCGCTGCCCGCGTTGCAGGAGAGGCCGACGGTCAGGGCGCCCAGGGCGCGGGCGTGCTCGACGGCGCCGACGGCGTAGGGGGTGCGGCCGGAGGCCGAGACGCCGACGACGGTGTCGGCGGCGCCGATGCCGAGCGCGTCGAGGTCCGTGCGGGCCAGCTCCGCCGAGTCCTCGGCCCCTTCCACGGACGTGACCATGGCCGCCGGGCCGCCCGCGATGACCCCGACGACCTGACCGGGCCGGGTGTTGAAGGTCGGCGGACACTCGGAGGCGTCCAGGATCCCGAGTCGCCCGGCGGTACCGGCCCCGGCGTAGACCAGCCGGCCGCCCTCGGCCATACGGGCGGCGATCGCGTCGATGGCGGCCGAGATCTCGGGGAGCCGCAACGCCACGGCGGCGGCGACCCCGGCATCCTCCCCGTTCATGAGCCGCGCGATGTCGAGCGTGGGCAACGTGTCGATCTCGGCGAGTTCCGGCCGGAAGGCTTCGGTGGTGAGCGCTTCGAGTTCGGTGCGGAGGGTGTGATGTTCGGTGGTCATCGGCAGACGGCTCTTTCCAACGCGGACGAGTGCACTAACTCAGGGGCGCGGGGAACTGCGCGATCAGCCACATGCGGCCCGCACTCGCTCCACAACGCGTCCCTCTACGGTCTATCGGGGCAAACTCCGGTGCCGATGAGCCAACGCCTCGTACGACGCCGCCAACGCCGGCGCCGCCGCCTCGTACGTCCGCTGCGCCACCCCCACGAACAGACAGTCCACCACCAGCAACTGCCCGGTCCGCGACGACATCGCCGCCGGCCGCAGCTCGCTCTCCCGCGCCGTCGACGTCGTCAGCACATGGTCGGCGTACTGCGTCACCGACGACCCCGGCCGCCCGGTGATCGCGACGGTCGTGGCCCCCCGTTCGAAGGCCACCCGCAGCGGCTCTATGACATCCCCGGTCGACCCGGAGTGCGTGATCGCTATCGCCACGTCGCCGGCCCGCAACTGCACCGCGTTGGTGACCGCGAGATGCGGATCGCTGTGGGCGTGCGCTATCAGCCCTATCCGCAGCAGCTTCTGCGTGAGGTCCTGGGCGACCAGGCCCGACGCCCCGATGCCGTACACGTCGGTCCGCCGCGCCCCGGCGAGCGCGCTCACCGCGGCCCCCAGCTGCACCGTGTCGAGGCCGGCCGCCGTGTCCGCGAGGGTCTGCTGCTCGTCGTAGGCGAGTTTCGCGACGACGTCGGCGATCGGGTCGTCGACGGAGATGTCGGTGGTGATCGCGGGTGCCCGCCCCGACTGCTGGTGGGCGGCGAGTCCGGCGAGGGCGAGCCGCAGGTCGCGGTAGCCGGGGTAACCGAGCAGCCGGGCGGTGCGGACGACGGTCGCCTCGCTGGTGCCGGTCAGTTCCGCGAGGCCGGTGACGGTGAGGGCCGCGCAGCCTGCGGGGTCGCCCGCGACGGCCTCGGCGACGCGCTGCATGGAGCGGGTCATGGAGGGCGCCAGGGTCCGCACCTTGGCCGCGAGCGCGGCGGGAGCCGGCGGCGCGCTCGCTGGTGCGCCTGGTGCACCCGGTGTTCCCGGCCCGCGGTCGCCGAAAATTTCCTTCACCTTCTCGGTCACCCTTGAAAGATATTTTCGTTTCGGGTGCCCGGTCAAGACCGCGCACAATAGGACCATGGATCCCGTAAGCCCCCTGGAACAGGCGCTGCACGCAGCCCGCGCCCTCGTGCTCGCCGACCTGGTCGCGGGTGAGGTCGCCGAGGCGGACGTGGTCTCGCTGGTCGAGGACTCCGTCGTACAGCGCCGCTGGTGGGTGGAGCAGTGGCCGGAGGGGGCGGGGTACGTGGCGGGGCTGGTGGCCCAGGACGTACAGGACGCGCTCCTTGAGCGGTACGGCCGCTGGCCGCTGTGCCCGGTCTGCGGCTCCGGCGACCCGCACGCCCTGGACGTCGAACCCGAACTCGGCCCGGACCCGCACTGGGTGTGCCACAAGGCGGGCGTGAAGGTCGCCTCGGTCGGCTCACTGGGCGGTTCCCTGGGCGGCGGGATGCCCTCCTCGTGACGGAGTTCTCGTGACGGAGTTCTCATGACGGTGTACATCGATCCGCCGGACTGGCCGGGACACGGCCGGATGTGGTCCCACCTGGTCAGCGACGTCTCGTACGCCGAACTGCACGCCTTCGCCGAGGACATGGGCGTACAGCGCCGCGCCTTCGAGCGCGACCACTACGACATCCCCTCGCACCGCTACCCGGACGCGGTCCGGGCCGGTGCCGTGGAGGTCAGCAGCCGCGAGGTGGTGCGGCTGCTGCACGGGGCGGGGCTGCGCCGGCGCAAGAGCGACGTGTCCCGCCGGCAACCGCCTCCGACGGTCCCTACTCCGCCGCCCGCAGTGCGAAGGCCAGCTCCGCCTCGCCCTCGCCCACCTGGGCGAACCCCGCGCGGGTGACGACCGCCTGGGAGGCGGTGTTGGCGGTCTCGACGGTGGCGAACAGGGTGCGTACGTCGTCGCGGGCCAGGGCCCAGTCGGCCAGCGCGCGGAGCGCTTCCGTCGCGTAGCCGTGACCGCGGGCGGCCTCGGCCAGGTCGTAGCCGATCTCCACCCGGCCCTCCTCGTCCGGGGCGGAGTGGAAGCCGATGCCGCCGACCGCCCGGCCGTCGGCCCGGCGGACCAGGGCGAAGACGCCGAACTCCGGCCGGTGGACGCCCCCTTCGTACGCCTTGAGCAGGAAGCCGGCGGCGTCGCGGGTGCCCTCGTAGGGGCCGCCGTCGATCCACTCGAAGCCGCCGTCGCCGCCGAGGCGCAGGTCACGGGCTTCGGCGGGGCGGATGCCGACGAGGTCGAGGCGCTCGGCGGGGATGACCAGGTTGTTGCGCCAGCGCCAGCCGGTGACCGGGGCACGGCCGGGCAGCTCACCGCGGCCGGTGGCCCACAGGAGGGTCGGCCAGGCGGCGGGACCGGGCTGGACGTGCGGGAACAGCCAGGCCAGGACGGACTCGGCGAGCTCTTCGGAGGGACGGTGGGCGAGCCCGAGGCCCAGCGCCATGTCGTGGGTGTGGAGCAGGACTTCGGCGACGCCCATCGCGGCGAAGCCCGCGCGGTCCGCGCTGCGGAAGGGGTACGGGTGGAAGGCGCGAACCTGGCGGGGGGTGGTGCGGACGGTGGCGGCGAGCAGGGCGCCGGTCGTCTCGATCACGTGCAGCAGGCCGGAGTTGTCGGTCCCGTCGTCGAGCCTGAGCTCGAAGGGCACGTACGCGTCCTGGGCGCGCCCGGCCAGGTTCGCGGCGTACGCGACGAGATCGTCGGCTACGTGGACCGCCGTCTCGTGGCAGTTCCAGTCCAGCCTGCCGGCCGGCACCTCCGTCCAGTCCCTCGTCACCGCGGGCCGCAGCGCGGCCACACAGCCCGCGACGGCCTCTTCCACCTGGTCCCCGCCCATGTCCCGCATGGCTCGCACCCTAGGACGCCGGATCCTCGGCGGTCGACAGCATTTCCAGCTCCGCGGCGAGGTTGTAGCGGGCGGTCGGCTCCCACTCGGTGCGGCCGTACGGCGTTCTGAACAGCTGGGGCAGGTCGAGGAGCTGGCGCAGGATCGCGGAACGGCCCGCCCGGAAGGCGTCGTTGGGGACGAAGTGGTACTCCTCGCGCACCTCGGCGGTGTACGCGGCGTACGCGGCGGGCGGGGCGGCGAGGATCGCGAGGTCGGCGTCGCACAGGACCTCGCCGTTGCGGTCGCCGGGGGCCGGGTCGTGGGTGACGGTGAGCCGGACCAGGCGGGCGACCTCGGCGGTCTGTCCCGCCGGGAGGCCGGCCTCGGGGAGGGCCCGTTCGGCGAGGCGGGCCGAGCGCTCCTCGTTCGTCGAGCGGTCCGGCAGGTACACGGCGTCGTGGAACCACGCGGCGAGCCTGACCAGGTCCGGTTCGTCCGCGTACTCCTCCAGCGTGTCGATGCGGTCGAGGACCGCGGCGAGGTGGGTGACCGTGTGGTACCGGCGCTGGGGCTCCTGCCAGCGGCGGAGCAGTTCGTCGGCGTAGCGGTGCGGGGAGGGCACGCAGGAGTCGTCGTCCCGCGACCCGAGGAAGGCGCGCAGCCAGCGGGAGTGCAGGTCCCTTTCCTGGAGATCGTCCATGCGCCCATTCTCCCGCCCGGCACTGACATCCCCCTAGCGTGGAGCCATGACTGCTGCTGCTGCTGACGACGACGCACGCGACCCCCTCCTCCCCGGCCGTCTCCTCACCGCCGAGCGCGACGTGCTCATCCCGCTCCTCCGCTCCCGGCCGGACGCGGACTTCGCACTGCCGACCGCCGCGTGTCCCGGTTGGACGGTCCGGGACGTGCTCGCCCACTGCTCGTCCGCGCTGATCCGGGTGGTGGAGAGCCGCTTCGAGCCCGGGGTGTTCTCGCCCGAGTCGAACGACCGGGACATCGCCGAGCGTGCCGACTGGACGAACGCCCGGGTCCTCGACGAGCTGGAACGCGGGATGACCGAGGCCGGCGAGGTGATCGCGGACCGGGCGGACGGGCGCCTGGACCCGGTCGCCTTCGGCGAGTGGGTGCACGCCGGTGACGTCCGCGACACCCTCGGCGAACCCGGCGCCTACACGGGCGCGGGCCTGCCGCACGCGCTCTCGCTGCTGGCCCGGGTGACCCGGGTGCGGGGGCACCTGCGGCTCCAGGCCGACCTGGACGACGTGGACGACCCGCTGCACCTGGGCGAGACCAGCGGCACCCGGACCCCGGCCCGCTTCATGGGGGACGCGGCGACGCTCGTACGGCTGTACACCGGGCGGTCGCCGGACGGGGCGTCGTACGAGCTGATGGGGGCGGAGACGGCGGAGCTGAACATCTACGGCTGAATTCGGACCCCGTGTGACAGGGGCGGTCTCGCGGCCGTCGCCGTTCCCCGCGTACCCTGGATTGGACTAGACCTCCGGACTAGACCTCTTGCGAGAGGCGTCCGGGGTGCACGGGGAACACCACGGAAGGGGCCCTATGAGCACGCGTGCAGTCCTGGAGGTGATCGCGCTCGACGCCGAGGACGCGGTCGCCGCCCAGGCCGGAGGCGCGGACCGCCTCGAACTGGTCACCGACATGGCGGCCGACGGGCTGACCCCGTCGCCCCGGACGTTCACCGCGATCCGGGCCGCCGTCGACATCGACCTGCGCGTGATGCTGCGACTGGCGGACGGGTTCGCCGCGGGCGACGCCGACCGCCTGGTGGGGGTGGCCGGGGAGCTGCGGGCGGCCGGGGCCGACCAGTTCGTGCTCGGGTTCCTGGACGCCGAGGGCGGGGTGGACCTGGACGCGGTGGAGCGGGTGGTGGCCGGGCTGGACGGCTGCCGCTGGACCTTCCACCGGGCCATCGACCGGGCCGCGGACCGCGACGCCCTGCGCAAGCAGCTCGCCGACCTGCCGGGCCTCGACACCTACCTCACGGCGGGGGCCGCGGAGGGCGTGGACGAGGGGCTGCCCAGACTGCTCGCCGAGGCGGGGCGGCGCGGCGAGCCGGGGTACGGGCAGACGCTCCTGGTCGGCGGCGGCCTGCGGCTCGACCACGTGCCCGAACTGCTGGCGGCGGACATCGACGCCTTCCACATCGGCGGCGCGGCCCGGCCGGAGGGCTGGGCCGGGGCCGTGTCGGAGGAATCGGTGCGGTCCTGGCGACAGGTCCTGGACGGGGCGAAGACCGCAGTAACGCGTTGACGGGGCCGCGCCCGGCTCGGTCGC
>NZ_JBIVXP010000007.1:203023-333099 GCF_044769305.1 Streptomyces sp. NPDC090499
GCTGGATCAGTGGGTGGCTCGGTCGGTGGATCGGTCGCTGGATCAGTGGGTGGCTCGGTCGGTGGATCGGTCGCTGGATCAGTGGGTGGCTCGGTCGGTGGATCGGTCGCTGGATCAGTGGGTGGCTCGGTCGGTGGATCGGTCCGCGGCTCGGTGGGCGGCTCACTCGGCGGCTCGGTGGGCGGCTCACTCGGCGGCGAGCAGGTGGGCCGGGGCGATCCGGGACAGTCGCCGGATCGGCACCGTCAGGGCCGCCACCACCAGGGCGGTCGCGGCGAGCGTGGCCAGCAGTGCGGCGCCGGTGACCGTGAACAGGTGTCCGTGCAGCACGCCCCGGCCCAGGGCCAGCACCCCGGCCAGACCGGCCACCGCGCCGGACAGGCCGCCCAGCAGGGCCAGCCCGATCCCCTCGTAGAGGGTCAGCCTCGCCAGCTCGCGGTCGGTCCAGCCGGTCGCCCGCAGCACCGCGAGGTCGGCGGCGCGTTCGCGCTGCGAGATGACCAGGACGTCGATGGCGCCGGCGGCGCCCAGCAGCAGGGACAGGGCGACGCTGAGGTAGTCGGCCTCGCGCGCCTGCGCCACCACGGCGCTGCCGAGCAGCGACCCGGCCACCTCGCCCCGGAAGGCCAGCGTCAGGGCGAGCAGCACCGTGAAGGCGGCCACGCCCAGCGCCAGCCCCGCCGCGCCCAGCAGCGTGCGGCCCCGCACCCGCAGCAGGTTGAGCACGGCCAGCCCGGCCACCGAACGCACCGGGCGGGCGGCGCGACGGGCCGCCGTCACCGGGGGCCGGACGGCTTCCATCGGGCCCAGCCGGGTGGCGAGCCAGGCGGGGATCAGGCCCGCAGTGGTGGCAAGCAGAAGTGCCACCGGGAGCACGAGGAGCGCCTTGGCCCCGGCCGCGGGCTGTCCCAGCAGCCGGCCCAGCGCGTACGCGAGCAGCGCGCCCGCGGCCCCGGCGGCGAGGCCGATCACCGCCAGTTCGCCGAGGACCAGGCGGAGTACCTCGCCGCCGCTCCAGCCCAGGCAGCGCAGCGTGCCGATCTCGGTGCGGCGGGAGCGCACCGAGGCCAGTGCCGCCTGGCCGAGGAAGAGCGCGCACACGACGAGGACCAGGACGAAGAGCACCGCGCTCTTGGTGTCCACCGCCCGGAGGATGCGCAGTGCCACGCCCTTGGCGACCCAGCGCTCCGTCACCCGCGCCGACCCGCTCAGCGCCACCGTCCGCGGGGCGGGCGAGCTACCGACGGTGACGTCGACCTGGAGCCGGGGGTAGGCGGCCCGGATCGCCCCGGCCACGGCGTTCACCCGCGCCCGGGAGGCGGTGTCGACGCCGGTCACCCCGGCCACCCGGATCCTGATCGCGCTCACCGGCGCCCTGTCCTGGAGGCCCGCGACCCGGCGGCTCTTGGTGAGCGCGGTGATGGAGTCCATCGTCGTCAGCATGGTGGGCGGCGGGCTGAGATAGCCGCCCAGGTTGCGGTCGGGCCGCAGCGGCCTGCCCTGGAGCTTCGCCCGGGTCGCGGCGTCCGCGCCGGTGACCTGCGGCGACTGGTAGGTCTCCAGCGGGGTGTCGGAGAGTGCCGAGAAGCCGCGCAGCCTGCCGGTGTCGTAGCGGCCGACCAGGCGGACGAAGGGGTTGGGCAGGCGCCCGGAGTCGACGCCGTCACAGGTACCCAGGCCGACGCAGTTCGTGGCGGCGTGGCTGGTCACCTTCCGGTACTGGGTGCCCTGGTGGTTCTCCTCGGGGACGTTGCGGAACGGCTGCTGGTCCGCGGCGGTGACCCACAGGCTGCGCTTCTGGGGCGGCTGCGGCTGCGCGGCGAGGTTGCCGTCGGAGGTCCGGCGGTAGGTGACCGGGCCGACCGTCCAGTAGTTCCCGGTGTCGAACGAATCCTCGGTCAGCGCCTTCCGGTAGCCCTTGCCCAGGTCGACCCGGGTCGTGCCCACCGTGGTGCCGTGCAGGCCCCGTACGAAGCTGTCAGCCGTCGGGTTGCCCAGCTTCGAGGGCAGCTCGGCCGGGTCGCCGACGTCGAGGCGCTGGACGGTGGCGTCGAGCGTGCCGGTGGTCAGCGGGTCGTCGCTGAGCAGCGCCGGGATGTAGGAGTCGTGCTGTCCGTGGACGCTCTTGGCGGACGACACCGTCCACGGCTTGTCCCGCTCGGTGAGCATCCGGCCCGAGGTGACGGTGGAGCCGAGGCCCACCAGCTCGTCCTCGGCCGCCGGGTCGACGGCGGACAGCAGCACGGGGTAACTGACCGGGACGTCGACGGTGGCCTTGTCCCGGCCGGACTGGCAGTTCATCCGTGAACTCAGGTCCGGGTCGAACGGCGACTTCTCCCTGAGGTCCTCGGCGATGAAGTTCGGCCGCATCGGCAGGTTCAGGTTGAACTCGGTCTGCTCGGTCTTGTCCCAGTTGAAGTAGAAGCAGACGTCGTACTTCCCCTTCAGCCGGTACCGCTGGGTGCTCTTGTCGACCGCGCCCTGCTCCAGGGTGTCGGACTGGAACAGGTCCTCCTGCTTCCCCGCCGAGGTCAGGGGGGAGCGGGTGAGGTAGACGTACTCGTCGGAGGTGCGGTAGGCGCCCAGTCCGGAGGTGAGCGTCGGGCTGATGCGCAGGATCTGCCGGGACGCCCTGGAGTCCAGGAAGCGGGACACGTCCACGGTGACGGTGCTCGACACCATCAGGTAGCCGATGTTGGCGACCGGCGCGGCCACGTCGACCCCGGCCAGGCCGCGGATGCGCCGGTACTGGTCCATGGTGATGCCGCCGAACGTGCCGGACAGGAAGTTCGGCGCGACCAGGCCGTTCTGCCGCTCCACGGCCGTCTGCGAGTCGGGCGGGCGCACCAGGACGTCGTACGCGGACCGGGCGTTCTTCCGTACCGTGCCCACGGTGGTCGCCTGGCTCGTGCTCACCGTCGAGGTCAGCAGGGTGAAGCTGGTCGCCGCCACCAGGATCCCGGCGGCCAGGGCCAGCGCGCGCCCGCGCCGCCGCCGGAGCTGGTCGAGGATCATCGTGATCACGGGCGCAGGCCCCCCAGCCGGTGCAGTACGTCGCCGAACGGCGTGACCCGCTGGTCCGAGGTGGTCCTGCCGTCCTGCAGGCGCACCACCCGGTCGCCGTTGGCCGCGACCTCCGCGTCGTGGGTGGCGATCAGCATCGTCATCCCGTACCGCTCGCGCAGCGACATCAGCAGGTCGATGATCTCCCGCCCGATGACGCTGTCCAGGTTGCCGGTGGGCTCGTCCGCCAGCAGCAGCCCCGGCCGGTTGACCAACGCGCGGGCGACGGCGACGCGTTGCTGCTGGCCGCCCGACAACTGCGCGGGCAGGGCGTCGGCCCGGTCGTCCAGGCCGACCGCTTCGAGCAGTTCCATGCCGCGCGCACGGCGGTCGAAGTCCACTCTGCGCGGCAGGACGGGGGCCAGTACGTTGTCCAGCGCGGTCAGCGCGGGCAGCAGGTGGAAGCGCTGGAAGACGAAGCCGATCCGCCTGCGGTGCCGGTCCAGGTCCCGGCGCACGAGTTCCGTGCCGTCGATCTCGACGTGTCCCTCGTCGGGCCGGTCCATGCCACCCGTCACGTGCAGCACGGTGGACTTGCCGGCACCGGACGGCCCGGTCAGCATCACCACCTCGCCCGCCGCGACCTCCAGGTCGACCCCGTCCAGCGCGGTCAGCCCGGGATACCGGCGGCTCACCCCGCGCAACGCCACGCTCACAGCCATCGATGCAGCCTCGCCCTCGTACGTCGCCGCACCCACGTCGCGGCACCTACATTGCGGCAATTCAGGGGTATGTTGTCACAATGTAGAAGGGACGTATATGCCGCTCCACCACGCCGTGCTCGCGCTGCTGACCCGGCGACCGAATCACGGATACGAACTCAAGGCCCGGTTCGAGGAGGCCATCGGCCCGCAGTGGGGTGGCCTGAACATCGGTCACCTCTACCAGATCCTCGAACGGCTGGTCCGGGACGGCTATGTCTCGCGCTCCCAGGTCACGCAGACCGACCGGCCCGACAAGAACCTCTACACGCTCACCGAGGCGGGCGAGGCCGAACTGCGCTCCTGGGCGACCACCGCCTGGGTGCGGGTCGGCGGCTTCCGCGACGAACTCTTCCTGAAGCTCCTCGGCGCCTCCGCCCTGGGCACGCAGGCCCTCGCCACGCTGATCGAGTCGCAGCGGCAGACGTACCTCTCCGAACTCGCCGGCCTGGCCCGGCAGCGCAGGGCCCACGCCGACGAGCCGCTGGTCGCCGTCCTGATCGACGCCGCCGTCGCCCACACCAAGGCCGACCTCGAACTGCTGGACAGCGCCGCACAGCACCTGGGCCCGCTCGCCGCGGCGCACGACGACACGCAGGCGCAGGGAGACACCGATGTGACGGGCGGGTCCCGCGCGGAGTCGGCCTGAGAGCGCCCCGTAAGGGGCGCTGGGGGTCCCCCCGGCCGAAGGCTGGGGGAGGAACTGCGCGACCAGCCACGACGGCGCCGCAGTCGGCTTCCGGTCGGCGGTTCAGGCCAACTGCGGCGGCAGCGCGGCCGTGTGGGTCACGATCAGCCCGGAGACCGCTCGGGTGAGGGCGACGTACAGGCGGCGCAGCCCGGTGCGTTCGTCCGGTTCGCCGTCGACGACGGCCTGCGGCTCGTCCAGGACCACGTAGTCGTACTCCAGGCCCTTGGCCAGCGACGCCGGGACCAGGGTGAGACGGGTCTCGGCCGTGGTCTCCTCGCCGGGCGCCAGGTGACCGATGCCCGCCGCCGTCAGCGCCGCCGTGAGCGCGGGCACGCGCGCGTCCGCCGCGATCAGGCCCGTCGAACCCTCGTTGCGGAGCAGCTCCTCGCACGCGGCGACCACGTCCGCGGTGTCCGCGACGGGCCGGAGCGCGAAGAAACCGGGGTTCTCACGGACCGAGGCGACCGGGGCGAGACCGGGGGCGATGTGCGGGAGGAGCCGGGAGGCGTAGGTGATGACGTCGGTCGGGACGCGGAAACCCGCCGTCAGCTCCTCGATCACCCCGTCGGCCTTGCCGAGGTGGGCCAGCGCCTCGTCCCAGCTCCGGGTCGCCCACGGCGTGGTGCCCTGCGCCAGGTCGCCGAGGACGGTCGCCGAACCGGTGGTGCAGCGGCGACCGACCGCGCGGTACTGCATGGGGGAGAGGTCCTGCGCCTCGTCGAGGACGACATGGCCGAGCGAGTGCGTGCGCTGCACGAGGTCCGTCGCCTCGTCGATCAGCACCGCGTCCGCGGCCGACCACTTCGCCGCCCTGACACTGCGCACCGGCTTCGCCCACCCGATCGTCTTCTGCTCCTCGCCGGTGAGGATCCCCTCCGCGTGTACGGCGAGGAAGTCCGCGTCCGTGAGCAGGCGCAGCACGAGCTTCGCCGGGTCGACCGGCGGCCAGACCTGCTTGATCGCCGCCTTCACCGCCGCGTTGCGCGCCACCGAGTCCTGCACGCGGTCGTCGGGCGCCTCTCCCGAGCGCTCCATCTGGACCAGCACGGCATGCGCGATGCGCTGCGGCAGGGCCTCGCGCGCGGCGCCGTACCGGATGCCCCGGTCCAGCAACTCCCGCACGATGGCCTCCAGTTCGTACGCCGGGACCCGCCAGCGCCGGGAGCCGCGCACCACCACGACCGGTTCGGCGGGCGGCGTGACGTGCGCGTAGACGGCCCTGCGCAGGACCTCCGCCATCCGGGCGTCGCCCTTGATGACCGCCGCGCGGGCGTCGTCGGTGCCGCGGATCTCGACGTCACGCGCCACCAGGTCGTCCACCGTCGCCTGCTGCACGGTCAGCTCGCCCAGCGCGGGCAGCACCTGCTCGATGTAGTGCAGGAAGGAGCGGTTCGGTCCGATGACCAGGGTGCCGGTGCGCGCCAGCCGCTCCCGGTGCGCGTAGAGGAGGTACGCGACCCGGTGCAGGCCGACGGCGGTCTTCCCGGTCCCCGGGCCACCCTGCACACACACCGTTCCGCCGAGCCCGCTGCGCACGATCTCGTCCTGCTCGGGCTGGATCGTCGCCACGATGTCGCGCATCGGGCCGACGCGCGGGCGCTCGATCTCCTGCTGGAGCAGCTTGCTGGTGCGGGCCGCCTCGGCTGGGTCGGAGAGGTGCTCGTCCTCGTACGCCGTGATGTCGCCGCGGGTGTACCCGAAGCGGCGGCGCAGCGCGATGTCCATCGGGTCCTTCTTGGAGGCCCGGTAGAACGGCTGCGAGACCGGCGCCCGCCAGTCGATCACCATCGGGTCGCCGTCGTGGTCGTGGACGTGCCGGCGCCCGATGTAGAAGCGCCCGCCCGTCTCCGACCGCCGCCCTTGCAAGGAAGGCGCTTCGCGCCCCTTTGATTCGTACGCGCCCTCGGCCTGGTCGGCGCCGGGGGCGTGCAGGTAGTCGAGGCGGCCGAAGAACAGCGGGGTGTCGCTGAGGTCGGCCAGCGCCTTGATGCGCTCCTGCATCTGGCGGGCCAGGACCTCGGCGTTGACCCAGTTCGCGGTGACGTCGCTGATGTCCAGCGACTCGACGTCCTCGCGCATGGCGCGCAGGGCGGCACGGGACTCGGCGAGGTGGGAGCGTTCCCGGGAGAGAGGGTCGGAGAGGGGGGCGGGGTGGGGTTCCGCCAGCGGGTCGTGGGCGGGCGTGGACAAGGGGGTGCCTCCGAAGGCCTGCGGGTCGATGGCGCTCAGGTGTGGATGGCGCACAGGTGGCGATCAGCCGACCGGTTTCCGTCCGGCAACGTAAGGGCGGCCCGTAGGGCCTCGGCTGAGGGTGGTGGTGGGAGACGGGTGGGCGGCACTCCGGGGTGGGCGGAGGCGGGCAAGAGCGAGAATTCTAGTGAGGTGGGGTGGGGGAAGCGAATGGATTTCCTGGGGGGGCAGCGCCCCGTAGGGGCGCGGGGAACTGCGCGACCAGCCCCCACCGGCCCACACCTGTCCCGCAACCCCTAGGGGGAGCGTCACCCGGAGGGTGGGGCCGAGATGAGGGGCGGGGTCCATCGGGGGGTGGACGGCGGTATGCCGGAAATTGGACCCGTGGACCGATGCCGTACCGGCACCCGAAGTTCCACCATGGAGACATGAGCGCAGCAACCATTCACCCAGCCCCCAGCCGTCCCCCGGGCGCCACGGCCCTCGACGGAGTCCCTCAGCCCCACCACCGTCTGGGCGACGCCCTGCGCGCCGTCAAGGTCTTCGTCAGCGCGGCGTTCAGCGTCGCGATACTCGGTGAATACGGCGAGGAAGCGGGCATACACCGCAAGTAACGGCATAGGGTCGCCCCCGTGCCGAACCGGACGGTGACGTCACCCCCTGCCCCGCCCGCCTCCATCCCCCTCCCCCTGTCCCTCTCCTTACTGACGGCCTCCCTCTGCTCCTTCGCCGCCCTCGGCATCCTGCTCCACGCCCCGATGGCCGACCTGCTCGTCTACCGGGCCGAGGGCGAAGCCGTGGTCCACGGCGGTGACCTGTACGGCTTCACGGTCACCGAGTGGCGGCTGCCGGCGACGTATCCGCCCTTCGCGGCGGTCCTGTTCGTCCCGGCGACCTGGATCCCCGTCCCGGCCCTGAAGGCCGTGTTCCTCGCGGGCAACGCGCTCCTGCTCGCCTGGCTCATCGCCCTCTCCGCCCGCCTGGCCGGCCGCACCGCACCCCTTCCGCTGCTGTGCGCGGCGACCGCGCTCGCGCTCTGGCTGGAGCCGGTCTTCCAGACACTGCTCTTCGGCCAGGTCAACCTGGCCGTCACCGGCCTGGTCCTCTGGGACCTCACCCGCCCGCCCGGCGCCCGCGCCAAGGGCCTGGCCCTGGGCATCGCGGCGGGCGTCAAACTCACCCCGGCCATCTTCATCGCCTACCTGTTCCTCACGGCACGCAGAAAGGAGGCGGCCACCGCGACGGCGTTCTTCGCGGGCACGGCCCTGCTCGGCGCCCTTCTCCTCCCCGCGGCCACCGTGGACTTCTGGACGCGACGCCTGTTCGACACCGGCCGGGTCGGCAAGGCCTGGATCGTCGACAACCAGTCCCTCCAGGGCCTGGTCGCCAGGGCGGCGGGCACGGCGGCACCGGGCCCGGCCTGGATGCTTCCGGCGGCAGCGCTGGCGGCGGCGGGCCTGTTCCTGGCGGCCCGCGCCCGCCGCGGCCACGGCTCCGACCACTGGGGCATCCTGCTCACCGCGTTCACGGCCCTGCTGGTCTGCCCGATCAGCTGGTCCCACCACTGGGTGTGGTGCGTCCCGTTGCTGGCCGTCCTGCTGGCCGAGGGCCGCACCCTCCTCGCGGCCACGGCGACCCTGCTCTTCACGGCCCGCACGATGTGGCTGGTGCCCCACCAGGGCGACCTGGACCTGCACCTGCCGTGGTGGCAGCAGGCGGGCGCAGCGCCGTACCCGCTGCTGGGGCTGGCGCTGCTGGCGGGCGCCGCACTCGCCCTGCGGCGGCGCAGCGGCAGCCTGCCGGACCGGCGGCCCGGCGGCGCCCTGCCGGACGGCTCTCAGCCCTCCGTCAGCAGCTCGTCCGCGTCCATGATCCGGTAGGCATACCCCTGCTCCGCCAGGAACCGCTGCCGGTGGGCGGCGAAGTCCTGGTCGATCGTGTCGCGGGCGACGACGGAGTAGAAGTGGGCCTGGTGGCCGTCGGCCTTGGGCCGCAGCACACGTCCCAGCCGCTGGGCCTCCTCCTGTCTCGACCCGAAGGTGCCCGACACCTGGATGGCGACCGTCGCCTCCGGCAGGTCGATGGAGAAGTTGGCGACCTTCGAGACGACCAGCACGCTGATCTCGCCCTCGCGGAAGGCGTCGAAGAGCTTCTCGCGCTGGGCGTTGGAGGTCTCGCCCTTGATGACCGGGGCGTTCAGGTGCTCGCCCAGTTCGTCGAGCTGGTCGATGTACTGGCCGATGACGAGGATCTGCTGCCCGGCGAAGCGCTTCACGATCGCCTCCGTGACCTTCCGCTTGGTCGCGGTGGTCGCACAGAAGCGGTACTTCTCCTCGGTCTCGGCGGTGGCGTACGCCAGCCGCTCCGAGTCCGTCAGGTTCACCCGCACCTCCACGCAGTCGGCGGGTGCGATGTAGCCCTGCGCCTCGATCTCCTTCCACGGGGCGTCGAACCGCTTGGGCCCGATGAGGGAGAACACGTCCGATTCCCGGCCGTCCTCGCGCACGAGGGTGGCCGTCAGCCCCAGCCGCCGGCGCGCCTGCAGGTCGGCGGTGAACTTGAAGACAGGAGCCGGCAGCAGATGGACCTCGTCGTAGACGATCAGACCCCAGTCCCGGGAGTCGAAGAGCTCCAGGTGCGGGTAGACACCCTTCCGCCTGGTGGTGAGGACCTGGTACGTGGCGATCGTGACGGGCCGGATCTCCTTCCGGGTCCCGCTGTACTCCCCGATCTCGTCCTCGGTGAGACTCGTCCGCTTCACCAGTTCGTGCTTCCACTGCCGCGCGGAGACGGTGTTCGTGACGAGGATCAGGGTGGTCGACTTCGCCTGCGCCATGGACCCGGCCCCGACCAGCGTCTTCCCGGCCCCGCAGGGCAGCACCACGACACCGCTGCCGCCGTGCCAGAAGTTCTCCACGGCCTGCTTCTGGTAGGGCCGCAGCGCCCAGCCGTCCTCGGCGAGCTCGATCGGATGGGCCTCCCCGTCCACGTACCCGGCGAGGTCCTCCGCGGGCCAGCCCAGCTTCAGCAGGGTCTGCTTGATCTGCCCGCGCTCGGAGGGGTGCACGGCGACGGTGTCGGGGTCGATCCGGGCCCCGACCAGCGGGGCGATCCGCTTGGAGCGCAGGATCTCCTCCAGGACCGGACGGTCGGTGGTGGTGAGCACCAGCCCGTGCGCCGGGTGCTTGCTGAGCGTCAGCCGCCCGTACCGGTCCATCGTCTCGGCGATGTCGACCAGCAGCGCGTGCGGCACCGGATAGCGGCTGTACTCGACCAGCGCGTCCACGACCTGCTCGGCGTCGTGCCCGGCCGCCCGCGCGTTCCACAGGCCCAGGGGGGTCACCCGGTAGGTGTGGATGTGCTCCGGCGCCCGCTCCAGCTCGGCGAAGGGCGCGATCGCCCGGCGGCAGTCGTCGGCCCGCTCGTGGTCGACTTCCAGGAGCAGGGTCTTGTCGGACTGGACGATCAACGGACCATTCACGCGCTGCACCCTTTCCGTTCGGACCGTGGGCCATCGCCATGGCGGCCATCGTCACGGGCCAAAGTTCCAGTGTGCCTCATGGGCGAGCGATCACCTTCGCCGTTCGACGGAACGTGCACCGCCCGTGACCGGCTTCGGCGGGCATCTGATCGTCCTGTGCAACCTTGAGCCCGTTTCGGCTGTCATGTCCGAGGGAGGCGCGGATGACCGCGGCTCGGTGGGGAGGCTGGGGTGACGTCCGTACGCATCTGGGGTACCGGCGCGGGGGCCGTGGCGATACTGGTGGCGACCGGGGTGTGGGCGCGTGGGTCGAGCGCGGTGGACGCCGGGCTGTGGGCCCAGGTGCGTCCCGCGATCGAGGCGCGGCTGGTGACGGAGATGACCGGGTCCGGGTACGCGGAGACCGACGAGCCCGCACTCAGGGCGCGGTGGTTCTGCCGGGCGGAGGCCCTGGAACTGGAGGAGACCGCGGGCCGGGTGCGGGCCGGCATCAACACGCTGTGCCTGGAGTACGGCGCCGACGGCGGCACCCTGGTCGAGTGCAGCGGCGGTCAGACACCGCAGGTGGTACGGCTGGCACGGGATCCGGCGGCCGGCGGTTTCCGCATTCTCTCCGCCCAGGAGCCCCCGGACGGCGAGGGCTACGGAGAGTGGGAGCAAACCCACTTCACCCACCACGCCGCCTCCCGCCTCGACCACCCGATGGCGTCCACCTCCCTCGAGGCCGCAGCCCGCACCCACTTCGGCCTGCCGGCCGGTGCACCGGTACGGGACTGCTGACAGCGCCAGGCCCCAGCGCCCCGAAGGGCGCGCTCGGGGTCCCCGGCCGAAGGCTGGGGGAGGAACTGCGCGACCGGCCACGACGGCGCCGCAGCCGGACGAGGGCACCGGCGCAGCGGTTCAGTCCTCCGCGAGTTCGGCCACGCCCGTCACCCGGTGCAGCGGATAGGTCCGTACCTCGTCCGCCGTGTGGTCGTACGCCGTGACGAAGCCGCCCTCCACCCGGATCGGGGCGATGACCCGCTGGCTGGCGGTGCCCTCGGCGTTGACGTAGCCGATCCACAGGGTGTCGCCGGTGAGGACGGCGGCCTGCATGGTGGCGAGGGTCTCGGCGGGGGTGGTGCGCGGGAGTTCGCCGCCCCTGACGGCGGCACCGGCGGACTTGCGCGGGGTGGTGGCCGCGAGGTCGCCCGCGCGGATCGCGCGGATCGCCGCCGCGAGGAGGGTGGCGTCCGGCGGCGGCGGGCCGTCCGGCACCGGCTCGGGGGCCGTGCGGGGCGGGGTGCGGTGGGCGTGGGCGCGGGTGATCAGGACGTCGCCCTCGGCGGACTCGGCGGCCGGCGCGTAGCCCATCGCGCGCAGGCCCTCCAGGAGGGCGGCCGGATCGGCCTGGGTGGCGAGGACCGTCGGGGCCAGGCGGCGCAGGCGCAGGCCCGAGGCCCGCTTGTCGGCCATGATCTCGTTGAGGACGGTGTCGTCGTCGCAGCGGACGTACGCCGAGGCCGCGCCCACCCGCAGGTGCCCGTGCCTGCGGGCCACGTCGTCGATCAGGTAGGCGAGCGGCTGCGGGACCGGCGTGCGGGAGTGCGTGGTGAGGAAGGCGTGCAGGTCGGCGGCGGTCTGCCCGGCGTCCAGGGCGCGGCGGACGGAGGCTGGCGTGAAGCGGTAGACCGTGGCGCCGCCCTTCGACTCGACGTCGGCGAGGACGCCCAGCGCGTCGGCGAGCGGGCGGCGCAGCGGGCCCGGGGCGACCGCGGTCAGGTCGGCCTGGAGCAGGACGTGGTCGAGGGGCTCGGGCAGGAGCGGGGCGAGCAGCCGGCCGGCGGTGGCGGTGGCGACGGCCTGCTCGGGCGCGGAGAGGGGTTCGAGGGCGAGGGCGAGGTGGTGGTGGCGCACCGGGAGCTTGTCGCCCGGTCCGGACGGCTCCGCGGCCTGCTCGGGCGTCTTCTCCACGGCTGGTGCGCCGAGCAGCGCACGGCCGTGTGCCGACAGCGCCCCGCGCCCGGTCACGCCCAGCAGCTCGGCCTCGGACAGGGTCCAGCGGGTCAGCCGGGTGCGCAGGTCGTCGCCGTGCTGCTGCGGGCCGCGCAGCGGGCGTTCCCAGCGCAGCCGGGCCAGCACCGAGTCGGGGGCCGGGGCGGCGCCCTCCGGGAGCGCGGCGAGGAGGGAGAGCACCCGGTGCCGTACCTCGGGCGCCGCGGAGCGGTCGAGGCCGGGGCCGAGCGCGGACAGGGCGCGGTCCTTGGCGTCCCGGCCGCCGACCAGACCCGAGGCGCGGGTGCCGGTGAGCCAGGCCTCGGCCAGCTGGGCCCAGCGTTCGGCGGGCGGCCGCTCCAGCCACTCGTCGTAGGCGGGGGTGGCCGCGTAGCGTTCGTCGGCCTCGCCGTCGGAGGCGAGCAGCCCGGCCGCGTAGGCCAGCTCGACCCAGAACGCGGCGATCGGCTCGGGCAGGTCCAGGGCGACGGCGGTCCGCTTGAGGTCCCGGACGCTCAGGCCGCCCGCCCGCAGCACCGCGGGACCGCCCTCGTCCCAGTCCTTCAGCAGCTCCTCGACGGTCGCGAGGGTGGTGTAGGCCTGCCCGGCCGCGGTCGCGTCCACAACCTGTGGACGGTGCACGGCGGCCGGCTCGACGGCGGGCGGGGCGGGCTCCGGTTCGCGGTGGGCGCGGCCCTCGCGCAGGTGCAGGGCGACCTCGCGGGGCAGCACCACGGTGCCGGGGGCGGTCGGCAGCAGCAGGCCGCGGTCGAGGAGCCAGCGCAGATGGGCGGCCGGCTCGGGGGTGATCTGCCCGTACGGCGGCCCCCAGACCAGCCGGGAGAGGACCTCGCGGGACTCGGCGGGCGCCGCGGCGAGCAGCTTCGCCATCTTCTTCCGGTGCCCGAACAGCTTGGTGAGCGCGTCCACCGCGGAGACCGAGTCGTGGGTGGAGGGCAGCCCGGCGGCGGCCACGATCTCCTGGATCCGGCCCGGCGACATCCCCGAGGTGGCCTCCCGCACGCTCGGGCCCAGCCCGGTCGGCGACGGGTGCTGCGGGGACGGGGCGAGCACCTCGCGGGCGGTCCGCACCAGCCGCAGCCGGTCGTCGTCGCCCCACACCAGCGCCTGGTCGCGGAGCGCGGCGACGGCCCGCGGCAGCTCACCGGCGACCGCCGGGTCCCCGGCGTCCCCGGCCATCAGGCCCAGCAGCTCCTGGCAGGACGCCGGGTCGCCGGCCACCGCCAGCGCCTCCGCGGTCTGCAGGGCGAAGCGGTCGAGGCGTTCCAGGGCGCGCAGCACCGAGGCGCGGGTGCCGGCCCGGGTCGCCAGCTGGGTCAGGTCGGTGGGGACGGGGGTGATGAGGTCGGGGCGGGCACGCAGCAGTACGGCCAGGGAGGCGTCGTCCCTGGCCCGGAGCGCCTCCGCGAGGGAACGCGGCGGGGTGGCCGGGTTGCTCATCCGACCCACGGTAGCGGGTGCGGGGCGGGCGCCGGGATCACTCGTCCCGCGGCCGTTTCTGTGTAAGGGGCAGCCACCGGGCGAACAGAGCGTTGCGCAGATGTCCGGCGAATGAATTTCAGCGGGAGGATCGCGGCACCTCTGGCAACACTCGGCACCCGGTCGTCACCCTGGGCTCCCTGGCAACCGCGCGATGTCAACAACGCGGTGGGACACGGCGATTCGGGGGATGCGGTCGTGCGAACGCTCGGCGTCGAACTCAACTTCAACAACGTCGTCGCGATCTTCAGTGTCGTGATCCCGGTGCTGGCGTTCTTCTGGGAGTTCGTCGTCATCCGGCGCAAACGGCTCGGCTACCGCCTCCAGATGGACACCCTGGCCACGGACACCGCGCACGCGCCCAGCGCCGACGTGCTGGCGCGGATGCGGGACGACGGCCACGAGCTGGTGGAACCCTCCTTCGTGCTGGTGCGGATCGAGAACGCCGGCTGGCGGGAGATCGTCCCCGGCGACTACCTGACCCCGCCCGACGACAAGACCGGCATCCGGGTGCTGTTCCGGGACCGCCGGGTCGTCGGCATGGCGGTGACCGAACTCAGCCAGCCCACCCTCCGGCACTTCTTCGTCACCACCCGTGAGGGCAGGACCCAGGAGACCGACGGCTTCGGGAAGGACTGGGAGGACGGCGTCGGCGTCATCCGGCTGCCCAAGGTGACGCTGAACCCGGGCGCCCACTACAAGATCCTGGCGGTGCTGGAGCGGCGCGGCGGCAGCGAGCACGCGCCCTTCCCGCCGCCGGAGTTCCAGGCCGCGGTGACCGGCGGCATGGACCACTCCTTCGCCTGGGTCCGCTGGCTGGCCCGGCTCAAGCTGGCCCACACCGAGAGCCACACCTTCGCCTCCCGGCCGGCCGTGGGCGGTCTGGCCCTGCTGGCGGCGGCGGTCCTCGTCCAGGCGAGCCTCACCCTGTTCTTCCCGGCCAAGCCCGCCCCGCTGGACTGCGTAGGCGGCACCCTGCACCTGTCGGGCTCGACCGCGTTCGCGCCCGCGGTGACGGCGGCGGCCAGGCAGTACACGAAGCTGTGCGCGGCCAAGGGGGCGGACATCCCCATCGACGACGGCACCTTCCAGAGCAGCACCGACGGCCTCACCACGCTCCAGCAGGCCGGCAAGGCCGCCGGGATCAAGGGCGACAAGGGACTCGGCGACCACGTCACCTTCACCGACGGCCCGGCCGAGGGCAACCACGCCCAGCTGCTGCCCCGGCCGGTCGTCTACTCCCTGTTCACCCTCGTCGTGAACGACGCCGCCGACGTCCACAACCTCTCCCTGGCGCAGATCCGCGACATCTACGCGGGCAAGGTCAGGAACTGGTCCCAGGTCGGCGGCCACGACGTCCCCGTCCACCTCATCAACCGCCACCGTGGCTCCGGCACCCGCAACGCCCTCGAACAGCGGGTCCTCGCGGGCAGGTCGGTCCCGGAGGCCGACGTCAACGACTGCGCGGCGCTCGGCACCGACAAGTACGGCGTCTGCGAGGTCAACACCACCGACAGCCTGCTGGACGCCGTGAGCGCCGACCCCGGCGGCCTCGGCTACAGCGAGGTCAGCAGCGTGCCGGCCGGCAACCTCGTCAAGCTGGACGTCGGCGGCATGCCGCCCACCCTCGAAGGCGTCGAGCAGGGCACGTACCCGTACTGGCAGACCGAGTACGCCTACACCTACGGCGAACCGCCCGCCGGCTCCATCGCCGCCGCCTTCCTGCGCTACCTCACCGACCAGGGCGGCAAGGACATCCTGCGCGAGTACGGCAACCGCCCCTGCTCCGAGACCCGCTACCCGCTGGTGTGCAGGCCGACATGAGCCGTGGCCTGCGCTACCGTCGTTCCGACGGGGTAAGCCAAGACAACGCACCGGCCCCGGAGGGGACTTCGTGGGTATCGAGAGCGACCAGGTCGTCTACGAGTATCTGAGCCGCGTCGGGGACATCGCGCACCAGCGCCAGTTGTCGTCGGCCGAGCGGATGCGGCTGGTCTCCGGGCTGCGCAACGACATCGACCGGCAGCGGTCGAAGGCGACCGTCGACAGTCCGGCCGCGGTACGGCGCATCCTGGACCGGCTGGGCACGCCCGACGAGGTCGTCGAGGCGGCGGGCGGTACGTCGGCGGCCGGGTCGCCGCAGCCGCCGTCGGGCACGGTCCCCGTCCAGCGCGACGCGGGGCCTTCGCTACCGGCCGAGGACCTGCGGCGCGTCGTGCCGCGCCCCCGGCCCGCCGAGCCGGACGGTGCGGAGGCTCCGCCGCCGGACTGGTGGCGGGTGGACAGCAGCCCGTTCGGAGACGGCGACGGGGTGCCGGGGTTCGTCGGCGGGGTGGAGATCCCGGAGCTGCTCAGCAGGCCGCGGCTGCGGAAGGCGGAGCCGGCGGAGGAGGAGCCGGGCAAGCCGGAGGCGCCCCCTGTGGTGCCTGCGGTGGAGGAGGCCGCACCGTCCGGACGCCGCCGGATCCGCGTCGTCCCCCGCGTCGCCGACGGCTGGAGCAACCCGCTCCTCCTGCTGGCCGCCGCCGCGCTCGTGGTCGGCGCGGTCCTCGGCAACTGGTTCGCGCTCGTCCTCGGCTGGGCCATCGCCTACGGCTCCCGGCGGCTCACGCCGACGGAGACGAAGCTGGCGGTGATGTGGATACCGGGGCTGTCCGTCGCGGCCGGGCTGGTGTGGCTGTGGGGTCGCAGCGCGGGGCGCTGGGGCGCGCCGATCGCCCAGGGGCAGATGAGCGGGGCGGTGGGGGAGACCTGGCCGTGGGTGGTACGGGGCGCTGCGCTGGCCTCGGCCGTTTTTGTGGTGTGGCGGTCACAGAGGACGCGGTAGGGGGCGGGGCGCTCGGTCGCCGGGCGGCTGCAGGTGCGTGGGGGGCGCCCGCGCAGTTCCCCGCGCCCCTGAAAGACAAAGACATAGCTGCGGGCAGGCGCTCCACCGGGGGCCGGTGGGGGCTGGTCGCGCAGTTCCCCGCGCCCCTGAAAGACAAAGACATAGCCGCGGGCAGGCGCTCCACCGGGGGCCGGTGGGGGCTGGTCGCGCAGTTCCCCGCGCCCCTGAAAGACAAAGACATGGCCGCGGGCAGGCGCTCCACCGGGGGCCGGTGGGGGCTGGTCGCGCAGTTCCCCGCGCCCCTTACGGGGCGCTCCCCAGCCGCGTCCTACACACCCAGCCGCGGGCAGTCGTGCCGCTGGGGCGGCACGGGTGGGCGCTGGGGGTCCCCCCGGCCGAAGGCTGGGGGAGGCACCCGGCCAGCGCCGGTGAGCGTCCCCACCCTGGCCCCGGCCCCCACTCACGGCACCCTCCATCCGGCACCTCCCACCCTGCAAAATGGCCCGTATGACTTCTCGCCCCCGCCCCCTCGGCACCGTCGGTTTCGATCTCGACATGACGCTCATCGACTCCCGGCCCGGCATCCACGCCACCTACGTGGCGCTCGCCGAGCGGACCGGGACGTACATCGATGCAGATCTGGCGGTGACCCGGCTGGGGCCGCCGCTCGCGGAGGAGCTGGTGAACTGGTTCCCGGCCGAGCGGATCGCGGAGGTGAGTGATCTGTACCGGGCGATGTACCCGGAGATCGCCATCGCGGCGACGCCCGCCATGCCGGGTGCGCGGGAGGCGATCGCGGCGGTGCGGGCGGCCGGCGGCAAGAGCGTGGTGGTCACCGCGAAGTACGAGCCCAACGCGAAGCTGCACCTCAGCCACCTCGGCATAGTCCCGGACGCGGTGGTCGGCGACCTGTGGGCCGAGCAGAAGGCGGTGGCGCTGCGCGAGCACGCCGCGGGTGCGTACGTCGGCGACCACGTCGGAGACGTACGCGGGGCACGCAAGGCGGGAGCCCTGTCGGTGGCGGTGGCCACCGGGCCCTGCGACGCGGAGGAGCTGCGCGCGGCCGGCGCCGACGTGGTGCTCGCCGACCTCACCGAGCTGCCCGAGTGGCTGGCCGGCTACCGGGAGGACGCCTCCCGCGCCTGACGGCGGCCGGCCGCGACCGACTGGAGCACTCCGGCGGCCGCGACCAGGAAGCCGACGCCCATCAGCATGCTCAGCAGGTACATGTACGTCGGAAAAGGCTTCGCACCGAGGAACAGCGGTATCACGGTGACGAGTGTGGCCACCGTACCGATGAAGAAGACCACGGCTCCGGCACGGACCAGTCGGTCACCGGGCCCGGCGGAATTCGCTTGGGTTTTGTCACGCACTCGACCAGGGTAGTTCCCTGCCCGAAGGAACAACCGGGCGACGTCTTGTCACGCGCCCGAAGACCATTAGCCTTGGTACCGGCGGGTCGTGGTCGACCCGCCCGAGTGCTATCAAGGCCCGTTCCAGAGCTGTTGCATTCAGAAGTTTTCCGAGCAGTTTCCGACGAGATACGAGGACGAGGACAGACGTGCCTACCGGCAAGGTCAAGTGGTTCAACAGCGAGAAGGGCTTCGGCTTTCTCTCCCGCGACGACGGCGGTGACGTCTTCGTCCATTCCTCGGTTCTCCCCGACGGGGTCGACGCTCTCAAGCCGGGCCAGCGCGTGGAGTTCGGTGTCGTCGCCGGTCAGCGCGGTGACCAGGCGTTGTCCGTGGTCCTGCTCGACCCCACCCCGTCGGTCGCCGCCGCCCAGCGCAAGAAGCCGGACGAGCTGGCCTCGATCGTGCAGGACCTGACGACCCTGCTCGAAAACATCACGCCGATGCTGGAGCGCGGCCGTTACCCGGACAAGGCCGCCGGATCGAAGATCGCCGGGCTGCTGCGCGCGGTCGCGGACCAGCTGGACGTGTAGCCGGGTAGCCGGGTAGCCGTGCAAGAGGCATATGCCTCTCGGAAGCGGGTAAGTCCCGTGCGTTTTTTCAGGGGAAATCGAGTGCGTGCGGGCCGAGGGGCGGGACGAGTCCCTCGGCCGCCGCACGGGTGAGCAGTCCGCGCACCGCCGCGTAACCGTCCTCGCCGAGTTCCGAGGTGAACTCGTTGACGTAGAGCCCGATGTGCTGGTCGGCGACGGCCGGGTCCATCTCCTGGGCGTGCGCCATGACGTACGGCCGGGAGACCTCGGGATCGTCCCAGGCCGCGTGGACCGAGGCGCGGATCGAGCCGGCGAGGCGGGTGAGGGCCTCGGCGCCCAGCGAGCGCTTCGCGATGATCGCGCCGAGCGGGATCGGCAGGCCCGTCGTCTTCTCCCAGTGCTCGCCCATGTCGGCGAGCTTGTGCAGGCCGTAGTTCTGGTACGTGAAGCGTGCCTCGTGGATGACCAGCCCGGCGTCGACCTTCCCGTCCCGCACGGCCGGCATGATCTCGTGGAAGGGCATGACGACGATCTCGCCCACGCCACCGCCCGTCAGCGTGTCCGCGGCCCAGAGCCGGAACAGCAGGTACGCGGTCGACCTCTCGCTCGGCACGGCGACGGTACGGCCGGTGAGGTCCGTCCCCGCCTCCCGCGTCAGCACCAGCGGCCCGCAGCCCCGCCCCAGCGCGCCCCCGCAGGGCAGCAGCGCGTACTCGTCGAGGACGTAGGGCAGCACGGCGTACGACACCTTCAGCGCGTCCGACTCGCCGCGCTCGGCCATGCCGTTGGTGATGTCGATGTCCGCGAAGGTCACGTCGAGCGCGGGCGCGTCCGGGATCCGGCCGTGGGCGAGGGCGTCGAAGACGAAGGTGTCGTTCGGGCAGGGCGAGTACGCGATGCGCAAGGAGTCAGCGGTGGTCATGTGGGTTCCAACTCTCCAGGGCGGGCACGAGCTTCCCGAAGGCCTCGGTCAGGGCGGCCAGGGCGTCGCCGATGCGCCAGGCGGCGCGGTCGCGGGGGCCGACGGGGTTGGAGACCGCGCGCAGCTCCAGCACGGGCACGCCGTGCGCGGCGGCCGCCTCGGCGACGCCGAAGCCCTCCATGGCCTCGGCGAGGGCGCCCGGGTGCCGGGTGCGCAGCTGGGCCGCGCGGGCGGCGGTTCCGGTCACCGTGGAGACGGTGAGTACCGCTCCCGGGCGGGCTCCGGTGGCCTGGGCTGTCACTCGTACGAGTGAATTTGGCGGGTGGTGGCTGACGGTTCCGAAGCCCAGTTCGGTGACCGGAAGGAATCCGTCGGCCGTCTCGGCGCCCAGATCGGCCGCGGTGATCCCGTCGGCGACGACCAGGGAGCCGACCGGGGCCTCCGGCTGGAAACCGCCGGCGATCCCGGCCGAGACGACCAGTGCGTAGGGCCGGCCGGCCAGCGCGGCGGCGGTGAGGGCGGTCGCGGTGCCGGCGGCGGCGAGGGCCGGACCGACCCCGGCGGCGAGCAGGTCGTACCCGACGGCGGTGCGCAGCAGCAGGGCCGAGCCCGGCAGCCGTACCTCCTCCGGCGTACCGTCCGGGAACGCCAGTGCCACCGCGTCCCGTTCGGCCGGGACCGCGGTGGCTACCAGGATCCGCGCGGCGGACGTGGTCAGGCGTCCTTCTTGAGCTTGAAGGACCACAGGCCCAGCACCGACTTGTCGCCCTCCTTGAGGGAGACGAGGGTCGAGTTGCCGGAGGCGCCGTACTGGGCGTTGAAGAACACGCTGCCCGGGATGGTGCGGTAGGTCTTGGTGCTGGAGTCGGTGAGCGCCTGACCGTTCATCAGGATCGTCCAGCCGTTGTCCGCGATCTTCGGGTCGACGCCGAAACGGACCGTGTCGTCGGGGTCCACCTTGATGGACTTGATCCCGGTGTCCTTCAGGCACTTCGTGAGGGATTCGGTGTCCAGGGCCTTGCCGTCGTTGTAGCAGGCGGCCTCGGAGTTGACCGAGTTCGTGCCGACGGTGATCGTGGCGATCGGCGTCGGCTTGTCACAGGCAGACAGGACGAGCAGTCCGGCGGAAACGGCGCCGGCGGCGGCGACGACGCGGCGGCGTCGCGAGCGGGAGTGCAGCGTGGTCATGGCCGAAGGCTATCGGGCGGTCCGGGCCGTCTCCCCATGTGGGGTACGGCGTGCCCGGTTCGTTACGCCACTCGCGGGCGGGGGTGGGTGCCGTGCCGGGCGGAGCTGAGCAGGCCGCGCAGGGTGGCCAGCCAGCCGGCCGCCACGATCGCGGCGGCCACCACCAGCCCCAGGGTGCCGTTCAGCGGCATCACGATGCCCACCGCGCCGCCGAACACCCAGGCCACCTGGAGCAGCGTCTCCGAGCGGGCGAACGCGGACGTGCGCACCAGTTCCGGCACGTCCCGCTGGATCAGCGCGTCCAGGGAGAGCTTGGCCAGCGCCTGCCCGAAACCGGCCGCCGCCGCCAGCACCGCCACCAGCAGGGCACCGAAGAACAGCGCCGCGACGATCGCCGTACCCAGCACCAGGGCCACCGCCGCCACGATGATGATCTCCGGTGCCCGGGAGCGCAGCCAGGACCCCATCGCGGTACCGAGCGCGTTGCCGGCGCCCGCCGCGACCCCGACTATCCCGAGCGACACGGCGGCGCTCTCGCCGGTCAGCGGGTGCTCGCGGAGCAGGAACGCCAGGAAGAAGATCAGGAAGCCGGAGAGGCAGCGCAGGGCGGCATTGGCGCCCAGGGCATGGGTGACGGCCGGCCCGACCGTGCGCAGCCCCGGCCGCTTCGTCCCCTTCCGCAGCGGGCCGTGCAGATGCTCCTCGTCGGCGGCGAGCAGCGCCACGTCCTCGCCCTTGGCGGAGTCGACCTTGGGCGGCAGCGAGAAGGAGAGAAAGGTTCCCGCCACGAAGATCACGAAGGCGCCGTAGAGCGGCCACGGGTCGCCGATCGCATGCAGCCCGGCCCCGATCGGGGCGGCGATGCCGGTGGCGAGCAACCCGGCCAGGGTGACCCGCGAGTTGGCCTTCACCAGCGAGAACCGGGGCGGCAGGAGTCTGGGCACGACGGCACTGCGCACCACGCCGTACGCCTTCGACGCGACCAGCACGCCGAGCGCGGCCGGGTACAGCTCAAGGCCGCCGCCGGCCACCGCGCCCGCGATGATCAGCGCGAGCAGCGCCCGGGCGAGCATCGCACCGGCCATCGCGGCGCGCCGCCCGTGCGGCAGCCGGTCGAGCAGGGGGCCGATGACCGGGGCGAGGACGGTGAAGGGCGCCATGGTGATGGCGAGGTAGAGCGCGACGCGGCCGCGGGCCTCGTCGGTGGGCACGGAGAAGAACACGGTGGAGGCGAGCGCGACGGTGATCATGACATCACCCGCACCGTTGACCGCGTGCAGCTCGATCAGCTTCCCCAGCCCGGATTCGCCGGCGCCGTGCGCGTGGGTGGCCTTGCGGATGGAGCGGGCGGTACCGGTCACCGGAAGGTGCAGGGCACGCCCGACCGAGCGGACGGCACCGCGCATCCGGCCCGCACCGCTACCGACCCCTACAGCCCGTTGGGGTGACCTCGCGGTTGCCACGTGCTTCATAGTGCCCTGAGAGTGCAGTCCCTAGTGCACTTTGTGGCCAAGCGAGTCGTAGGGGCGCCGTGGGGTGGGGCCGGGGGCGGGGACGCTCACCGGCGCCGGCCGGGCAGCGCCCCGCCAGGGGCGCGGGGAACTGCGCGACCAGCCCCCGCCCACCCGCACACGCCCCACAACCCGCCACCACCCCAAAAAAGGCCACCCCCTCGCCTTCAGAACACCCCCCGAGCCCACCCCGAAACCCACCCCCGAGCCCACCCCCACCCCGCCTCGAAACCGGCCCGCACCCCACCCCCGTCGGCTCTCCTCCTCCCCGCGCGCACGCCGGACTGTCCCCATGCACCGACGACGGGGTAGCGTGCGTATCTCAGCCATAAAGCAGAATGGATGGCATAGGTGCGCCCGAGCGCGATCGGACGCGGACGTCGATGCGGCCCACAGGTCCGCTCCGTCCGCCCCACCGCCGGAGGCAACCGCACTCGTGAGACGGCGTAGGAGAGAAGCGATACCTGTGAGCGCAGCGACAACGCGAAGCCGCACCCCCGACCGTCTGTGCGCCGAGGCCGTCGACCTCGCCCGTGGAGCAGCCGAGGAGGCCGCCGCACCAGGGGTGGTAGGCGAGCACGCCGGCGCGGTGGCCGAGGGCGATCGCGTGGTCACGCACTTCTTCGAGTGCAAGGAGCTGGGATACCGCGGCTGGCGCTGGGCGGTGACGGTGGCCCGTGCCTCCCGCGCCAAGGTCGTCACCCTGGACGAGGTCGTCCTCCTCCCCGGCTCCGACGCCCTCCTCGCCCCCGAGTGGGTGCCGTGGAGCGAGCGGCTGCGCCCCGGCGACATGGGCCCCGGCGACCTGCTGCCCACCGAGGCCGAGGACCTCCGCCTGGAGCCCGGCTACACCGGTGAGGACGGACCGGAGCCGAACTCCCCGATCTCGGAGGAGATGGAGGAGCTGGCGGAGGCGGAGGACGCCGACGTCACCGCGGGCACCCCCGCACACCTCCCCACGGTCCCCTCCAGGGGCACGATCGCCTCGGTCGCCGAGGAACTCGGCATGCGCCGCGCCCGGGTCCTGTCCCGCTACGGCCTGCACGTCGCGGCCGACCGCTGGGAGGAGGCGTACGGCGCCAAGACCCCCATGGCGCAGGCGGCCCCCGCGACCTGCGTGAGCTGCGGCTTCCTCAGCCCCATCGGCGGCTCCCTCGGCCAGGCCTTCGGCGTCTGCGCCAACGAGTTCTCCCCGGCCGACGGCCGGGTCGTCTCCCTCTCCTACGGCTGCGGCGGCCACTCGGAGGCCGCGGTCATGCCGAAGACCCCCCAGCCGGCCCCGCCGGTCATCGACGAGACGAGGGTCGACCCCTTCCCCCTCCGCCCGGCCTCCGACTCCGGTTCGGTACCGGCGGCGGAGGACGAGACGTCGGCCGAGCTCGGCCACTCGTAGCCGCCCGGACCCCCCGTGACGCCCGTGTCCTTGGAGAGCGACAGGCCGTCCGCCGGAGGGGTGCGGGAACGCCGGTGGACGCGGACGCCGGACGGATCAAGACAGAGGCGGACAAGCCGGGTTGGCCGGTCGGCCCGGACGACGACCGGGGCCTCCCGGCCCTCGCGGCCATCGCGACCGTGGCGCGGCAGGTGCAGCTGCGGCACGGAGCGGTAGGCATGCGCGCGGCCGACCCCGGCAGGGCGCTCGGATACGGCGAGACCTCCCCGCTGCTCACCCTCGGCCCCGCCTCCTGGTCCGCTTTTGTCACCTGCGCCTCGGGACACCGACCCCGGCCGCCAGCAGGAACGCACCGGTCGCCGCCCAGAGCGCCACCAGCAGGCCTCCCTCGGTCCCCTGCCCCTCGGCGAGGCTCCCGGCCAGGGCCTGACCGGCGGCCGTACCCAGAGGGCCGCCCGCGCACAGGACGGTCATCGCGACGGCGGCCCGCTCGGGCGGGGCGAGGCGTTCGGTGAGGGCGTAGAGGGTGATCATGTAGGGCGCGACGGTGACGCTCGCGACCGGCACCACGACGGGCAGCGGCAGCACGCGCACGCCGGCGAAGAGCGTCACCATGCCCGCACACAGGGCCCCGGCGAAGCACACGTACCGCGCCCGCAGGGAGAACCCGCGCGGCAGCCAGGCACAGGCGGCCCCGGCCAGCGCGCTGCCGACGCCGAACTCGGCGTACAGGAGCCCCGCTGCGCCGGGCTCGCCGAGGGTGTCGGCGTACACGGTGACCGTGGTCTGGACGCCGCCGAAGACCGCCCCCATCGCCGCCATCGCGAGGAACAGCGCGGCCAGCGGGCGCCGGGGCAGCGGCCGGCCCGCGGCGCGGGCACCCGGGGTGTCGCCGCCGGCGAGGCGCAGGGCGAAGGGGAGGGCGGTGGTCGCGAGCAGGAGCAGGGTCGTCGCGGCGGGGGCCAGGGGGCTCAGGGCCGCCAGTACGCCCACCACCGCCGGGCCCACGACGAAGCACAGTTCGTCGGCGGCGGCCTCGTACGAGAGCGCCACGGGGAGCAGATCGCCACGGTCACGGACGAGGTGCGCCCAGTGGACCCGTACCAGCGGGCCGACCTGCGGCTGGGTGAGTCCCACGAGCACGGCGGCACCGAGCATGCCCGCCCGGCCGCCGTGGCTCGCGGCGAGCAGGGCCGCCCAGGCGGCGATGTTGGCGAGCGCGGCGAGGACGCCGACGCGCCGGTGGCCGTGCCGGTCGGCGAGGAGCCCGACGACCGGGCCGCCCGCGCCGGTCGCGAGGCTCTGCCCCGCACTGGCGAGTCCGGCGAAGGCGTAGCTGTGGGTGGACGCCTGGAGCAGGACCAGGGTGGACAGGGCGGAGGACGCGTACGGCAGGCGGGCGAGGAATCCCAGCAGGAAGAAGCCGACGCCGGCGGTGCGCAGCAGGGCGCGGTAGGGCACTGAAGTCTCCATCGGGCACGTCGAGGAGACGCGCCACCCAGCCACCAACGCGCCGACAGAGCCCGATTCTGACGCCAAGCTACGACAGGGCCCCCGGCCGGGCAAAGGGGCAGGGAGTGCCGGGCGGGCCCCGTCCGTGTGAGTGGACCCGGCTGCGCGGCGTGGGTGTTTCGTGTGGGTGTGCGGTGCTTCGAGAGTGGGGGTGTCGCATATGCCAGCGGCCCACTCGTGAAGGAGAAGTCATGCCCATGCTGCCGCCCATCGGTGCGGAGATCCCGTGCAGCATGCTCGGGATCAACACCCCGCTCATGCTCAAGGACTCGCTGGTCAGCGTCGACTTCCGAGGGGGTATCAAGCACCGGGTCGACGTCAACCCCGACGACCCGATCAACAGTGTCCGGATGCGGACGATCGGCTTCCGGATCACGGCGGAGCTGCCGGCGGACGGCAACGGCAACGGTGACGGCGGGACCGTCACCATCGAGCAGGACGACGTCGACGTCGACGCCAAGAGCCTGCTCAGGCAGACCCAGCAGTTCCCGCCCAGGTTCGAGAACGTGTGGGTGCTCCCCTTCACCATGACCATCGAACGGCCGGGCAACGGCGGTACCCAGGTCCTGACGACCAGGGACCCGGCGATGATCGTCGCCCAGCTCACCCAGTACCCGCCGCGAGGCGATCTGTACCAGCTGCAGAGCCCGGTCGAGCTGGTGGACCCGGAGCGGCCCGACGTCACGGTCGCCACGCTCCAGAAGCTCCCGGTCAAGGTCGGCGGCCTCTAGACGAAGACCCCCGGCCGAGGCGGTACCTTCGTGCTCACGTAGACGAGGAGAGTGAACGTGAGCAAGTTCGTGCGGCCCGCCGCCGAGGGCGCCGACCCCTTCGGCACCGCCCGCCTGCGCCGCGGTGTCCTCGACGCCTGGGCCACCAGCCCCGCCCGGTTCCGTGAGGACGCCAACGCCGAGGAGGACCTGGTCCTCGGGGGGTACCGGGACCGGCTCGTCGTGGAACTCGCGCAGAACGCGGCCGACGCGGCCGCCCGCGCCGGGGTGCCCGGCCGGCTCCGGCTCACCCTCCGCGACGGCGTCCTGTTCGCCGCCAACACCGGCGCCCCGCTGGACGCGACCGGTGTCGAGTCCCTCTCCACCCTGCGCGCCTCCGCGAAGCGCGGGGACAGCGAAGGGGCGGTGGGGCGGTTCGGCGTCGGGTTCGCCGCCGTGCTGGCCGTGACCGACGAACCCGCGGTCGTGGGGCGGCACGGCGGGGTCCGCTGGTCCCTCGCCGAGGCCCGGGAGCTGGCCGAGGAGACCGCGGCGCACGGCCCGGGGCTGGGGGACGAGATCCGCCGCCGGGACGGCCATGTGCCGCTGCTCCGGCTGCCGTTCGCCGCCGAGGGCACCGCCCCGGACCCGTACGACACGGTCGTGATCCTGCCGCTCAGGGACGCCGCGGCCGCCGATCTCGCCGAGCGCCTCCTCGACGCCGTCGACGACGCACTCCTGCTCGCCCTGCCGGGCCTGGAAGAGGTCGTGGTCGAGAAGGACACCGTGCGTACCCTGCGCCGCCGCACCGACGGCGCGCTCACCGTCGTGGAGGACTCCCGGGAGGGCACCACCCGCTGGCGTACCGTCGCCGCGCACGGCTCGCTCACCCCCGACCTGCTCGCCGACCGGCCGGTCGAGGAGCGGCTGCGGCCGCACTGGTCGCTGACCTGGGCCGTGCCCACGGACGGCGACGGCGCCCCCGACCGGCCGCGCACCGCCGCCGTCGTGCACGCCCCGACCCCCAGCGACGAGCCCCTCGGCGTGCCCGCCCTGCTCATCGCCTCCTTCCCCCTCGACACCACCCGCCGGCACGCCGCCCCCGGCCCGCTCACCGACTTCCTCGTGCAGCGCGCGGCCGACGCGTACGCCGAACTCCTCGCCGACTGGCGGCCGGTGGGGGAGGGGATCATCCACCTGGTGCCCGGCCCGCTCGGCAAGGGCGAACTGGACGGCGCGCTGCGCCAGGCGATCCTGGAGCGGCTGCCGCGCACCGCGTTCCTGCCGCCCGCCGTGGAGAGCGAGGACGCCGACCTTCCGGAGGCGCTGCGGCCGCGTGACGCCGAGATCGTGGAGGGGGCGGGGGCGGAGACCGTCCGGGTCCTCGCCGAGGTGCTGCCCACGCTGCTGCCCGCCGGTCTCGAACGCCGTGTCGAACTGCGGACGTTGGCCGTCGCCCGGCTGCCGCTGGCCGACGCCGTCGACCGGCTGGCCGGTCTGGAGAAGGACCCGGACTGGTGGTGGCGGCTCTACGACAGCCTCGCGGGCGTCGACCCGGAGCGGCTGTCCGGGCTGCCGGTGCCCTTGGCCGGGAGTACCTCCCAGGCTTTCGGCACTGGCGGAGGCCGGACCACGATCGGTCCCCGCCAGGTTCTGCTCCCCACCGCGGACGCGGCCGCCATCGACCCCGAGATGCTGGCCCGGCTCGGTCTCAAGGTCGCCCACCAGGACGCCGCCCACCCCCTCCTGGAGAAGCTCGGCGCCCTGCCCGCGAGCCCCCGCGCGGTCCTCACCACCCCGCAGGTCCGGGCCGCGGTCGCGGCCTCGCTGGACGACGAGGGAGGCGCGCTCTGGGAGGAGGACGCCCCGGACGCCGAGGAGCTGGCGGACACCGTGCTCGCACTGGTCCGGGACGCCGGACTCGAGCCCGGTGACGAACCCTGGCTGGGCGCGCTGGCCCTTCCCGACGAGGACGGCGAGCTGGCCCCGGCCGGTGAACTGGTCTTCCCCGGCAGCGCCTTCGCCCGCGTGATCAGGGAGGGCGAACTGGCGTCGGTGGACGCCGAGTTGGCCGAGAAGTGGGGCGAGGGTCCGCTCGCCGCCTGCGGGGTGCTCGCGGACTTCGCGCTCGTCCGCGCCACCGACGTCGTGCTGGACCCGGACGAACTGGAGCCCCGCGAGGGTGACTTCGCCGAACCCGACGACGCGGGCCTGCTCGACGCCGTCGACGTCTGGTGCGAGGACATCCTCGACCGCTTCCCGGACACCCCCGTCCCGCCGGTCGCCACCGAGCTGATCGCCGTCCGCGACCTCGACCTCGTCGACGAGGACCACTGGCCCGAGGCCCTCGCCCTGCTCGCCCGGCCGCCGCTGCGCGACGCCCTCACCCAGCCGGTCCGCATCCTGCTGCCCGACGGCACGCACGAGGTCGTACGGCCGTACACCGCGTGGTGGCTGCGCGGGCACCCGGTCCTCGACGGCCGCCGTCCGGCCGGCCTGCTGGCGGCCGGCGGCGACCCGCTGCTGCGCGGCCTCTACGAGGAGGCCGACGCGACCGGCTTCGAGGACGAGCAGGTGCTGCGGGCGCTCGGCGTACGGACCTCGGTGGCCGCCCTGCTCGACGAGCCCGGCGGCGCCGCCGAACTGCTCGACCGCCTCGCCGACCCGGACCGTTCCGTCACCGGCGCCCAGCTGCACGCGCTGTACGGCGCGCTGGCGGACCTGGACCCGGACCAGGTGACCCTCCCCGACGAGGTGCGGGCGGTGACCGACGGCCGGGTGGAGGTCGTGGACGCGGCGGACGCGGTGGTCGTCGACTCGCCCGACCTGCTGCCGTTCACGGCCGGTGTCCCGCTGCTGCCGGTACGGCCGTCCCGGGCCGCCGAGCTGGCCGAGCTGTTCCAGGTACGGCGGCTGAGCGAGTCGGTGACGGGCTCGGTCGACTCGGAGGGCACGGAGCACGACGTACCCGAGCCGGTGCACGTCCTGCTCGGCCCGCGCACCCCGCGGACGTACGTCGAGCACGAGGAACTGGTCGTCGACGGCGTCGAGATCGACTGGCGGCTGACCGGCGACGGCGTCCTGCACGCCGCGACCCTGGAGGGAGTGGCCGCCGGCCTCGCCTGGGCCGCGGGCCAGTGGCCGCGCCGCTTCGAGGTGGCGGCCCTGCTGGAGGACCCGTCCCGGACGGAGGAGCTGGCCCGGGACCGCTGGTTCGACTGAGCTTCACGGGTCGCACACAAGTTTCAAGATTCGTACAACCGTCCCTCCGTCCCCGGAGTCTGATCAGCGAGTCAGCAAGACTCGCTGATCAACTCAACGTGGGGAACTCATGCGTACACGAGTCTTCGGGGCGGCCGTCACGGGAGCCCTGGCCCTCTGCGCGGTCGCGGTGCCGGTGGCCCAGGCCGACGGGGGATCCGGTGACACCATGATCACCAAGGTCGTCGTCGACGGCGACAACAAGGTGGTCGTGGGCACGTCCGGCGCGGTGACCGTCAAGGTCGCGGTGACGGCCAAGGACAACTCCGGGATCAAGAGCGCCGACAACTTCGCGCTGTCGGGACCGGACTACGGCTTCTTCACCACCTCCAAGCCGACCTGCGTGGCGGCCAGTTCGACCACCTCGACGTGCACCGGCACCGTGAAGATCGACCCGAAGGTCGACTACCTCAGCAACGCGAGCGCCGGCACCTGGTACGTCGACGCGTGGGTCGACGCCAAGGACGGGGACTTCATCTGGGTCGAGAAGGCGGGCTCCTTCAAGTTCCAGCGCGCCGCCAAGCTCACGGCCAACGCCACGCCCGAGCCGGTCAAGAAGGGCAAGACCATCACGGTCACCGGCAGCCTGACCCGCGCCAACTGGGAGTCGCTCAAGTACTCGGCGTACGGCAGCCAGTCGGTGCAGCTGCAGTTCCGCAAGAAGAGCTCCAGCACCTACACCACGCTGAAGACCGTCAAGGCCACCTCGGCGGGCGCCCTGAAGACGACGACCAAGGCGACCGTGGACGGCTACTACCGCTACGTCTTCGCGGGCAACGGGAGCACGGGCTCGGTCAGCGCCACGGGCGACTTCGTCGACGTGAAGTAGACGTGAAGTAGCCGACGGCCCTCAGGCCCCGCGCTCCTCCTGCCCGCCGGGCAGCGCTCGTCGTCCCAACCCCCCACGCCTCCTCTTTCCCACCCCTTACCTCCGAGGAAGCACATGCGTATGCGCGTCACCGTGGCCGCCGTCTCCGGCGCCCTGGCCCTCTCCGCCCTCGCCGTGCCGGCCGCACTGGCCGCCGGCGGTACCTCGTACAGCCCGGCCGGCCTGGCGAAGCTCGTCCAGGACCACCAGGGCACCGTCGGCCGGTCGGCGTACACCGCGTCGACCGCGGACGACGCCGGCGACCCCTACCCGCTGGACCTGACCTTCTCCGCCGTGAAGGTCAACAAGGGCAAGCCGCTCGTCGCGGGCACCACCACCCACGGGACGTTCCCGGTCACGTACACGGTGACGCACGGGGCGGACGTCGACATCCACGCCGACGACTTCCTGATGGACGTCGAGATCTACCGCGGCGACCCCCTCGACCCCACGAACGAGCTCTTCGGCGTCGACTGGCCGACCTGCACGGACACCTCGGCCACCACCGCCAGCTGCAAGGGCACCATCGACGTCTACGCGGACGAGCAGCTCTCCAACGCCGACGCCACCACCTGGAAGGCGCTCGGTTTCGCGATCGCCCTCAACGGCCAGGACCCGACCGGCGACGACTGGAGCAAGATCGGCTACGCCGAGCAGGACAACCTGGCCACCACCAGGCTCCAGCGCCTGTCGAAGCTGACGGTGAACGCCGCCCCGGAGCCGGTGAAGAAGGGCAAGACCGTCACGGTCACCGGCAAGCTGTCCCGGGCCAACTGGGACGACGGCAAGTACCACGGCTACGCCGGCCAGTCGGTGAAGCTGCAGTTCCGCAAGAAGGGCTCCAGCACCTACACCACGCTGAAGACCGTCAAGTCGTCCTCGACCGGCACCCTGAAGACGACGACCAAGGCGACGAAGGACGGCTACTACCGCTTCTCCTTCGCCGGCACCGCCAGCACCCCGGCGGTCAACGCGACGGGCGACTACGTCGACGTGAAGTAGCGGCACCGGGAGTAACCCCAAGGAGACGTAATCCGGTCGCAAAGAAACAAATTCTGGCCGGATTGCGTCTCACTCGTACAACCTTGCTCGCCCCTCGTGGATCTGATCACCTGAGTCAACAGACTCTCCAGATCACTTGGGCCTCGCGCCCACTGTTCCCACTGGGGAATTCATGCGCATTCGTGCCACCGTGGCCGCCGTATCCGGCGCCCTGGCCCTCTCCGCGTTCGTCGCCCCGGCCGCGCACGCCGCCGGCAGTGCGCCGGACGTCACCTTCTCCGCCGTGAAGGTCAACAAGGGCAGCAGCATGGTCGTCGGCACCGCCAAGGCGTCCTTCTCCGTCACGTACACCGTGACGCACGCGGCGAGCCTGAAGGCGAGCGACTTCGCCACCGGCCCGGCCATCTACCGGGGTACCTCGATCACGAAGCCGAGCGACCTGTTCGTCTCCGACGAGCCGGGCACCTGCACCGCCGCCTCCACCACCGTCCTCAACTGCAAGGCCGCCCTGGTCTTCACGGTCAACGGGGACGAGGATCTGACCAACTCCGAGGCCGGCTCCTGGAGCGTCGGCGCGGTCGCCATCGGCGACGGCGGCGCGAAGTGGGTCGGCGGCCTGGGCACCACCAAGGTCCTGCGCGCCACGAAGCTGACGGTCAACGCCACCCCCGAGCCGGTCAAGAAGGGCAAGACCGTCACGGTCACCGGCTCCCTGACCCGCGCCAACTGGGACACCCACAAGTACGGCGCCTACGGCAGCCAGTCGGTCAAGCTCCAGTTCCGCAAGAAGAGCTCCACCACCTACACCACCCTGAAGACCGTCAAGGCCTCCTCCACGGGCGCCCTGAAGACGACCACCACCGCGACGGTCGACGGCTACTACCGCTACTCCTTCGCCGGCTCCACCACGAGCCCGGCGGTCAGCGCCACGGGCGACTACGTCGACGTGCAGTAGTGAGCGCCCCTAGGGGCAGCGCCCCGTAAGGGGCGCGGGGAACTGCGCGACCAGCCCCCACCGGGCCCGCGCAGTTCCCACAGACCGCATCACACCGGATAGCGACGCTCCACCCACTTCCAAAGAAACTCCAGCACAGCCGACCCCACCACGGCCACGCCGACGGCAGTCCACGGCATCACCACCCCCACCAGCTTCAACGCGAAGAAGCTCTGCAGCGCGGGCACGGCGAGCACGAACACGAAGGTCACGCCCATCGACGCCACCAGGGCGACGCGCCACCAGGTGTAGGGCCGCGCGATGATCGCCAGCACCCACATCGAGATCAGGAACAGCGTGAGGGTCGCCGCACTGGTCTCGGCGTCCAGGGAGCCGGTCCCCGTGTAGTAGTGGCGGGCGAGCAGGTACGTCACGAAGGTCGCGACGCCGGCCACCACGCCCCCCGGGATCGAGTACCGCATCACCCGGCGGACGAAGTGCGGCTGGGCCCGTTCCCTGTTCGGCGCCAGGGCGAGGAAGAAGGCCGGGATGCCGATCGTCAGGGTCGACAGGAGCGTCAGATGCCTCGGCAGGAACGGGTACTCGACCTGCCAGCAGACCACCAGCACCGCGAGCAGCACCGAGTACACCGTCTTGACCAGGAACAGCGTGGCGACCCGGGTGATGTTGCCGATCACCCGGCGCCCCTCGGCCACCACCGAGGGCAGCGTGGCGAAGCTGTTGTTGAGCAGCACGATCTGGGCGACCGCCCGGGTCGCCTCGGAGCCCGAGCCCATCGAGACGCCGATGTCGGCGTCCTTGAGGGCGAGTACGTCGTTCACGCCGTCGCCGGTCATCGCGACCGTGTGCCCGCGCGACTGCAACGCCCCCACCATGTCGCGCTTCTGCTGCGGGGTGACCCGCCCGAAGACGGTGCCCGCGTCGAGCGCCTCGGCCATCCCGTCCTGCTCGGCCGGCAGCCGGCGCGCGTCCACCGTCGTACCGGTGAGGCCGAGCTTGGCCGCCACCGCTCCCACCGACACCGCGTTGTCACCGGAGATGACCTTGGCCCGGACGTCCTGGTCGGCGAAGTAGCGGAGGGTGTCGGCGGCGTCCGGGCGGAGCCGCTGCTCCAGGACCACCAGCGCGGTGGCACCGGCCCCCTGTGCCACCTTCGGGTCGTCGAGGTCCCGCCTGGCGCGGGCGAGCAGCAGCACCCGCAGTCCCTGCTCGTTGAGGCGTACGGTTTCGGCCAGTGCCGGGTCGTCGGCGCCGAGGAGCACGTCCGGCGCCCCCAGCAGCCAGGTGCTCAGCTCCCCGTCGCCCTCGCTGAAGGTCGCCCCGCTGTACTTGCGGGCGGAGGAGAAGGGCAGCGACTCCACGCACCGCCAGTCCTCGCTGTCCGGGTAGGCGTCGATGATCGCCTGGAGAGAGGCGTTGGGGCGCGGGTCGGACTCGCCGAGCGAGCCCAGCACCTTGCGTACGTACGTCTCGTCGACCCCGTCCAGCGCGCGCAGCTCGGTGACGTCCATGCCGCCCTCGGTGAGGGTGCCGGTCTTGTCGAGGCAGACGGTGTCGATGCGGGCGAGGCCCTCGATCGCGGGGAGTTCCTGGACCAGGCACTGCTGGCGGCCCAGCCGGATCACGCCGATCGCGAAGGCGACGGAGGTGAGCAGGACCAGGCCCTCGGGGACCATCGGGACGATGCCGCCGACCGTGCGGGCGACGGCGTCCTTGAAGCCGTCGTTCTTCACGACGAGCTGGGTGGCGACCAGGCCGATCGCGGCCGGGACCATCATCCAGGTCACGTACTTGAGGATGGTCGAGATACCGGAGCGCAGCTCGGAGTGGACGAGCGTGAAGCGGGACGCCTCCTCGGCGAGCTGGGCCGCGTACGCCTCCCGGCCGACCTTCGTCGCCGCGAACGCGCCGCCGCCGGCCACCACGAACGAGCCCGACATCACCTGGTCGCCGGGGCGTTTGACGACCGGGTCGGCCTCGCCGGTGAGCAGCGACTCGTCGATCTCCAGGCCGTCGGCCTCGGCGCACACCCCGTCCACGACGATCTTGTCGCCGGGCCCGATCTCGATGAGATCACCGAGCACGATCTCACTCGTGCTCACTTCGACGGCGGCCCCGTCCCGGCGCACGGTCGGCCGGGACTCGCCTATCACCGCGAGCGAGTCCAGGGTCTTCTTCGCCCGCCACTCCTGCACGATGCCGATGCCCGTGTTGGCGAGGATCACGAAGCCGAACAGGCTGTCCTGGATCGGCGCCACGACCAGCATGACCAGCCACAGCACGCCGATGATCGCGTTGAACCGGGTGAAGACGTTCGCGCGCACGATCTCGCCGAACGAGCGGCTGCTGCGGACCGGTACGTCGTTCACCTCGCCGCGCGCGATCCGCTGTGCGACTTCGGCCGACGTCAGGCCGGTTGTCCTGGCCGGCGCCGGGAGGGGTATCGGATGCACAGGGTCGAGCTCGGTGCCCGCGTCGATGTGCTGCATGCCTTCGACGGTACGTGCGGATTTGCGCGTTCACCTGCCGAGTGCCCGGAAGATCCGACCTGGGGAGGACCGAACTCGTGCGCAGGTTGTAGACGCCGGGACTTCTTGCCCACCCATCCGCCCGACCTCTCCCTGACCCCGGCCGTGGGCGGCTGCGGGCCGGTGGGGGCTGGTCGCGCAGTTCCCCGCGCCCCCAAGAGAGTGGGTCCACTGTCCGCCCCGAAAGGGGCGCGGGGAACTGCGCGACCGGCCACAACGCACCCGCACCCGCAAACCGACCGGTCCCTACCCGGCCGCCGCTCGGTGCGCCCTGATCGCCGCGTCCCGTCGCTTCACGTAGTAGACGCCGATCAGCCCGAGACCCCCGCCGGCCAGGCAGGTCCAGATCCACCAGGTGTGGCCGTGGTCGGAGTACCAGCCGTAGAACGGGAGCTGGGCCAGGAAGAGGACGAACCAGATGATCGTGCCGCCGATGATCGTCGGGACGACAGGGCCCTCAAGGGGCTCCGGTGCCTCGTGCTGGGGGGTCCACTTCGCCATGACGCTCAGCTTACGCACCCGCACGGTCTACGCGCGGAGATAGCGATCTGGACATCATATGTTCATACTGAAACCGTTTGTGTTTGACCACTTCCGATCGTAGGAACCTCCAATGTCAACCCCGGCTTCCACCCAGGCCCCCGCCCCCGAACAGCCGGGTGCGACCCCCGCGTACGGCGCGCTGGATCGTTACTTCAAGATCTCCGAGCGGGGCAGCACCCTGGCCCGCGAGGTACGCGGCGGCTTCGCCACGTTCTTCGCGATGGCGTACATCATCGTGCTGAACCCGATCATCCTCGGCAGCGCGAAGGACATGTACGGCCACCAGCTCGACCACGGTCAGCTGGTCACCGCCACCGTCGTCACCGCGGCCTTCACGACGCTGCTGATGGGCGTCATCGGCAACGTCCCGATCGCGCTCGCCGCCGGCCTCGGCGTGAACTCCGTCGTCGCGCTCCAGCTGGCCCCCCGGATGTCCTGGCCGGACGCCATGGGCATGGTGGTGCTGGCCGGCATCGTCGTGATGCTGCTGGTCGCCAGCGGTCTGCGCGAGCGCGTGATGAACGCCGTCCCCTACAGCCTGCGCAAGGCGATCTCGATCGGTATCGGCCTGTTCATCATGCTGATCGGTCTGGTCGACTCCGGCTTCGTCACCCGCATCCCGGACGTCGCCCAGACCACCGTCCCGCTCCAGCTCGGCGCCGACGGTCACCTCAACGGGTGGCCGGTGCTCGTCTTCGTGCTCGGCGTGCTGCTCACCCTCGCGCTGATCGTCCGCAAGGTCTCCGGCGCGATCCTGATCTCGATCGTCGCGATGACCGTGCTGGCGCTGGTCATCAACGCCGTGGCGCACGTGACGACCTGGGGCCTGACCGTCCCGAAGTGGCCCGGCAGCCCGGCCGCCACCCCGGACTTCGGCCTGCTCGGCAAGGTCAGCCTCTTCGGCGGCTTCGACAAGGTCGGCGTGCTGACCGGCATCCTCTTCGTCTTCACGGTCCTGCTGTCCTGCTTCTTCGACGCCATGGGCACGATCATGGGCGTCAGCGACGAGGCCAAGCTGACCGACGCCCAGGGCTACATGCCGGGCATCAACAAGGTCCTCTTCATCGACGGTGTCGCGGTCGCGGTCGGCGGTGCCAGCTCCTCCTCCGCCACCACCTGCTTCGTCGAGTCGACGGCCGGCGTCGGCGAGGGCGCCCGCACCGGCTTCGCCAACGTCGTCACCGGCGGGCTGTTCACCGTGGCGCTGTTCCTCACCCCCGTCGCCACGATGGTCCCGTCCCAGGCGGCCACCCCGGCGCTGTTCGCGGTCGGTTTCCTGATCCTGGCCGGGTCGATCAAGGAGATCGACTGGGCCGACCACACCATCGCCATCCCGGCCTTCGTGACCATGGTGATGATGCCGTTCACCTACTCGATCACGAACGGCATCGGCATGGGCTTCATCACCTTCGTGGTGCTGCGCCTGGCCGCCGGGCGGGCCAGGGAGATCCCGGTCGCGATGTACGTGGTCTCGGCGGTGTTCGCCTTCTACTACCTGATGCCGGCGCTGGGTCTCACGTGACCCTGACCTGATCGCCGTAGAACCTCTCCGTCTCCTCGACGGCGGCCGAGAACCGCTCGTCGAAGTCGTCCCGAATGAGCGTCCGGACCACGTAGTCCTGGACGCTCATTCCTCTTTTCGCCGCATGACACCGGAGCCGTTCGAGCAGCTCCCCGTCTATCCGCAGGCTGAGCACACTGGTCCCCATGCATACGAGGGCGCCACATCCGCGCGCCCGATGCGTCACTTTCCGGATCCAGCTCACCCGTAAGGGTGACGATGAGGTTCAGTGGCCGAGGTCACGGGCATATCGGCGTGTCCCGGTGGTCTTTAGGTAGGGTAATGAGTTACTCTAAAGAACATGCCGGACCTTACCCATGGCGACGACGCGGCCGCCGTGAACTCCCTCCGCTCCGCCGTGATGCGACTCTCGCGACGGCTCAAGCACCAGCGGGTCGACGAGTCACTGAGCCCCACCGAGATGTCGGTGCTGGGCACCCTCTCCAACTGCGGCCAGGCCACCCCCGGTGAGCTGGCCCGCAAGGAGCACGTGCAGCCGCCCTCGATGACCCGCATCGTCGCGCTGCTGGAGGCCAAGGGACTGGTCCGGCTGGAGCCGCACCCCGAGGACCGGCGCCAGAAGGTCGTCACCAGGACCGAACAGGCCGAGGCGATGCTCGAAGAGAGCCGCGCCAAGCGCAACGCGTTCCTGGCCGGCCTGGTCGACGGCCTCGACGAGGACGAGTGGGCGAAACTCCGCGCCGCCGCCCCCGTGCTGGAGAAGCTCGCACACCTGTAACAGCCGATAGAAGGAGGAGGCGAATCCGTTTGAGTACGGGACCCGGAACACCTTCCGCCCCCGCACCGACCGCCCCTACTACCCCCGCAGCCCGCAGGTCCTCGATGTTCAGCTCGCTGAAGGTCAGGAACTACCGGCTGTTCTTCGCCGGCCAGGTCGTCTCGAACATAGGCACCTGGATGCAGCGCATCGCGCAGGACTGGCTGGTGCTCAGCCTCACCGGCTCCGCGACCGCGGTCGGTGTCACCACCGCCCTGCAGTTCCTGCCGATGCTCCTCTTCGGCCTCTACGGCGGGGTCCTGGTCGACCGCCTCAACAAGCGGCGCGCCCTCCTCGTCACGCAGACCTCGATGGCCCTCACCGGCATCGCGCTGGCGCTGCTGACCCTCTCCGGCCACGTCCAGGTCTGGCACGTCTACCTCGCCGCCTTCGTCGTCGGCCTCGCCACGGTCGTCGACAACCCGGCCCGCCAGTCCTTCGTCTCCGAGATGGTCGGCCCGGACCAGCTGCAGAACGCGGTCAGCCTGAACTCCGCGAACTTCCAGTCCGCCCGCCTGGTCGGCCCGGCCGTCGCCGGCCTCATGATCACCGGCGTGGGCACCGGCTGGGCGTTCCTGTTCAACGGCCTGTCCTTCGTCGCCCCGCTCGTCGGCCTGCTGCTCATGCGGGCGCGTGACCTGCACGCCGTCCAGCGCACGCCGAAGGGGAAGGGGCAGCTCCGGGAGGGCCTGCGCTATGTCGCCGGACGCCCGGACCTGACCTGGACCATCATCCTGATCGGGTTCATCGGCACCTTCGGCTTCAACTTCCCCGTCTACCTCTCCGCCTTCGCGGACGACGTCTTCCACGCCGGCGCCGGCTCCTACAGCCTCTTCAACACCCTGATGGCGGCCGGCTCGCTGGCCGGTGCCCTGCTCGCGGCCAGACGCGGTACGGCGAAGATGCGCGTGATGCTCGCGGCGGCGGTCGCCTTCGGCGGCCTGGAGCTGGTGGCCGCGACCGCCCCCTCCCTCTGGCTGTTCTCCCTGCTCATGGTCCCGATCGGCATGTTCGGCATGACGGTCAACGTCACCGCCAACACCACCGTCCAGATGGGCACCGACCCGGCCATGCGGGGCCGGGTGATGGCCCTCTACATGATGGTGTTCATGGGCGGCTCGCCCATCGGCGCGCCCATCGCAGGCTGGATCACGGACACCTACGGCGTCCGGGCGGGCCTGGCGGTGGGCGGCGCCATCGCGGCCGCGGCCGCCGTGGTGATCGGCCTGGTCCTGGCCCGGGTCGGCAACCTCCGGCTGTCGGTCGGCTGGCACGGCGGTCACCCGCGGGTGCGGTTCGTGCCGAGAGAGCCGGCCGAGCAGCAGGAACAGCTCGCACCGGCGGCATGAGACACGTGTGACGGCGACTGGCCCGGAGGCGGGCTACAGCCTCCGGGCCAGTACCTGTCCCGGCCAGCTTTCGTCGCCCTCGACGGCGACGGTGAAGGACTCGGTCGGGGTGAAGCCGTTGCTCTCGTAGAAGGCGACCAGCTTGCGGTCGTCGCCCGCGTAGCAGTCGACCCGCAGCAGCGAGATGCCGGCCCGGCGCGTCTCCGCGGCCGCGTGGGCGAGCAGCGCGGCGCCGGTACCGGAGCCCTTGAACCGGCGGTCCGAGGCCAGTATGTGGATGTACCGCTCGGGCTCGTCCACGGGCGCGAGGTAGGGGCCGGGCGAGTCGGTGAGGGTGAGGGTGGCGGCCGGGACCCCGTCGTACTCGGCGATGTACGGGCTGCCCTCGGTGAAGTACCGGCTGATCATCTCCACGGCCTTCGGATTCTCCGACCAGGGTGTGGTCCCCCACTGCCGGGTCCGGCCCTGGGACACCAGCCACGCCACGGCGCTGTCGAACATGCCGAGAACCACCGGGATGTCGTCGGCGCGGCCGTCCCGGATCCTGATCTTCCCGTTGCTCTCCGTGCTCTCCATGCAGCGATTCACGCCGTCGTACGCCCTGCGCGCAAGCGCTTTTTTGGCAGGGTTGCCCCATGAGACTCTTCGCAGCCGTGCTGCCCCCGCCGGAGGTGGCCGCCGAACTCGGCGCCGAGATCGACAGGTTGAAGCGGCTGCCGGGGGCGGACGCGCTGCGCTGGACCGGCCGGCCCGGCTGGCACTACACCCTCGCGTTCTACGGCGAGGTCGAGGACGACGTCGTACCCGGCCTGTCGGAGCGCCTCGCCCGCGCCGCCCACCGCACCCCGCCGTTCACGCTGGCCGTCGCCGGCGGCGGGCAGTTCGGGCACGGCAGGGCGCTGTGGGCGGGCGCCCACGGCGACCTGGACACCCTCCGGCTGCTGGCCGACCGTGCGGAGGCGGCGGCCCGGAAGGCGGGCGTGGACATGGGGGAGCACCGGCGCTACAAGGCCCACCTGACGGTGGCCCGCAGCCGGGACGCCGTGCAGGTACGGCCGTACGTCGCGCTGCTCGCGGAGTTCACCAGCCGGAGCTGGACGGTCGGGGAGCTGGCGCTGGTGCGGAGCAGCCTGCCGACGTCGGGGGTGCCGGGGGAGCAGCCGCGGTACGAGGTGGTCGAGCGCTGGGGGCTCGGGGCGGCCGGTTAGGCTCGGTGCGTGGACCCGAAGACCCGGAACCGGATCATGGCCGGTGCGCTTGTGTTGTTGTTCGTGGTGGTTGCCATGGCCTCTGCCATGAGGTGAGGGCCGGCTGGGGAACTGCGGCCGCCGTTGTCGGCTGCGGGCAGCCGGTGGCCGGTCGCGCAGTTCCCCGCGGCCCTGACGGGACGCTCTCCCTGACGGGACTACCAGGCGAAGGCCTCCGGGGAGGGGCCCGGACCCGGGAAGATCTCGTCGAGGCCTTCCAGGAGTTCCGTGCTCAGTTCGAGCTCCACGGCCCGCAGCGCCGACTCCAGCTGCTCCGCGGTCCGGGGACCGACGATCGGGCCGGTGACGCCCGGACGCGTGAGCAGCCACGCCAGGGCGGCCTCGCCCGGCTCCAAGCCGTGCTTGTCCAGCAGGTCCTCGTAGGCCTGGATCTGGGCGCGTGAGGTCGGGTTGGCGAGGGTGTCGGCGGCCCGGCCACTGGCCCGGCGCCCGCCCTCGACCTCCTTCTTGAGCACACCGCCGAGCAGTCCGCCCTGCAGCGGCGACCAGGGGATGACCCCGAGGCCGTACTCCTGCGCGGCCGGGATGACCTCCATCTCGGCACGGCGCTCGGCGAGGTTGTAGAGGCACTGCTCGCTGACCAGCCCGATGGTCCCGCCGCGCCGGGCGGCGATCTCGTTGGCCTGGGCGATCTTGTAGCCGGGGAAGTTCGAGGAACCGACGTAGAGGATCTTGCCCTGCGTGACGAGGGTGTCGATCGCCTGCCAGATCTCCTCGAAGGGGGTCCGGCGGTCGACGTGGTGGAACTGGTAGACGTCGATGTAGTCGGTCTGCAGCCGCTTGAGGCTGGCGTCGACCGCGCGCCGGATGTTCAGCGCGGAGAGCTTGTCGTGGTTGGGCCAGGCGTCGCCGTCGGCCGCCATGTTGCCGTACACCTTGGTGGCGAGCACGACCTTGTCGCGGTGGACGGGGTTCTTGGCGAACCAGTTGCCGATGATCTCCTCGGTCCGCCCCTTGTTCTCACCCCACCCGTACACGTTGGCGGTGTCGAAGAAGTTGATGCCGGCGGCGAGCGCCGCGTCCATGATCGCGTGGCTGTCGGCCTCGTCGGTCTGCGGGCCGAAGTTCATGGTGCCGAGGACGAGTCGGCTGACCTTGAGTCCGGTACGTCCGAGCTGCGTGTACTTCATGGTCACCCAGCCAACGGCGTGGAGTGCGCTCTAGGCAAGGCCTGGACGCCTCACTCGGTGGGAAACTCGTCCGTCCTGAGGACGAGGTCCACCACCGTGCCGGTCAGATCGATGTCGGTGCCGAAGTCGACCCTCGTCTCGGTCGTGTAGTCGTCGCCCTTGGGGTTGCTGTAGACATGGCAGCGGCGCTGGTAGGGGTCGGCGACCAGGTAGAGGGCGACCTCGGCCACCGCGTACGCGGCCTTCTTGAGGCCGTAGTCGTTGGCCGCGGTGCCCTTGGAGATGACCTCGGCGACGAACTCGACGTCCTGGTGGCGCCAGAGCCCCTTCTTCGTCTTGACGGCGCTCTCGGCCATCAGCGTCACGTCCGAAGCGAACCCGTTGAGGTGTCCCGGGTAGTCGACACGGACGTCGGACTTGATCCGCTTCCGGGGGTACTTGGTCCGCAACTGCTCGACGATGTCCAGGATGATCTCCCAGTGGGTGTCCCGCTGCGGCGACATGAAGACGATCCCCTCGACGATCTCGACCTTGTATCCCTCGGGGGCGGGCATCTTCTCGATCCGTTCGAACAGCTCGTCGAGCGTGATCTCGTCGTCGCTCTCGGCCATCGCGATCCTGTCTTCGGGGACGGTCATCCGGGCGCTCCTCCCCGGCCGCTCTCCGCACGAGTGCAGCCGCGCGGTTCAACGATACGTACGGTGACCGGGCAGCGGCCGAATTCGGTCAACCTGTTCCGGCCGCGTACTCCTCGCCCAGGTCCCAGCCCTGCCACATCGCCGCCGCGAACGCCTCCGCGATCCGGTGCTCGCCGTTCGCGTTGGGGTGGGTGCCGTCGTAGGTGTCGGTGTGGATGTCGTACGACTCCGGCGGCGAGGCCAGGAGGATCGGGGACCGGGGCTCGTCGAGGTCGGCCGCCGCCTTCGCCAGCAGTTCGTTGAAGCGGGCCACCTGTTCCGCGAACGGCTCGTCCGAGGTCGCCCGGATGTTCGGGATCACCGGCAGCAGCACGATGCGGATGCCCGCCCTGGCCGCCCGCGCGTTCGCGACGAAGGTCCGTGCGTTCGCCGCCGTCTGCTCCGCGTTCGTGTAGAAGCCCAGGTCGATCAGGCCGAGGGAGACGAGGAGGACGTCGGCGCGGCAGGAGCGCGCCGCCTCCCCGATCAGCGGCGCCATGTGCAGCCAGCCCTCGCCCCAGCCGGCCAGGTGGGCGCGGGGGAAGTCGGGGTCGGCGTAGGCGTACGAGGTGGGCGCGTCGGCCTGCTTGTCGTACAGCGTCTCGCGGGGGCCGACCAGCGTGAACGGGCCGCCGTACGTCGCGCACAGGTGCTGCCACATGCGGTACCGCCACGTGTGCTCGCCCGCGCTGCCGATCGTCATCGAGTCCCCGACGGGCATGAACCTGAGCATCCGCTCATGATGGACGATCAGCGGGAGCGTCGGGGTGTGAGGACCGACACGTCCGCCGCGTCCGGACACAGCGCGGGATGGCAGGCTTGGGCCCATGCGTCCACGATCGCTCGCCCTCCTCGCCGGTGTCCTGCTCACGGGTGCCCTCGCCGCCGCACCGGCCGCACCCGCCTCCGCGGCCGACGGCACCGGTGACAAGGGGTTCACGATCACGGACCCGCGGATCGCCGAGTCCAGCGGTCTCGCCGCCTCCCACCTGCACCCCGGCATCTACTGGACGCACAACGACAGCGGCGACGGCCCGTACATCTACGCCGTCGACAGCGCGACCGGGAAGACCGTCGCCAGGATCACGCTCAGCGGCGTCGGCACGCCCAGGGACGTCGAGGCCATCTCCATCGGTCCCGACAACCAGATCTACGTCGGCGACATCGGCGACAACCTCGACGGCAGCTGGCCGTACGTCTGGATCTACCGGCTGCCCGAGCCGAAGAAGCTGGTCGACCAGACCGTCCGGGCCACGCAGTACGTCGTCAAGTACGCGAACGGCGCCCGCAACGCCGAGTCGCTGGTCGTGCACCCCAAGACCGGGCGGGTGTACATCATCGACAAGAAGGAGGACGGCGGGCACCTGTACGAGGGCCCGGCGACCCTCTCCCCGACGGGCACGAACGTCTTCAGGCCCGTCGCCTCCGTCGACCTGTGGGCCACCGACGCCGCCTTCTCGCCCGACGGCACCCAGCTCGCCGTGCGCGGTTACTTCGGCGGCATCTACTACGACTGGAACGGCGGGAAGATCAAGCGCGAGGGCCGGCTCGACGTGCCGCTCCAGAAGCAGGGCGAGTCGGTCACCTACTCCGCCGACGGCACCAAGCTGATGTACGGCAGCGAGGGCGCCGACAGCCCGGTGCAGGCCGAGGACGTGCCGGGCGGGTCGGGCGGGTCGGGCGGCAAGGCCTCGCCGTCGGGCGGGAGCAGTTCGGCCGCCGGGGACGGCGGCGGGAGTTCCCCGAGCGCCGGTGCCAAGGTCGGTGCCGTCGCCGTCGGGGTCGCCGTGCTCGCCCTCTTCGGGCTGCGGCGGCTGCGGCGTCCGTCCGCCCGTCGGCACTGACCCGCCGGACGGCCGCTCTCACCCTTCCGGCTCACCGGCCGCGCGGCCCCGCACCGGGCCGTGCAGGCTGGGAACCGTCCCGCGGGACGGGGCGGCACGAGGCGGCACCGGGTCCCGCCGCACGGAACGGGAGCACCCATGCGCCGTAACGCCCTGCGCCTGGCCGCACACGTCGGCCTGCTCACGGCCGCCCTGGCCCTGACCGTCCCCGCCGCTGCGGGCGCCGCCGCGACCGGACCCACCCGGACGGTCCGGGCCGCTGCCGCCGCCGTCCCCCGGGTCCGCTCGGTGAGCCTGCCGATCAGGGGCACCTTCAAGGGTCCGAGGGAGAACATCGCCGTCACGGGCACCCTCGACGTCTCCGTCATCACCGTGCCGAACGCGGCCGGCGGCGGCACCGCCCAGATCATCAGCAGCCTGGACGACGCCTCCGGCACCGGCGACCCGAGCGGCGGCGCGTACGACCTCGTCGGCGCGCACCGGGACAGCCTGCCGTTCTCGGCGGCGGGGACCACGACGCTCAAGGTCAGGCCGCTCTTCCTGCTGCTCTCCCCCCTCGTGCCGCCCAACCCGGTGGTGCCGCCGAACCCGATCCGGCCGGTCACGGTCTCGGTCACCGTCGACAGCACCGGCGCGATCGGCGCCGTCACCGCCACGGTCGGCAACCCCGCGCCCTGACCCGGCCCGCCGTCACCCGGCCGGCGGACCGCGATGTCCGAAATGCGGCGCTTCGGGGGGCGGTACAGCAGGCTGTTCCTGCCGGTCGTCGACAGGGACGGCCGGACCACACCGCGCCACGACGGCTGATGGAGCTGACATGTCCAACGTGCCCGCCGACCTCCGCTACACCAACGAACACGAATGGATCCGCACCGAGGCCGACGGCAGCGTGACCGTCGGCATCACCGACCACGCCCAGAAGAACCTCGGCGACATCGTCTTCTTCGAGCTGCCCCAGGTCGGCATGGAGATCCGGGCGGGAGAGGCCGTCGGGGTGGTCGAGTCGGTCAAGGCGGCGTCCGACATCTACAGCCCGCTCGACGGCGAGATCGTCGCGACCAACGAGGAGGTCGTCGAGACACCCGAGGAGGTCAACGACAGCCCCTACGAGGCGTGGCTCTTCAGGATCAAGACCAAGGGGAAGGCGTCCAACGGGCTGCTCGACGCCAAGGCGTACCAGAAGCTCGTCGACGGGGAGTGAAAGCCCGAGGGGCGCCCGGTGCACTCGCACCGGGCGCCCCTCGTCGTACGGGCCGTGAACGCGGTCAGAGCTTCTCGATCACGTAGTCGACGCACTTCGTCAGCGCCTCGACGTCCGCCGGGTCGATCGCCGGGAACATCGCGATGCGCAGCTGGTTGCGGCCGAGCTTGCGGTAGGGCTCGGTGTCGACGACGCCGTTGGCGCGCAGCACCTTGGCGACGGCGGCCGCGTCGATCTCGTCGGCGAAGTCGACCGTGCCGATGACCTGCGAGCGCTGGGCCGGGTCGGTGACGAACGGGGTGGCGTACTTGGACTCCTCCGCCCAGCTGTACAGGCGGGTCGAGGAGTCCTTCGTGCGGGCCGTCGACCAGGCGAGGCCGCCCTGGCCGTTCAGCCACTGCAGCTGCTGGTCGAGCAGGAACAGGGCGGCCAGGGCCGGGGTGTTGTACGTCTGGTTCTTGCGGGAGTTGTCGATCGCCGTGGGGAGGCTGAAGAACTCCGGGACGTGCCGGCCGGACGCGTGGATGCGCTCGGCGCGCTCGATCGCGGCCGGGGAGAAGATCCCGATCCACAGGCCGCCGTCGGAGGCGAAGGACTTCTGCGGGGCGAAGTAGTAGACGTCGGTCTCGGCGACGTCGACCGGGAGACCGCCGGCGCCGGAGGTGGCGTCCACGAGGACCAGCGCGCCCTCGTCGGCGCCCGCGACCCGCTTGATCGGCATGGCGACACCGGTCGAGGTCTCGTTGTGGGTGAACGCGTAGACGTCGACGCCGGCCTCGGCCCGCGGCTGCGGGTGGGTGCCCGGGTCGGAGGCGATGACGGTGGGCTCGGCCAGCCAGGGGGCGAGCTTGGCCGCCTTGGCGAACTTCGACGAGAACTCGCCGAAGTTGAGGTGCTGCGACTTGGCGTCGATCAGGCCGTGGGTGGCGACGTCCCAGAACGCGGTCGAGCCGCCGTTGCCGAGGACGACCTCGTAGCCGTCCGGGAGGGAGAACAGGGCGCTGATGCCCTCGCGGACCCGGCCGACCAGGTTCTTGACCGGGGCCTGGCGGTGGGAGGTGCCGAGCAGGGACGTACCGGTGGCGGCCAGCGCGTCCAGCGCCTCCACCCGCACCTTGGAGGGACCCGCGCCGAACCGACCGTCAGCGGGCTTGATGTCAGCAGGAATCTGGATGTCAGCCACGAGTCGGAGGGTAGCCGTTGGGCGAAACGGGACGGAACCGTGTCCGTTCGATGAGACGAGATCGCCAAGCCCTGGACTTGTGAGGTTGTACGACGATATTGGCGTGGCTGTGGAAAAGGGTCGGTGACTGTACGTGATCGGATGCATCCTGGACGCATGACGGATCTGGCGGGACTTGAGACGGAACTGCGGGGTGCGGTCCGGGGTGAGGTCGGCTTCGACGTCACGTCCCGGGCGCTGGTCACCATGGACGCCTCCAACTACCGGCGGGTTCCGGCGGGGGTGGTGGCCCCGCGGGACGCCGACGACGTGGCGGCCGTACTGGAGGTGTGCCGGGCCCGTGGCGTGCCGGTGGTGGCGCGGGGCGGCGGCACGTCGATCGCGGGCCAGGCGACGGGCACCGGCGTGGTCCTGGACTTCACCCGCCACATGAACCGCCTGGTCGGCCTCGACCCCGCCACCCGGACGGCCGTCGTCCAGCCGGGTCTGGTCCTCGACCGCCTCCAGGAGGCCGCCGCCCCGCACGGCCTGCGCTTCGGCCCGGACCCCTCCACGCACGGCCGCTGCACGCTCGGCGGGATGATCGGCAACAACTCCTGCGGCTCGCACAGCGTGGCCTGGGGGACGACCGCGGACAACGTCCGGGAGCTGGACGTGCTCACCGCGCGAGGACGGCGGCTGCGCCCGGGGCGGGACTGGGCCGGGGCGCCGGAGGGTCTGCGGCAGTTCGTCGAAGGGGAGCTGGCGCGGCTGCGCACGGGCTTCCCCGACCTCCCCCGCCGCATCTCCGGCTACGCCCTGGACGCCCTCCTCCCCGAGAAGGGCGCGGACGTCGCCCGCTCCTTCTGCGGCAGCGAGGGCACGCTGGGGATCCTCACGGAGGCGACCGTACGGCTCGTGGAGGCGCCACGCGCGCGTGCGCTGGCGGTGCTCGGCTACGCCGACGAGAGCGCGGCGGCGGAGGCGGCGGCCGGGCTGCTGCCGTACGGCCCGCTCACCGTCGAGGGCATGGCGGCCGACCTGGTGCCGTCCCCGGCCGGACTGCCCCGGGGCGGCGCCTGGCTCTTCGTCGAGACGGGCGGCGAGACGGCGGCGGAGGCACGCGCGCGTGCGGAGACGATCGTCCGGGCCGCAGACGTCCTCGACGCCCTGGTCGTCACCGACACGGCCGGACAGCGCGCGCTGTGGCGCGTCCGCGAGGACGCCTCCGGTACGGCGACACGGATGCCGGACGGCAGCGAGGCCTGGCCGGGCTGGGAGGACTGCGCGGTACCGCCGGCCCGGCTGGGCGCCTACCTGCGCGACTTCCGCACCCTGCTCACGGCCCATCAGCTGCGCGGCACGCCCTACGGCCACTTCGGCGACGGCTGCATCCACGTCCGCATCGACTTCGACCTGCTGACCGAAGCGGGCGTGGCCCGCTTCCGCCGGTTCTCCGAGGAACTGGCGGACGTGGTGGTGGCCCACGGCGGCTCCCTGTCCGGGGAGCACGGGGACGGCCAGGCGCGGGCGGAACTGCTCCCGAAGATGTACGGCGCCGAGCTGGTGACCCTGTTCGAGCGGGCCAAGGGCATCTGGGACCCGGACGACCTCCTGAACCCGGGCATGCTGGTCCGGCCCGCCCCCCTGGACACGAACCTCCGCTTCGCCGTCCTCCCGCGCGAACCGGTGCCCGTGGCCTTCGGCTACCCGTCCGACGGTGGCGACTTCGCCGCGGCGGTCCGCCGCTGCGTCGGCGTGGCGAAGTGCCGTACGACCGGGCCGTCCGGCGCGTCCGTCATGTGCCCGTCCTTCCGGGCCACGGGCGAGGAGGCGCACTCCACGCGCGGCCGGGCCCGGCTGCTGCACGAGATGCTGGCGGGCGAACTGGTGACGGACGGCTGGCGCTCGACGGAGGTCCGCGACGCCCTCGACCTCTGCCTGTCCTGCAAGGGCTGCCGGTCGGACTGCCCGGTCGGGGTGGACATGGCGACGTACAAGGCGGAGTTCCTGCACCACCACTACGCGGGCCGGAGGCGCCCGGCCGCGCACTACAGCATGGGGTGGCTGCCGAGATGGCTGCGCCTGGTGGCCCGCACGCGCACGGCGGGACTCGTCAACGCCCTCGCCTCCGTACGGCCGTTGGCGGCGCTCGCCAAGCGGCTGGGCGGGATCGCCCCGGAGCGTGGGCTCCCGCGGCTCGCGGCGGAGCCGTTCAGCCGGTGGGAGCGGCGCCGGCAGCGGGCGCGGCTGCGGGACTGGGCGACCGAAGCGAGGGCAGGACGCCGACCGGACTTCCCGGCGCGGACGGCCTTCCTCTGGCCGGACACCTTCACGGAGTACCTGTCACCGCAGGTGGGCCGGGCCGCCGTGCGGGTACTGGAAGCGGCGGGAGTAGGGGTGGTGCAGCTTCCGGCACAACGGTGGAAGGCGCGGCGAACGGCCGACGGCCGGCTGGAGGGCTACGGCATGTCCGTACTGAACCCCCGCCGCACCCGCGCCTGCTGCGGCCTCACCTACCTCTCGACGGGCCAACTGGACCGCGCCCGCGAGGTGCTGCGCCAGACGCTGGATCTGCTGGAGCCGTTGCTGCTGCTGCCGTCGGACGTGGACGGGGACCCGGACGTGGGCGTGGACGTCGACGTGGAGTTGGATGCGGACCCGGAGTCGGTGCCGGACCCGGAGTCGGACTGGGGTGGGGACAGGGGTCCGGATCCGGATCCGGACCCGGACCCGGACGATGATTTCCCGCACCCACCGCCGATCGTCGTCCTGGAACCCAGCTGTGCCGCCGCCCTCCGCGCCGACCTGCCGGAGCTGCTCCCCGACGACCCCAGGGCCGCCCGCCTCGCCGCGAACGTCCTCACCTTCGCGGAGGCGCTGGAACGCCTGGCCCCCGACTGGACCCCGCCCCGCCTGGACCGGCCGGTCACCGGCCAGACCCACTGCCACCAGCACGCGGTCCTCGGCGACGCCCCCGACCGCCGCCTCCGCGAGGCCGCCGCCCTCACCGGCGACCTGGCCGGCGGCTGCTGCGGCCTGGCCGGCAACTTCGGCTTCGAGAAGGGGCACTTCGAGGTGTCGAGGACGTGCGCGGAAGAACAGCTCCTGCCGGCCGTACGGGAGGCGGAGCCCGGCACGGTGATCCTGGCCGACGGCTTCTCGTGCCGGACGCAGCTGGAACAGCTGGCCGGGGTGCGGGGGAGACATCTGGCGGAGGTGCTGGCCCAGGCGCTGGACGAGGAGGGGGAGTGACGGGCGGGGAGGCCGGGTCGGGTTGCGTGGCGGTGCTCTCCGACGTCGACGGGGTGCCTCCGGTGCCGGCGGAGCCGGAGGTGGCGGCCGTCGCCCGTCCCGTGGCCGAGTGCGCCCACCCCGGCACCGGGGAACGGGCCGGCTACTTCCCGTGGGTCCGGGCGTCGGACGGTGAGGCGCTCGGGGCGTTCGGGCTGTTCGGGGTGTTCGGGGTGAGACCGCGATAGCGGGCCAGGGCCTCGCGGGCGTCGGGGACGAAGGAGTCGCGGGCGGCCAGGGCTGAGAGCTCGGGCTCCGTCACCCACGCGTGCCAGGCGATCTCCTCGGGATCGGGCCGAAGCGGTCCCGTGACGACGACCTCGTGCAGGCCCAGCCAGTAGGGGGAGATCACGCCCCGGCACAGGAACTTGAGCACGAAGCGCGGCCGGGCCAGGACCCCCAGCTCCTCGGCCAGTTCCCGCGCGGCGGCCTCCTCGTACGACTCACCTGTTTCCGCGGCCCCGCCCAGCATCCAGTCGAACTGTCCGGGGAAGCGGGGCATCGTCTCGGCTCTGCGGTGCACGAGGAACCTCCCGTCGGCGTCCCGGCACACGGTCGTCGCTATCCGGTGCAGCAGCCGGCGCCGGACGGCCTCGCCCCGCTCCACCACGCCCACCACTCGGTCCAGCTCGTCCACCTGATCGACCAGTTCGTCCATGACTCCACGATGACAGGCGCCGGCGTGGTGCCTGCCGTGTCCGCGCCGGATCGGGCGGTACCGCCGCCGGGGCCGCCCGGACCCCGCCGACACGCCCTCGCCCGCCCGCGCGCCGAAACGATTCCAGACGGGTGCGCGTCTGTTGTTCTTGAAGCCGACGCCACCGGACCTGTCGCCGACCCGCGAGGAGCACCGCCCATGACCGCAGCCCTCCGCCTCCAGCCCATCTCCCGTGCCGAGCACCTCGCCTTCGCCGGGTCCCGTCCCTCCGTCAGCCATATGCAGCTGCCGTCCTGGGGGGACGTGAAGCCCGACTGGACGGCCGAGAGCCTGGGATGGTTCGACGGGGAGGGACGGATCGTCGGGGCCGGGCTGGTGCTGCTGCGGGCGGTGCCCCGGGTGAAGCGGTATCTGGCGTACCTGCCGGAGGGGCCCGCCATCGACTGGCACGACCCGGAGCTGGAGCGGTGGCTCGACCCGCTGCTGGCGTACCTGAAGGGGCGCGGGGCGTTCGCGGTGAAGATGGGGCCGCCGGTCGCCGTACGGCGGTGGAGCGCGGAGGCGGTGAAGGAGGCCATCGCCGATCCGGCCGCCCGGCGGCTGGGGGACACCGAGCCGACGTCGTACGACGCCCTCGGCACCGGCCTCGCCGAGCGGCTGCGCCGGACGGGGTGGCGGCAGGCCGAGGCGGGCGGCGAGGAGGGGTTCGCGGCCGGGCAGCCCCGGTACGTGTTCCAGGTGCCGTTCGCGGGCCGGTCGTTGGAGGACATCCAGCGCGGGCTCAACCAGCAGTGGCGGCGCAACGTGAAGAAGGCGGAGAAGGCCGGCGTCAAGGTGGTCCGGGGCGGGTACGAGGACCTGCCCGCCTTCTACGCCCTGTACATGGAGACCGCCGAACGCGACCGCTTCATCGCGCGCCCCCTCTCCTACTTCCAGCGCATGTGGACTGCGCTCACCGCCGAACACCCCGACCGCATGCGCCTCTACCTCGCCCACCACGACGGCGACGTCCTCGCCGCGGCCACCATGCTCACCGTCGGCGACCACGTCTGGTACTCCTACGGTGCCTCGACCGGCCGCCGGCGTGAGGTCCAGCCCAACAACGCCATGCAGTGGCGGATGTTGTGCGACGCCCACGAACTCGGGGCCGCCGTATACGACTTCCGGGGCATCACCGACACCCTGGAGGAGTCCAACCACCTGCTGGGGCTGCTCCGCTTCAAGGTGGGGGCAGGCGGTGAGGCCGTCGAGTACGTCGGGGAGTGGGACTTCCCGCTCAACAAGCTGCTCCACAAGGCGTTCGACCTGTACATGGCCCGCCGCTGAGGCCTGTCGGGGGGTGTCGGGGGGTGTCCGGGGGCTCGTCCGGCCCGGCTTCATAAGCTGGCTCTCAGGTTCATAAGAGAACTCTCAGGTTCGGGGTCGTTATACAGCTGTTACCCAGGTATTCACAGCACCTGTTTGCCGTTCGGAAGCCGACTTTGCCGTTGCTTGGGAGCTGGGCCGTGTAGGTTTCTCGATGTCGGGCGGCGGGGATTGCCGAGGATGACGATCCAAAATCCCCGGACGTTGCCCCAAGAGAATTCTCGTACCATCCTGCACCACTTGCACTTCGAACTCTCAAGGAGTCGGAATGAGCCTCAAGAAGCTCGCCCCGCTGCCCCCCAAGCCCAAGAAGCAGCTGCCTCCCCCGCCGCCGCCGAAGCCCAAGAAGAAGGCTCCGAAGCCGGCTCCGAAGCCGATCCCCGGCGGCCAGGACAACTGAGCCGGCCGTAAAAAGGACCGACGGTTCGCCGTCGGTCCTTTTTCGCTCGTTGATTTCGGTGGTTCCGGCGTCGGTGAATGGAGGTAGTGTGAAATGCGCGTGCAAGGGAGCGAAGACGCGGAATACGAATACGAAGTCGCCGACTCGAATTACGGGGTCGATGACGAGGAGTACGAGGACGAGGACGAGGACGAGGACGAGTACACGCCCACCATCCCGGCCCGCGTCGCCTTCCGCCGTTTCTGGCCGCTGACCAGGGGCCTGCGCGGCTGGCTGGTGATCGTCTGGGTGTGCACGGTGATCGCCGCGGTCGCCGAGACCGAGGCCATCCTGCTCTTCAGCGACCTCACCGACCACGCCCTGCAGAAGGGCTCGCTGAGCGCCTTCTGGAGCCCGGCGGCCAAATGGCTGGGCATCGCGATCGTCGGCGCGATCGTCGCGTACGCCGGCAACTCCCTGGCCGCCTGGGTCACCGAACGCTTCGTCATGCGGCTGCGCGAACACGTCTTCGACCACGTCCAGCAGCTGCCCCCGCACTTCTTCCAGCGCCACCGCCAGGGCGACCTGCTCTCCCGCCTGACCAGCGACGTCGACGCCATCGAGACCATGGTCGTCTCCGGACTCGTCGGGGCCGCGTCCGCCCTGTTCAGCGCGATCTTCTACGCGGCCGCCGCGTTCTGGCTGCGCTGGGACCTGGCCGCCGCGACCTTCGTCCTCGCGCCCCTGTTCTGGCTGGCCGCCCGCCGCTTCTCCGGCTCCATCAAGGACGTGTCCCGGGCGGGCCGGGTCGCCGACGGCGCGATCACCTCCGTCGTCGAGGAGTCCCTCGGCAACATCGTGCTGACGCAGGCGTACGACCGCCGCGACGCCGAACGCCGCCGGCTGAACGAGGAGGCGACCGCCTGGTTCCGCGCCTCCGTGCGCTCCACCCGCCTCAACGAGGCCTACGAACAGCTCGTCGCGGTCATCGAGACCGTCTGCGTCCTCGCCGTCATCGGCATCGGCGCCTGGGAGATCTCCACCGGCCGCATGACCCTCGGCCAGCTCCTCGCCTTCTCCGCCTTCCTCGGCTACCTCTACCCGCCCGTGCGCGGCCTGGCCCAGCTCGGCCTCACCGTCACCGCGGCCACGGCGGGCGCGGAGCGGCTGATCGAGATCCTGGACGTGCGGCCCTCGGTCACCGACCCGCGCCGCGGCACCGGCACCGACGCCGGACGCCCGGACGGCGCCGTCGAGGTCCGCGACGTCGGCTTCCGCTACCCCGGCGCCGACCGGACCGCCCTGGAGGGCCTCTCCTTCGCGGTCAGCCCCGGCGAACTCGTGATCATCACCGGCCCCAGCGGTGCCGGCAAGTCCACCGTCTCCAAGATGCTGCTCCGCTTCTACGACCCGGACAGCGGCGAGGTCCTCCTCGACGGCGTCCCGATCCGCGACTTCCCGCTGGCCCGGCTGCGCGAATACATCACCCTCCTGCCCCAGGAGACCCTCGTCCTGCACGACACCGTCCGCGCCAACATCGCCTGCGGCCGTCCCGGCGCCAGCGAGCAGGCCATCGAGGACGCCGCGAAGGCCGCCGACGCCCACGACTTCATCGTCCGGCTCCCCGACGGCTACGACACCAGGGTCGACCCCAACTCCGCCCGGCTCTCCGGCGGCCAGCTCCAGCGCCTGGCCATCGCCCGCGCCATCCTGCGCGACGCCCCCGTCCTCGTCCTCGACGAGCCGACCACCGGCCTGGACGCGATGGCCGCCCGCCGGGTCGTCAAACCGCTGCGGCGCCTGATGACCGGCCGCACCACCATCATGATCACCCACGACCTCAACCTCGCCCCCGACGCCGACCGCATCCTCGTCGTCGACCGAGGCCACATCGTCGAAACCGGCCGCCACGACGAACTCCTCGCCCGCGGCGGCGCCTACTCCCGCCTCCACCGCTCCCAGAACAACGCGCTGATGGACACCGGCGAACTGCGACTGCCGCTGTTCGTGGAACAGGGCGGCGCGGCCCCGGCACCGGCGGCAGAGGCCGTGGGGGTGGGAGTGGGGGCGCCCCAGGGCGACGGCTACGCCTACCAGCAGCCGTACGGGAACATGTACGACCACAACGTGTACGCGGCCGCGGGGCTATGGCCCCAGCCCATGTACGAGTCCCATGCGGGGGCCCACATGGAGGCCGCCCACATGGACATCGGCTACATGGACGTCGGCTACGGGGCGGATGTGCCCACCACCCTCCCTGACGGTCGCCCGCTCTTCCGCGACGAGGAGCCCTGGCCCGGCATCTGAGAAGACGGAACCTTTACCGTGGCGGGTCGCCTCTCGGCCTTGCTCTGGTTGCCATTTTTTCACCTGCGTTCACCTGAGCTGCACATCGTGTCGTGACCATGATCAATGCCCTGGTTCGGGGTTCGGCTTCGGCCGGACCCTCCTGGGCTGCCAAGTGGGCGACGGGGGGCCGGTTGCCGCAGGCGGGGGATGTGGTCATGCCGTGACACGTGTCGGTCTCGCGCGCCCTGGAGGCCGGTGGGTGACGGGAAAGGTTCTCCGCGCCTGAACGGGCCTTCTGTCCGCCTCCGTCACGGAGAAGGACGGTCCTTTGCGCTTCAGACGTCTGTACAGACCCTTCCACCGCCCTCCCGCGGCCGAGCGCCCGGCGGGTGCCTTGTCCGGTGGCCGGCTCGCACGGCGACACCGCGTCAACGGCTCGCTCGTCCCGCTGGTCGTCGCCACCGCAGTTCTCGGGGGACTGCTGGGCGGCAGCCCCGCACCTACGGGGCCCGCCATGACGAACGTGGCGGACAGCTACGACGGCTTCGACGCCGCGGCGGCCGAACAACTCCGCCAGGACCAGTGCCTGATGGGCGACGCGCTGCGGATCGGCGGCACCTCCACGGTGCCGCTGGCGCAGAACGCGCTGAACCAGACCGCCGGTCAACTGCACACCGCCGCCAACCGCGAGTACTGGAACGACACACCGCTGTCGACCGCGTTCCAGCAGGACCGGGACACCATCGACGCCGCGAGCGACGTGCTGCCCACCCGGCTCGCGGCCTGGCAGACAACGCTCAAGGGCCTGTCCGTTCCCGGCAACTTCGCCACCGACGCCGAGTTCTACTGGCCACCGGGCGTGTCCGGCACGGGCGACGACTTCTTCAACCAGGTGGGCTACTCGAAGTGGCTCGGCCAGCAGTGGTGGAAGACCGAGGGCGACCTCTACAAGGACCCCACCGCGCAGGCCGACGACGCCACCGTCCAGGCTGTGAAGGACCTGGGCACGCCGCTGTACGGGACCGTCGACCCGTCGCTGCCCACGCAGCAGTGGCAGCAGGCCTACGCCGAGCACCAGGCGTTCGAGCAGCTGGTCAGCGACCACAACGGGACCGGTGCCGACGACGCCCGGATGTTCCTGTCCTCCGGTGGTTTCCCGCGTACTGCAGCCGAACCGGGCAGCCTGGAGTTCCGGATCGCCGTCGAGGACCTGAAGTCCCGGTTCGCGGCCTGCGCCTGGCGCAACCCGATCGACCCGAACAAGGTCCTGGGGCAGGAGGTCGCCACCGCGTCGGCGGAGTGGCAGCAGGAACTGGCCGCCCAGGCCGCCCAGCGCAACCAGATCCTCGACGCCGGCACCGCCGCCACCAAGGCGCTCACCACGACCGCGCAGGCGCTCGGTGAGATGCTCGGCCAGTCCTGGATCGCCGACCACCTGGCCCGCTGGCAGGACTACTGGTCCGCGGGCGGCGCCGGTTGGATCGGGGACAGCCCGATGGCCATCCACGTCCACGGGTCCTCCGACAAGTGCCTCGAGGTCGGGGGGAATTCGACCGCCAACGCCGCCATCGTGCAGATCTACACCTGCAACGGCAACGCGAACCAGCAGTGGCGGATCTCCGGCAACACGCTGGTCAACGTCAACTCCGGCAAGTGCCTGGTACCCAAGGCCTCCGCGAGCGCGGACGGCACGGCGATGGTGCAAGGCTCCTGCACCGTCACCAGCACCAGCGCCAACCGTTGGAAGTACAACCCGCACGCCACCACGCCGCTCACGAACCTCGCCAACGGCAAGTGCCTGAACCTGCCGTCCTACACCAACAGCCAGGACGCCACCCTGGCGGCCTGCACCGGCGGCAACCCCCAGAAGCTGGACGTCGTCCCTGCCGGGCACAACGGCACCGACGACCTCGGCTACCCGACCTCGGCCCAGTTCCTCCAGGCCACCAAGGGCATCACGGCCGCCCAGTCCGCCGCGCAGACCCAGCTGACGCTGATCCAGAAGCAGGCGCAGACCGCCACCTCCGCCGCCACCAGCACCGACACCTCTCTCAACGCCGCCTACGCGATCGCCGACCAGGCGGGCGCGCCACGGGGCCGGGGTCTGCTGGTCGGTCTGCAGAAGGCACAGGTGACCAAGGCGTCGTCGGCCGCGATCAACGCGATGCAGGCCGCCGCCCAGACCGCGCTCTCGGCGACCAAGGCGTCCGCGGCCGACAGCGCGACCATCGCCGCCCGCGCCGTGACCCAGGGCGCGGCCTCGACGGCGGCGTTCCGCAACGCGGCCGCCGAGGCGGCGAGGGAGCAGGCGAAGGCCGCCGCCGACGCCGCCGCGGTCCAGGCCGGCAACGCCAAGGCCGCCCGCGACACCGCCAAGGCCAAGCTGGCCGTGGCCGTACAGGCGGAGACGGACGCGAAGGCCGCCGCGGCCACCGCGCACGCCCGCCGCCTCGACGCGGAGGCCGAGGAGGCCACCGCGAAGGCGGAGAAGGAGACCGCCGCCCAGAAGCAGGCGGAGGCCGCCGAGCACAAGACCAAAGCCCAGGGCTACGCGAGCCAGGCGGAGGACGCCAAGGACAGGGCCGAAGCGGCCGACGCCACCGCCACCGACAAGCGGCAGGCGGCCGAGACCGCCTCGGACAACGCGAAGGACCTGCGCGACGACGCCTGGGACGCCAAGCAGAAGGCGGACGCGGCGCGCGCCAAGGCCGACGCCAAGGACGCCTACGCCCAGGCGCACACATCCGACTCCGAGGCTCAAGCGGCTCGCCAGGCGGCAGACCAGGCGGACGCCGCGGCCGACGACGCGGAGAGCGCCGCGGCCTCGGCCCGCTCGGAGGCGGACGCGGCCACCCAGGCCGCGGCCGACGCCGACGCGGCCGCCACCCGCGCGGAGGCCGCGGCCAAGCGGGCCCACGCCGACGCCGACGCCGCCCGGTCCGCCAAGGAGGACGCGGACGCCGCCGTCGCCACCGCGACCAGCGCCGCCGCCGACGCCATCGCCGCGTCCAAGACGGCCGCCACCGCGGCGAGCGCCGCGGTGAAACTCGCCGACGAGGCGGAGGCGCACGCCGCCGACGCCAAGTCACAGGCCGACGCGGCCAACACCGCCGCCCAGACCGCGATCGCCGGCGCCAACGTCGCCTCCGGGCACGCCTACGCCGCCTCCCAGGCCGCCGTCGACGCCGGCAACGCCGCCCGCCAGGTGGCCGCTCCCGCCAACGACGCCGTCCAACTCGGTGCCCCCTATGTCACCACCGACTCCGCCGCCGGCCTCGCCGTCCTGACCGGGCAGTCCAGCAAGACGATCGCCGAGCAGCAGCAGGCCGTCGCCGAGGCCCACGCCCAGAACGCCCAGGAGGCCGCCGCCCAGGCGGCGAGCACCGCCAACGCGGCCACCGGCGACGCAAAGGCCGCCTACACCCTCGCCGCCGAGGCCGCCGGATACGCGGCCGACGCCCGTGCCTCCGCGAAGCAGGCCCTGGACTACTCCGCCGAAGCCGCCGGATACGCCTCCCAGGCCGCCCAGTCCCTCGCCCGCACCATCGCCTACGACAAGCAGGCCACCGACGACGCCAAGGCCGCCGGCGACGCCGCCGGCCGCGCCGACGGCTACGCCACCCAGGCCCGCGACTCCGCCGACGCCGCCGCCCTCGACGCCCAGGCCGCCCGCGACGCCGCCGGCCGGGCGGAACAGGCGGCCACGGACGCACGGGCCGCCGCCAAGGACGCCGACGCCCAGGCCACCGCCGCCGAGGAAGCCGCCAAGGACGCCCAGAAGTACGCCGAATCCGCCCAGCAGGCGGCCACGGAGGCCGAGGAGGAGGCCAACGACAAGGGTCAGGTGAACCAGGCCACGACGGCCGGGATCGGCGGGGCCCAGGACGTGGTCGGCGTGCCGTACGACGTCACCTCGACCGCGTCCTCGGACGGGTTCTGCACCGGCACCAACGGCTGCGACTTCCAGGTCGACCACCACATCACCGGGACGATGCTGTACTTCGTCCTGTCCTGTGACTTTCCGGACACCGCACTCGCCGACTGCGTGGGCGACATCTCGGTGGACTACATCGACCAGGCGCCGATCGACCTGCACGAGACCCGGACCGTGCACGTCTCCGGCCGCGAGCTGACCACGGAGGTCCTCAAGGCCTTCGCCAAGGGCATGGTGAAGGACTTCACGGACTGCTGGGCGGGGAAGGTCTCGGGCTGCGCGTGGGCAGCGGCGGTCGTCGCGCCGACCGTGATCGGGGTGGCGGCGAAGTTCGTCCGGTCCATCCGGGCGGCGGCGGTCATCGGCTCCGGCCTCGAAGAGGCGGTCTCCGCCGCCCGCGACGCGGGCATGGCTGCGGACGCGGCGGCAGGCGTGGAGCGCACGGCGAAGACCGCGGCGGCGGTCCGTACGGAGTTCGAGGCGGTGGACGCCATAGCCAAGGCACGAGGCACTACGGTCGGAGGCCTCGGCAAGGGCGTCCTGTGGGCGAACAAGACCGAGAACTACGCCCTGATGACGTCTGAGCACATCGCCAAACTCAAGGCGGCCGGCTGGACCAAGGACGAGATCCAGACCGTGTACAACTACTACGACAAGGTCCGTACCGTGACCCCGCAGAACCCCAGCGCCGGACCGCGCGCCGACCTGATGCGGTACATCCTGGAGAACTGGTAGCCGATGCGTATCCGAATCAACGCCTACGAGGGGCCGCTCACCGTACAGTTCGAGCCTTCGGGCATGGAGTACGAGCTGTCCTCGGGAGACCACATCGACGTCCTGTTCCCGCCTGCGCCCGATGACCAGGTCGCCGGCCATGTCGAGTACGTGCCGGGCATGGTGACCGTGTTCGCCTCCTCGGACGTACCAGGGTTCACGCGGGCCTGGAACGCGAGCGGCGAGGAGGTCACCACCTGACGTCGCTGCCCGTCCCGGCTGTGCCCTAGGCACAGCCCGCGGCACGGCAGGTGGTGAGCAGGCCACCCTGCGACCCGGGGCCCCGGAACGGCAACCAGCCGTTCCGGGGCCCCTGCGCTTTGGCGCGGCTCGGCATCTCACCATCCAGGACAGCCCCGTAAAGGGTTCACGCGCCTGTCGAAGTCCATTACCCTGGACTGAGAAGTGCATCGTAATGAACAACAACTCTCCTGGACAGCCCGTGACCAGCTCCAGCTCCTCGCAGCCGACGTCGACGTCCACGCCCGCCGCCACCGGTGTCCCGGGCCGGCTCGGCTCGCTCGGGCCCGTCGGGCTGGTGCTGGCCGGCGGGATCTCCGTGCAGTTCGGCGGGGCCCTCGCGGTGACCCTGATGCCGCGGGCGGGTGCGCTCGGCGTGGTGACGCTGCGGCTCCTCGCGGCCGCGGTGATCCTGCTCGTGGTCTGCCGGCCACGGCTGCGCGGCCACTCCCGCACCGACTGGGGCACGGTGATCGTCTTCGGCATCACCATGGGCGCGATGAACGGCCTCTTCTACGAGGCCGTCGACCGCATCCCGCTGGGCCTCGCCGTCACCCTCGAAGTGCTCGGGCCGCTCGCCCTGTCCGTGCTGGCCTCCCGGCGCCTGATCAACGCCCTCTGGGCGGGACTCGCGCTGGGCGGCGTCTTCCTGCTCGGCGGCGGGGACTTCAGCGGCCTCGACCCCGTGGGTGTCGGCCTGGCCCTGGGTGCCGGCGCCATGTGGGCCACCTACATCATCTTCAGCGCCCGCACCGGCCGCCGTTTCCCACAGGCCGACGGCCTCGCCCTGGCCATGGCGGTCGCGGCCCTGCTGTTCCTGCCGCTGGGCATCGTCGGCGCCGGGAGCAGGCTCCTGGACCCGACCACCGTCGCCCTGGGCTCGTCGGTCGCGGTCCTCTCCTCCGTCCTGCCCTACACCCTCGAACTCCTCGCCCTGCGCCGCCTCCCGGCCCACACCTTCGCCGTCCTCATGAGCCTGGAACCGGCCATCGCCGCCACCGCCGGCTTCCTCGTCCTCGGCCAGGCCCTGTCGGCCCCCCAGGCGGCCGCCGTCGCCCTCGTCATCGCGGCGAGCGTCGGCGCGGTCCGCTCCCAGGTGGGACGCGGCCGGAATCCGGCGGGCGGCGCCCGGCCGGAGCCGGTGGTCACCGCACGGCCGGAGCCGCAGCCGGTCGTCGTCGCTCAGCCGGAGGGGAACGGCAGCGCGTCCTGATAGCCGTTCGACGGCCGCTGGATCTTCTTCACGGTCTGGGCGTCCAGCGCGACCGGCGCGGACTTCGTGCCCAGCTTCCCGCCGGGATGCCAGTTCCCGGTGACGGACACCCAGGTGTTGGCGGGCGGGATGCTGGTGCTGTAGATCCGCACCTTCACGGACTGCGCGTCGGCCGCGCAGCAGGAGATGATGATCCGGGTCAGGTCCCAGCTCCCGCCCCCCGGAACGGGCGTGACCAGCCCGCTCATCTCCACGGTCCGCGCCTTGATGGCCAGCGAGCGGTCCTGCTGCACCCGCGTGGTGAAGTCCGTGAGCGTGATGGGCAGCGGCGAGGTCCTCGGCAGCGGATCGAAGCCGTCCTGCTCCGCGATGACCTTGGCGGGCTGCCGGGACGCGGTGTACGCGCCGAGGGCCGGCGGGGCGTAGAAGAGCAGACTCAGCGCGGGGAGCAGGAGCAGCCAGGCGACCCGGGGGACCGTCGAGTGGTCGTGACCGTGGTGCTCTTCCGGCTCCTCGTGTGATCCGGCGACGTGTGCGTGGGCGACATGTGCCGGGGCGCCATGTGCGTGGCCACCATGCCTGCCGTGCCCCTTCCGCGGGTCCCGTCCTTCCCGCGCCGCCGCTTCCACGATGCCCAGCACCAGCAGCACGAACCCGGACGCGATCAGCAGCGGCCGCATCCCGGGCTTGACGTAGCGCAGGCACAGGTCGGTGAAGAGGGAGGCGTGCAGCAGGCCGAGGCCGCTGAGGACCAGCAGGGTCACCTGAAGCGGACGTCTCACAGCAGCACCCCTCCGACCAGCACACTGCACAGGACCGCGACCACTGTCGTGGCGGCCGAGAAGCGGGCCGCGAAGGCCCGGCCGAACGTGCCCGCCTGCAACGCGATCAGTTTGAGGTCCACCATGGGCCCGACCACCATGAACGCCAGCCGGGCGGTGGGCGAGAAACCCGTGAGCGACGACGCCACGAACGCGTCCGCCTCCGAGCACACCGCGAGGATGATCGCCAGCGCGGCCAGGAACAGCACCGACAGCCAGGGCGAACCGGAGAAGGTGTCGAGGACCGACCGCGGTACGGCCACGTTGAAGGTGGCCGCGGCCATGGCGCCGACCACCAGGAAACCGCCGGCCTGGAGGAAGTCGTGCTGGAAGCCGCGCCGGAACTCCGTCCAGCGGTTGTGGCCCGGCTGGTGCCCGGTGTGCCGTACGGCGGGCCGCAGCCACTCCTCCCGCCCCAGCCAGAGCCACAGCCAGCCCATCACGGCCGCGGTGACCAGCGAGGCGAGCAGCCGGGCCAGCACCATGAGGGGGGTGCCGGGGAAGGCGATGGCGGTGGCGGTCAGCACGACCGGGTTGATGGCGGGCGCGGAGAGCAGGAACGCGAAGGCGGCGGCCGGGGTGACCCCGCGCCCGATCAGGCTGCTCGCCACCGGCACCGACGCGCACTCGCACCCCGGCAGCACGACCCCGGCGACCCCGGCGACCGGCACGGCGAGCGCGGGCCGCTTGGGCAGCAGCCGGGTGAACACCCGCTCCGGCACGAACGCGTTGATCGCCCCCGAGAGTGCGGTGCCGAGCAGCAGAAACGGCGTCGCCTGCACGATCACGGCGAGACACACCGTCTGCCAGGCCTGCAGCGCGGCCTTGCTGACGCCCTGGCCCACGAGGAAGAGCGCGGTACCGGGCAGGACGGCGGCGGCCACGAGGAGGAGGGGCCAGAAGCGGGGTGGTTCGCGCGGGGGCGGGTCCTCGGCGCCCGCGTCCACCGGGTAGCCGCCTGGCCCGCCTGCCGGGGGTGTCAAGACGGCAGTCGTCTCGGCCCCCACGGCGAGTTCATCTGTCCTCCGCACGCCCCGCACGCCTCGCACATCACTCCATCGCCGGATGTTCGCATCGAACATAGGGCATGACGGTCCCCCTGCCGCGACGGGTTGTGCCAAGGTTTGCCCCGGCCTGACTCCGGATGTCGCCAAGGACCACCGCCACAGCGCCTCGGCCGCCCTGTGCACCCGGCCATGGCTCTGCCAAATTCATGCAAGCGTGCTTGATTGTTTCCGGGGCCGCTGCCATGCTCCCCCCATGTCCGATCCGACGCCCGTCATCGACGACCTGCGTGAGGAGAGCACGGAACTCGACCGGCTGGTAGCCGAGTTGGGTACCGAGCAGTGGGCTCTCGCCACCCCCGCACCCCGCTGGACCGTCGCCCACCAGATCGCCCACCTCGCCTGGACCGACCACTCCTCGGTGCTCGCCGTGACCGACCAGGACGCCTTCTCCCGCGAGGTCGAGAAGGCGCTGGCCCAGCCCGGGGACTTCGTGGACAACGGGGCCGAGGAGGGCGCCGCCAAGCCCCCCGGCGAGTTGCTGGCGGACTGGCGGGCCGGGCGCGAGGCCCTGGACCTGGCGCTGCGCGCGGCGCCCGCGCGGGCACGTTTCCCCTGGTACGGCCCCCCTATGTCGGTCGCCTCCATGGCCACCGCCCGGCTGATGGAGACCTGGGCGCACGGCCTGGACATCGCCGACGCGCTGGGCGTGACCCGCACCCCCTCCGACCGGCTCCGGCACATCGCCCGGCTCGGCGTCCGCACCCGTGACTTCGCCTTCGGCGTGCACGGACTGCCCGTGCCGTTCGAGGAGTTCCGCGTCGAACTGACCGCCCCGTCCGGCGAGCTGTGGACGTACGGCCCCGAGGACGCCGACGACCGCGTCACCGGCCCGGCCCTCGACTTCTGCCTCCTGGTCACCCAGCGCGCCCACCGCGCCGACCTCGCCCTCGAAGCCGCCGGCCCGGACGCCGACCGCTGGCTGGACATCGCGCAGGCCTTCGCGGGCCCGCCCGGCACCGGCCGCACCCCGAAGGACGGCACCCCGTGACCCTGCGCATAGGCAACGCCTCCGGCTTCTACGGCGACCGCTTCGACGCGCTGCGCGAGATGCTCACCGGCGGCGAACTCGACGTCCTCACCGGCGACTACCTCGCCGAGCTGACCATGCTCATCCTGGGCCGCGACCGGCTCAAGGATCCCGGCGCCGGATACGCCCGCACCTTCCTGCGCCAGCTGGAGGACTGCCTGGGCCTGGCACAGGAGCAGGGTGTACGGATCGTCACCAACGCCGGCGGCCTCAACCCGGCCGGACTCGCCGACGCCGTACGGCGGCTGGCCGACCGGCTCGGCATACCTGTGCGCGTCGCACATGTGGAGGGCGACGACCTCACGGTCGCCCACCCCGGCAGCCTCGCCGCCCACGCCTACCTCGGCGGCTTCGGGATCGCCGAGTGCCTGCGGGCCGGCGCCGACATCGTGGTCACCGGCCGGGTCACCGACGCGGCCCTGGTCACCGGGCCCGCCGCCGCCCACTTCGGCTGGCGGCCAGAGGATTTCGACCGGCTCGCCGGCGCCGTCGTCGCCGGGCACGTCCTGGAGTGCGGCACCCAGGCCACCGGCGGCAACTACGCCTTCTTCGCCGACGCGGGAAACGGCGCCGGGGCCGGCCGGGATCTGTGCCGCCCCGGTTTCCCGCTCGCCGAACTCCACGAGGACGGCAGCTGCGTCATCACCAAGCACCCCGGCACCGGCGGCTTCGTCGACGTCGGCACGGTGACCGCCCAGCTCCTCTACGAGACCGGCGGTGCCCGCTACGCGGGCCCCGACGTCACCGCCCGCCTGGACAGCGTCCGACTGAGCCAGGACGGCCCGGACCGGGTGCGGATCGAGGGCGTCCGGGGCGAGGCCCCGCCCCCGACCCTCAAGGTCGGCCGCAACCGGCTGGGCGGCTTCCGCAACGAGGTCGTCTTCGTGCTCACCGGGCTCGACATCGAGGCGAAGGCCGCGCTGGTGCGCGAGCAGATGGCCGACGCGCTCGCCAAGTCCCCGCCGTCCGGCGTCGGCTGGGAGCTGGTCCGCACCGACCGGCCCGACGCGGACACCGAGGAGACGGCCAGCGCGCTGCTCCGGCTCGTCGTACGGGACCGGGACCAGGAGACCGTGGGCCGGGCGCTGACCGGCGCCGCCGTGGAACTCGCCCTCGCCAGCTACCCCGGCTTCCACGTGCTCGCCCCACCGGGAAAGGGCACGCCCTATGGGGTCTTCGAGGATGTGTACGTCCCACATGGTGAGGTGCCCCATGTGGCCGTCCTCCATGACGGACGACGGATCCCCGTGCCGCCGGTCCAGGACACCCTCGTACTCCAGGACCTGCCCGAACCAGCTCTGCCTGAGCCGTACCCGGCCGGCGGTGCCACCCGGCGGGCGCCGCTCGGGCTCGTCGCCGGGGCCCGCAGCGGGGACAAGGGCGGGAACGCCAACGTCGGCGTCTGGGTGCGCTCGGAGGAGGCGTGGCGCTGGCTCGCGCACACCCTGACCGTCGACACCTTCCGCCGTCTCCTCCCGGAGACCGCCGGGTTGACGGTCACCCGGCACGTCCTCCGGAACCTCCGCGCCCTCAACTTCACCGTCGAGGGCATTCTCGGCGAGGGCGTGGCCGCCCAACACCGTTTCGACCCCCAGGCCAAGGCGCTCGGCGAATGGCTCCGCTCCCGCCACCTGGACATCCCGGAGGCCCTGCTTTGACTGCTCCCCTTGCGAATCGCAAGAGAATTTCTGGCTCAGGCGGCCTCTTGGAGCAGTGCTCCAAGAGGTCTTATGCCCTCGACGCCAGCGGGGGTCAGACCAGCCCGGACCAGCATCACGCGGGCAGAGTTCTTGTCCCTGGGGGACACCACTCCGCACGCGGTGCAGGTGTAGGTGCGTTCCGCGAGGGGAAGTGCGTGCTTGGTTCTCGCTCCGCACGATGCGCAGTCCATGGTGGTGTGCGCAGGGTGAACGAGGCGGATGTCCCGTCCGTGCTTGCGGCCCATCTCGGTCAGGGCTTTCTTTGTGGCACCGATCGCGGCGTCCGCTGCCTTACGTGCCATGTTCGTCTTGGCGAGGAACTTCGGCCGGAAATCCTCCACTGCGATCGCGTCGTGGTCTCGCACGACCTTCTTTGCCCATTTACGGGCCGAGTCCTGCCGCTGCCGAGCGATCTTCTGACATGCCTTCGCCCGCCATCTCTTCGCTTTGCGGTAGCCCTTCGACGCGGTCTGCCCTCTGGCGGGTTTGCGACGCGCCATCATCCGGTCGTACCGGGACAGCTTTGCCTTCGCCTTCCTGCCGTGCCCGGGATGGGGCAGGTCGTGAGCGTCCGAGGTAGTGGTTGCGATCTCTTTCACGCCCCAGTCCACACCGAGGGTCCGCCCGGTCTCAGGCAGCGGCTCAACCCGGGCGGGGACAACAAACGACGCGTACCAGTCACCGAGGCAATCCCGGTACACGCGCACCGACGAGGGCTCGGTAGGAAGCTCGCGCGACCACACCACTGTGAGTACGGTTCTACCGGCCAGATGCAATTGACCGTTTTTGAGTCGGAAGCCTCGCCGGGTGTAATTCAGGCTTGGATCGGCCTCGTGCTTTTTCTTGTAGCCAGGCATCCTGGCACGCAGTCGCACTGGCAGCCGGTCCTTGATGTCCTTCAGCGCCTTTGCACGGGACTTGCCGAAGTCTCGGATCAGCTGCTGTTGAGGAACCGACGCTCCCTCAGCCAGCCAAGGTGTGATGGCACGAGCCTCAGTCAGCATCCGGTCCAGCCGCGCTGGACCGCACTCTTCCCCCGCCGCGTGGGCCTTCTTCGAGCGGGTCACGCACTCGTTCCAGATCCACCGGCATCGGCCCCACTCCGCCAGCAGGGCCGCATGGGCAGTGGTCGACACCCGCAGTCGGTACACAAACCGAACAGGCCTTGTGTCGCTTGCCTCTCCCACCGTCATGACGTCACCCCCGTACGCGCAGTCGCTGCCCGCCCTGCTCACTCGGACTCAGTGGTTAGACCGTACGTGCGAGACACGCGCGCCCGTATTGCCAATCCGCGGCAATCACTCCAACTGGTGAACTCTTGTGCGGGTGTTGACTTTTTCGGGTTTTGTCGAGGATGTCGCGCGGACCCTCTGCGCTCTGAAGAGCCGGACAGGCCCACGTTCCGTGTCGTAACACAGGAGGGCGATATGCCCATGCTCGCTCTGCTCCACAGGAGTCCCCTTCCAGCCAGGCCTGAGAACCGGGACATTCTCGGAGGTAGGTGGTGACGATCCTTTCCTCCACACTGGACGTCGCGAGCCCCGACTACCGAGCGAACCGCGACGCGATGCTCGCCAAGCTCACCGACCTGGAGGCCGAACACGCCAAGGCCCTCGCGGGCGGCGGCCCGAAGTACGTCGAGCGGCACCGGGGGCGCGGCAAGCTCCTCGCCCGCGAGCGCATCGAACTCCTCCTCGACCCCGACACCCCCTTCCTGGAGCTGTCCCCGCTGGCCGCCTGGGGCAGCGACTACGCCGTCGGCGCCTCGCTGGTCACCGGGATCGGGATCGTCGAGGGCGTGGAGTGCCTGATCACCGCCAACGACCCGACGGTGCGCGGTGGCGCCAGCAACCCCTGGTCGCTGAAGAAGGCGCTGCGCGCCAACGACATCGCCCTCGCCAACCGGCTGCCCTGCATCAGCCTGGTCGAGTCCGGCGGCGCCGACCTGCCCTCGCAGAAGGAGATCTTCATCCCGGGCGGCGCCATCTTCCGCGACCTCACCCGGCTCTCGGCCGCCGGCATCCCGACCGTCGCCGTCGTCTTCGGCAACTCCACCGCCGGCGGCGCCTACATCCCCGGCATGTCCGACCACGTGATCATGGTCAAGGAGCGCGCGAAGGTCTTCCTCGGCGGACCGCCCCTGGTGAAGATGGCCACCGGCGAGGAGAGCGACGACGAGTCGCTGGGCGGCGCCGAGATGCACGCGCGCGTGTCGGGTCTCGCCGACTACTTCGCCGTCGACGAACCGGACGCGCTCCGGCAGGCCCGGCGCGTGGTGGCCCGCCTCAACCACCGCAAGGCGTACCCCGACCCCGGCCCCGCCGAACCGCCCAAGTACGCGGCCGACGAACTGCTCGGCATCGTCCCCGGCGACCTGAAGATCCCGTTCGACCCGCGCGAGGTGATCGCCCGCCTGGTCGACGCCTCCGACTTCGACGAGTTCAAGCCGCTGTACGGGACGAGTCTCGCGACCGGCTGGGCGAGCCTGCACGGCTACCCGGTCGGCATCCTGGCCAACGCCCAGGGCGTGCTGTTCAGCCAGGAGTCCCAGAAGGCCGCCCAGTTCATCCAGCTCGCCAACCAGCGCGACATCCCCCTCCTCTTCCTGCACAACACCACCGGCTACATGGTCGGCAAGGAGTACGAGCAGGGCGGCATCATCAAGCACGGCGCGATGATGATCAACGCGGTCAGCAACAGCCGCGTCCCGCATCTCTCCGTCCTCATGGGCGCCTCCTACGGCGCCGGGCACTACGGCATGTGCGGCCGCGCCTACGACCCCCGCTTCCTGTTCGCCTGGCCCAGCGCCAAGTCGGCCGTCATGGGCCCGCAGCAGCTCGCCGGCGTGCTCTCGATCGTCGCCCGCCAGTCGGCCGCCGCGAAGGGCCAGCCGTACGACGAGGACGGCGACGCGGCCCTGCGCGCCATGGTCGAGCAGCAGATCGAGTCCGAGTCGCTGCCCACGTTCCTGTCCGGGCGGCTGTACGACGACGGCGTCATCGACCCGCGCGACACCCGCACCGTCCTCGGCCTGTGCCTGTCCGCCATCCACACCGCCCCCTACGAAGGCGCACGCGGCGGCTTCGGCGTCTTCCGGATGTGAGGGACCACGTGATCTCGACCCTGCTCGTCGCCAACCGCGGCGAGATCGCCTGCCGGATCTTCCGCACCTGCGCCGACCTCGGCATCAGGACCGTCGCCGTGCACTCCGACGCCGACGAGAACGCGCTCCACGCGCGCGTGGCCGACACCGCCGTACGGCTGCCGGGCGCCACCCCCGCCGACACCTACCTGCGCGGCGACCTGGTGGTGAAGGCCGCCGTGAGCGCGGGCGCGGACGCCGTGCACCCCGGGTACGGCTTCCTCTCCGAGAACGCCGACTTCGCGCGCGCCGTCCTCGATGCCGGCCTGGTCTGGATCGGGCCGCCCCCGGCGGCCATCGAGGCGATGGCGTCCAAGACCCGCGCCAAGGAGCTCATGGGCATCGCCCCGCTCGGCGAGGTGACCGAGTCCGACCTGCCGGTGCTGGTCAAGGCGGCCGCGGGCGGCGGCGGGCGCGGCATGCGCGTCGTGCGCCGCCTCGACGAACTGGCCGCCGCGCTGGAGGGCGCACGCGCCGAGGCCACCAGCGCCTTCGGCGACGGCGAGGTCTTCGTCGAGCCCTACATCGAACGCGGCCGCCACGTCGAGGTGCAGATCCTCGCCGACACGCACGGCACGGTCTGGCCGCTCGGCACCCGCGACTGCTCGCTCCAGCGCAGGCACCAGAAGGTGATCGAGGAAGCACCGGCACCCGGCCTCCCCGAGGGGCTGGTGAAGGAGCTGCACGCGCTGGCCGTGCGCGCCGCGCGCTCCGTCGCCTACGTCGGCGCGGGCACCGTCGAGTTCCTCGTCGCCGACGGCAAGGCGCACTTCCTGGAGATGAACACCCGCCTCCAGGTCGAACACCCCGTCACCGAAGCCGTCTTCGGCCTCGACCTCGTCGCCGAACAGATCCGCGTCGCCGAGGGGCACACCCTCACCCTCGACCCGCCACCCGCGCGCGGTCACGCGATCGAGGCCCGCCTCTACGCCGAGGACCCCGCCCGCGACTGGGCCCCGCAGACCGGCACCCTGCACCGCCTCGCCGTACCGGACAGCGTCCGCCTGGACACCGGCTACACCGACGGCGACGAGATCGGCGTCCACTACGACGCCATGCTCGCGAAAGCCGTCGCCCACGCCCCCACCCGCGCCGAGGCCCTCCGCAAACTGGCCCACGCCCTCGAACAGGCCACCCTGCACGGCCCGGCCACCAACCGTGACCTCCTCGTCCGCTCCCTGCGCCACGAGGAGTTCACGACGGCCCGCATGGACACCGGCTTCTACGACCGCCACCTCGCCGAACTGACGGCGCCCGCCCCCGACCCGCACGCCCCCCTCGCCGCGGCCCTGGCCGACGCCCACGGCCGCTCCCGGTTCGGCGGCTGGCGCAACCTTGCCTCCCAGCCCCAGACCAAGCGCTACCTGATGGCAGGTGAGGAGCACGAGGCCCGCTACCGGCACACCCGCGAGGGCCTCACGGCGGACGGCGTACGGGTCGTGCACGCCGGCGCGCGACTGGTCGTACTCGACATCGACGGCGTACACCGCAGGTTCGAGGTCGCCGGATACGGCGACCAGGTCCACGTCAACAACACGACCCTCACCGCCCTGCCCCGCTTCCCCGATGCCAAGGCTCAGTTGGCACCGGGTTCGCTGCTGGCACCGATGCCGGGGACGGTCGTACGGATGGCGGAGGGGCTGGAGGCAGGGGCAGCGGTGGAGGCAGGCCAGCCCCTCCTCTGGCTGGAGGCGATGAAGATGCAGCACCAGATCACAGCACCGGTCACGGGCACGCTGAGCGAGCTGCGGGTCGTGGTCGGCCAACAGGTGGAGCCCGGCTCTCTCCTGGCAGTAGTGCAAGCAACTTAGGGGCGCGGGGAACTGCGCGAGCAACCACATACAACCCGCACCCGAAGGAGCCACCATGAGCCCCCAGATCGAAACCGACGAACACAAGGCACTCCGCGCAGCGGTGGCCACCCTCGGCGCCAAGTACGGCCGCGACTACATCACCCGCACCATCGCCGAGGGCCGCCACCCCACCGAGCTCTGGCAGGAGGCGGGCAAGCTCGGCTACCTCGGCGTCAACCTCCCGGAGGAGTACGGCGGCGGAGGCAGCGGCATCGCCGAACTCTCCATCGTCCTCGAAGAGCTGGGCGCGGCAGGCTCCCCCCTCCTCATGCTCGTCGTCTCACCCGCGATCTGCGGCACCGTGATCGCCCGCTTCGGCACCGAGGAACAGAAGCGGACCTGGCTCCCCGGCCTCTCCGACGGCTCCCGCCTGATGGCCTTCGGCATCACCGAACCCGACGCCGGCTCCAACTCGCACCGCATCACCACCACCGCCCGCCGCGACCCGGCCGGCGGCGACTGGCTGCTCACCGGCCGCAAGGTCTTCATCTCCGGCGTCGACATGGCCGACGCCGTCCTCATCGTGGGCCGCACCGAGGACGCCCGCACCGGCCGCCTCAAGCCCTGCCTGTTCATCGTCCCGACGGACGCCGAGGGCTTCCACAGGCAGCCCATCGACATGGAACTCAACGCCGCCGAGAAGCAGTTCGAGCTCACTCTCGACGACGTACGGCTGCCCGCCGACGCGCTCGTCGGCGACGAGGACGCGGGCCTGCTGCAGCTGTTCGCCGGGCTCAACCCCGAGCGGATCATGACGGCCGCGTTCGCGATCGGCATGGGCCGCTACGCGCTCTCCAAGGCGATCGAGTACGCGCGCGACCGCACCGTCTGGAAGGCCCCCATCGGCGCCCACCAGGCCATCGCGCACCCCCTCGCCCAGGCGCACATCGACCTCGAACTCGCCCGCCTGATGATGCAGAAGGCAGCCCACCTGTACGACGCGGGCGACGACATCGGCGCAGGTGAAGCCGCCAACATGGCGAAGTACGCGGCGGGCGAGGCGTGCGTGAGGGCTGTCGACCAGGCCGTGCACACCCTCGGCGGCAACGGACTCACCCGGGAATTCGGCCTCGCCTCGTTGATAACGGCCGCGCGCGTGGCTCGTATTGCTCCGGTGAGCAGGGAGATGATTCTCAACTACGTCTCCCACCAGACCCTCGGCCTGCCCAAGTCGTACTGAGGCCGCCCTCAGGCCGAACCGAGGCCGTACCGAGGCCCAAGGCCGCCTTGGAGGAACCGTGTTCCGCAGTGAGTACGCAGACGTTGCGCCCGTAGAACTCCCCATCCACGAGGCCGTGCTGGGCCGGGCCGCCGAGTTCGGCGACGCGCCCGCCCTGATCGACGGCACCGACGGCACCACCCTCACGTACGCACAGCTGGACCGGTTCCACCGGCGGATCGCGGCCGCGTTCGCCGACGCCGGCGTCCGCAAGGGCGACGTGCTCGCCCTGCACAGCCCCAACACGGTCGCTTTCCCCACCGCGTTCTACGCGGCCACGCGCGCGGGTGCCGCCGTCACCACCGTGCACCCGCTCGCCACGCCCGAGGAGTTCGCCAAACAGCTCAGGGACTCCGCGGCCCGCTGGATCGTCACCGTCTCACCGCTCCTGGCAGCCGCCCGCCGGGCCGCCGAACTCGCGGGCGGCATAGCGGAGATATTCGTCTGCGACAGCGCCCCCGGACACCGCTCCCTGCTCGACATGACGGCCAGTGAGGCCCCCGAGCCCGAGGTCGACATCGACCCCGTCGAGGACGTCGCCGCCCTGCCGTACTCCTCCGGCACCACCGGCGTCCCCAAGGGCGTCATGCTCACCCACCGGCAGATCGCCACCAACCTCGCCCAGCTCGAACCCGCCGTCCCGGCCGGCCCCGGCGACCGCATCCTCGCCGTCCTCCCGCTCTTCCACATCTACGGCCTCACCGCCCTCATGAACGCGCCGCTGCGCAAGGGCGCCACCGTCGTCGTCCTGCCCCGCTTCGACCTGGACACCTTCCTCGCGGCCATCCAGAACCACCGCATCACCGGCCTGTACGTCGCTCCGCCGATCGTCCTCGCCCTCGCCAAGCACCCCAAGGTCGCCGACTACGACCTCTCGTCCCTGAAGTACGTCATGAGCGCCGCCGCCCCCCTGGACGCCCGCCTCGCCGCCGCCTGCTCGCAGCGCCTCGGCCTGCCGCCGGTCGCCCAGGCCTACGGCATGACGGAACTCTCGCCCGGCACCCACGTCACCCCGCTCGACGCCCTGGACCAGGCACCGCCCGGCACCGTCGGCAAGCTCATCGCCGGCACCGAGATGCGGATCGTCTCCCTCGACGACCCGCACAAGGACGTCACCACCGGCGAACCCGGCGAGATCCTCATCCGCGGCCCCCAGGTCATGAAGGGCTACCTCGGGCGCCCCGACGCCACCGCCGACATGATCGACACCGACGGCTGGCTGCACACCGGGGACGTCGGCCACGTCGACGCCGACGGCTGGCTGTTCGTCGTCGACCGGGTCAAGGAACTCATCAAGTACAAGGGCTTCCAGGTGGCCCCCGCCGAACTGGAGGCCCTCCTGCTCACCCACCCGGGCATCGCCGACGCCGCCGTCGTCGGCGCCTACAACGAGGACGGAAACGAGATCCCGCACGCCTTCGTCGTCCGCCAGCCCACCGCCGTCGACCTCACCGAGAACGAGACCATGCTGTACGTCGCCGAACACGTCGCGCCCTACAAGCGCGTCCGCAAGGTCACCTTCATCGCCGGAGTGCCCCGCGCGGCCTCCGGGAAGATACTCCGCCGCGAACTGCGCGCCCTCGCGAAGACCGCGGAACCCGAGGAGCGCCCATGACGTCCGCCGGAACGCTGATCGGGCGCACCCACGCCCGTGCCGTCACCACCCTCAGCCTCGACGCCACCGCCACCCGCAACGCCCTGTCCGCCGCCCTCGTCGCCGGACTCGCCGAGGCCCTCACCGACTGCGCCAAGGACCCCGACGTACGCGCCGTCGTCCTCACCCACACCGGTACGACCTTCAGCGCCGGCGCCGACCTGCGCGACCCGCCCGACCCCGACGCCCTCGTCGGCCTCCTGCGGCAGATCGTCGAACTGCCCAGACCCGTCGTCGCCCGCGTCACCGGCCACGTCCGCGCCGGCGGCCTCGGCCTCCTCGCCGCCTGCGACATCGCCGCCGCCACCACCGACTCCACCTTCGCCTTCACCGAGGTACGCATCGGCGTCGCCCCCGCGGTGATCTCCCTGCCGCTCCTCCCGCGCACCGACCCCCGCGCCCTCGCCCGCTACTACCTCACCGGCGAACGCTTCGCCCCGGCCGAGGCCGTCCGCCTGGGCCTCCTCACCACCACCGGCGACGACGTCGACACCGCCCTCGAACCCATCCTCGACGGTCTCCGCCGCTCCTCCCCCCAAGCCCTGGCCGAGACGAAACAGCTGCTCACGGCTAGGGTGCTGGAGACATTCGACCGGGACGCGGCCACCCTCACCGCGCTCTCGGCCCGGCTGTTCTCCTCCGACCAGGCCCGCGAGGGGATGACGGCCTTCCTCGAACGACGGGACGCGGCGTGGGTGGTGTGAACACGAGTGTGAACACGGGTGTGAGCACAGGTGCGGGTACGGGTGTGAGCACGGGGGTCAGTACGCCGGAACGCGCGCCGAAACAGGACCGCAGCCGGGCCACCCGGCAGCGGCTCCTGGAAGCCGCCGTGTCCTGCCTCGCCGAACACGGCTGGACGGGCTCCACGGTCGCCGTCGTCGCCGAACGGGCCGGCGTCTCCCGGGGCGCCGCCCAGCACCACTTCCCGACCCGCGAGGACCTCTTCACGGCCGCCGTCGAATACGTCGCCGAGGAACGCTCCACGGCCCTGCGCGCCCTGTTCCCCGAAGGCATCACCGGCGACCGCCGCGCAGCCGTCACCGCCGTCGTCGACCTCTTCACCGGCCCCCTCTTCCGCGCCGCCCTCCACCTCTGGGTCGCCGCCTCCAACGAGGACCAGCTCCGCCCCCGGGTGACGGAACTGGAGGCCCGCGTCGGCCGCGAGACCCACCGCATCGCCGTGGATCTGCTCGGCGCCGACGAATCCCGCCCCGGCACCCGCGAGACGGTCCAAGGGCTCCTGGACATGGCCCGGGGCCTGGGCCTGGCCAACCTCCTGACGGACGACAGGGCACGGCGGGAACGGGTGGTGGCCCAGTGGGCGGCACTGCTGGACGAGACCCTGGGCTGAAGCGCCCTTTCAGGGGCGCCGGGGGTACCCCCGGCCGAAGGCTGGGGGAGGAACTGCGCGAGCAACCACCCACAACCCGCAGCCGCCCACACACCGCCGCACCCCCTCTAGTGGGCGATATCCGCAAACCCCGCGATGTCCTGCGGCTTCCGCACCCCCGGCCCCACGTACTCCGCCGACGGCCGCACCAACCGCCCCGTCCGCTTCTGCTCAAGAATGTGCGCCGACCACCCGGCGGTCCGCGCACACGTGAACATCGACGTGAACATGTGCGCCGGCACCTGGGCGAAGTCCAGCATGATCGCGGCCCAGAACTCCACGTTGGTGGCGAGCACACGATCCGGCCGCCGGTTGTGGAGTTCCTCCAGCGCCGCCTTCTCCAACGCCTCCGCGATCTCGAACCGCGGCGCCCCCAGCTCCCGCGCCGTCCGCCGCAGCACCCGCGCCCGCGGATCCTCCGCCCGGTACACCCGGTGCCCGAACCCCATCAGCCGCTCACCCCGGTCCAGCGCCCGCTTGACGTACCCCACCGCGTCCCCGGTCCGCTCGATCTCCTCGATCATCCCGAGCACCCGCGACGGCGCACCCCCGTGCAGCGGACCCGACATGGCCCCCACCGCACCCGACAGCGCCGCGGCGACATCGGCACCGGTCGAGGCGATCACGCGCGCCGTGAACGTGGACGCGTTCATCCCGTGCTCGGCGGCCGAGGTCCAGTAGGCGTCCACGGCCGCCACGTGCTTCGGGTCCGGTTCGCCACGCCACCGGATCATGAACCGCTCGACCACCGAGTGCGCCTTGTCGATCTCCCGCTGCGGCACCATCGCCAGCCCCTGCCCGCGCGCCGACTGGGCGACGTACGACAGCGCCATGACCGCGGCCCGCGCCAGGTCCTCCCGGGCCTGTTCGGCGTCGATGTCCAGGAGCGGCTTCAGCCCCCACACCGGTGCCAGCATCGCGAGCGCCGACTGCACGTCCACCCGGATGTCACCCGAATGGACGGGGATCGGGAACGGTTCGGCCGGCGGCAGCCCCGGGTTGAAGGCCCCGTCCACCAGCAGCCCCCACACGTTCCCGAACGAGACGTGCCCGACCAGATCCTCGATGTCGACGCCCCGGTACCGCAGGGCGCCTCCCTCCTTGTCCGGTTCGGCGATCTCCGTCTCGAACGCGACGACTCCTTCGAGCCCAGGCACGAAGTCGGACATGGGGCGGCTCCTCATGGGTGTAGGCGGAGGCAACTGCACCATAACTCCGAGTGCCAGAGTTGGGGACCCCAGCGGCACTCAGTGCCACCATAGGTATGCGTCACATGTGCCCCGGACCCATATGTGCATACGGCAGGATGACCGCGTGACCGATCGCGACGCCGCTGCCTCCGACGAACCCGTCCTCGACCCCGCCGCGATGCGCAAGCACTACCGGGCCGAGGGATTCGAAGAGCACGACCTGGCCGCCCACCCCATGGACCAGTTCACCCGCTGGTTCGAACAGGCCGCGCGGGCCGCCGCCGACGGGATGATCTACGAACCCAACGCGATGGTCGTCGCCACCGCCGACGCCGAGGGCCGTCCCAGCTCCCGCACGGTCCTGATGAAGCAGTACGACACCCGCGGCTTCGTCTTCTACACCAACTACGACTCCCGCAAGGCCCAGGACCTCGCCGCGAACCCGTACGTCTCGCTGGTCTTCCCCTGGCACGCCATCGCCCGCCAGGTCGTCGTCACCGGCACCGCCCGCCGCACCGGCCGCGACGAGACCGCCGCCTACTTCCGCACCCGCCCGCACGGCTCACAGCTCGGCGCCTGGGCCAGCACCCAGTCCACGGTCATCTACTCCCGCGCCGAACTCGACGCCTCCTACGCGGAGCTCAGCGCCCGCTACCCCGAGGGCGAACAGGTCCCGGTCCCCCCGCACTGGGGCGGCTTCCGCATCGCTCCCCAGACCGTCGAGTTCTGGCAGGGCCGCCAGAACCGCCTCCACGACCGCCTCCGCTACGTCGCCGACCCCGCCGGCACCTGGCACGTGGAACGCCTCAGCCCCTGACCCCCGAGGTCCCCACGCCGCCCGGAAACGCAGACGACCCGCGAGCTCGGGTCCCTCCGCCGTGGCGGAGAAGCCGGCCGGACGTACCGGCGAGCTCGCGGGTCGGGTGACTGCTTGGGATTGGGCCGACTGCACGTGTCTGTCACACGCTGGTCCGGCACCGCACTCGCTGTGGTGACGGGCCGCTAGCCCGCAGCCACCTCACGCGTCCGGTTCTCATACATCTGCCGAACCACCTCCCTTCTCGTGTACGTCACACCCTACGAAGCTGACCGAAGGTGCTCAAGGGATTTATTCGGAGGTGACGTGCCGCGTGAGTGGGTTCCGGATCGGGCTCGTGGACGGGGACGGCGAGGCGCTGGAGGAGTGGCGGCACGTGCACAACGTGGTGGTGCCGCCTGCGGCGATGTCGGTGGAGGAGGCGCGGGAGCGGCTGGGACGGGGGTATCGGCTGGAGAACGCCTACGACGGGGACGTGCTCGTGGGGTGCTCGACCGTGCGGCCTGTCGTCGGTGGGGTGGGGACGGTGATCGCCCGGGTGCTGCCGGAGTTCCGGCGGCGGGGGTTCGGGGCGGCGCTGTACGAGCATGTGCTCACGTACGTGCGCGGGCAGGGGGCCGAGGTCGTCGAGACATGTGTGCTGGGCGTCAACGAGGACGGGCTGCGGTTCGCCGCGCGGTGCGGATTCGCCGAGGTCGAGCGGTATGTGCTCGACGGGGAGAGCGACGAGTGGGTGGATCTGCGGCTCGTGTTGTGAGGCGGTGGCGGGCGGCGGGTTGCAACGATTCCCTCAATCTTGCGGGAACACAGTGTGGGCTGCGTCACGTTCGAGTTGAATGAAGGGCAGCGAGTGAGCCTGATGGGGGTCCAGGTGAGTGCTTCCCGGCGTAGTGGGGCCACGGACGAGCTGGGGCCCGACGAGCCCGAGCCGGAGCCGGAGCGGGATGTTCCGGAGGACTCGGGCGGTTCCGACCTGCTCGCGGCGCTGCTCGACGGCATGGACGCGGCACTGTGTGCCTTCGACGCGGACGGTTTCGTCACCCACTGGAACCGCGAGGCCGAGCGGATCCTGGGGTGGACGGCGGCCGAGGCGGTGGGTCGGCAGGGGTTCGCCGGGTGGGCGGTGCGTGAGGCGGACGCGGACGAGGTCGAGGGGCGGCTGCTGTCCGCCATGCATGCTCCGGGGCGCCAGGTGCACGAGTTCGCGCTGCTCACGAAGGACGGCGGGCGGGTGCTCGTACGGACGCAGTCGGCGGCCGTGCGGGGTCCGGACGGCAAGCCCGCCGGGGTGTACTGCGCGTTCAGCGAGGTGCACGCGCAGATCGACCTGGAGCGGTCGATCGCGCTGAGCGAGGCGCTGTTCGAGGACGCGGCCTGGGGTGTGGTGGTCGTGGACGCGGATCTGCGGCCGGCCGTCGTCAACGCGTATGCCGCGCGGGCGCTCGGTATCGGGCGTACGTCGGCGCTGGGGCGGCCGCTGGGGGAGCTGCTGGCGCTCGGTGTGGAGGATCTGGAGGGCGCGCTGACGCATGTGCTGGCCGAGGGGGCGCCGCCCGCGCCGGCCGACATGTGGGTGAGCGTGCGGACGGCGGAGGGCGAGCAGCGGCGCTGCTGGCGGTCGGGGTTCCTGCGGCTGGCGTCACCGCTCGCGGAGGAGCCGGTGCCGCTCGGGGTCGGCTGGCTGTTCATGGATGTCACGGAGGCCAAGCAGGCCGAGCAGGAAGCGGCGATGCTGCGCTTCCGGGCCAACCAGCTGCACCGTGCGGCCCGTGCGGCCGCGGAGTGCGAGGACCCGGCGGAGGCGGCCACCGTCCATCTGGACTTCGCGCTGGCCGGGTTCGCCGACCATGCGGTGATCGACCGGGTGGTGGGCGGTTCCCGGGCCGACGGGGAGGTGGGGCCGGTGCGGCTGGTGCGGATCGCGGCCACGCCGTCGGGGACGCCGGGGCCGAGCATGCTGACGGGCGCGGCAGGGCTGCCGGTGCGCTACGAGGAGGGGCATCCGGCGTTGCAGTGCGTGGCGCGGGCGGGGAGTGTGCGGGCGGACGCGGGTTCGGTGCCGCTGGACCGGGCGCGGGCCTGGGCGCTGGACCGGCAGTGGCCCGGGGACGCGGTGCACGCGTTGTGCGCGGTGCTGCGCAGCCGGGGGCGGACGCTGGGTGTCGTGACGTTCCTGCGCGGGGCGGGCCGCAACCGCTTCGAGCGCGCGGACGCGACGTACGCCGAGGACGTGGCCGTACGCATCGCCACCGCGCTGGATCTCGCCCACCTCGCGAAGGACCGTCCCGCGGGCTGAGGCGGTCGTCAGACGCCCTTCAGGACGCGGTCGAGTGCCGCCCGGCCCACCGGTCCCCAGTGCGGTTTGCCGCCGGGCAGGCCCCGGTCTCCGTTCCGGCCCATGAGCATCAGGAAGAGGCTCTTCATCGCGGCCAGCCCGCGGGCCCGCCGGACCGCCGCCTCGTCCGCCCGCCCGTACGTGTCGAAGAACCGTGCGGCCGTGCCCGCGGGCAGCAGCACCCAGGCGGCGGCGAGGTCCCACGCCGGATCGCCGGCGAACACGGCGCCGAAGTCGACGATGCCCGAGAGCGTTCCGTCCGTGACGACGACGTTCGCGGGATGGAGGTCGCCGTGCACCCACACCGGCGGGCCCTGCCACGCGGGGGCCGCGACGGCGTCGTCCCAGACGGTCCGGACGTCGGCGGCGATGTCGTCGGGGCCGACGGCCCGGAAGAAGTTCTCGAAGCCGTCCGTGCAGTCCCTGGGGTGGGCACCGAAGTCCGTGGCGGCCGGCGCCTCGGCGGGCGCCTCCACGTGGAGCGCCCGGAGGAAACCCGCCAGTGTGTCGGCCGCGTGGGTGCCGCGGCTGATCGAGCCGTGGTCCAGCGGCTCGCCGGGAACCCATGTCATCACCGTCCAGTGCTTGGGGAAGCGCTCGGACGGTTCGCCGAACCGCACCGGGAGCGGCAGCCGCGGGGCCAGCACGGGCAGCCACCGCCGCTCCTTGAGCTGGAGTTCCGGGGTGGGGTCCATGCGCTGCATGCGCACGGCCAACTCGTCCCCGAGCCGCCACATCTGGTTGCCCCAGCCGCCCGCCACCTCCCGGACGGCCAGCCCCGCAAGGTCCGGATGCTGCTCCTGCAGCAGGCCGCGGACCAGGTCCGCGGTGATCTCGATCTCGGTGCCGGTCATGCGAAGTCACCGTACCGAGGCGCCGGGCGCAGCGGCTGCCGTTCGCGGACTTCAGTGCTGGTAGAAGATCCGGTCGTGGTACTGCGCGAAGACGCGGGCGTTCCACTCGTGGCCGCCGTCGACGTTGCCGGAGCGCAGCAGCGGGGGTTCGGTGCCGCGGTCGGCGAGCGTGGCGGCGGTGGTGGCCAGGACCGCCTGGAGCAGGGCGCTGGTGACGACGGTGGAGGCGGGCGCGAAGGGCGCCGGGATGGTGTCCAGGGTGAGCTCGGCGTCGCCGACGGCGATCTTCGAGTCGAGGACGACGTCGCAGTGGTCCTTGAGGTAGGTGCCGGAGACGTGCCGGGAGGTGGTCTCGGTGGCGTACGCGACCGATGTCACGCCGATGACCTTGGCGCCGCGTTCGCGGGCGCTGACGGCCATCTCGACGGGCAGGGCGTTGCGGCCGGAGAGGGAGATGATCACGAGGGCGTCGCCGGCGCGCAGGGGCGAGGTGTCGAGGACGGCGGTGGCGAGTCCGTCGACGCGTTCGAGGCGGGAGCCGAGGGTGGCGGGCATGACGTCGACGCCGACGAGGCCGGGGGCGGCGAGGAGGTTCATCAGGGCGAGGCCGCCGGCGCGGTAGACGACGTCCTGGGCGGCGAGGGAGGAGTGCCCGGCGCCGAAGGCGAAGAGGCGGCCGCCTGCGGCGACGGTGTCGGCGAGGAGGGTGCCGGCGGCCGCGATGGTCTCGGCCTCCTCGTCGCGGACCCGTTGCAGGAGGCCGATGGCGGCGTCGAAGAACAGGTCGGCGGGTGTGCCGTCGCTCATGCGGTGCCCCTTCGCGGCGTCAGCGTCTGTGTCGCGGATCACCCTCAGGTCTGGACCATGGTGGTGTCAATACGGCCTCTGCCGAAGGGCGCTGGGGCCGGGGGCGGGGGCTTCGCTCACCGGCGCCGACGGGGTGCCGCTGCGAAGCCACGGCGGCTGCGGCGCCCCGCAGGCCCGCGGGTGCAGGATGGCCCGTACCCCCGTTTTTCCGGTGTCCCCCGCTTGTCAGTGGGATCCGGCAGAATTGGTGGCAGGGCCAGCGCACGCCGCCGGGGCTTCCGGCAGAGGTAATCGAGGGGCACGAATGTCCGGACTGATCGACACCACGGAGATGTATCTCCGCACCATCCTCGAGCTCGAAGAGGAAGGCGTGGTCCCCATGCGCGCCCGCATCGCGGAGCGGCTCGACCAGAGCGGGCCGACGGTGAGCCAGACGGTGGCACGGATGGAGCGGGACGGTCTGGTGTCCGTCGCCACCGACCGGCACCTGGAGCTGACCGACGAGGGACGCAGGCTGGCGACGCGTGTGATGCGCAAGCACCGGCTCGCCGAGTGCCTGCTGGTCGACGTGATCGGTCTGGAGTGGGAGCAGGTGCACGCCGAGGCGTGTCGCTGGGAGCACGTGATGAGCGAGGCCGTGGAGCGGCGCGTCCTGGAGCTGCTGCGGCACCCGACCGAGTCGCCGTACGGCAACCCGATCCCGGGCCTGGAGGAGCTGGGCGAGAAGGACGGTGCGGATCCGTTCCTGGACGAGAGCATGGTCTCGCTGGCCGACCTGGACCCGGGCGTGGACGGCAAGACGGTGGTCGTGCGCCGGATCGGCGAGCCCATCCAGACCGACGCGCAGCTGATGTACACGCTGCGGCGGGCGGGTGTGCAGCCCGGTTCGGTGGTGAGTGTGACGGAGGCGGCCGGCGGGGTGCTGGTGGGCAGCGGCGGCGAGGCGGCCGAGCTGGAGGCGGACGTCGCCTCCCACGTGTTCGTCGCCAAGCGCTGAGCACCCGAAGCGTCGCGGCGCGTCGTTCAACTTCCTCTGGATGTGAGGAAGTTGACGTTTGACGTCGGGCCTCTCCTCCTGGTGTGTCGAACGCGTCGAATCCGAGATTCAGTGCGCCGAATCGCAGCGCCGGAACGTTTCGCGTGCAAGGCTGTCGCGAGAGGCATATGACCTGAGGGGGCGGGGAGGATGTGCCGTAGACATGGGATTGGCCCCGGCACCCTTCGGTGCCGGGGCCTGTCCTCCCCAGTGCTGACCCGGAGCCCCGAGCTCCCAGGGTCATCCCCGCGGACCGTTTTCCCCGAGCGGCCCGCCCCCCGCAGAACAAATCCCCCCGGTGCCGCCGATCATGCCTGGGGAGGGGTCACTCGAATGAGGGGTGTTGCCCGCAGGAACCCGATTTTCGAATAGGGGTTCGATAGTCTGCAGCGGTACCGGAGCACCACGAAGCGATACGAGGCGACACTAGGCACGCGGAGCTAGGGGGGTGCCAGGCCCATGGCACGGCGCATCGACGTGACAGGAGCCGGCGGCGTACACCTCGCCGCCTGGGAGTTCGCGGACCCGCCCAAGACGGAGGATCCGAACCACTCGTCTCCCGGCGTGCTGTTACTGCACGGCCTGATGGGCCGCGCCTCGCACTGGGCGTCCACCGCCCGCTGGCTCTCCGGGCGGCACCGTGCCGTCGCCCTCGACCAGCGCGGCCACGGCCAGAGCGACAAGCCCCCGCAGGCCGCCTACACCCGCGAGGCGTACGTCGAGGACGCGGCGGCCGCCGTGGAGCAGCTGGGACTCGCCCCGGCCGTGCTCATCGGCCACGCCATGGGCGCGCTGACCGCCTGGCAGCTCGCCGCGAAGCGCCCCGAACTGGTGCGGGGCCTGATCATCTGCGACATGCGGGCCTCCGCGCTCGGCGCGGCCTCCCAGCGCGAGTGGGCCGACTGGTTCAGGGCCTGGCCCGTTCCCTTCGCGACGCTCGCCGACGTACGCAAGTGGTTCGGCGAGGACGATCCCTGGGTGGAGCGCCCGAACCCCGCGCGCGGCGAGTTCTACGCCGAGGTGATGCACGAGTGCGCCGACGGCTGGCGGCCGGTCTTCGACCCCGAGCGGATGCTGAGGTCCCGGGAGACCTGGGTGTACGACGCGCACTGGGAGGAGCTGGCCCAGGTGCCGTGCCCCGCGCTGGTCGTGCGCGGGGTGGACGGGGAGCTGGGGCGCGCGGAGGCGCAGGAGATGGTGCGGGTGCTCCCCCGGGGGGAGTACGCCGAGGTGGCGGACGCCGGTCACTTGTTGCCGTATGACCGGCCTGAGGCCTGGAGGGCGGCTGTGGAGCCGTTTCTTGACCGGGTGGGGGAGTGAAGAGCGCCCACGGGGCAGGTGCCGCGCGATGCAGGCGGCTGCGGGTCCGTTGTGGTTGGTCGCGCAGTTCCTCCCCCAGCCTTCGGCCGGGGGGACCCCCAGCGCCCCTGACGGGGGGCTGCCCTCGCGCCCTGACGGGGTGCTGCCTCCCGGCCCTCTGACGGGGTGCTGCCTCCCGGCCCTCTGACGGGGTGCTGCCTCCCGGCCCTCTGACGGGGTGCTGCCTCCCGGCCCCCTGACGGGGTGCTGCCCCCCCGCCCCCTGACGGGGTGCTGCCCCCCCCGCCCCCTGACGGGGTGCCCCGGCTAACCCCTGCTGACGGCCGTCAGGATTTCCGGTAGGTGGGCCGAAGTGCGCGGGGCCGCCGCGCGCAGCCCCGCCCAGGTGATCGCCGCGCCGTAACCGGCCCCCACCGGCAGCAGCAGCCAGGTCCACTCGTCGCCCCCCGCGCTCACGTTCAGCGCGATGGTGAGGGCGATGACGGGGGAGCAGAGCAGGGCCGCCGCGACCATGCCGCCGAAGATCGCGATCCAGGCGAGGCCGGCCTGGCCGGGGGCGACGTTCTTGTGGCCCTCCTGGGGGATGGAGTACGGGAAGCGGGCGGAGGTCCAGGCGCCGGTCGCCAGCATCGCGCCGAGCAGGGCGAAGGAGAGGCCGAGCACCTCGGGCAGCCGGGGCCAGTCGCCCAGCATGGCCGTGGTCAGGACGGTCACCAGGGTGGCGTACGGCAGGGTGATCACCAGCAGGGCCAGCGCCCGGCCGCGCAGTTCCGCGTAGGCGTCCCGCGCGGACGAGATCGTCGTCGCCACCATCCAGAAGGCGGAGGTGTCCTGCCCGAACTGGTTGTACATCTGGATGCCGAGCATCCCGGCGGCGAAGCACGCGAAGTAGATCGACCCGGTGCCCTGCAGGGCGTTGAAGACGGGCACGATCAGGCCGATGGCCAGCGAGGTCACCCAGGCGGCCTTGGTCTTGGGGTCGCGCCAGACGTAGCGCAGGCTGCGCGCCATGACCGTACCGGTGCGTCCGCCGGGCAGCAGCCGCCCCAGACCGCCCCCTTCCGGTGAACGGCTCCGGGCGGCCGCGTCGGGCGCCTGCAGCGTGGAACCGTCCGGCGAGGTCATCAGCCGGTCCAGCGTCCGCGCCCAGGCGCCGACGAGCAGCGCCAGCGCGGCGAGGGACAGGCCGAGCTGGAGGACCGCCGTGCCGTACGACCCCTCGCTCGCCGAATGCACCGCGCCGATCGCCGACGCGGGCGGCAGCCACCGCACCACGTCGGCCACCGGCGCGAGCCTGCCGAGTCCGGCCGAACCTAGGCTCTGGGCGCCGAAGTTGACGAGCTGTGCCCCGACGGCGATGACCAGGCCGCTCAGGACGGCCAGGTCGCGTCCCTTGCGGCTGCTGAGCAGCCGGACGTTCGCGGTGGCCACGGCGCGTGCGAGGGCCACGCAGACCAGCAGCGCGAGGACCACGGCGACGACCGCGACGCCGTAGCCGGCCGCACCGTGCGCCACCGCCACCGCGCACCCCACCAGCAGCAACAGGCTGAACAGCGGGCCGATGCCGACCAGTGAGGCGGCCAGCAGGGCCCGCACCAGGGCCCTGGGCCGCAGCGGGAGCATCACCAGCCGGGTCGGGTCCAGGGTCTCGTCGCCGCCCGGGAAGAACAGCGGCATGAACGCCCACCCCAGGGCCAGTACGGCGGCCCCCAGGACGGCCACCGCGTCAGCGTGCGCGTGCCCGCGCAGCAGGACCAGGCCCAGCAGCTGCAGGGCCGCGAACAGCAGCGCGACGACCGCCGACGCGACGAACGCGGCCCGCCGGCCGCCGGACTGCCGCAGCCCGTTGCGCAGCAGCGACAGCTTCAGCCGTACGACGGTGGCGGTCACGTCCGTCATCGGGCCGCCCCGCCGCCCAGCCAGTCCAGGTCGGAGGCCGTGTCCCGCCCGCTCGCCCCGACGAGTTCGAGGAACGCGGCCTGGAGGTTGGGATGCGCCCCGCGTACCTCCTCCAGCGTCCCCGTCGCGCGGATCCGCCCGGCCGCCAGCACCGCGACCCAGTCGCACAGCGACTCGACGAGCTCCATCACGTGGGAGGAGAAGACGACGGTCGCGCCGGAGCCGGTGTACCGCTCCAGGACGCCCCGGATGGTCTGCGCGGACACCGGGTCGACGCCCTCGAACGGCTCGTCCAGGAAGAGGACTTCGGGGTTGTGGAGGAGAGCGGCGGCGAGCCCGATCTTCTTGCGCATGCCGGTCGAGTAGTCGACGACGAGTTTGTGCTGGGCGCCGGCCAGGTCGAGGACGTCGAGGAGCTGGGTGGCCCGCTTGTCGACCTCGGCGCCGGGGAGGCCGCGCAGCCGGCCGGAGTAGCCGAGCAGTTCGCGGCCGGAGAGCCGCTCGAAGAGACGGAGGCCTTCGGGGAGGACGCCGATACGGGCCTTCACGGCCACCGGGTCCCGCCACACGTCGTGGCCGACGACCTCGACGGAGCCCTGGTCCGGGCGGAGCAGCCCGGTCACCATGGAGAGAGTGGTGGTCTTGCCGGCACCGTTGGGCCCGACCAGCCCGACGAACTTCCCGGCGGGCAGCGACAGGTCGATCCCGCCGACGGCCACCTGCTGCCCAAACCGTTTCCAGAGCCCACGAACACGTACGGCATCGGTCATGGATGAACCCTACGGTGGGTGGGAGCCGACGTTGGGGGGAGGACGCTCACCGGCGCCGGCAGGGTGCCTCCCCGAGCCTTCGGCCGGGGGACCCCCAGCGCCCACCCGTGCCGCTCTGGGGGCACTGGGGAGGTACGACTGCCCGCGGCTTGAGAGGAGCGGCTGGGGGTCCCTCCGGCCGAAGGCTGGGGGAGGAACTGCGCGATCAGCCACGACGCACCCGCAGTCGCCGACGAAACAGGCACCCGGCAGCCCGGCAGGCGCCCTACCGATCCCTCCCGCACGCATACGCCAACGGCGAGATCAGCTCCTCCGCATCCGGCAGCCACCGGTTCGCGGCCGTCGGCCGGCAGGCCCACTGCACGGCCCCCCGCGACCCGTACCGCGTCGGCGGAGCAGGGACGTAGGCCCCCTCCCCGAGCGCCGTGAGGTCCAGCGACGCCGGTGACCAGCCGATCTTCCGGACCAGGTCCGGCACCTTCACCGACGCCCCGGGAAGAACGAAGAACTGCATCCGGCGGTCGGGCGTCAGCGTCACCGGACCCAGCGTCAGCTCCATCCGCTCCATGCGCGCCAGCGCGAGAAACCCCGCCGTCTCCGGGACGGACAGCGCGTCGAAGGTACGTCCCGTCGGCAGCAGGATCGACGCCGTCGGCTGCTTCTGCCACATCCGGCGCGCCACCGTCGCACTACCGGTCGCCTGCGTCGCCCAGTCCGGGCGCGCTGCGTGCGCGCCGGGCGCGCCGCACGCGACCTCCCCGCAGGAGCAGCGTTGCACCCCCTCGACCGCTTCCAGCCAGGTGCCGGGAAAGACGTCCCAGTGGCGCTCCTCGGCGTAGCGTACGGCGGTCTCCAGCAGCGATTCCCCGCGCTGCTTCGGAATCTGAGCGGCTTCGGCGCCGGCGATCGTCTCTTCCACGCTCAACACAACTCCCGCACCCACCTGGAGTTACGGGCGTAACGCGCGCGGGGGAGGAGCATCTTTTCCGCAACTGGGGCGCATGGATGCATGTGTGGGGGCGCGCAGGAGGAACCGGGGCGTGAGCGGGTAGTCACATGTGGGGGGTTGGCGGCGGCCGTACCCGTGATTCCGCTGCTGTTACCCGGCAATCCTCGCATGTCCCGCATTTTCGGTATGTCCGCTGGGCAGTGATCGCAAAGGCCGGATCTTTTCCCTACAGGGAGTTCGCAGGGGGTACGCCATGGCCGCAAGGCCGCTTGTCGCGCGGCAGCCGAACGAACGGTTGCAGGCGCTCATCCAGGAGGCGGGGTGCTCGAACGCCGGGCTGGCCCGCCGGGTCAACATGTGCGGCGCCGAGCACGGTCTCGACCTGCGGTACGACAAGACGTCCGTGGCGCGCTGGCTGCGCGGCCAGCAGCCGCGGGGCCGGGCGCCCGCGATCATCGCCGAGGCGCTGGGGCGCAAGCTGGGCCGCACGGTCACGATCGACGAGATCGGCATGGCCAACGGCAAGAACCTCGCCTCGGGCGTCGGCCTGCAGTTCTCGCCGACCGTGCTGGGAGCCATCGAGCAGGTCTGCGAGCTGTGGCGCAGTGACGTGGGCCGCCGGGACTTCCTGTCCGGTTCGTCGGTCGCCGCGTCCGCGCTGGTGGAGCCCAGCCGGGACTGGCTGATCTCGGCGCCGGACGCGCAGGTGGCGCGGCAGGCGGGGCCGCGGGTCGGGCAGTCGGACGTCGCAGCTGTGAAGGCGATGACGCAGGCGCTCACCGACCTCGACCACCAGTTCGGCAGCGGGCATGTGCGCCCGGTCGTCGTGCACTACCTCAACAGTGTCGTCTCCGGGCTGCTGGCCGGCTCCTACCGGGAGTCCGTGGGGCGGGAGTTGTTCGCGGCGGTCGCCCGGCTCACCGAGCTGGCCGGGTACATGGCCGTCGACACCGGCCAACCCGGGCTCGCCCAGCGGTACTACATCCAGTCGCTGCGCCTCGCCCAGGCGGCGGGCGACCGCGGCTACGGCGGCTACGTGCTCGCCTCCTCCATGAGCCACCTCGCCGCGCAGCTCGGAAACCCGCGCGAGATCGCCCAGTTGGCGCGGGCGGCGCAGGAGGGGGCGCGGGGTCGCGTGACCCCGCGCGCGGAGGCGATGTTCTTCGCGGCCGAGGCCCGCGGCCACGCCCTGCTGGGCGATGTGCGGTCGGCGCAGCTGGCGTCCGGGCGGGCGGTGTCGGCGATGGAGGCGGCCGACCCGGCGTCCGGCGACGACCCGGCGTGGATCAGGCACTTCGACGAGGCCTATCTGGCCGACGAGTTGGCGCACTGCCACCGCGACCTGGGCCAGGCCGAGGCGGCCGCCAGGTGTGCGCAGCAGTCGCTGGACGGGCACCCGGAGACCCGGGCGCGGCGCCGGGCGATCGGCTATGTGCTCCTCGCCACAGCGCAGGTGCAGCAGCGCGAGATCGAACAGGCCTGCGCCACCGGGACGAAGGCGGTAGAGCTGCTGGAGACGGTCCGCTCCAACCGGGGCGCCGAGTACCTGGAGGACTTCCAGCAGCGGCTGGAGCCGTTCCGGGACGAACCCGTGGTCAGGGAGTTCGGAGCACGTCTGGACCTGCAGGCGGCCGCATGAATTCCTGCCCCGCGGCCGCGTGAACGTGTGGGAAACCACACCTTGCCGTGCAGGAAGCGGTATATACAGCGCACCGCGGGGCGGATCCGTTACTGCTGTCACAGGGATCAAGATCGCGCCCTTGGCTGCGTGGCACCTTGCTGAGGGGACCCGGTAGCGTGAGCCCGATTCACAAGGTCCCCCATTAGTAGGAGTCCCGGTGACGCAGAGTGGACAGGGCGAGCCCGCGCGCGAAGGCATCGTGCTGCCCTCCGACGGTGGCGAGCCGCTGCTGCCGGGTATGACGGGCACCCCGGTCCCTGCCGCGCAGCCGCCCGCCCCGGCCGCCGCGCCGCCCGAGGGCCAGTCCTGGGGTCAGCCGTGGGGTCCCGGCCACCAGAACCCGCAGCCCCAGCAGACCGGCCAGGGCTGGCCGCAGGCGGCCGGCCAGGAGTGGGCCGCCCCGGAGCAGCTCCCGGCCGCCTGGAGCGCCCAGTCGCACGCTGCCCAGGCCCACACCGACCAGGCGGTGCGGGCCCAGGCCCCCGGCACCGGTGCGCTCCCGCCGGAGGGTGCGCCCACCCCGTCGTACGGCGGCGGCTACGAGCAGTCGTACGGCTACGGCGCCTCCCAGCCCCAGCAGCCGTACGGCGCCCCGCTGCCCCCGGCCGCCGGCCAGGACCCCTACGGCGCTTCCGGCGCCGCGCTGCCGCCCGCCGTCCCGCAGGGGGGCCACGGCGGCTACGGCGGTGCGCTGCCGCCCGCCGACGAGGGCGCGACCCAGTTCATACCGCCGGTGCCCGCCGCGCCGGTGGACGAGGGCGCCACGCAGTTCATACCGCCGGTGCCCGCGGGTCCCGAGGGGGCCACCCAGCTCATACCGCCGGTGGGTCCAGGGGCGCTGCCGCCCGAGATGTCCCACGAGCAGACCGCCTACCTCGGCGGTCGGCCCGCCGCCGCGCACTCCGACGCCGAGGCCACGCAGTACATCGCGCCGTACCCGGCCGCCGGCGCGCAGGGCGGCGGCGACCGCCAGCCGCCCGCCGAGTTCGACAACCTCTTCCGCAGCGCGCCCGGCGGCGAGCACCCGGCCGCGTCCACGGCCCAGCTGCCGCGCTTCCAGCAGCAGCCCCAGGGCGGCTACCAGCAGCCGCCCGCGTACACCCCGCCCCCGGCGTCGTACGACCGCGACGACGACGGTGGCGGCCGGGGCGGCCGCGGCAGATCGAAGGTGCCGCTGATCGCGGCGGTCGGGATCGGCATCGCCGTGCTCGGCATCGGCGCCGGGGCCATGTTCAGCGGGGGCGGCGGGGACTCGGACGACGCCAGCAAGACGGTGGCCGCGTCCGCCCCGGCCTCCGACGGCTCCTCGTCGGGCGCGACCGACCCCGCGAAGGCGCAGGCCGTCGCCCTGGACAAGCTGCTCGCCGACAGCGGCAGCAGCCGGGCCTCGGTGATCAACGCGGTCGCCCAGGTCAAGCAGTGCAAGAACCTCGACGGCTCCGCCTCCGACCTGCGCAACGCCGCCCAGCAGCGCGCCGCCCTGGTCACCCGCCTGTCGAAGCTGTCCGTCGACAAGCTGCCGGGCAACGCCGAGCTGACCACCGCGCTCACCCGGGCCTGGCAGGCCTCCGCGAACGCCGACAACCACTACGCGGCCTGGGCCGACCAGGCCAAGGGCAAGCACGGCTGCCGCAAGGACCAGGCCCGCACCACCGGCCAGACCGCCGCCGGCAACCGGGAGAGCGGCACCGCCAGCAGCCAGAAGGTGAAGGCGGCCGCGCTGTGGAACACGATCGCGAGCAAGTACGGACTGACCCAGCGGCAGCCGACCCAGCTGTGACGCTGTGACGTCAGCCGGCCGGCCGGCGCCTGCGGGCGCGCGCGCCGGTCAGCTGAGGTCGGCGTTCTCCAGGATCTTGGTCATGTCCAGGGCCTGCTTGTTCGCCGACTGCAGCAGGCCGCTCCTGACGGTCTGGACGTTCACGTCGGCGTTGACCAGCCGGGCGAAGCCGGCCGCGGCCAGCTTGCCCTGGTAGGGCCAGGACAGGGACGGGGTGAGGCCGCCGGTGGAGACCTTCAGGCCGTCGTTGAGGGTGTGCCGCACACTGTCGGTGCTGACCTCGCCGTCGCCGATCTTCTCCAGCGTGGCGGTGAGGACCTTGTAGGCGATCCAGGTGGTCTGCACCCCGGCGTCGGCCGGGTCGATCCGGTTGTCGCCGAAGGCCTCCTTGCTGATGACCTTCTTCATCTCGTCCCAGCGCTGGTCCGAGGCGACCGGGTACCAGCCGGTGATGTACGACCCCTCGTACGGGCCGGCCGCGCCGCCGGTGGAGTTGATCACCGTCTGGTCGACGCTGCCGACCTCGGCGGCCGTCTTCACCTTCGGGTAGTCCTGGCGGGCCCGCTGGAAGTTGTCCATGAAGGTGGCGGTGCGGTCGCCGAGCTCGGGCACCACGCAGCCCGTCTTCCCCTCGCCCGAGGTGGCGCTCTCCAGTGCCTTCTGCGACTGCTGGTCGTACTCGGTGAGGTCCTCGGCCGCGAGCTGGTCGATCGCCTTGGCGTGGCCGCCCGCGTGCAGGCCCGAGTCGAGCAGCTGGGGCAGCTGGTCGCCGGCGATGGAGTCCGGGCGGACCAGGGTGACCGGGCCGCAGGAGTCGGCCAGCGCCTCCCCGAGTCCGGCGAGCAGGGTGAGCGAGCCGCCGTTGACCGGGTAGGAGACGGGACTGGTGAACTCCTCGTTCGACGCCCCGTAGCCGCCTATGTAGGGGATGGCCGCGCCCTCCAGCGGGGCGAAGTAGGAGTCGCCGAACTGGCTGTAGGAGCCGACCACGGCGACGACGTTCTCGTCGGCGGCGCGCTGCGCGCAGTTGGCGGCGCCCACGCTGGTGTTGTGGTCGTTGCAGGTGAGGAGCTTGAGCTTGTGGCCGTGGATGCCGCCCTCGGAGTTGATCCACTTGACGTAGGCGGCGGCCATGGCGGGCATGCCGGGTTTGTTGGTGGCGCTGGTTCCCTGCGGCGCCCAGGTCATCACCTTGATCGCGTCGTCCGTCGAGGTGGACAGTCCTGGGATGACACCGCAGCCGGCCGCGAGCGTGGCACAGGCCGTCATGGCCACGGCGGACAGAGCGGTTGCTCTGACGCGCCGGTGGGTCGCGGGAAGGATGCTGCTGGGGGTGGTGCTGGGGGTGGGGCGCCTGCCGGTCATGGACACGCACGATTCCGCCACATCGCTAACCTGGAAGTGACCCATGGTCAACGAGGGGCGACGTGCAGGTGAATTACGGGGGGCCGGTTAAGGGTGTGTGACGAGGAACGTACGATCGACGACCGTGCAAGGTTCGGAGAACTCTTCCCGTCGCGGCCGTCGCTCCTCCACCATGGGCGGCATGCCACTCAACGACATGCCATGGTGGCGCTGGCGCAGCAATGTGCGCTCCGCGCTGCACATGCTCTCCGACCCGGACTTCCAGCGGAACGTCTGGCTGGCCGGGCAGGAGGGGTACGGCGACGTGACCGACGCGGTCTACCGGCTGGTCGAGGACACCTGGCTGGACAACTGGTCGGCGGAGAAGTACGTCGGGACGATATTCCGCGACTCGCAGGAGGCGGCGCTCGTCGACACCGCCGTGCTGCGGGTGCTGCGCATCATGCACCAGGTGGGGCCGGACGCGCCGGTCTCCGCGTACCTCGACCACCAGGGGTGGCCGGAGGCGGTCCGCGCCGCCCGGGACGCGCACATACGCCTGGCGGCGAGCGACGGCGACGACCCGGACATCCCGCCGCGCAGTCTCGACGTGCTGCGGATCATGACGCGGGCCGCCTGAGCCGCCGGTCCGCGTCGCGGACAGGAACCGCCGGGGCGGGCGGGGCATGAGATTCTGTGGTGCATGACCGATCAGTCCACCCGAGTCCAGGCCGCCCCGGCCGACCAGTACGTCCTCACGCTCTCGTGCCCGGACAAAAAGGGCATCGTGCACGCCGTGTCGAGCTACCTGTTCATGACCGGCTGCAACATCGAGGACAGCCAGCAGTTCGGGGACCACGACACGGGTCTGTTCTTCATGCGGGTGCACTTCTCGGCGGACGCGCCGGTGACGGTCGACAAGCTGCGGGCGAGCTTCGCGGCGATCGGTGACTCCTTCCACATGGACTGGCAGATCAACCGGGCCGACGAGCGGATGCGCATCGTCCTCATGGTCAGCAAGTTCGGCCACTGCCTGAACGACCTGCTCTTCCGCGCCCGCATCGGCGCGCTCCCGGTGGACATCGCGGCCGTGGTCTCCAACCACACCGACTTCGCGGAGCTGGTGGAGTCGTACCACGTCCCCTTCCACCACATCCCGGTGACGAAGGAGACGAAGGCCGACGCCGAGGCCCAACTGCTCGCCCTCGTCCGCGAGCAGGACGTCGAGCTGGTCGTCCTGGCCCGCTACATGCAGGTCCTCTCGGACGACCTGTGCAAGCAGCTGAGCGGCCGGATCATCAACATCCACCATTCGTTCCTGCCGAGCTTCAAGGGTGCGAAGCCGTACCACCAGGCGCACGCGCGGGGCGTGAAGCTGATCGGTGCGACGGCGCACTACGTCACGGCGGACCTGGACGAGGGCCCGATCATCGAGCAGGAGGTCGAGCGGGTCGGCCACGACGTCACCCCCGACCAACTGGTCGCGATCGGCCGCGACGTGGAGTGCCAGGCGCTGGCGCGGGCGGTGAAGTGGCATGCGGAGCGCCGCATCCTCCTCAACGGCCGACGGACGGTCGTCTTCGCCTGACGGCAGTGCGCGCGAGGGGCGGGCCGGTTCCCGTGCGACGGCGGCTGCGGGCGCGTGGGGGCCGTTCGCGCAGTTCCCCGCGCCCCTGAAAGAAATGGGTGCTGCGGTGCGCCCCTTCAGGGGCGCGGGGAACTGCGCGACCAGCCACGAACCACCCGCAGCCGCCGTACGACAGGACCACCCCGCCCCTCGGGCGCACGCTCCTACATCCGGCTCAGGCTCGCGGCGGCGAACAGTACGTCCCTGATCGCGGCCCGGTCGCCCAGTTGCCCCGCGGCCGCCTCCTCCGGCGGAACATGCCCCGCGGCCAGCCGGCAGAACTCCACGTCGTCCAGCGCCACGTGGGCCACCTCGAACTCCGCCGAGCCCACCGCCCCCGGCGAGTCCAGCGGGATCAGCCACTGGCCGCCGCCGTTGCCCTCGATCTCCAGCCGCAGGCTGCGGCCGGGCCGTCCCGCAGGGACCAGGTGGGGAGTCTGGCCGGGCGACGCCAGCCCCGCTCGCCGGCGCTCGGCCAGCGCAGCGGGCAGCATCCGGGCCGCGAGGTCGATCATCCGGTACAGGTGCCTGGGGGCCGGCGGCGCGTAGGGGTAGTCCACCGCGTCCGCGATGTCCTCCGCGTGCACCCAGCACTCGAAGGCGCGGTCCAGCATCGCGTCGTGCAGGGGCAGTTCGAAGTCGCTGTACGACACCCCGAGGCGCCCGGCGCCGCCGCCGGTGAAGGAGACGGTCTGCACGAGCCGGTGGCTCTGCTCCCGCCAGGGCACCCGCACCCCACGCGTCGGCGGGAAGTGCGAGGCCTGCCAGAACGCCTCGGTGCGGGCGGCCGGGCCCTGTACGCGGGCCTCTCCGAGCGGGTCCTCAAGGCCCAGCGCGGTCGCCACCAGCCCGTCGACGGTCAGCAGGTGCGCGATCACTCCGGCGACCGTCGTACGCCGGGTCGCCGCCGCCTCGCCGTCGAACCAGCGCAGCCGCACCGGCGCGTGCCACTCCGCGTCGCCGATGTCCTGGAGCAGGGCGTCCAGGCGGGCGGTCTCCGCGTCGTAGGGCGCCGCCCAGGCGGGGACCGGGATCCTGGCCGGGCGGCGGTCCAGGCAGGCCTCCAGGACCCGGGTGCGCAGGCCCGGGTCGAGGTCCAGGCTCTCCGGCTGGTGCAGCAGGCCGACCGCCTCGCGCAGCCGCCGCGCCTCGTCCGCGCAGGCCCCGCAGTCCCCGAGGTGGGCCTCGACGGTGAGGGACTCCGCCGCCGAGCACGCGGCCAGCGCCCACGCCCCGAGCAGCGACTTCAGGACGTCGTGCGACAGCTCCAGCGGTACGGGCGGCGGGCCGGCCGGCTCGGGCAGCGGCTGCCCGCCGTCCTCGACGGAGGCCCGGGGCAGCGGTATGCGCGGCTGCCGGCCGAAGGTGCCGTCGCCGTCCCGCGGCACGTCACCGTCCCCGGAGCCGCTGCCGTCGTGCGCCCCGGAGAACTCGGCGCCGGTCACCGCCCACCTCCGTATCCCGGTGGCGTCCCGGCATCGTGCGCGGTGGACAGCAGTTGCAGGCCCAGGCGCAGCCGGCGGCGGGCCTCGTCCTCGGTGACGCCGAGGTCCACCGCGGTCTGCCGGTAGTCGCGGCGCTGGAAGTAGGCGAGCTCCAGGGCGGCGCGCAACGGGGCCGGCATGGAGTGCACGATGTAGTCCGCGCGGGCCGCGACGGACGCCCGCCGCACCTTGTGCTCCAGCTCCTCGGCGGCCTCCGGGGAGCCGCTGTCGCCGGGGGCGAGCGCGGCGGTCTCGGTGGCCCGCAGGCGCTGCACGGCGAGCCGGTGGGCCAGTGCGGCGAGCCAGGAGCGCAACGGCCCCTGCCGGGGGTCGTAGGCGTCGGGGTGCTCCCAGACCTGGGCGAAGACCTCGCGGGTTATGCCGTCGGCGGCCCGTTCGTCCCCGAGGACGCGGTGCGCGAGACCGTGCACGAGCGAGGCGAAGCGGTCGTACAGCTCACCGAGGGCGGCCGCCTCGCCGCGGGCGAGCCGCTGCTGCATCTTGCGGTCCCAGCGGGGCGGTGCGTCCTTCTTCGCCATGCGGCCCCCTCCCCGTGTCCGTGTCCAGCGTGTCTGCACCGTCACCTCGAATGTAGTCGGCACGTCGGAGGACGCACGCCCCTTTATGGCAATGCACGCCCCCTGACGGGCCGCGGGTGGTAGTGGGCACTCCCGGACGCCCCCGGTCCGCTTCCGGTCCGCTCCCGGTACTTCTCGGCTCTCACCCTCGTCTCCGGTCAAACCTTCCGTTCCTGATCGAACAGGACTGACCATGACCGAAACAAGACCTTCCGCGATCGGTGCTCGTTTGTCATCGGGGGTTTCGGGGAACGGCCGCTGGGCAGCCGCGCGAGAAGAAGCGTAGGAACGCGCTCCGTTTCCGGGCGGTTCCGGAGATCCGGCGAGCGGAGGGCTGAGCCGTGGCTTTCAAGGTGACCGGCGACGAACAGGGCGAGTGGGCCGTGCTCGAGGTGTCGGGCGAACTGGACCTGGTGACCTCGCCGGCGCTGCGCCAGCGGGTGCACGACGTGGTCGCCGACGGGCACCACAGTCTGGTCCTCGACCTGTCCGACGTCTTCTTCTGCGACTCCAGCGGGGTCGGCGTCCTCATCGCCGCCCGCCGTCTGATCCGCTCCTGCCGGGGCCGGCTGCGGCTGATACTGCCCGCCCAGGGCGCGAGTGACGGTTCTCACGTCAACCGGGTCCTCGGCGCCCTCGGTGTACGACGGCTCTTCGACGTCTACGCCGACATCGACAGCGCGACCACCGACGAGGAGGACCCGCTGTCGGCCTAGCCGCCTGTCGCACGCCCATAGCCGACGATTACGACCGTGCCACGTTGTTGTCGCGGAATTCCCCCGGTCTTGGCACAACCGTCGTTTTCCCGCTCTCCGGCCGCCGCCGCGTCGTACGCTCCCATGCGAGATGAACCCCCACGTCACGTAAGGCGGCCCGAACACACATGGTCAGCACCGAGTACGAGCGACGGATCGCCGCCCGGTTCGCAACCTTCGACCAGGACGGCAACGGCTGGATCGACCGCGAGGACTTCAACTCGGCGGCCAAGGCACTGCTCGCCGAGTTCGACGCCCCCGCCCGCTCCGACAAGGGCCAGGCCCTGTACGCGGGCGCGGAGGCCTTCTGGCAGGGCATGGCCGGCATGGCGGACCGGGACGGCGACCAGCGCATCACCCGCCAGGAGTTCGTGAGCGGCGCGGTCAAGCGGCTGCACGACAACCCGGAGCGGTTCGGCGAGATCGCCCGCCCCTTCCTGCACGCCGCCCTCGCCCTCGCGGACACCGCGGGCACCGGCACGGCGACCGTCGCCGACACCGCGCGCGTGCTGCGCGTCCTCGGGGTCGCTCCCGAACTCGCGCAGGCGATCGCGTCGGGCCTCGACACCGACGGCGACGGGAACGTGGCGGAGGCCGAGATCGTCCCGGCGTTCGCCCGCTACTTCACGATCCCGGAGTAGGGCTCCCCGGAGCCGGGGCCGGGGCCGGAGCCGGAGCCGGAGCGGGGGCCGGGGCCGGGGCCGGAGCCGGAGCGGGGGCCGGGTCCGGAGTCTCGGAGAAGCGCTCGCGCAGCCTGTACTTGAGCACCTTGCGCAGCGTCTCGTTGCGCGGAAGGGCGTCCACCACCTCCAGCCGCTCCGGCAGCTTGTGCACCGACAGCCCTTCCGCCCGCAGGTACGACACCACCGCCGGGAGCGTCAGCGCGACCGTCCCCGGCCGCTGTTCGACCACGGCGCAGACCAGCTCCCCGCGCTCCGCGTCCGGCAGTCCGACCACCGCCGCGTCGGCCACCGCCGGGTGCGCGGCGAGCAGGTCCTCGATCTCCTTCGCGGAGATGTTCTCGCCCTTGCGGATGATCACGTCCTTGAGCCGCCCGGTGAGGACGAGATGGCCGGTCCCGGTCACCCGGCCCAGGTCGCCGGTGCGCAGGAAGCCCTCCTCGTCGAAGGCCGCGGCCGACTGCGCCGGGTCCAGGTACCCCTGGCACACCGCCTCCCCGCGCAGCCGCACCTCGCCGCCCTCCGCGATCCGGATCTCCATGCCCTCCGGCGGCCTGCCCTCGGTCGTCGCCAGGTTCTCCGCGGTGTCGTCCGGCGCCCCCATCGTGATCATCGGCACCTCGGTCATGCCGTACCCGTGCGTCAGCTGCACCCCCATCTCGCGCACCACCGCGTGGTACACCTCCGGCGGCTTGGGCGCCCCGCCGCCGGCCAGCAGCCGCAGCGAGGGGATCACCGGCACCCCGGGCTGCTTGCGCTGCTCGGCCAGGAACATCGAGTAGAACGCCGTCGACCCGCCGGCCACCGTCACCCCGTGCCTGCGGTACTCGGGCAGCGCGTCCGGCAGCGCGAACTGCTCGAACATCACAGCGGGGAAGCCGTACAGCAGCAGCATCACCGTGTAGTCGGGGCCGGCGATGTGCGCGTACGGGAACGCCATCGAGCCCACGTCGTCCGCCGTGAGCCGCAGCGCGTGGGCGAGGCACGAACCGCCCGCGATGAGCGAACGGTCCGTGTGCAGCACGCCCTTGGGGTCCGAGGTGGTTCCCGAGGTCCAGTAGATCCACCGCACCGAGGTGCCCTCGGCGGGCGGGGCGGGCAGCACGGCCGGATCGCCGTCGGGCAGCTCGTCGTACGCCTCGAAGATCCCCTTGGCGCCGAGCCGCCGCGCCAGCTCCGTGTGGTCGAAGCCGCGCCACACGCCCGGCACCGCGAAGAACTCGGCCCTGGACTCGCGCAGCGCGAAGCCGACCTCGCGGTCCCGGTAGAAGGGGATGACGGGGGACTGCACGGCGCCGAGCCTGGCCAGCGCGAAGGACAGCACGGCCGTCTCGATCCGGGTCGGCAGCTGCCAGGCGACGACCGTGCCGGGGCGCATGCCCATGCCGTACAGCCCGGCCGCGACGCGTTCGGCACGCGCGCGCAGGCCGCCGAAGGAGAGGACGCGGTCGCCCTGGAGGAACACCGGCCGGCCGGGGGTGAGTTCGGCACGGCGGGCGACCAGGTCCCAGAGGGTGCGGGAGGTACTCAGCTCGTGTGCGGTGGTGTTCATGGCGTCCCCCTGCCCAGCGGACCACGGAACTGACGAGGCGTCAGATCGTAGGTCCTGGTGCCTTGCCGGTCCAGGGGTGCGGGGCTAGCCTGCGAGATCTGACGAGCCATCAGTTCCGTGGGGGTGTCTGCCGGTGGACCTGTCCTACACGCCCGAGGAGGAGGACTTCCGGGCCCGGCTGCGGGAGTGGCTCGCCAAGGTGCTGCCCGGTCTCCCGCCGAAGCCGGGCCCGGCGGACTGGCCGGGCCGCCGCGCCTACGACCTCGGCTGGCAGCGCACGCTGTACGACGCCGGGTACGCCGACGTCCACTGGGACGCGTCCCCCACCACGCGGCTGATCTTCCTGGAGGAGACCGAGAAGGCCGGCGCGCCCTATGTGGGCGCCAACTTCGTCGGCCTGCTGCACGCGGGTCCCACCATCGCCGCCGAGGGCACCGAGGCGCAGCGGGCCCGCTGGCTGGCGCCGATCCTGCGCGGCGACGAGGTGTGGTGCCAGGGCTTCAGCGAACCGGACGCCGGCTCCGACCTGGCCGCGCTGCGCACGCGCGCGTGGCGGGACGGCGACGACTACGTGGTGAGCGGCTCCAAGATCTGGACCTCGCACGCGGAGGTCGCCGACTGGTGCGAGCTGCTGGTGCGCACGGACCCGGCGGCGCCCAGGCACCGGGGCATCACCTGGCTGGCCATGCCCATGGCCGCGCGGGGCATCACCGTACGGCCGCTGCGCACGCTCGCCGGGTCCCACGAGTTCGCCGAGGTGTTCCTCGACGAGGTGCGGGTACCGGCGGCCAACCGGGTCGGCGCCGAGAACGACGGCTGGCGCGTCACCATGGTGACCCTCTCCTTCGAGCGCGGCACCGCCTTCGTCGGCGAGGTCGTCGCCTGCCGCCGGGTGCTCGGCGACCTCGCGCGCGCGGCGCACGCCAACGGCACCTGGGACGACCCCGAGCTGCGCCGCCGCCTCGGCCGCCTGCACGCCGAGTTCCGGGCGCTGTGGCGGCTCACCCAGTGGAACGTCAGCGAGGCGGAGGGCAGGGGCGTGCCGGGCGTCGGAGGCTCCGTCTTCAAGCTGCGCTACTCGCACGCGCGCCAGGAGCTGTACGACGCGGCGGCCGCCGTGCTCGGGCCCGACGCGCTCGACCTGGACCGGCCGTGGGTCCTCGACCGGCTCTCCTCGCTCTCGTACACCATCGCGGCCGGGACCTCGCAGATCCAGCGGAACATCGTGGCCGAGCGGATCCTCGGGCTGCCGAAGGGGCGGTGAGCGGACGTGCGCTTTCGACTGACCCGTGACCAGGAGGCGGTGCGGGAGGGCATGCGGGAGCTGCTCGGGCGCCGGTTCGACGGCGCGGCACTGCGGGCGGCCGCCGACGGGCCGGGAGGTCTCGACCGGGGTCTGTGGCGGGAGCTGGGGGCCGCCGGGTTCTTCGCGCTGCGGCTGCCGGAGGCCGACGGCGGGGTCGGACTCGGGCTGCCGGAAGCCGTGTTGGTGTTCGAGGAGGCGGGGCGGGCGCTGCTGCCCGGCCCGCTGGTGGCCACCCACCTGGCGGCGGCCGACGTGCCCGGCGCGGCCACCGGGGAGACCGTGGTGGCCCGCGTGGACGGCGGCCTGGTGGAGTGGCTGGCCGAGGCGGACGCGGTGACCGGGGACGCGTCGGGGGCCGTGCCGGTGCGCTCGGTGGACCCGTTGACACCCCTGCACCGGGTTCTGGCACCGGTCTCCGGGCCGCCCGACCCGGTCGCCGTGCTGCTCACCGCCGCCGAGCAGCTCGGCACGGCCACGCGCGCGTGCGAGCTGGCCGTGCAACACGCCCGCACGCGTGTGCAGTTCGGCCGGCCCGTCGGGGCGTTCCAGGCGGTCAAGCACCTGTGCGCGGAGATGCTGGTGCGCGCCGAGACCGCGCGGGCCGCCGTCTACGCCGCCGCCGTCACCGCCGACCCCGTGGACATCGCGGCGGCCCGGCTGCTCGCCGACGAGGCCGCGGGGCGCGGTGCCCGGGACTGCCTCCAGGTGCACGGCGGGATGGGCTTCACGTGGGAGTCCGAGGTGCATCTGCATCTGAAACGGACATGGGTGCGGGCGCAGCGTGGTGGAGTGAATGCGGAGAGTGAGGAAATGCTTGCCGCGGAGCTGCTCGGCTGAGCGTTCGAAACGCCTCTGGCCTGCGGAATCATGGGTTCGGGCGGCCGGGATGTCGCGGATTGTGGCATACCGGAATCACTGAGCGTTGATACCGGGTTGTGTCCAACGCGTGACTCGTCACGGCCTGGAGTCGGCTGTCCGCTCGGGTACCTTCTGTGGGATGCGAGTGGTTCCGAGGACGAGCCATGCCGGCGGTGCCGTCGAGGCGGCCCCGCCGCTCGGGGTGCGTACCGCCGCTCGCAGGGCGGTAAGGGCTTGCGCCCCCGCTTGTTCGACTCCCCGCCGCGAGCGTCGCACAGTATGCCGCAGGCGTACTCCTTCGCGCTGGAATATGCCCGAAGCGCTTGTTGGGGTGACTGTACGTCAACCATGCTGTCGCGTAAGGGAATCACGTTCCGTGACCCTTGCTCTGGCTGTTGTTCTGGCCATGCAGAAAATGGCTACGATCGTGGCCCTCGCCGTCCTCGCGGTCGCGACCCCCGTCGTGGCCCGGGTTCGGCGCGGGTTCATGTGTCCGCCGGTTCGGATGGTGTGAGCGGTGCAGGTGCTTCAAGTGCAGCTGGAGATCCGGCCCGACCCCACGGAGGTGGGGCGGGCGAGAAGGTGGGCTCGCTCGCGCCTCGCCGGGTCCGGTATAGCGGCGGACGAGCCGCTGGCCGAGACGCTGATCCTGCTCGTCTCGGAGCTGGTCACCAACGCCGTGGTGCACACCGGCTGTCCGGCCGTGCTGCGGCTCTCGCTGCCGGGCGCGGACCGCGTCGGCGCGGACGCGTCGGCCACCGTACGGCTGGAGGTCGCCGACGCCAGCGACCGCGCGCCGGTGCCGCGGTGCGCCGACGGCGACGCGACCGGTGGCCGTGGCCTCGCCCTCGTCGACGGGCTCGCCGACCGCTGGGGCTGGAGCCCCGAAGGTGCCGGCAAGCGCATCTGGTGCGAACTCGACCGCTGTTCGGAGACCAGGCAGGGCGCCGCGGTGGCGTACGGGGGCGGGCTGGCCTCGTACGAAGGGCTGGCCTTCGAGGCGGTGTGATCCCGGTGTGCGGTCATGCGCCGGGGTTTGCATCCGTGCGCGCCCATGGTGAACCGGGGCATAAGTCGCATAACTCCGCACGGGTGTTGACGCCTTGTGACCATTTGCTCACGCTTGAGGTCTGCGATTCGCCGCGAGGGGACGGCGAGGGTCCGGCTGACGGACGCCCTCGTCGAGTGTGGGTCGAGCCGGACGGCGGCGCGCGGGACCGGGCTCGGGGCGGGCCGGTGCGCGCAGTCGTCCGGGTGTGGGGGGAATGGGGGAGGGCCGGTGTCACGCCCCCTCGGGCGTGACACCGGCTTCCCGCGGGGTGCCGTTCACAGGACGGCCACGGGGGCGACCGGAGTACCCGTCGCCCCGACGAACGGCTCGGGCATCGCCGACAGCAGGAACGCGTACCGGCCGGTTTCTCCACAGGCTGTGGACAACTCTTCGAGGTTCCAGTTCTGCCCCTGCAGCATCCCCATCTCGACCAGGTCCAGGGCGTGCACGGGCAGCCACAGGTCCTCGATCTCGGGCGGGAAGATCTCGAACGTGAGGGTGTCGTTCGCGACGGCGGCCACGTCGCGCGCGTGGAACCACTCCGGGGTGTGCACCGAGAGGCCCGGCGACGGGTAGCCGTACCCGTGCCTGTCCCCGGCGAGGTAGACCTGCACCTGCCCGGTCCGCACGAGGACGATGTCACCGCCCCGGACGCGCGTCCCCGCGAGCTCCTCGGCCGCGTCCAGGTCCTCCGGGGTGACCGCGTGCCCGCCCGCCAGCCGGTCCACGCCACGCGCGCGTGCCACGTCCAGCAGCACCCCGCGCGAGACGATGTGCCGCGCCTTGTCGATCCCGGAGAACTCGGCACCCCCGTGCGCGGTCACTGTGCCCGCCGGGCGGCCGTTGTAGAGCTTCCCCGAGTGCGAGACATGGGTGAGCGCGTCCCAGTGGGTGCCGGCCTGCAGGCCCATGGTCACGGCGTCGTCGCTGCACGCGACCGTCCCGGGACCGAAGAGCTCCTGGTTGATCTGCACCATGGCGTGCAGCGGGTTGACCCGCCCGGGGATCATCCCGGTCTGCACCCCGTCCTCCCGCAGGGGAAGGGCGAGCGGCACGCGCCGCCCGCTGCGGACGGTCGCCGCGGCTTCCCGCACCACTTCGTCCGTGATCAGGTTCAGCGTGCCGATCTCGTCGTCGGTGCCCCAGCGCCCCCAGTTGTTGACGCGCTTGGCGATGTCGTGGAACGCGGGATGAAGCGCCGGCAGTGACATCTGGGTCCTCCCCAGGCCTTGTGTCCGCACATCTGACGGGTCATAAAATCTAACGGTCCGTCAGAAAACGCGGGAAGGGGCCGGGCGTGGGGAACTTCTTGGCAGGCAAGGTCGTCGCCGTGACCGGCGCGGGCCGCGGTATCGGACGGGCGGTCGCGCTGGCCGCGGCGGCCGAGGGGGCGAAGGTCGTCGTCAACGACTACGGCGTCTCGGTCGACGGAGCCTCGCCCACCAGCGAGGTCGCCGAGGCCGTCGTCAAGGAGATCGAGGCGGCGGGCGGGGACGCGGTCGCCGTGGCCGACGACATCTCCACGATGGCCGGCGGGCAGCGGGTCGTGGACACGGCGCTGTCGTCGTACGGCCGACTCGACGGGGTCGTGTGCGTGGCGGGGATCCTGCGCGAGCGGATGCTGTTCAACATGGCCGAGGAGGAGTGGGACCCGGTGGTCGCCACCCATCTCAAGGGCACGTTCACGGTGTTCCGGGCGGCGTCGGCGGTGATGCGCGCCCAGCGGGCCGGCACGCTGATCGGCTTCACCAGCGGCAACCACCAGGGCTCGGTCTCGCAGGCCAACTACAGCGCGGCCAAGGGCGGGATCATCTCCCTGGTCCGGAGCGCGGCGCTCGGCCTCCACAAGTACGGGGTGACCGCGAACGCGGTGGCGCCGGTGGCCCGGACCCGGATGTCGGCGGGCGTCCCGACGGAACTGACCGAGATCGGCGAACCGGAGGACGTGGCCGCGTTCGTGGTCTACCTGCTGTCGGACGCGGCGCGGGACGCGGGGATCACCGGGCAGGTCTACACCGTGGCCGGCCCGAAGATCGCGGTCTGGGCCCAGCCGAGGGAGCTGCGCGCCGCGTACGCCGACGGGGGCTCCTGGACACCGGAACGGATCGCCGAGGCGCTGCCGGGGAGCGTGGGGACTGATCCGATGCCGATGCTGGCGCGGCTGGCGGCGATGGAGTCGGCCGCGCGAACGGGAAGCCGGCCGAACGCGTAAGGGGGGTGGGCCGTGTGTGGTCCGGCGATCGCGGACGGGTGAGGGCCGGACGCCCACCCGCCGTTGGGGGTTGCGGCGAGCGGGCGACTGCGGCGTCGCCGTGGTGGTTTGCGCAGTTCCTCGCGCCCCTTTGGGGGGTTGCGGTGGGTGGGTGGGTGCGGCGTCGCTGTGGTGGTTTGCGCGGTTCCTCGCGCCGCTTTGGGGGGTGCGGTGGGTGGGTGGGTTGGCGTCGCTGTGGTGGTTTGCGTGGTTCCTCGCGCCCCTTTGGGGGGTTGCGGTGGGTGGGCGGGTGCGGCGGTGCTGTGGTGGTTTGCGTGGTTCCTCGCGCCGCTTTGGGGGGTGCGGTGGGTGGGTGGGTGTGGCGTCGCTGTGGTGGTTTGCGTGGTTCCTCGCGCCCCTTTGGGGGGTTGCGGTGGGTGGGCGGGTGCGGCGGTGCTGTGGTGGTTTGCGTGGTTCCTCGCGCCGCTTTGGGGGGTGCGGTGGGTGTGTGGGTGTGGCGTCGCTGTGGTTGTTCGTGCGGTCCCTTGCGGCCCTTGGGGGAGTGCGGTGGGCGGGCGACTGCGGCATCGCCGTGGTTGTTCGCGCAGTTCCCCGCGCCCCTCGGCGGGTTGCGATGGGTGCTCGGGTGCGGCGGTGCCGTGGTTGTTTGCGCGCTTGGGGCGGCTGTTTGCGTTGGTGTTTGCGGTTTCCGGCCGTTGGGGTGCTGGTTTGGGCACCTTGTCGGCCCTCTCTTCTTTCCGCCGCGACGGCGATCAGCCACGGCGGTGGTGGCCGGCGGGTTTCGTACGGCCCCAACTCCCCCCCACGCATCTCTGGAGGTCACCGTGGATTTCGGCGTAGCGCCGGAGGATGAGGTGTTTCGCAGTGAGGTCCGGGACTGGCTCGGTGCGCATGCCGGAGTCGGCGTGGACCGGCGCGGTTGGGAGCGCACCCTGGGGGCCGACGGGTGGATCGGGATCGGGTGGGCGGAGGGCGGGTACGGGAACCGGACCGCGACGCTCACGCAGCAGGTCGCCTGGGCCGAGGAGTACGCGCGGTCGGCCGCGCCGCCGCGGTCCGGGCACATCGGGGAGAACCTGCTCGCTCCGACGCTCATCGCGCACGGCAGTGCGGAGCAGAAGGCGCGGTTCCTGCCGGCCGTCGCCGCCGGTGCGGAGCTCTGGTGCCAGGGGTACAGCGAACCCGGCGCGGGATCCGATCTGGCCGGGGTGCGGACGGCGGCGGTGCGGGAGGCGGGCGGGTACCGCATCAGCGGGCAGAAGATCTGGACCTCGCTCGCCCACGAGGCCGACTGGTGCTTCGTGCTGGCGCGCACCGAGGCGGGCTCGCGGCGCCATCACGGGCTCAGCTTCCTGCTCGTGCCCATGGACCAGCCGGGCCGCATCGAGGTCCGCCCGATCCGGCAGCTGACCGGCACCAGCGACTTCAACGAGGTCTTCTTCGACGGTGCGCACGCGCGCGTGGAGCACGTCGTCGGCGGTGAGGGCAACGGATGGCGCGTCGCGATGAGCCTGCTCGGGTTCGAGCGCGGGGTGTCCACGCTCGCCCAGCAGATCGGGTTCGCGCAGGAGCTGGGGCGGGTGGTGCGGGACGCCGTGCGGAGCGGGGCCGTCGACGATCCCGTCGTACGGGAGCGGCTGGTGCGGCTGTGGGCCGAGTTGCGGGTGATGCGGTGGAACGCCCTGCGGACGCTCGGGAACTCGGCCGCCGAACCCGGCGCGCCCAGTGTGGCCAAGCTGCTGTGGGCCGGCTGGCACCAGCGGCTCGGTGAACTCGCCGTGCTGGTGCGGGGCGCGGCCGCGAGCGTCGGCCCGGCCGGCTGGTCCGCCGCCGCGCCGTACGAACTGGACGCCGCCCAGCACCTGTTCCTCTTCTCCCGGGCCGACACCATCTACGGCGGCTCGGACCAGGTCCAGCGCACGATCATCGCCGAGCGGGTGCTCGGTCTGCCGAGGGAACCGAAGGGGGTCGAGTCGTGATGCGCGGAGTCGTGTTCGACGGGAAACAGGTGCAGGTCGTCGACGATCTGGACGTGCGGGAGCCGGGGGCGGGTGAGGTGCTGGTCGCGGTGTCCGCGGCCGGGCTGTGCCACAGCGATCTGTCCGTGGTGGACGGGACCATACCCTTCCCCGTTCCCGTGGTGCTCGGGCATGAGGGCGCGGGAGTGGTGGAGGCGGTCGGTGTGGGCGTCACCCATGTGGCGCCGGGGGACCATGTCGCCCTGTCCACGCTCGCCAACTGCGGTGCCTGCGCCGACTGCGACCGGGGGCGGCCCACCATGTGCCGCAAGGCCATAGGGCGCCCGCAGCAGCCGTTCCTGCGCGGTGGGCGGGCCGTGTACCAGTTCGCGTGCAACTCGGCCTTCGCGGAACGGACGGTCGTCAAGGCCGTGCAGGCGGTACGGATCCCGAAGGACATCCCCCTGACGTCGGCCGCCCTCATCGGATGCGGGGTGCTGACCGGGGTGGGCGCCGTCCTGAACCGCGCCCGTGTCGACCGCGGCGACACCGTCCTGGTCATCGGCACCGGCGGGATCGGCCTGAACGTCATCCAGGGCGCGCGGATCGCCGGTGCGCTGCGGATCGTGGCCGTGGACGCCAACCCGGCCAAGGAAGAGGCGGCCCGGCAGTTCGGCGCGACCGACTTCCTGACCTCGACGGACGGCGTGAAGGACCTGCTGCCGACGGGAGTGGACCACGCTTTCGAGTGCGTCGGCCGGGTCGAGCTGGTCCGGCAGGCCGTCGACCTCCTCGACCGGCACGGCCAGGCCGTCCTCCTCGGCATGCCCGCCCCCACCGCCGAGGCGTCCTTCGCGGTCGCCTCCATGTTCCTCGACAAGTCCATCCTGGGCTGCCGGTACGGCTCCTCACGCCCGCAGCACGACATCGCCCTCTACGCCGGCCTGTACCGCCAGGGCAGCCTGCTGCTCGACGAGTTGGTGACCGAGACGTACCCGGTGGAGGACTTCGAGAAGGCCCGCGCCGACGCGGAGGCGGGGCGCGTGGCACGGGGGGTGCTCACGTTCTAGGGAGCCCGCACGGAGTTTTCCACAGCCCCGGGAAAACCTCTCGGCGTTGTCGGCCCCGCCCCCTACCGTCGTCCCATGACCTACCGTGACGTCGCGTCCAAGCAGGTCCTGGTCTGGGCCGGGACCGCCGTGGGCGCCCGGATGCCGGTCGCCATGGCGCCGTTGGCCCTGGTGTTCCTGGCGCGCGAGCGGCCCGGCGGCTACTCGCTGGGCGCGCTGCTCGCCGCGGCCTACGTGCTCGGCGAGATCGTGGGCGCGCCGGTGCTGGGGATGCGGCTGCGGCCGGAGCGGGCGCGGGCCCAGCTGGCCGTCGGACTCGCGGTCGGGGCCGCCGGGTTCGCGGGGCTCGGTGGGCTCCCGGACGCGCCCCCGGCCGTCCTCGCCGCCTTCGCATGGGTCGCCGGTGCCGCGCCGGCCGCCGCCACCGGGGGGCTGCGCACGCTCCTCACCGCGCTGGTCCCGGAGCGGGCGGCGGCGCAGGCGCTGTCCGTGGAGTCGATGCTGACGGCCGCCGTGTGGGCCGTCTCCCCGGCCGCGGTGGCCGGTCTGGCCCTCGGCGTCGCCCCCGCCGTCCCGCTCCGGCTCGCGGCCGCCCTCATGGCCGCGTCGGTGGCCGGCCTGTGGCTCCTGCCGGCGGCCTGGGGCTCGGCCGGGCGGACGGCCGCACCCCTCGTGCGCGTCCTGGCCGGCGCCTGGCCGGTGTACGTCACGGGCGCGGCCAGCCTGACCCTGCTCGGCCTGTCCGAACTCGTGCTGCCCGCCCTGCTCGAACAGCGCGGGATCGACGTCGGCTGGTCGGGTCCGCTGCTGACCGCAATGGCGGTCGGCGGCGGGTTCGGCGCGTTCCTGTACGGCCTGCGCGCCTGGCCGGGGCGGCTGCGTACCCGCAGCGTGCTGCTGATGGCCGGCACGGCGCTCTGCGTGACGCTCGCGGCGCTGATACCGCGCACCGCGGGGATCGCGGCCGCGCTCGTCGCCGCGGGCATGCTCCAGTCGGCCGCGATGCTCACCCGCAACCTGTCGCTGCGCGAGGTGCTCCCGCCGAGTGCCCTGGCCGCCGGGTACGCGGTCATGTACGCGGCCGCGAGCGCCGGTTACGCGGTGACCGGCTCCCTCGCCGGGGCGCTGCTGCGGGTGGTCGCGCCGTCCACGGCCGTCCTGGCCGGGATCGGCGTGACCCTGGTGCTCAGTGCGGTCGGCTGGTGGGGCGAGGTGTGGCGGGCCCGGAGGTCAGCCCGGGGCGCCGATGACGCCGGGGCTGTCGCTGTCGCTGTCGCCCGTTCCGGTGCGGAAGGTACGGCGGTAGGCGGTCGGGGTGACACCGAGGGCCGTCTGTAGGTGCTGGCGCATCGACTGGGCGGTGCCGAAGCCGGCGTCGCGGGCCACCTGGTCGACGGAGAGGCCGGTGGACTCCAGGAGGTGGCGGGCGCGTTCGACGCGCTGCTGGGTGAGCCACTGGCCGGGGCTGACGCCGGTCTCCTCGCGGAAGCGGCGGGTGAAGGTCCGTACCGACATGGCCTCCTGCTCGGCCATGTCGCGCAGCTGGATGGGCTCGTGGAGGCGGCCCAGCGCCCAGGCGCGGGCCGCGGTGGTGGTGGCGACCTGGGGGTCGGGGAGCGGGCGGTGGATGTACTGGGCCTGGCCGCCGTCCCGGTGCGGGGGGACGACGGTGCGGCGGGCCACCTCGTTGGCGACGGCCGTGCCGTGGTCGCGGCGGACCATGTGCAGGCACAGGTCGATGCCGGCGGCCACCCCGGCGGAGGTGAGGATGTCGCCGTCGTCGATGAAGAGGACGTCCGCGTCGACGTCGAGCTGCGGGAAGAGCCGCTGGAGGTGGTCCGCCTCGGCCCAGTGCGTGGTCGCCGGGCGGCCGTCGAGGTAGCCGGCGGCGGCCAGCACGTAGACGCCGGTGCAGATGGAGGCGAGCCGGGTGCCGGGGCGGATGTGGGCGAGGGCGGCGGCCAGTTCGGGGGTGAGGACGCCCTGTTCGAAGACCGGGCCCAGCTCGTACGAGGCCGGGATGATCACCGTGTCGGCGGTGGCCAGCGTCTCGGGGCCGTTGGGCACGTGGATCGAGAAGTCGGCGTCGGTGTCGACCGGACCGGGCGGCCGGACCGAGCAGGTCACGACCTCGTAGAGGTGGCGCCCTCGGGTGTCCTTGGGGCGGCCGAAGATGCGGTGCGGGATGCCCAGCTCGAAGGGGAGCAGGCCGTCCAGGGCGAGGACGACGACACGGTGCGGGCGGAAGCCGGGGTCGCTGCTCATGGCCCGATCCTAGCGAATGCTGTCCTCCGGGCCACTCGATGGGGTGAACCGGCCGGCCGGATATTTGTGGCGTGACCCAGACAAGCGCAGCCGCAGCCGCCCCTGCCGAGGACTCGGAGGGCTCGAAGCCGACCCGTTCACCGCGCATCCACCGTGCCTGGTTCGTCGCCGCCGTCACCTTCGTCACGATCATCGGTGCGGCCGCCTTCCGCTCCCTGCCCGGCCTGCTCATCGACCCCCTGCACACGGAGTTCGGCTGGTCGCGCGGCACGATCGGCGCGGCGGTCTCCGTCAACCTCGCGCTGTACGGGCTCACCGCGCCGTTCGCCGCCGCGCTGATGGACCGTTTCGGCATACGGCGGGTGGTGGCCGTCGCCCTGACCGTCATCGCGGTCGGCTCGGGTCTGACCGTGTGGATGACGGCGGCCTGGCAGCTGATGCTCTGCTGGGGCCTGCTGGTCGGCCTCGGCTCCGGCTCGATGGCGCTCGCCTTCGCGGCCACGGTCACCAACCGCTGGTTCACCACCCGGCGCGGCCTGGTCAGCGGCATCCTCACCGCCGCCTCCGCCTCGGGCCAGCTGATCTTCCTGCCGCTGCTGTCCTGGATGGTCGAGACGTACGACTGGCGCCCGGCCGCCGTCACCGTCGCCCTCGCCGCCCTCGCGGTCGTCCCCTTCGTCTGGCTGCTGCTGCGCGACCACCCGGCCGACGTGGGGCAGAAGCCGTACGGCGCCACCGAGTTCGTGCCGAAGCCGGCGCCGGTCACCGGGGCGGCCCGCAGGGCCCTCGGCGTGCTGGCCTCCGCCGTCCGCACCGGACCCTTCTGGCTGCTCGCCGGGACCTTCGCGATCTGCGGGGCGTCCACCAACGGCCTGATCCAGACCCACTTCGTGCCCGCCGCCCACGACCACGGCCTGCCGGTCACCACGGCGGCCTCGCTGCTCGCGGTCATCGGCGTCTTCGACGTCGTCGGCACCATCGCCTCCGGCTGGTTCACCGACCGCTTCGAACCGCGCCGCCTGCTCGCCGTCTACTACGCCCTGCGCGGCGTCTCCCTGCTCTTCCTGCCGATGCTGCTGGGCCCGGCGGTCCACCCCTCGATGATCTTCTTCATCGTCTTCTACGGCCTCGACTGGGTCGCCACCGTCCCGCCCACCCTGGCCCTGTGCCGGGAGCGGTACGGCGACGACAGCGCCATCGTCTTCGGCTGGGTCCTCGCCTCCCACCAGATCGGCGCGGCCCTCGTCGCCTGGCTGGGCGGCGTCGCCCGCGACGTCTTCGGCACCTACGACATGGTCTGGTACGCCTCCGGCACACTGTGCGCGGCGGCGGCCCTGATGGCCCTGGTGATCCGGCGGCGGCCGGTGACCATGGTGGGGGAGCCGGGGATCGCAGGCGGCCCGCTCTCCGCCTAGAGCGGTGACCCGCCCGGCACGGACCGGCCGTACAGCTCGTCCAGGCCGATCAGCAGCACGCCGCTCCGGACCGCCTCGGCGCGCAGGGCTTCGCTGAAGCCCGCCGCGCTGAAGCAGGCCGGCGCGCACCGCGCGGTGTCCATGCCGCGCCCGGCCGACAGGTCCCGTGCGCGTGCGAGGCGTTCGAGGCGGCACTCAGCAGGGTCCGGCCGGGCCCGAGGGCGTACTCACGGCGCATCGCCTCGAAGCGCGGACCGGCCACCTGCGCCGCGAAGCTCGGTAAGGAACGTACTCCTAAGGGGCGTATCCCTGACAAGTCGCCCCTTCGGGGAGCTGCCGATGGCGAACCCCGGGAGGGAACTCGACAGGTGCGACCCGTCGCGACCTCGGCCGGGCGGTTACAGGAATCGTCCCCGGTGGAACAGGAGCGGGGGGCGGTCGGGGCCGGTGTCCGTGCCCAGCGCGGTCACCCGGCCCACCACGATCAGGTGGTCGCCGCCCGTGTGCACGGCATGCACCGTGCAGTCGATCCAGGCGGCGGCGCCGGTCAGCCGGGGGGAGCCGGAGACCGGGGCCGCGTCGTGGGTGACGCCGGCGAACTTGTCCGCGCCGCTCACCGCGAAGGCGCGGCACAGCTCGCCCTGGCCCGCGCCGAGGACGTTGACGCAGAAGACGCCGGCGCGGGCGATCCGCGGCCAGGTGGCCGACGTGCGGCCGACCATGAAGCAGACCAGGGGCGGGTCGAGGGAGAGGGAGGAGAACGACTGGCAGGCGAAGCCGGCCGGGGAGGACTCGCCCTCGGCGGCCGGTGCGGTGATCACGGTCACGCCGGTCGCGAAGGTGCCGAGCACGCGCCGGAACTCCGCCTGGTCGACCGGCGCCCGCTCGTCCGCGCGCACGCACCGCAACTCCGGGCGCGGCAGCGCCTCCACGGGCCCCGCCGCGGGGACCGACCTCAGATAACGGACGGCAGCCGCGGCCGCCCCTGCGTGTCCCATCACCCGTTCATTGAAGCTGACGGAACGTCAGATGGGAAGGGTGGTGCGGGACCCCGTACGACCGCTTCGTACGCTGCGCCCATGGGGTGGACAACAGCGCTTGAACGGCACGGCGACCGACCGCCGGTCCGGTCGCCCGGCGATCTGACCGCGGCGGTCGCGCTGACCGCCGCCCAGCTGACCGGTGTCTGGCGGGACGGCCACGGTGCCGAGCTGCGGCTGCGCGCCGACGGCAGCGCCGAGGCCGTCGCACTGCCCGCCGAACCGGCGCCCTCCGCCGACGGCTCGTCCGTGTACGCCGTGTGCGAGGGGCCCGGCACCTGGGCGCCCAGGAAGTCGTGGCGCGACGGCGTGCTGCTCGAACTGGACGGTGACTGCGGCGACGACACCCAGTGGTCGATCGGCGGCAGCGCGGACGCGCCCCAGCTGTTCGTGGTCTTCGGCGACCCCGACGCGGGCACCCTGCGGATCCTCAGGCGCACGACGACCGGCTGACCGGCCGCCGCCGGCCGGCTTCACCGGCCCCGGAACTCCGGGGGCCTGCGCTCCACGAAGGCCCGCACCCCGTCCTGGGCGTCCCGCGTCGTCATGTTGATCTCCTGGGCGGCTGCCTCGGCGGCGAAGGCGGCCGCCCGGTCGGTGTCCAGGGACGCGTTGACCAGCTGCTTGGTGAGGGCCAGGGCGCGGGTGGGGCCGGCGGCCAGGCGGGTGGCCCAGTCGCGGGCCGTCTTGGCCAGGTCGGCGTCCGGGACGACCCGGTTGACCAGGCCCAGGCGTTCGGCGTCCGGCGCGGAGAGGGCGTCGCCGAAGAACATCAGCTCCTTCGCGCGGTGCGGGCCGATCAGGCGGGGGAGCAGGTAGGCGCCGCCGCCGTCGGGGACCAGGCCGCGCCGCACGAACACCTCGATGAAACGGGCCGATTCGGCGGCCAGCACCAGGTCGCAGGCGAGCGCGAGGTGGGCGCCGAGACCGGCGGCGGTGCCGTTGACCGCCGCGATCACCGGCTTCTCGCAGTCGAGGACGGCGGCGACCAGCTGCTGGGCGCCGAGCCGGATGGTGCGGGCCACGTCCCCCGGCACGCGTTCGGCCGTAGCGCCGCTGCCGCCGCGGAGGTCGGCGCCCGCGCAGAAGCCGCGGCCGGTGCCGGTGACGACCACCGCACCGATCCCCGGGTCCGCGGACGCCTCGCCGAGCAGCTGGATGACGTGGTCGCGCTGGTCGGGGGTGAGGGCGTTGAGCGCGTCGGGGCGGTCGAGGGTGAGGTGGGCGACCCGCTCCGCGGTCACGTACCGGACGGTGTCCATCAGCGGCACACCGCCAGCGCGTCCAGCGCCACCGCGCCCTGGCCCTGCTCCAGCACCATCAGCGGGTTGATGTCGAGCTCGGCGAGCTGGCCGCCGAGCTCCAGGGCCATCCGCTGGACCCGCAGGACCACCTCGACGAGGGCTTCGAGGTCGGCCGGCGGCCGGCCCCGGACCCCGTCCAGCAGGGTCCGTCCGCGCAGCTCCGCGAGCATGTCCCGGGCCTGCTCCTCGCCGAACGGCGGTACGCGCACGGCCGCGTCGTGCAGGACCTCCACCAGGACCCCGCCGAGCCCCACGGTCACCGTCGGCCCGAACAGGTCGTCGTGGGTGACCCCGACGACCATCTCGACGCCCCGCTCCACCATCTGGCAGACCAGTACGCCGTCCAGGGCGACCCCCTCGTAGCGGGCGATGCCCGTCAGGTCGCGGTACGCGTCCCGGACCTGGCTGGCCGAGGTCAGGCCGATCTTCACCAGGCCCAGCTCCGTCTTGTGGGCGAGCCGGCCGCCGGACGCCTTCATCACCACCGGGTAGCCGACCAGCCCGGCCGCGCGCACCGCCGCCGCCGCGCTGGTCACCAGCTGCTCGCGCGGCACCCGGATGCCGTACGCGCGCAGCAGCTGCTTCGCCGCGTGCTCGCTCAGCTGCTGTCCGGGCCGCATCAGCGCGAGCGCCTTGCGGTAGGAGGGGGAGGAGGTGCGCGGGGCCTCGTCGAAGGGGGAGCGGTACTCGCTCACGAAGCGGTGGTGGTCGAGGTAGGCGCGGACGGCGGTGAGGCAGTTGCCGACCGTGCGGAAGGTGGCCACCCGGGAGGAGCCGAGCAGGACCTCGCGGTAGGCGGCCTCGGTGCCGACCGGCGAGCCCCACACCACGCACACCAGCTTGTCGGTCGCCTCGGCCGCGTCCACCAGGTCCTGGACGAGCTTGTCGCTGAGCGGCGGGAAGGGGCCGGTGATCGGGCAGACCAGCACCCCGACCTCCGGGTCGGCGAGGATCGCGTCGATGATCTTCCGGCCGCGCCAGTCGCCCACCGGGTGCCCGCCGTTGTCGACCGGGTTGGCCACGCTCAGGTACTCCGGTATCCACTGGTGCAGCTCGGCCTGCCGGTCCGCCGACAGCACCGGCAGCTTCAGTCCCAGACCGGCGGCCAGGTCGGCGACGTGCGCGCCGGTACCGCCCGAGATCGAGTAGACGACCACCCCGTCGGCGCGCGGCGCCCGCGCCCGGGCCAGCAGGGCGGCGGTGTCCTGGAGTTCGTCGAGGCCGTCGACGCGGATCACGCCGTACTGGCGCAGCGCCGCGTCCACCACGTCGTCCGCGCCGGTCAGCTTGCCGGTGTGGGAGGCGGCGGTGCGGGCACCGGCCTCGGTGCGGCCGACCTTCACGGCGACCACCGGCACCCCGCGGCGGGCCGCGCGGTCGGCGGCCAGCAGAAAGGCGCGGCCGTCCTTGAGGCCCTCCACGTAGCAGGCGATGGCGCCGACCTCGGGGCGCTCGGCGAAGTAGGAGATGAAGTCGGCGGTCTCCAGGTCGGCCTCGTTGCCGGTCGGCGCCCAGTGCGAGAGCCGGACGCCGAGTTCCTGGGCGGCGAAGACCGGGCGGCCCTGGTGTCCCGACTGGGTGATCAGCGCGATCGCCGGGCCGTCCAGGTCGTCGCGGAACCGCTCGAAGGCGTTCAGGTTGGTGTTCGGGCCGAGCAGCCGGAGTCCGGAGCGCCGTACGGCCGCCGCGAGGCGGGTCTGGGCCGCGGCCCCCTCCTCGCCGGTCTCCGCGAACCCGGAGGCGAAGGCGACGGCGAACCTCACCTTCGCCTCGGCCAGTTCCTCGATCACCGGCAGCGGGTCGGCGACCAGCAGCACGGCGAGGTCGACCTGCTCGGGCAGGTCGGCGACGGAGGGCACGCAGGCGATGCCGAACACCGAAGGCCGGGTCGGATGCACCGGGTGCACCCGGGCCCCGACCCGGTCGGCCCAGTCGAGCAGCTGCCGGGTGATGCCGGTGTTGGGCCGCCCCTCGGCGTCCGAGGCGCCGACCACGGCGACGGACTCGGGGCGGAAGAACCTGTCCAGATCGGGTACGTCCGCGTACAGCGGCCGTCCGCTGACGTCCAGTGCGTCCGCGTCGCCCGCCTCGGCCGCGCGGCCGTGGACGGCGGGCCCGGGACGCTGCTCACCGCAGGCGATGACCCGGGCCCGGCGGGAGTCGGTGGTGAGGGTGCCGTGGGTTGATCCAAGCATCGTTCCGCCCGCTCCTGTGTGACAGCACAATTACCTGACGCACTGTCAGATTACTGAACTGACGCTGCGTCAGGAACTGGTCTGCACGCAAAGTTGAGGGCCGAAGCGGCTCCTTTTCTCAGCCGAGGGCCGCGAGCACCTCCTTCGCCGCCCGCTCGCCCGACCGCACCGCCCCGTCCATGTACCCGGTCCAGAACGTCGACGTCTCCGTCCCGGCCCAGTGGATCCCGCCCGCCGGCTCGCGCAGCGCGGCCCCGTACTCGGTCAGCACCCCGGGCGGCGCGTAGGCCACCGGGCCGCCCCGCGAGAAGCCCTCATTGTCCCAGCGCTGCAGCACGAAGGAAGTGGGGGATTCGGCCTTGTCCCCGAAGTAGTTGGCGTAGTCGGCCAGTACGGCGGCCCTGACGTCGGCCTCGCCCGCCGCGTCGTACGCCCGCATCTCGTCGGCCTCGATGAACCCCATCAGCGCGCCGTAGGAGCCGTCCGGCGGGGAGTTGTCGAAGGTCGAGCGGACCACTCCCGAGTCGCTGACCGCCTGCCCGTTGAGACCGTCGGCCCGCCAGAACGGGGTGTCGTAGACCGCGATGGCCTTGCCGATCGAGCCCATCGGCATCCGCTGGGCGAGCTGGTCGCGGGCGGCCGGGAGCAGCGGGTCGTAGCTGATCCGGGCGGCCAGCGGCGGCGGCAGGGCGACGACGACGCGGGTCGCGGTGACCGTGATGCCGTCCGCCGTGACGACGTACGCGCCACCGGACCTGGCGATCGACCGTACCGGCGCGCTCAGCACCACCCGGTCGCCGAGGGTCGCGGCCAGCTTGATCGGGACCTGCTGGGAGCCGCCGACGAAACGGGACTCCTGGGCGCCGCCGGCCGTGTCGGTGAGGCGTTCCAGGGTGCCGGCGTTGGACTCGTCACCGGCGGCGGCGATGTAGTAGAGGACGTAGAGCAGGGAGAGTTCGCGGGGCTGGGCCGAGAAGACCGACGTGCAGGCCAGGTCCAGCAGGAACTTGGCGGAGGGGATGACCGCGTGGGCGTTCAGCCAGCTCTCGAAGGTCTGCTTGTCCCACTCGGTGGCCTTGGCGGCGGTCCAGGGGGCGTCCACCGGCACCGTCGCGGCCATGCTGTCCAGCTCCGACTGCACGATCGCCGCGTTGGCGAGCCCCGCCGCGTCCACCGGCGGGACCGAGCCGAGCAGGCCGCTGGTGTCGTACGGGGTGCGCTTGCCGTCCTTGTAGAGGAGGTTGTTCCCCGTGTTGTAGGTGGTGAAGGTGGCCACGCCCAGGGAGTCGGCGAGGGCCTTGATGCGGTTCTGGGTGGGGCCGATGAACTCGCCGCCGCCCTCGGTGAAACCCCCGTTGGCCAGCTTCAGGTTCACCACCCTGCCGCCGACCCGGTCCCGGGCCTCCAGCACGGCCACCGTCCTGCCGCCGGCCACCAGGTCGCGGGCCGCGGTGAGTCCGGCGATGCCGCCGCCGACGATCGCGACGTCGACGGTCCGGGACGCGGCGGCCGAGGCGGTGCCCGCGGAGACCGCGGTGAGGCCGACGGCCCCGGCGGCGGCACCGCCGAGGAGGGAGCGGCGGGAGAGCCGGGGGGAGTGCTCGGCAGGCCGAGGGGGGAGCTGTCTTTCGCGTGCCACGTGCGTCCTCCGTGCTGGGCGAGAGGGTGGAACCGGAAAGTTGAGCAGGGCTCACATTCTGGTCCCGGGCACGGGCGCGATGCTACCGCCGGTAACAAACGGCTCCCGTCGCATGCGTCACACGGGCAACGGGGTTGATGTGTACGGGGGTTGATGTGTACGAGGGGTGATGCGCAGCAGCGTTGATGTGCAAGCGGGGTGAGGCTGTCTGCGCCGTCCGCGGGCGGGTGGGCTACGCCGTCGGCCGGCGCTCGGACCGGGCCTGACGCTGCTGTTCGGCGGCCGTCTTCGCGGCCCTCCTGGCGACCGCCTTCGCGATCTTCTCCGCGTCGATGGCCATCTCGCGGATGTTGCCGCTGATGGGGTTGGTGTAGCCGGTGAAGTAGAGGCCGGGGGTGTTCTTCGGGGCGCGGGGGCCGTGGGTGACGGGGCGGCCGCGGTCGTCGAGGACGTCGAGGCGGCCGACCAGACCCTGCAGGGCGCGGACGTATCCGGTCGCGGCGATCACCGCGTCGGGGGAGAGGCGGGTGCCGTCGGTGAGGACGACCTTGCCGTCCTCGAAACCGCCGACGGCGGCCACGATCTCGACCTTCCCGCGGCGCACCGCCTCGATCAGGCCGACGTCCAGGATCGGAATGGCGCCCTGCTTCACCCGGCTGTAGAGCCCGCTGTCGGGGCGGGGCAGGCCGTGTGCGGCCAGGTCGGGCACGCTGACCTTGGCCATCGTGCGGGCCAGCCGGTCGACGAAGGCCGTCGGGAGCCGTCGTACCAGGATGGAGTTGTACTGGGCCGCCCAGCCGGCGGTGGAGCGGCGCACGATGTGCGGGACCGTGCGGACGGCCAGCCGCACCCGGGCGGCGCCGCCCTCGGTCAGGTCGACGGCGATCTCGGCGCCGGTGTTGCCGGTGCCGACGACGAGGACGTCCCGGCCGGCGAAGGGCTCGGCGTTGCGGTAGGCGCCGGCGTGCAGGAACTCGCCGCCGAAGCCGTCCCGGCCGGGCCAGTCGGGGATGTGCGGGGTGTGGTTGAAGCCGGTGGCGACCACCACCGCGGAGCCGGTCAGCTCCCGTCCGCCGGAGGCGTGCAGCAGCCAGCCGTCGCCGTCGGGCGAGCGCTCCACGCGGGAGACCTCGACACCGGTGACGATCTCCAGCTCGTGGTGCTCGGCGTACTTCTCCAGATAGCGCACCACGTCGTCACGGGAGACCCAGCGGCCGAAGCGGCGCGGTATCGGCAGCCCGGGGAGCGCGGACAGGCGCCGGGTGGTGTGCAGGTGGAGGCGGTCGTAGTGGCGGCGCCAGGACGCGCCGACGCCGTCCGACTTCTCCAGGATCACGGCACGGATGCCCCGGGCCCGCAGCGCGTACGCGGCGGCGAGACCTCCGGGGCCTGCGCCGATGACGTAGACGGGCGAAACGGTGGGGGAGAACACGGCCATGAGCGGGAGCGTAATCACGCGTCACGTTGATGGGTCTCGGTCAAGACCGGAATTGGTTGCGGATTGATCACACCCGTAGGAGAAGTGGGTGGGGTTTGTGACGTAGCCCACCTCATCTGTCGGAAGCGGGACCGAATCCGTTGGGAACCGGCCGGAAAGCGAAAGGCCCGTGACGCCGGGCCCCGGTGCGCTGGGGCCCGACGTCACGGGTGGGCGGTGTCCTCAGACAGACGGGAGAGGACACCGCGTTCGGGGAGGCTATCGCGGCTCCGAGAGCGCTATCACGATTGTGAGAGCTTCTTACTTCCGCGGGGCCCGATCAGTTCCGCGGCAGCCTCTTCGCTCCGCGGCAAGCCGTCAATTCCGCTTGCCCTTCTTGCCCTTGCCGTAGCCCGTCACCGTGGCGATCCAGGTGATGAAGTCGCCCGGGTCGGTGTTGGCGCCGTGCCCCTCGTCCCAGTAGTAGAGGTGGTTGACGTCGTCGCCGAGGTTGTCCAGGCGGGCCGCCAGGTTCGCGGAGATGACGTGCGAGGTGTCGGAGTCGCTGGTGCCGAGGCGGATCCACCAGTGCTTGGAGCGGCGGTCGTTGACCTTCTCCACCAGGTGGTACATCGGGTTCATCAGGTTCAGCTTCTCGGGGATGTCGGCGGCGACCCGCTTGGTGCTGAGGCCGGTGGAGTCGTTCTTCGCGCCGTACGCCGTGAAGTGGCGGGTCTCGGTGGTACCCGCTCCGAACTCGTTGTTCTCGCCGGCCGACAGGTCGAAGGCGTCGAAGGCCGGGGTGTCCTTCTTGCGGGCGCCGACGTGGGTGAGGAAGTCGTCCCAGGTGAAGGTGGCCTTGCCGCCGGAGAAGGTGATGAAGGTGTTCTTGGCCAGGTACGTCTCGCGGTCCGAGTCCGAGAGGGCGGCGAGGTACCTGGTGGCCGACGGCTGCAGGTACTGCTCGACCAGGTAGTCGTCGTAGTTGCGGGCGGTCAGCGGGCCGAAGCCGGCCAGGCCGCGCAGCCTCAGGCCCGCCTGGTACTCGGCGAACCGGGCCTTCAGGTCCTTGGAGACGGACTGGTCGACCTGCTTGCCGGTGGAGAGGTCGTTGGTGCCCCAGTTCCACTCGTAGGCGCCGTCGGCGTGCTCCAGGTCGGTGATCGGGCACCAGGCGCCGACCGCGAAGACCGCGTCGGAGGCGTCGGCGGCGCCGAGCTCCTTCAGGTACTTCTCGTAGATCGGGCTGTCGCCGGACGCGCCGAGCAGCGAGGACAGGGCGCCGCCCGCACTGGTGCCAGCAGAAACGATTCGCTCGGTGTCGCCGGGGATCAGGCCCTTGTTCGCCCTGATGTACCGGACGGCGGCCTTGAGGTCGACGATCGCGGCGGGGGCGGTGCCGTAGTACTCGCCGTCGGAGTTCTTGAGGGTACGGCCGCGGGCGCCGGGCTCGATCACGACGTACCCGGCGGCCAGCGCGAGCAGCTGGTTGCTGGAGGTGGCGCCGCCGGTGGCGTTGGTGTTGCCGTTGGCGTTGGAGGCCGCGCTCGCGGAAGAGCTGGGGGCCGCACCGCTCGGCGGGGTGCCGCCGCCCGCCGCCGAACCGCCGCCGCCGACCGCGGTGGCGTCGGCCACGGAGGCGGGCATGTAGCCGCCGATGGAGTTGGCGAGCAGGATCGGGGCGTTCGTCGGGTCGACCGCCGTGCCGTCGATCTCGACGGGGGCGCTGACGATCAGGGACTGGTAGGTGGCGTCCACCGGGCTGGCGACGTAGGTGATCGCCTTCCAGAAGTGGTATGTCACATTGTGCTCGGTGCCCTCGGTGTCCGTGATCGTCGTCGTCAGCTTCGAATACCCGTCCGGGTCGAACGTCAGGGAGTCCGAGGACGAGGAGGAGCTGCTCGACGCCTGAGCGCTGAGAGCGATACCGCCGACTGCCGCGACACCGGCCGTGGCGCCGATCCCCATGACCACGGTCCTGCGCTTCACTGCCCTGTGCTTCACCTTGCTGCTGCCTCTCGTGACGGGCTCCTTGGCCTTGCGACTGCGAACGTAATGTCGACCCGACAAAATCGTCAACAATTTCTCGGGATCTCACGGGGGACCCACAGCGTCACGGGAAATGCACAGGTTTTGCCCATCCGGGTCTGGGCTGCGCTTCAGAATCTGACGTAACGTCAGATTCATGGACGCGACGAGTTCCGACGGCAGCTCCGACGCCGGTTCCGAGGGCATACGCGGCGAGCGCCCGCGCTACGACCGCCCCGAACCGGACGCCTTCACCCGCCCCTACTGGGAGGCGGCGGCCGGAGGCCGGCTCCTGCTCCGCCGCTGCGGCTCCTGCGGCCGGGCCCACCACTACCCCCGGGAGTTCTGCCCGCACTGCTGGAGCGAGGACGTCACCTGGGAGCGGGCCACCGGCCGCGCGACCCTCTACACCTGGTCCGTCGTCCACCGCAACGACCTCCCGCCCTTCGGCGACCGCGTCCCGTACGTGCCCGCCGTGGTCGACCTCGCCGAGGGCCCGCGCATGATGACGGAACTGGTGGCCGCCGACCCGGAGACCCTGCGCGCCGGGCTGGAACTGGAGGTCGCGTTCCGGGAAGGGGTACCGGTGTTCCGCCCGGCATCGGCACCGGCACCGGCGTAGGCGTCGCCCCCCTGAGGCCGCGGGCCGTGCCGGGCCGGGCCGTGCCGGGCCGTGCCGTGCCGTGCCGTGCCGTGCCGTGCCGTGCCGTGCCGGGCCGTCCGGGCCGGGCACGGAACCCGCTGGGCCCGTGGCCGATACACGGGTTTCAATAGCCCCATGTCCCTCACCGAAGAACAGCCCGCCGTCCCCTGCCCCGATGCCGCCCCGCACGGTCACGGTCTGCGGCTCGACCGCTGGGACCCGGACGCTCAGGCGCAGGTCGAGGTGTGGCTGCGGTCCCGTACCGCCCCGGACTTCCGGCGCTGGAACACCCCGCTCACCGTGGTGAGCGACCTCGCGGGTGCCCGCGCCGCCCTGGCAGCGCAGCGGAAGCAGGCGGCGGACGGCACCTGCGCGCCGTTCCGGATCACGGACGCGGAGAGCGGTACGACCCTCGGCCACGTCGGCATCAACATGATCGACCGCACGTTCCGGACCGCCCGGGTCGGTTACTGGGTGCTGCCCGAGGAGCGGGGCCGCCGGGTCGCCACCCGCGCGCTGGCCCTGGCGTCGGACTGGGCCTTCGCCGAACTGGGCCTGCACCGCCTGGAGCTGGGCCACGCCCTCGGCCATGACGCGTCCTGCCGGATCGCCCTGGCGTGCGGCTACGGCTACGAGGGGACGCTGCGCGGCGCCATGTTCGAGGCGGGCCGGCAGGACGCCTTCCGGGACGTGCACCTGCACGGCCGCCTGGCCGCGGACCCGAGCCCGGCCTGGACCGGACACCGCTGAGGGAACGCATCGAAACCCTCACCGGCGAACTCGCCACCCCGCCCCACGACGCCCTGTCCCCCCGCCGTACCCGACGCACTGATCACCGAGCTCGAACCCGTCACCGCGGCCCTGGTGGCAACGGGCTCGCAGTGAACGCGGACATCTAATTCGGGTGCGGAGCACGACGGTCCACCGGGACCATCGACCATGACTCCACATGTTCGGTCCCACGACTGGCACTTCACCGCCGACGTCGACGAGTTCACCGCCCGCGCCCGCGACTTCCTCCACTCCCGCCCGGACCTGCACACCGTCCACCTCACGGTGACCGAGCAGCTCCGGCGGCGGGGTCCACGGGCGTACGGCGGCGATCCCCCGGTCCTCGGTGTCCTGACCCGCGGCGACGGCGGCGTGGCCGCGACCCTGATCCACACGCCCCCCTACGCCCTGAACGTGACCCGCCTCGCAGCCGGCGAGGCCGAGGCGCTGGCCGAGCGCCTCGTCGCCCTCGGCCACCCGGTGTCCGGGATCTGCGCCGACGGCGCCACGGCCGAGGCGTTCGTGGCGGCGTGGGCACGCCGGACGGGGCTGCGGGGGAAGCCGGTCGAGCGGCAACGCCTCTACCGGCTGGCCGAGTTGACGCCTCCCTCCCCGGCGCCGGAGGGGCGGGCGAGGGTGGCCGGGACGTCCGACCGGGACCTGCTGATCCGCTGGTACGAGGGGTTCGTCGCCGACGCGGGTCTGCAGGGCGGCCGGGACGGCGGGGAGTGGGCCGACTTCCGGCTCTCGTACGGCGGCGCCACGCTCTGGGAGACCCCCGACGGCACCCCGGTCTCCCTGGCCGGTCTGACCCTTGCGGTCGCCGGCCAGGTCCGGGTCGGGCCGGTCTACACCCCGCCGGAGCTGCGCGGCCGCGGGTACGCCGGGGCGGTGACCGCGGAGGTGAGCCGGGCGGCGCTGGCCGCGGGCGCCGCCGAGGTGCTGCTCTTCACGGACCTCGCGAACCCGACCAGCAACGCGCTCTACCAGCGGATCGGGTACCGGGAGGTGGCGGACTGGGCGGTGTACGAGTTCGGGGTCTGACATCTGTCGTCTGCCGCGCCGTCGTGGCTGGTCGCCCGGTTCCTCCCGCAGCGCTCCCGTCGCGGCGCTGCCGCACCGCCGCTCGGACGGTTCGGACTGCTCGGACAGGTAGGAGACGGCCCTCACGGGCGCTGTACTTGCGAGAGCATCCGCGGAGGCACACGCTGGGAGGGAGGCATGCCGACCACCGTATGGACCGAGCGCGGGTGGCCGCGGAGCCCGCGGGGGACCGCGGCCCGCGCGCAGAGAGCGGGTGCCCGATGAGGCTTGTCGTCGATCTCAACCGGTGTCAGGGGTTCGCCCAGTGCGTCTTCCTCGCGCCGGACGTCTTCGCCCTGCACGGTGACGAGGCGCTGCTGTTCTCCCCCAGCTTCGACGAGACGCAGCGTGACCGGGTGGAGAAGGCCGCTGCCGCCTGCCCGGTCCAGGCCATCCTCGTCGACTACTCCGACGAGCCGACGAGGGAGGCGCACCCCCATGTCGGCTGACACGGACATCGAACTCCTGCGCCGCCAGGGCCGCATTGTCGTCGTCGGCGCCTCGCTGGCCGGTCTGCGCGCCGCGGAGACCCTGCGCGAGCAGGGCTTCACCGGATCACTGACCATGATCGGCGACGAGCCGTACGAACCCTACGACCGGCCGCCGCTGTCCAAGCAGGCGCTGCTCGGGCGGGCACGGGCCGAGGACACCGCGCTGCCGCGGCGGCGGGACATCGACGCCGAGTGGCGGCTGGGGGTCGCCGCCGAGGGCCTGGACCGGGACGCCAGGCAGGTGCGCCTGGCGAACGGCGACAGCGTCCCCTACGACCGCCTGCTGATCACCACCGGTACCAGGGCACGGCCCTGGTTCCACCCGGAAGAGGCCGCGCTGGACGGGGTGTTCGTGCTGCGTACCCGCGACGACTCCGCCCGTCTGCACCGGAAGCTGACCGGGGGTGTGTCCCGGGTGCTGGTGATCGGAGCCGGTTTCACGGGCTCCGAGGTCGCCTCCGCCTGCCGGGAACTGGGCCTTGAGGTCACCGTCGCCGAACGCGGTCCGGCACCGCTGGTGGGCGCGCTCGGCGGGGTGATCGGCGCCGTCGCGGACCGGCTGCAGCGCAAGCACGGGGTCGACCTGCGGTGCGGCATCAGTGTCACCGCCCTGGAGGGCGACGACGTGGGACGGCTCAAGCGCGCCCATCTGTCCGACGGTTCGGCGATCGACGTGGAGGTGGCGGTCGTCTCGCTCGGTGCCATGCGGAACACGGAATGGCTCACGGCCTCGGGGGTGGCCGCGGGTCCCCGGGGGATCGCCTGCGACGCCGGGTGCCGGGTGTTCGACGTCAACGGCATCGTCACCGACGACATCTACGCCGCCGGTGACGTCGCACGCAGTCCCCACCCGCTGTTCGACTACCAGTTCCTGGCGCTGGAGCACTGGGGCAACGCGGTCGAACAGGCCGAGATCGCCGCGCACAACATGATCTGTTCGAGTCCGGAGCGCCGGCCGCACCTGTGGCTGCCGATGTTCTGGTCCTCCCAGTTCGGTGTCAACATCAAGTCGGTGGGTGTGCCCCCGCTGGGCGACCAGCTGGTCGTCGCCCAGGGGGCGCTGGCCGAGGAGCGGTTCGTCGCGGTGTACGGGTACCGGGGCCGCGTCATCGCCGCGGTCTCGTTCGACGGAGCCAAGTGGATGGGGTTCTACGAGCAGCAGATCGCGGCCGGTGCGCCCTTCCCGCCGGACTACGGCACGGTCGACCGCCGGACCGCCGCGCTGCAGCCGGTCGACCCGGACTTCCCGGACCCCCATCTGCCCACTCACGGGGCCACCGTCACGCTGACGGGTCACTCACCGAGCGAGCGGCGTGTCGAGTTCGTGCCGTCGCATGCCTGACCACCGGCCCTGAGCCGCCCGGAGCCCCGCAGGAGACATCATGACGCCCGACAGCATCTCCGCGCAGATCACCGACTACGCCAACCGAGCCGATCCGTACCCGCTCTACGCGGAACTGCGCAAGACACCGGTCAGGCGGGAGGACGACGGCACCTACCTGGTCAGCACCTACTACGAGGTGCGCAACCTGGCCAACGACCCGCGGCTGAGCAACGACACGCGCAACCGTCCGTCCGGCTACGCCCGCACCGCGGACGCGAAGGACACGACCCTGCCGCCGAGCTTCATCTTCACCGACCCGCCGGTCCACGACCGGCTGCGCGACACCATCAACCGGCCGTTCGGTCCTCCGCACAGCCCCAGGTTCCTCGACGGACTGCGCGGAGAGCTGGCCCAGGTCGTCACCGAGCTGCTCGACGCCTTCGAGGGCAAGGACCAGGTCGACATCGTGGAGGACTTCTCCTACCCCCTGCCCGTCACCGCCATCTGCAAGGTTCTCGGCGTACCGCGCGAGGACGAGGCGCGCTTCCACGTCTGGGCCGACGCCCTGGCGTCGTCACTCGATCCCGGGACCGACGACACCGCCCAGCAGAAGGGACAGCAGGCACGCCAGGACCTGGGTGCCTATCTGTCCGAGCTGATCGAGACCAAACGCCGCCACCCGGGCCCCGGCATCCTCAGCGCGCTCGCCCCCGACATGACACCGGCGGATCTGGAGGCCACGGCCGTGCTGCTGCTGGTCGCCGGCCACGAGACCACCGTCAACGCGATCACCAACACGACCCTCACCCTGCTGCGCCACCCCGACCTCCTCGACCGGTTCCAGAAGGAGCCGGAGCTGGCCGTGCCGCTCATCGAGGAAGTGCTGCGGTTCGAGCCCCCGGTCCAGTTCGTCCCGTGGACCACCGCCCTGGCCGACATCGAGGTCGCCGGCACCACGATCCCCAAGGGCTCACCGGTCTGGCTCATGCTGGCCGCGGCCAACCGCGACCCCAAACGCTTCATCGATCCCGACCGGTTCGATCCCGACCGCAAGGACAACGAGCACCTGGGCTTCTACACCGGCATCCACTACTGCTTCGGCGCCCCGCTCGCCCGGATCGAACTCCATCTGGCCGTGCCCGAGCTGTTCCGCCGGGTCAAGTTCTCCGGGCTCGTCGAGGACCCGCCGCCGTACCGCGCCAACGCGGTGCTGCGCGGTCCCCGTCACCTGCCCGTGGCGATCGAGGGCCTCGCGGCCTGAGCGCCGGTGCCGGCGCTCAGGGCCAGAGCAGTTCCCTGCGCCATCCGCCGTCCGGCTCCGTCGCGTACCGGAGCCGGACGTGCCGGCGGTCCGGGTCGCCCTGGAAGAACTCCGCCTCCTCGGGGCGCAGGTGGTACAGGGTCCAGGTCGGGGAGGGGACGGCCGGGTCGGCGCGGGCGCGTTCCCAGGCCGCCTCCGACTCCGTGCGCAGTTCCGCCAGCGAGGACAGCGGGCTGCTCTGGCGGCCGGTGAGCGCCGCCGCCAGGGCGCCCGTCGAGCGGGCGTGCAGGTCGGCCTGGCTCTCCTCCGAGGGAGCCGCGGTGACGGGGCCGCGGAGCCGGACCTGGCGGCCCAGCACCGGCCAGTAGAAGGCGAGGGCCGCGTACGGGCGGGCGCTCAGCTGGTGCCCCTTGCGGCTGGTCGCGTGCGACGCGAAGGACCAGCCGTCCGCGTCCGCGCCGTGCAGCATCACGATCCGGACGTCCGCCCGGCCCTCGTCGTCCGACGTCGCCAGGGACACGGTGTGCGGCTCCGGCTGCCCGGCCGCCACCGCCTCCGCGAACCACGTGGTGAAGAGCGGGAGCGGTGCCGCCGGAGCCGCGGCCGGGTCGAACGGCCGTAGCTCCGTGACCCCGGGGGACCAGACGCGGAGCGACTTCAGGAGCGCGTGAAGATCCGTTGCTGCCATGTGCCGAGTATCACTCGGCACCTCCCGCACCCGTGCCATCAGCCACCTCGTGCGGCGCTCCGCGGGCCGTGCGGCCAAACCCCGGGGCACAACCGGGCGAACTGCTGCGAACACCTGTGCCCCGGCCCCACACTGTCCGGCATGAGGGGACCGAAGACCGTGAAAGTGGCCGTACGCCACGTAAACGGTGATGCCGGGCGGCGCAGGACACGGGCCGTGACCTGGGCCGCGCGCGACTTCCGGCTGGTGCGGCCGGCCGTGGGCCGGGACCGGGTCGAGCTGGAATGCCCGGTCTGCACGGCGGCGGTCCTCGCCGAGGTCGCCGACCACACGCGCACCCGGCGGGTGCGGAACGTCTGGGCGGCCGTGTCGGTGCTCTGCCTCCTCGTGTCCGTCGCCGCCCTGGGCTACGTCGTCCACGAGGCGGGCAGGGCGCCGCTCCCGGCCCTCTTCTCCGTCGGCGTGTTCGTCGCGGTCGTCGGGCTCGTCATGACGCCCACGGCGTGGGTGCGCGGCCGCCACCACATCGGTGTCGCGCTTCTCGACGGGCCCGAGCCCAGGCGAAGCCATCGGATCGTGCCGGCCCGCTAGGCGCTTCGCCAGGGGGCCGCGGTCGGGTGGGGCGCTGTGGCGGGGTCCTCTCAGTGGCGGGCGAACTGGAGGGTGGTCCGCTGTGTCGCGTCCGGGCGTACCGCGAGTGCGGGCACGGTGAGTTGCTCGCCGTAGATGTCGGTGAGGCGGATCTCGCCGCCGCAGCCGGTGCCCTGTTCGGAGAGGAAGTAGTTGTACCCGGTGCGGGTCAGCGCCAGCCAGCCGCCGCCGGTGCGGACCTCCAGGCGGGCCAGCGGGTTGCGGTGGCCGATCGCCTGGATGCCGCACCAGTACTGCGTGGAACCGGTTTTGTAGCGGATCGAGACGGTGTCGGAGACGGCCGGGCTCAGCAGGTTCCAGGTGATCGCGATCCGGCCCGCCGAGAGCGGCGCGAGCTTCGCGAACGCCTGTCGGCTGAGGTCGAGTTGGCCGGCCGCGCAGGGTGCCGGGCACTCGTTGGTGATCCGTACGGTGATGGCCGTACCGCTCGCCGCCCGGACGGAGACGTACGCGCCGCAGGCCTTCGCCGTCTCGTAGTCCGCGGTGTTCATCGCCGCGGTCATCACGTCGGAGGTCGGGCCGTAGGAGCAGGCGCCGTCGCCGTTGCCGACGTCGTAGGAGGTGGCGACGCCCCGGTAGGCGGTGCCGGGGCGGATCCGGCCGGCCGCGGGGGCCGTGGTGGTACGGGCGGTGCCGTTCGCCGCCGTGTGGGCCGGGGTCCTGGAGGCCGTCGCGGAGGGGGAGGGCGACGCAGTGGTCCGGCTGCTCGTGGTGGGGGCCGGTGATGCCGTGGACGGTTTCGGTGACGGTTCCTTCGGGGCCGCCGCCGCGCTCGTCACGGCTGCGGGCGCGGACGCGGGCGCGGACACCGCCCGGCCCTGCCCGGTGGCACCGGCCGCGTCACCGGGCCGGAAGGCGACGACCAGGGCCACGGCGGCCACGGCGGCGACCGCGAGCAACGGGCCGCGGACCGGGCGCCACTGGAAGTCCTGGTCCGGCCGCGGACGGCGGCGATGTGAGGAGGAGGCCACGGAGGGATCCTTACGCGATTCGGCGGTGCACGTCCTTCGAACATCGAAGCTTCCGGTACGGCAGTTGCCGCCGGGGCCCGGGAGGTTGCCGCCGTTCCGGGGATTTCCGCAGCCGCTCGCGGAGCAGGTGTCAGCCCCGCCCCAGCACCACCGTCCCCGAAGAGCAGAACCAGCCCCCCGTCCCCGACGCCACCCCCAGCTCCGGCAGCCCGCCGTCCGCCCGCCGCACCTGGCGTTCCCCGGCCTCGCCGCGCAGCTGCCGTACCGCCTCCACGAGCAGGAACAGCCCGCGCATGCCGGGATGCTGGGCGGACAGGCCGCCGCCGTCCGTGTTCACCGGGAGCTCCCCGCCCGCGACCCGCAGCCGTCCCTTCGCCACGAACGCGCCGCCCTCGCCCTTCGCGCAGAAGCCGAGGTCCTCCAGGGTCACGAGGGTCATGTAGGTGAAGGCGTCGTAGATCTCGGCGAAGTCGATGTCGGAGGGTGTGACTCCCGCCCGGCGGAAGGCCAGTCGACCGCTCACCGCCGCCGGGGACACGGTGAAGTCCTGCCACTCCGACATGGTGGCGTGGGAGAGGCACTCGCCCGTGCCGAGGACCCACACCGGGGCGGTCCGGCAGTCCCGCACGTACTCCTCGGCCGCCAGCAGGACCGCCGCGCCGCCGTCCGAGCGGATGCAGCAGTGCAGTTTGGTGAAGGGGTCGGCGATCATCGGCCCCGACAGGACCTCGTCGACGGTGACCGGGGTGCGGAACATCGCGTCCGGGTTCAGCGCCGCGTTGGCCCGCGCCTGGACCGCGATCTCGGCCAACTGCTCGATCGTCGTGCCGTGTTCGATCATGTGGCGGCGGGCGGCCATCGCGTACTTGGCGATGAGGGTGTGGCCGTAGGGGACCTCGAACTGCAGCGGGCCGCGGGTGCCGAAGGACAGGTTCCCGGTGCGCCGCCCGGCCCGGATGTCCGCGCGGGCCGTCGAGCCGTACACCAGCAGGACCGCGTTGGCGTGGCCGGCGGCTATCGCGTCCGCCGCGTGGGCCGCCATGACCTCCCAGGTCGAGCCGCCGACGGAGGTGGAGTCGGCCCAGGTGGGGCGCAGGCCCAGGTACTCGGCGACCTCCACGGGAGCCAGTGTGCCCAGCCCCGCCGACGCGAAGCCGTCCACCACCTCACGGCCGAGGCCGGCGTCGGCCAGCGCGCGGCGGGCCGCCTGGGCGTGCAGGGCGTAGGGGGTGGCCTCGTCCACCCGGCCGCAGTCGGACAGGGCCACGCCGACCACGGCGACCTTGCGGGGTCCGGTCATGAATCTGACGGTACATCAGATACGCCGGACTCCGCCCCTGTGCATCTGCATCCATCGCCCCTAGCATGACGGACCGTCAGATCGTCAGGAGGTCCGGTCATGGACGCCCGATTCACCGACGAGCAGGACGAGATCCGGCGCGCCCTGCGTGAACTGCTCCACAAGCGCTGCGGCCCGGAGGACGTGCGGGCCGCCGTCGGCAGACCGGAGGGGTACGACCCCGGCCTGTGGACCGCCCTCGGCGAACAGCTCGGCCTGCCCGGCCTCGCCCTCCCCGAGGCATACGGCGGCGCAGGTTGCACACGCACCGAAGCCGTCCTCGCCGCAGAGGAGTTGGGGCGGGTCCTGGCCCCCACCCCGTTCCTCGCCACCGCCGTGCTCGCGGCGCCGCTGCTGCTCGCCCTCGGCACCGAGGCCCAGCGCGCCGAACTGCTCCCGAGGATCGCCGGCGGCAGCCTCACCGCCGCCCTCGCCGTCCCCGGCGCCCGGCTCGGCACCGCCCTCGCGCTCACGGGTCCCCCCGGCGGCGACTGGGCGGGCGGCGGGCGGGCCGGCGGCGTTCAGGCACGGCACCGGGGGGACCGGTGGCTGCTCTACGGCGAGGCCGACCAGGTGCTGGACGGGCACAGCGCCGAGCTCCTGCTGGTCCCCGCGCACACCGGGGGGTACGCCCGCCCGCGGGTCCTGCTCTTCCTGGTGGCGGGGGACGCCGACGGGGTGGTACGGACCCGGCGGACCGCCCTCGACGCCACGCGCGGTCAGGGGCGCGTGCAACTGCGGGACGCAACGGCCGAGTTGGTCGGAGCGGACGAGGGGGCCGACATCCAGCCCGCCCTCGCCGCCCTCGGCGACACCGTGGCCGCCGTGCTCGCGGCCGAGGCCGTGGGGGCCGCCGACCGGGCGCTGGAACGGACCGTGGAGTACGTGAAGCAGCGCGAGCAGTTCGGGCGGGCCATCGGGTCGTTCCAGGCGGTCAAGCACCGGCTGGCCGACGTGTACGTGGCGGTGCGGGCGGCCCGGTCGGCGGCCTACTACGCGGCCTGGGCGACGGCCCACGGAGACCGGGTCGGCGGGCTGGCGCTCGCGCAGGCGCTGGAGGCGCTGCGCACCGCCGCGGGGGAGGGCATCCAGCTGCACGGGGGGATCGGGTTCACCTGGGAGCACGAGGCGCACCTGTACTTCAAGCGGGGCGCCGGGGACGAGCTGCTGTTCGGGCCGGGGCACCGGCTGCGCGCGCACGCGGCCGAGGCGGCCGGGTTGTTCGCGGGGCGGGAGGTGGCGGTGTGATCGGCGTACGGCTGGTACAGAGGGTGTCCGCCACCCGGGGGTTCGCCAAGGTGGCCCCGCACGTGATCCCGGCCCTGGACCGGGCGGTGCACCGGCTCAGCCGCGGCCGGGTGCTGCTCAGCGACCGGATGCTGCCCGGGGTGATCCTCACCTCCACGGGCGCCCGCAGCGGACAGCCCCGCCGCACCCCGCTGGCGTGCATGCCCGAGGGCGACGGCTGGTTCCTCGTCGGCTCCAACTTCGGCCGCACCGGCCACCCCGCCTGGACGTACAACCTCCTCCACCGTCCCGACGCCGAGATCAGCTGGAAGGGCCGCGACGTCCCGGTCACCGCCCGGCTGCTGGAGGGGACGGAACGGGCGGACGCCTGGCGGCGGCTCCTGGTGTTCTGGCCGCCGTACGCCGCCTACCAGGAGCGGGTGGACCGGGAGATCCGGATCTTCCGCCTGACCCGCCGACAAGGCACCCCGTAAGGGGCGCGGCGCCCGGCGCTCCGCGGGAGGCGCCGCGATCTGCCGTCTGCCGTCTGCCGTCTGTCGACCGCGGCGCCGTCGTGGCTGGTCGCGCTGTTCCCCGTGCCCCTGACGGGTCGCGCTGTTCCCCGTGCCCCTGACGGGTCGCGCTGTTCCCCGTG
>NZ_JBIVXP010000007.1:333197-504520 GCF_044769305.1 Streptomyces sp. NPDC090499
TGCCCCTGACGGGTCGCGCTGTTCCCTGTGCCCCTGACGGGTCGCGCTGTTCCCTGTGCCCCTGACGGGTCGCGCTGTTCCCTGTGCCCCTGACGGGTCGCGCTGTTCCCTGTGCCCCTGACGGGCCGCGCCGCAGCGCCCCTTCTTTCAGGGCCGCGGGGAAGCCGTACGGCCGTCGGTGTTCACGTCGGCTGGTCCGCGGAGCGGCACGCGCGCTGCCCCGGGGCGCGACCTGAGGCTGGAGCGACGCGTTGAGCATTCGCATTCCCGCCTCCGAAAGGCCGACGAATGACCACACGTGAACCGCTCGCGTCCCAGCGGCCCGCCGGCTCCTCCGCCCGCCGGCCACGGCTCGCGGCCTGTCTCGTGAGCGCCGTGACGGTGTCCGCGCTCGCCGCGCAGCCGGCCGGCGCCGGGAACGGCGGCCGGGCGGCCGGCCCCGGCTGCGCCGACCTCGCGCGGACCGTGCTCGCCGACTCCCACGTCAAGAGCATCAGCTCCGGGGTCGTACCCGCCTCCGGCACGCTCCCGGCGTACTGCCAGGTCGACCTCGTGCCCACCCGGGCCGTCAGCGTCCGCGTCACCCTCCCGCTCAGCACCGCCGACGCCGGTACCGGCGGCACCTACACGGGCGCCTGGAACGGCCGCGTCCTCAACACGGGCGGCGGCGGGTACGGCGGCGACCTCGGCGACCTCGGCGTGGCGGTCCGGCGCGGCGAGGTCGGTTCGGTCACCGACACCGGCCACAGCTCGGCCTGGTGCGACGCGACCGATCCGAGGACCGGCCGGTCCAACGCCCAGCCCGGCTGCGGCGAGGCCGGCGGCGGCTTCGTGCTGTCCCCCTCCGGCAGGCTGAACACCCGGCAGATCGACGACTTCATCGACCGCAGCCTGCACGAGCAGACGGTCTGGGCGCTCTCCCTGGCGAAGACCTACTACGGCCGGGCCGCCCGGTGGAACTACTGGGTCGGCGGCTCCACCGGCGGCCGGCAGGGCTGGCAGATGGCCCAGAAGTACGGCGACGAGTACGACGGCTTCCTGCTCGGCTACCCGGCGGTCAACTGGAACCGGTTCATCATCGGCGAGGCCTGGCCCGCGGTCGTCGTCAACGAACTGCTCGGCCCCGCCGGTCTGTCACCCGCCAGGAGCGACGCCGCGAACGCCGCCGCCGTCGCCGCCTGCGACCCCGAGGACGGTGTCACCGACGGGGTCGTCGCCGACCCGCGCCGCTGCACCTTCGACGCGCGCGAGGTCGAGGGTCTCACCGCCGCCGAGGCCGAGGCGATCGACCTCGTCTGGGACGGCCCGCGCGACGCCGACGGCAACCGGCTGTGGGGCGGCATCACCCGCGGCACCACCTTCTCGGTCCTGCTGCCCGGCGGGAACACCATGAGCCCGCTGATCGAGACCTACGTCCGCAACTGGCTGGAGCAGGACCCGGCCTACGACTGGCGCAAGAACCTGACCATGGAGAACTTCCCGCGGTTCTTCGAGGCGTCGTACCGCAAGTTCGAGAAGACCGCCGCCACCGACAGCACCGACCTGTCCAAGGTCCGGAAGAACAACGGCAGGATCCTCTCCTACGCGGGGACCGACGACCCCCTGATCCTGCCGTTCAACTCCTACAACTACCAGCAGCGCCTGTTCGGCCGCTACGGCGTCCAGGGCACCCGCTCCTTCGTCCGCACCTTCTACTTCCCCGGCGTCGGCCACACCGAGCCGGACCTCACCGGCACCACCGACGCGCGGACGCGGCTCCTGGACGTCCTGGAGGCGTGGACGGAGCACGGCAGGGCCCCCGAGTCCTTCGGCCAGAGCGGCCCCGCTCCGGGCACCGGGCGCACGGTCTGCGCCTACCCGGACACCGCCACCGCCCCCGGCGCGGGCGCCTCCTGCACGACCAGGACGAGCGTGCCGGGCGACCTGGCCGCCGGGTCGACCACCGTCCTGGACCGCCGCTGAGAAGGCGGGGAGCGGCTAGAACAGCCGCTCCCCCAGCAGCAGCGCCCCGATGCCCAGCATCGCCGCCCCCGAGGTGCGGGTCACCGCGCGGGCGGCCCGGGGGCGGGCGGCGAGCAGGGCGCGGGAGAGGGCGCCGACGGCCAGGTAGACGGCGGCGCAGACTGCCATGTGCAGGGCGCCGAGGACGGCGGTCTGGGCGGCCACCGGGAGGTGGGCGCCCGTCGTGACCAGGAACTGGGGGAGCACCGAGAGGTAGAGCAGCAGCGCCTTCGGGTTCAGGCCGCTGATCGCGGCGCCCCGCCGCAGGCCCTGCTGCCCGGTCCCCGCCTCCGCCGCCTCCCGCGGGACCGCCGGGCGGCGCAGCACGCCCCAGCCCAGCCACAGCAGGTAGCCGGCGCCGGCCACGGTCAGGGCCGTGAGCAGCTCCGGCGACCGGGCGACCAGCACCGCGAGCCCCGCGACCGCCAGCGCGGTGTGCAGGGCGTACCCGGCGATCAGGCCCGCCACGGCACGCGGCACCGAACGGCCGCGCACCCCGGCGGCGATCACGTACGCCCAGTCGGCGCCCGGCACGCACACCAGCAGCAGGTCGACGGCGAGGAAGGAGAGCAGCAGTCCGGTGTCCATGGAAAGGGACATTAGACGCGAGAGGCCCGAAAGTGTTCCCAGAATTTGCTCGGGAGGGCCGGTTCCGGGGGAGAATCTTGCTCATGGACGACGTGGACCGGAAAATCCTTGCCGAGCTTCAGCAGGACGGGCGGCTGACCGTGACCGAGCTGGCCGGGCGGGTGCGGCTGAGCGTCTCGCCGTGTCACCGGCGGCTGCGCGAGCTGGAGCGGGCGGGGGCGATCAGCGGGTACCGGGCGGTGGTGGACCCGGTTGCCGTGGGGCTGACCTTCGAGGCGCTGGTCTTCGTCTCCATGCGGCAGGAGGACCGGGACACGGTCGCCGACTTCGAGCGGGCGCTCGCGGAGATCCCCCATGTGCTGGACGCGCAGCGGCTGTTCGGCGAACCCGACTACCTGCTGCGGGTGGCCACCGCCGACCTCGCCGCCTTCCAGCGGCTCTACGACGAGCGGCTCGCGACCCTGCCGGGCGTGCAGCGCCTCACCTCGACGCTGGTGATGAAGCACGTGGTGCGGGACCGGCCGCTGCCGGCTTAGGGCGGCAGGCGGTGGTTCACCGCTGCGCGGGAACCACCGCCTGCCAGACAGGACCCAGGGCGCGACTACTTCGTGGGCTTCTTCCCGGTCACGCCCAGATGCACCAACAGTGCCAGGTTCGGCTTGAGTTCGGCCTGCTTCACGCCCCAGGTCTGGAAACCCTTCTGGTGCGCGGCGACGGCCGCGAGCATGGCGACCAGCGAACCGGCCACCGCGGCCGGGTTCACGTCCTTGTCGACCCGGCCCTTGGACTGCAACTCCGTGATGGAGTCGGTCAGGGAGTTGTTCACCGAGTTCAGGATCTTCATACGGATCTTGTAGAACCGTTTGTCCCCCTCGGCGGCCCCGAGGTCGACCACGCGCAGGATCGCGTCGTTCCTGCGCCAGAACTCCAGGAAACCGTCGACGAGTTCCTGCGCGGTCGCCCAGCCGGCCTTGCCGACCCAGGAGCGACCGGCCAGCAGCTCGGTCAACTGGCCGCCCTCGGTGGCCATTTGCTCGGCGATCTCCAGGACGGCGCCCTCGACGTCCGGGAAGTACTGGTAGAAGGTCGCGGGCGAAGTGCCCGCCTTCCGGGCGACATCGATGACCTTGACGTCCCGGTAAGGGGAGGAGCTGAGCATCTCGCTGAGGCAGTCGAGCAGCTTCTGCCGGGTCGCCTGCCCACGCCGACCGGCCACGCGGCCGTCGACGGTACGCACTTGTCCTGTCATGCCGTCAGCTTACCGAGGGGTGATCGGAGCGCGATTCGGCCGACTGCAAATGGGGTGCGCGGGTGTATAGGGGCCGGTGCGGCTGGTCTGCGCGGTGCGGGCGGGGCGGTTACTTTGACGACATGGCCGAAAACAGGGCATCCGGATACCCGGCGGGATACGCGGAAGGCGTCCCCTGCTGGGTGGACGTGCAGCTCTCCGACGTCGAGGCGGGCAAGCGGTTCTACGGCGCGCTCTTCGGGTGGACCTTCGAGGACGCCGGCCCGGAGGCCGTGTGGGCCCGCCTCGACGGCGCCGCCGTCGCCCGGCTGGCCCGGAAGCGGGACGGCCGGATGCCCACCGTCTGGACGGTGTACTTCGCGACCCCGGACGCCCGGGACCTCGCCCGCCGGGTCGTCGCGGCCGGCGGACAGATCGTCAACGACCCCGTGCCCGTCCGCGACCTCGGCACCGCCGCCCTGGCCGCCGACCCCACGGGCGCCGTCTTCGGCCTCTGGCAGGCCGCGGGCCACCCCGGCTTCGGCGTCCGGCACGCCCCCGGCACCTTCGTCTGGGCGCAGCTCTACACCAGCGACCTCGAAGCGGCCAACGTCTTCTACGGCCGGCTCTTCACCGCCGCCCTCTTCGGCGCGGGCGCCAGACCGGACTTCGGCCGCGCCCCGGTCACCGACGTGTTCGCGGCCGGGATGCCCTCCCAGTTCGTCGTCCACTTCCGCACCGGGGACGTGGCGGCCGCGGCCCTGGCCGTGCAGCAGCTGGGCGGCCGGGTCCAGACGCCGCCCTTCGAGACGTCGTACGGAAAAGTGGCCGTCGTGACCGACAATCAAGGGGCGTTCTTCGCGCTGCTGGAACGCTGAGGCCGGAAACAGGCGGGTCTCGGCGGATAAATGTCTCACTTTGTCATGAGACACCCCGTTTCGTCGCCGGGTTCGCAACCTGCGCCCGGGCCAGGAAGAATCGGGGTGCGTACCGCCATGGCGGTGCGGTGGTGAGACGCTGCACGGGGTCGCGTACATATGTGGGTGGACGGGGCCCGTACGGGGAGGTGGCAGGCAAGTGGTGGATCAGCTGACGCAGCACGATCCGCGGCGGATCGGGCCGTTCGAGGTGCTGGGACGGCTGGGGGCCGGCGGCATGGGGCTGGTCTATCTGGCGCGCTCGGCGTCCGGGCGGCGCGTGGCGATCAAGACGGTACGGACCGAGCTCGCCGAGGACCAGCTGTTCCGGGTCCGCTTCACCCGCGAGGTGGAGGCGGCCCGCGCGGTCTCCGGTTTCTACACGGCCGCCGTCGTCGACGCCGACCCGCGCGCCGCGGTGCCGTGGCTGGCGACCGCGTACGTCCCCGCGCCGTCGCTCGAAGAGATAGTGAACGACTGCGGGCCGATGCCGGCCCAGGCGGTCCGCTGGCTCGCGGCGGGCGTCGCAGAGGCGCTCCAGTCGATCCACGGCGCCGGACTGGTCCACCGCGACCTCAAGCCGTCCAACGTCCTCGTCGTCGAGGACGGCCCCCGGGTCATCGACTTCGGCATCGCCTCCGGTGTCTCCAACACCCGGCTGACCATGACCAACGTCGCGGTCGGCACCCCCGCCTACATGTCCCCGGAGCAGGCCAAGGACTCCCGCAGCGTCACCGGTGCGAGCGACGTCTTCTCCCTCGGCTCCATGCTCGTCTTCGCCGCCACCGGCCACCCGCCCTTCCACGGCGCCAACCCGGTCGAGACCGTCTTCATGCTGCTCCGCGAGGGCCCGGACCTCGAAGGCCTCCCGGACGAACTCCGGCCCCTCATCGAGTCCTGCATGCAGATGGAGGCCACCGCCCGCCCCAACCCGGCCGACCTCCAGGCCCAGCTCGCCCCCCACCTGTTCGGCTCCGGCTCCGACGACAGCGGTACGGCGTCCGCCTGGCTGCCCGAGAAGGCGGTCGGGCTGATCGAGTCCCGCCGCGGCGGCCGCCCCGCCGTCAAACCCTCCGCGAGCCCCTCCGGCGGCCGCAGCGCGGGCCGCCTCGCGATGCCCCCGCCGCCCTCCTACGATCCCGTGGTCCCCGCCCCCGTCCCGGCGGGCGCCCCCGACACCGGTCCGGTCCGCCTCGCGGGCGCCCCGGTGCCGATCGGCCCGGGACCGCGGGTCGCCGACGCCCGCGCCGCCGCCGTGAAGGCACCTCCGCCCGAGGCCGGCCTGGTGGCCAGCTGGTCCCGCCCGCACCCCGGCGTCAACGGCGCCGACCCCGCCGTACCGGCGGCCCCCGTCCTGCCCCCGGAGACGGCCTCCGGCTGGCGGCCCTGGCGGTTCCGGATGTCCAACGACGTCTGGGGCACCCCGGCCGTCGACGGCGACCTCGTCTACGTCACCTCCTTCGAGGTGCACGCCCTCGACGTGGCCACCGGCCGCCGCCGCTTCAAGACCCGCGACGTCGCCTGGTCCATGGCGGTCGCCGACGGCCGTATCCACGCCTCCGACGGCCCCACCCTGTTCGCCCTGGAGGCCCGCGAGGGCGGCGACCTGTGGCGGCTGTCCACCGACGCCTGGGTGTACTCCCTCAAGGCCGACCGCGGCACCCTCGTCACCGGCACCCGGGGCGGCGGCGTCCAGGGCTGGGAGGCGTCCACCGGGCAGAAGCTCTGGGAGCTGGCCGGGGCCCAGACCGACTTCGAGGCCCCCGAGTCCGGGCCCTCCCTGCACGACGGCACGGTCTACGTCTGGCAGGACGCGCGCCTGCGGGCCCTCGACGCCCGTACCGGCGACGAACGCTGGTCCTACCCCATCGGCGACGCGGCCTCCTGCGGCGGCGTCCCGGTCCGCCTCACCCACGCCGACGACGGCTTCGTGTACGCCTCCGCGGGCACCCGCGTCATCGCCCTCGACACCGCGACGGGGCGCGTCCGCTGGCACTTCGAGGCGCCGGCCGTCTTCCTCTCCCCGCCCGCCCACGTCTCCGGCCCCGCCGTCACCGGCGGCGGCATCTACCTCGCCGACTACCTCGGCACCGTCTACGCCCTCGACGCCACCGACGGCCGCGACCGCTGGCGCATCGCGACGGAGGCCCGCGCCTCGATCGAGCCGGTGCTGGTCGCCGCGGGCCACGTCCACGTGGGGAGCGGCAAGGGGCTGTACACCCTGGACGCTGTCACCGGCACCCCCAAGTGGCGCTTCCAGGCGGGCGGCGACGTGGTGGGCGCCCCGACGGTGGCCGAGGGCCGCATCCACTTCGGGTCGACGGACCACCTGCTGTACACCCTCAAGGCCGACGACGGCCGGCTGCGGTGGAAGCTGGCCACCGGCGGGGAGATCACCGGGTCGCCGGTGGTGCGGGACGGGGTGGTGTACGCGTGCAGCAAGGACCGGTGCGTGTACGCCCTGGACGCCGAGAAGGGCACCGGCACGGCCCGGACCGCCTGAGCGCCGCGGGGTGCGGCTCGCAGGGCCACTGCGGCGCCGTGGGGGCTTGTCGCGCAGTTCCCCGCGCCCCTTCAGGTCGGCTGTCGTCCCGTCGGTTGTGACGGTGCCGCGCCTTTTCGAGGGGGCTGGAGCGGTGCGCCCCTTCAGGGGCGCGGGGAACTGCGCGAACGGCCACGACGGACCCGCAGTCGCGTGGCGGCAGTCAGTGGCACCCCTCTGGGCGGTGTCTCAGCGGGTACGAGGGACGACGCCGCGCTGCCGGTCGGCGAAGAGCTCCGCCTGCCGTTCGCCGGGCAGGTTGCCCAGGGTGATCAGGTGCGGGGCCTCGGCCCAGCCCCGTTCCCGGTCCGCCCCCCGCGCCGCCCACAGCGCCCGCACGCTCCCCTGGACCCCCTCCGTCGGGTACCCGGCGATGACCGTCGCGCACCGTACGGCCGCCGCCAACGCCTCCCCGGCGGGCGTCACTTCGGACACCAGCCCCACCTCGTACGCCCGCCGCGCGGAGACCCGTTCGGCGATGCCCATGAGCACCATCCGGGCCACCTCCCCGTACGGCATCCGCTGCGCCATCAGAACCGACTCGTAGGCGCTGACCATGCCGTAGGAGGTGTGCGGGTCGAAGAAGGCCGCGGTCTCGTCGGCGACGACGAAGTCGCACTCGCCGAGGAGGTAGAAGGCACCGCCGCAGGCCATCCCGGCCACCGCGGCGATCACCGGCTTCCACAGGTCGTTCGCCTTCGGCCCGACGGCGATCAGCGGGTCGTCCTGGCTGTACGGCGAGGACGGCTGCGGCACGACGGCGTCCCGGTCGAGCCCGGTGCTGAAGGCGCGCCCGCCGGCTCCGGTGAGCACGACGGCCCGTACCGCGTCGTCGAAGCGCAACGCCCGCCAGGTGTCGCAGAGTTCGCCGGCCGTCGGGAGGTCGACGGCGTTGAGCCGCTCGGGGCGGTCGAGGGTGACGACGGCGACCCCGCTCTCCTTGTCCACCTCCAGCCGCAGGCTCACGGCCGCTCCAGGACCCACTGCGGCAGACCGTCCGCGAAGACCGCCTGCACCCGGGCGCCGATCCGGATCCGGTCCGGGGGGAGGGAGTCGAGCGGCGCTCCGGCCCCGCTCACCACGTTCCCGACCAGCCGTACCCGGGGCGCGTCGTCGAGTTCCACGACGACCACGTTGTAGGGCGCCTGCGCCGCGTACTCGGGCAGCAGCGGCGGGTGCGGGACGACGTACGACCAGATCCGGCCCCGCCCGCTCGTCGGCCGCCACGCGCTCGCGAAGGACTGGCAGTGCGGGCAGCAGGGGCGGGGCGGGAAGCGGGGCTCGCCGCAGTCGGCGCAGGCCTGCACGCGGAGTTCGCCGCGGGCCGCGTACTCCCAGAAGGGGGCGCCGTCGGTGTCGGTGACCGGTCGCAGCATGTCAGCTCCGGTTGGTGAGGAGGAGGGCGGAGGTCGGGACGCCCTCGCCTGCGGTGACCAGGCAGGTGGCGGCGCCCGGCACCTGGGCGGTGCTGGTCCCGCGCAGTTGCTTGACGCCTTCGGTGATGAGGTTGAACCCGTGCACGTAGGCCTCGCTGAGCCCGCCGCCACCGGTGTTCACGGGCAGCCGCCCGCCGGTCTCCAGGGCGCCGCCCTCGGTGAACGCCCCGCCCTCCCCGCGCCCGCAGAAGCCGTAGCCCTCCAGGGAGAGCGGGATCAGGGCGGTGAACGCGTCGTAGATCTGGGCGACGTCGACGTCGTCGGGGGTGAGGTCGGCGTGCTTCCACAGGTGGCGGGCGGCGGTCCAGGCGGGGCCGGTGAGGGGGTCGTCGTTCCAGTAGTTGACCATGCCGTGGTGCTGGGCGGGCAGGCCCTGGGCGGCCGAGTGGACGTAGACGGGCCGGTGCCGGCAGTCCCGGGCCCGCTCCCTGCCGACCACCACGCAGGCCAGCGCCCCGTCCGTCTCCAGGCAGTTGTCGTAGAGGCAGAGGGGCTCGCTGATCCACCGGGAGGTCATGTACATCTCGCGGGTGAGGGGCCGGTCGTACATCACGGCGGCGGGGTTCTGGTTCGCCCGGTTGCGGCAGGCGAGGGCGACGTTGAAGAGGTGGTCGCGGGTGGCACCGTACTCGTGCATGTAGCGACGGGTGAGCATGGCTATTTCATCCGCGGGCCGGAGCAGGCCGAAGGGGCGGGTCCACTGGGCGGGGGTGGGGAGCTGGACGGCGGTGTTGGTCCAGGGGCGGGGTCCGCTGCCCCGCTTCCGCGACCGCCACGCGACCCCCACCGTGGCCTGGCCGCTCGCGATCGCGGCGGCGAGGTGGGCGACCGTGGCGCAGGAGCCGCCCCCGCCGTACCCCACCTTGCTGAAGAAGGTCAGGTCGCCGAGGCCGACCGCCTTGGCCAGCTCCACCTCGTCGGTCTCCTCCATGGTGAAGGAGGCGAGCGCGTCGACCTCGCCGGGGGCGATGCCGGCGTCGTCGAGGGCGGCGAGGACGGCCCGGCAGGCGAGGGTCTTCTCGTCCTCGTCGAGCCGTTTGGCGAAGGGGGTCTGCCCGATCCCGACGACGGCGGTGGCGTCCTTGACGCCTCTGAGACCGGCCATGTGCCCGCACCTCCACGGCTGTCACGGTTTGCTGACAGGTCGTCAGGCTACAGCTAATCTGACGGTCAGTCAGCTATGCGTCCGGGGAGGCCGGTTGTGCGCGGTGACATGGAGTGGGGGACCGTTCCGGGACTGGTGCGGTCGGCGGCGAAGCGGTACGCGGACGTCGAGGCGGTGGTGGACGGCCGGACCCGGATCACGTACGCCGAACTGGGCGCCCGGGTGGAGCGGGCGGCCGCCGCCTGCCTGGCCGCCGGCGTCGAGGCGGGCGACCGGGTCGGGATCTGGGCGCCGAACTCCCTGGACTGGATCGTCGCGGCGCTGGGCGCGGTGTCGGCGGGCGGGGTGCTGGTCCCGCTGAACACCCGCTTCAAGGGCGCGGAGGCGGCGGACGTGCTGCGCAGGAGCGGGGCCCGGCTGCTGTTCGTGACCGGGACCTTCCTGGGGACGTCGTACGTGGCGTCGCTGCGGAGGGCGGCGGGGGAGGGGGACGGGAGCGGCCCCCTCCCGGGACTGCCGTCCCTGCGGGACGTGGTGGTGCTGTCCGAGGACGCGCCCGTCGGCTTCCGCACCTGGAAGGACTTCCTGGCGGCCGGCGAGGGGATCGCCGCCGCCGAAGTCTCGTCCCGTTCGGCCGAGTTGGAAGGCGCCGACCTCTCCGACATCATCTTCACCTCCGGCACGACGGGCCGCCCCAAGGGCGCGGTGATCACCCATGCGCAGACCCTGCGGGCGTACGAGATCTGGGCCGACCTGGCGGGCCTGCGCACCGGCGACCGCTACCTGATCGTCAACCCCTTCTTCCACACCTTCGGCTACAAGGCCGGGGTGATCGCCTGCCTGATGCGCGGGGCGACGATGATCCCGCAGCCGGTGTTCAACGTGGCGACGGTCCTGGCGAACGTGGCGGCGGAGCGGGTGTCGGTCCTCCCCGGCCCCCCGACGCTCCACCAGTCCCTCCTCGACCACCCGGCCCGCGACACCCACGACCTCTCCGCGCTGCGCCTGGTGGTGACGGGCGCGGCCGTCGTACCCCTGCTCCTCGTCGAGCGCCTGCGCGGCGAACTCGGCGTCGAGACGGTCCTGACCGCCTACGGCCTCTCCGAGGCGAGCGGGATCGTCACCATGTGCCGCCGGGGCGACGACCCGACGGTGATCGCGTCGACGTCGGGGCGCGCGATACCCGGCACCGAGGTGCGCGTGGACGCGCCGCCCGGCGAACCCGGGGAGGTGCTGGTCCGCGGCTTCAACGTCATGCGCGGCTACTTCGAGGACCCGGCCGCGACCGCCGAGGCCGTGACGGCGGACGGCTGGCTGCGCACCGGCGACGTCGGCGTCCTGGACCCGGCCGGCAACCTCCGCATCACCGACCGCCTCAAGGACATGTTCATCGTCGGCGGCTTCAACGCCTACCCGGCCGAGATAGAGCAACTGCTGGGCCTGCACCCGGAGGTGGCCGACGTGGCCGTCGTCGGCGTCCCGGACGCCCGCCTGGGCGAGGTCGGCAGGGCGTTCGTGGTGCGGCGGCCGGGAGCGGTGCTGACCGCCGACGACCTGATCGCCTGGGCCCGCCGCGAGATGGCGAACTACAAGGTGCCGCGGACGGTGGAGTTCGTGGCGGAGCTGCCGCGGAACGCGAGCGGGAAGGTGGTGAAGGGGGAGTTGCGGGCCGGCTAGGCGGGGCGGGTGCGGGTGCGGGCGGCGACCGACCGGGGGCTGTGCCGGGGCTGCCGGACCGGGGTGAGGACGATGGTGTCGTCGTCCGGAACCACGGGGCGGCGCCGTCGCCACCCGCCCGGCGCCTCGGCCATCACCACCCCCAGCACCAGCCAGAACAGCATGCTGATCCGGTCCAGGTTGGCCGGGTCGTCCAGCATGCCGGCGAGGAAGAAGCCGGTCAGCGAGGCGAGTCCGAACGTACCGAGCACGGACTTGGCGCGGGCGGCCCGCCCCGCGCTCGCCCAGGCCACGACGGTCACCGCGACGACGGCGACCAGCCCCAGCGGCCCGGTCTCCACGAGCCAGTTGAGCCACAGGTTGTGGGCGTGCACGAACACCCGGTCCCCGGGAGCCGCGGCGGATATCGCCTCGCCGGACCGCCCGAGCCCCACCCCCAGCGGATTGCGCCGGGCCACCCGGAGCGCGGCCCGCCAGGCCTGCCCGCGCACGCCCAGCGAGTCCCCGGCCCGGGACACGGCCCCGATGACCCCGGCCGCGCCGACCAGGCCAAGACCGCCCGCCACCGCGTACAGCCGCCGCTGCGCCCGGTCGGCGAGCCGGGGCGCCAGCCAGTAGGCGACGCCGAGGACGAGGAGACCGGCGGCGGCCGCGACGTACTCGGCGCGGGAGAAGGTGGTGACCAGCGCCCCGTACCCGACGACGACCATGAGGACGATCGCCGTCCGGGCCGTGCGCTCGTCCACCGACACGGCGGCCAGCAGCGCGAACGGCAGCAGCAGCACCAGGCAGGCGCCGAGCAGGTTGGGGTTGGCGAAGGTGCCGGTGGCCCGGATGAGCACGTCCCCGCCGCCCGCGTCGCAGGCGACGTCGGTGAGCAGGCCGGTGCGGCAGAAGCCGGTCGGGGTGGCGTTGGTGACCTGGGAGAAGGCGCTGGTGCTCGCGGCGGTCGCCCCGGCGAGGGCGAGCAGCCCGAGCGCGCGCCAGGACTCGGGCTGGGTGCGGCGCAGGCCGACGACGAGGTAGTACGTCACGACGACGGTCAGCAGCCCGCGCAGCGGGGCGGTCGGATGCCCGCCGCCGTACGTCGCCACCACGGACGCGGCGAGCAGCAGCACGACGGGCAGGTCGAGGCGGGTCCGGAAGTCCCGCAGCCGGGCGCCTCCGGCGAGCAGCGCCAGCAGCCCGAGGGCCAGGGTCAGGCGGGTCGGCGTGAGGATGCCGGCGATCGGGTCGTCGGGGAAGAAGTCGGTGGCCGAGTCGAGCAGCAGCACGGCCAGCGCGCCGAGCGGCACGAACCGAACGACCTTGACGACCACGGCGGGTGCATTCCGGTCGGAAGCCATGACACCCGAGCCTGGCCGCCGACCACGACGCCCGGATGGCGCGGGGACGAACGGGGCGGAGAGCCTTTGCGGACGCTGTGGGATCCAGCAGTGCGGGTGGGGCAGCCGGCACGGCGGGGCCGAGCGAGAGCTCGGCCCCGATGAGCGGTCGGTGTGCGAGCGCGTGGCCTTACTTCGAGGCGCTCGCCCCGGTTCTGGTGCCGTCGCTGGATCTTCTCGTGGGTGGTATCAGGAGATAGCGTGCGCTGGTATCAGATGGTACCTTCCCGGTATGGCCAAGACGCAGATCAATATCCGGATGGACGACGAGGCGGCGGAGATGGCCCGACATGCGGCGGCCACCCGGCGGATACCGGTCAATGAGTACGTCGAACAGCTCATCCGGGCCGACAACGAGCAGTTGCGTGCCGTGTTCATGGCGGCTGCGCAGGAAGTGCTCGACGAGTACGGAGATCTCATCGACGAGATCGAGGGGCAGGGGGAGTCCGGTACATGAGCCTCGACATCGACCTGGCCTGGATCCTGGAGGTCGCACAGCGGGCGGGGCTCGACGACCCGGCCATCGACGACTACGGCGTGCCGATCGCCGCAGTCGAGCGTCACCGAGCGGTGCTGGTAGGACAGGACGTCTACCAGGGCACGTATGCCAAGGCGGCCGCCCTCGCGCACGCTCTCGGGCGGATGTGCTGGCTGGAGCGCTCCAACCTCCGGGTCTCGGTCGCCGTCGCCCACGCGTATCTCATCGCGTCCGGGATTCCGGCCAAGCTTGATCAGCAGAGGGTCTCGGCATTGGCAACCGAACTGAAACGGGAGGGCAGCACGGCAAGGAGCGTGGCCGAGATCCTCAAGTCCTGGGGGGACTAGGCGCGACGTGGCCGTGGTGCCCGGCGTTTTCGAGTTGCCGTTGGGCCACTCGCTTCTTGGCCAGTGTCGTGCTTCCACGGCTCGGGTAAAGGGCGCTCCACTGCGTTGCGCGTTGGCTGCGCCGATGGCCCTGCGGGCCACCCTTGACACGATCCGTCCAGCACGGGGGGGGAGAAGCGAGCGAGCGGCCGGGAAAGGCGGGTGGCCGGCCGGGGTTCACGGTCAACCGTCGGGCCAAAGGCCGCCTCCGGGCCGAGGTCAGCGACCCCGAACCGCAGGCGCTTCCCATGCTGCTCTTCGCCACAGAGCCCGAGGAGACCGGAAGGGGCTTGGCTCTGCTGGGCGCGCTGGTGCAGTGGTGGGGTGTGGAGCTGGGGTCTGCAGGCAAGACGGTGTGGTGCGAGCTGGGCGGAAGCCGCAAGGAGATCTCATTTGCGGTTCTGAGGCACATTCCGGTGCAGGAAGCCTGCGCTGTTGCCAACTTGCAAGCCTCGGACCCTACGCCGATGGGCCGGATAAGGACCGGCCCATCGGCCTGCGGTGGTGGAGTCAGCCGGCGTGATTCTCGGATGTGGTCACCGTGCCCGCATGGTTCTCCTGCGTAGTCACGATGCCAGCGTGGTTCTCCGCCGGCGCCGGGCTCGTCGCAGCGGCGGTCGCGCCGAGGATGATGGCAACGGTGGCGACAATCCTCTTGGTACGGCTCGCTTTGGCTCCTACCAGGTAGGGGAGATCTGGACAGGAGTGACGCTAGCTCCAGGGGGGGCGATCGTTCGAGGGGATCGAACGGCTCGCGCCGGGAATTGGCGGGAACCTCACTCTTGACACACCTCGGCCGCGACGGCTCCCCCTCCGCGCCGCCGCGGCCGATCCCCGTCCTGGTGTGGCTCGGTCAGGCCTTCTCGTCCGTGGCGTGCGAGTTGTCCGGCGTGACGGTGGTGTCCTCGTCGTCCGCCTGGAGGATCGTGGCGCTGAGCGGCTCGCTGGTGGCGTGGCTGTTCAGCGTGGTGATCTCGGCGCCCTCGGCAGCCACCTCGGCCTCGGTCGTCTTCGTCTCGTCGCTCATGGTTCGCTCCCCTGTATGTCCTTGACGCTGTGGGTAGGAAGGCCCACCCGGCGGCTCCCCCGTAGGGCCGCCGGGCGGACGCTTCCGGGCCGCTACACCTTAAGGCGCGGGCCCAGGCCAAACCGTCTGCCCCCCGACGCGACGGATCGACAGGACGAGAGTGCCGTGGCGCGATAAACGAATGATGAACGTCCGCCGGGCGCCGCCGCTGCCCGTTCCTCGCGGGCGCCTTGCCTCAGGCGATGACACTCGGCCTGAGGAGGGCCTTCACCTCTTCGGCCTCGGTTGCCCCGAGCCCCTCGAAGATGGCGAGCGCTTCCTGCCAGCAGACCTGCGCGCGGCCCGGATGCCCGATCAGGGTCAGGGCCTGGCCGAGCACCGTGAGGACGTTCCCGCGCCGCCAGTCGCCGCCGATCCCGCGCAGCAGGGTGAGGGCCGACTCGGCGTTGGTCGCGGCCTGCGCGGGCCGCTCGGCCGCGAGGTCGAGTTCGGCGAGCCGGAACAGGGACATCCCCTCCCACAGCCGCATCCGGCTGTCCCGGAACACCTCCAGGGCCTCCTGAAGCCGCTCGGCGGCCTGGTCGTACTGGCCCCCCTGGGTGAGCGCGAGGCCCAGCGCGTAACGGCCGTTGGCGCCCTTCAGGGCGTGCCCCATGGCGTCGTACATGCCGGTCCCCTGCTGTGCCAGGGAGACCGCGCTGGCGGTCCGTCCCATCGCCAGGTGGATCCGGGAGAGGTTGCACAGCGCGCTGGCCTCGCCGGGCTCGTCGCCGCAGGCGCGGAAGCTGTCGATCGCGCGGGTGAGGTGCGCTTCTCCGTCCTCCAGCCTGTTCTGGTAGAGCGCGATGATGCCGAGCATGTTGGAGGCCCAGCACCCGGGCAGCGGGTCGCTCGCGAGGTCCGAGAGCCGGACCGCCTCGGTCGCCTGTTCGTTCGCCGGTCCGAAACGGCCGATCAGGTGGTAGGCGTTGGCCAGCACCACGTGTGCGCGGGCCTGTGCCCGCACATCCGCCGAGGCGCGCGCCGCGTCCCGCACGAAGGCCGCCGTGGTCTCGTACTCCCTGGAGTTGGCCCCCGACTCCGTCAGGTCGACGGCCGCCCACAGCAGGTCCACGGCGCGCCTGAGCAGTCCGGGCGCCGTCGTCTGCCGGACGCAGGCCAGCACGGGCATGGCCTCCGCGTAGAACCAGTCCTGGGCCTCGTGCCGGTCCTGGAACGCCAGCCCCGGGTACTCGGTGGCCTCGAGGTGATCCACCAGCCGGTCCCCGGGCCGGTCGATCGCGTAGAACGCCGCCGCGGTGGCCAGGTAGAAGTCCAGCAACCGTGACATCGCCGCCTCCCGTTCACTGGGCGGCTGCTCGTCCCGTTCCGCGCACGCGCGCGCGTAGAGCCGTACGAGGTCGTGGAAGCGGTAGCGGCCCGGAGCCGCCGATTCCAGCAGTGAGGTGTCGACCAGGGTCTCCAGCAGGTCCTCGGTCGCCTCCACCGGCAGACCGAGTACGGCCGCGGCCGCCGCCAGCGACATGTCCGGGCCGTCCGCCAGGCCCAGCAGGCGGAACGCCCGCGCCTGAGCCGGTTCCAGCTGGCCGTAGCCCAGTTCGAACGTCGCCTTCACCGCGAGGTCGCCGGCCTGCAGCTCGTCCAGGCGGCGGCGTTCGTCGGCGAGCTTCGCCGCCAGTACCGACACCGTCCAGGTGCGGCGGGCCGCGAGGCGGGACGCGGCGATGCGGATGGCGAGGGGGAGGAAACCGCAGGCCGCCACCACGTCGAGGGCCGCCTCGCGCTCGGCGGCGACCCGCTCGGCACCGACGATCTTCGTGAAGAGCTGCAGCGCCTCGTCGGGGGACATCACGTCCAGGTCCACCAGGTGCGCGCCGGCCAGGTCCACCATCCGTACCCGGGCGGTGACCAGGGCCGCGCAGCCCTCCGTGCCGGGCAGCAGGGGGCGTACCTGGGCCGCGTCCTTCGCGTTGTCGAGGAGGACGAGGACCCGGCGGCCGTCCAGGACCGAGCGGTACAGCGCCGAACGCTCCTCCAGGGAGTCGGGGATGGCGGAGTCCGGGGTGCCCAGGGCGCGCAGGAAGGAACCGAGGACCGTCTCCGGCTCCGCGGCACGGGGGCCGGCCCCCTGCAGGTCGACGTAGAGCTGGCCGTCCGGGAACGCGGACCGGGCCTGGTGGGCGACGTGCACGGCGAGGGTCGTCTTGCCGACGCCCCCGATGCCCGCCAGCGCCGATACGGCCATCACCCGGCCCTCGGCCGACGCCAGCACCTCGCTCAGCTCGGTGACGAAGGCGGCGCGGCCGGTGAAGTCGCGGACTGTGGCGGGGAGTTGGGCGGGACGGACCTGGACCGCGGGGGGTTCCGCCGCGGGCGTCGAGGGCTCCGCCAGGGCCGGGTCGGCCTGGAGGATGCGCTGCTGCAGTTCGCGCAGGCCGGGGCGCGGGTCGACGCCCAGCTCCTCCGCGAGCAGGCGGCGGGTGTCCGCGTACACCGCGAGGGCCTCCGCCTGGCGGCCGCTGCGGTACAGGGCGAGCATGAGGAGTTCGCGGAAGCGCTCGCGCAGGGGGTGGGCCGCGGTGAGCGCCGTCAGCTCGGAGACGGCCTCCGCGTGGCAGCCCTGTTCCAGGTCCATGTCCAGCCGGTTCTCCAGGAGTTGCAGCCGCAGCTCCTCCAGGCGCACCCGCTGTGTCTCCGCGTACGGCCCCGGCACCCCGGCCAGCGGTTCGCCGTCCCACAGGGCGAGCGCCCGCCCGAGCACCTCCCGCGCCTGGTGCAGGTCCCCGGCGCTCTTCGCCTTCTCCGCCGACGCCGCCAGATCCTGCGCGACCGCCAGGTCCAGCGCCCCCTCGCCCAGGCCCCGCACCGCGTATCCGCCGGACTCGCTGACCAGGACCCCCGGGTCCAGGACCTTGCGCAGCCGGGACGCGTACGTGCGTACCGCCGCCAGCGCCTGCGACGGCGGCTCGGGACCCCACAGGGCGTCGATCAGCTCGGCCGCGGTCGCCGTCCGGCCCTCGCGCAGCAACAGGGCGGCGAGCAGCGCGCGTTGCTGCGGGGAGCCGGTGTTGAGGGGCTCCTCGGCACGCCAGGCGCGCACCGGACCGAGCACACTGAAGCGCAGCACCGCCGCCTCCGCCGAGGAGGGGGCGCGCCGCTGCTCCGGCACCCGCGGTCCACCGTCCATGCCCGTCCCCCTAGACATCCCGCTTCACCCCGTCAGTCTGCCTTGTCCGGGCGGGCCGCGTCAGCCTGGGGAGACACCGATCACAGGGCGACGCGCGGTGGTCCACACAGTCTTCACACGGCGGCACCCCCGTCAGCAGGGCGGACGTCAGGTGGAACGATTCCGCGGGCGGGCCGGCGGGCGCCCTGCCGGGTTCGGTGAACGCGTACCCGGAGTGCGCCCGCCCCGTCCCGCTCCTGCCTGACGATCCGTCATCCCATAGCTGACGGTTCGTCAGATCAGCGCTACCGTGAGCGCCATGGACACCCAGGACGGCACCTTCCCGCTGATCATCTCCGTCGACGACCACACCGTGGAGCCGCCGGACGTCTGGCAGTCCCGCCTCCCGAAGAAGTACCTGGACACCGGACCGCGCATCGTCCGGGCCCCGTTGAAGGAGATGAGCTTCCTCGGCGGCCGGTTCAAGCCCGTCATGGGCAGGCCGGGCGAGGACGGCCCGGTCGGCGACTGGTGGATCTACGAGGACCTGCACCGCCCCCTCACCCGCCTCGACACCGCCGTCGGCTACTCCCGCGACGAGATCAAGCTCGAAGTGATCACGTACGAGCAGATGCGGGCGGGGTCGTACGACGTGCCGCAGCGGCTCGCCGACATGGACGTCAACCACGTCCAGTCCGCGCTCTGCTTCCCGACCTTCCCGCGCTTCTGCGGGCAGACCTTCACCGAGGCCAAGGACCGCGAACTGGCCCTGCTCTGCGTCCGGGCCTACAACGACTGGATGGTGGAGGAGTGGTGCGGGCCGCTCGCGCAGGGCCGTCAGATACCCCTCGCCCTCATCCCGCTGTGGGACGCCGAACTGGCCGCCGCCGAGGTCCGCCGCAACGCGGCCCGGGGCGTCCGCGCCGTCGCCTTCTCCGAGATACCCCCGCACCTGGGCCTGCCCTCCGTCCACACGGACTCCTGGGACCCCTTCCTCGCCGCCTGCGACGAGACCGGCACGGTCGTCGCCATGCACATCGGCTCCAGCAGCAGGATGCCCTCCACCTCCGCCGACGCCCCGCCCGCCGTCGGCTCCACCATCACCTTCGCCAACTGCTGCTTCTCGATGGTCGACTGGCTGATGAGCGGCAAGTTCGAGCGCTTCCCGAACCTGAAGGTGATGTACGCGGAGGGCCAGATCGGCTGGATCCCCTACATCCTGGAGCGCGCCGACGTCGTCTGGGAGGAGAACCGCGCCTGGGGCGGCGTCGCCGACAAGGTCACCCGCCCGCCCTCCGAACTCTTCGCCGAACACGTCTACGGCTGCTTCTTCGACGACGCCTTCGGGCTCCGCAACCTCGACTCGATCGGCGTCGGCAACGTCCTCTACGAGACCGACTACCCGCACTCCGACTCCACCTGGCCGAAGTCGAGGGAGGTCGGCGAGGCCCAGATGGGCCACCTGGCCCCGGACGCGGTCGAGCGGATCGTCCGCGGGAACGCGATCGACCTGCTGGGGCTGACGGCCGGCGGTCTGTGGGGCGGCGGTCCGCGGTGAGCCCCGACTACGGGATCCAGCTCCCCGTCCAGTCCCAGTCCACCATCTACGCCGAGGGCTGGGAGGCCGGGGCCGGCGCCGCGGACTTGGTCGAGATCGCGCGGGCCGTCGACCGGGCCGGGTTCGCCTACCTCGCCGTCTGCGACCACGTGGCGATCCCGCACCGGCTGGCCGGGGCGATGAGCACGGTCTGGTACGACCCGGTGGCCACCCTCGCCCACCTGGCCGCCGTGACCGAACGGGTGCGGCTGCTCAGCCATGTCGCCGTCGTCGGCCTGCGGCACCCGCTCCTGTCCGCCAAGCAGTACGCGACCCTCGACCACCTCTCCGGCGGCCGCCTGATCCTCGGCGTCGGCGCCGGGCACGTGCGGGAGGAGTTCGAGGTGCTGGGGGTGGACTTCGGGCAGCGCGGGGCGGTGCTGGACGAGGCGATCGACGCGCTGCGGGCGGCGCTGGGGGCGGACGAGTTCCCCTCCCACCACGGGAAGTTCTACGACTTCGAAGGGCTCGGGCAGCGGCCCCGGCCCGCGCAGGAGCGGGTGCCGGTGTGGATCGGCGGATCGTCGCCGGCCGCCGTGCGGCGGGCCGCGCTCAAGGGCGACGGCTGGCTGCCCCAGGGCGACCCCAGGGACCGGCTCCCGGCACAGATCGAGCGGCTGCGGCGGCTGCGCGCCGGGGCGGGCATCGAGGAGCCGATCACGGTCGGCGCCATCACCGAACCGCTGTACGTCGGCACGCCGGAGTGGGAGGTCGGCCGCCGCACCCTCGGCGGAGCCCCGGACTTCCTCGCCGAGTCGCTGCGGGCGTACGGCGCGATGGGCGTGCACCAGATCCAGGTGCGGTTCCGCAGCCGGAGCCGGGCCGAACTCATCGACCAGATAGCGGCGTTCGGGGCGGATGTCGCGCCCCTTCTCAGCTGAGGGAGGCACCGGCATGGGCAAGCTGAACGGACGGGTCGTCATCGTCACCGGGGCGGCGCGCGGGCAGGGGGAGCAGGAGGCGCGGCTGTTCCGGGCGGAGGGTGCGCGGGTCGTCGTGGCGGATGTGCTGGACGATCCCGGCGAGGCGCTCGCCAAGGAGATCGGGGCCGCCTACGTCCACCTGGACGTGGGAGTGGAGGAGGAGTGGCAGGCCGCCGTCGCCGCCGCGAAGCAGGCGTACGGCCGGCTCGACGGGCTGGTGAACAACGCCGGCATCCTGCGCTTCAACGCGCTCGTGGACACGCCCCTCGAAGAGTTCATGCAGGTCGTGCAGGTCAACCAGGTCGGCTGCTTCCTGGGCATGAAGACGGTCGCGCCCGAGCTGGACGACGGGGGGACCATCGTCAACACGGCCTCCTACACGGCGCTGACCGGGATGGCGGCGGTGGGGACGTACGCCGCGACCAAGCACGCGGTGCTCGGGCTCACCCGGGTCGCCGCGCTGGAACTGGCCGACCGGCGGATCCGCGTCAACGCGATCTGCCCCGGCGCCATCGACACCGCGATGTCCAACCCGGCGCGGCTGGACCCGGCCGCCGACCCCGCCGAGATGAGCCGGGCGCTGGACGAGCTGTACCGCAAGCTCGTGCCGCTGGGCCGGATCGGGCGGGCGGAGGAGGTGGCCAGGCTGGCGCTCTTCCTGACCTCGGACGACTCGTCGTACATCACCGGGCAGCCGTTCGTGATCGACGGGGGCTGGCTGGCGGGGGTCAGTGTCATCTGACGGCTTGTCAGCTATTGACGGTGGAAGCGGCCGGTGCGACAGTCGGCCAACGAACGGTATCTGACGGAGCGTCAGGAAATATGGGACGGTGAACCGCCTTGGAATTCGGGCTCTTTGTACAGGGATACGTGGGCAAGCGAGCCGAGACCGACCCGCTGGCCGAGCACAAGGCACTGATGGAGGAGACCGAGTACGTCATCCAGGCGGACCAGTCCGGCTTCAAGTACGCCTGGGCCTCCGAGCACCACTTCCTCGACGAGTACTCCCACCTGTCCGCCAACGACGTGTACCTGGGCTACCTCGCGCACGCCACCGAGCGGATCCACCTCGGCTCCGGGATCTTCAACCCGCTCGCCCAGGTCAACCACCCCGTGAAGGTCGCCGAGAAGGTCGCCATGCTCGACCATCTCACCGGCAACCGCTTCGAGTTCGGCAGCGGGCGCGGCGCCGGCTCGCACGAGATCCTCGGGTTCATCCCTGGTGTGACCGACATGAACTACACCAAGGAGATCTGGGAGGAGACCATCGCCGAGTTCCCCAAGATGTGGCTCCAGGACGAGTACGTCGGCTTCCAGGGCAAGCACTGGCAGCTGCCGCCGCGCAAGGTGCTGCCGAAGCCGTACGGCAAGTCGCACCCCGCGATGTGGTACGCGGCCGGGTCGCCGCCGTCGTACGCCATGGCGGCGCGGAAGGGGCTGGGGGTGCTCGGGTTCAGCATCCAGAAGGTCTCCGACATGGAGTGGGTGCTGGAGCAGTACAAGACGGCGATCGTGAACGCCGAGCCGGTCGGGGACTTCGTCAACGACAACGTGATGGTGACGACGACGGCGATCTGCGCGCCGACGCACGACGAGGCGATCCGGATCGCGGCGAGCGGCGGGCTGCACTACCTGCCCTCGCTGGTCTTCCGGTACCACGACACCTTCCCGCGGCCCGAGGGGTTCCCGGTGTGGCCGGAGACGCTGCCGGAGTACACCCCGGAGTTCGTGGAGCTGCTCGTCGAGGAGGAGCTGCTGATCTGCGGCGACCCCGACGAGGTGCTGCGGCAGTGCAAGCGGTGGGAGCAGGCCGGTGCCGACCAGCTGAGCTTCGGGCTGCCGGTGGGGGTGCCGAAGGAGGAGACGCTGCAGACGATCCGGTTGATCGGGGAGCACGTGATTCCGAAGATCGACACGGATCCGGTTCATCGGACCACGCGGTTCCGTCAGGGGGCCTGAGGTCTCGTCGGCGGGTGCGGGTGGGCGGGGGCTGGTCGCGCCCGCGCGGCGGAGCCGCAAATCAAGTGCAGCCCCGCGCCCCTCAAAAGCAGGTCGGTCACCGCATCGCAGTTTGAGGAGACCAGGTTCATGCTCGATCACGTCATAAAAGGGGCGACCGTCGTCGATGGGACCGGAGCCCCCGGCATCGTCGCCGACGTCGGTATCCGGGACGGGCGGATTGCCGTCGTCGGGACCGTCACCGAGGAATCGCGGACCAGCGAGGACGCCACGGGGCTCGTCCTCGCGCCCGGGTTCGTCGATCCGCACACGCACTACGACGCCCAGCTCTTCTGGGACCCGTACGCGACGCCCTCGCTGAACCACGGGGTGACCACGGTCGCCGCCGGGAACTGCGGGTTCACCCTCGCGCCCCTGAACCCGGGACGCCCCGCCGACGCCGACTACACCCGCCGCATGATGTCCAAGGTCGAGGGCATGTCCCTGGTCGCCCTGGAGGAGGGGGCGCCCTGGAGCTGGAACTCCTTCGGGGAGTACCTGGACGCCCTCGAAGGGCGGATCGCCGTCAACGCCGGGTTCATGGTGGGGCACTGTGCGCTGCGCCGGTACGTGATGGGGCCGGACGCGGTCGGCGGCCAGCCGAGCGAGCAGCAACTGGCGGAGATCGTACGGCTGTTGCACGAGGCCATGGATGCCGGGGCGTGGGGCTTCTCCACCACCCAGTCCAGCACCCACTCCGACGGGGACGGGCAGCCGGTCGCCTCCCGGCACGCGCGGCCGGCGGAGCTGCTGGCCATGTCCAGGGCCGTCGGGGAGCACGAGGGGACGCAGATCGAGGCGATCGTCGCCGGCTGCCTCGACCAGTTCAGCGACGCCGAGATCGAACTGTTCGCCGAGATGAGCGCGGCGGCCGGGCGGCCCCTGAACTGGAACGTGCTGACGGTCGACGCCGCCGTGCCGGAGCGGGTGCCGCGGCAGCTCCAGGCCAGTGAACGGGCCCGGAAGGCGGGCGGCAGGGTGGTCGCGCTGACCATGCCGATCCTCACGCCCATGAACATGTCGCTCGGCACCTTCTGCGCCCTGAACCTCATCCCCGGGTGGGGGCCGATCCTCGGGCTGCCGGTTCCGGAGCGGATCGAGAAGCTGCGCGACCCGGCGGTACGGGCCGAGATGATGGAGCGCGCGAACAGCAAGGAGGCGGGAGTCTTCCGGCGGCTCGCCGACTTCGGGCGGTACGTCATCGGGGACACGTACAGCGAGGCGAACGCCGGGCTGCCGGGACGGGTGGTGCGTGACATAGCACAGGAGCGCGGCCAGGACCCCTTCCACACCCTGGTCGAGATCTGCGCCGCCGACGGCCTCCGTACCGTCCTGTGGCCCATGCCCACCGACAACGACCCGGCCTCCTGGGCGCTGCGCGCCGAGACCTGGCAGCACGAGGACGTCATGCTCGGCGGGTCCGACGCCGGGGCGCACCTGGACCGCATGTGCGGAGCCCCGTACACCACCCGCTTCATCGGCGACTGCCTGCGCGGCCGCAGGCTGCTCGGCCTGGAACAGGCCGTGAAGATGCTGACCGACGATCCCGCCCGGCTCTTCGGGCTGCGGGAGCGCGGGCGGATCGCGGAGGGCTGGCATGCGGACCTCGTGCTCTTCGACCCGGAGCGGATCGCGGCCGGCCAGGCCACCCTGGTGCACGACCTGCCGGGAGACAGCCCGCGCCTGGACTCGAAGGCGATCGGGGTACGGGCGGTCTGGGTCAACGGCGTCGAGGCCATCCGGGACGACGTGGTGAGCGGGGCCGTACCGGGGAGGGTGCTGCGGTCCGGGCGGGACACCAGGACGGTGAGCACCCGGTGAGCGGGGCGGGCGGGGCGGCGGACGGGCAGCGGCTGTTCGTCGGCGGCCGGTGGGTGGCGCCCGACGACGGGTACTACGAGGTCGTCGACCCGGCGACCGAGGAGACCGTGGGCTGGGCGCCGGAGGCGTCCCGGGAGCAGGTCGTGGCGGCCTGTGCGGCCGCCCGGGAGGCCTTCGACGGCTGGTCGCGGACGCCGGCGGGGGAGCGTGCGGCGGTGCTGGGCCGGGCCGCCGACCTCATCCGCGGGCAGTCGGGCGCGTACGCGGACCTCGCCCGTGCCGAGACGGGCGCGACCACCGGCACCGCCCGCGCGATGCAGGTGGGGGTCGCGGTGGCCCGGTTCCGCCGGTACGCGACCGTCGAACCGGCCGAGTGGGCGATCCCGCCGCAGATCAACGAGGCCGGGCCGATGGGGAGGGCGGGCGTGATGGGCGCGCTCGCCGTGCGCCAGCCGGTCGGGGTGGTCAGCTGCATCACCTCGTACAACAACCCGTGGGCCAACCCGGCGGGCAAGGTCGCGCCGGCGCTCGCGATGGGCAACACGGTGGTCGTGAAGCCGGCCCCGCAGGACCCGCTCTCCGTCTACCGGATGGCGGAGGCGCTGGCGGCGGCGGGCGTCCCGCCGGGCGTGGTGAACGTCGTCTCCGGCCGGTCGACCGGTGTCGGCGAGGCGGCGGTGGCTTCGGCCGACGTCGACATGGTGAGCTTCACCGGCTCCACCGCCGTCGGGCAGCGCATCGCCGAGGTGTGCGGGCGGGACATGAAACGCCAGTTGATGGAACTGGGCGGCAAGGGCGCGGCGGTCGTCTTCGACGACGCGGACGTCGGCTCGGCGGTGGCCGGGATCGGCACCACCTTCTCCTTCTACAGCGGGCAGATCTGTACGGCGCCCACCCGGGTGCTGGTGCAGCGCGGGCTGTACGAGCGGCTGGTGGACCAACTGGCCGCGTATGCGGGGCGGTTGAAGGTGGGCGACCCGGCCGCGCCGGACACGGTGGTCGGGCCGCTGATCAGCGCCGAGCACCGGGCGCGCGTCGAGTCGTACGTCGAACTCGGCCGGAAGGAGGGCGCGACGGTGGTGGCCGGCGGTGAACGCCCGTCGCTGGAGCGGGGGTTCTACGTGCCCCCGACCCTCCTCGCCGACTGCACGAACGACATGCGGGTGGCCCGCGAGGAGATCTTCGGGCCGGTCGTCTCCGTCGTCCCCTTCGACGACGAGGAGGAGGGCATCGCCCTCGCCAACGACTCCGACTACGGCCTCATCGACTACGTCTGGTCCGGCGACGTGGCCCGTGCCTTCCGGGTGGCGCGGCGGCTGCGGGCGGGTGGCGTCGGGATCAACACCGTGGGGCGGAACATGGAGGCGCCGTTCGGCGGGTTCAAGAAGAGCGGGGTGGGCCGGGACGTCGGCTCCTACGCCCTGCACGCCTACAGCGAGGTGCAGGCGGTCGTCTGGCCGGGCTGAGGTGTCAACTTGGGCTGTCCGCTTGCCCTTTGGGGCGGTGAAATCTTACGGGGGGACAAAGAACGGGCAACCCGCCACGCGGCGGGGCCGCGCGTCCGTAGCGTCCGGGGGACAAGGGGGAGGGCCCGTTTCCGGTTCGACGCGGGCCGCTCCCTTCCCTGAACACGCACGGATCCCGTTCGGAGACCCCCCTTCATGAAGCACGTCAAGAGAATCGCCCTGACCACCACGGCCGTCGCCGCCGCGGCCGCCGCCACCCTGCTGGGCACGACCGCCGTCCAGGCCTACTCCGCACGGCCCGCCCACCTCCCGGCCGTCCACGCCCCCGCCGCGCTCGCCGTGCCCGACGGCAACAGGCTGACCGGCGTCTACGCCGCGCACGGCGTCCAGACCTACACCTGCACCGACGGCGCCTGGAAGCTCCTGGAGCCCGCCGCCACCCTCTCCGACAAGCGGGACCGCGCCCACCGCCCGGTCGCCCTGCACTCCCGTGGCCCGGTCTGGGTCTCCACGGTCGACGGCAGCGCCGTCAACGCCGCCGCGGTCGCCACCTCCGCGAAGGACGGCGCCGTCCCCGAACTGCTCCTGAAGGCCACGGCCACCCGCGGCGCCGGGACGTTCGAGGGCGTCACCTACGTCCAGCGCCTGGACACGGAGGGCGGCGTGGCCCCGGCCGCCGCCTGCACCGGGACGGACCAGGTGTCGGTGCCGTACTCGGCGACGTACGCGTTCTACAAGGCCGCCAGCTGAACTCACCAGCCCCGCTCACCTGTGTCTGGGCAGCACCGCCGAAAACCCCGCGGGGCTGCTGGACGCCTCACCGCCGCCGCCCTGGGCTTGCTGCCGGAGAGGACCCAGCACGATCGGAGACCGGAATCACGCGGAGCTCCGCGATGTCCGTGGCCGGCGGCGGTCGGGGCGGAGCCCCCTCGCCTCCTGGAGCGGCCTACCGCGCGCCAGGTTGTTCAGCTCAGTGATCGCGGTCCCTGCGTGCGGTGCTCACGCTTGCCCGTCGTCGGTGTCCCGGTCGCTGGGGGCGAGGCGCTCGCTCTGTTGGCCTGGCGCGTCGGCTCTGCAGGGTCGAAAGCGGGCGAGGTATGCCGGGCTTGGGCCGCGGCGCTCGGTCAGGTGGAGGCCGGCGGCGTCGGCGAGCCGGTGCAGCCGGCCGAAGGAGATCCAGTGCCGGTCGAAGAACTCGCCGATCACCAGCCGCCCGCCTGGTGCCAGCACCCGTGCCGCCTCGCGCAGTACCCGATCCGGCTCGGGGACCTCGCCGAGCGCGGTCACGGCGTATACGGCGTCGAATGTCTCGTCGTCGTAGGGCAGTTCACGTGCGTCCGAGCGGGCGGGCCTGACAGTCGCCAGGCCGTCGCGCTTGGCGCGGCACATCACGTGGTCGAGCATCTCCTGCTGGATGTCGAGCACATCGAGCCGCCCCTCCGGCCCGAGCTGCGGGGCGACGTGCAGCGACTGCAGGCCCGTCCCCGGGCCGATCTCCAGCATCCGTTCCCCCGGCCGCGGTTGCAGAACGGCGTCCATCCTGTCGGCTGTCAGAAACGGCAACGGCACGTCGAGCAGGCCGCGTTGGGCGTACGGATAGGGCGCTGTGTCGCCCAGCCACCAGGCGGCGGCCAACGCGGCGCCGGTGCCGGCGGCGACCGCCCAGCGGGTCCGGGCCGGGATCGGGGCGACGGGGGCGGTGGTGATGCGGTGCATGGTGTTCTCCGGTGGATCGATTCGGTCCGTGGTACGTACTCGGGCGGTCGGCGTCACGAGGGCCGGCTCAGCGCCCGCAGCGCCAGTCGGCCGCACAGCGCGGCGAGCGGCAGCTCGGCGCCGAGTGCCATGGCGAGCGCGTTGGCGACGTCGCCGCCCGGGGCCGCGGTCGTGGTGTCGAACCAGGCGTCCACCACAAGCAGCGTCGCGGTCGCGGCGGCTGCCAGGGCGTGCCGCCGGTCGCCGCGGGCGGCCAGGAGGCCGGTGGCGATCAGGCCGAGCGCCTCCAGCGCGTCGAGCCCGACCCAGGCGACCGGCCAGTGCGCCGCGGTCGCGGTGGCCGGCAGGCCGGTGGCCAGCACGTACAGCCACGGCAGCAGGGCGAGCCCGCAGGCGACCAGCAGCCACCCGGCCCGCCGGATGCCCCGCGCCGGGCGCGGCTCCTCCACCTCTCCGCGGAGCGGGATGACCTCGGCGCGGTCGAAGCCCTCGGCACCGGCCACGGCCTCATCGCACACGACCAGTTGACGCATCGTCTTCCCCCGCTCCTCGTCGGCTCTCCCCTTCACGTGCTCCACCCTCCGCCGCGCACCGGGGCGCCGTCAGTCACGCAGGGTTCCGACCCAGGGTGGAGAAAAGTGCACCCCCGAACCGGGCGGGAGTGTCATGGCACGGGGATGGCCTGCGGCTTTACCGTTTGACGCATGCGACTCACGACGTGGCTGCAGCTGGTACTGGGCCGGCCGTTCCGCAGGGCGGGACACCGGACCGCGCTCGTCGCCGCCGGCCTGCCGCTCCACCTCGCCGTGGTGCCACTGTGGCTCTGGCTGCTCGGCACGATGGCGGCGTTGGTGCACGCGCCCGGCGCGGTGGCCGTGACTCCGCTGCCCGTGCTGCTCACGCTCGTGGTGACACCCCTGCTGACCGCCGGGCAGCGGCGACGCTACCGGGCGCTCGTCGGCAAGGACCTCCCGCGCCCCGCCGTACCCGGGCCGGGACGCACCTGGAAGTCGGCGATGCGCCGGCTGACCGGCCGGGCCTTGTGGCGGCAGGTCTGCTACCACGCCGTGGCGGGTCCGCTGCTCGCCGTCCTGGACCTCGCCGTCCTCGCCTTCTGGGCCGCCGCTCTCGTGGCCGCCTCCCTCTACGTGTGGATCTGGGCGCTGCCGACGCAGTGGTGGGTCACCGACCTCGGGTACACCACGCAGGCCGTGTACATCACCGCCGGCGGCCTTGCCCTGCTGTTCCTCGGGCCCCGGCTGACCGGCGCTCTGGTGCGGCTGGAGACCCGGGCGGCCGAGGTCCTGCTCGGCCCCAGCCGCACGGAGAAGCTGGCCCGCCGGGTCGCCGACCTCGCCGAGAGCCGGGCCGGCGTGCTCGACGCCGCCGACGCCGAGCGGCGGCGGATCGAGCGCGACCTGCACGACGGCGCACAGCAGCGCCTCGTCTCACTCGCCGTCAACCTGGGCCTGGCCAGGGCTACCCTCGGCGACCTGCCGGAGGACGCCCGCAAGGTGATCGACGAGGCGCACCGCGAGGCGAAGGAAGCGATCGCCGAGCTGAACGACCTGGTGCGCGGCCTGCATCCGGCCGTCCTTGAGGACCGCGGCCTCGACGCCGCGCTGTCCGGGGCCGCCGCCCGCCTCCCGATCCCGGTGCGCGTGGCGGTGGACCTGCCGCGGCGCCCGTCACCCACGATCGAGGCCGTCGCGTACTTCGTGGTCTCCGAAGCCCTGACGAACGTGGTCAAACACGCCCAGGCGACCCGGGCGGACGTGACGGTGCAGCGGATCGGGGAGACACTGCTGGTGGTCGTCGCGGACGACGGCGCGGGCGGCGCGGATCTCGCGGCCGTCGGCGGCACCGGGCTCGTCGGGCTCGCCAAGCGCGTCGCGTCCGTCGACGGCACGTTCTCCTGCCGCAGCCCCGCCGGGGGCCCGACCGTCATCACCGTGGAGCTGCCGTGCGCGCCGTGATCGCCGAGGATTCCCTCTTGCTGCGCATCGGCGTGGTCAAGGTGCTGGAGGCGGCCGGCTTCGAGATGTGCGCGCAGGTCGCCGACGCGGAAGGGCTGCTGGCGGCCGTCGAGGAGCACCGGCCCGACATCACCGTGGTCGACGTGCGCATGCCGCCCGGCTTCACCGACGAGGGAGTACGCGCCGCGCTGGTGATCCGCCGCCAGTACCCGCGTACCGCCGTGCTCCTGCTGTCGCAGTACGTGGAGGAGCGGTACGCCGCCGATCTGCTCGCCGCCAACACCTCGGGCGTCGGCTATCTGCTCAAGCAACGCGTCGCCGACGTCGAGGAGTTCGCCGAGGCGGTACGCCGGGTGGCGGCCGGCGGCACCGCGCTCGACCCGCAGGTCGTCGCGCAGCTGCTGGTGCGCCGGCACAGCGATCCGCTCGACCGGCTGACACCGCGCGAGCGGGAGGTGCTGGAGCTGATGGCGGGCGGCCGGTCCAACTCCGGCATCGCCGCCGAGCTGGTCGTGAGCGAGAGCGCGGTCGCCAAGCACATCAACAGCATCTTCACCAAGCTCGACCTGCCCAAGGCCGACACCGACCACCGCCGCGTCCTGGCGGTGCTGCGCTTCCTGGGCGTTGCGACCGCGTAGTGCGCGATCACGCCCGTACGCCCGGTCGACGACGGTGCTGAGCAGCACGAAGAGCTGATCGGCCGGGGCGCCGCCGAGGGCGTTGACCGCGCGGCCACCGTCTGCCGCGCGGCAGCCGGGGTGGCAGACCATGCGCCTTCGACCGCGAGACCTACAAGCAACGCGACACGGTCGAACGCTGCATCAGGGGCTGTCCTAGTCGGTGAGATCGACCCGGACCGTCAGCAGTTGCGTGCCCAGTGCCTTCACCGCGGCACTGTTGCCCTTGGGCAGGGTGCGCAGGCGGGCGACCGGGTCGTCGTCGGGCAGCAGGTGGGCGGTGCCGGAGTGCCACCGTCCGCCGATCCGTACCCGGACCCGCGGATCGGCCTGGATGTTCCGTACGTACTGCGACTTCGTCCCGAACTCCGACACCAGCCAGAAGGAGTCCCCCACCCGCTTCCCGCCCAGCGGGGTCCTGCGGGGCTGCCCGGAGACCCGGCCGGTGGTCTCCAGCAGCGTCTGGAAGGGCATGAGACGGGTCAGCGGGTTGGCGACGTGCCGCTGGAAGGCGGTGGTGATCCGGAATCTGCGGTCGGACATCGTTCCTCTGTTTCCGAGATGGGCGGGCTTTGCGTGCCGACATGACGTTCTTTGACAGAATCGGGCACGCAGGTCCGGTTCCGTACACGTTCTCCTTCTCGAATGTCGGTGCGTCACCCGCAGGGTCACAAGCTCCGCACAGCTTCGAGGAGAACCACCGTGTTCCGACACCCCCTCCGTCCTGTCGCGGCTGCCGCCGCCGCGCTCGCCGCCGTCGGCGGTCTGACCGCCGCGACGGCCGGTCCCGCCTCCCCCGCGTCCCGCTCCCGGCACGTCCTGCTGCTCTCGGTCGACGGCCTGCACCAGTCCGACCTGGCCTGGTACGTGGCCCGGCACCCGCGTTCCGCGCTGGCCCGGCTGGCCGGCGGCGGTGTGGAGTACACCCACGCCAGAACCACCGTCCCCTCCGACTCCTTCCCCGGCATGGTGGGACAGCTGACCGGCGGGGACCCGGGTGTCACGGGCGTCTACTACGACGACACCTACAGCAACGCCCTGCTCCCGGCCGGTACCACCGACTGCGCGGGCGTCAGGCCCGGCGCCGAGGTCGACCTCACCGAGGACCTCGACAAGGACCAGAACTCCATCGACGCGGGCCAGGGCCTGTCCGGCCTGCCCGGCAGCATCCTGAACATGACCGGTGACGCCGCCCGCCTCATCGACCCGGCGAAGCTGCCCGTCGACCCGAAGACCTGCAAGCCGGTCTACCCGCACTCCTACCTCAGGGTGAACACGGTCTTCGACATCGCCCGCAAGGCGGGGCTACGCACCGCGTGGTCGGACAAGCACGTCGCCTACGAAATCCTCGACGGGCCGTCCGGCGACGGCATCCAGGACCTGTTCGCCCCCGAGATCAACAGCCAGGCCATCGGCTACCCGGCCGGCCAGGACTGGACGAAGGACAACGCGGCCACCGAGCAGTACGACGCGTACAAGGTGAAGGCGGTCCTCAACGAGATCGACGGCCACGACCACAGCGGCGCCCACAGGACCGGCGTCCCGGCAGTCTTCGGGATGAACTTCCAGTCCGTGTCCACCGCCCAGAAGCTGCCGGTCTCCGACGGCTTGACGGGCGGTTACACCACGCCCGGTACCCCCGGTCCACTGCTCGCGAAGAACCTCGACTTCGTCGACCAGGAGGTCGGGGCGTTCCTCGGCGAGATCCACAAGCGTGGCCTCGACGGCAGCACGACCGTCATCCTGTCCTCCAAGCACGGCCAGTCGCCCACCGACCCGAAGGCACTGACCCGCATCGACGACGGGCCGCTGCTCGACGGGCTCAACGCCGCCTGGAAGGCCGCCCACCCCGGCGCCGGCGACCTGGTCGCCCACGCCGTGGACGACGACGCCATGCTGCTGTGGCTCAAGGACCGTTCGCAGGCCGCCGCCGAGTTCGCCAAGGCCTACCTGCTCGCCCGATCCGGCAACGGCAACGGCATCGACGGAGCCGCCAAGCCGTACACGGCGAGCGGCCTGAAGACCGTGTACGCCGGTGCGGCGGCCGCCCGGTACTTCCACGCCCGGCCCGGTGACGCGCGCGTGCCCGACGTGTTCGGCATCACCCAGTACGGCGTGGTCTACACCGGCGGCAAGGGCAAGATCGCGGAGCACGGCGGGGCAGCCGCCGACGACCTCGCCGTGCCGCTCGTCGTCTACGGTGCCGGCGCCCCGCACGCCGTGCGCGTCGACGCCCCGGTGCGGACCACGCAGATCGCGCCGACGATGCTGCGGCTGCTCGGCCTGAACCCGCGAGACCTGGACGCGGTCCGCATCGAGCACACCCGGTCGTTGCCGGTGCGCTGACCAGGCAGGGGGCGCCCGGCCGGCCGCCGTCGTCCGGCGGCCGGCGCGGTCACCGCCCGCCGGATGACTTCAGCAGGTCGAGAAGACCACCGAAGGCCCTGAAACCGACGGTGAGGACGTTCCGGGGCGGGTCGGCGTCGGCTATGTGGACGAGGGCGGGCTCGGTGGATATGTGGACGCAGGCCTCGCCTTCCTGGCAGTAGGACGACTTCCGCCAGCGGTGCGTGGGCATACCGGCTCCTTCACAGGTTCTGGATGATGGCGTGGATCAGGTCGCGGGACTTCTCAGGGCTGAGGGCGGTGGCTTCGACAACGTCCAGGAGGCGTCGGTACTTCTCCAAGTGGGCCTCGGCGTCGAGGAGCACGGGACCGTGGAACTGGTCGAGTTGTACGGTGTCCAGCTCCGCCACGGGGCCGCACAGGTAGTTGATGGACTGGCCTGATCCCGGGAAGGCCCCGACGTCGAAGGGAAGCACCCGAAGGGTGATGTGATCCCGCAGGCTCATGCTGATCAGGTGCCTGAGCTGGTCGCGGGCCACCCTCCGGCCCCCTACCCGCATGTGCAGGGCTGCTTCGTGGATGACGGTGCTGTACGGATTCGGGTCCTCCCGGAACACCACGTCCTGGCGTTTGATGCGGTGCGAGACGCGGTGCTCCACTTCCGGCGGGGTCGGAGCGGGGATCGCCTTGCTGAAGATCTCCCGGGCGTGCTCGGCGGTCTGGAGCATGCCCGGGATGTGAGCGGTGAAGGCGGTACGGACAGCTGTCGCGTGGTGCTCCAGTTCGGCGAGGGTGAGCAGTCCGGAGGGAAGCACCTCGCGGTACACCTCCCACCACCAGCCACGTGTCTTCTCCGCGGCCATGTCGGCGAGGGCGTCTACGTAGGGCTGGTTCGTGCACGAGTAGAGGTTGGCCATCGCGCGGACACGGTCGGGGCTCACCCCGAACCTGGCCGACTCCACATTGCTGAGTTGACCCGAACTGGTGCCGAGCATCTGCGCCGCCTCGGTGGAGGTCAGGCCTGCCCGCTCGCGGAGTTTGCGCAGCTCGGTGGCGAGCCGGACGCGTCGGGCCGTCGGCACGGGCCTTGGCGTCATGAGTGCTTCCTCCTAGCGGACACACAGCGAGCTTGTCACTCACACGAGGGAGATGAGCCTGAGATCCTTCGAAAGCTCGCAAAGCTGCTTTGCGGAGCCCCTATCGTCGTTCCCAGGCGCCCCACCTGGAAGCGCACCGTGGGACGCCACGGCACAGACACCAGGCACCTGTCGAACTCCCCTCAGTGACCGGAGACTTCCGATGGCCACCGTATCCCCGTCGTGGAACTACACCCTGCACCTTCCGCACGATCCACGCGCACCGGGTATCGCGCGGGGCACTCTCAGACTGATTCTGACCGCACACGGGATGCCCGAACTGACCCCCACTGCGGAACTCTTGGCAGCGGAGCTGCTGGCCAACTCGCACTGTCACACGAAGGGGCCCTACGCCCTCCGCCTCCGCTCGGCCGAGCCCGGTCGCCTCCGCGTGGCGGTATGGGACACCGACCCGCACGTCCCGCCCGGCTTCTCGACCGCCCCCGCCCCGCCGCCTCCGCCCGACGCCGAGCATGGCCGCGGACTGCCCCTGGTGCGGGCCTGCGCGGACTCCTGGGGCGCCTCCGCGCTGCGCGAACTCGGTGGCTCCAGGGCCGGCAAGCTGCTGTGGGCCGAGTGCGGAGGCAGGGCGGCGGCGTGGTGACCAGGGCCATACTGGGAAACGGAGCGATGCCCCTTCATCAGGAGCCGATCATGAGCGCACAGCCCGAGCACGGCTGGGGAACGATGCCCCTCCCGGAGATCCGGACCGTGGACGACCTACGCAGCGCGCTCAGCCGCTACGGCTTCCCGGGCGACCGCGAGCGCTTCGAGGAGGAGCTGGCGGCCGCCATAGGAGCCTCCCCGACCGACGACTTCGCCGGCGCGGCAGCCGTCGTCCGCGCCTACCGGCACCGCGTCCTGATCAGGAACTCACCCGAGATCATGACGGCGCTGGAGGACGCGCGAGCCGGAGGCGGCGGCACGTGAACGAAATTCCGTTGGAGGAGGCCGAGCCCGCGAGGAAGGCGTTCGGTGACCTGACGGAGGGGGAGCGGGAAGTGGTCCGGGAGGCGCTCGCCGCCATCGCCCGGGACCCGGCGGCCGGACGCGAGATCCCCGGGTGGCGGCCTCCGTCCCTGGAGTACACGTACACCACACCACTTGCCCGTGACTCGGCAGAGGCGATCACGGTCGTGTACACGCACACACCGGGTATGGGCGTGACCGTCGTCTACTACTTCCGTGATCCACAGGTTGTGGACTGAGCAGTCCTCCTCACCAGAGTCCGCAGGGTTCCCGTCCGGCCGCCCGGAGCAGGATGTGGCGGGTGGAACCCATGCCGTATCTGTCGACGTCGCTGGAGAGTTCGGCCACCTCCAGGAGGAGCGGCCGGACGTCGACCCCGGCGTCCCGGGCCTGCCCGCACAGGTCATGCAGGGTGAGCATCATGTCCCGGGTGTCGGGGCCCTGGTCCTCGACCGACATGTGCAGCAGTCGCAGCCGGAAGCCCTGGGGCGTTGGCTCGGAGGGCAGCGTGGTCGCCCAGGTGAAATGGGGGCACCGCTCCAGGAGGGCGCGCAGGGCGGCCCGGACGCCGTCGTCGCCCTCCTCGTAGCGGGTGAGTACCTCCCGCAGGGCCGCCTCGGCCTCCGGGCGGATGCCCGCCTCGTCCAGCGGATGCGGGGCCTCCTGCATCTTCCGCACCCAGTCGGGGTCGGTGAGATCCACCGACCTCGTCGCGACGGGGGCGAGGCACGCGTCGATCAGCGCGACCCACTCCGCGAGCTCCGCCGGTTCCTCCATGGCAGCCCTTTCAGCCCTTTCGGACGAGGTGTTCCATCGGGGCCGGCCACTCGCCCCGTGCGCAGAGGTGGAGCACGAGGGACGCGATGTTCCAGGCGTCGTCCTCGCCCCGGTGGTGCCGGCCTTCGAGCGGCAGCCCGGCGATCTCCAGGGCCCGTGCCATGCCGGGGCGCTTGCGCAGGCCGTACGCCTCGGTGAAGGCGGCCTTGGCGTTGGTGTGGCGGCGGTTGAAGGGGTAGGGCGTCCTGGTGGCCTGGCACTGCCGGGTGAACTGGTGGCGGTCGTAGTCGCCCCAGCTGGCCCACGGCCGGGCGCCCGCGCGGTGCTCGGCCGCCAGCAGCCGGCACGCCTCGGCGAAGGTGACTCCCCGGTCGACCTCGGCCTGCGTGAGGCCGGTCAGCTCCGTGCAGAACCCGCTCACCGCGGACCGGGCGGGCCGCACCAGGATCCGGTGCCGGGCCAGGCGCTCGCCGGCCGCCGGGTCGACGACGGTCAGCCCGATCTCGATGATCTCGCTGACCTCGCCGGGCGGCGGGGAACCGGCCCAGCAGGTCGCCTCGATGTCCACGACGTTGACGAGCCCCGCGGCCCCGGTGCTGTCCATGACGGGAAGCGTAGGGAGCCGCGGCGGCCGGGGCACGCGAGTTACGGCGCGGATGGGACGATGCGCCAGTGAACCACTTCTCGTACTCCCGCATCGGTCCTGGTCATGACCGGCCGCAGCTCCCGGAGCCCAGGCCGGTCGAGCCCGGTGAGTGGCCGAAGCTGGAGGCCGCGCTCGCCGTGGTCAACCGCGACCTGACGGCAACTGTGCCGGGCCAGGAGCCGCTGATACTGATGGTCGATCCGCCCCGGCAGCCCCTGGCGCCGGGCGAGGCCGACCGGGGGCAGGTCCACGTGGCGATGCCCGACGGCCGATGGCAGGGCAACCAGGTGAACGCCTACGACCCCGAGGAGGGCGACCCGCTGGAGCCGGACGACGAGATGACCGTGCTGACCGTGGTCGCGGACGCGGCGCAGGAGACCGTCGTGGAGCTGCTCTGGCAGGTCTGGCCGGTCTGCGGGGAACACAAGCTCGGCATGCACCCTCGTCCCGCAGGGACCACCGACGACTGGTACGGGGGTGAGACGGACGCGGGCGGCCCGCCGGTGTGGTGGTGCCGGGGCGGCGGTGACGGCACGTGGCATGACGCCGCCCAGGTGGGCGAGCTGGCCGCCACCCTGCCGGGAAAACAGCGGCGCGCACTGCGGCGCGAGTTGCGGCGCAGCGAGCGTGGACGGGACGGCCGCGGCTGAGCGTTCCGCGATCTGCCGACTGCGGCGCCGTCGTGGCTGGTCGCGCAGTTCCCCGCGCCCCTTACGGGGCGCTGCCGAACCGCATTTGACTTTCACCGCCCCAGGAAGATCGGGTTCGTCAGCGCTGCCAGCGCCCCCGGTACCGGGCCCGCCGCCGTCTCGTGGCGGACCTCCGCGCGGACGTAGGCGGCGTACTGCGGGGTCGTCTGCCACTCCACCACGCCCGAGCCGGTCACCGGGAGCGGGTCGCTGGTCAGCAGGACGCCCTCGTCGGTGACGAAGCGGACCGTGCAGCGGGGGACGCCGGAGGCCTCCAGGCGGACGGTCACCGGGGTGTCGGCGGCGACCTTCAGGCGCTCGCCGATGCCCGCCCGCTCGCCGCGGCCGCCCGTCGCCGTGAAGCTCAGCGTCACGTTCTTCGACTCGGCGATGTAGGAGCGGCCCGCCCGCAGCCCCTCCTGGATCGCCTCCCGGGACAGGTCGTCGGCGAGGACGACGGTCTGCGGCACGCCCACCGGGTCCGGGTCGCGGTGCGCGTCGCTGTTGCCCATCGCCGGGAGCCACTCCCGGTTGTCGCGGACCGAGGCGACCAGGGTGGCGTCCCAGGCGTTCAGGGCCACCTCGTCGTCGGGGGTGTAGGGGCCGTTCCACACCTCGACGGCGTCCGCGTCCCCGAAGCCGAACTTCCAGGCGCAGCCCACGCAGGTGGCGTGCGGATGCGCGGGTACGACGAGGCCGCCGGCCTTGTGGACCTGCTGGGCGAAGTGCCCGAACCGGTTGTCGCGGGCCCGGTAGCGCCAGTCGACGAAGGTGCCGGGGTCGGTGCCGAGGGCGACGACGTGGCCGTTCCTCGTGGTGACCTCCTCGCCGAGCATGATCAGCAGGTCGTCGCCTGCCTGGTCCGCCCAGTGCGGGTGCGAGGAGTGCGTGTTGTGGTCCGAGGAGTTGATGAAGTCGAGGCCGGCGGCGCGGGCGAGGGCCGCGATCTCGGCCGGGGTGCGGCGGCCGTCGGAGTACCAGGAGTGCAGGTGGCAGTCGCCGCGGTACCAGTCCCGGCCGCGACCCTTGGCACGGGCGGGCGGGTAGACCGGGCGGACGGGGGTGCCGGGTTCGCCGTACGTCAGGGTGATGGTCAGCTCGTACGACAGGCCCTGCGGGGCCACCGTGTACGGGCCGAGGGCGACGTACCAGGTGCCCGCGTGGACCGGGCCCGGGATGTAGCCGGGGGTCGCGTCGTCGGCGCGGACGAAGAACTCCGTGCGGGCGCCGCCCGACCAGCCCCGGAAGCCCTTGCCGCCCAGCTCGGTGCCGTGCTGGTCGAAGAGGCCGATGTCGAGCGCGTTGCCCGTGGTGCCGGCCGGGACGCTCGGCCTGTCGTAGGTGTAGGAGACCTTGAGCTCCCGTACGCCGGTGGGCACTTCGACCGGTACGTACACGAAGTCCGGGCAACCGGGCGGCAGGGTGCCGCTCACGGTCGCCGTCTTCTGGCTCCCCTGGTCCTGACCGTCCGCCGCTGCGAAGCTCACGCTTCCCAACGTAAGGGCTGTGGCCGCGCCCGTCACGATCAGCGCGCGTCTGCCGATGCCGTGCGTGTCCTCACACATGCCGCCCACTCTCCCCTGTGGACGTGAACTCCCACGGAAGGAGAGGGAATCCACAGGCGTCCGTCTGTCATGTGCATAGCCCTGTGAAAGGCGGGGCGTGTGATGCCGACCAGTCGGTATGGACATATCGAGCCACCCCCGGTACAGATGGGGCATGCGCATAGCCGTCACGATCTTCCTCACCGACGAGACCATCGCCCCCGTCCGGCTCGCCCGTGAGCTGGAGGCACGCGGGTTCGCCGGGCTGTACCTGCCCGAGCACACGCACATCCCGGTCGAGCGGGCCACCCCGTACCCGGCGGGCGGCGACCTGCCCCGCGAGTACGGCCGTACCCTCGACCCCTTCGTCGCCCTCGGCCAGGCCGCCGCCGTCACCGAGGGGCTCGGCCTCGGCACCGGCATCACCCTGGTCGCCCAGCACGACCCGATCGACCTCGCCAAGCAGATCGCCACCCTCGACCACCTGTCCGGCGGCCGCCTCACGCTCGGCGTCGGCTTCGGGTGGAACGTGGAGGAGGCCGCGGACCACGGGGTGCGGTGGCGGTCGCGGCGGGAGCTGACCCGGGACCGGATGGCCCTGATGCGGGCCCTGTGGGCGGACGAACCGACGGCCTACGAGGGGGAGTTCGGGAGCGTGCGGGCGTCGTCCGCGTACCCCAAGCCCGTCCAGAAGCCGCGCGGGCCGGTGGCCGGGCCGCGCACGCTGGTCGGCGGGGCGGCGGGGCCGAAGCTGTTCGCGCACATCGCCGAGTACGCGGACGGGTGGATGCCGATCGGGGGACGCGGCCTCACCGAGTCGCTGCCGGTCCTGCGGGACGTGTGGGCGGACGCCGGGCGCGACCCGGCGGCGCTCCAGGTGGTGCCGTACGCCGTCTTCCCGAGCCCCGGCAAGCTCGCGCACTACGCCGAGCTGGGCGTCGAGGAGGTCGTGGTGCAGTTGCCTCCGGCGGGGGAGGCCGAGGTGCTGGGGGTGCTGGACGCTTACGCGGAGTACGTGTGAGCGGGGGCGCCGACCTGTCTGGGCGGGCTGGGGTGCGTGAGCGGCCGCCGGTACGTTGCGGCTGGTGGCGCAGTTCCCCGCGCCCCTGAAAGAAGGGGCGCGGGGAACTTCGTGAACAACCCCCCACCCACCCGCACCCGGCAGCGCACCGGAACCGGATACTGTCCTCGACGCGTCCGACGGCGGGGGGCTCTGTGGCGGCGCGACGTGGCGGAGACGGCCATGCGGTTCTCCGACGCCGGACATCGAACCGGACACGGTTCCGGTCGATCACAGGTACCCCGCCGGTGTTCGAACGCATTGCCGGGCGTGACAGGCACGCCCGTCCTAGACAGGAGCCGTAGTGGCACTGAGCATTCCGAGACCGCGAGTCGTTGTCGCCGCCTGCGCGGTGGCGACGGCGGCCGCACTCGCGGTGGGCACCGCACTGCCCGCCACCGCAGCCGGATACCCCGCGTCCGCGGGCCCGTTCGGGGCCGCGGTCGGTCTGACCGGCACCGACGGCCGGCAGAGCCTGATCGACGTCAAGGTGGCCGGGAACGGCACGGCGTTCGCCCTGTGGCGCAACCAGGCGGCCGGCGCCTCCACCTGGGACGTCCAGGCCGCGGTCAGGCCGGCGGGCAGCGACACCTGGTCGGCCCCCCACACCCTGTTCACGAGCACCGACGCGAGCGCCGCCGCCGAGCTGACGGTGACCGCCGACGGGCACGCCGAGACGGCGTGGCGCACCGGCACCTACACCGACGGTTCGCTGGCCCTCGTCTCGGCCGGCTGGAACCCGGCCACCGGCCTGTGGTCGGATCCGGTCACGCTCACGTCCTACGCCGGGCTGGACCTGGCGATGCCCCAGCTGGCCGCGGCGGCCGACGGCACCGTCACCGCCGTGTGGACCGAGGGCGACGGCTACTCGGAGTACGAGGCGATGACCGCCACGCTCACCCCCGGTGCGGCGGCCTGGTCGGCGCCCGAGCGTCTCGGCTCCTTCTCCAGCGGCTACATCGGCCAGATATCGCTCGCGGTGGCTCCCGACGGGGCGGCCACGACGGTCTGGGACGCCTGGGACCGCACCACCGACTCCAACGTCGACTCCATCGTGACCCGGACCACCGCCGGCGGGGACTGGAGCAGCCCGGCCGCGCTGCCGGGCGCGGACGGCCAGTCCACCGACGTGCAGGTGTCGATGGCGGCCGGCGGCGCCACCACCGTGCTGTGGCAGGGTGCCACCAACGGGGTCGAGACGCTGAAGTCCCGCACCAGGCCCACCCCGACCGGCAGCTGGGGAGCCGTCCAGACCGCCGTGCCGGTCCTTCAGGCCAACGACGACAGCGGGCCCCTCACCGCCCCGAACGGTGACGTCACCTACGTGTGGGCGGGCTGGAGTGGCAGCGCGGGCGTGCCGATCGTCCAGACCGTCACCCGGAGCGCGAGCACGGGCGCCTGGTCCGCGCCGAAGACGCTGTCCACCGGTTACGTCGACTGGCAGGTGGACGCGTCCATCGGCGCGGACGGGACCGTACAGGTCGTGTGGCCGCAGACGCCCGGCATCGACAACGGCGACGACCACTACCTGGAGTGGGCCGTCCGGACCGGCGGCACCTGGAGCAAGGCCACCGCACTCGACGCCACCCCCGTCGCCGACGTCCCCGACATGGACGCCCTGACGGGCGAGGTGGCGGCCGGACCGGACGGCCGGGCCACGGTGCTGGCCCGGACGGCGGTCTACGCCCCCGGAACCGCCGGCCGTTACACCTCCCAGGTGTGGAGCCGCTCGCAGACCCTGCTGGCCAAGCCGGCCGTCACCAAGAAGGCCGCCATCACCGGGACCGCCCGCAGCGGTTCCAAGCTGACGTGCTCCGCGACCTGGTCCGGGTACAACGCCACCGCCACGTGGTCGTGGCTGCGTGACGGCAGGGCCATCTCCGGCGCCACCGCCGCGACCCGCACCCTGACCTCGGACGACTACACCCACAAGATCTCCTGCAAGGTGACGGTCAGGAACGGCGCCGGTTCGGTCGACTCCACGTCCCCGGCGGTCACGGCAGCCGTCGGTCCTGCGCTGAAGGCCACTCAGGCGCCGTCCCGCAGCGGCACCGCCACGGTCGGGCACAAGCTGACGGCCGCGCACGGGACCTGGTCGCCGGCGGCCACCTCGTACTCCTACTCCTGGAAGCGCGGCGGCAAGGCGATCAGCGGGGCCACCAAGTCCACCTACGTCCTGGTGAAGGCCGACAAGGGCCAGAAGATCACCGTCACGGTGACCGCTCACCGGCACGGCTGGACCAACGGTTCGGCCACCACCGCACCGGTCACGGTGCGCTGACGGGACCGCTCTCGTTTTCCGGGTGCCGGTGCCGGTGCCGGTGCGTGGGGGTTGTTCGCGCAGTTCCCCGCGCCCCTGAAAGAAGGGGCGCGGGGGACGGTGCGACCAGCCCCCGCGGCGCCGCAGTCGACCACGTGCCGCCGCCCCACCGACCCCACCGAACCCGAACGTATGCTCAAAGAATGACGACTTCCGCGACCCCCGGAACCGGCCCCACCGAGAACTCCATGCGTCGCGCCCTCAAACGCGCCCGGGACGGCGTCGCCCTCGACGTCTCCGAGGCCGCCGTCCTGCTTCAGGCGCGTGGCGAGGCACTGACCGATCTCGCCGCGTCCGCCGCCCGGGTCCGGGACGCGGGCCTCGCGGAGGCCGGCCGGCCCGGTGTCATCACGTATTCGAAGAGCGTCTTCATCCCCCTCACCCGCCTGTGCCGCGACAAGTGCCACTACTGCACGTTCGTCACCGTGCCCGGCAAGCTCCGCCGGGCCGGGCACGGGATGTTCATGTCGCCGGACGAGGTCCTCGACGTCGCCCGCAAGGGCGCGGCCCTCGGCTGCAAGGAAGCCCTGATCACCCTCGGCGACAAGCCGGAGGACCGCTGGCCGGAGGCGCGCGAGTGGCTCGACGCGCACGGTTACGACGACACGATCGCCTACGTCCGGGCCATCTCCATCCGCATCCTGGAGGAGACCGGCCTGCTGCCGCACCTCAACCCCGGCGTGATGTCCTGGACCGACTTCCAGCGGCTCAAGCCGGTCGCGCCGAGCATGGGGATGATGCTGGAGACGACCGCCACCCGGCTGTGGTCCGAGCCCGGCGGTCCCCACCACGGCTCCCCGGACAAGGAACCCGCCGTCCGGCTGCGGGTCCTTGAGGACGCCGGGCGCTCCTCCGTGCCGTTCACCTCGGGGATCCTGATCGGCATCGGCGAGACGTACGAGGAGCGCGCCGAGTCGCTCTTCGCGCTGCGGCGGGTGGCCCGGTCGTACCACGGCGTCCAGGAACTGATCATCCAGAACTTCCGGGCCAAGCCGGACACGGCGATGCGCGGCATGCCCGACGCCGAACTGGACGAACTGGTGGCCGCCGTGGCGGTGGCGCGGCTGGTGATGGGGCCGGCCGGCAACATCCAGGCCCCGCCGAACCTGGTCGACAGCGAGTACGAGCGGCTGATCGCGGCCGGCATCGACGACTGGGGCGGGGTGTCGCCGCTCACCATCGACCACGTCAACCCCGAGCGGCCGTGGCCGCAGATCGAGGAACTGGCCGAGAAGTCCGCGGCGGCCGGCTTCGAGCTGCGCGAACGGCTCTGTGTGTACCCGGAGTTCGTCCGCCGCGGCGAGCCCTGGCTGGACCCGCGGCTGCGCCCGCACGTGGCCGCGCTCGCCGACCCGGAGACGGGGCTCGCGGTGCCGGACGCGGTGGTCGAGGGGCGGCCGTGGCAGGAGCCGGAGGAGGTCTTCGTCGCGAGCGGCCGCACCGATCTGCACACCGCCATCGACTCCGAGGGCCGTACGGCCGACCGGCGCGACGACTTCGACGAGGTGTACGGCGACTGGGACGCGCTGCGGGAGGCGGCCGCCCCCGGGATGGCGCCGGAGCGCATCGACACGGACGTGCGCGCGGCCCTGGCGGCCGCCGCCGACGACCCCACGAAGCTGACGGACGCCGAGGCCCTCGCCCTGTTCCACGCGGACGGCCCGGCCCTCGACGCGCTGACCGGGATCGCCGACGACGTGCGGAGGTCGGCCGTCGGCGACGACGTCACCTACATCGTCACCCGCAACATCAACTTCACCAACGTCTGCTACACCGGCTGCCGCTTCTGCGCCTTCGCGCAGCGCCGCACCGACGCCGACGCCTACACCCTCTCCCTGGACCAGGTCGCCGACCGCGCCCAGCAGGCCTGGGACGTCGGCGCGGTCGAGGTCTGCATGCAGGGCGGCATCCACCCCGACCTGCCCGGCACCGCCTACTTCGACATCGCGAAGGCGGTGAAGGAACGCGTCCCCGGCATGCACGTGCACGCCTTCTCGCCGATGGAGGTCGTCAACGGCGCGACCCGCACCGGCCTGTCGATCCGGGAGTGGCTGACGGCGGCCAAGGAGGCGGGCCTGGACACCATGCCGGGGACGGCCGCCGAGATCCTCGACGACGAGGTCCGCTGGGTCCTCACCAAGGGCAAGCTGCCCGCCGCCACCTGGATCGAGGTGATCACCACCGCGCACGAGCTGGGCATCCGCTCCTCCTCCACCATGATGTACGGCCACGTCGACCAGCCCCGGCACTGGCTGGGCCACCTGCGCACCCTGGCCGGCATCCAGCAGCGCACCGGCGGCTTCACGGAGTTCGTGACGCTGCCCTTCATCCACACCAACGCGCCCGTCTACCTGGCCGGCATCTCCCGGCCGGGCCCGACGATGCGCGACAACCGGGCGGTGACGGCGATGGCCCGGCTCCTCCTGCACCCCTACATCCCGAACATCCAGACAAGCTGGGTCAAACTGGGCGCGGAGGGTGCGGCGGAGATGCTCCGCTCGGGGGCGAACGACCTGGGCGGCACGCTGATGGAGGAGACGATCTCGCGGATGGCGGGCTCGTCGTACGGCTCGTACAAGTCGGTCCGCGACCTCGTGGCCGTGGCCGAGGCCGCCGGGCGCCCGGCCAGGCCGCGTACGACGCTGTACGGGCCGGTCCCCGAGGAACGGCAGCGGGCGGCGGAGGCCTCCGACGGGCATCTGCCGGAGCTGCTGCCGGTGCTGGACTGAGCCGTCGGGCGGACGGGCGGCGCACAGTACGATGATCCGACCCCTGTGCGAAGAGGCAGGGGGCCTCATAGCGCTCTTAGCGGAGGAGATGCGTACCCGTGGCTGCCCGACTGCTGCCCTCCTGGGTCTGGGTCACCGGTCTGACGGCGGGGGCGACGGCTGCCGTCGTCTTCCTCGCCCTCCAGGCCGACAAGGGGCCGCACCCCACGGCCGCGGCGGTCCGCCCGTCGGCGAGCGCGTCGGCGGGCGCCCACCCCTCCGCGTCACCGGCCCCGGCGAAGGCCCCCGCCCTGCCGGCGGCCTCCGGCACCGGCCGCCGCATCGTCTACTCGCTCGGCGCCAAGCGGGTGTGGACGGTCGACGCGAGCGACAGGGCGACCCGCACGTTCACGGTGTGGCCGGGGACGGTGAGTCCCGACCCCGGCACCTACACGATCACCAGGACCCTGGCGGCCACGACCGGCTCGGACGGCGTCCAGATCGAGCACATCCTCTACTTCGCGTCCAAGTCGGGGCTGTCGGTCGCCTTCTCCAACGCGGTCGACGGCTCCTCGCCGCCGCCCGCCGCCGGCAAGCAGACCAGCGGCATCCGGATGCACACGGCGGACGGCGCGGCCCTGTGGACCTTCGGCACGGAACCGAACACCCGGGTGACGGTGGTCAGGTAGACCGGACGACCCGCTGCGCGGCCGCCGTCGCCCGCTGCCAGTCCGTCGCCAGCTCGGCCATGGCGGCCTGCTGCCGCGCGGTCAGCAGGGAACCGGCCAGCCGCTTCCTGATCGCCACGACCTCGGAGGGGATCCGCAGCCGCAGCGCGCAGGTACCGTCCGCCACCGCGGTCGCGATCTCCTGGCTGCGCAGCGCCGGGGTGGCGCCGGACCGCTCGTACGACGCCTTGAGCCGGGCCTGGGCGTCGCTGGGCAGCGCGTAGTCGTAGCCCCGGTCCGCCATGCAGGTGCTCCACCTCCGCATCAGGGCCAGGTAGGCGGCGTCGCGCTGGACGGGGGCGGTCAGCGTGGCGTTCAGGTTCTGGGGGACGGCCGCGAGTTCCGCGTAGGTGGTCAGGCTGCCGTACAGCTGCCTGCGGCTGTCCGCCTCGCAGCCCTTCACCGAGAACTCCAGCGAGCCGTCCGCCATGCGGAAGGTGCGCAGGTCCGACGTGCCGCCGCGCAGGGCCGTCATATAGGCGGCCGCCCTGGCGGCGCTAAGGCTCCGGACGTAGGCGTCGTTCGACGGGGCGTTGCCCGGCGAGGCCGCGTCCGAGGCGGTGGGCTGCGTGGGTTTTCCGGCGGCGGCCGCGTACTGCGCGTACAGCCCGTAGCCCTGGCTGCGCCGCCGTCGGAGGTCCACCTGGGCGCTCGGGGCGGTCGCGGACGCCGCACCGGAGTCGGCGACCACGTAGCGGAGCCCCTTGGCCGTCATGCAGGAGGCGATGGGCCGGGACTCGGCGCGGGTGAGCGAGCTCTCGGGGCGGTCGCGGACGCCGAACCGGAGTCGGCGGCCACGTAGCGGAGCCCCTTGGCCGTCATACAGGAGGCGATGGGCCGGGACTCGGCGCGGGTGAGCGAGCTCTCGGGGCGTTCGCGGACGCCGAACCGGAGTCGGCGACCACGTAGCGGAGCCCCTTGGCCGTCATGCAGGAGGCGATGGGCCGGGACTCGGCGCGGGTGAGCGAGCTCTCGGCGTTCGCGTAGGTGCCGGAGTCGGTCAGCAGGTCGAGCCCGGCCGGGGTGAGCACGGCGGTCCGGGCGGCCTGCGGGGCCGGGGCGGGGCCCGCGCATCCGGTGAGGGCGAGCGCACCCGCCGCGGCGCAGGCGAGGAGGCCGCCGATCCGGGGCGCGCGGGACAGGTGCGTGGGCGTGGGGGCGACGGGCGTGGAGGCCGTGGGCATCGTGGAGGTGCTCCTGCCACTGGGTCTGCGACGGGGACGGGAGGTGCCGGAACGGGCGGGCGGCCGGGGCCGGAACCCCGGCCGCCCGCGAGGCCGTCAGCGGGGCGCGGTCAGGGCGCCGGCGCCTCGCTGACCTCGCTGCTGGGCCGCACCCGGGCCACCGTGCTGCGCGCGGTCGCGGCCGGCGCGACCACCGGCGAACTCGCCCGCGTCGCCGGGGTCTCCGCGTCCTCGATCAGCCAGCACACCAGCGTGCTGCGCGAGGCGGGCCTGATCACCAGCCAGCGGCAGGCCGCGAGCGTCCTGCACACCCTGACCCCGCTCGGCGCCTCCATGCTCCGCGCCAATCTCGGCTGACCACCGGGCCCGGCCCGCGCCGGTCACTCCGCGCCGGTCACTCGGCGGCCGACCGGTCCGGCAGCTGTACGACGACGAGCGCGACCCCGGTCAGCACCAGCACCCGGGTCGCGGCGTCCAGCCCGTTCCAGGTCTTGGACTGCCACATGGAGAACCACTCGCCGCCGATCCCGATGAACCCGGCGCCGAAGAGCAGCACGAGCATCAGCAGACCGTAGGTGGACAGCCGACGCGCCCGTGCGTTGTCGCGCCGGAACCACAGCACGGTCCCGGCGATCAGCACGAGCGCGGCCAGCGTCTCCCACGCGATGATGAGGATGTAGGCGGTGTTCTCCAGTCCCTTGTTGGTGACGGCCCGCCACATCAGGTCGTCGTCCTTGAACGTCGTGTCCATGGCCAGCACATGCTGGACGAAGGCCTGGTTGGTGCCGAAGTCGGTGATGTTCCCGAAAGCGACGAGGGCGATGTAGAGCGCGACCGTTCCGGTCAGAACGGCAGCGGCAAGCGAAAGCGCACGAGGCGCGTGGGAGGTGGACATGTCACCGTCCTTCCCCAACCCGGCTGTTTACACCCCCTGTTCACCGGTCGCCGCGCGGCCTGCCGCCGTGGCCGACCACTCGTACACGGGTACCTTGGTCGGTGTTTCGTGCGAAGTGTGAAGTGCGGAGGGGGCCTCGTGGACGACGACTTCGCGGAGTTGCGGACGCGCGAGTTCGGCTATCTCGACGAGGGCGGGCACACCTACCTGGACCACACCGGCGCCGGACTTCCGCCGCGCTCCCTGGTCATGGGCAGCGCCCGGCGGATCACCGGCGGACTGTTCGGCAACCCGCACTCCGAGAGCCCGGCCTCCCGCGCCTCCGGGCTCCTGCTGGCCGAGGCCCGGCGGGCGGTGCTCCGCCACTTCAACGCCGACCCCGACGAATACGCCGTGATCTTCACCCCCAACGCCACCGGCGCCCTGCGCCTGGTCGGCGAGGCGTACCCGTTCACCCGCGGCAGCAGGCTCGTGATGTCGCTCGACAACCACAACTCGGTCAACGGGCTGCGGGAGTACGCGCGGGCGCGGGGCGCCGCGACCGTGTACGTACCGGGCCTGCGCATCGACGAGAGAAGGCTGTTCGCCGCCCTGTCCGCACCCGGCGCGCGGGCCGGCACCGGCGGCCTGTTCGCCTATCCGGCGCAGAGCAACTTCACCGGCGTCCAGCACTCACTGGACTGGATCGCCGCCGCCCAGGCGCACGGCTACGACGTCCTGCTGGACGCGGCGGCCTTCGCGCCGGCCAACGTCCTGGACCTGAGCCGCCACCACCCGGACTTCACCGCCGTCAGCTGGTACAAGGTCTTCGGCCACCCCACCGGCGTCGGCAGCCTGGTCGCCCGCCGGTCGGCCCTCGCGAGACTGCGCCGCCCGTGGTTCTCCGGCGGCACCATCTACGCCGTCAGCGCCCAGGCGCAGTGGCACGTCCTCGCCGCCGACGAGGCCGCCTTCGAGGACGGCACCGTCAACTTCCTCTCCCTGCCGGACGTGACCGCCGGTCTCGCCTGGATCGACGGCATCGGCATGGACCGCGTACACGCCCACGTCACCGCACTCACCGCTCAACTGCTCACCGGCCTGCGGGCGTTGCGGCACCGCGACGGCTCCCCGCTGGTGCGCGTGTACGGCACCGACCGTGCCGCCGTGGCCGGTACCGACACGGACCGCGGCGGCACGGTCGCCTTGAACGTGCTCGGCGCGGACGGCCGGATCGTCGACGAACGCGTCGTCACACGCGACAGCGCCGCCCGCGGCATATCCCTGCGCACGGGCTGCTTCTGCAATCCGGGGGCCGGAGAGGAGGCGTTCGACCTGCCGCTGACCCGGCTGCGCTCGGCGGCCGACACACAAGTCGCCTCACTGGACGCGTACTTGGAGCTCCTGGAGCTGCCCTCGGCGGGTGCCGTCCGGGTCTCCCTGGGCGTGGCGTCCCAGCCCCGGGACGTCGAGACGTTCCTGGCGTTCGTGACGGAGACCTACCGGGACCGGGTGCCGACGGCGGCCGGGCTGGCCGCACGGGAGAGCTGCTGAGCCGGTGCCGTCCCGCGGGGGGATCACCGTCCCGCCCGGCTCCGCTCCGCGCCGTCCCGGCACTTGCGCAGCAGGACCACCCACGTCCAGGCCAGGAACACCAGCGTGAAGCCCGCCAGGACCACCCAGCCGCGGCTCGCCGGATGCCCGAACGAGTCCCCGTACGACGCCAGCAGCGGCGGGCCGAGCGGCGAGCGGCCCGCCCGCCACAACGACTCGAGGCCCACCCCGCTGCCCAGCGCCTCGAACGCCCAGCGATTGGTCATCGCCCAGCTGATCGCCTTACCGGCCGCCGTCATCCGCGGCACCGGCACGAAGGCGCCCGAGAACAGCACCTGGGGGAAGCAGAGCAACGGCAGCATCAGCGTGGCCTGCCCCGGCTCCGACACGGCCGCCGACGCGAGCAGCCCGAGCGCGAGGGCGGCGGCCGAGGCCAGCACGCTCGACGCGAACAGCGAGCCGTAGGTGTCCCAGTCCGCCGCGGGCAGCCGGTCGAGGGCGCGCAGCACCACCAGCAGCAGCCCGTCCGCGACCGCGAGCACCGGCAGCATGGTCGTCAGCTTCGAGGCGACGTACGGGCCGAGCCGCAGCCCCGCGAGCCACTCCCGGCGCAGCACCGGCAACTCGGTGCAGATCTGCAGCAGGCCGTACGTCAGCCCGAAGAAGAACGCGCCGAACGCGATCCAGAACATGATCATCGCCGACGACCCCGGATCCGGTGCCGCCGGATCGAAGGCGCCGGCCCGGAACAGCACCGCGAACATCGCCACGATCATCACCGGCGAGCCCGCCAGCACGGCGACCGAGAGCCGGTTGTGCAGCAGCAGGGCGGTACCGCGCCGGGTCAGCAGCGACCACTGACGCAGGGCGCCGACCCGCGCCGGAGGAACGGCGGATGACGTGACATCAGGAGGACCGGCGTCCTCGGGCTCGGCCCGTTCGGCGCGGGCGCCGCCCGCCACCGCCTCGTACACCTCCTCCACGGTGCCGGCCCCGAAGGCCTCGAACAGGGCGGCCGGGGCGCCCGCGTACGCGACCTCGCCGCCGCCGGAGAGGAACACGACCTGGTCGGCGCGGTGCAGATCGGCGAGGACGTGCGTGGTCAGGACGACGGTGGTGCCGTCCTCGGCGAGCGCCCGCAGGGTGCGCAGCAGGGCCGCCCCGGTGACCGGGTCGAGCCCGGACGTCGGCTCGTCGAGGAAGAGCACCCGGGGGCGGGTGAGCAACTCGACCGCGATACTGGCCCGTTTGCGTTCGCCGCCGCTCAGCGCGCGCACGGGGGTCTCCGCCCGCTCCGCCAGACCGAGCGTGTCCAGCACCCGGTCGACGGTGTCCCGCACCGTCCCGGCCGCCGTCCCCGGAGGCATGCGCAGGGCCGCCGCGTACACCAGCGTGCGGCGCAGCGGCAGTTCGCGGTGGATGATGTCCTCCTGCGGCACGAACCCGAAGTCCGGCCCCGGCGGCCCGGGACGCGCCCCGTCGTGCAGCACCTCGCCGCCGGTCGGCGCGCTCAGCCCCGCCAGCGTCTGCAGCAGCACGGTCTTGCCCGCGCCGCTGCTTCCGGCGATCACCGTGAGCTGCCCCGGAGCGACCTCAACGGATATGTCGTCCAGTATCCGCCCGCCTCCACGGACCTTCCGGCTCACCCGGCGCGCCCGCAGGTGCAGGCCGGTGACGGAGGGGACGGGAGCCTCGACGGACGCGGGAGGGCGCGGGGGCGGTGTGGACATGGGGGCAGCATGTCAGGTGAGTCCCCCGACGGGGCCTCAACCTCCGTGGGATCGCGCCGACTTCAGCGCCCGTCTTCCGGCTGCGGCCCCCGGCGTCGTCGGCATCGACGGACCGGGCGGGCGGACTACCGGGAGGGGCTCGGCGCGGAGCTGTTCACGGGCCGCTGCTGGATCTTGAGGAGCAGTGCGGGTCCGGCGGCGAGGACGAGCAGCCCGATCGCGAGCAGGAGCCACGGGTTGAGCAGGCCCTCGGTGCAACTGCTGCCGCCGGCCGAGGCGGTGCAGTACGTACCGGGACCGTGCCGGTTGAGGTAGGCGAGCAGGAACAGCGGCAGGCTCGCACCGGACAGCAGGCCGGGCAGACCCCGCCAGGCGTCTCGGCGGGTGGCCAGCGCGAGGGTGCCGGCCACGGGGATCGGCAGGATGAAGAGCCCGATCGACAGCACGGTGAGGAGGGCGAGCAGGTAGCCGGCTCCGGTCAGAAGCCAGCCCGTGAAGAGCAGCCAGGTACCTCTGTTGCTGGTCATGCCTTTTTCCTTCGTTCGCAGTGGTCCAGGAGAGAGGCGATCTTCCCTGCGTTTGAGCGGTCGCTCAAAAAGTAGAAGTCATCAGAAGCCCCGGGCAAGAGACCGAAACCAGCCAGTGATCGACATCCCGTCACGTCATCGACCCCGGCGGCACCTTCCGGGCACGGTGGTCTCTGCCAGACTCACGGTGGGCCGACTGCGGGGGAGGCGTGGATGGGGTCGACACGGCCGTCGATGCAGGAGCTGATCGGGCGGCGCCGGAGGGCAGGGTTCGTCGGGCGGGCCGAGGAACGGGCCGCGTTCCGGCGGAACCTCGACCTGCCGCCCGAGGACGAGCGGCACCGGTTCCTGTTCCATGTGCACGGCGACGCGGGCGTCGGGAAGACCCGCCTGGTACGGGAGTTGGAGCAGATCGCGCGGGAGGCCGGGGCGCTGACCGCGTACGTCGACGAGGGCGTGGCCGGCGTGCCCGACGCGCTGACGGTGATGGCACGTCAGTTCGCGGCCCAGGGGCGGCGGTTCAGGGAACTGGAACGGATGCTGGCCGCCCACCGGGAGCGGCGGCACGAGGCGGAGGCCGCCCTGGCGATGGGCGGGCCGGAGGAACGGGAAGGACCGTCGGCGGGGAGCCTGGCGGTGGCGCGGGCGGCCCAGGTGGGACTCGGGATGGTCCCGGTGGCCGGCGCCTTCGCCGCCGCCCTGGACACCGACCGGCTCGCCCAGGGCGCCGACCGGCTCCGGGCCCGCTTCCGCAGTCAGGAGGACGCCCAGCTGGTGCTGTCCCCCGAGCGGGTCCTCACCCCCGTACTGCTGACGGAGCTGGCCGCCGCGGCCGACGCCGCGCCCTGGATCGTCCTGCTCCTCGACACTTACGAGCGCACCGGCCCGTTCCTCGACCCCTGGCTGCACGACGTCATGACCACCGACCGCCATGGCGCCCTGCCCGCCAACGTCGTCGCGGTCACCTCCGGCCAGCACCCGTTCGACACGGCCCGCTGGGGCAGCTTCGCGGACTTCAGGACGGACCTGCCGCTCGGCCCGTTCACGGAGGAGGAGGCCCGGGGGCTGCTCGCGGACAAGGGGGTGCGGGACGAACCGGTGGTCGCCGAGGTACTGCGGCTGACGGGCGGCCTTCCGGTGCTCGTCTCCACCCTGGCCGAGTCCGGGCCCGACGGCCCCGGGGACGTCGGCGACCCGAGTGCCACGGCGGTCGACCGGTTCCTGAAATGGGAGCGGGACCCGGTGCGCAGGGCCGCCGCGCTGGCGGGCGCGCTGCCCCGGCGGCTCGACGAGGACGTCTTCCGCTCCGCCGTGGACTGCCCCGGGGACCAGGCGGACGCGCTCTTCGGCTGGCTGGGAGGCATGCCGTTCGTCAGCGAGCGCGGCGGGCTGCTGCAGTACCACGACGTCGTACGGGCGCCGATGCTCCGGCTCCAGCGACTGCGCTCGCCCCAGGGCTGGACCGAGCGGCACACCCGGCTCGCCCAGGCGTACGGCAGGCGGCGCGCCGAGGCCGAGGCCGGCCTGCGCCCCGACGAACTGTGGGCGGACGCCGGGTGGCGGGACCTCCGGCTCGGCGAGTCCTACCACCTGCTGTGCGCGCGGCCCCGCGCCGCGCTCGCCGGAGCCCTGGCCGATGTCGTCACCGCCTGTGCCCACGGCGACGATGCCGTACGGCTGTGGGTGCGGCTGCTGGCCGAGGCGGGCGAGGACACGGCGGCCGAGGCCGTACGGGCCTGGGGCGGTGACCTCTCCGCGGCGCTCGCCGGGGGCGGGCTCGCCGGACTGCTCCGGCTGCTGCTCGGCCGCGCCCGGGGCGACGAGCCGTGGCGGGCCACGGCCTGGGCGCTGCGGGCCGACGCGCTCGCCCGGGACGGCGCGCCCGAGCGGGCCCTCGAGGAGTACGAGCACGCCCTCGCCCTGGACCCCGCCCTGGTCCGGGCCCACCGCGGCCGGGCCGTCACCCGGGGCGGGACCGGCGACTACGAAGGCGCGCTCGCCGACCTCGACCGGGTGCTCGAACTGGAGCCGGACAACCCGTGGAACGTCATCCTGCGCGGTGAGCACCACCGGCTGGCGCGGCACCACGACGAAGCGGTCGCCGACCTGAGCGAGGGCATCCGGCGCGACCCCGGCAGCGAGTTCGCCTGGGCCTCCCGCGGCGCCGCCCACGAACGCCACGGCGACCTCGACGCGGCCCTCGCCGACTTCGAGCGGGCGCTGGCACTCAAGCCGGACTACGCCTGGGCGCTCGCCCGCCGCTCCCGTGTCTGGCGCGGCCTCGGCGACCCGGCCCGCCGCCTCGCCGACCTGGACCGTGCCCTCGCCCTGCAGCCGGACTGGGCCTGGGGCCGCTGCGAGCGCGGCGAAGCCCTGCGCGTCACCGGCCGCGACGAGCAGGCCCTGGCCGACTACGACCGCGCCCTCGAACTCGACCCCGGTTACGCGTACGCGTACGCGAGCCGAGGCGTGTCCCGGTCCAGCCTGGGCCGCCACGAGGAGGGCCTCGCCGACCTGGACCGCGCCCTCGCGCTCACCCCGGACTACCCCTGGGCCCGGGAACAGCGGACCGCGGTGCGGCACCGCATGACGGGCGCCGGCGAGGGCTGACTCGGCATGGCGGGCGCCGGCGAGGGCTGACTCAGGAGGCGGACCCGATCTCCCCCGCGAAGACGATGACCTGGTCGATGAGGCTCCGGCGCAGGTGGACGACGTCCGTTCCGGCCAGCTGTGGGCCGCCGTCCGGCGTGGTGAAGACCCACTGGTACCGGGCCCACTCGTCGGGCATGTCCACCGCCGAGCAGCGCACCATCGTGCCGGTCCCCGCCGGATGGCGCCGGATGTCCAGCACGAACCGCTCGACCGCCTCGATCCCCTCACTGCGGCCCAGCGGCCCCCAGAAGACCACGTCCGAGGTCAGGGCCTGGGCGAGCAACCCGGTCACGTAACCGTCGTCCGAGGCGTTGAACGCGGAGATGAACGTGTCGATCGCGGACTGTGCGGTCTCTTCCTGCATGCCCCAGTCATACCAGCCGCTCCGCGGACCGTGCTCAACGCTCCGCTGTGAAGGCCACGAAGTCGGTCCACGAGGCGTCGGCGAAGGTGAGCCCGGCCCTGTCCTTGTCCTTGGAGTCGCGGACGTGGACGGTGGTGGCGGCGGGGGTTATCGCGACCTCGACGCAGTCGGGGCCCTCGTTGCTGCTATAGCTGCTCTTGAACCACTTCAGGGCGGTCATGTCTCCTCTTCCCCCAACACTTTCTCGATGAAGGCGAGCGACTCCCGGGGCGGGAGGGCCTGGGACCGGATGATCCCATAGCGCATCTCAAGGGGCTGTACTTCCCTGGGATCGCTGACCAGGCGGTTGTAGGACTGGCCCTCCTCGGGGGCCACGGTCTTGCCGTCCCGTAGCTTCAGCAGGCGGATCGGCCCGCCCATGCCCGCGTGGTCCTCACGGTCCGTGGGCATGACCTGGATCTCGACGTGCCGCAACGCGCCCATCTCCAAAAGGTGTTCGAGCTGCCTCTGCCGGACCAGTCTCCCGCCGAGGGGCCGATGCAGCGTTACCTCTTCCAGGACAAAAGTGAGGGCCACCAGGGGCACGCGTTCGAAGACGGCCTTCCGCGCCATGCGGGCGGCGACGTACTGGTCGATCTCCTCCTCGGTGTACGAAGGTCGTCGCATCACGTACAACGCCCTTGCGTACTGGGGAGTTTGCAGCAGCCCATGGATGTAATGGCTGGCGTAGGCCCCCATCTCGACCGCCTCGTCCTCCAGCTTCGCCAGATCCCGAACCTTCTTCGGATACCGGGCCCGCTCCACGTCCTCCTTCATGAACGCGAGCTTCCCGCCCGCCCCGACCACCTCGTCGGCCTTCTCCAGGAAGTCCGGCTTGGGGATCCGCCGCCCCCGCTCCACGGCCGACACCATCTCCTCGCTGTAGCCGATGGCGGCGCCTAGTTCGCCCTGTCGCAGCCCGGCGGCCTCCCGCCACGCCTTGATCTGCCGCCCGACCGCCCTGAGTACGGCCTCGGCCTCCTCGTCCTCCACACCCGCCCCTTCCGACGTACGACCCGTACGGTCCCGTCCGACAGCCGGACAGTGACGCTCTGTGCCGGGTTCGTTGCTGTTCACGATAGGAACGGGCGACCACGCTGGGTGACATGACGCAGAAATCCCTCCCGCAAGTCACCGTCCCGGCGCACCACTTCACGGTTCAGCTGTCCGCCACTCGAAGAGGTGCTCGACTGGCGAGGCTGCTCACGGAGCGCCAACTCGACGACTGGTGTGTGCCGTTCGCGGAGGCGGCGGCGCAGGTGGTGGCCGAGCTGGCGTCGAACGCGGTGCTGCACGGCCGCGTGGCGGGGCGGGACTTCCGGCTGGGGCTGCGGCTGCGTGCCGACCGCACGCTCCGGGTCGAGGTGACCGACGCCCGGGGCGACCGGGTCCCGCGCCTCCACGATCCGGTGGCCGGCGGCGCGGAATCGGGGCGAGGACTGCTGATCGTGGCGGCGTACGCCGACCGCTGGGGTGTGGAGGAGGCGCCGGCCGGTTGCAAGGTCGTCTGGGCTGAGCTGGGGGTACCGGGGCGCGGGGGCCCGTCACGCCGCGCTGGTGTCCTCGGCGGCCAGGAACGGGCGCAGCAGTGCGAGCAGGGCGTGCGGCCGGTGCAGGGGGACGATGTGGCCGCAGTCCTCGATGACGTGCCCGGTGAGATCGTCGGTGACCGGGCGGAGCTGGCGTTCCAGCGCCGTGCCGACAGGCCGGGCGCCCAACGTCATCGTCGGCACCGTCAGGCGGGCGGTGGCGACCGCCCGCTCGATCTGCGCCGCGCTCTCGGGCAGGGCCCGGTAGTACGAGAACGCGCGGCGCAGCGCCTGGCGGCCGGTGTACGCGCGGACGAAGGCGTCGCGGACGGCGGGGCGCACTCCGTCGCCGAGCGTGCCGGTGTGCAGGAACCAGTCGACGTAGGCGGCCTCGTGCCCCTCCAGCACGGTCTCGGCGAGGCCGGGTCCGGCGGAGTGGAAGCCGAACCACCACGGCGGCCCGCCGGCGAGGAAGTCCTCGGCGCCGGGCAGCCTGCCCAGCAGGCCCTCCATGACGACCAGGCGCCGGACGAGACCGGGGCGGCGCAGGGCGAGGAGGAAGGCCGGCGCGGTACCGGCGTCGATGCCCACCACCGCGGCCGAGGAGACGTCGAGCGCGGTGAGCAGCGCCGCGGCGTCCTCGGCCAGGGTGCCCGCGTCGTACCCGGAGGCGGTCCCGCTGCTCGCGCCGAACCCGCGCAGGTCCGGCGCGATGACGCGGTGGCGGCCGGCCAGACCGGCCATGACGTCCGTCCAGAGCTCCCAGGTGTGCGGGAAGCCGTGCAGCAGCAGGACGGCCGGGCCCGATCCGGCGAGGGCGACGTTCAGTTCGACACCGTTGACCGGGACGCGCCGCAGCTCAGGCATGGCGGGACCCTCCGAAGGGGTGGCAGGGGTGGTGAGGAATGATGGCATGGTCACGCTAGGGAACTAGCCTGATCCGCCCAAGACGGCACTTTCCCTTCAGGTGGTGAGCCCCAGGTGACCATGTCGAGGCCCGGCGGACGTGACCAGCGGCCCGGTGAGCGCGGTGACCTGATGGATCCGCACTGCCCGACGCGCCGGTTGCTGGACCGCATCGGCACCAAGTGGACGTCGATGGCGGTGAAGGTGCTGGCCGAGGAGGCGCCGGACGAGATCCGCTTCGCGGAACTGCGCCGCCGGATCCCGGGCATCTCGCAGAAGATGCTGTCCGTCACCCTGCAGAGCCTGGTCCGCGACGGACTGGTCGCCCGGCGCGTGGAGCCCACCGTGCCGCCCGCCGTCCACTACCGGCTCACCGGGCTCGGCCTGTCCCTCGAAGGACCGCTCTCCGCGCTGCGGGTCTGGGCCGAGACACACATGGGGGAGATCGACCGCAACAACCGGCTCGCCGACGGGTCACCTCCCGCCTAGGGCGTGCATCGAGTCGTGATCAGACTGCCTGCGGCCCCAGGGCGGTCGCGGTCACCTGCGGGAACGTGACTCCGGTGAGTTCCTCGGAGACCGCCCACAGACGCCGGGCCGTCACCGGGTCGCTGGCCGCCGCGGAACGGCCGACCAGGGTCGGGGCGCCGCGCACCTCACCGCGGCCGCTCGGGCCGACGAAGCTCGCGCCGGGGAGATCCCTGACGGCGGCGTACAGGCTCGGCAGCGCGCCGGCCCTGTTGTCCTGGGCCACGACGCGCATGATGGCGCGGCTCAGCGCGCTGCCGTCGTGGCGCTGGATGTTCGTGACGGCCCAGCCGGGGTGCGCGGCCAGGGCGCGCACAGGGGAGTGCGCGGCGGCGAGGCGGCGCTGGAGTTCCAGCGTGAACAGCAGGTTGGCCAGCTTGGACTGGCTGTACGCCTTCCTCGGCTCGTACTCGCCGGAGTGGTTGAGGTTGTCGAAGTGGATGCGCGGGGTGCCCGGCTTCTTGTGCGCCTCGGACGACACGGTCACCACCCGGTCGGTGATGTGCGGGAGCAGCAGGTTGGTCAGGGCGAAGTGGCCGAGGTGATTGGTCCCGAACTGCGTCTCGAAGCCGTCCTTGGTGTGGGACTCCGGGGTGTTCATGACGCCGGCGTTGTTGACGAGGAGGTCCAGGTCGCCCTTCCAGCCGGCGGCGAACTCGCGTACGGAGGCGAGGTCGGCCAGGTCGAGACGGCGTACCTCCACGCTGCCGTCGACGGCCATGGCGGCGGCCTCGCCGCGTTCGGGGTCCCGCACCGCGAGCACCACATGGGCGCCCGCGGCGGCCAGCGCCTCCACGGTGGCGATGCCGATACCGCTGTTGCCGCCGGTGACGACGGCGGTGCGACCGCTCTGGTCGGGGATATCGGTGGTGTTCCACGGGCCGGGTGCGGCACTGGGTGCAGTAGTCATGGTCCCCGATTGTGGGCGGTGCCCACATTGGTGTCAACGTCAACAATGGTGACGCAGCCAACAATGTGGGCATCGCGAACATGGCCGGTACAGTGATCCCCATGCAGACCCGCCCGCGCCCCTATCACCACGGAGACCTGCGTGCCGCCCTGCTGGCCCGCGCCGAAGAGACGCTCCGGGACAGGGGGGTCGCCGCCCTCTCGCTGCGCGAACTGGCCCGCGACCTCGACGTCAGCCACAACGCGCCGAACCGCCACTTCAAGGACCGGCCGGCGCTGCTGTGCGCGCTCGCGCAGGGCGGTTACGAACGGATGACCGAGGCCATGCTGGCGTCACAGGCCGGCGCCGGGGAGTCGTGCCGCGCGAGGCTGGAGGCGGTGGTCCGCGCGTATGTGGGATTCAGCCTGGACAACGCCGCGCTGCTCGACCTGATGTGCTCGATCAAGCACGACCCACAGGCGTCCGCAGCTCTGCTGGAGGCCGCCGGTCGCTGGTCCGGGCTCATCGAGGACCTGATGCGGGAGGGGCAGCGTCAGGGCGAGGTGCGTGAGGGGCCCCTTGAGTGGATCGGTGTCCCGGTCTTCGCGACGCTGCACGGTTTCGCCGACCTGGCCGCGACCGGCATGCTCGCTCCGGAGATCGCGGAGCGCGGGCTGGACGAGGTGATCGCGTTCATCCTGCGCGGCTGCGCACCCGACGGGCTGACCTGACCGGGCGCGCGGATCCTCCCGGGGGGCAGTAGCGGTCAGTGCCGTGCGCTCGCGGCCACGGCCTCGATGCCGGCGGTGAGGAAGGCCATGGCCGCGCCGACGGCCTGGTCGCGCTCGGGTCCCTCGGGGTACTGGAAGATCTCGGTGACCACGGCCGCGGCCGCGGCGGCGGCGAGGCGGGGGGCGATCCCGTCCGGGGCCTGGCCGGTGTCCTCGGCGATGATGCGGGCCCCCTCCTCGATGGCCGCCGCCATCCGCGCGATGCGCACCGCCCGCAGTTCCGGGTTGGCCTCGAACATGCGCTGTTCGAGCTCGTCGGTCTCGTCGTGGCAGGCCATCTCCGCGCGCAGCCAGCCCTCCAGGGCGTGCATGACGCTCTCCCCGGGGGCGCGGCCGCGCAGCATCTCGGTCAGGTGCAGCACCGTGGCGTCGAAGGTCGCGAAGGCGATGTCCTGTTTGGAGCGGAAGTACAGCGTCACCGTGCGCGGGGACACCTCGGCCGCCGCGGCGATCTCCGCGATCGTCGTGGCGTCGTAGCCCTGCGCGGCGAAGAGCTCGAAGGCCGCGCGTGTGATCGCGGCCCGTCGCTTGGCCTTGCCGCGTTCGCGCAGGCCGTCCCCCGTCGCAACCCTCACCATGCCGTCCAGCATAGCGGCGGACTGCATTTTTACATCAGGCCGTAAAAATGCATTAGGCTGTAAAAATCCTGCTGGACCGGCAGCTGCCGACCTTGAGACGAAAGAGACCTGCCGTGGCGAAACGCTTGTACACGCTGGGACGTTGGGCGGCGCGCCGCCGGGGCCGGGTGCTCGCGGTGTGGGTACTGCTCCTCGCGGTGGCCGCCGGCCTGGGCACCGCCCTCGGCGGAAAGGTGACAACGCAGTTCTCGGTGCCGGGCGTCGAGTCCCAGCAGGCCCAGGACCTGCTGAAGGCGAAGTTCCCGCAGGCCGCCGGCGGCACGGCCCGGATCGTGTTCGCCGCCCCTAAGGGCGCGGAACTCTCCGGCGGAAAGGAGCGGCGCGCCATCGCCGCGACCCTCGAGGAGGTCGCCGCCGTACCGGGGGTCGTCAACGTCTCCGACCCCGCGAAGACCGGCGCCGTGTCGAAGGACGGCACCATCGGCTACGCCGACGCACTGTTCGGCAAGCCTGCCGACAGCGTGCCCCAGTCCGCCAAGGACCGGCTCGACGACGCCCTGGACCCGGCGAAGAAGGCCGGCCTCGACGTCGAGCTGGGCGGCACCGTGTCCACCCCGCCGGCCGAGGTCGGCGGCCCCGCCGAGGTCGTCGGCGTGGTCGTGGCCTTCGTGGTGCTCGCGCTCGCGCTCAGCTCACTCGTGGCGGCCGGGCTGCCCCTGGTGACGGCCCTCGTCGGCGTCGGGGTCGGCGTGCTGACCGTCCAGTTCCTGTCCCGCTTCATCGAGATGACGAACACCGCGACCGTCCTCGCGCTGATGATCGGCCTGGCGGTCGGCATCGACTACGCCCTGTTCATCGTCTCCCGCCACCGCGAACAGCTCGCCGACCCCGAGCAGGACGTGCCCGACTCGATCGCCCGCGCCACCGGGACGGCGGGCAGCGCGGTGACCTTCGCGGGCCTGACGGTCATCATCGCGCTCGCCGCGCTCGCCACCACCGGCATCCCCTTCCTCACCGTGATGGGCCTGGCCGCCGCGGGGACGGTGCTCCTCGCGGTCCTGGTGGCCCTCACCCTCGTACCGGCCCTGCTGGGTTTCCTCGGCGAACGCCTGCGCCCCAAGGCCGCACGGCCGGGGGCGAGTTCCGCGCCGGCTCGGGCGCCCGGCCGCGAGCGCAGGCCCGGTTCCTGGGGCCTGGCGTGGGGCCGCCTCATGACACGCTTCCCGGTCCCGGTCCTGGTCGTGAGCGTCCTCGGGCTGCTCGCCCTCGCCCTGCCCGCCACCGGACTGCGCCTCGGCCTGCCGAGCAACGAGACCCAGCCCACCGCGAGCACCCAGCACAAGAGCTACGAACTCCTCACCAAGGGCTTCGGTCCTGGCTTCAACGCGACCCTCGTGGTCGTCGTCGACGGCACCCGCATACCGGCCGCGCAGCGCGAGACGGTCGTCGAGCGGGTCGCCGACACCGTCGGCAAGGACCCGGACATCGCGAATGTGGCCCCGCCCACGGCCACCGAGGACGGCGCGATCACCGTGCTCGGCGTCGTACCGAAGACCGGCCCCGACGACCAGCGGACCACCGACCTGGTGCACCGGTTGCGCGACCGTGCGGTGACCCCGGTGGCCGACGCGGGCGGCACGGCCTACGTCGCCGGTGCGACCGCCGCCGGAATCGACGTGTCGGCGAAGCTGTCCGCGGCGCTGCCGCTGTTCGTCACGATCATCGTGGTGCTCGCGCTGCTCCTGCTGATGCTGGCCTTCCGCTCGGTCCTGGTGCCCCTCAAGGCCGTTCTCGGCTTCCTGCTGTCCATCGCGGCCGGCCTCGGCGCGGTCGTCTGGGTTTTCCAGGACGGCCACCTCACCGGGCTGTTCCAGGTCGCGGCGGCGGCCCCGATCGCCTGCTTCGTGCCGGTCCTGCTGATCGGTGTCCTGTTCGGCCTCGCGATGGACTACGAGGTGTTCCTGGTCAGCCGGATGCGGGAGCACTTCCACCACCACCGGGACGCACGGGCCGCCGTCGAGCACGGCGTCGAGCGCAGCGGCCGGGTCGTCTCCGCGGCGGCCCTCATCATGGCGGCCGTCTTCGGCGGCTTCATCTTCAACCACGACCCGACCGTCAAGACGATCGGCTTCGCGCTGACCGTCGGCGTCCTCGTCGACGCCTTCGTGGTCCGCCTCACCATCGTCCCCGCGGTACTGAGCCTGCTCGGCCGCCACGCCTGGGCCCTGCCCAGGTGGCTGGACCGCACCGTGCCGAACGTGGACATCGAGGGCGACTCCCTGCCCCCGCGCACCACGGGCAGCCCGACGGCTCCCGTCGCCGCCGAACCGGTACGGGCCGACCAGAACTGACCGGCCGGGGCGCCTCCCGGGCCGAACCCCCACCCACCCCCCGACCTGGCCGAAACCCGGCCACCCCGGAGCACACAACCCACACTTCGCATACCTAACTGCCCCCTGAACGGACCGTTCCCGGTCGATTACAGTGCTGAGCGCTCGTATGTACGGACGGTGCCCGTGGGGAGGTCATGGTGGTGAGTGCGACGTTGGGTGCCGTCTGGGGCCGGGTCGAACAGCAGGACTTCCGGAGCAGGGTGCGCGGGACGCTCCTCGGTACGGCCGTGGGGGACGCGCTCGGCGGGCCCGTGGACGGGCTCACGCTGGAGGAGATACGGGCGGCCTACGGGCCCGAGGGGCTGGTCGATCTCGGGTTCGGGTACGGGCGGCGCGGGACCGTGACCCATCACACGCAGCTCACCCTCTTCACCGTGGACGGGCTGATAAGAGCCCAGGTGAGGAGGGACACCGGGGCCTGGCATCCGCCCACCGACCTGCACCGCGCCTATCTGCGGTGGGCGGCCACCCAGCGGGACTGGGGGCCGGACGAGCGGCGGCCGGAGGACGGGTGGCTGGCCCGGGAGGAGTGGCTGTACGCGCGGCGGGAGCCGACCCGCGCGCTGCTGCTCGGGCTCGGGGACGAGCGGATGGGGACGCTGGAGTCGCCGAAGAACCCCGAGGACATGGGGCCGGAGGCCGTCGCCCGGTCGGCGCCGTTCGGGCTGCTCGTCGGCTGGGAGCCGCAGCTCGTCGTCCAGCTGGCCGTGGAGTGCGCGGCGCAGACGCACGGGCATCCGACCGCCTGTCTGTCGGCCGGCGCGTACGCGGTGATCGTGCACGCGCTGGCCCGGGGGGACTCGCTGGACGGCGCCGTGCAGCGGGCGCTGGCCCTGCTCGCCGCCCGGCCCGGCCACCAGCCCGTGTCCGACGCGCTCCAGCACGCGCTCGGCGCCGTACGGCAGGGGATGCCCTCCCCGGGCCGGGTCGAGGAGCTGACCGGGGACGGGGCGGCGGACGGGATGCTGGCCGCGGCCGTGTACTGCGCCCTGGTCGGCGAGGACGTACGGCACGGGCTGTGCCTCGCCGTCAACCAGGCCGGACCCTCTGCCGTCGCGGGCGCCCTCACCGGCGGGCTGCTCGGCGCCCTGCACGGCGAGACGGCCCTCCCGCCGGCCTGGGTGGCCGAGGTGGAGGGCCGCCAGACCGTCCTCGAACTCGCTGACGACTTCGCGATGGAGATGACCCAGGGACCGGCCCTGCACAGTCCGGTGGGCGCGTCACCGGGGTGGCTGGCGCGCTACCCGCGTTGACGCCTGCCGGGTGCCGCGTGCCGGGTGTGCCGTTCAGGGGGCGCGACGAATCCTGACCCCGTCGGCTTCGAAGTCGTACACGGTGCGGTTGATCCGCAGGCCGTCGACGGCCCCGATCCACATGTTGTCGCGGCCCTTGCTCACCCCGGCGGTGTAGATGACCGGCTCGGCGCCACCGTCGTTGAGCGCGGACAACAGGCTCTGGAAGGTGCACGGGTGGTTCAGATTGCAGTCGGTCGTGGTTCCGGCGCTGCCCGTGAGGAACCAGGTGCCGGTCGTGGTGGCGTCCAGGTAGGGGCTCCACCGGTTCAGCTGGTTCGTCGTCAGGGGAGGCGGATTCCACACCATCGAGGAGTAGGTGGTGGGGTTCCTGTCGAGGTTCGGATCGATCTCGAACTTGATGTTCGGCAGGTTGCCGGGGCCGCCGTAGCCGACGTTCTCGCCGGGCTGGAAGACGTGGAAACCGACCTCGCGCAGTTCCAGTACCGGCTCGCCGTAGAAGTCGACCTCGTTGCCGAAGTGGACGGCTTCAGCGGGCGGCTTGAGGAGGGTGGAGTTGTCCGCCACCTCGATGCCGAGGCTGCCGCGTCCGTAGGGTGGCCTCGCGGCGGGGCCCGTCACGCCGAACGAGCCGAACGGGCCGGTCCGCAGCGCGGCGACCGGAGAGCCGATCGTGTTGCGGGTGATGACACCCCAGTGGTCGGGGCTGCCCCGTTCCCCGTCCGTGGCGGCCGCCGAGCCCGGGACGGCCGAGGCGGCGACCGCGACCAGCGCCGTGACCCCGAGCACCGCTCTCCGCTTCCCCTTGAAGCAGGCTTTCACGCGCACTGTCTCCCTTTCGTGGTCCGTGCAGGAGCAGGACGGGCACCGGGCCGGGCCCTGCGTGGCGCACGCCACGCTATGGAATCTCCGTACCGGAACCACCACGACGCACCAGTGATATGGGCTGATTAATCACGATGGTGGATCGGGTGTGAAGGCGCGCTGTTGTGCGCTGCCACGCGCCCCTGGACCCGGCTCCCCGGAATCTCCCCTACCGGCTGAAGCTTGGACGGAATCCGGGGTCGTACCCCGGAATGGCAGACCGCAGAGGGGAGACATGCCGTCCCATTCGGCTGACAATCCGGCTTCGGGTGCGACTTCGGGCGGGGACCCTGACGGGAGCCCGCCCCCGGAACCGGATTCCGGCGCGGGGAGCTCGAACAGGCCGGTGCCGCGGGCCGGCCGCCGTCGCTTCGAGCACGTCCACGCGTGGATCAGCAGCCTGGCCGCCGTGACGGCACTCGCCCTCTCCCTCTACAACCTGATCGCCGTCCAGCGGGAACCCGATACGGACGTGGCGCTCCCGCACATCGTCCGAACAGCCCAGGGCGAGGACGTGTGGTTCTACATCCAGCCGACCCTGTCCACCAGGGTCGAGAGCACGCAGGCAGAGCTGATCAACCGGGTCGACCTCCGAATGACCCCGCCGAACTCCGGAATCCGGAAACCCGCCTTCTTCTGGGACGAGAGCGGAGCCTACGCGTACGACCCCGCCCGGCAGAACCTCACCTACGACTGGAAGGCCGACCCCAGTCCGCTCCTGGTCAGCCGGGACAAACCGCAACAGCCGTTGATGCTGTTCGCGGCCACCGGGTGGAATTTCGGTGCGGGCACCTATCAGGGGCGGATGACCCTGCATCGTCAGAGCCACAGGAAGCCGCTCACCGTCGACTTCTGCCTGACGCTGTCGGCTTCGGCCGTCGATACCCTGCACGCCCGTGGCCAGAACTCCTGGATCGGTTTCCGGGACGACGTTCCCGAGGCGCGAGGCGGGGGCTGCTACACCTCGACGTGACGGGATGACGCCGTCCCGGCGGAGCCGGTCAGTCCTTGACCGGTGACCCCACGGTGTCGCCGCCGCCCGCCTGTGCCGGGACCGGGACCGCCGCGGCTGTGCTGTCGCCGTCCGTGTTCACGGTCTCGATGATCGCGAGGCGTTCCGGGGTGTCCTCCGGCTTCAGGTAGCCGATGAGGATGTAGAGGACCAGGGAGACGGCCAGCGGGACCGAGACCTGGTACTGGAGCGGGACGCCGCCGTCGACGTTCCAGTTGATCGGGTAGTTGACCAGCCAGAAGGCGAGCAGGCCCGCCGCCCAGCTGGTGAGCGCGGCCGTGGGGCCGGAGCGGCGGAAGGGGCGGAGCAGGCCCAGCATCATCGGGATCGCGATCGGGCCCATCAGGCCGGCCACCCACTTGATGACCACGGTGATGATGTCCTTGAACGTGGGGGAGTTGACCTGGGTGGCCACCGCCATGGACAGGCCGAGGAAGACGACCGTGGTGACGCGGGCCGCGATCAGGCCCGAGCGCTCGTTCCACGCCCGCGCCCGCTGGGAGAGGACCGGGGCCACGTCACGGGTGAAGACGGCCGCGATCGCGTTGGCGTCGGAGGAGCACATCGCCATCGTGTGGGAGAAGAAGCCGACGACGACCAGGCCCAGCAGGCCGTGCGGGAGGAGCTGTTCGGTCATCAGGCCGTAGGAGTCGGAGCCGTCCGGCTTCTGGGCGTGGACCAGGAGCGGGGACATCCACATGGGGAAGAACAGGACGACCGGCCAGACCAGCCAGAGGGCGGCGGACAGGCGGGCGCTGCGCTCGGCCTCCTTCGGGCTGCCCGTCGCCATGTAGCGCTGGGCCTGGTTGAGCATGCCGCCGTTGTACTCGAAGAGCTTGATGAAGAGGAACGCGAGCAGGAAGACCGTGCCGTAGGGGCCGACGAGCGGCTTGCCGTGGCCGTGCAGGGCCGGCTGGTCCCAGGCGTCGAAGAAGCCGATGCCCTTGTCGTTCAGCTTCAGGACGACGGCCACGAACATCGAGATGCCGGCCAGGAGCTGGATGACGAACTGGCCGAGCTCGGTGAGCGCGTCCGCCCACAGGCCGCCGATCGTGCAGTAGACGGCCGTGATCGCGCCGGTGATGAAGATGCCCTGGTTGAGGGAGACCCCGGTGAACACGGACAGCAGGGTGGCGATCGCCGCCCACTTCGCGGCCACGTCCACGATCTTCAGCAGCATGCCGGACCAGGCCAGCGCCTGCTGGGTGGAGAGGTTGTACCGGCTCTTCAGGTATTCGAGGGGGGACGCCACGTGCAGGCGGGAGCGCAGGCGGTTGATGCGCGGGGCGAAGAGTTTCGAACCGATCGCGATGCCGAGCGCGATCGGGAAGGACCAGGTGACGAACGACGTCACGCCGTAGGTGTAGGCGATGCCCGCGTACCCGGTGAACATCACCGCGCTGTAGCCCGACATGTGGTGCGAGATGCCGGACAGCCACCAGGGCATCTTGCCGCCCGCGGTGAAGAAGTCACTGACGTTGTCCACGCGTTTGTGCGACCAGACGCCGATCGCGACCATCACACCGAAGTAGCCGATGAGCACGGCCCAGTCGAGCCCGTTCATGCGCCCCCCTTCCAGGGTCCGCCTACTGAACTCCGCTCAGCTGGCTGGCACTTCGCATAAGCGGAGCGGGGACGGGGAAGGCCGCGAAGTGCCCGCTCATCGTGGGTTCCGTTGCGCGGACACGACAAGCGGGCGTAGGGTCAAGGGAAAGTAAAATCGTTCGCCTTCCTGACCTTGATTCATGGATATGAACAACTGGATGGACCGTGAGCTACCCCTCAGCGCATCAGCTCACCCGCGTTGACCAGCAGCGACTGGCCCGTGATGGCCCGCGCCCGGTCGGACGCCAGGAACACCGCGGCGTCCGCCACGTCCCCGTCCGTCGCCAGCTCCGGCAGCGCCATCCGTCCGGTCAGCCGGCCCAGTACCTCGTCCTCCGGCACCCCTTCCGTGTGCGCGGTGACCTGGACGTACGCCTGCACCGGCGGCCCCCACATCCAGCCCGGCAGCACCGTGTTGACCCGGATCCGGTGCGGCCCCAGCTCCCGGGCCAGCGAGTACATCGCGCTGGTCAGCGCCCCCTTGGACGCGGCGTACGCGGCCTGCCGCACCTGTGAGGGCGCGGCGACGGCGGACTGGGTGCCGATGAAGACGACCGAGCCGCCCCCCGCGGCCTTCATCCCCGGCAGACACGCCCGGGTCATCCGCAGCGTCCCCAGCAGGTTCACGTCGAGCACCGAGGCCCAGGTCGCGAAGTCGGCGTCCTCGACCCCGCCGAAGTAGGAGTCCCAGGCGGCGACATGGACCACCGCGTCGACCCCGCCGAACCGCTCCCGGGCCAGCGCGGCCAGCGCCGCGCACTGGCCCTCGTCGGTGATGTCGGTGGGCAGGTAAGCGGTCCGGCTGCCCTCCGGATCGATCCCGGCCGCGCTCTTCGCGAGGTTCGCCTCGGTCCGCGCACCCAGCACGGCGTTCCCGCCGTCCCGTACGACGGCCGCCGCGACCTGGTGCCCGAGCCCGGCGCCGACTCCCGAGACGACGACGGTCTTGCCCGCGAGCAGCGACATGGAGGCCTCCTGAACCCTGGCGCTTTATCTGACGGAGCGTCAGGGTATGGGCGACCGCCGGAAAGGGGAACCGCAGGGGCGCCGACAGCCGCGGCGAGACCTGCACCGGGCTCGTGGCGGGGCCGTACGGTGTCCGCCCCGGCGACGGTCCTGTCGGAGTCTCCGCGGGGCGCCGGCGGCCGTGGGCCGCTGCCGGGGGGTGGCCGTACTCCGCTGCTGTACCGCGACCGGGCTCTGCCGACTCCTCGTCGCGGGTGGCTGCCGGACGCTTCCGGTGGGATTTCCCTGCCGTCGGCACGCGGCACGGACGGGCGCGCTCCTTATCGGCGTATTGCGACAAAATGCGGGAAAATGGCGCAGAAGGCTGTTTCGGCATGTGCCTGGGAGCCGCAGATGGACGTCTCGGACGAACTTCTTCGCAGTGCTGACCCGGCGGCTCTTCTGGCGACGGACGGATCCGTCCGCGGCCTCAACGCTGCGATGGCCACGGCGCTGGGCTGGCCGGCGGAGCAGTGCCCGGGACGTGACTTCGGCAAGCTGTGGCCCGCAAGCCAGCGGATGCCGGTCGAGAGTCTCGTGGCCCACGCCGGCAGGACGCGGACGGTCGCGATGCGGGTACTGGAGTTCCCCGGGCGCGGCGGGGCACCCGTTGCCTCCTTGATCGAGGCTCGGCCGGTGACGGATCCCTCCACTGACGAGCAGCTGGTCTGGGTGCACGCCCTGGACGCGCGGAACGACGTGACGAGTCTGCTGATCCCGTTCCGGCTGGCCACCGAGGCCGCCGACCTGGGCCTGTGGATGTACTCGCCCGACGAGCACCAGATGGAGTGGCTCGGTGGCCTACCGGCCCTGGTCGCGCTCTACCCGGATCTCACCGCGCCGCTTTCCCGAGTGATATCGGCAGTGCACCCTGACGACCGGGAGGCCTTTCGGCAGCTCCTGCGCTCGCCCCCCGCCCAGTCCCCCTGGGTGAGGTTTCGGTACCTCACCGAGCACGACGGCCGGCACCAACTGGCCATTCAGACCCGTCGGATCCAGCTGGGATACGGCGGCCCCGAGCGGGTCTTCGGAGTGGTCCGCGACGACACCAAGCAGGAGAAGCGCAAGAAGAAGGCGCAGGCCGCGCTGGCTGCCGAGCGACAGCGCGCCAAAGACACCGCCGACTTCTCCTCCGCCTTGATCACCGCGGGCACGGAGCAGGAACTGCAGCAGGTTGTCCTGACCCGGCTCGCCGCGACGTTCGGTGCCACCGGCGCCCTGCTCGCCGTCGTCGACGAAGGCCGTCTGCGCGTCTCCTCCGACGCCGGGATATCGATGGGGGAGGCGCAGGCCCTGCACGGCATGTCACTGGACCATCCGAGCCCGCTGCCCGAAGCGATCCGCAACGGCACACCGCAGTTCATCCCCGACCAGGAGGACTACGTCCGCCGCTGGCCGCGCGGGGCATCCCTGCCGTGGCTCGCCCGGCTCGGCTCCGACTACACCGTCTCCGTCACCCCCCTCAGCGAGACCGGCAACCAGCCACTCGGGGCGTGGCAGATCACGTACCGCAGCGGATACCGGCCGTCCATCGAGGAGCGGACCCTCATGGGCACGCTGGCCGACCTGGCAGGCCAGGCACTGCGTCGCATCAGGTTGCAGCAGACACGCGTCGAGCTGGCCGCGGCGCTCCAGCAGACCATGCTCCCCACGCTGCCCGAGCACCTCCCGGGGCTGCAGGTTGCCGCCCGCTACCGGCCGAGCCGGGACGGGCTGGACATCGGCGGAGACTGGTACGACGCCTTCGTGATGCCCGACGGCGCGGTCGCCCTGGAGATCGGCGACGTTCAGGGGCACGACGTGGACGCCGCCGCCTTCATGGGACAGGTCCGCCTGTCCATGCGCGCGATCGCCGCCCAGGAACCGGATCCGGGAACCGTGCTGACCCGCACCAACGAGCTGCTGGTCACGATGGCCCCCGCACGATTCGCCAGCTGCACCATCCTGCACGTCGACCCACGCGACGGACAGGTCACCGGCGCGAGCGCCGGCCACGTGCCGTTGCTGTGCGCGCGCACGGACGGCAGTCACAGCGTCCACGAGCTGGCGGGCGGGCCGGTCCTGGGAGTCGTGTCCGGCACCGAGTACCGCGAGGAGACCTTCACCCTGGACGGGGACAGCGTGCTGGTGATGGTCACCGACGGCGTGGTCGAAGGGCCGGGCCTCACGCTGGACGCCGGACTGGAGCGAGCCGGAACGCTGGCCGGCGCGGCCCTCCGCGACGGGCTGAACGCCGAGGAGACCGCCGACCGCATCCTCGACGCCGCGGTCGCGGTGGACCACCTCGACGACGTGGCCGTGCTGGTCGTCCGGCGCGCATGACGGCGGCCGCGTGCGTACGACCTCGCTGCGGGACAGCCGAACCCGACGCCCTCAGCGGTGATGCCGAGGACTCCCACCGGGCCGGCGCACCTTCGTGCCGTCTGCGGACGGCTGCTGCATGACCGTGGAGCCGAGGTACTCGACGGCGAGCAGCGCGACCTCGAGATCGGCATGTCCGGCCCGGACCGGGCGGCCCATGATCCTCTCGGCCTTGCGGATGCGGTAGTGCACGGTGTTCTTGTGCAGGATCTCGTTGCTTGCCGTAGCGGTGTAGTTGCCTCCGGTCGCAAGGAAGTCGTGCAGGGTCTGCCGCAGCTGTGCGCACTGGTCGTCGTCGACGGCCAGCGGCCCGAGGACCCGCCCCACCCAGGTGCGCAGATCCGGGAGGTTCCTGCACATCAACGCGACCGGAGCGACCTGGGCGTACGCGGTGAACCGCCGGCCTGGACTCGCCGCCGTGGCGAGCTCCTGTGCGCGTAGCGCCTCCCTGTTCGTGCCGCGGAACCCCTCGACCCCGCTCTGCACGCTTCCGGCGCACACCTGCGCGGCGGGCTCGCCGCTCTCGACCGCACCGGACAGCCGTTCCCAGGAGGCCTCGCCGTGTGCGCCGAAGGGCAGCCAGGCCCAGGCCAGTGCTTCGTCCCGGGGTATGAACAGCGGACTGGCGGGACAGCCGAGTTCCTTGGCGATCCTGTGGGTGAGCCGGTCGAGCCGGACCAGTCCGGCGCCGCCGTCGGTCAGCTCCGGCAGCCAGGCCACCAGCCCGAGGTGGTGCTGTCGCAGGCGGTAGCCGAGAGCGGTGTCCGCCGCGTCGAGGTCCACCTCTTCCTCGGCCAGGACGGCCCGCACGCGCGCGGCCCGCACGGCGTGCCGGCTCAGCAGCCAGCGCTCTCTCTCCCGGCGGTGCACCTCGATGACGTGCTCGGTGATGCTGTCGATGTAACCGAAGCTCACCTTCAGCATGTGCCGGTTGGCGGCGGCGGAGACGACGTCGTCGGCGCCCCGGCGGGCGAGTTCGTCCAGGCACCATTGCAGGAAACGCCAGTGCCCGATTCTGTAGGCCCGGATCAGTGCGTTGACGGAGATATCCCGCTGAGCCAGTCTCCGCGCGTACTCGTCGGCCGCGGAAAGCCCCTCAAGATTTTCCAGAGAGATGTCGTTCTCGAAGATGTGCAGCAGGGTGGCGACATTTTCCTTGACGCTCGCCAGCAGGATTCTCTCGACATTGTCATCCCCTCTGACCTGCGGGACTTCAATGAGCAGGTGTTCCCATACGTCGTGCGAGATCTCCATGAGATGTGACTCTATGTTTGCCGCACTCACGGACAGTTCTCGCGCAGGTTCCGGACCCTCCATGCCCACGCCTCAAAGGCTACGACGCTGATCGACTTGTTTCTATGTCACAAACCGCAGCCCGAAGATGGTGATTTACGTGTGGGGCCTCTCCCGTTTCCCGCTCCTACTCTCGTCCTTACTGTCGCGATCAGGACGGCAGGGCCCCGATCCTCTCGGGCGGCGAGGAGCGGGCGGCGCCCGACCGCCGGGCCGGCCGGTGCGAGAACGACCGCCCTGCCGTCTCCGGCCCGATTCCTGGACATCCACGTGAGGGAGAGATCCGGTGACCGAGATATTCCAAGGCGGCCTCTGCGAGCGACTGGACCCCCGGGAGACGCCCGACGCCGCCATCGCGATGACCGACGTCGAGGGGACGGTGGTCGGATGGACGAGCACGGCGCAGCGACTTGTCGGCCACCCGGCCGCGGAAGTGGTCGGCCGGGCCGTCTCCACCATCCTGCCCGTCACCCGCCGGACACTCCTGGAGTGGGCTTCGACCGAGGAGTGCCTGGCCCGGGGCGGCTGGTCCGGCACCGCGACCGTCCGGCACCGCGACGGCCACACCCTCAAGGCGAGCCTGCGGTTCTCGCTGCTGTGGGGGAGAGACCGGGAGATCCACTGGCTCATCTCCGGCACCGACATCGCCTCGCTCTCCCCGGTGGCGACCACCGGATGGGTCCGGGACTCGCTTCTCACCCGCACCCCGATCGGCGTCGTGGTTCACGACCGGGACCTGCACTGCGTCTGGACCAACGACGCGATGGAGCGGCAGGACGGCATTCCCCGCGATCGGCGGCTGGGACGCCGTCTCCCGGAGGCGCTGCCCGGCATCGAGGCCGAAAGGCTGGAGGGGGTGATGCGAGAGGTCCTGGACAGCGGCATCACCACGGTCCACGAGTACCGTGCGTGGCCGCCGGCGGATCCGCGCCGCGAGCATGCGATCGCGGCCTCGTACTTCTGCCTGCAGGGCGCCGACGGCCGGGCCACGGGCGTGTGCTGCACGAGTGTGGACGTCACCGGCAGCCAGCGGGCGCGCGAGCGCCTGGCCATCCTCAGCGAGGCCAGCACGCGCATCGGGAACAGCCTGGACGTGATGCAGATCGGTCAGGAGCTGGCGGACCTCGCCGTACCCCTGCTGGCCGACTACGTCAACGTCGACCTGGCCGAGTCGATCCAGTTCGGCGAAGCGCCCTTCGCCCGCATCGGCCCGCCGGACGACCGGCGGCGCACTCTCCGGCGCGCGGGCATCGCCTCGATCCACCACGGGGTCCCCGAGTCGCCGTGGGCCCGCGGTGAACTGGTCGCCGTACCGCCCGACTCGCCCTTCACGAAGGTCCTCTCCTCCGGCCGTTCCCATCTGGAACCGGTCCTGGACCGCTCTCCGGGCACCTGGTTCGACCGGGACCCCGACCGGGCCCGGACCGTGCACGAGAACGGCATGCACTCCCTGCTGGTCGTCCCGATCCGCACCCGGCACACCTTCCTGGGTACGGCGGTGTTCATCCGCACGGAGGAACCCGCGCCGTTCCAGGAGGACGACCTGCTCCTCGCCGAGGAACTCGTCAGCCGGACGGCGCTCGCCCTCGACAACGCCTGCCGGTACGCACGTGAACGCAGCGCGGCCCTCACCCTGCAACGCAACCTGCTCCCGCAGCGTCTGACGGAGGGCACGGCCGTCGAGACGGCCTCACGCTATCTGCCGGCCGACGCGGACAACGGCGTCGGGGGCGACTGGTTCGACGTCATCCCCCTGTCCGGCGCCCGGACGGCGCTCGTCGTGGGCGACGTGGTGGGGCACGGCATCAACGCCGCGGCGACCATGGGCCGGCTCCGCACCGTGGTGCACACGCTCGCGGATCTCGACCTGCCCCCCGACGAACTCCTCACCCACCTCGACGACACGGTCCGGCGGCTGGCCGAGGAGGACGCCGACTCCCAGGACCCGACCCGCCTCACCGGTGCGACCTGCCTGTACGCCGTCTACGACCCCGTCACCCGCACGTGCACCATGGCACGGGCCGGGCACCCCCCGCCCGCGGTCATCGACCCCGACGGAAAGGTCTCCTTCCCCGACCTGCCCTCCGGAACGCCGCTCGGCGTCGGGCTGGGGGTCCCTTTCGAAGCCGTCGAGCTGGAACTGCCCGAGAACAGCAGGCTCGCCCTGTACACCGACGGCCTGATCGAGAGCCGCCACCACGACATCGACGTCGGCATGAAGCACCTGGGCGGCGCCCTGGCATGCCCTGGCCGGTCCCTGGAAGACCTCTGCTCCTCGGTGATCACGACCATGCCGACCCAGTCGCCGGGCGACGATGTCACCCTGCTCGTCGCGCAGACCCATGCACTGGACCCAGGACAGACCACGTGCTGGGAACTGCCCAGCGACCCGGCCGTCGTCCACCGAGCCCGCACTCTGGTCACCCGGCGACTGGCCCGGTGGGGACTGGAACGTCTGGAGGCGTCCACCGAGCTGATCATCAGCGAACTGGTCACCAACGCCGTCCGCCACGCCACCGGCCCGATCCGCCTGCGCCTGATCCGGCACCAGGTCCTGACCTGCGAGGTGTCCGACACCAGCGACACCCTCCCCCGGCTGCGCCACGCGTGCACCAGTGACGAAGGCGGCCGCGGCCTCTACATCGTCGGCCAGCTCTGCCGGCGCCACGGAGCCAGGTGCGTGACCGGCGGCGGCAAGACCGTGTGGGCCGAACAGGAACTCGACCCCGGGATCTGAGGGCTCACCGCAGCTCGTCCGCGTAACGGTCGGTGCCCGGGACGGTGGGGACGAACGGCGCGACGAACTGCACGTCACCGAGGCCGGAAGCGGCCACCGCCGTGTCCAGGTCCGCGAAGTGCTCCCGCCAGCCCTCGCGGGGGTCCTGCTGGAGGAACCACAGCAGGGTCAGCCGGGTCCCGACCCCCTCGACCTGCTTGACGTAGGTCATCCGGTCCAGGGGCAGCGGTGTCGGAGCGAAGACGGTCACCATGGCCGCCGGGGAGCCGGCCAGCCGCTTCGGCAGGTGGTCGTCGCGCAGCCAGGCGAGCAGTTCCGCACGCTGACCGGGGGACCTGGCGTCGACGACCTGGACGACGAGCCCGGCGTAGGGGTGGTCGAGGGCGTGGATGTCCCGGGGGCCCTGGTCGCCGTCGCGGTAGACGGTCCCGGCGTGGTCCTGGAAGGCGGTGAAGACGTGCGTACGGTCCTGGAAGACCCGGTGGTCGCGGTTGAGGCGCTTGTTGATGCCGACCGTCCACCGCATGTGGTCGGCGTAGCGGCCTGCGGTGATCCAGTAGACGGACATGTAGCACCCGGCCGTCACCGGCTGCGCGACGGCCGACTTCTCCGGATAGCGCAGGAGCTGGAGGTCCCGGGTGGCGACCCAGCGGCGGCCCGCGTACATCCACGGCATGGCCATCGCGCCGGCGATGAAGTGGTCGTCCTCGTACCAGCGGTTGTACGCGCGCTCGTGGCCGGGGTGCGGCTCGACCATGGTGATGAGCGCGTGCCCGAGGCCGGCTCCGTAAGGGCCGACGGCGGCCAGTTCCGCGTACAGGTCGCTGCGGGTGTCGGCTGCGTGCGTCGCGTCGTCTGTCATACCGTCAGGTGTAGCTGACGGGACGTCAGATCGGGAGAGGGGCGACCCGATTTGGTCCGGAGGGCGACGGCGGGGCGCGCCGGGTGCAGGGCCCGGCGGCCGAGTTGGGACATCCGGCGCCGCGACTTCCCGCAGTACGCACCGGCCTTCCACTCCGTGGTGGCGGCAGACGGGGGGCGTGCCCCCATACAGAAATGACCGACGCAACCGCAGCGACGACGACCGTTCCTGCCGTTCCGGCGCGTGACCGTACCACCTGGGCGGAACTCTTCTTCGACCTGGTCCTCGCGTTCGGCGTGAGCCAGGTCGCCCACCCGGTGGCCGCGCACCCGAGCTGGCCGGTGCTGGGCGAGTGCCTGCTCGTACTGGTCCCGCTCTGGTGGGCCTGGGTGGACGTGGTCATGGCGATGAACGCCGTGCTGGAGACCAACCTCCAGCGGGTGTTCCTGCTGCTGACCGCGCTCGCCGTCTACGGCATGGCGGTGGCCGCCCCGCTCGCCCTGGCGGACCGGGAGGCGGCCCTGCTGTACTCCGGAAGCTACCTCGCCCTGCGCCTGCTGATCGGGGAGGCGATCCGCAAGGAGTGCGCCCTCTACACCATCCACCCCTACCGGGCCGGACTCGCCTTCGCCCTGGTCCTGTTCGCCTGCGCAACCGTGCCGGCGCCCTGGCGCGAGGTCTGCTGGGCCTGCGCCGTCGTCGCGGAGATCGCCGCACCCGTCGTACTCAGCGGCCACCTGCGCCAGTTGGCGTTCGGCGTCAACCATCTGCCCGAGCGGTTCGGCCTGTTCGTGATGATCGCCCTCGGGGAGAACGTCTTCGCCGTCGGCGCCGGCGCCGCCACCGGCACGTTCGCCCCGGCCGAACTGACCGCCCTCGTCCTCGCCTTCCTCGTCGGCTGCGCCCTGTGGTGGCTCTACTTCCACCTGGTGGCCTCGGCCGTCGCGCACGCCCTGCGTACCCACCCGACCCCGTCGATCGTCGTCCGCGACGTGCTCAGCTACGGCCATCTCGTCCTGGTCGTGGGCCTGTTGCTGGTCTCCGTCGGCGCCACCCGCACCGTCCGCCACCCCCTGCACACCCCGGACGGGCTGGGCGCCGCCCTGCTGCCGTCCGGCGCCGCCCTCTTCATGCTGGCGTTCTGCTACACCCGGCGCCGCATGTTCGGCGCCGCGTCCGCCACCCGGTTCTACTGCGGCCTCGCCCTGCTCGCCCTCGCCCTGCCGTTCTGGCGGCTCCCGGGCGTGGCCACCCTCGCCGTCACCACCGTGCTGCTCCTGCTGGTCAACGCGGTCGAGCACTGGCTGATCAGCTCCGGGCGGCAGGTGCCGCTGATCCTGCGCAACCGGGCCTTCGGGACAGCGTGACAGCCGCCTGACGGCGGTCGGGCGACGGCCGGCGACGACCTGACGTAGTAGGCCGACGGATCTGGGGGAGTGCCGCAGGGCCTTCCGGAGCGGCCTCGGCGGGACGCGGAGCGTTCCTAGGTTCGCCGTATGGAACTTTCCGGCTCCCGCCTTTCCGGCACCGATGACGAAGAGGAAGAGGAGGTGGCTTGATGCCGTCCCGCAGCGCCTTACCCGGCCTGCTCTCCCTGTCACTTGGCTACTTCAGCCTCGGGACGATCTCGCTGGCGGTCGTCGGCCTGAACGGCCCGATCGGCGACGACCTGCACGTCCAGCCGGCCACGGTGGGCATCCTGGTCACCGTCTTCGCGCTGACCTTCGCGGTCTGCGCACCCACCGCCCCCATCCTGCTGCGCCGGTGGAACCGCAAGCGGGTGCTGCTCGTGGGCATCGGCCTGCTCACCGTCGGCGCGGCCCTCGGCGCCCTCGCGCCCAACTACGGCTTCCTCACCGTCACCCGGGTGCTCGGCGCGATGGGCGCCGCGGTCTTCGGGCCCGGCGCCTCGGCGGCCGGCGCGCTGATCGTGCCGCCCGAGCGCCGGCAGCGCGCCCTCGCCACGGTGTTCGGCGGCATGACGGCCGCCGCGGTGCTCGGCGTGCCGCTGGCCTCGTTCCTCGGCGGCTCGCTGGGCTGGCGCCCGGCGCTGCTCGGGGTGGCCGCGCTGTCGGCGCTCTCCTTCGTGGCGGTCCTGGTCTTCGTCCCGGAGATCCCGGCCGGCGAACCGCCGACGGTCGGCGCGTACCGCGAGGTGATGCGCACGCCCGCCACCGCGGCGACGGTCACCACGACCCTGCTGTTCATGGCCGCCCAGTTCACCGTCTACGGCATCGCGGGCGCCTACCTGAAGGACCGCTTCGGCGCGTCCTCCGGGCTGATCTCGCTCACCCTGCTCGCCTTCGGCGTCATCGGGGTCGCGGGCAACGCCTGTGCGCCGCGGATCGCCGAGCGGCTGGGCGGCGGGCGCACGGTGAGCGTCGCGGTGCTCGGGCTGGCGCTGGGCTTCGCGCTGCTGCTGGTCGCGCCGCACTCCACGCCCGGGGTGGTGTTCTTCGCGTTCTGGGCGTTCTTCAGCCAGATGTACCAGGCGCCGCAGCAGGCCCGGCTGGTGGAGCTGGTGCCGTTGCAGCCGGGGCTGATCCTCGCGATGAACGCCGCGGCGCTGTACCTGGGGATGAGCCTCGGCAGCTTCATCGGCAGCAGCCTCCTGCCGGATCTGGGGGCCGGGCCGATTCCCTGGGCGGCCCTCGGTGTCCTTGTGCTGGCGGGGCTTGCCCATCTGTCCTCGGTTCGGCAGGTCGCCGCTGCGGCAACCGCCGACCGGGCCGTGACCCCTGTGCACACCAGCTGAGCGCTCAGCCGGTCGTCTGCGGCGCCGTTGTGGCTGGTCGCGCAGTTCCTCCCCCAGCCTTCGGCCGGGGGGACCCCCAGCGCCCCTTACGGGGCGCTGCACCAAAGCCAGTTCCAATCAGTGAAGGAGAACCCATGAGCAGCCACCAGGTGAACTTCGTTCGGGAGTACATCGAGACCGTCTGGAACCAGGGGCGGACCGAGCTGGCCGACAAGTACCTGGCCGAGGACCTGATCCAGCACAACCCGAACCTGCCCGACGGGCGGGCCCCGCTGGTGGAGTTCGTCGACGGGTTCCACAAGCAGTACCCGCGGGCCCGGTTCGAGATCCGCCGTGCGGCCGGGTCCGGAGACCTGGTCTTCCTGCACACCCGGTTCCGCGGCGACCCGGACGACCGCGGCATGGTCGTCGTGGAGGTCTTCCGGATCGACGAGGGACTGATCGTCGAGCACTGGGACGTCCGCGACGAGATCCCCGAGACCACCGTCAGCGGACACGAGGTCGTCTGACCGCCCTGTCCGCCGGCTCCCCCTTGCCGCCCGGGAGGCTCCCCGCCTCCCGGGCGGTGGCCGTTTCCCAACGAATCAGGAGACACCAGTGACACGACAGCCACGACAGACACGACAGCAGCAGTCAGAGCAGCGGCCGACGGCCGCGGGGCTCACCCGGCGCGGACTTCTCGGCACCGCGGCCGCCGCCGGGGCCGGCGCGGCCCTCGTGCCGGCTCCCGCCCATGCCGCGGGGGACGCGGTCGGCAGCCCCGCCGCGGTCACCGTCGGCACCTCCGACGCGCGCTATCTCGACCTCACCTCGCGCGGCTACAACGCGAGATTCACCGCCGCTCCCGACTCCGTGCGGCTCGTGCACAGCACCGAGCAGGTGGTGGCCGTCGTCCAGGAGGCCGTGCGGGACGGCAGACGGATCGGGGTGCGCGGCGGCGGGCACTGCCTGGACGGGCTCGTCGACGACCCGGACGTGCGGATACTCGTCGACATGTCCGAGATGGACGCGGTGCGTTACGACCCGGCGCGCCGGGCCTTCCTCGTCGAGGGCGGCGCCACGCTCGGCCATGTCTACCGGACGCTGTACCTGGAGTGGGGGGTGGCGCTGCCGGGTGGCACCTGTCCGACCGTCGGGGTCGGCGGGCACGTCACCGGCGGCGGGTACGGCGCGATGTGCCGGCAGCACGGCGCGGTCGTGGACCACCTGTACGCCGTGGAGGTGGTGACCGTCGACGCGTCCGGCACCGCCCGCGCGGTGGTCGCCACCCGGGAGCCGGACGACCCGCACCGCGAGCTGTGGTGGGCGCACACCGGCGGGGGCGGCGGCACCTACGGCATCGTCACCCGCTACTGGTTCCGCTCCCCGGACGCCACCGGCACCGACCCCGCAGGACTGCTGCCGAGGCCCCCGAAGACGCTCCTGAAGTCCACGGTCACCGTCAAGTGGAGCGATCTGACCGAGGCCGCCTTCACCGCGCTCATCGTGGACCACGGGGCCTGGCACGCCCGCAACAGCGTCGCCGGGTCCGCCTACGACAGCCTGCACAGCGTGCTCATCCTCTACAACCGGGTGCAGGGCAGCCTGGTGCTCAACTCCCAGATCGACGGCACCCTTCCGGACGCGGCCGCGCTGCTCGACGCGTACGTCCAGGCGGTGGCCGGCGGCATCGGGGCGCCGTACGCCGAGGTCCGCTCCTCCTGGCCGTGGCTGAAGACCACGCTCAAGGACCCCTACGACACCGGCCTGTACAACCGGACCAAGTCCAAGGGCGCCTACCTGCGCAGGGGCTGGTCCGCCGCGCAGGCCTCGACGCTCTACGGACACCTCTCCGACGCCGGTTACGACGGGCACGCCGGGATCCTGCTCTACTCCTACGGCGGCAAGGTCAACACCGTCGCGTCCTCGGCCACCGCGCTGGCCCAGCGGGACTCGGTCCTGAAGGCGAACTTCACCACGTACTGGCCCGACGCCGCCTCCGACGACCGGCACGTCACCTGGATGCGGAACCTCTACCGGGACCTGTACGCGGCCACCGGCGGGGTGCCCGTGCCGGACGACACCAACGACGGGTCGTACATCAACTACCCGGACACCGACCTCGCCGACCCGGCCTGGAACACCTCGGGGGTGTCCTGGCAGAGCCTCTACTTCAAGGACAACCTGGCCCGGCTGCAGGCCGTGAAGGCGGCCTGGGACCCGCGTAACGTCTTCCACCACCGGTTGTCCGTCGCCCCGTAAGGGGCGCTGGGGGTCCCCCCGGTCGAAGGCTGGGGGAGGAACTGCGCGACCAGCCACGACGGCGCCGCAGTCGACGAACTCACCGGAACATGAACGAGCCCCCGCGAAGCGGGGGCTCGTGCCGTACGGGCCGGGGTCAGCCGAAGCTGACCGGGAACGCCACGCCGGTCAACGACTCGCTGAGCCTGCGCAGCTGCGCGCGGGCATCCTCGTCGTACGCCTGGGCGCCCGCCCGGGACCGGGTGGAGCGGTTGAAGTAGACGCCGGAGACGTCGTCCAGCTGCGGGTCGGTGATCAGCCGCAGGGTGTTGCGCATGCCGTCCGCGACCGTGCTCTGCGGGGTGAACAGGTTCACCACCATCTTGGTCGGCATGTACGACGCCGGGTGCAGCGCGTTGGCCGTGACCCCGGTGCCCGCCAGCCGGTCGGCCAGGTCGAAGGTGAGCGAGATCTGGGCGAGCTTGGCCTGGCAGTAGGCCTGTACGCCGTCCCAGTTGCGCTCCAGCATCACGTCCCGGAAGTCGATCGGCGCCTGGCCCGCGGAGCTGACGTTGATGATGCGGGCCGGGGCCGAGGCCACCAGCAGCGGGGCGAGCCGGCAGCTGAGGATGTAGGCGGCCAGGTAGTCGACCTGGAAGGTGAGTTCCAGGCCGTCCTGGCTCTCCTGGCGGGCCAGTTCGACGCCGATGCCCGCGTTGTTCACCAGTACGTCCAGCCGGTCGTACGTGGTGAGGATCCGCTCGGCGAGCTTGCCGATGTCCTCCAGGGAGGAGAAGTCGGCCAGTTCGTAGCTGAGCCGGCCGGTGGCGCCGGCCGCGCGCAGCTCGGCCAGCAGGTCCGCGCCCTTGGACGCACTGCGGCCGTGCAGGATCAGCGACGCGCCCTGCGCGGCGAGTTCACGGGCGACCGCACGGCCGAGACCGTCGGTCGCGCCGGTGATGAGAATGGTCTGCTCGGGAACGGCCTTCATAGTGGGGAACTCTCCTGTCAGGCGTACGTGGCCAGTTCTTCGGTGGACTGGTCGGTGTATCCCTGGCTGACCTCCACCACGACGCCGTCCGGGTCGGAGACCCAGACCGTCTTCCAGCCGGGGATGAACTCGTCGAACGTCAGCGGCCCGAGCGTCGGCTCCAGCTCGCCCCGGCCGGCGGCGAGGAACGCGTCCACGTCGTCGACCTGGAAGGCGAGGTGCCGGGCGGTGCCGGGGCTGTCCGGGCCGTCCTTCGCGGCGGTCACCAGCGGCTCCGCGTCGGTCGCGAACAGCTCCAGGCAGGCCGGGCCGTTGCGCAGGAAGACCACACGGGTGCCGTCGGCCTCCACGACCCGGGCCCGGCGGAAGCCGAAGTGCCGGGTGTAGAACTCCTCGGTGGCCTTCTGGTCACGGCAGTTGAGGCCCACGTGCGCCCAGCGCAGGCCGTTCGGGGCGGCGGTCGGCACGGCCGTCACTTCCCGGTGACCGGGGCGAACGGCACGGTGTCGTGGACGTTCGTCATGTAGGTGATCAGCCCGCCGCGGACCCGGAAGTAGTTGCACACCACGGCCTCGACCGCGATGCCGTCCGGGGTGCGGGCGGTGATGTCGGAGACCACCGCGGCCTGCTCGCCGTCCACGACGACGAGACGGGGCACGTTGGCGAAGGAGGCGTACATCTGCGGGAAGCCCTTCATCATCTCCCGGAGCGTCTCGCGTCCCTCGACGTGCCCGGCCAGCTGTTCGTCCATGGTCTGGTCGATCGCGAACAGGTCGCTCCAGGCGTCCCAGTCGCCCTCGTTGGCGAGCCGGTAGTACGTGTCGACCACTTCTCGGGTGCTCATGCGCCCGTCCTCTCCAGTGCGATCGGAAGGGGGTGCGAGGTCAGGGGAGGTCCACGCCGAGCTGGCGCATCAGGCCCGCGGTGTCGGCCTGGACCCAGCGCTCGACGACCTTGCCGTCCTCCAGGCGGTAGACCTCCAGGCTGGTCCAGGAGACGTCCCTGCCGGTCGCCTCCTGGCCCATGAACGGCGCGATGTGCTTGCCGTGGAAGGTGATGTGCATGATCACCCGGTCGGGGGCGGCCGGGTACAGGGCGTCGAGGTGCACGCGCATGTCCAGCGCGTCGTGCGCGCCCTTGATGATCACCTTGAGTTCGTCGAGGCTCTCGACGCTCCAGGCCGGGTTGTTGTCCCTGAACGTGGGCCCGAACAGGTCGTCGAGGTCGTCGTAGCGGCGCTCGTTGACGGCGTCGCTGACCTGCCGGACCACGGTGTAGTTCAGGTCGTCGGAGGACAGCTGGGTACGCAGGCCGAGCAGGTCGTCCTGGGCCCAGCGCTCGGCGAACAGGCCGTTCTCGGCCCGCCAGATCTCGGTGGTGGACCACTCGACCTTGCGGCCGGTGGCCGGGAAGCCCAGGACGTCGCCGAGGTGGGTGCCGGTGAGCTTCACCCGGGTGACGAGCCGGTCCTCGCCGAGCGGCGCCGCCTCCTCCAGCTCGCCCTTGAGGTCGAGCCCCTCGTGTGCGCCGCGCACCGCGTCCAGGTAGGTGTCGATGCCGGTGATGTCGAAGCCGGGGTGGTGGTCGGTGAAGTCCGGGCTGAGCACGGCGCGGACGCCCTGCAGGTCGCCGGCGTTCAGCGCGTCGAGGAAGCGGGCGTAGAGCTTCTGGATGTCCTGCTGGTCACGGGTGGACATGGTGCATCCCCTCGGTCGGTCGGGCGGCGGTCGGAAGCGGCCGGTCGGTGCCGAGGGCGAACGCCGCCGCGCGCTCGCCGATCATGACGCTGGGTGCGTGGGTGTTGCCGGCCACGATGGACGGCATCACGGAGGCGTCGGCGACCCGGAGGCCCTCGATGCCGTGGACGCGCAGCTCGGGGTCGGTGACGGCGTCCGGGCCCGTGCCCATCCGGCAGGTGCCGGCCGGGTGCCACAGGGTGGTGGCGTTGGCGGCCACGTAGGCGCGCAGCTCGGCCGGGGTCGTGACGTCCTTGCCGGGGCCCAGTTCGTCGCCGCGGAAGGCGTCGAAGGCCCGGGTGGCGGCGAGCTCGCGGGCCAGCTCGACCCCGTACACCAGGACGTCCAGGTCGGCCGCCGAGGTGAGGTAGCCGGCGCTGATCACCGCGTTGGACTCCGGGTCGGCGTCGCGCAGCCGGACCCGGCCGCGGCTGTGCGGGAGCACGGCGATCGGGGCGAAGGTGAGACCGGGGCCATCCCACTGGTCGGCGGGCGCGTCCGGCGGCAGGAACTTGACCGGGCCGAAGGTGAACTGCAGGTCGGGCGGGCCGTCCGGGTCGGCGGCCGGGGTGTGGGTGAACAGCCCGGCCTCGGAGAGCAGGGCGCCGGACGGGTGCTCCTGGAGGGACTGGTAGCAGACCGGGGTGAAGAGGTGGTCCTGGAGCCCGGCGCCCACGCCCGGCAGGTCCCGCACGCAGTGGATGCCGTGCGCCCCGAGGTGCCCGGCGGGGCCGATGCCGGACAGCATCAGGAGCTTCGGCGACTCGAACGCCCCTGCGGACACGATGACCTCGCGGTCGGCGCGGATCTGTGCCGGTGCCCCGTCGCGGACGTACTCGACGCCGGTGACCCGGGCCCCGTCGTGTCCGGCGTCGAGCAGCAGCCGGGTGGTGCGGGCGCCGGTCAGCACGGTCAGGTTGGGCCGGTCCAGGGCCGGGCGCAGATAGGCGTCGGCGGCGCTGCACCGCCCGCCCGCGTCGTCGCGGTTGGTCTGGTACAGGAAGCCGAAGCCGTCCTGCCGGGCGCCGTTGTAGTCGCCGTCGCTCGCGGCGTCGTGGCCGAGTTCGGCGGTCGCCGCCACGAAGGCGGAGGCCAGCGGGGACGGGCGGTCCAGCTGCCGTACCCGGACCGGTCCGTCGGCGCCGCGCAGTGCGGAGCCGCCGCCGGAGTAGCTCTCGGCGCGCCGGAAGTAGGGCAGGACGTCGTCGTAGGACCAGCCGGTCGCGCCCTCGGTGACCCAGCGGTCGTAGTCGTGGCGGCTGCCGCGCACCCACATCAGGGCGTTCACGGAACTGCACCCGCCGAGGACCTTGCCGCGGGCCACCGGGATGCGGCGGCCGTCCATGCCGGCCTCGGGCTCGGTGACGTAGCCCCAGTCGATCTCGCCGCGCCAGTCGGCGGTGAGCAGGGAGAGGACCGCGGCGGCGTCCGCGTGGTGGATCTCGGGACGTTCGTCCGGGCCGCCGGCCTCCAGCAGGATCACGGTCACGGACGGGTCCGCGCTGAGCCGGGCGGCGACGGCACAGCCGGCGGAACCCGCGCCGACCACCACGTAGTCGGCGCCCTGCGGCACCGGGGGAGTCGGATTCGACGGCATGACAGCCTCCAAACGGTGACGGGGTCAGAGGGCGGCCGGCTCGCCGACCTGGTAGTCGACGATCACCGGGGCGGCACCGGGCGCGGGGCGTTCGAGCTGCCACTGCTGGTTGATCCGGAACGAGGACACGGAGCCGTCGGCGGTGGACTTCGCCGTCCAGACGACGGTCAGGTCGATGCCGATCCGGGCCCCGGTCTCCTGGTGGACCAGCTTCTCCACGGTGTGGTCCTGCTCGCTGTAGGCCTCACCGACGGCCGCGTACCAGTCGACGAAGTCCGCGCGGCTGTGCAGGGTGCGCTCCGGGAAGGCCATCTCCAGGCCCTCGTCGGAGACGTAGGGCAGCAGCTCCGTGACCGGGGCGTGCACGTTGAGCAGGCCGAACCAGCGCTGCACGAACTCCTCGATCTCCCGGTCGGAGCCGGTCTGTTCGGTGGACATGGATGTCTCCGCTCATCGGGGTCCCGCCCCCGGGAAACCGGGAGCGATACGCGTCCGATGACCCCACAGCCGGGACGTCCCGCGCGGCGGGCGCCGGAACTCCGGCCGCACTGTGCGAAGTCGCAGCTCCGGCTCGGGCAACTCGTCTGCCGAGGCGGCCGTACCGCCCGGTAGCGACCGGCCCGCAGGCGTTGGCCACAACATGCCGTAGTGCATTCGGCCACTTGGGCATGTGCCGTGAGCACGGGCGGCGGCGATGGTCCGGACGAAGTGCCCCGCCGTAGACAGGAATCCGCCACTTGGCACCGTCCCGCCGAAACCGGGAGGAATCCCATGAGCAGGCGCATCCTCGTCGTCCTGTCCGAACACGGCTACTGGGGCGAGGAGCTGATCGGCCCCCTGGAGACCTTCGACCAGGCCGGCTACCACGTCACCTTCGCCACCCCCACCGGCAAGCGGCCCAACGCGCTGCCGCCGAGCATGGACCCCGAGTACGTCGACCCGCCGCTCGGCCGGTCCGTCACCACGCCCGAGATGGCGGCGAAGGTGCGCGCCGTCGAGGAGTCGGACCGGCTCGACAACCCCCTCGACCTCGCGTCCTGGCTGCCCGACCGGCCCTACCGCTCCCGGCCGTACTTCCTGCGCGACTGGGAGGCCTACCACAGCCGCCTGGAGCAGATCCGCCGGCAGATCGCCGACCGCTACGACGCGCTGCTGATCGTCGGCGGCAGCGGACCCATCGTCGACCTCGCCAACAACTGGCGGGTGCACGACCTGATCCTCGCCTTCCGCGAACTGGACCGGCCGATCGCCGCCGAGTGCTACGGCGTCGCCTGCCTGGCCTTCGCCCGCGACCAGGAGACCAGGACGTCCATCATCCGCGGCAAGCACGTCACCGGGCACTGCATCGAGTACGACTACAAGGACGGCACCGGGTTCCTCGGCACCGACTTCGTGATGGGCCCGCCGCCGTACCCGCTGGAGTACATCCTGCGGGACGCCACCGCGCCCGGCGGGGCCTACCACGGCAACTTCGGCAAGGAGACCTCGGTCATCGTCGACTACCCGTTCATCACGGGCCGTTCGACCCCCGACTCCTACCTGACCGGCCAGAAGACCGTCGAGGTCCTCGAACAGGGCCTGCGCCAGTGGGGGTTCAGGACCTCCTGACGTCCTGACATCCCGTCCCGCGAGAGGTGACCAGCATGGACAGCAGGCCCGCGCGCGTCGCGCTCCTGGAGCAACTGGAGGCCGAAGGCGTCCGGTACATGTTCGGCAACCCCGGCACGGTCGAGCAGGGGTTCCTCGACGAACTGCGCTCCTTCCCCTCGATCCGGTACATCCTGGCCCTGCAGGAGGCCACGGCCGTCGGCATGGCGGACGGCCACGCCCGCGCCACCCGCACCCCGGCGGTCCTGCAACTGCACTCCGGGGTCGGCCTCGGCAACGGCATCGGCATGCTCTACCAGGCCATGCGCGGTCACGCCCCGATCGTCACCCTGGTCGGCGAGGCCGGGCTGCGGTACGCCGGACTGGACGCCCAGATGGCGGCCGACCTGGTCGGCATGGCCGAGCCGGTCACCAAGTGGGCGACCCGGGTGCTCGACCCCGACTCCACGCTGCGGGTGCTGCGCCGCGCCTTCAAGGTGGCCGGAACCCCGCCGTACGGGCCGGTCCTGGTGGTGCTGCCGGCCGACGTGATGGACGCCGGCACCCGGGAGGGGGTCGTTCCGGTCAGTTACCCGGACACCCGCAGCCTGCCCGCCCCGGACACCGTCGCCCAGGCCGCCGCGCTGCTCGCCGGGGCCCGCCGCCCGCTGATCGTGGCCGGCGACGGCGTGCACTTCGCGGGCGCCCAGCCCGAACTGGCCCGCCTCGCCGAGGTGTGGGGCGCCGACGTGTACGGCGCCGACTGGGCGGAGGTCAACCTCTCCGTGCAGCACCCGGCGTACGCGGGTCAGCTGGGGCACATGTTCGGCGAGCAGAGCCGGCGGATCACCGGCGCCGCCGACGGCGTCCTGATCGTCGGCACCTATGCGCTGCCCGAGGTGTTCCCGGCCCTGTACGACGTCTTCGCCGAGGGCACCCCGGTGGTCCACGTGGACCTCGACACCGACGCCATCGCGAAGAACTTCCCGGTCGACCTCGGCATCGTGGCCGACCCGAAGGCCACCCTCGGGCTGCTCGCCGACGCGCTGCACGGGGAGCTGGGCGGCACACGGCGGGCCGAGGCGGCCGAACGGCTGCGGGTGCGGGCCGCCGAACGGGCCGACGCCCTGGCCGGCGCCCGGGAGAAGGACCTGGCCGACGGCGAGGCGCAGTCCGTGCCCACCGCCGCCTTCGCCCGCGAACTGGCGCGCCAACTCCCGCCGGACGCCCTGCTGTTCGACGAGGCGCTGACCGCGTCCCCGGTGCTCTTCCGCCACCTGCCGCCCACCGTGCCGGGCCAGTGGATGCAGACCCGGGGCGGCTCCCTCGGCGTCGGCCTGCCCGGCGCGCTCGGCGCCCAGCTCGCCCACCCCGACCGCACGGTGGTCGGCTTCACCGGCGACGGCGGCTCCATGTACACCTTCCAGGCCCTGTGGACGGCCGCCCGTTACGGCCTGCCCACCAAGTTCGTGATCTGCAACAACGGCAGCTACCGGCTGCTGGAGGACAACATCGAGGAGTACTGGCGGGAGACCGGCATACCGGCCCACGAACAGCCCGGCATGTTCGACCTCTCCCACCCGCCCATCGACTTCGTCGGCCTCGCCCGCTCCCTCGGCGTGGCCGCCGTACGGGTGGAGAAGCCCGGCCAGGCCGAGGGCGCCGTGGCCCAGGCCCTCGACCACCACGGGCCGTTCCTCGTCGACCTGGTGACGGCCAAGGGAAAGGGGTGACCCCCGTGCGACTGAACGGACACAAGATCGCCGTCCTGATGGAGAGCGACTTCTACGAGCCCGAGATCCTCTACTACCGCTACCGCTTCCCCGAGGAGGGCGCCGAGGTCCACTTCCTGACCCGGCTCTGGGGCAACGAGGCCATGACCTTCCAGGGGCACGAGCACCGCATGCCCTTCGAGGTCACCGAGTCCTTCGAGGACGTCGACGAGTTCGCGCTCAAGGAGTACTCGGCGGTGATCGTCCCCTCCGGGATGGTCTCCGACCGCCTCCGCTACACCGACGACCCCGACCGGCTGCCGCCCGCGTCGCAGTTCCTGCGCCGCGCGTTCGCCGACCCGGCGATCGTCAAGGGCATCATCTGCCACGGCATGTGGCTCGCCGCGCCCGTCCCGAACCTGATGCGCGGCCGGCGCGCGGTCGTGCACAACAACCTGCTGGGCGACCTGCGCAACATGGGCGGCGAGTACGTCGACGAGGACGTCGTGATCCACGACGACCTGGTCACCGGCCGCACCGGCAACCACTGCCACGTCTTCGCCCGCACCATCATCGACCTGCTCGCCGACCGTCAGCCCGCCGAGTCCGCCCCGGCCGCCCAGGCAGCCCGGGCCGGGCAGGGCTGACGGGACGCGAACGGGGAGAGGAGCGATCTCATGACACCGGTGACCGGGCGTATCCCCGTCCTCGACGTCCGCCCCCGGGTGCGGGACGGGGAACTGCCCGCCAAGGCCGTGACCGGCGAGCACCTCGACATCACGGCCACCGTCTTCCGCGAGGGCCACGGCGTGATCGCCGCCGACGTGATCCTGCGCGGCCCGGAGGGAGCCCCCGCCCGGCGGGTGCCGATGACCCTCGTCGACGCGGACGCCGACCGCTGGAGCGCCACCGTGGTCCCCGACGCCGAGGGCCTGTGGACCTTCCGGGTGGAGGCCTGGGCCGACCCGCTGGCCACCTGGCGCCGGGACGCCGCGCTGAAGGTCGAGGCCGGTGTCGACACCGAACTCACCCTGCGCGAGGGCGTGCTGCTGCACGAGCGGGCGGCACACGGCGACAACGACATCACCGACTGGGGCCGGCGCGAGGAGGTCCGGGCCGCGGTCGCCGCGCTCCGCGACACCCTGGGTCCGGCCTCGGCCCGGCTGGCGGCCGTCACCAACCCCCGGGTGACGGCCGCCCTCGGCCGCTACGCGGTGCGCGAACTGGTCACCGCCTCCCGGCCGTTGCCGCTGCGCGTGGAGCGGCGGCGGGCCCTGGTGGGGTCCTGGTACGAGCTGTTCCCGCGCTCGGAGGGCGCGGTCGTGACGGCGGACGGGCGGACCGTGAGCGGCACCCTGCGGACCGCCGCCGAACGGCTGCCCGCCGTCGCCGCGATGGGCTTCGACGTGGTGTACCTGCCGCCCGTCCACCCCATCGGCGCCACCCACCGCAAGGGCCGGGACAACACGCTCGTCGCGGGCCCCGACGACGTCGGCTCGCCCTGGGCCATCGGCTCCTGGCAGGGCGGCCACGACGCCGTCCACCCCGACCTCGGCACCCTGGACGACTTCCGGTACTTCGTCACCACCGCCCGGGGCCTCGGCCTGGAGGTGGCGATCGACTTCGCCCTGCAGTGCTCCCCGGACCACCCCTGGGTGACCGGGCACCCCGAGTGGTTCCACCACCGGGCGGACGGCTCGGTCGCCTACGCCGAGAACCCGCCCAAGACCTACGAGGACATCCACCCCCTCGACTTCGACACCGACTTCGAGGGCCTGTACGCGGAGGCGCTGCGCGTCCTGCGGCACTGGACGGACCAGGGCGTACGGATCTTCCGCGTCGACAACCCGCACACCAAGCCGGTGCACTTCTGGGAGCGGCTGATCGCCGAGGTCAACGCGACCGACCCGGACGTGCTGTTCCTGGCCGAGGCGTTCACCCGGCGGGCCATGGTGCACGCCCTGGCCCAGGCCGGCTTCCAGCAGTCGTACACCTACTTCACCTGGAAGAACACCAAGCAGGAGCTGACCGAGTACCTGCCCGAACTCGCCCGGGACAGCGCCGACTTCCTGCGCCCGAACCTGTTCGTGAACACCCCGGACATCCTGCACGCCTACCTCCAGCACGGCGGCCGGCCCGCCTTCGAGGCCCGCGCCGTGCTGGCGGCGACCGCCGCGCCCAGCTGGGGGGTGTACGCCGGGTACGAGCTGTGCGAGAACACCCCGCTCACCGAGGGCACCGAGGACTACCTCGGCTCGGAGAAGTACCAGCTGCGGCCCCGGGACTGGGCCCGCGCCGAGGCCGAGGGGCGCACCCTCGCCCCGCTGATCACCCTGCTCAACCGGCTCCGCCGGACCCGTCCGGCCCTCCAGGAACTGCGCAACCTGCGGCTCCAGCACACCGACAACGACCAGGTCCTCGCCTACTCGAAGCACGTGCGGCTGCCCGAGGGCGGCACCGACGTGGTGCTGGTCGTCGTCAACCTGGATCCGCACCGGGCCCAGGAGGCCACCGTGACCTGCGACCTCGCGGCCCTCGGGCTGCCCGTCGACGGCACGCTCAAGCTCCGCGACGAACTCACCGGAGCCGCCTACGCCTGGGGCGAGTCCACCTACGTGCGCCTCGACCCGGCCCACCAGGTCGCGCACGTACTGACGACCGAGGAGGCGTCATGAGGACGGAGACGAGGACGGCGGCGAGCACGGCGGCCGGTACGGCGGCGAGGCCGGAGATCCTGCGGCCGCTGCTGCCCGCGCTCGGGCCGTGGATGGCGGGCCGCCGCTGGTTCGACAGCCGCTACGCCGGGGCCCCGCTGACCGCCGAGGCGGCCTCGGTGATCGGCGACGAACCCCCGCTGCTGCTGCACGCCGTGGTCGCGGCGGACGGCGCCGCCGGACCGCTGCGCGTCCAGCTCCTGCTGGGCCTGCGCCCGGAGCTGCCGGACCGGCTGGCGCCCGCCGCGATCGCCACCGTGCCGGCCGGCCCCTGGCAGGGCTGGCGGGTCTACGACGCGCTGGCCGACGGCACCGTGCTCGCCCTGCTGCTGCGCACCCTGGCGGGCGGCGGCGCCGAGCACGGGCCGCGCCTGGAGCGCAGCTCCCGCTACCCGCTGCCCGTCGGCCTGGTGCCCCGGCCGCTCCAGGTGGAGCAGAGCAACACCTCCGTGGCCTACGGCGACCGGGTGCTGCTGAAGATCTTCCGCCGCCCGGAGCCGGGACCGCACACCGAGGTCGAGGCACTGCGGGCGCTCACCGGCCAGGACTGCCCCCGCACCCCCCACCTCTACGGGGCGGTGCACAGCGACGCCCCCGGCGCGGAGGGCCTGGTGCTCGGCCTCGTCGAGGAGTTCCTGCCGGACGCCCGGGAGGGCTGGGCGGAGGCGGTACGGCAGGCCACCGGCTCGGTGGCCGGCACCGCGCGCGGCGGCCCGGCCGGCGGCGGCTTCACCGCGGACGCGACCGCCCTGGGCCGGGCCGTCGCCGACGTGCACGGCGCGCTCGGCGCGGCCTTCGGGCGGACCCGGCTGACCGTCGAGGACGTGGCGGAGGAGACCGCCCGGATGACCATGCGCCTCAAGGAGGCCGCCGAGGAGGTCCCGGCCCTCGCCCGGTACACCGCCCGGCTCGGCGCCCTCTTCGACGACTGCGCCCGGGTCGCCGGGCGCGGCTGCCCGCTCTACGTCCAGCGCACCCACGGCGACCTGCACCTCGGGCAGGCACTGCGGGCCCACGACGGCTGGCGGATCGTGGACTTCGAGGGCGAGCCGGCCCAGCCCGCCGCGGAACGCGCCCGCCCGCAGCCGGTCCTGAAGGACGTCGCCGGCATGCTGCGCTCCTTCGACTACGCGGCCCGCACCGGGCTCGCCGCCGTCGAGGACGACGACCCGGCGGAGACCTCGCCGGCCGCCCGGCTGCGCCGGCGCCGGCGCGCCTCCGCATGGGCGGTGCGCAACCGGCGGGCGTTCGTCGCCGGGTACGCGGCCGCCGGGCACGAGGACCCGGACTGCCACCCCGTGCTCCTGCGGGCCTTCGAGGCGGACAAGGCCGTCTACGAGGCGGTGTACGAGTCCCGGCTGCGCCCCGACCGGCTGCCGGTCCCGCTCGCCGCGATCCACCGGCTGGCCGCCGCTCCACACTGACGGCGGCCGGCCACCCGCGGGCCGTCGCACCGGCCCCGGCTCCCGGTCCGGTACCGGCCCGGCGTCCGGCCCGCGTGCCTGACCCGGCGTCCGGCCCGGTGCCGGCGCGGATGCCCGACCGGGCATCAGGCCCGGCCACCGACCGGGCGTGCGGCCCGGTGTCCGGTCCGGGTGCGCGACCGGTTGTCCGGCCCGGTGCCGGCGCGGATGCCCGACCGGGCATCGGGCCCGGCTACCGACCGGGCGTGCGGTCCGGTGTCCGGTCCGGGTGCGCGACCGGTTGTCCGGCCTGGTGCCGGCGCGGATGCCCGACCGGGCATCGGGCCCGGCCACCGACCGGGCGTGCGGCCCGGTGTCCGGTCCGGGTGCGTGACCGGTTGTCCGGCCTGGCGTCCGACCGGGCGTCCGGTCCGGGGCCGGACCGGACGTGCGGCTCGGGGGGGCGGACCGGCGTCGACCCGGCCTCGAACCGGTGTCGAACCAGCGTCGAACCGGCGTCGAATCCGGCGGTGAAAGGACCGGAACCGGTACCGGGAAATCGGTGTCCGACGGGCTTTCATTTCTCTTTGCCGTGCGGGTATTTCACGGCGGTTCCGGAAGGGGAATTCAGGTGGTGCGCGGAACGGGGCGGCGCGGGTCAGGAACGGCCCTGCTCGGTGAAGGAGGCGCTCGGGTCGCGGTTCGGGGCCAGACCGGCCGACGACAGCGCCTGGTCGTACGCCTGCAGGGCGGCCGTGCTGTTGCCCTGGCGGCGCCACAGGTCGCCCACGTAGCGCCAGTTGAGCGCGGTCTGGTGGGACGGCGGGAACTGGCGCAGCTGCCGGGTGGCGGCCTGCAGGCACTGGCCCGCCTGCTCGTAGTCGCCGCGCAGCAGGTGGATCTCGGCGAGCGTGGCGCGCGCCCCGACCGCCTGGATGCGGGACTCCGGGCCGGTGAGGCCGAGGGCCCGCTCCGCGTGGGCCGCGGCCTCGTCCCAGTTGCCGAGCATCGCGTCCGCGTCGGCCAGCCCGATCTCGCACTGGGCCAGCTCGGGGGCGTTGCCGACCTCCGCCAGCAACTGCTGGGCCTCCTCCAGGAGTTGCTTGGCGCGGGCCGGTTCGGGCTGGTCGACCTGGAGGAGCAGCGAGCCGCAGTTCATCTTGAGCATGGCGACATGGCGGATGTTGTCGTCCTCGGACATCAGCGCCAGCGCCCGCTCCACCAGGGCCAGCGCCTCGTTCAGCTGGCCGCGGGAGCGGGCCACGAGCCCCGCGTTCCAGAAGACGGCACCCCGCGCCGCCCGTGCCCCCTGCTTCTCGGCCGCGTCGAGGAGCCGGACGCCGAGCAGCTGGGCCCGGGTGAGGTCACCGCGCATGTGGTACGACGCCATGAGCGTGGCGCCGAGCTGGACGTGGTCGACCGTGACGTCCAGGCCGAGGGCGTCGAGGCGGGACATGGCCCGCTCGGCGATCTCGATGCTGGTCGTGATGTCGCCGGCGTTGCGGTAGCAGCGGCACAGGGCGACCGACACCGTGCACCAGTCGGCGGAGCCGGGCGGCAGTTCGGGGTCGCGCTGGAGGTCCTCCAGGATCGTGATGGCGGCCTCGATCCGGTCGAGCTTCTCCAGGGCGGAGGCCTGCGCGATGCGGGCGCGCCGGGTCATCGACGGGTCCAGCAGGGACGGCTTCGCCAGGAGGTCGCTCAGGGTCTGGAGGGCCTCGCCGTTGCTGCCGTTGCGCAGGGCCATCTCGCCGAAGGCCAGCCGCAGCCGGGTCTCCTCCAGCTCGTGGTCGTCGCGTCCGCTGCGCAGGTACTCCACGGAGCACCCCAGGCGCTCGGCGAGCGCGGCGAGCACCGAGTCCGACGGCGCGCCGCGCTTCCCCGACTCGATCAGGGAGATGTAGCTCGCCGAAATCTCCCCGGACGCGAGGTCCTGCTGCTTGAGTCCACGTTTGCCGCGCAACACCCTGATGCGCTCGCCCAGTCCTGCGGCCGTCGCGCTGCCGAGTGGATCCATGCCAACTCCTCGGTGCAGTACTTGACTGTCGGGATGACAGATCGATGTTACCAGTAAGTTGATATCGACCCAATGGGCTTCCGGTGATCTTTTAGTGGTCCTCTACCGCATTCTGCTGCGCAGTTCGCTGATCGCCTGAGAAGTCGACTTGTGCGGTGCGCGATATTCCGTTTGATTATGATTAATTTTGCAAGGAACTCCTTGACTGCTCTGGTTATATAAGATTGACTGTAATTGTCAAGACGCAACCTTCTATTGTTCAGGGGAGGGGATTTTCGTGAGCAATAAAATAATCGCGCTCTTTGCAATCGTCGTCCTGATCAGTGGTCTTGTGTCGGGGGGACTGTGGCTGAGCGATTCCGGCCCGGGTAACCGTCCGCAGCACGAGGGGATGGCCGCGTCCAGCGGCGGGAGTGGTGGTTGCTGCTGATCGCACCCGTACGTCGCACGGGACCGGGTCCGGTCCGGCGGTCGCCCTACGGCCGCCGGACCGGACCCGGTCCCGTGTCGTGCGGGAAATGACAGGAGACGGTGTGGCCGGCCGCCGGTCCGGCCGCCCGCCCGCGCGGTGTCTCCTCCGCGCAGCGCCGCCGCTCGGCTGCGGAGAGCGCGGCCTGGACGGGGCACCGGGCCCGGAAACCGCACCCGGTGGCGGCACGCGGCCCCGGCCCCGGATCGGCGGGCAGCACGATCCGGCGCCGGGCGCGCTCGGCGACCGGATCCGGCAGCGGGACGGCCGAGAGCAGGGCCCGGGTGTAGGGATGGCGCGGCCGCCCGAACACCTCGGCCACGCCGCCCGTCTCCACCGTGCGGCCCGCGTACATGACCGACACCCGGTCGGCGAGCTGCCGGACCACCGCGAGGTCGTGCGAGACCAGCAGGTATGCCGGGCCCAGCTCCCGTTTCAGCCGCAGCAGCAGGTCCAGGATCCCGGCCTGCACCGACACGTCCAGCGCGGACACCGGTTCGTCGAGCAGCAGCAGCGCGGGGGAGACCGCCAGCGCCCGCGCCACCGCGACGCGCTGCCGCTGGCCCCCGGAGAACTGGTGCGGGTAGCCGTCCGCGTCCGCCGGGCGCAGCCCCACCTGGGACAGCAGCCGCGGCACCCGCGCCGCGACGACGGCCCGCGGTACCCGTGCAGCGTGCAGCGGCTCGGCGACGATGTCACCCACCGGCATCCGCGGATCGAGGCTCGACATCGGATCCTGCGGCACCAGCTGCACCGCCGTCCGCAGCTCGCGCGCCGCCCGCCGGGAGAGCAGCGCGGTGTCCTGCCCGAGCACCTCCACCCGCCCGGCCTGCGGGGCCGCCAGCGCGGCGATCTCCCGCAGCGTCGTGCTCTTCCCGGCCCCGGACTCCCCGACCAGCGCCAGCGTCTGCCCGCGCCGCACCTCCAGATCGACCCACTCGACGGCCCGCACGGCGGGAGCACGGCGGTGCCGGAACCCCGGCGCCGGGTACGACCGGCCGAGCCCGCGCACCGAGAGCACGACGTCGGCGGTCGCGCCCTCGGCGGCGGTCGCCGGCCCGCCCCCGTCCGGCGTTCCCGTCGCCCGCCCGGACGACTCCGCCTGCCGGGACGACTCCGCCCGCCCGGACCGCTCCGCCCGTCCGAACAGCTCCGCCGCGCTCCGGTGTCGTACCTCCGGGATCCTCCGGCAGGCCGCCGTGTGGGCGTCGGGTGCCGAGGTGTCGGCGTGGGACGCGCTGTCGACCCCGGTGAGCGGGGGTTCGGCCGTGCGGCACTCCGGCTCTGCCAGCGGGCATCGCGGGGCGAAGGGGCAGCCCGCTCCGGTGCTGCCCGGGGCGGGGGCGGTGCCCGGGACCGGGGTGGGCGGGACGCGGGCGTCGAGGCGGGGCACGGAGCCGACGAGGCCGAGGGTGTACGGCATCCGGGGGCGGCGCAGCACCGCCTCCGCCGGGCCCGTCTCCACCACCCGCCCCGCGTACAGGACCGCGACCCGGTCCGCGGCGCCCGCGACCACGCCGAGGTCGTGGGTGACCAGGAGCAGCGCCGCCCCCGTCTCCCGCCGGGCGGCCGCGAGCGCCTCGAGGACCTGGGCCTGCACGGTCACGTCCAGCGCGCTGGTCGGCTCGTCCGCGACGAGGACCGCGGGCCGGTTCGCCACCGCCATCGCGATCATGGCGCGTTGCAGCATCCCGCCGGAGAGCTGGTGGGGGAGGGCGCGGGCGGCCCGGGACGGCTGCGGCACCCCCACGAAGTCCAGGAGCTCCACCGCCCGCCGCAACGCCGTCTCGCGGCGCGGGCGCGGGCGTTCGTGGATGCGCAGGGCCTCCGCGATCTGGTCGCCGACCCGCAGGACGGGGGTGAAGGCGTGCAGCGGGTCCTGGAAGACCATGGCGATCCGGCGGCCCCGGAGACCGGCCAGCTCCCGTTCCGGCCGTCCCAGCAGCTCCTCGCCCAGCAGCCGTACCGAACCGCCCACCCGGGCGCCGGGCGGGGCCAGGCCGAGCAGGGACAGGGCGGTCAGCGACTTGCCCGCGCCGGACTCGCCGACCAGGCCGAGGACTTCGCCGTGGCGCAGCAGGAGGTCCACCCCGCGCACCACGGACACCGGCGGCCGCCGCCGTCCGCCGCCGAAGGCGACCGTCAGGCCGCGCACCGCCAGGACCGGGCCCGTCGGTCCGACTGCCGCCGGGGCCGCGCTCATCAGGCGAGCCCCGACACGGCACCGCGCGGCGGTCCGGCGGGCCGGACCGTCGTGGGGTCCAGGGCGTCGCGCAGCGCGTTGCCGAGGAGGCTGACCGCCAGGACGAAGGCGACGAGCAGGCCGGCCGGGAAGAAGAACATCCAGGGATACACCAGGGCCACGTCGGAGGCGTCCGCGATCAGCGTGCCGAGGGAGACGTCGGGCGGCTGGACGCCGAATCCGAAGTAGGACAGCCCGGCCTCGCTGACCACCGCCCCGGCTACCGTGACCGTCGCGTCGGTGATCAGGAACGAGGCCAGGTGCGGCAGCACGTGCCGCCAGATGACCCGCACCGGCCCGACCCCCATCAGCCCCGCCACCACCACGAACTGCCGTTCCTTCAGGGAGCGCGTCATGCCGCGCACCGCCCGCGCGGTGACCATCCAGCCCAGCAGGGCGAGCAGCCCGGCCAGCGCGAGCCAGCCCCACCGCCGCAGGCGGGGCGCGAGCACCACGAGGACGAGGAAGCCGGGGAGCACGAGCAGCAGGTCCGCCACGAGCATCAGCAACCGGTCGGTCCAGCCGCCGAAGTAGCCCGCGCAGGTCCCCACCGCCGCCGCGAGACCGGTGGCCACCGCGGCCACCAGCGCCCCGATCAGCAGCGACTTGCGCAGCCCGTGCGCGGCCTGGGCGAACACGTCCTGCCCGATCCGGTTGGTGCCCATCCAGTGCCGCGCGCCCGGCGGCTGCCGCAGCGCGCCGTAGTCGACGTCCGTGAAGGACCACCGGCACACGTACGGCCCCCCGACCGCGAGCGCCACCAGGGCCAGCAGCAGCGCGAGCCCGCACAGCGCCCCCGGGTGCCGGGCCAGCCGGCCGAGCACCGCGCGCCCGCGCCGCCCCGTTCTCACGGCTGCCGCACCCGGGGATCGAGCAGCGCGTGCAGGACGTCCGCGACCAGCCCCGCCAGCAGCACGACGGCCGCGGCGAAGCCGTCGACCGCCACCACCGAGTTCACGTCGCCCTTCTCCACCGAGTCGATCAGCCAGCTGCCCATGCCGGGCCAGCCGAAGACCCGCTCGGTGAACACCGCCCCGGTGACCAGGGTGAGGACGCCGAAGGAGAAGAAGACCGTCATCGGCACCAGCGAGATCCGCAACCCGTGCCGCAGCAGCGCCCGGCCCGGGGTGAGCCCCTTGGCGCGGGCGGTGCGCAGGTGGTCCGCGCCGAGCACGTCCAGGGTGGCGGCCCGCTGGTAGCGGCTGTACAGGGCGATCGCGGCGAGCGCCACGCAGAGCGCCGGGAGCACCAGGTGGGCCGCGGTGTCCCGCAGGTGGACGGTCCAGTCGCCCTGCAGTCCGGGGGTGTGCTCGCCGGTGTACCTGACGACGGTGCCGCCCGCCGCCCGGTTGACCGCGAGCGCCCCGGTCTTCAGCAGCAGCGCCAGCACGAAGGTGGGCACGCACAGCACCGCGAAGGAGAACCCGGCCAGCGCCCGGTCGCCGAGCCCGCCGCGCCGGACCGCCGCCCACACCCCGGCCAGCGTGCCGACGGCCGTACCGGCCACCGTGCCCACCAGCAGCAGCCGTACCGACACGCCGATCCGGCGGCCGAACTCGGCGTTCACCGAGTCGCCGTCGATGGTGCGGCCCAGGTCGCCGTGGGCGGCGCGGTCCGCCCAGTGCGCGAAGCGCTCCGGCAGCGGGGCGCGGTCGTCCATGCCGAGCCGGGACAGCTCGCGGTCGACGACCCGGGCCGGCGGGGCCGGCGTGCGGTCCTCGAAGTACGCGCGGGGATCGAGCGCGGTCGAGGCGAGTGCGTAGGAGAGGGCCAGGGAGACGAGGAACAGGACGACGCAGCGGGCCGAACGCCTGGCGATCAGGAAGAACATGGCGCTCCTGACGGAGGGGAGTCTGCCTTCTCTTCATTTGAGGGAAACATCGTGATGTTAAGCTCCGGCGTCACAATTCCCATGGCAATGGGGGCAGTTGACGGCTCCGTGGCGCCGGAGAGGCTGACAGGTGGAGCGATTACGGGGATGGCCCGCGTGGCCGGCCGTCTGGGCGCTCATCGTCCTCACGGCGAGCGGGTGCACCTCGTCCGGCGCGCCGGACGGCTCCCGGGACCGGGCGCTGCCGACCTACGGCACCTACGACATCAACGCCCTGCCGTCCGGGGACCTCCGCTCCGGTGGGACCCTGACCGTGCCGATCACCCAGATGATCACGCAGTTCAACTTCAACCACGTCGACGGCGCCCTGGACGACGTGTGGACGATCGACACGATGACGGAGCCGCGGCTCTTCACCCGTGACGCCGAGGGCGTCCCCCGGATCGTCCGGGACTACCTGACCTCCGCCACCGTCTCCACCGCCGGCGGACGCCAGGTCGTCACCTACCGGCTCGACCCGAAGGCCCGCTGGTCCGACGGCAGGGCCCTGAGCTGGCGGGACTTCGCCGCCCAGTGGCACGCGGTCGGCGGCGGCGCCGACCGGTACCTGGTCGCCGACCCGAGCGGCTACGACCGGATCGCCGACGTCCGCCAGGGCGCCGGCGCGCACGAGGTCGAGGTCACCTTCAAGCAGCCGTACGCCGACTGGCGCAGGCTCTTCACGCCGCTCTTCCCGGCCGTCGCCTACGACAGCCCGCAGCACTTCGACTCCGACTGGCAGGGGCGGCTCCCGGTCACCGCGGGCCCCTTCAGGCTCGCCTCCGTCGACCGCACCGCACAGACCCTCACCCTGGTCCCGGACCCCGCCTGGTGGGGCACCCGGCCCCGGCTCGACCGGATCGTCTTCCGCGTCCTCGACCCCGACGCCGCCCTGCAGGCCTTCCTCAACGGCGAGGTAGACGTCGTCAACGCCGCCACCAGCGAGGCCTACGCCCAGCTGGCGAAGGCGAAGGACAGCGACATCCGGATCGGGTCCGCCTGGGACGAGGTGCACGTCACGCTGAACGGCGCGAGCGGGCCGCTCGCCGACCGGGCGGTGCGCAACGCCCTCCAGCAGGCCGTCGACCGCCCGGCGCTGGCCCAGGTCGCGGCCTCGGGGCTGCCGGTGAAGGTGCCGTTGCTCGGCAACCACTTCTTCATGACCAACCAGCCCGGCTACGCCGACGACTCCGGCCGCTACGGCCGCTTCGACCTGGCGGCCGCCGAGCGCGCCCTCGACCGTGCGGGCTGGCACAGCCAGGGCGCCGGGAAGCCCAGGACGAAGGACGGCCGCAGCCTCACCCTGCGCCTGGTGCTGAGCGAGGGCACCAACCGGCTCGGCGAGGACCTCGCCCAGCTCGTCCAGCAGATGCTGGCGCGGGCCGGGGTCCGCGTCGACATCGAGAAGGTGCCCGCCACCGCCTACGGCCCGCAGTACCTCGACAAGGGCAACTTCGACCTCGCCATCTTCCGGTTCACCGGGCTGACGTACCCGAGCTCCGCCTACGCCGTCTACCGGCGCCCGGCCGGCGGGCAGGTCTTCGAGAACTACGGCCGAGTCGGCTCCGCGCAGGTGGACGAACTCCTCGACAAAGCCGCCGGCACCCTCGACGAACGGGCCGCGCAGAGCCTCTACAACGAGGCGGACGCGCAGATCTGGCGGCTCGGCCACGACATCGAGCTCTACCAGCGCCCCCAGATCCTCGCCGTCCGCAAGGGCCTCGCCAACTACGGCGTCCCCGGCCTCGGCGACATCGACTTCGCGAAGGTCGGCTGGCAGAAGTGAACAAGGCCCGGCCGGCAGCGCGAGCGCACGCGCCACCGCCCGGGGCGGGCCGGCCGACGCAGGAGACTCCGGGGCGGCCGGAGGCGGATGCGCGTGTGCGGCGGCCCCGGGCGGAAGCGGGCGCGCGGTGGTCACTGGTGGAGACGGGCGCGCGGCGGCCCCGTGCGGACGTGTCCGCACGGGGCCGTCTTGGCTGTGCCGGTGGCGCTGTTCAGGCATGCGGTGTGCTCAGGGCTCTCTCGTCGGCCTGCTGGCGCACCATGTCGAAGCCGAGCGCGGCCGAGGCCAGCGTCACGTGGTGGTGCCAGCCCCGGAAGGAGCGGCCCTCGAAGTCGCCGAGGCCGAACTCGTCGTGCATCCGGCCCAGCGCCTCACCGGCGAACCTGCGCAGCCGGGCCAGCAGCACGATCTCCGCGAGCCGCCGGACCGGCAGGTTGGTCAGCCAGTAGGCCCGCGGCTGCGGCCGGCCGTAGGGCCAGTCCGCGAGCAGCATCCGCGCCCGGGGCGAACCGCTCGGGCAGCCCTCCGGAGAGCGCTCGGCCCGCAGCAGCACCGGAACGGTCAGGAACTCCGAGTGCCACATGCGTTCGGTCACCGGGTCGTGCCAGGTCACCGACGTCCGCTCGGTGTGCCGGACGGCGTGCGCGGCGAGGTCGGCCAGGGCACCGCCGGTGCCGCCGGCCCGGCCGCGGGGCAGGAGGACCGGGGTGTGCGGCGATGCCTGGACCACATAGCCGAGACCGCGGGCCTCAAGACCCCGCAGCAGGGGGTCGGGGTCCCCGTCGCCGCGCCAGTCGGCCAGCACCGGCAGCGGTTCCAGGGACCACTCGTCGAGCATCTCGTCGAGCGCCTCAAGGACGTAGCTCCACCGCGGACGGCAGCGCTCGTGCTCCGGCAGGTGGGCCTGGCCGCGCAGCCCCTCGTCGCGGTCCCAGCGGGTCGGCAGCACAAGGCGCCAGTTCACCGGGACCCCGCCGGCGTGCCCCACCAGCGAGGTCGCCAGCGCCAGCTGGCAGTTGACGGTGCGTTCCTGGGAGGCCGCGTACTGGCGGGCCACGCCCACCGAACGGTCGCCGTTCTTGGCGAAGACGACCTCGTCGACCGACCAGGCCTCGGCCCGGAAGGACCGGACCATCCGCCCGGCCAGCCGCCCGCGCACCGGCGCGGACGCCCACGGACTCTGGTTCACGAACTGCTGGATCTGCTGCACCGCCCGCCGCCCCAGCACCTCTTCGGTGATCCGGGCCGGCGTCTTGCGGCCGGGCACGGCCAGCAGGCCGCGCAGGTAGACCTCCCCCCAGCGCCGCTGGTCGGCCCGGGTGAACTGGCCGAACAGCTCGCCGCAGTAGGCCGGCAGGTCGCGGGCACCGGGCGGGGCACCCGGGGTCCGCACGGACGGTAACGGGAGTGCGAGGGTCGCGAGATCACTCATGGTTGCAGTCGTCACCACCCTCCAGCAGGAAGGCGTCCGTGGCGAGCAGCGCGTCGGCGACCTCCGGCAGGGCGCAGCCCACGATCACGAAGTCGACGTCGAGCCCCGCCTTGGTGCGCTGGAACAGCAGCTCGTTGATGGCGGACCGGCACATCTCGCTGGTCTCGCACAGGTGGAACTCCACCCGCCCGGGGGTGGCCGCCATGACCTCGCCGAGGATCCGGCGGAACTTGCCCAGTTCGGCGGCGTCGATCACGCCGCGGCAGCTGATGTGCGCGGTGCCGCCGTCGAACTCGCTGCGCATCCGCAGCCGCATCTGCGCGGGTTCCAGCTCCACCCGCACCCGCACCGGCTCGGTGCCCTCGGGCAGCCGCACGGTCAGGTCCTTGGCGTCGAAGTTCTGGTACGGCTGCCCGTCCACCCACACCCGGGTCAGCTCCGCCGAGCCGGCCGGCAGCAGGTCCGGCGCCACCCGCAGCACCCGCTCCGGGAGGTCGTCGGGGCGCGGCCGGAAGTGCAGGGTCACCGGGTCGTTGCCGAGCAGCAGACCGGTGTAGGTCGCCGACAGGTAGCACAGCTCCAGCGCGTGGTAGCCGGCCATCGCGTGGCTGCCCTTGAGCCGCTCGGTGCCCAGCAGGTACGGGATGCCGTTGGCGAGGACGTTGAAGTAGACGCCGCCGTCCTCGTAGTCGAGGAAGTAGGCGTTGTAGAACGACGCCGCCTCCCGGGCCAGCCGCAGGTGCTCGGGGTCGTCGGTGGTGCCGGCCAGGATCAGGTAGGCGAGGATCGCCTGCTCCTGCTGCCACCAGGCCTTGCGGTCGTGCCAGACCATGCGGTGGATGCCGCTGTCCGGGTCGGGCTGCCGCTCCACCACGTCGTACCAGCCGCTGCGCAGGCCGTCGCTGCCCACCGAGGGCATCAGCTCGGCGATCCGCTCCGCCGTGGTGCCGTACTCGGGCTTGTCGTGCAGGGCCTTGATGCGGGTCAGGTTCCAGGTGATCTTCAGGTTGTGGCCGACCACCGCGCGGTCCTGCTGCCAGCCCCAGGTGCGGTCCGGGCTCCAGTCGGCGTGGAACCGTTCCTGCACGAACGGGGAGTTGGGCTCGTCCGGGAACCGCCTGACGATCGTGTCCGCGGTCTCCTCCAGGAGCGCGGCGAAGTCCGGGCGGCCGGTCGCCAGGTAGGCGTTGATCAGGTAGGCCGGGGCGTGGTCGCCGACCGAGTTCCAGTTCTTGCGGGACCGGTTGCGGCCCAGCGAGTCGTCGCCCGGGTCCAGGGAGATCGGGTCCAGGTGCGAGAAGAACCCGCCCTCGACCGGGTCCCGGAAGTACTTCTGGAACAGGGCCACCGTGCGGTCGATGTCGTTCAGGATCTTCGGGTCGCCGGTGATCCGGAAGGTCTGGGTGGGGCCGGCCAGCGCATAGATCTGCTCGTACATCGGGATCGCGTCGTAGTCGTCCCCGAACTCCGAGGCGAAGACCGGCCGGTGGCCGCTCGGCGTGATGTCGATGCCGTGGTACCAGTAGGTGATCCCGTCCGCCTGGTCGTCCACCCGCATGTGCTCGCGCAGGTACTCGGTGCCGGACTGCGCCGCCTCCAGGAAGCGGTCCTCGCCGGTCAGCAGGTACGCCGTGGCCAGCCCGTAGACCAGCCGGGAGATGGTGTCGGTCTCCTGGCGCACGTCCTGCCCGTGGAAGTCCGGTAAGTGGGTGCCGCTGAGGGTGAGGTGGGTGCGGAAGTTCCGCCAGTCGTAGTTCCCGTCCGGGAACTGGCCGCGCAGGTAGAAGTCGGCGATCGCGGCGGCCTGCTGCACCCACCAGTTCGGGTGCTCGAAGACGTACTGGCCGCGGCTCTCCTCCGGGAAGGTGATCTCCTTCGCGTCGAAGCGGGCGCCGCCCTCCCACTCGTAGAGGATCCCGTACGCGAACAGGAACCGGCCCTCGGCCAGCATGTCGACGGTCTGGGCCGTGGTGTCGTGGTAGGAGTCGCCGAGGTTGCGGACGATGCGGGAGACGGCGTTGTGGGTCAGGTGGACCGTGAACTCCCGCCCGTCCGGGCTGCGCAGGCCGAACATGCGCCTCGTGGGGCTGTAGTGGGTGACGTAGCCCGCCAGGGTGTCGGAGGTGATACGTCGTTGGGAGAGTGCGCTCATCGTCGCGTGCCCTTCTCGTCGGGCAGGGCCGCCAGCAGCACGACGCTGCGGCCCTGAGCGTGATAGGTGGGACCGTCGACCGGCTCCTCCGCTCCGGGCGGGAGGATCTCGTACGGGGCTGGCCGGGCCGTGTCCAGGACGCGGTGCCAGTGGTGGCCGGGGATGTCGGGCAGCTCGAACTCGAGGCCCAGGTGGTACATGTTGAGGATCAGGTGCAGGTCCGGGTCGCCGTCGAAACCGCCGTACGTGCACGCCAGCACGTGGGCGTCGGGGTTCTCCCAGCCCGGCTGGTTGAGGCGCGTGCCGTGCCAGGTGATGTCCGGCAGGAGCCGGGGGTTGAGCCGCTCGGAGAAGAACTGCGGCTCCCGGAAGGTGCGGTAGCGCTTGCGCAGCCCGATGACGTCGCGGGTGAACCCGGTGGTCTCCCGCTCCTTGTCGGCCTGGTCCCAGTCGAGCCAGGAGAGCGGCCCGTCCTGGCAGTAGCCGTTGTTGTTGCCGGCCTGGCTGTTGCGGAACTCGTCCCCGGCCAGCAGCATCGGCACGCCCCGGCTGAGCATGAGGAGCGACAGCAGGTTCTTGACCTGCCGCACCCGCAGCCCCTCGACCTCGGGGTCGTCCGCGGGGCCCTCGGCGCCGCAGTTCCAGCTGTAGTTCTCGTTGGTCCCGTCGGCGTCGGCCTCACCGTTGGCGTGGTTGTGCTTGGTGTTGTAGCTGACCAGGTCGTTGAGGGTGAAGCCGTCGTGGCAGGTCACGAAGTTGATGCTGTTGGTGGGCAGCTCCTCCTGCGGCGCGAACAGGTCGGCCGAGCCGCCGAGCCGGGAGGCGACCTCGCCGGCGATGCCCGCGTCACCGCGCACGAACCGCCGTACGTCGTCCCGGAACGGGCCGTTCCACTGCGCCCAGCGCTTCCCGGGGAAGCGGCCCACCTGGTAGAGCCCGCCGCCGTCCCAGGGCTCCGCGATGATCTTCGTCTCGGCCAGGATCTGCGACAGCTCGATCGCCCACAGCGCGGGCGGCACCGCCATCTCGTAGCCCATCGGGCCGCGGGACAGCTCCGAGGCGAGGTCGAAGCGGAAGCCGTCGACGTGGTGCTCGGAGACCCAGTACTCCAGGGACTCCACGATGAACTTGGTGACGATCGGGTGGTTGGCGTTGATCGCGTTGCCGCACCCGGTGAAGTCCATGTAGTGGGAGCGGTCCTGCGGCCACAGGTGGTAGTACGCCTCGTTCGCCGCGCCCCGGAAGCTGATCGTCGGCCCGAACTCGTTGCCCTCGCTGGTGTGGTTGAAGACCACGTCGAGGATGACCTCGATGCCCGCCTTGTGGAACGCCTTCACCATGTCGCGGAACTCGGTGATGTGGGTGGCGAGATGGGGGCTGGAGCAGTAGCCGGTGTGCGGGGCGAAGAACCCGTACGGGTCGTAGCCCCAGTAGTTGCGCAGCGCCGTCCCGTCCGGTCCGGTGCGCAGCACCTGGGTCTCGTCGAAGTCGAAGACCGGCAGCAGCTCCACCGCGGTCACGCCGAGTTCCTTCAGGTGCGGGATCTTGTCGATGACGGCCGAGAAGGTCCCAGGGCGCTCCGCGCCGGAGGTCGGCGAGGCGGTGAAGCCGCGGACGTGCATCTCGTAGACGACGGTGTCCGCCATCGGGGTGCGCAGCGGGGTGTCGCCCTCCCAGTCGTAGTCGTCCAGGTCGACCACCAGGCTGCGCATGGAGTGCTCGACGTTGTCCCCGGGGCCGATCGCGCGGGTCCGCTCCCAGCGGCTGTTGACGTTGGCGCGGGCGTAGGGGTCGACCAGCACCTTGCGGTGGTCGAAGCGGCTGCCTCCGGCGGCCGGGTCGCGCGGTCCGTCCATGCGGTACGCGTAGACCTGGCCGGCGCCCAGCCCCTGCACATGGCAGTGCCAGAAGTGGAAGCTGCGGTGCCGCTCGGGGTGCAGCCGGACGGTCCGGTAGGGCTGCGGGCTGTCGCAGTGGTCGAACAGCAGCAGGTCGACGCGGGTGGCGTGTTCGGAGAAGACGGAGAAGTTGACCCCTTCGGCGTCGACGGTGCTGCCCAGTGGCTGCGGGTGGCCCGGGGTGACCCCGGGCTGTTCCACGTCGAGGGTGTCGGGGGCCTGGTCGGCAGGCAGGGTCATGTACGCGCTCGTGGCATCCGTGGTCGTGGCGGTCGTCGTGGTGGCGACCGGCTGGTCCTGGGCCTCGGTCGGGGCGCTCATGCGAACACCGCCCTCGTGCCGGCCGGGGCGTCGGCGCGCAGCCCGGTGAAGAGCTCGTCCCAGGGCACCGGACCGGAGGCCGGGCCCGCCTCGCTGCGCATCTCGAACGTCACGCCGTGCGCAGTGGGCGAGTCGATCGCCCGGACGCAGGCCTCGGCGACGTGCTCGCGGGCCACGTACCCGTCGCCGACGTCGCCCTGCTCCAGGTGGAGCGTGCCGTGGCCGGGCTCGTCGGTCAGCCAGCCCGGCCGGATCACGGTGTAGGGCAGGCCCGAGGAGCGGACCGCGTCCTCGCCGGCCAGCCGCCAGTCCAGCATCCGGCCGTAGGCGTTCATGGGGTGGTCGCGACGGGTGACGTGCCGCTGGCTGACGAGCACGAAGTGCCGGTCGGCCGGGGCCGCGCCCAGCACGTCGAGGACGTGCCGGACCCCGCCGTGCAGGGTCGACTCCGGGCTGTCCGGGCCGGCGGCGTCGGTGCCCGGCTCCACCGCGTAGACGACCGCGGCGCACCCGTGCAGCGGGGTGCGGAGCGTGCCGGGGTCGCGGACGTCGGCCGTGAAGTACTGCGCCTGCGCGGGCATGTGCCGGCGGGCGCGCTGGGTGCTGCGGCCGATGACCCGGACGGTCTCGCCCCGGGCCAGCAACCGGCGGGTGACGAGCCGGCCGACCCGGCCGGTCCCTCCTATGACTGCGATCGGGCTGTCCATCGAGAAAACTCCCCAGGCTGTAGACGAGCCGGACGATTGGGGTGCGGGAAGGAGCAGGTGGATGCGTCGGGGTGCGTGATTGGTCCGTTCGGGTCCGGCCGGATCGGGTCAGATCCAGCGCAGGATGTCGTCGGAGCTGGTCAGATGGGTGCCGGAGGGCAGCCCGGTGACGGCGGGGACCCGCAGCCGCGGGTAGACGCTCACCCCCGAGAGCCGGGTGCCGGGACGCAGGTCGGCGGCCTCGCCGATCGCCGAGTGGACGAGCCGGACGGGGTTGTCGCGGACGGAGTGCACCTGCGCCATGGGCCCGACGTACGAGTCGGTGATGCGGGCGTGCGGTCCGACGACGGCGCCGTCGCCGATCGCCGACCGGCTGAGCCGGGCCCCTTCGTCGATGTCGACGTCGTCGCCGACGTCCGTGTACCGCAGCTTCACCCCGGGGCCGATCTCGGCGTTCCGCCCGATGCGCACGGCGGGGCCGAGCACCACGCTGCCCTCGGAGATCTTCTGGGCGAGGGTCGTGCCCTGCACGCTGTCCTTGGTGCGCAGGCTCGACTCGTGGATCCAGTAGGGCGGGTCGGTGCTCACCGGCGCGCCCATGGCCCGGCTCATCCACCGGTAGCGGCCGCGCAGCACGTCGCCGAGGGTGGCCAGGTAGTCCGGGATGCTGCCCAGGTCGCCGAGCCGCTCGATGCGCGCGGCCGCCACCGGCAGGCCCCGCCGGACCAGCCAGGGCAGCAGGTCGCCGCCCCAGTCGAGGCGCTGCTGGGCGAGCCGGATCATCTCGGGGGTGCGGGCCGCCAGCCGCAGGCGGCCGCAGTCGACGAGGTACATGCCGGCGTTGGTGGGCAGGGTGAAGGCGTTGCCTGGCAACGATGTCTCGGGGAAGAGGCGGTGGATGCGGTCGAGGTCGGGCTTCTCCAGGAAGCCCGAGACGGTGCCGTCCGCGGAGGTCTGCATCACGCCGTACTTGCCGGCGATCTCCTCGGCGGTGCGGGCGACGGAGGCGACGGTCACGACGGCGTCGGCGGCGGCGTGCGCGTCGGTCAGCCGGGGGAGCGAGAACTCGAAGACGGAGTCGACCGGCATGACCAGGGCGCGGCCGGTCAGGTCCCAGCGTTCGAGGTTGTGCAGGGTGGCGGCGCCCGAGCCGACGTTGTAGCGGTCGAGCCGGGCCCGGGAGTAGTGGATCTCGACGCCGAACCGCTCGCCGCGGCCCAGCACGAGCTTGATCTGGCTGTGGTTCTCGGCGCCCTGGGCGACCACGTGGAAGCGGCGGATGCCCTGGTCCCGGCAGTTCTCGACCAGCCACTCGACGACGGGCCGGCCGGCGAACGGGATGAGCGCCTTGCTGCGGATGTAGTCCGAGGAGGCGAGGGTGAGCGGCTTGGCGCGTTCGCCCCGGCCTCCCGCCAGGATTATCCCTAACGTCTCGTCCCCCATGACTGCGCTGCCTCCTCGGCTGACGAATCAACGCCATTCAGTCAACTGAGCCCGTCATTGAGAGTCAAGTAAAAAGTAAAGAAAATGCCCGAACGGGAGTCATGAGAAGTCTTGACGGCGGCCCGGATCACCGCATCGAGCTGGGGATATAAAGAGCGAGGGTGGATTGACCCGAAGAGTCAATCCACCCTCATCCATCTGTCATCCAGCGTGCGTCACTTCAGCTCGTCGGGGCAGGGCGTGCCCCGCGGCAGCTGGTACGGCGACGCCAGCCGGTACGTCCCGGCCCGCGGGGCCAGCAGCATCGTCCACCGGTCCCCCTTGGCGTCCTCCGGCGTCTCCGTCAGGCAGCCGTTGACGTTGGTGTACGTCTTCGGTTCGCCGTCGGCCCGGTGCTTGGACGCCTCGGTCTCCTGGGGCGCCTTGAGGCTCTTGCCGTCCGCGTCGACGATGCTCAGCCAGGGCGAGTACGGGATCCGGATCAGGATCCGCCCGGCCTTGCCGACCTCGATGGTCAGCTCGCCCTGCTCCGCGCTGTCCACCACCGCGTCGGGCTCGGCGAGCGGCGCCGGGTCCGTCACCCGGAACAGCTGCCAGTTGGCGTCGCCCCAGATCTGCTTCAGGTACGGCATCCCGCGCCGCACCAGGGCCCGTTCCCGTTCCCCGCCGTCGCCGTCCGGCTCGTCCTTCGGCAGCACGACGAAGTGCACGGCCCAGCGCTGCAGCCACTCGTGGTAGTTCGCCGAGTTGAGGGTGTCGTCGTAGAAGAGCGGGTTGCGCTCCATGTCGGCCTGGCGGTTCCAGCCGCGGGCCAGGTTGACGTACGGCGCGAGCGCGGAGGCCTCGCGGTGCGAGCGGGCCGGGACCACCTCGACGCGGCCCTTCTCGGCGCCGACCTGCTGGAGCTGGTGGACGAGCGGGGCGAGTTCGCGGGCCCAGGACGCGGCCGGGGTCGTGTGGAGGATGTCGTCGACCGACTTGAAGCCGATCCAGCCGCAGGCGCCGAGGAAGGCGAGGACGACCGTGTAGTACTTGCGCGAGCGGGGGACCGTGAACGGCAGGGCCGCGATCAGCGTCGCGCCCGCGAACAGCATCGGCAGCCGCGAGATGTTGGAGCCGATCTGCGAGCTGACCAGCCACACCAGCACCACGCCGAGGCTGTACACGGCCGCCGTCAGCCGGACCGTCCGCCACTCCTTCGGCACCAGGAAGAAGCAGAGCAGCCCGTACGCCAGCGGCATGATCACCGAGCCGAAGCCCATCGGCTGGGTGCCGGAGAACGGGAACAGCCAGGCGGAGACCGCCACCACGACCGCGGGCGCCAGGCCCAGCGCCCACGCGCCCGGCCGCCGCTTCTGCAGGAACAGCGCGACCGCGACCAGGCCGACGAAGAGCCCGGCCACGGGCGAGGCCATGGTGGCGAGCGCGGCGAACGGCGCGGCGACGAGCGCCTTCGCCCACCGTCTGTGCCGCCAGCGGTACGGCCAGCAGAACACCGCCCCCACCGAGGCCAGCGCGAACACCGTGCCGAGCCCGAAGGTGACCCGCCCGGACAGCGCGTTGCAGATCAGCGCGAACACCCCGGCGAGCGCCGCCCACAGCGGGTTCTTCACCGCGCGGCTGCGGATGAGCAGCAGGGTCAGCAGCCCGGCCGAGACCGTGCCGGCGAGCATCATCGTCGTACGGACGCCGATCAGCGACATCAGGTACGGCGAGACCACGCTGTACGACACCGGGTGCATGCCGCCGTACCAGGCGAGGTTGTACGCCGAGTCCGGGTGCCGGCCGACGAACTCGGCCCACGCGTCCTGGGCCGCGAGATCCCCACCGCTGTTCGCGAACGTGAACAGCCAGATCACGTGCAGGATGCCGGCGAGGGCGGTGACCGACAGCACCGGGTGGCTCAGCAGCCGTCTGCGCAGCGGCTCGGCGGCCCGCAGCAGCCGACTGCCGGCCTTACGCTCCGTGTCGTGCGCGGCTGCCGACGGCAGGGCTATTCGCGGGCCGGCTACCGGGCCCGGATCGGCGTCGTCGGCACGTGTCGGCTCCGCTGTGGCCACCTGAAGGCACTCCCCGTGTCCCGTCTTCTGTTCCCGGCCGTGTTCCACGGTGTTGGCGGCCGCTTTCCGTCCAGTTCGCGGCCGTGTCCCGGCGACCGGCGACCTGCCCCGATTCGTGACGCTAGCACGCACCCCGCCGCGGGGCCCTGGGGTGGGCCGCCATCGGCGGGGTGCGGTGACGGAATGCCGGTTATGGGTCAGCCGATGCGGGTCAGCTTGCTCGTGAACCCGGGCTCGGCAAGGTCCTTCGCCAGGGCGACCGGGATCTGGACGGCGGAGCCGGAGCCGTCACCCACGGTGAGGGTGCCGACCTTGGTGCCGGCCTTCGCGGTGTGCGGCACGTCGTCGGCGGCGAACGACAGCTTCACCTTCAGCCCCGACCAGCCGACGGCGGTGACGTCCTCCGTCGCCACGACCGGGGTACGGCCGCCGAGGCCGTCGTCCACGTAGCCGACGACGTCGCCCTTCTTGTAGACGGTCGCCGACTTCAGCGCGCCCTGGGCCGCCCGGATCAGCTGGTCGCCCGCGTTGAGGGCGGCCTTGAGGATGCTGTTGCCGTTGCTGGCGTTGGCCGGCTGCCGGAGCACCGCGCCGATGACCGTGCGGGTCTCGCCGTTCACGTCCTTCTTCGCGGCGAAGACCAGGTTGCCGAGGGCGGAGGTGGTGGTGCCGGTCTTGATGCCGACGACGCCGTTCTGGCCGACCAGCTGGTTCCAGTTGCCGTGGTTGACGCCCTTGTAGTCGTTGTACGACATCATCGCGGCGACCTCGCGGAAGGACGGCTCGCTCGCCATCGCGGCCTTCGCCAGCTTCACCTGGTCCACGGCCGTGGACACCGTGGAGTCCGTGAGCCCCGACGGGTCGGTGTACGTCGTGTTCGTCATGCCGAGCTGCTTCGCCGTGGCGTTCATCTTCGCCACGAACGACTTCTCGGAGCCGGCGTCCCAACGGGCCAGCAGGCGGGCCACGTTGTTGGCCGAGGCGATCAGGATGGACTCCAGGGCCTCGCGCTGGGTGATCGAGTCGCCGGCCGTCACGTCGACGGTCGACTCCTGGCCGGCGTTCGCCTGGTCCTGGGCCGCCTGGTCGATCTTTATCTTCGGCCCGGCGGCGCCGCTCTTCAGGGGGTGGTCGCGCAGCACGATGTACGCGGTCATCACCTTGGCGACACTCGCGATCGGCACCGGCTTCTGGTCGCCGGAGGAGCCGAACGTGCCGATGCCCTGGACGTCGAGGGCGCCCTGGCCGTCGGCCGGCCAGGGGATGTCCGCCTTGCTGCCGTCGAAGGTGTACGTGTCCTTCGCGGTGAGGTCGAGGGTGGGCTGCGGGAGCGGACGCAGAGTCTGTACGACCGCAAAGACGATCAGCAGGACGATGGCGAGCGGCGTCCAGATCTTGACCCGGCGGAAGAGGGTCCGGACCGGGGTCTCCGGCGGCGGCGGGGTGTTGGTCAGCTCGGCGAGCAGGTCCAGCGGGGGCTTCGGGGGAAGCGGCTGCTGGGTGGTGCGCTCGGGGCCGACCTGGGGGAGGACGGTGGTACGGGTGGTGGAGGCCGGCTCGGGCCTGGCCTCCGGTTCGGCCTCCGGTTCGGCCTCCGGTTTGGCCTCCGGCTTCGGGCCCTGCTTTATGTCCGACTTGAGGGCGACGAACCTACTGGTGCGCTCGGCGTCGGCCGTGCCGCCGCCCAACTTGAGGGTGGTGGTGGGCTGGTCGACCTGCGGGGGGCGGGGGGCCTTGAGCATGGTGGTGGGCTGATCGACGGCGGCCTCGGCCTTGGCCTCGCCTTCGCCACCACCGGTCTTCCCACCCGCACCACCCGTGCGGCCATCGCCGCCGGGCGCGGGCGGCCCCTGCGGCGCCTCCTCGCCGTCGGCGTCCGCGGGTTCGGCGGTTGCCTTCGCCTGGTCGGTGGGCTTGGCGTCCTCGGGTTCGGCGGTTGCCTCCGGCCGGTCGGCGGGCTTGGCGTCCTCGGGTGCGGCCGTCGTCTTCGGCTTGTCCTCGGGGGCGGTGTCTTCGGGGTCGTCGGCGGTTGCCAACTCGCCCTCGGGCTCCGCGTCCTGGGGCTCGGCGGTGGTCGTCGGCGCGTCCTGGGGAGCGGCGTCCGCGGGTTCGGCGGTTGCCTTCGCCTGGTCGGCGGGCTTGGCGTCCTCGGGTGCGGCGGTTGCCTCCGGCCGGTCGGCGGGCTTGGCGTCCTCGGGTGCGGCCGTCGTCTTCGGCTTGTCCTCGGGGGCGGTGTCCTCGGGGTCGCCGGCGGTTGCCAACTCGCCCTCGGGCTCCGCGTCCTGGGGCTCGGCGGTGGTCGTCGGCGCGTCCTGGGGAGCGGCGTCCGCGGGTTCGCCGGTTGCCTTCGCCTGGTCGGCGGGCTTGGCGTCCTCGGGTTCGGCGGTTGCCTCCGGCCGACCGGCGGGCTTGGCGTCCTCGGGTTCGGCCGTCGTCTTCGGCTTGTCCTCGGGGGCGGTGTCCTCGGGGGTCCCGGTGTCCTCGGTGGCCGCCGACTTGCCCTCGGGCCCGGCGTCTTGGGGCCCGACGGCGTCCTCGGGCTCCGCCGGGGTGTCCTGGGTCGTTGCCTCGGGCGCCGTAGTGGTCCTGTCGGCGTTCTCCGGGGGCTCCTGCGCCCTCTGCGCCCGCTCGGTGTCCGCGGCGGCCTCAGGGTCCTCCTCGGCCTCCGTGGCCGCCTCAGGGGCCGTCGCGTCCTCCGCGGCCTCGGCGTCCTTTGCCGGCTCGCCCGTGCGGACCCACGCCGCCACCGCGTCGCGGAGCTTCGCGTCGCCCTGGTCGGTCTCGCCCGGTTCGGCGGTCTCGCCGGTCCCGTCGGTCTCGTCGGTCGTCCTCAGGTCCCGTACCGAGAAGACCCGGGTGGCGGTGTCCACGCCGCCGGCGGTCTCCTTCCCGGTGGCCACCGCCAGTCGTGGGTCGCGTGCTTCGGGAACCGTCTCCGCGCTCCCCGGCGTCGGTTCTGCCGACGACTCGCGCTGCTTCGACCTGTCGGGGGACTCGCCCGCCACCGATGCCTCCTCCACGCTCCGCACGTTGCCGTGCGCTGTCCGAACCATGTACCAGTGTCCTGTGTGCGGGCTTAGCCCCTGCGGTAGACGAGAACGACATACCTGCCGGTTCCCTTACGAACCGGTCACGCACCCTCGACAGACCAATGTGAGAGGGGTCACCCTGTCATTCATCCACGCGGGGAGGCATGGATGGGCAGGAGCCGCAGAACAATTCCGGAGGAGCTTCTGCTGCTGGCACTGGACCCGGCCACGGGTACCACTGCACAGCCGCAGTCGCTCGACCTCGGTCTGGCCGGAGCACAGCTAGTAGAGCTGGCGCTGGCCGGACGGATAGCCCCAGACGGGGATCGTATCGCCGTGGTGCAGCCACGGCCGACTGGAGATCCGACTTTGGACTGTGCGTTGGAGTTGCTGCGAAGGCGCGGCGCTCCCGTACGGGCTGTTCACTGGATCGGCGGGCCACGTCTCGGCCTTCGCCAGGTCTATCTCGCGCATCTGGAACGGTGCGGCATGGTCGCCGCCGTGGCGGGTCAGATGTGCGGGGTGCTGCCGACCACTCGCTACCAGGCGACGGACAACGCCGTCACCCGGGAGATCCGTGGCCGGCTGGATTCGGCGATCCGCACCGGCGTACCGCCGGACCCGCGGACCGCGGCGCTCGCCGCCCTGGCCCACGCGGTCGGTCTCGGCAAGCACCTGTACCCGGGGAACGAGGGCCGCTCCTCGCGTTCCCGGTTGCGTGACCTGATCCGGCACGACCCGATGGGCGGGCTCGTGGCCCACGCCGTCATGGACGTGCAGAACGGCGCGGCCGCCCAGCCGCGCCGCGCCCCGGCCCAGGCCGGACCGGGCGTCAGGTCCGCCGCACCGGAACCCGCACGCGGTGTTCCGATGCAACCGCGCCGAGGTGCGGGCGCGATGGCGCGCGCCGTGGTGCACTGAGCCGCAGTCCCACGGCAGCGACAACACAGCACCCCTGAGACCCGGTTCGGGAGCCGCTGGTCCGAGCGGGGCGGCGGAGGCGTACGCAGTACGCGCCTCCACCGCCCCGCTCGGCATTTCCGTCCGGAGGTCCGGAGAATCCGGAACGCGCCCGAACTGACGCGTACGCGCCGCATATCCGCAGTTTCCCAGCGGTAGGAAGCACCTTGGTGGCAGTCTGCTCAACAGCAGATACGCAAAGTGGTAGTTACAGGCAGGCAGCCGGAGGTGCACGTCCCGTGGCGTCCAATGTCAATCCCACCGTCAGGCGACGCCGGCTGGGCCAGGAGCTGCGCAGGCTCCGCGAGCTCAAGGGCATGACGGCGGAGGAAGTTGCGGAGCGGTTGCTCGTTTCGCAGTCGAAGATCAGCCGACTGGAGAACGGGCGCCGGAGCATCAGCCAGCGCGACGTCCGCGACCTGTGCGGGGTGTACGAGGTCGAGGACCAGCGGGTCGTCGAGTCCCTGATGGAGATGGCCAGGGATTCGCGGCAGCAAGGCTGGTGGCACGCGTTCGGGGACATCCCGTACAGCGTCTACATCGGTCTGGAGACCGACGCCGAGTCGCTGCGGGTGTACGAACCCCAGCTCGTCACCGGGCTGTTGCAGACCCGGGCGTACGCCGAGGCCCTGGTGCAGGGCGCGCTGCCGGAGACCTCCGCCGCCGACATCGAGAAGCGGGTCCAGGTCCGGATGCGGCGACAGGAACGTATCACCGCCGAGCACAACCCCCTGCGCCTGTGGGTGGTGCTCGACGAGGCCGCGCTGCGCCGGCTCGTCGGCAACAGGCTGGTGATGCGCGAGCAGCTGGAGTACCTGATCGAGATGTCCCAGCAGCCGCACATCACCGTCCAGGTGCTGCCCTTCGAGTGCGGTGCCCACCCCGGCCTCAACGGCCAGTACGCGATCCTGGAGTTCGCCGACGCGGCCGACTCCAGCGTCGTCTACCTGGAGGGCGTGACCAGCGACCTCTACCTGGAGAAGGCCCACGACGTGCAGAAGTACGCCGTGATGTACGAGCACCTGCGCGCCCAGTCGCTGAACGTCGAGCAGTCCCGGCAGTTCATCGCCGACGCGGCCAAGGAGTACGCCCGTTGAGGAAGTGGCGGACTGTACACCGGTGCCACGGTCCAGCGGAAGTCTCCAACGGAATATGCCACCCGGTCGAGTGAACGGGTACTCCAGGCGAGGAAGTTGGCTAGTAGCGTCGATCACGCCAACCGGTCAGAAAGGTTGGCGTGAATCGCACTACAGCAAGCACCACAGCAATCTCGCAACAGGAGTGGACATGGCACTGCTTCAGGGCGCCACGGAGACGTGGACGAAGTCCTCCTATTCCGCAGGGAACGGGGCGTGCGTCGAGGTCAAGTCGCCGACGACCGCGGGACTCGCCGTACGCGACTCCAAGGTCGAGGAGGGCCCGGTCCTCGCGTTCCCGGCCGGCGCGTGGAACGCCTTCGTGACCTCGGTCAAGGCGTAGGGGGCACTCGCTGACCCACCGCTTCACGTCCCCGACGAACACAACTGCACGGCCACAACTGCACAAGCGTCACCGGAGCCCTCTCGACCAGCCCGCCGTCCTTGCCGAGGGGGCTCGGCTTGTGCCCGCCCCCGCCGGCCGGCTCTCACCGCACGGGGAACGCGACGTCGCACACCGGGTCCTGCGGTCCGGCCGCGTCCCAGTCCGCGAAGTAGACCTCCCGGCACGGGCCGTCGTACGCCAGGCCCTCCTGCCCGGCGATCCACCGCTCCACCGCCGAAGGCCGCCAGGATCTGCGGATGTGCCACCTGCGCCTTGCTGATCCGTGTGTACGCCAGCGTGCGCGCCGGCTCGACCCGCACCGCCGTCTCCCAGGCCCGCCCGTGCCGCTCGGCCCAGGTCCGGGCCGCCGCCTCGTCCGCCACCGGGACACAGGCCTCGGCGGGCCCGTCGCTCTCCATGGACACCTCGGCGTGGTACACCACGAACGGCGCCCCGGCCACACCCCCGCACTCCCGGGCCGCCGCCTCCAGGCGGCCCAGCGAGGCGCCGATCCAGGCGGGCAGCTCGTCCGCCAGCGTGTGCCGCGTCGCGGTGATCACCACCTGCGCCGGCACCTCGACCGTCGCCACCGTGAACGTCCCGTACATCTCCGTACTCCCTCCGGACAGCCGTCCACGGAGGTATGCGGCGAGCGTCCGCTGCCCGGCGACCCGCGCCTCGACGTCCGCCCAGTAGCCGGTCAGCAACCCGGCGGCGGTGTCACCGTCCGCCGCCTCCGCCGCCTCGACGACGCCGGCGATCCGCGCCAGCGGCATGTCCAGCTGGCGCAGCAGCGCCACCAGCCGGGCGCGCTCCACCTGGCCGGCGCGGTAGTACCGGTAGCCGGTCACCTCGTCGACGTGCGCCGGGGCCAGCAGCCCGAGCCGGTCGTAACGGCGCAGGGCCTTCGCCGAGAGCCGGGAGCGCGCGGCGAACGCGCCGATCGTGAGCAGCTCCTCGTCCACGACGTCCACCCTGTCCTCCACGGCCGCATCCTCCGTCGCCGGGCGGATCCGTTCCGCCCGGCGACCAGGAGACTCGTCCCTGCCCCAGGGGCAAGGTCAACCTGCGGCCGGACCCGCGATCAGGCGAGGGCGGCCTCCACCGCCGCCACGACCTCGGCCGACTCCGGCTCGGTCTGCGGCGCGAACCGGGCGACGATCTGCCCGTCCCGGCCGACCAGGAACTTCTCGAAGTTCCAGCGGATGTCCCCGGTGTGCCCCTCGCCGTCGGCGAACCCGACCAGACGCTCGTAGAGCGGGTGCCGGCCCGCGCCGTTCACCTCGACCTTCTCGGTCATCGGGAAGGTCACGCCGTACGTCGCCGAGCAGAACTCGGCGATCTCCTCGGCACTGCCGGGCTCCTGGCCCATGAACTGGTTGCAGGGCACCCCGAGCACGGTGAAGCCCTGCGCCGCGTACCGCTCCTGGAGCTTCTCCAGGCCGTTGTACTGCGGGGTCAGGCCGCACTTGGAGGCCACGTTGACAATGAGCACGGCCTTGCCGCCGTAGCCCGGCAGACCGGCCGAGCCGCCCTGCAGCGCACCGATCTCCACGTCGAGCACGGACCCGTTGTTCTCAGAAGTCGTCATACGCGGATGCTAACTCCGCCGGGTGACCGTCCGGGCTCCGGCCTCGACCAGCACGTCCCCGGCCGCCGTCCGCCCGTACAGCACCGACCGCCCGGCCCGCCGCCGCTCCACCAGCCCCGCGTCGAGCAGCACCCGCAGATGCCGCCCGACGGAACCGAGGCCCTGGCCGGTCACGGCCGTCAGGTGGGTGGTGCTCAGCGGGGCGTCCAGCAGCACCAGCACCGCGGCCCGCGCGGCCCCCAGCAGCGCGCCGAGGGCGGCCGGGGCGGTCCGCCCGGCGGGGTCGGCGAGCGCGCCCGCACACGGGTAGACCAGGGCGTAACGGTCCGGCTCCTCCCAGGAGACCCAGCCGCTCTTCGGCGTGACCGGGACGAGGAGGAGGTCGGCCCCGGAGATCTCGCGGGGCGGGTACTCGTGCAGGTTGACCTGGAGCCGGTTGTCCCCGAGCCAGCGGGTCCGGCCGGGCCGTACCGAGTCGAGCACCTCGGCCCAGCCGCCCCGGCTCACCCGCATGGTACGGGCCACGACGTCCGCCTCCAGGATCCGCCGCCGGTGCTCCCAGTACGGCCGCACGGTCTCCTCCCACACGTACGTCAGCACCTCCGCCGCCCGCCCCGGCAGGTCGTCGCGGTCCAGGGCGGCCGGGAGCGGCTGATGAGCCTGACCCCGGACGAACTCAGCGGCCACGCACTCGGGTTGCACTCGGCCGGCATGCTGACCATGCAGGGGGTGGGCGCCGCGCTGGCGGGTTCGGTGGCTCAACTCACCTCGCCCGCCTGCGCGATGACGGTCGTCGCGGCAGCGTCCCTCGCGGTGACGCTGACGCTGGCTACGGCCGCTCGGCGGGAGCGGACGGCTCCGCTGCCGGTTCCCTCGGCGCCGTGAGCTCCCCCGCCGGACCGAACTTGTCGGCGACGGCCGCGATCTGCTCGATGCCGGCCTTGAGCGCCGCCGACCCGTCGGGGCCGTCCAGTTCGCGCTCGTTCTTCTCGACCTCCTGGTCGAGCCGCTTGGTCGCCCGTTCGAAGTAGCGCAGCAGTTCGACCGGGAAGGGCATCACGAGCGTGGAGTTCTTCTCGGCGGCGACCTCGACGACGGTCTGCAGGAGGCGCAGCTGCATCGCCTCCGGGGTCTCCGACATGATCCGGGAGGCGTTGGCGAGCTGCTGCGCGGCCTGGAACTCGCCGTCGGCCGTGATGACCCGGGCCCGCCGCTCCCGCTCGGCCTCGGCCTGCCGGGACATGGACCGCTTCAGCGACTCCGGGAGCTGTACGTCCTTGATCTCGACACGGTCGATGTGGATGCCCCACTCGGCGGCCGGGCTGTCGATCATCAGGGCGAGCCCCTCGTGCAGCCGCTCCCGGTCGGTCAGCAGGTCGTCCAGGTCGCTCTTGCCGATGATGGAGCGGAGCGAGGACTGGGCGACCTGGCCGACGGCGAACATGTAGTCCTGCACCTCGATGGCCGCGCGGACCGGGTCGGTGACCCGGAAGTAGACGACGGCGTCGACCTTGACCGAGACGTTGTCCTTGGTGATGCCCTCCTGCGTGGGTACCGGCATGGTGACCACCTGCACGTTCACCTTGCGCATCCGGTCGGCGAAGGGGATGAGGAAGGTGATCCCCGGCCGCCGGAAGTCCGGCAGTGCCTTGCCCCAGCGGAACACGACCCCACGTTCGATCTGGTTCACCACCCGCATCCCGCTGCGCAGCACGAGCAGGGCCGCCACGACCACCACTACGACCCCTACAACGGCGCCGTCCATGGGCACACACTCCGTTCTCGACGTGATCCGGACAAGAATCCGGACAAGGATGAGGACACGCGAGGGCCCGCCCGGGATGCGGGTGCCGACGTCAGGAGTGCGTAAAGAAAGTCCGGTCCGCCGAGGGGAACGGGAGCGTACGGCACGCCCGGAGCGCGCCGTCGTGGTGCGATTGTTCCGTAATATCATGATCACATTGAGTGGTGCCCGGTCGTCCCACCATGCTGTCGTCCAACTCCCCTCGCAGCGCCTCGGCGGCGCCGCGGGGCGAGCGGCCTCCAGACGCTTCTCCCTCGCAGGGAAGGTGAGATGACCAACAGGCAGATGATGACCGTGGCCGTGCTGGCGGCGGTTCTCGTGTGGAGCACGGTGATGACCGTGCTCGGGCAACTCGCGGCGGTGGCCGCGCTGTTGCCCTCGCTCGGACTTCTCGTCCAGCAGATCGGCGCGGCCCTCGGCGCCCCGGGCGGCACGGACCCCGGGCAGGGCCCGGCCGCTCCCGCCCCGGCGCCCCGCCCGCCGGTGGCCCCGGCCGGGAGCGAGGAGCCGTCGCGGTGAAGAAGCCAGAGGTGCCCGAACAACCCGGGGGAGACCCGCACAGTCGCCGCGGCCGCCCGCCGGAACCGATCGGCGAGGAGGTCGGCGCCGCCCACCGCACCTGGCTGGAGCCGGTCCGCAGCCGGCTCGTCGCCAGCGGACTGACCCTCGACGAGCTCGTCGGCCGCTCCGGCTACTCCAAGACCCGGCTCTCGGAACTCCTGCGCGGCAAGGGCTACTATCCCGGCTGGGAGATCACCTACAGCGTGGTGCGGGCCCTGGACCTGCCGCCGTGGCCGCTGCGCCGCCTGTGGACCGCGGCCGCCCGAGAGGCGGACAAGAACCAGGTCTGGATCGAGAACCGCATCCGCGCCGTGCAGCCGCTGGGCCCCGAACAGCCGCCCGTCGCACACCGCGGCTTCACCCAGATCATGCGCCGGCCGTACACCGCCTACGCGCGGGCCTTCCTGCAGTCCGAGGACCGGGCCCAGCGCGCGGTCGGGGAGACCTTCGACATCCTCTGGCTCACCTGGGACGTCGCGATCTCCGGCCCCGACACCCCGCGCCACGCCTGGCAGATGCTGCGCTCCCGCGTCATGTCCCGGGCCGTCCAGCGGAACGGGCACCCCGACCTGCGGCAGGCCGCCTTCACCACCGTCGCCCAGGCGGGCATCACCGACCTGGACGAGCGCAAGAGCCGTATCGACACGATGGCGGACTTCTTCGACGCGATCGCCCGGCTGCCCCAGGACCAGATGGACGTCATCGTGCTGCGCCACCTGTGCGGCGTCCGTCCCGACGCCGTGCCCGGCATCGTCGGCCTGACCCCGGCCATGACCCACACCCTGGACCACCACGCCAGGGGTGCGCTGACCGGCCTCTACCTCCGCACCGGCACCGGCACCGGTACCACCGACACCCTGGAGTGATCACCACGGCCATGAGCATCATCGACGACCTTCTCGCCCAGTCCCTGCTGCTGCCCGACCCGCACGTCCCCGCCGACGTCGTCCCGTACGACGACATGGCCCACCCCGCCTTCACCGACGACGGCCGGCTGCTGTGGGACGGCGACGGACCCGACCTGGCCGACGACGGTGCCGCGCAGCGCCTGGCCGCCCTGTGCGAGGCCGTCGTCGCGCACTGCACGCCGGACCAGCTCGCCGACTTCCTCACCGACCAGCTGCCGGAGCCGCGGGCCGCCTGGATCCTCGGCTGCGCCCTCCAGCTCGCCGGTGCCGACGACGGCGCCCGCTTCTGGTGGCAGTACGCCGCCGGCGCCGGTGACCAGCCCCCGTCGTACTGCCTCTACCTCCAGCACCTCGCCCGCGGCGACACCCACGCCGCCGCCCTGTGGCAGGCCCAGGCCGGAACCCACGCACCGGACGGCGACGACCCGGCCCACCCGGACGGCGCCCCCGCGTACCGCCTGGTGACCGCGGACACCAGCCTGGCCACCGTCCTGCGCGTCCTCAGCCGCCTCACCCGGGCCACCCCCCGGCGGCCCACCCCGGCCGCGGCCGCGGTCATCGACTTCGTGGCCACCGCCGTGGCCATCGGCTACGACCTCCACCCGGACCTCGAAATCCCGGTACCGGGCCCGCACTTCGCGGAACACCTGGAGATCATCGCCGCCGCGACCGCCCGGCCCCCCGCCACCGGCTCCACCGCTCCCGCGGGTACCGCCCGCGGCCCGCGCCCCGAACCCGGCACGTCCCTCCCCAACCGGCCCGCGCCGGGGACCACCGCCGAGAAGGTCCAGGAGCCCGAGCGGCTGCTGGTCGAGGTCACGGCCGCCGACCACGAACCCGAGTCCGCGTCCGCGTTCTTCAAGGCGGCGGTCGCGGTCTGCTGGCGGACCGTCACCGCGGCGCGGCCCGCCGCCGGTCCGGACGGGCAGCCGGGCACCCGCCGCGCCTACTACCTGGACCGCTTCGGCGCCCGGCCCCACCCGTATGGGCTATGATCAACCCAGAGCTGGTCGGCCCGGTACGGTCCGTCCGGTACTGCGTTGGTGGTCCAAGGAAAGACGCCCCGCTTCCTGCGGGGAAATGCAGGTGCAAGGCCTGCCCGGCGCTCCATCCCGAGGCCCGTCCGTAACCGGACGGGCCTCGCGCGTCGCCCGGGACCGTCAGGTCTCCGGCCCCCACCACTCCGGCCCGCCGCCCCGCCAGTCGATCCACGGCGCCCTCGCCACATCCGCCGGGTCCACCTCCAGCCCGGCCCGGCGGAGGAACTCGGCGACGTCGGTCACGTTGTGCGCCAGCCCGAGGATCTCGCCGTCCACGCGCACGCGCCGGCCACCCGTCGGCGACGGCGGATGCACGGTCACCCGTATCGGTCCGGACATGCCTTCAGGATCATCCGGGACGTACGGTCCCGCACTCCAGCCCGCCATCCGAGCCCCCTCAGTTCCCCAGCTCCCGCAGCTCCCGCCACGCGGCGGGGCTCGGCCGCCGTTGCCGCCAGTAGGGATGGAAGTACACCTCCGCCGACAGCCGGTACAGCCGCCGCCGCAACTCGGTACGTCCGGGCCGCGCGGCGAGCTGCCGGTAGGTGGCGCTCCATTCCTGCTGCGCCCGGGTCAGGTCCACGGGAAACGATCGCATGACCGGATTCAAGCATGTGTTCGATTTTTGAGTCCACGGGCAGCGCCCCGAAGGCGCCGCGGCCGACCGACGGCAATCACGGCGCCTACGGCGGAGCGCAGTGCCTAGTCGACGTCCACCGGACCGTCGTCCGACTTGCGCCCCTTGCCGGTGGGCAGCTGGAGCAGGCTGCTGCCGCCTCCGTCCTCCCCGGAGCGAGCGCCCTCGGACCGCTGTCCGGCGGGGCGCTGCCCGTCGGCGTCCTGGCCGCCCAGGTTCTGCCGGACCGAGTCGAGGATCGTCAGACCCTGCGACACCAGGCCGGCCGCGATCTCGCCGAGGCCGTCCGCGCCGTTGAGGACGTTGACGTTGGCGCCGGCGAGGCCGCCCGCGGCCTCCTTGACGATCTGCGGGAGCTGGTCGATCAGCATCCGGTCCAGGGCCACCCGGTCGTACGACGCGGCCGCCTCCGCCTGGATCTTCATCCGCTGCGCCTCGGCGGCCGCCAGGATCCTGACCCGCTCCGCCTCCGCCTCGGCGGGCCTGACGACCTCCGCCACCAGCTGCTCCTGCCGCAGCCTGGCCTGCCGCTGGGCCAGCTCCGTCTGGGCGGCGAGCACCTCCTGCTGGGCGTGCGCCTGCGCCAGCGGCCCGGCCTGGCCGGCCTGTGCCTGGGCGCGGTCCACCTCGGCCGAGTACTCGGCCTTGACGATGGCGGTCTGCCGGGCGTACTCGGCCTGCTTGCGGTCCGCCGCCTGCTGCGCCTCGACCGCGGCCTGGGTGGCCTGCGCCTGCGCGATCTGCGCCTGGCGCTGGATGGCGGCCTTGTGCGGCGCGGACATCGCGTCGATGTAGCCGGTGTCGCCGTCGTCGATGGACTGGATCTGCAGCGAGTCGACGATCAGGCCGATCTTCGCCATCTCCGTCTTCGAGGTGTCCAGCACCTCCGCGGCGAGCTTCTGCCGCTCGGTGACGATCTCCTCGACGGTCATCGAGCCGATGATGGCCCGCAGGTGACCGGCGAAGATCCGGCCGGTCAGCACCGACATCTGCTCCTGGTCGGAGAGGAACCGCTGGCCCGCGTTGATGATGCTCTCGTGGTCGTTGCCGACCTTGAAGGCGATGACCGCGCGGACGTGCAGCGAGATGCCCTGTCTGGTCACGCAGGTCTCGGTGACCTCGGACTCGCACATCGACAGGGTGAGGAAACGGACCTTCCTGACGACCGGCAGCACGAACTTGCCGTGCCCCGTGACCACTCGGAACGGCGCGCCCCCCAGTCCCCGCCTGCCCCCCGAGATCAGCATCGCCTCGTCGGGAGCGGGTACGCGGTATCCGAACATTCCTGTCTCTCCTCAGCCGGCCTCGGCGATGTCGCCGAGCGCGTCCAATGGATCCACCCACTCGATGACGCCGACCTCGCGACATCCCCGTGATTCGATCACGAGCACGGTCGCGCCGACCGGCAGGGGCTTCTCCGACCAGGCGAGGAAGGTCTCCGAGCCGCCCCTGACCTGCACCAGGACCTCGCCGGGCCCGGTGGCACCTCGGGTTCCGATGAGTACCTTCCCCGTGCAGCCGATCACGGCCTCGTCCTGCGGCATCACCGGCCGTCCTCCTCGTCCTGGCCCCATGATTCCGACGATAGACCCGATCCGTGCGGGACCCAACGGTCGGTCGGGACCGTCCTGCTCGGAACCGGATCGGAAGCGGTCGGAGGGTGCCCGCGGAAGCGGCCGGGGTGGTGTCGTGGACGGCGGTGAGGCCGGGCGCCCGGGTGCGCGGCGCGGCCGGCGGACGATGCCGCGAAGGGGGAACGGACAGATGCGGAGCAGCCCGCCGGCCCGGGGGACACGTCCGGACCCGCGCCCGGTCTCACCTTCGCCGTCAGTCGGCCGCGGGCAGGCGGATGCGTCGTCAGTCGGCCGCGCGCAGGCCCAGCACCAGGTCCTCGAAGCGCCGTTCCACCGGGGCCAGATCGGTCCGGGCCAGTTCCTGGGGCAGGATGACGATCCGGAGTTCGGGGGTGAGAGCCGGGTAGCGGCGGCAGGCCTCGATGAACGAGTCCACGATCAGGGCGGCCAGCTGGCCCCGGTCCAGGTCGGTGACCCGGGCCAGGCCGGAGCCGATCAGCGGGACGGCGACCGGCTTGAACAGGCCGTTGACCGCGACCGAGGCCCACAGGTTCTCCAGGCTCAGCCGCAGGTCGGCGTGGTTGGACCTGGCCACCAGGTCGTTGCCGAGCCGCGAGTAGGCCGTGGCGAACACCCGGCGGCCCTCGACCGGTACCACCACGGTCGTGCCCACCGGATAACGGACCCGGCGGCCCAGCGGCTTGGCCCGTACGGTCTCGGTGCCCACCGGCTTCACCGGGCGCAGCCCCGTCCGCAGCCGGTCGTCCAGCAGGCGCCGCTTCCCGGCGAACAGCCGGTCGACGAGCTGGCTCTGCAGGCTCTCCCGGCTGATCACGAGGTCCTCGGCGGTCTCCGTGTCGAAGGTGTCGGAGAACCCGATCACCAGGTTGCAGTCCGTCTGCTCGAACAGGTCGCCGCGCACCAGCACCACGTCGGCGCGCTGGCCCTCCAACGGCACCCGGTGCCGCAGCAGTTCGGCCCCGTGCCGGGCGCGCAGCTCCGCGCGCAGGGCGTCCAGGGTCCGTGCGGCCTCGACGTCGTCGGGATGCTCGTGGGTGATCAGTTCGGCGACCGGCAGGGCGAGTTCGGGCCGGCCCAGGTCGGTCTGCACGCGGACCAGTTCCCGGCGGGCCGCGTCCTGGAGGGCGGTCAGGCGGCGGACGAAGGGCACCGCGAACCCCTCGCCGTTCACCTCGGCAAGCGGCCGGCCGCGCACCAGGGACAGTGCCTCGGACAGCCGGTGCGCGGCGGTGGCCGGGGGTGCGAGCAGGGCGTCGCTCACGATCGCGGTGAACCGTGCGCTGTCCAGTTCCTCGGGCCGCAGCACCAGGCGGTAGGCGGTCTCCGGGCCCTGCACGGTGACCTGTTGCTCGGTGCGCAGGACCGCCGTCCCCGCGCTGTCCTGGCCCAGGGCGCCGGGGGCCAGCGCCCGGCGCAGCTCCAGGACCCGTTTCTGCACCTCGTTGCGGTTGCGCTGGTCCAGGTGGCGCGGCTCGTCGGCGAGCCCCCACACGTCGCGCCGCAGCTGCCGTACCGGAACCGCCTCGCCGCCGGCCGCCACCAGGCGGACCAGCAGCCGTACGGTCAGCGGCGTCAGCCGGACCGGAACCCCGTCGACCTCAAGCTGGACCGGGCCCAGTACCTTCACCCGGATACGTGCTCTCGCTCCGGCCATCCGCGTCGCCCCCCGGCGGTTCAGCGTCACTCTGCGTCAGCCATAGTGACTGAAAGATTATCATGATGCCTTGGGGAATCCATGAGTTCGGGTGATTCCGCCGGACTGGCCCCGATGGACCCGATACGGCCGCGGAACGCCTTCCGGCGTGGTACAAGGCGCGCCCGGCAGGTCTTCCTGCGCGACACCATGGTGGCGTTCGGCGGGCTGTCCGCCGTGTCCCAGGTGGTCGGCCCGTTCGTGCCGCACGGCGCGTCCGGCGCGGTCGTCGGGCTGTCGGTGGGGGCCTGCCTGGGCTGGGGGCTGCTGCGGTCCCGCCCGGCGGTCCGGGCACGCCAGGTGTTCCGGCGGCCCGACATGACGGTGGTCGTCGAGGCGGGCGACCTGTTCGACCAGCCGGCCCACCTGGTCGTCGGCTTCTGCGACACCTTCGACACCCTGTCGGCCGGCGGCCGCCTCATCAACGGCGACAGCGTGCAGGCCCAGCTCCTCGACCGCCGCTACGGCGGTGACGCGGACCGCCTGGACGCGGAACTGGACGCTGCGCTCGCCGCTGCCGAGCCGGTCGCGCGCGAGCAGCGGGCGGACAAGCCGCTCGGCAAGCTCGACCGCTACCCGGTCGGCACGGTGGCGGTCCTTGGCGCCCGGCCGCGGCTGGTGTTCGGCGTGGCCTACAGCCGGATCGGCAACGACTACGTGGCCGCCTCCGGCGTCGAGGACCTGTGGCGGGGCCTGGCCGGGCTGTGGGACGCGCTGCGCACGCACGCCCAACTGGAGCGGGTGGCCATGCCGTTGACCGGGTCCGGGCTGGCCCGCCTCGGCCACCTCGACCGGGACAGCCTGCTCCGGCTGATCCTGATGTCCTTCGTGGCCCGCTCCCGGGAGGCCCCGATCTGCCGTGAACTGCGCGTCGTCGTACGGCCCGAGGAGCTGGACGGCATCGACATGCGCGAGCTGGCCGCGTTCCTGGCCGCGCTGGCGTCGGGCCCGGAGCGATGACGCACAGGGCGCACAGCGAAGGGGGCGGGAGGCCCGCAGCCTCCCGCCCCCTTCGGGTACGGCCCGTCAGGCCAGCCGGCGATAGGCCGCCAGGTTCTCGAAGTGCGAGGTGTCACGCCAGTCCGGCCGGGTGTCGTCCAGGTCGCACTCGGCGCCCTTGAGCCGTTCCACGATCTTCGAGACGGCGGTCTCGGAACCGTCGAAGCGGATCACGTTGCGGCCCCCGATATCCGCGGCGGGCCGCACCTGGCCGACCTCCACGATGATCGTCCGCTCCGGGTAGGCCATCAGCGCCATGCCGAGCTCGATCAGCACGTTCTGCCGGGGCTGACCGGTATACTGCGTCTCGTAGGACGGCTCGTTGTCGCCCAGCAGGTGCGGGTGGAGCTTGGCGACGTCGTCCGGGGTGAGCAGCACGAGCGCCGCCTGCGCCTGGGACAGCGCCTTCTCGATGACCTCGCCGAGGAACGGCGCGGTCCCGCCGGTGCTCCGCACCAGCCGCTCCCACTCCAGCGGGCGCAGGTCGAGCCGGCGCAGCAGCCCGAACATGGCCGTGCGCACCTCCTCGTCACGGCCGTGCACGACGAAGACGCTGCGCCTGCGGCCGTAGTCCGCCTGCGCCTGCGCCGCCCGCGCGGCCTCCCGCTCGGCGGACTGCCCGTCCTCCTGCGGGGTGTTGTGGACGTTGTAGCCGAAGCCGTGCTGCTCGCCGCCGAAGAAGTTCTGGCTGCGGTCGCCGCCGGTGTTTCCCTGGCTCATGGTCACGTCCCCGCCTTGTCCGACGAACCGCCGCTCGACGGTGTGTAGTTGTAGCCGAAGTTGCTCTGCTGGCCGCCGAAGAAGTTCTGGCTGTTGTCGCCCAGCAGGATGTTGGTCTGCGCACGGTCGTGCTCGGCGAGGTCCACGTCGTGCTCGTCGAGGAACGCGCGGATGTTCTGGAGCAGCCGGCGCTGGACGATCTGCATGTACTTCACCGCGTCGGACTGCTGGAAGAAGTGGTGGTACGTCTCGCTGGTGGCCAGCTCCCGGACGCTCGCGAACGCACCGCAGTTGACCCAGCGGTTGACGTAACGGCCCAGCCGGAACTCGCTGGTGTCCTCCACCCGGTCCGACAGCAGCAGCTCGGCCGCGGCCCGCCTGGCCCTCCTGGCCCGCCAGGGCCGGGTCCACCGGACCGCCCACCCCGGCAGGAACCGCTCCGGGACCAGCAGCAGAGGCCACATCCACAGCGTCACCCACCAGCGCACCGCGGACGTGAACATGTCCCACGCCACCCGCACCGCCAGCCGCCCGTCGACGGCGGCGGGCAGCTGGTCCACCAGGTGGAAGTCGCCCACGAGCGGCCCGAGCACATAGGTGTAGAACTCGGTGTGCAGCGTGTTGCCCTTGATGTCGAACCCGACGAAGACCGAGGTCACCAGCTCCTCGTTCCACGACCCGACCCGCACGCACAGGTACTCGCGGGCCGCGTCGTAGTCCTCCCGCCAGTGGATGCCGGGCAGGTCGTCCACGCCGGGCAGCTGGGACCAGCCGGCGCCCTGGGTGCGGTCGTTGCTGCGGATCGCGGTGGTGTAGCGGCGCTGCTCGACGGTCAGCCCGTCGATCCGCTCCTCGGGGCGGGTCTCGTCCCGCAGGTCGGCGGCCAGCCGGGCGGCGACCTGGCTGGTGATCTCGTGCACGGTGAACGGGACGACCTGCCTGCGCTCGACGGTGTCGAGGTCGGGCGGGGTGCCGTCCGCGCTCTTGCGCGCCATGATCCGGGTCTTCGGGGCGCCGAGCAGCAACTGTGCGTTGGACCAGTCGCGCAGCGGCAGACCCGCGCCGACGAAGGGCCGGTAGCCGCCGTAGAAGACCAGTCCGCTGCGGCCGGCCTGCTCGTGGTCGATCTTGCGAGCGAGTGCGTCGGTCAGCTTGGCGTGCGCCGGGCTGGCACCGTCGAAGCCGCCGTCCGGGCCGCTCTCCCGCACCCGGGTCATCAGGAGGTGCAGGGTGGCGATCCGGCGCAGATAGGCCGCCGCCCACGGCACCCAGCACAGCAGGACGACACCGACGAACGCGTTGAGCACCCCGTTGCTGAGCAGCAGGAGGACCGCGAAGTCCACGCCGGCCGCGACCGCCCACTGAATGCGGCGCAGCCGGCGCGCGGCCAGGGCGTGGGCGAGGACCGAGACGGCGTCGTAGCCGTAGGAGGGCGCGACGACCCGGAACCGTCTGTGCAGCAGTTCCCGGATGACGGCCCGCCGGTAGCCGGTGTGCAGGTAGGTGCCGGCGGACAGCAGCCGGGTGGCCCGGGTGCGCGCGTACGCGCGGTGCTCCGGCGGGTCCTGCGGTGCCGGGCCGGGAGGACTGGGGTCGAGTATCTGTGTGGCCATGGTGGTTCAGCGCTCCGCTCGTGCGGGCGCACCCCAGCGGGCACGCCCCGGTGGGTGTCAGCCGGTCTGGGTGGCCGTGCCGTTGGTGATCACGCCGTCCTGGACGGTGTAGGTGGCGTCGAACGACTTCGTCGTGCCGTCCGTCTGCAGGGCGTCGAGGACCACCTGCACCTCGTCGCCCGTCACGGACACGACGGTGACGGTGTCCCGCTCGGTGGTGGCGTAGCCCGAGACGAAGCTGTCGTAGCTGGAGTCGAGGTTCTTGCCGCCGAGGGACCAGGCGGTCCGGTAGTCGCGGGCACTGATCGCCGCGAAGTAGGCGGTGACGACGTCGCCGGGTCCGCCGCTCGCGGTCGCGCTCGGGGTGGCGGTCTCCGTGTCCGTCGGGTCGCCGTAGTAGCCGTCGGTCGCGGTCGCCTCGGGGGTGGCGGTGTCGCCGTACGGCCATGCGGACGCCGTCGTCGGGTCGGTGTAGGCCGGCTGGTCGTCCGTGCCGGCCGTACCGCCGCCGTCCGAGCCGGAGGTGCCCGAACCGGAGGTGCCCGAACCGAAGAGGCCGGAGTCGTAGCCGGTGCCGGACGCTCCCGACGAGGACCCGGACGACCCCCCGGCCAGGCCGCCGATCAGGGCCAGCAGCAGGGCGAGCAGCAGGGGCGTGGCGATGACCACGAGCCCCCAGGTGCGGGCGGGTCCGCCCGGGGGTATCAGCCCCGGTGCCTGGTAGGAGGGCGGCGCGCGATGGGTGGACAGCGGGTCGGGACGCCGGGCGGGCGGCGTCGGCGCTGCATCGGTCATGGGGTTCTCCAGCGGTGACGGCAGTGCACCGCGCCCCGCCCCGGCCGCCCTGAGCGGGCGGTGAACAACGGGGCGCGACAAGGCGGTTGACATCCACGAGGTGACCAGCGCCGTCGCTTCCGTGGCCAGAACCGGGCTGCTTCCGATCCGCTTCCGGCCCGCTACCCGCCCCTTCGGGCCACCGCCGGCATCCCGGTGATACCCCCGTTCCCCGCCCGTCGCGCGGCCGGCGCGGGATCCGGCCACCGGCCGTCGGCTGCTGCTCGGGCGGGTCGCATCGGTACCGGGAACGCATCGGTACCGGGAACGCATCGGTGCCGGGAACGCATCGGTGCCGGGAACGGATCGTCGGCGCCCGCCCGTTGGACCTGTCGGGCGAGTGCCCGGCCGGGCCGGTCGCCGCAGGCCCCGTGCCGTGGTCCCGGTGGCGCGGAGACGGGGACGTGTCCGGTCGTGCGTGCCCGGGGTATGCCTTGCGGCACGGCCGGAGGCCGGTCGTACGGCGCCCGCCGTGCGGCTGCCGAGCCGGCCGGACGGACGGGCCCGCCGCGCGGAGTCCGGGCCGGTGCCCCGTCATGACAGGCAAGCCCGAGGAAGCGGAACGTGACGACAGACGCGACAGAGGTCCCCGGCGAGAGACTCGTGGACACCGGCCGGGCGGCGCCCGAGAAGTGCCCGTTCTGCGCCATCGTGGCCGGACGTGCCCCGGCCCGGGTCGTCCGGCGGTGGCCGGACTCCCTGGCCATCGTGCCGCTGTCCGCGGTGACGGCGGGCCATACGCTGGTCATTCCCAAGACCCATGTCGCCGACTTCGGAGTCGATCCGGCCGTGTCCGCGACCACCATGCGCCGCGCTGCCGAACTGGCGGCCGAATTCGGCGCGTGCAACATCATTACGTCGCGCGGAGAACTGGCCACCCAGTCGGTATTCCATCTGCATCTGCACCTCCTTCCGCGTCGCCATCAGGACGGACTCGCCCTGCCGTGGGCGGCCGGACCCGAGCGTCATGATTCCGCCGGGCCCCATGTGTTTCAGCCATCAGGTATTGGATAAGACGAGAGTATTACTGCGGGGGTGCGGGAGTCGGGACAGAGCTTCCGATCCCGAAGGGGGACATGATGCAGGCAATTTCTTTTGGCGCGGAGTTACGCAAGTGCCGCGTCGCATCCGGTCGATCGCTCGACGACCTCGCTCGGGCGATCAATTATTCGAAAGCGCATTTGAGCAAGGTCGAGCGCGGGCAGAAGAATCCCAGCCCGGATTTCGCGCGGGCCTGCGATCGGGCGCTGGGGGCGGACGGCCGGCTGAACGCCCTGCTCCCGGCCAGGAACCCCGCCGGTCTTCCCGCGTCCGAGGCGCCGACCGAATGGTCCATGCCCTGGGTGCTGCGCATGTCGGTCGACCGGGGGAACGACTTCGTGGCCTACGACGAGAAGGCCCTCGCCGATCCCTCCAGCACCCCCGCGGTGATGTCCTGGCGGCTCGCCTCGCCCTCGGCGTTCGACGTCGAGTGCAGGGAGGCGCTCGCGCACTTCTCGTCGCTGTTCGCCGAGTGCCGGAACCTCGGCCAGTCCTTCGGCCCGGCGGTCGTCACCCAGATCCTCGTCGCCGCGATGAACGCGCTGCGCGGCCTCGCCCGCGGCGCCCCGTGCGAAGCCGACCGGGCGGCGGCGCTGCGGCTGGCCGCCCGGTACGCCGAGTACACCGGATGGATGACCCAGGAGGCCGGTGACGAGCGGGCCTCACTGTGGTGGACCGACCGCGCGGTGGCGCTCGCCGACGCGGGCGGTGACACCGAGTTCGCCGCCTACACCCTGGTCCGGCGGGCCGACGTCGCGCTGTACCGGATGGACGGGCGGGCCACCGTGGAGTACGCGCGCACCGCCGAGGAACGGTCGCGCAGCACCCGCATCCGGGGCCTCGCCGCCCAGCGCAGAGCCCAGGGGCACGCTCTGCTGGGCGAGGACGCCGCGTGCTTCCGGGCTCTGGACCGAGCCGCCGAACTCATGACACGGGCGGCCCACGACCACGAGTCGGACCCGCCCGCCGCCGGCACCGAGCCGGTGGTCGGCAGCATGCACCTCGCCGGGCTCGCCGACTTCGTCGCCGGATGGTGTCTGCACGACCTCGGGCGTACCACCGAGGCCGTGGGCCGTCTCGAGGGCAGCCTCGACGCCGTCCCGACACGGGCTCGCCGGGCGCGGGCCCGGTACGCGGCCCGGCTCGCCCTGGCCCTCGCCGAGGCGGGAGAGCTGAAGCCGGCCTGCGCGGTGGTGGAGGCGGTGACCTCCTCGGTGTCGGTGGTCGACTCGGCCACCATCCGCGCCGATCTCCAGCGACTGGCCCGCCGGCTCAACCGCTGGCCGCGTGATCCCGACGCCCGGCTCGCCGCCGGCCGTATCGCCGAGGCCCTGCACACCACGGGCGGCTGACCGCGGCCCTCCGCACACCACGGGCGGCCGACCGCGGCCCGCTGCCCGATCGCGACCTCCTGCCCGGCCCGGACGCGCGGTCCCTGGCCGGTTCCACCCTTCTCCAGCACGTCTCCACCACGGCACGGAACGGAGCGGTGACGCACCGTTGCCGTCCGGCGGCGTACCGGGAAACACGCCGCCGCCTGCCGTCCTGCCCCGTCTCCGGGGCCGGATGAGTGTTCCGTTTCCCCGGGAAATGGGGCCGGGGAAACGCATTGACCCACTCTTCCCATGCTGAAAATCTCGCCAGACACAGGCCTGTCGCCGATCTGCCGGCAGCAGGCCGGAAAGCGCTCTGCGCACCACCAGTGAGGAGTCACCCGATGGCCAAAATTTTCATCAACTACAGGACGGGTGACGGGGAGCGGGCCCCTGAACTCGTGGACGAACGGCTTGTGGGCGTCTTCGGCGAGGGAAATGTATTCCGGGACCGCCGGGCGATGAGGCCGGGGACGGATTTCCCCGACCATCTCCGCCGGGAACTGGAGTCGTGCACCGTTTTCCTCAGCCTGATCGGGCGGCGCTGGATCGACATCCGCGACGAGGAGACCGGCATGCGCAGGATCGACGTGCCGAAGGACTACGTGCACGACGAGATCGCGACCGCCCTCGCGCTCAACAAGGTCGTCATTCCGGTGCTCCTGGACGCGGCCCTGCCCCGGGTGGCGGAACTCCCGTCGGCCCTGGTCGGGCTGGCCAACCGTCAGGTCATGCACCTGCGTGAGGGATACGCCCATCACGACCTGGACATCCTCGCCGACGAACTCCGGCGGCACGTGCCCGGGAAGGAACCGGAGCGCGGGCGCGACGCCGAGGCCGGCTTCAACGTGGGTCCCCACGCCTACTTCTCCCGTAGCCCGGTCGGGATCAACCCGGTCTACAACGAGAACGCGACCTCCCGTGACCAGGACGGTGACGGAAGGCGGCCGGCATGAACGATCAGGCAGGGGAGGAGCCGGCGCCGGGACCCCCGGAGACCCCGACGCCCGCGCCGGACGCCCCGGACGTACCGGAAGCCCCGGACGCCGCCGGACCGGCCGGACCGGCCGGGGTGTCCGGGCTGTCCGGCGCGTCCGGAGGCGGGGAGCGCGCCCCCGACGGCGACGCCTCGTCGCCCGCCGGTCCGGCGGACGGCCGTCCGCCGGCCGAACAGGGCGGCAAGCGGTCCGCCGCCGACGGCCCGCAGGCCCCGGCCGACGGCAAACCCGTGCCCGAACAGCCGGTCTCCTTCGAGGAGTCCAGCGCCGTCCGGGAACACCACAGCCTCATCAAGTCCCACCGCAGTCCCGTCAGCCTCGGCCCGAACGGGAGCGCCGTCTACATCGAGAGCATGTACGGCGCGGAAGGCGGTCCGCACCGGACCAAGGTCCAGGCGGTCCCCTTCCCCGAGGACATCGTCACGGCGGTCTACGTCCCCGTCTCCGGCCAGGACGAACTGGAGAGCAGCCTCGAACAGCACCACGTGATCGTGCTGTACGGCGAGGAGGGCACCGGCCGACGGGCCACGGCGACGGCCGCCCTCACCCGGTGCAGCCGCCCCCGGTACGCCGTCAGCACGCTCCACCGCGAGGACGCCGACGTGGTCCAGGGCGTCTGCGAACAGGCGGCCGACGTGCTGGAGAAGGGCCACGGGTACCTGGTGGAGGCCGGTGCCCGGCCCGTCACCAAGCAGACGCTGGACCGCCTGGCCCAGCTGGCGGTCCAGGCGGGCGCCTACCTGGTCGTCACCGGCGCGCAGTCCGGCTTCCCCGGCACGGCGGGCGACGCCCGCGTCTTCGAACACCACGGGCCCGACGCCCTGCGGGTGCTCGAAGCACATCTCAGGGACCTGGTCACCCGCCACCGGCTCCGCTGCCGACGCGACGAGAAGGACGGCGGGCCGCGCTGCGACACGGACAGCGTGTCACGGTTCCTCGACCGGGTGACCGGCGACGAACAGCTGCGCAGCACACTGGGGCTGGCCCGTTCGGTGACCGGAGTCGTCCAGCTGGCCCGGGTCCTGACGGAGAACGTCCACGCTCCGGACGAGGACCTCGGGGATGTCATCGGCCGCTGGCGCGACTGGCTGCGGCTGCTCGCCAGGGAGATGCTCGGGCTGGACGCCGGGCGGGACGACACCGGGACGCCGGCCCCTCATCACCAGGCGTTCCGGATCACCTACGCGTTCTTCAACGGACTCCCGCTGTCCGACGTCGTCGAGGCGGGCGACCTGCTCAGCCGGATCATGCTGCCCCACTTCGGAGTCGCGGACGAGGACCTCGTCCACCACATGGCCGAGCAGAACATCAACCGGCTGGTACCTCAGGAGATGCGGGCCTCCGAGCCGGCCGCGGCCGACGCCCGGAGCACCTTCCGGCAGGCGTTGCTGGTGCACGACCAGCTGCTGCACACCATGCTGGAGAGCACCTGGGACGCCTACAGCCGGCTGCGCATACCGCTCCTGGACTGGCTCGATCTCCTGGTCGGCGGACGCGGTCCCGGCCGGGAACGCGTCCGGGTCCGGGTCGCCCAGCTGGTCGGCCTCCTGATGGGGCACGACTTCGACTTCGTCTACCAGCGGTGCGTCGGTCCGTGGGCCAGGTCGGACTCCGGTGTGCGCCGGGTGTGCGCCGCCCTGGCACTGGAGATGGCCGCGGCCGAGGGCGGTGCGGCGGACCGGGTCGCCTCCCGTGTGCAGGACTGGGCACGCAGCCCCGGCATGGCCTTGCAGGACAGCGCGGCCAAGGCCTACGGGACGTCGATAGGCCTGCGCGACGTACCGGCCACCCTCGCCGAGCTGGGCAGGCTCGGCCGGAAGCCCGAACAGGCCGGCTTCAGCTCGATCGCCTTCTCCACGGCCTGGCTGTTCCTGGCCGGCCGGGTGGACGAGGTGATGGCCGAGCTCGACCGCTGGGCGACGGCACAGGACGAGTACCTGCCCCGGCATGCCGTCCGCACCATGCTCGCCCTGGGCCGGTACACGGTCGGCGCGGACCGGACGGGCCGGCCCGCCCTCGCCGAACTCGCGCTGGCGGACGACAAACACGCCGAGTTGCTCGTCACGCTCCTGAAGCGCGCCCTGATCTCCAGGGAGACCTCCACCCGGGCCTGGAATCTGCTGGCCCGCTGGCTGCCGGACGCGGACGGCACGGACAACGAGGACCTCGCCACGCTCTACGAGTCCCTCGCCCCCCGGATCTTCACCGGTCCGCTGACCGGACGCGCCTGGTTCCACCTGCACCGGGTCTGGCTGCCGCGCCACAAGAACTCCATGACACTCCGGCGCGTCCTGGCCGCCCTCTGACGGCCGCCGCCCGATCCAGCGCCGTTCGACCAACCACCGCCGACCGCAACGAAGGGATACGTCGATGACGAACACACGCAGGAAGGGACTGTTCGCCCGGTGGCGTGACTGGTGGTGTGACCGCCGCCGGCGCAGGCACGACGCGCCTGCGACCACCGCCGCCTCGGAGCAGGCGGCCGAATGGGAGACGCCCGCACTCGGCTCCGTGGAGCCGGTCCGGCCCGAGGCCTACGCCGAACTGGCGCCCGCGGCGGAGCCGTTGCGGCTCGCGGCGGCGGGCGACGTCTTCGAGTTCCAGGTGCTGCCCCACTTCCGCTGGCACAGCCGCGACATGCCGGTCGGGCAACTGCGCAGGCGGGCCGGCGCACTGGCGGCCGAAGCCCGCGACGAACTCCTCAAGAGGTCCTGGTCGCTGGCCCGCACCTGCGACCCCGTCGACCCGGTCAAGGCCGAGCAGCTGATCAACTCCGAGCTCTCCGACGGATGGTGCTACGAGGACGAGGAGGGACTCGTCAAGTGCCGTCCCACGGTCCGGATCCGCATCGACCCGGCCCTGCGCGACCGCATGCGGCCCGCCCGGCTGGAGGCCCAGGCCATGAAGGAGGCCCTGGACCTGGGACTGCTGAAGGCGGCACACGCCAGGCAACTCACCGACGAATGGCTCCAGGTGATCGTGGCCCTGGAGGACTCGGGCGAACTCACCCCGACGCAGCGCCAGTTCCTGGTCCCGTTCGCCGCCGTGCTCGCCGACGGCGACTTCGCCGCCGCGACCGACGCCCTGCGGACCGTGCGCCGCACGGGGGCCGTCGCCCTGGCCAACGTACTCGACCAGGCCACCAAGAACCACGAGCAGATCGGACTCTTCGAGTTCGCCAACGCCTACGACAAGGCCGCGAGCAGCTTCCGCCAGCAGATGGGACTCACCCCCTACTCGTGGATCCTCGGCACGCCGGAACCACCGGAGGTGACGTCGTGAGGAGAGCACACCCGGTCAGGACCCTCGGGTCCGCACTCCTCCTGCCGGCGATCGTGGCCGGGCTGCTGTCCGGCTGCATGACGGGCCCGAACCGGGAGCAGGCCGCCTGCGGCTGGATGCGGAAGGCCGGGGACGGCGCGTCCCCCGGTGAACAGGGCCACACGGTGATCCTCGTCGACGCCTCGTCGTCCGTGCGCGGTACGACCCCGGCGTCCGGCGGCGTCGACCAGGCGGCCGCCGTCAAACGGCAGATACCCGGCTGGCTGGAGGGGGTCGGGACGGTGTCCGTCGCCACGTTCGGCGGCACCGCGCACGACGTCCGGTGGACCGCGACCGACTGGGCCGCGAAGCCCGCCGACGGCGGCAACGGGACCAACCGGCAGCGGCACGCCGCGTCCGTACCGGGCTGCGTCGCGGACGCGGTGGCCGAGGCCCAGTCCACGGTGCCCGTCCGCGGGGGCAGCGATGTGCTCGGGGCCCTGCGGGAGGCCGGTACCGTCCTCGCCGGCAGCAAGGGGACACGCAGGCTGGTCGTCCTCACCGACGGTCTGCCCACGACCGGCTGTGCCGATCTGCGGGACGCCGGTTTCGAGGGGAGCCTGGAGACCGACGCGATCGTGCAGGGCTGCTCGGCCGACAAGGAGGTGACGTCCCGGACGCTCGCCTCCGTGGAAACCGTGTTCGTGGGGCTGGGGGAGACGGCGAGCACCGAGCCGCAGGCCTCGCCCGCGCAGGAGGCCTGGCTCGACGGACTCTGGGAGCGGCTCTGCGCAGCCTCGCATCCCGAGCCGGGCGAGCCCGCCGACTGCGCGGTGACCCAGGCCGCGGCGGACCGGTCGGCCAGCGCGAAGACGTCCCCGCGGCGTCCGGGCGACCCGACCGTCGAGTTCCCGGAGCGCACCTGGCAGCAGGCCGGGGCCAGGGCGCTGTTCGACCCGGACTCCCCGGTCCTGCGGTCCGCCGCCCTGCCCCGGCTGGCCAGGATCGCCGTCCAGGTCCGGGGCCTGCACGGGGTACGTGTCCGGGTTCTCGGCTACGTCGATCCGCGCGGCGGCTCGGCCAACAACCGGACACTGTCGCAGGCCCGCGCGGACGCCGTGAAGGACGAACTCGAACGGCTCGGGGTGAGCGGGGTGACCGCCGTCGGCAAGGGCGTCCCCGTCGGGTGCCCAGGAGCGGCGGACGACCTCGGGACGGAACAGAAACTGCAGTGCGACCGCCGGGTCGACATCGTGGTCGTCCGGTGAGGGGGGAAGATGAACGAAGAGAACGGCCGCGCAGCACGCAACGGTGTGGTGCTGGGCGCGGCGAAGGACTGTCCGGGCGGGCAGGACGCGCAGGAGGCACCGCCCGTCCGCCTGGTCGACCGTACGGACAGCCGCGAACGAGCCGTACTGATGGGGGCGTTCAGCTCCGGTAACGCCCTTCTGGTCGACGACCGGGCCGGCCTCGGCGCGGGCTGCGCGACCGTCGTCGGGTCCGCGCAGCGTGTGGAGAGCGCCATCGCGGCGGTCGACCGGTTCCGGCGCATCGGGGGAGCGCTGCCGGCCGTACCGGAGACACCCGTTGCCGTGCTGCCGGAGACCGCCGGCGCGCAGGACGCGCCGGAGCGGACCGGGCCGGCCCGGCGGCCCCGGGTCGCGGGGATGTGGCGCCGGCTGGTCTGGCCCGTGACCGGTGCCGGGGCGGTCTTCGACGCCGCGTTCATGGGCTCCGTGATCCAGCAGATACTGGACGTCGGCTCGGGCTCGGTGCAGTACTGGCTGGCGTACCTGCCCGGCGTGGCCATCGCGGTCTGCCTGCTGGCCGCCGGAACGTTCCTCGCCGAGCGCACGGCCCTGGTGCGGGAGGCCCGTGCGGACGCCGGGGCCGACCGCGGCGGCCGGTACCGGTGGCGTCCGCTGGTGGTCCCGTGGCTGCTCACCCTGGCCCTCCTCGGACTCATCGTCGTCTGCGGAGTGGTGCGGGTCCTGATCGCGACCGAGGAGTCCGACGACAGCTATCTGGCGCTGTTCCAGCCGGTCGTCGTGGTGCTGCTGCTGCTTCTCGGCGCCGCTGCCGTGGCCACGAAGCTGCTCTCGCACGATCCCGAGGCGGCGGCCGACGCAGAGGAGGCCAGGCTCACCCGGAAGGCGGAGAAGGCGAGGCGCAAGCGGGACCGGGCCGCGGTGACGGAACGGCGGGTACGCGCCGAGACGGCGGAGAAGGCGCTGCGCAAGCGCATGAAGGCCGCCGACGGGCTGGGCGACGAGGCACGGGAGGCGCTGGTGGCCCATGTCGCGGCCTGGTTCGCGCTCAAGGCCTCGCTCGACGCGGCGGAACTGGGCGCCCGCAGGCACGTCGAGGACGCGGCGACCGGCCTCGTGCAGGAACGGGCGCGCACGGGCATGGCCGGCACGTTCGAGTTCCCGCTGCGCGCGGCCGAGTGGCCTCCGGAGCGGGTTCCCAGGATCCGCTGCGCTCCGCGGGGTCTGTTCGTGGCGGAACCGTCCGGGGACGGGCCGAGGATCCGGCTGGACCTGCTCGCCGAGGCACGGGAGGTGCTGGAGCGGCATCGTCCCGACGACTTCTCCCGCCGCCTGGACGACTCCCTCGGGAAGCTCAACCGCCAATGGGGAGACGACGACCCTTCCGACGCCCCTTCCGACGACCCGGCCGACGACACGGAGGCAGCCGAATGAGCACCGTGTCGCAGGTCCCCGACGAGGCCAGGGTGAAGTACCTCGAACTGCTCCAGGCCGTCATCACCCGCTTCGGCACGAACTCGTTCCTGGTCAAGAGCTGGGCCATGGCCGTCAGCGGGGGCCTGGTCACCGTCGCTGCGGGGGGCGCCGGATGGGCCGTGGCGGTGATCGCCCTGGTGACGACCCTGGGCTTCTGGCTGCTGGACACCTACTACCTGGAGCAGGAACGGCTGTTCCGCTCCCTGTACGACCGCTCCCTGGCGCCGGAGCCCGGCCAAGTCCCCCTGTTCAGCATGGACGTGGAGCGCTACGCACAGTCCGTTCCGTGGCGCGTGGTCGCCCTGTCCCGCACCATGAGGCTGTTCTACGGCACGTTCGCCCTGGCCGACGCGGCAGCCGCCGTAGTCCTGGTCACCACGTCCTGAACGGTGGCCCGACCCCGGGGCGACCGCCTTCCCGGGCCGCCGGGACAGCACCGGGATCCGGCCACCGGCTCCCGTGCGGTACCGCGCTGCGGCGATGCGGCGGAGCCGGGCGCCGCGGGTGTCGTACCCGTGCCGCCCGGCTCCGCCGGCCGGGTGTCAGACCAGCGGTCCGGACTGCGGGGTGCCCTGCTGCCCGGTCTCCTCGTGGGCGAGGTAGAGGTCGAAGCCGTCCTGCCCGGTGCCGTGCAGCCGGACCGGGGCGGCCACCGGCGGGTAGCCGGAGGCGACCACCGTGTACTCGGTGCCGGGCAGGTCCGGGAAGGCGTACTCGCCGTCCTCGCCGGTGGTGCGGGAGGCGACCACGTTGCCGGCGGAGTCCAGCAGGGCCACCCGGGCGTCGGTCAGGGGCGAGCCGTTCCTGCCCCGGACGGTGCCGCGGACCGCGGCGGCCGGAGCGAGGAGGATGTCCTGGGCGGCCCCGGCGTCCCCGACGGTCACCGCGACGGCGGTGGGCCGGTGGCCCTCGGCGCTCACGGTCAGGACGTACTCCCCGGCGACCAGTTCGCCGAGCCGGTAGCCGCCGTCGGCGCCGGTGACCGTGGAGTCCGCCACCTCGCCGAACGGGTCGGTCGCGACCACCAGGGCTCCGGTCACCGGGAGGCCGCCGGAGCGGACGCTGCCGGTCATGCCGGTGGTGCCGGCCAGCACCAGGTTGTACTCGACCGGGGTGCCGCCCACCGTGAGGGTGGCCACCTGCGGCTGGCGCCCGGCGGCCGAGCCGACCAGGACGTACGAGCCCGCGGCCGGGACGGCCACCGTGTAGTGGCCCGCGAGGTCGGTGACGGCGTGGCCGAGCTGCCGCCCCGTCGGGTCGATCAGCGTGACCACGGCGCCCGGTGCCGGCACCCCGCCGCCGGCCGCCAGGACCCGGCCGCTCACCGTCAGGCCGGCCGGTTCCGGCAGGCTGGTGGTGGTCGCGGTCCGCGGCTGGACCAGGGGCACCGTCCCGTCCGTGCCGTTCTCCTCGAAGGCGGCGCGCGGGGCGCTGTCCACGGCCTGCGCCTGGGCCGTCGGGCTGCCCTTGCGGTAGAGCACCGCCGCGAGGACGGCCGCCACGACGAAGAAGCCGGCCGCCCACCAGTAGGCGGTGGCGTAGCTGTGCAGCGCTGCGTCGGCCTTCACCAGCGGGGTCACCGGGTGGTGGTCCTTGACGTAGTCGGTGGCCGAGGTCGCCGCCAGGGTGGAGAACAGCGCGGTGCCGATGGAACCGCCGACCTGCTGCATGGTGTTGGTCGTCGCCGAGGCGACGCCCTGGTCCTGCGGTGCGACGCCGAGGGTGGCCAGGCTCATCGCGGGCGGCATCACCATGCCGATACCGGCGCCCATGATCAGCAGCGGTCCCAGCACGTCCGAGGTGTAGGCCGAGTGCAGGTCGAGCCGGGTGAGCCAGACCATGCCGGATGCCGCGAGCAGTGCGCCGACCGGGACGATCGGCTTGGCGCCTATCCGGGGCACCGCGACGATGGTGGCCAGCTGCGCGAACACCATCAGCGCCCCGATCATCGGGAGGAAGGCCAGACCGGTCTTGACCGGTGAGTAGTGCAGGGTTTCCTGCAGGTAGTAGGTCAGGAACAGGAAGATCCCGAACATGCCCGCGCCGGTGACGAACACCGAGAGGTAGGCGGCCGCACGGTTGCGGTCGGCCAGCACCCGCAGCGGCAGCAGCGGATGGTCGGTCCGGGTCTCCCAGAACGTGAAGAGGGCCAGCAGCACGCCACCGGCGGCCAGGAAGGCCCAGACCATCCAGTTGCCCCACGGGTGGGTCTCGGCGTTGGCGAAGCCGTACACCAGGGAGAACACGCCGCCCGCGGCGAGTACGGTGCCCAGCGCGTCCAGCCGGGGACGCGCGGCCTTCGCGGGCCGGCGGACGAAGACCATCGTGCCGATCACCGCGACGACCGCGATCGGCAGGTTGACGTAGAGGGTGTACCGCCAGTTCAGGTGTTCGGTCAGCACACCGCCCAGCAGCAGGCCGATGGCACCGCCGCTGCCGGCGATCGCACCGTAGACGCCGAACGCCTTGGCGCGCTCCTTGGCGTCGGTGAAGGTCGTGGTCAGCAGGGACAGCGCGGCGGGCGCGAGCAGCGCGCCGAACACACCCTGGACCGCCCGGCCGACGATCAGCATCGTCAGGTTCTGCGAGGCGCCGGCCATCGCGGAGGCGCCGGCGAACCCGACCAGGCCGATCAGCAGGGTGGTCTTGCGGCCGAAGAAGTCCGCGAGCCGGCCGCCGAGCAGCAGCAGGGAACCGAACGCCAGCGAGTAGGCTGTGACCACCCACTGCCGGCCGTCGTTGGAAAAGCCCAGGTCCCGCTGGGCGGACGGCAGGGCGATGTTCACGATCGTCGAGTCGAGCACCACCATCAGCTGGGCGAGGCCGATCACGGCCAGCACCATCCACCGGTGCGGTGCCTGGTGTCTGGCGCCGCGGACCGGCGAGGACTGGGCCGGTGCGACGCCGGGGTGCGCGTCGACGGAGTCGACAGAAGTGGATGACATGAGGGGGCTCTCCGGAAGCGTGTGGATCATGTGCTGGTGAGCACCGGAAGGATCACGGTGTCCAGGACGTGCGTGGGGTGGCGCCGGTCGGCCGGGGCCCGCCCTGCCGCTGCCGGCAGAGCGTTGCCCGGCCGCGGTGCGCGCGGGCGCTGACGTTGTTCATGGCCGGGACGGCGTCGTGGAGCCCGCCCTCGCGTTCGGGAGCGGGCCCGCCCCGGCGGGGCGTCGCCCCGGTTTCCGCGGCTGCCCGTGGAGCCCCCATCCGACGACACCTCGTTCCTGGGCCTCGGGCCGCCGGCCCACTAACTGATCGAAACCGTTTCGTACACTTGGAGGCTAGGCATTCCGCGAGCGAAATGCAAAGCATTTGGCCGACGTCACATTCGACGCTGATCAGCGCGGTGACGCAAGGGGTCACTCCCTTTGCTACGGCTTTGCTCTCCGCTTGCTGTTCGGGGAAGAAGGGGCGTCTCCGTCGGTCCCGCTCAACGCACTCTGCGGCGCCGTCGCACGGTGGCGTCGCCGCCGCCCAACTGGTCCGCCAGGCAGGCGAGGTAGAGCGCCATGGTGGTCCGGTGGGCGCGCAGCGGGCGGCCGGTGATCTGCTCGATCTTGTTCATCCGGTAGACGACGGTGTTGCGGTGGACGTGCAGCGCCTCGGCGGCCCTGACGAGGTTGAACCCGCTCTCGCACCAGGCGGTGATCGTGTCGCGGAGCGCCGGCCAGTCCGGCTGGGCGCGCAGGTCCGCGGTGGTGCGGTCGACCAGCCGGTTGCGGGCGGACTGGCCCACCGCGGTCAGCACCTGGTGGACCCGCAGATCGGTGATGAGGTGGACGGCGGCACCGCCCGCCACCCGGGTGCCGAGGCGCAGCGCCTCGCACGCGTCCTGGTAGGAGTCGTGCAGCCCGCCGACGGAGGCGGCGGCCTCGCCGATGCCCGCACGCGCGGCCAGGCCGTCCTGGACGGCGATGACGTCGGTGACGCGACGGCAGTCGGCGGCCAGGGACTCCGCGGAGCGGCCGGCCGGCAGCCGGTGCAGGACGCCGATCCAGCCGGGGGCGGTGGCGGCGACGATGTCCTGGGGGTCGGCGAACACCTCGCCGACGGTGCGCAGCAGTTCGGAACGGACCAGGGCCAGGGTGGGGGAGGCCTGGCGGTGGCCGCCCTGGCGGTGCGTGCCCTGGCCGTGGGCGGCCGTGGCGGGGACGGTCACCTCGAACACCACCGCGACCCGCCGCAGCCGCAGGTCGAAGCCGAGTTCGGCGGCCCGGAAGACGAGGAAGTCGCCCTCGACGACCTCGGGGTCGTAGGCGGCGATGTCGGCCAGCAGCTTCTCGCCCGCGCGCTCGGCCAGCAGCCGGGAGCGCAGCATCACGGACTCCCGCAGCAGGATCTCCGTCTGCCGCTTCACCAGCAGCCCGAACCGCCGGACCTGGGTCGGCGTCCCGGTGATCCCGACCGTCCCCACCGCCTGCCCGCCCGCGATCAGCGGCAGGGTGACCCCGGGACGCACGCCGCGCAGCCGCTGCGCCTGGGACGCGTCGTGCGTGGCGGGCTCCTGGGAGCGGACGACCTCGACGGACGCCTCGTGGAAGGTGCCGACGCGGCTGCTGTCGCCGCTGCCGATGACCATGCCCTCCGCGTCGGTGATCAGCACGTTGAAGCCGATGACGGCGGAGGTGTCCCCGGCGATCTCCTGCGCGAGTGACGGGCTCAGCACGGGCGTTCCTCCCGTCGCGGGGCGGGCCGGGTTTGGACGCACCGTACAGGGGAGCAAACGATTCCGGCCACAACTGTGTACGAAGTGACCGGTGACGTACGACGGGCCGCTCCTTAGCGTATGGCCCCAATCACCTCCCCGCCGGGGGCACAACGCGGTGAACGGCGGGCTCCCTCAGCCGGAACGGAAGGCTCGTGCCGATGATCCGTGTGCGCTCCATCGCCGCCTCTTTGTCAACATTCCTCCTGCTTTCCTCCGCAGCAGCCTGCGGCTCGGGCGGCAACGACGCCCCGAAGAACGTCTCCGCGAAGACCGCAGCCCTGGGCACCCTCACCCCCGGCGTCATCAAGGTCGCCGTCGAGCCGTACGCGCCCTACACCACCGTCGAGAACGGCAAGATCGTCGGCCTGGACGGCGACATCCTCGCCTACGCGGCCAAGAGGCTCGGCCTGGAGATCAAACCCGAGGTGACGGACTTCGCCGGCATGCTCGCCGGAGTGCAGTCCCGCCGGGTGGACATCACCGTCGGCGGCGTCGCCTGGTCCGCCGACCGGCAGAAGCAGGGCCTGTTCACCGACCCGCCCTACTACTCGCCCCCGGCGATGGCCGTCCGCGACGGCAGGACCTACCGGACGGTCGACGACCTGGAGCACCTGAACCTCGGCACCGTCGAGGGCTACGTCTGGGTCAAGTCCATCCAGGCCGTACCCGGCGCCAAGCTGCACGCCTACCCGGACGCCAACGGCGTCTTCGACGACCTCGGCGCGGGCCGCGTCGACGTCGGCTTCCTCGACCCGCTGCTCATCATCGCGGCCCAGAAACAGCGCCCGGACCTCAAGATCAGCACCGAGTACCTCACCCCGCCCACCGCCGCGCAGGTCAAGGCCAAGCCCGCGTACTCCTACTTCCAGCCGTACCAGACCGGCTTCTACCTCCCGAAGCAGGAGCCGAAGCTGGAGCAGGCCCTCTCCGCGCAGATCGACGCCATGTACCACAACGGCGAACTGGCCAAGCTCATCAAGAAGTACGGCGGCGATCCCGAGCAGTTCCTCAAGCCCTCGGCCGACATGGCCGCCGCGCGCCGGGGCGTCGACCGGCCCGCCGACTGGACCCCGCCGACCATCGGCTCCACCGGCCAGTGAGGGGATGACATGTCCGGCTTCTTCCAGGTCCCCTGGTCCGACTACCGGCCCGACCTGACCGCCGCCCTCGGCCGCACCGTGTCGTACACCGCGGTCAGCTTCGCCGGCGCGGTCGTCCTCGGCCTCGCGGTGGCACTGCTCCGGCTGAGCCGCCTGTGGCCCGCGCGGATGCTGGCCGCCGTCTACACCGAGGTGTTCAAGAACGTCCCCCTCCTCGCCATCATCTTCCTCGCCTACTTCGGCCTGGCCTCGGCCGGCATCCGGCTCGACGTCTTCACCGCCGGCTGCCTGAGCCTCGTCGTCTTCTACGCCGCCTACCTCTCCGAGATCTTCCGCGCCGCGATCAGCGGGGTGCCCGCCGGGCAGACGGAGGCGGGCGAGGCGCTGGGCCTGGGCCGGGCGGGCATCTTCGGCCACGTGGTCCTGCCGCAGGCCGTCCGGCTGGCCCTGGCCGGCACCAACACCATGCTCGTCGACCTGCTGAAGTCCACCTCGCTGCTCGTCACCATCTCCGCCGCCGAGCTGATGTCGGAGGGCCGCCTCATCACCTCGGCCACCTTCCGGGCGCTGGAGGTCTACCTGGTCATCTCCGCCGTCTACTTCGTCCTGTGCTACCCGCTCTCCCAACTGCTCCTGCTGCTGGAACGGAAGGTACGGGCCGGCGTCGCGCTGTCCCCCCGGCGCCGGCGCCGGCTGCGTGCCGCCCGCGCCCTGCTCGCCGCCGAGCCCGCCGCCGGCCTCGGCGCGGGCACCGACCGGAAGGAGGCGGCCGTATGACCGAGCCCGCCACCACCACGCAGACCCCCCTGTCGCCGTCGCCCGCCGAGGCGGTCGTACGCATCGAGGGCCTCTGCAAGTCCTTCGACGGCCGCGTGGTCCTCGACGAGGTGGACCTGGAGGTCGGCCGCGGCCGCATCGTGAGCGTCATCGGGCAGAGCGGCGGCGGGAAGACGACGCTGATGCGGTGCGTCAACCTGCTCGAATCCCCGGACGCGGGCACGGTCGAAGTGGCCGGCGAGGTCGTGCACGAGGGCGGCCGGAAGGTCTGCCGGGACCTGCCCCGGCTGCGGCGCACCGTCGGCATGGTCTTCCAGCGGTTCAACCTCTTCCCGCACCTCACCGCCGTGGAGAACGTCGTCCTGGCCCAGCGCAAGGCCGGTGTCCCCGAGGAGGAGGCGCTGGAGCGCGCCGTCGCACTGCTGCGCCGGGTCGGCGTGGCCCACCGCGCCCTCGCCCGGCCCGAGCAGCTCTCCGGCGGCGAACAGCAGCGCGTCGCCATCGCCCGTGCCCTCGCCCTCAGGCCCGAGGTGCTGCTCTTCGACGAGCCCACGTCCTCCCTCGACCCGGAGGCCACCCGGGAGGTGCTCGGCGTGATGCGCGAACTCGCCGCCGACGGCATGACGATGCTGCTGGTCACCCACGAACTCCCCTTCGCCCGCGAGGTGTCCGACCACGTCGTCTTCGTCGACCGCGGCCGGATCGTGGAGGAGGGCAGGCCGCAGGACGTCCTGGACCGTCCCGCCCAGGCCCGCACCCGGGAGTTCCTCACCGCGTACGGACCCGCGTCATGAGCGACGCTGCCGGCACGCCCGGCACGCCCGGCACGCCCGGCAGGTCCGGCACGCCCGTCACATCCAGCAGGCCCGTTACGTCCGGCACGCGCGGTCTTGTCGGCGACGGCCCCGTGGTGGTGGTCGGGGGCGGTGTGGTGGGCCTCTGCACGGCCTACTACCTGGCCGAAGCCGGCGTGCCCGTGGAGGTCGTCGAGCGGCGCGCCCTGGCCTCGGGAGCCTCCCGCGGCAACGCGGGCTGGGTCTGCCTCAGCCACTCCACCCCCGTCCCGGCCCCCGGCGTCGTCCGCTACGCCCTGCGCTCGCTCGGCCGCCCGGACTCGCCCCTCTACCTGCGGCCGCTGCCCGACCCGGCGTTCGCGCGGTGGCTGTGGCGGTTCTGGCGCAGCAGCACACCGGCCGCCTTCCGGCGCGGCTACGCGGCGATCGCCGAGCTGAACCGCGACACCTTCGGCCTCTTCGACGGCCTGCGCGCGGCCGGGGTCGACACCACGCTGACCCGCCCCGGCATGGTGCACGCCTTCCTGTCCGCCGCCGAGGCCCGCCACCACCTCTCCGTCCAGCGGGAGATGGCCGACGGCCGCTACCCGCTCCCCGACGACGTCGTCACCGGCTCCGCGGCGCGGCTGCTGGACGGGGCGCTGTCGGACGGGGTGCGTGCGGCGTACCTCGTCGAGGGGGAGGGCGTGGTCGACCCGGAGGCGTTCGCCCGCGCGCTCGGCGAGAAGCTCGCCGCGTCCGGGGTGAAGCTCCACGAGAACGCGGAGGCCACCGGCTTCCGCACCTCCGGGGACCAGGTCACCGCCCTGCGCACCACCCAGGGCGACATCCCGTGCGCGGCCGTCGTCGTCGCGGCCGGCACCCGCTCCTCGGCCCTTCTCGGCCACCTCGGCCGTCCGCTGCCCCTCCAGGCGGGCAAGGGCTACAGCTTCTCGGTCGACCTGGACCCGGCGCCCCGGCACCCGCTCTACTTCGGCGAGCGCCGGGCCGTCGCCTCACCGATCGGCACCACCACGCGCATCGGCGGCACGATGGAACTCAGCGGCAACAACAACCGCCTCGACTGGCGCCGCGTCGTCGCCGTCGCGCTCGCCAGCCGCCAGTACCTGGGCCGCTGGTTCGACGACCCCGACGACCTGGTCGGCCTCATCCGCGACCCCTGGGTCGGCGGACGGCCCTTCCTCCCCGACGGGCTCCCCGTCATCGACCGCGTCCCGGGGCACGGCAACGCCTACGCGGCCACCGGCCACGGCATGCTCGGCGTCACCCTGGGCCCGGTCACCGGCCACACCCTGACCCGCTACGTCCTCACCGGCCGCCGCCCCGAGGCCCTCACCCCCTTCCGCTTCGACCGGCTCCGCCGTTGAACACCAAGCCGCGGAAACGGAGTCGGAGCGAGCTCAGGACGGCGGCTGGAGGACCTGGTCGATGACGTAGATGGTGGCGTTCGCGGCCTTGATGTTGCCGCAGACGATGTTGGCCGTGCCGTTGACCTTGAAGTCGGTGCCCGAGCCCGACGTGGTCAGTTTGCTGCCCTCCACCGTCTTGAAGGAGCCGTGCGAGAGTTCGTCCGGGGTGATCTGCCGGTCCACGACGTGGTAGGTCAGCAGCTTCTTCAACTGCCCCTGGTCGGCGAGGATCGCGGCGAACTGCGCCACGGTCGCCGCCTGGAAGGCCTGGTCGTCGGGGGCGAAGACGGTGATGCCGGACTTCCCGTCGAGGGTGCCGTTGAGATGCGCCCGGACCGCGGCGGAGACCAGATGGCTCAGTTGCGGATACGCGGCCGCGGCCTCCACGACCCTGTCCTTGGCCGTGCCGACCTTCTGGGCGAGCGCCGCACAGCCGGAACCGAACGTGCCCGTGGCCGACGGACCGGGCGACGCGTCCTGCGCGTGACCCTGCGACGCCGCACCCACCAGCGCCAGCGGAACGGCGACCAGGGCCGCCGCCGCTGCGTTCGCGGTGCGCGTACGCATGTGCATGCGGGTGAACCTCATCGCAACCCTCCTCCTGTGGAGGCGTGAACACTGCAGAGGCCTTCAGCGAGCGTAGCCAGCGGCAGCCGATGACCGCATCTCGAAGCCCCGGGCCGCGGCAGACGCACGGTCGGGCCGTCGTGTGCCCTGCCGGGGGGGGCTGCGCTGCATACGTGGTTGTGCCACGCTGTCTCGACGAATCCGGGGGGGGGAGCATGATCGACCGCCGTGCGCCGTGGTGGCCGTGGGCCTGCACGGCGGCGTCGTTCCTCCTCGGAGCCTTCGAGATCACGGCTCCCCTGCTCGGTCCCGGCTCATGGTGGTCCCGGTTGCCGCACCTGCTGCTGGGCGGAATCCTGCTCGCCAACGCCGGCACCCTGTTCGCGGGAGCCCGCCGCAACCCGCGACGGAGAGGGAAGAAACGCAGCCTTCCACCGCTGTGAGGCCCGCCCTCCCGGCCGGTCGTCGGCTGATCGACTCGCGCCCCTGTTTCCACCGAACGACCATGGGAACCGGCACACCTGGGCGTGAGGAGGGATGCGGTGATGGCGTCGGCAGAAGGACAGGGCGCCGCCCTTCGGACCGCGTGGCGGGACACCGCCGCGGACGACCTGCGGCAAGCGGTCGACGATCTGCGTGGCGTGTACGAAACGGCTCGGAAGCGCGTGGCGGCACTTCCGGGCACCCATCGCGGGCCCTCCGACAGCCGGTTCTGCACCGAGTGCGAGTGCCCCCAGTACGATCCGGGGCCGCACGACAAGTGCGAGACGTGGTACTGCCATCATCCGGAGGGCAAGCACCATCGTCCCGAGTGAGCGAACCGACCGGGACCGGCCCGGACCGGGTCAGGGCGCCGTAGGGTTCGTGGCCCGCTCCAGCAGTTCTCGGGCATCGCGGACGCATGCGTGTTCGGGGCTGAACAGTTCCGTGAGAGCGGCGATGGTGTCGCGGGCGACCCGGGCCGCCTCGTCCTGGCGTTCCAGGCCGAGGAGAGCCTCGGCCTCGGGGATGCCGGCCGTGTGGACTTCGGCGGCGTCGACGTACAGAGCGGGGTTGTAGGCCCGGCGGGCACCGGTCACGCAGTCGAGGGCCTCGGCGTAGCGGCCTTGGGCGCTGAGTGCGTGGGCGAGGCTCAGCTCCAGGGAGAAGACAAGGTCGCCTCTGTCGTCCTGGCGTGCCCGCATGGCCGCCAGGGCTTGGCGCGCGGCCGACTCCGCCTCCTTCGGGCGCCCTTGGCCGGTGAGGGCGTAGGACAGTGCGTGTGTCGCGATCCACCGCACGAAGAGGCCGGTGGGCGCGCGTGTGAACACGCTCCGCTCGATGATGGCACGCGCATCGGCCTCGGCCTCCGCGAACCGGCGCAGATGACACAGTTCGGGGGCGCGCAGGGCCCGCACGCCGAGCCACGCCGAGCTGAGCTCGTCGACGAGTTCCCCGAGCTGATCGCCGACGGCCTCGTACTCGCGAGCGGCCTCCTCGTGGCGGCCCAGGCGGGACAGGCTGGTGGCGTGCAGCCGCAGCAGGGACGGGGTGGCCCGGTCGGTCACGGTCCGGCCCCGGATGCTCCGAAGCCGCCGGAAACCCGCCTCCGCCTCGGCCATGTGGCTGGTGTGGAGGAGGAGTGCGACGCTCAGGTGGTGCAGGGCCAGTTGTGTCGCGCGATGCCCGTCACCGAGGCGGCTCTCAGCTTCTGCCACACACTCACGTAGCTCCGCCTGAGCCTCTTCCGTGGTCGCGTTCGCCCCGCCCGAGGAGACGGCCCCTTCGATGCGTTGTACGAGAGCCGCCGCCTCAAGGGCCGCCGTGTCCGCGCGCCGTCGCTTGAAGATCCCCACCCTGTCCGCCCCCTGACCCTTCGAGTCCGCGCTGATCCTGCCACGCACCCCCCGCCGACGGTCCACCAGGCCCACACCACACGGAGAAGCCCCGAAGCCTGCTTCGCTCCGCGCCCGTCCGTCCCGTGCCGTACCGCCTCCGGGTCACCGCGCGCTGCTTCGGAGGGGCTCTGCCACCGGCGATGCGGCGGACCGCCGTACGGCAGGGCGTCGTCCGGAGGTCTGAGGCTCCTGGCTCCGGCCGCTGCCGCCCGGCACCGCCATCAACCGGGCGCGACTCGACGCCTGCTGGATTTACCACGATGGGGTGAATCCAGCAGTTATACGGCAACCGCGCGCCATCTTCACATGTCACACATCTTGCTTTCGACGGCAGACACCTCAGGGGGACCCATGAGCAACCAGCAGCCGCAGCACTCCGGATGGGCCGGCCCGCAGCCGCCCTACGGCCAGCCCCCGTTCCAGCCGCAGCCACCGAAAAGGGGACCCGGCGCAGGGAAGGTCATCGGCCTCGGCTGTCTCGGCCTCGTCGGCGTGACCGTCGTCCTCGGCATCGCCGGCGCGGTCGTCGGCGGCAGCGGCGCTTCGAAGTCCACGTCCACCACGACGACCCGCAACGGGACGGCCGCCGATGACGGCAAGGCCGACAGCAAGAAGGCCGACGCCCCGAAGACCGTCGTCTTCAAGGTCTGGGGAACCGCCCCGGCCGGAGTCCTCGGCGGGCTCGACATCAACTACGGCTCCGACAACGACACCCGCAAGGGCACCTTCAAGGACGGCGAGTTCGAGGCCACCCTGCCTTTCAGCAAGGAGGCGATGTACTACACGTTGAACGCCCAGCTGCAGGGCTCGGGGGACATCAACTGCAGCGTGACCGTGCCCGGACAGACGACGTCCGGGCACGCGTCGGGCGGCTACAACATCTGCAACGTCCAGCTCAGCAGCGACTTCACCGGCGGCTGGCGGTAGGAGGAGCCCCGGACTCCCGGCACTCGTCGCCCTCCGAGGTCAGGACACTCCACCTCGCCGGCTTCCGGCAACTCGGTCGCGCGGTGGGTGGGGGCGCGGTGCTAAGCGGTGGGCAGGTCCTTGGCCTTGATGATCGGGACGGCGAACATGGCGCCGATGTTGTTCCACTGGAAGCCCTCCTGCCAGTCCGGCTGACCGGTCGCCCAGCCGAGGAGGGCCTGACCGGCCTTCTCCTGAGAGGCGGTCAGCGTCTGGTAGTGCTCCGTGGCGACGCCGTCACGGTACTCCAGCTGGTAGGTGTTGTCGTCACGGAACAGTACCTGGATGTACCAGTCCCCCTCAGGCCCCTCGTCCCGCCGCTCAAGGATCAAGTGGTCGCCCTGCCGCAGGTCGGCGAGCATCGTGCCTATCGTCGGCTTCGAAGGGTGCTTCACCACGTGCCCTCGGCCGTTCGTCGCAATCAGCATGGGCAGAGCATGCCGGAGGGGTCTGACAACGGCGGCCCTCGGCAAGCCCCCGCGGACGCCTTGCTCCGACCGTGCGGCCGTTCTTCTGAACTCGCGCCCCCGGCATGCCCGCTCGTGCAGACGAGCGGCATGCCACAGGCCCGGACCGTGATCGGCTCTCGCGTGTTCAGGAGGTTTCCCGGCCTCATGTGTGCCGGCTGCGTTGCGGGGCCAACGGCGCCTGCGCCTTCAGGCGTCGCGGAGTCGCAGCACCGTGCCGCCGACGAGGAGCGCGCCCGCCGCCCACAGGGCCAGCACGCCGAGGCCTGCCCACGGTCCGATGGGGAGATGACGTAGGTCCGTCGTGGCTTGGACGGCCAGTCCCGCGGGCATCGGGCCGATCTGCGCGAGGTGCCGACGCAGCCCCGGGTCGGTGACCACGTGGCTGAGGAGGGGGAAGAGGTACAGCAGCCCCAGCACGACGCCCATCGCCACCGCCGTGTCCCGGACCGCTGTGCAGATGCCGAGGGCGAGCAGTGCGACCAGGACCAGGTAGAGCACCGACCCTGCGGCTGCCCGCAGGGTCGGCCCGTCCGTGAGGGAGAGGGCGGCGTAGCCGTGGGCGGGCGTGAAGCCGTTGCCCGGCAGCAGGCTGCGCCCGGCGAGTACGGACGCCAGGACCGCGACCGTTCCCGCGGCGAAGACCGTCCCGCTCACGACGGCGGCCTTGGCGGCCAGCACGGTGGTGCGCCGCGGTACCGCCGCGAGCGTGGTGTGGATCAGGCCGGTGCCGTACTCGTGGCCGACGACCAGCACGGCCACGATCGCGGCGATCGTCTGACCCGGCGTCACGCCCGTCAGACTGAGCCTGACCGGGTCCTGGCCGCAGCCGCCCGTGGGGCACCGCGCGGTCGCCGCCGCTGCCGCACTCACGGACGCCGTGACGGCGACGAGGCCCAGCAGCAGCCACAGGTGACCCGCGTCGGTTCGCAGCTTGGTCCACTCGGCGTGGACCGTTCGGCGCAGGCTGCCGGCACTCGGGCGCAGGCTGCCGGCACTCATACGTCCCTCCGGCGCAGCAGCAGCGTCGCGGCCGTCAGCGCGAGGACGGTCCAGCCGGCGAGCACGGCGTAACCACCCCAGGGCGAGAGGGGAAAGTAGCCGGAGGACGGCGTGTAGACGCTCAGCACGTGGGCGTAGTGCGGAAGTGTCTGCTGGACGGCGAAGCCCGCCGCCGGGGTGAGGCGGAGCAGCCACTGCGCCGACGAGGTCGGCAGCGCGCCGCTGACCGCGAGCAGATAGGGAAGCACCGTCGCCATCACGACGGTGGTGATCGCCGTCGCGCTGCGCCGCAGTACCGCGCCGAGGGCCAGTGCGAGGACGGCGGTGGTGGCCAGCAGGAGCCCGGTGCCGACGACCGCGCGCAGTTCCACCCCGCGTGGCACGGTGAACACCAAGAAGTGCGTGGCGTGGGCACGTTGCCGGCCGAGCGGGATGCTGACGGCGGCGGCGACCACGCCGACGACGAAAGCGACCGCCATGACGACGGCGGCCTTGGCGGCCAGCAGCCGCCCGCGCCGAGGGATCGCGGCGAGGGTGCTGCCGATCAGTCCGCGGCGGTACTCGGCGGTGACGAACTGCACGGCCACGACCGCCAGGACGATCAGCCCGGCGAACGTGCCGACAAGGAAGTTCTCGACGGTGTACGCGGGGCCGAGCGCGGGGCCGCCGACCACCGGGGCGATGTCTCCGGCACCGGTGACGGAGAAGCCGCTGCCGGCCGGTGTGCAGCCGCCTGAGGTGTTCTCCGCGTAGCTGTCGGACGTGCCGGCGTCGCCGCCCACCTGAACGCCCTGCCAGCCGTCCGGCCGGCCGCCGTGGGCCCAGGAGCCGCCGAGTGCCACATGTCCAAAGGTTCCGGTGGCCACGGCAGGACTGCTGCCCCCTTGCGAGCCGCTCGTCCGCACGGCCGCCGGGGAGGCGGTGAAGAGGCCCACCTGCACGGTGCCGGCCAGGCCGGTCAGGCGCGCGCTGCCGACCTCGGTCCAGTGCACGCCGTCCGCCGAGTCGTAGCCGGTGACCGTCGACCCGGCGCGGACCAGGCGCAGCCAGCGCGGCGAGGCGGCGGAGGGGTGACCGGGCAGGCCGGCCCGGTCGTGCGTGAAGTCGTCCTGCATCCGCACTCCGTGTGCGCCGGTGACCATCATCGCGGCGTACTGCGAGCCTTGTTCGAGGCTCTGCTTGACGAGGATTCCGGTCTTGGCCCACGGAGTGATCCCCGGCGTGGTCCGCCCCGGTTCCTGGGCCAGTACGCCGGTCAGCGCGGTCACGGGGACGGTGATGCTGCCGTCGCCGGTCAGGGGCTGGTGCATGAAGTAGAAGCTGTCGTTGACCGCCTCGCCGCCGGGGCCGACCGGCAACGAGACGGCGTCCTGCGTGCGGTCGTCCGACGACTGGTCCGTCGACGCCGTCCCGGCCAGAAGGAACACGACGGACGCCAGGATCGCGCCGAATGTGCCGAGGACCCACCCTCGTACGGTGCGGAACTTGGTCCACTCCGCGTGCAGAACCCGAAGCCCGCTCATCGTGCGGTCTCCTCGACGCCCGCACCGCGGTAGTCCACGGCGTCCCGGGTGAGTTCCAGGTACGCCTCCTCCAGGGTCGCGCGGTGCGGGGCCAGCTCGGCGAACGGCACCCCGGACGCGTTCAGCACGGTCACGACGGCCTCGCCCGGCAGCCCGCTGACGCTGAGTGCGTCCGAGCCCGCGGCACGCACGACTGCGCCGGCCCGGACCAGCGTCTCAGCCGCTGCGACAGGTGCGGAGGTGCGCAGCGTGACCTGGCCCGCGGACAGCCTCGTCAGCAACTCCCGCACGCCCGTGTCGGCGACCACACGGCCGCGTCCGACGACGACGAGGTGGTCCGCGACATCCTGCAGTTCGCTCATCAGATGGCTGGACACCAGCACCGTCCGCCCCTGCGCCGCAAGTGACGACAGCAGGCTGCGGATCCACCGGATCCCTTCGGGGTCCAGGCCGTTGAAGGGCTCGTCCAGCATGAGCGCGGGCGGATCGCCGAGGAGCGCCGCGGCGATGCCGAGCCGCTGCCGCATGCCCAGCGAGAAACCGCCCGCCCGGCGCCGCGCCGCCTCGGCGAGCCCGACCTGCTCCAGCACCCGGTCCGCCCGGCCGGCCGTGAGGCCCTGCGAGTGGGCCAGCCACAGCAGGTGGTTGCGGGCGGTCCGGCTGGGTTGCAGGGCGCCTGCGTCCAGCATCGAACCCAGGTGGCGCAGTGGGCTGCCCAGGGTCCGGTACGGCCGTCCGCCGACCAGCGCCCGCCCCTGGTCGGGAGCGTCCAGGCCCAGCACCGTCCGCATGGTGGTGGACTTGCCGGCGCCGTTGGGGCCCACGAATCCGGTCACCCGTCCCGGCCGGACGGTGAATGTCATGCCGTCGAGCGCCTGCGTCGCCCCGAAGCGTTTACGCAGGCCCTCCACCTCGATCCTGGAATCGTCCGTCATCGACGCTGCTCCGCCCCTCGCTCGTCCTGTCCCGTCCTGGGGGCAACACGCTGCGCTCGTGGCCGTAACGCGGGCGCGACGGGCGCTGTCATGCCGCTGTTAGGCCGGTTCGCCTAGCCTGAGCGGGCAGTGAGGGAGAAGGGGGACCGATGGCAGCGGAACCAAGGCCTCTCGTACGGTCGGTGCACCGCCGCGGCGTCCGCTGGCGGTTCACCACCTTGTACGCCGGACTGTTCCTGGGCTCGGCCGTCGCGATGCTGGCGGTGGTCGGACTGGTGGCCGGCGGTACCTACCGGGCGGACCCGGCGCCGGGAAGCACGCCGAGCACCTTCTCGTCCGCTGCACAGGAGAGAATCGCCAGTCTTCAGCACCAGCTCGCCGAAGCCCACAGCCGGCAGGTCGACCAACTGCTGCTCGGCTCGGCAGCGGGGTTGGTGGTGATGGGGCTGCTGTCCGTCGCGCTGGGCTGGTACGCCGCCGGACGCGTACTGCGGCCGCTCCGCGCGATGACCGGAGCGACCCGCCGCATCTCCGCCGACAGCCTGCACGAACGGCTCGCCGTACCGGGCCCGCACGACGAACTCAAGGATCTCGGTGACACGATCGACGAGCTGCTGGAGCGCCTTGAGCAGGCGTTCGCCGCGCAGCGCCGCTTCGTCGCCGACGCCTCGCACGAACTACGCACCCCCTTGGCCACCCTGCGGGCCTCGGTGGACGTCGCGCTGGCCAAACCGGGCCCCGTCCCGGAGCAGACGCGCACCCTCGCGGGCCGGGTGAGGACCGAACTGGACCAGATCGACCGGTTGTTGGACGGCTTCCTGGCACTGGCCCGTGCGCAGCACGGAGTGCCGCTGCCGGACGTTGACGCCATCCCGTTGGATCTGCTCGCCGCGACCGCGCTCGCCGACCGTGCCTCCGCGGCCTCCGCGAAGGGCCTCGTCGTGGAGGCCGACCGCACGGGCGATGGGTCCGGCGTGCGGGTGTGCGGCAGCCGGACGTTGTTGCGCGGGATGGTGGAGAACCTCGTCGACAACGCGATCGGGCACAACCAGCCCGGCGGCTGGATCCGCGTCGCCACCAGCACCGCGGGCCCGGACGTGCGGCTGGTCGTGGAGAACGGGGGTCCTGTCCTGACCCAGGACCAGGTCGCCCAGCTGGCACTCCCGTTCCGCCGGCTCGGCGCCGAGCGGACCGGCGGCGGCAACGGCTCGGGGTCGGGCCTCGGCCTGGCCATCGTCGCGGCTGTCGCCGACGCACACGGTGGCACCCTGGACCTGCGGGCCCGTGCCGCGGGCGGCCTCAAGGCCACGGTCACCCTCTCCCGAGCGGCCGACGCGGCCGACGTGGAGGACATGGCATGAGGGTGCTGGTGGTGGAGGACGCCAGGTCACTCGCCGACGTCCTGGCCGAGGGCCTGCGGGACCAGGACATGGCAGTGGACGTCGCCTACGACGGCCTGGAGGCCGCGGCCAAGCTGGACACCAACGCGTACGAAGCGGTCGTCCTGGACCGGGACCTGCCGGGCATCCACGGCGACACGCTCTGCCGGATGGTCACCGACCGGGACGACCGCCCCATGGTGCTGATGCTGACCGCCGCGGACACGCCGGCCGACCGCGTCGGCGGCCTGAGCCTGGGCGCCGACGACTACCTGGTCAAGCCCTTCCACTTCCCCGAACTCGTGCTCCGCCTACGGGCCCTGGCGCGTCGCCGCCCGTACGCCCGCGCCCGCACACTCCGCGCCGCGGGCATCGAACTCGACCCCGTGCACCGCACAGCCACCCGCGACGGGCAACACCTCGACCTCTCCGCCAAGGAATTCGAGGTCCTGACTGCCCTCCTGCGGGCCAGCCCGGCCCCTCTCAGCGCAGAGTCGCTGCTGGAACAGGTATGGGACGAGAACGCCGACCCGTTCACGAACACCGTCACAGTGACCATCGGCCGGCTGCGACGCAAGCTCGGCAGCCCACCGGTGATCACCACGACCCCCACCGTCGGCTACCGGATCACCGACCCGAAGGCCTGACCGACACGGAGGCCACGGAACCCTTCCGACCCGCCGGAACCTCGGCCACGCAGGCGCACTGATCGGCTCACATGGCCCGGAGCAGTTCAGGTGTGGATGTCAGAACGGGAGGTTGTCCGGGTCCTCAGAGATCCGCCTGGCGAACTCGTCAACGACCTGCGGTACGACTCGTTGGGCGCCTTCGTCCCCCAGGGCTTGTACGAGGGCCGGCCGGACCAGTGCGTACGCCCGGCCGGCGTGAGAGGACCGGGTCCGGCTGACTGCCCGCTCGATCTTCGCCAAGTGGGCCGCCAGGGCCGGGATCGCCTCGTCGTATTCGCTGGGGTCCGTGGCCATGGGACCAGCCGATCAGGGCGAGGCGAGGAGGTCAAGGCCGACGACGTGCCCTCAGCTTGGGAAGCCGCGGTCGTTTGGAACAGGTCCGTGCGCTGACCTGCACGAACGAACCAAATGGAACCGGCCTCGTCTCGGCGGCACTCTCCGTGATTCCCCGCTGTTCCCCGCTCAATACGGTGCGTTTGTGGTGCGTTCCCCGGTGCGGACTGGGCACCTGGCCGTCCTTGGAAGGCACGGGAGGGTCCGGGGACGGCCCGGCCGGGTACGGGGCTGTGGCAGCCCTGTTGTCAGTGCGTGCGGCTATGTTGCGCCAGTCAGACGGGTATCGCTCTGGGAGGGGCTTTGGGAGCCAAGACGGGACTGCTGGTGTACGCCGACGGCGACATACCGGGGCTGCTGCGCCGAGTGGGGCCGGCGGGCCGGGAGCAGACGGCCGCCATGATGCGGCGGCTGTATCCGGGCTGGGAGATCGAGGAGTGCGAAGGCTCGACTCTCTGGGACGGCGTGTACCCCCCGAAGGGAACGGCGTACGCGGCCAGCTGGCCCGGCGTGGACGTCATCGGTGATCAGAGGGTGATGATCGACCTTCCCTCCCAGCTGCCGGAGCACCTGGTGGCGGCAAGCGCCGGCCGACGGCTCGTCCTGCACGCCATGCACAGCGTCGTCGACTGGCTGGCGTTCGCCGTGTGGGAGGACGGGCACCTGATCCGCTCACTGAGCCTGTCCCCGGACAGCGGCATCGTCGAGAACATCGGCGATCCACTCCCTTTCGAAGTGCCCTACTGGGCCGGAAACCGTCCGGCTGACACCGTGTCCTGGCCTGACGAAGAGGAAGAGCCGTATCCCCTTCCTTTCCACCCCTTGGAACTGGGCGAGGACGCATTGAGGGCGCTCTGCGGCTTCATCCAGGAGGGGCTCCCCGAGCCCGACGACGTCGACGCAGACGCCATCGAGCTGCTCGGATTTCACACGCGGGACCCCCACGGGCCGAATCCCGCAGAGCAGGAAGCGGCGTTGCGTGAAGCCGTGGAAGCCATGGCCCCGCCACGCGTCTACACACTGAGCGCTGACGGTTCGCTGATCAAGCGCGACGGCCTTTGACTCACGACCCCTTCATCCCGAAGCAACTTGAGCGAGGGCTCTGCCCTGGACCGGTGTGGCACTCATCTGTTCCGGGCGTGGGTTTCGCGTCGCAGTCGGCGTACGCAGTCTGCGATCTGTCGGGCTATGGGGACCGAACAGGTCAGACCTGGCCGAGGTCAATCTCCACAGGGAAGGGGGCTGTTGCCTTGACGACGCCGGTGAACACGTCACCGTCCCGGTAGGTCCTCGTTGCGGGGTCGAGAACGTAGGTGTACACGAGTGGGACGCCCGTCGCGGCCTGCTCGATCCGCCCATCAGCGGCTCGCCGCCGGGCGGTCCGCCGGCGCGGCGCCCCGGGACCCGGGCCAGGACCGACCGCACTCCACGCCTGCGCCGTGCCGCCACACGCTGTGCACCATGTCCTGCTGGCGTGCGGCGGGGGCATATCGCTGGTCGGGGAGTTCACACTCGGCGCCGACGCCGCGGACGCCGTCTCGGATCCGGTGAACGGCGCTGATGCGGCTGCAGCCCCGCGGCCGGGGCCGCGGGGCTGCAGCGGGATCAGGTCAGGCGGTGGCCACCGCGCACTGGCCTCGGTCGGCCTTCATCGGTCCGGCGGCGCTCGGACGGACCTCGAAGTCGAACATGGCGGTGGGCACGTACAACGAGCAGCAGGCGTTGGGGATGTCGACGATGCCGCTGATACGTCCCTCTATGGGAGAGGAGCCGAGCAGCAGGTAGGCCTGCTCTCCGCTGTAGCCGAACCTCTTGAAGTACTCGACGGCGTTGAGGCAGGCCCGGCGGTAGGCCAGCGTCGCGTCGAGGTAGTAGTTCGTGTCCGTGTCGTGGTCGACGGAGATCCCGATGAAGGTGAGGAACTCCGTGTACCTCGGCTCGACGTTGCCCGGAATGAACACGGGGTTGGTGGAGATGCCGTAGGTCTCCATGCCGCCCTTGATCAGGTCGACGTGGAAGTCGATGAACCCGCCCATCTCGATGGCACCGCAGAAGGTGATCTCTCCGTCGCCCTGACTGAAGTGCAGGTCGCCTCCGGAGAGCTTGGCGTCCTTGACGTGCACGGGGTAGAAGACCCGCGAACCGCGCGTGAAGTTCTTGATGTCGTGGTTGCCTCCGTTCTCACGGGCCGGCACCGTGCGTGCGCCCTCCGCGGCGATGCGCGTGGCGAGGTCGCCGGTGGCCGTGCCCGCGAGTGCGTTGGTGCTGTCCGGCGGTACGGCGAGTGGCGGGACCCGGTTCGGGTCGGTGTCGATCAGCGCCTGCTCGCGGGCGTTCCAGCGGGCGAGCATCTCCGTGGACGGGGCGGTTCCGAAGAGCCCGGGGTGGGTGATTCCGGTGAAGCGGATCCCGGGAAGGTGGCGGGAGACGGCCTGCTGTCCGTGGAAGTCCCATACCGCTTTGTAGGCGTCCGGGAAGTAGTCGGTCAGGAAGCCTCCGCCGTTGGCCTTGGCGAAGATGCCGGTGTAGCCCCAGCCCTGTCCCGCCGCGTCCCCGGTCTGCTGCGGCACGGGGCCGAGGTCGAGGATGTCGACGACGAGCAGGTCGCCGGGTTCGGCGCCCTCCACGCCTATCGGGCCGCTGAGCATGTGGGGGATGGTCAGGTCGATGTCGCGTACGTCGTTGGCGGTGTCGTTGTTGCCGACCTGGCAGTCGGTCCAGTCGCGGCACTCCATGCGGAACTCCGCTCCCGGCTTCACCATGGCGACGGTGGGGATGTCCGGGTGCCACCTGTTGTGGCCGGGCACGGCCTGCTCACGCATCGACTTGCTGTGGTCCACGCTGAAGAGAATTTCAGGCATGAGAACTCCTAGATTCTGATCCGGTCACGTTGGCGCGCCCGCACCTCCGACCCGCGGAGCCGCCGAGGTCGGCCGGGGCGTTCTGTGGGTGCGCGGCCACAGCCCCGCGAACACCACGACGCCGAAGACCGCCAGTGCGATGGCGGTCTCGGTGGGGTGCTTCCAGTAGCCGGAAAGCAGCAGCCCGGCGGGAATCACACCGGTGACCCAGCCTTCGATCGCCGTGACCCAGCCGGTATAGACCTTGAGGTCGTCCTTCTTGAGACCGAGCAGCAGGAAGAACAGGAACCACAGGTAGGCCCAGTAGAGCCAGATGACCCCGAAGGGGTAATCCTTCAAGAGCCGGAAATTGACGAACGAATACCCCAGGGCGGCAATTGCCACGAACAGCGAGTAGTAGCCGACGCCGGTGCTGTCGAGATCGGCGAGCAGGCTGACACCTACATAGAGGTAGGTGAACCCGAAGAGGTAGATCCCGGACGCCGCCAGGATCTTCAGGGGGTCGTCGTTGGCGGTGAAGATGAGGTAAGTCGGCGTCAGTACCTGCAGTGCGCCTATGAAAAGGTTGAACACCGCGCCGGCTCGGGTGTCGACCTTCCCGAGCAGCAGCAGTCCGTTCATGAAGAGCACCGCACCGACAAAGAGCAGTCCCACGTTTCCCACGGGGACACACCTCCTCAGTCCGCGTGGGGAGTGGAATCGCGTGGCGCCGGAGCCGCTGATGAGCCGCCGAGGACACGGCCCGGCTCCTCCCGGCCCGCGTTGCGTGATTCCGCAATCCGCACACCGCTACGGGAACGGCGTCGTGTTCAGGTGCCGAACCCGCATGAGACGTTCTGCCTTGCCGACCACCGCCTTCAGGGACGCGGCAGCCGCGAGAGCGCGGGGTGCGGTTGCACCTTTCTGCGCGGCGGCAGTTGGGAGACCACTGCCGGGGCCTCACGCGCCTGCTCCTCCCGGACATGGAGGGCGGCGACCGCTTTCGAGGTCAGCGTGATGCCGGGCGAGGAGTACACGCGTCTCGCAGCGCCTGCGCAGTCAGGACAGCCGTATGTCCTGGGTGCCGTCCCGATCGCCAATCTCACGTCGAAAGGCCCGCATCGGCTGCACAGATATTCGTAGGTTGCCATCAGCAGCCTCCGGATGCCGGTGGACGCCGGTAAATCCGGGTGCCCGTCCGCACACCCGACCAGCGCACACCACAGCACATTTCCTACTGTCAAGGAGACGTCTCGCACATCCCGGTGTCAAGTACCGGACGACCGGGCGTGGATCTTCTCGTGGCCGTCTCACAGCGACCCGACGGCGAACGCCGACGCAGCCGCCGCAAGCCCCACCGCAATACTCGAAACGGCGTACAGCAGGGATGTGCCGACCAGCCCTTTGTCGCGCAGGTGGACCAGTTCGTAACTGAACGTGGAGAAAGTGGTAAAACCCCGACGGCCAGGCCCAGAACGGTGGCGGCCAGGCCGGCGAAGCGGCTCCCGAAGATGTTCAGCGCCGCGGCCGCGCAGTGGCCGTGGCCCAGCAGCCGATCGGTGTCGACCGTCCAGGTCGAGAAGGTGGTGAAGGCGCCGAGGAAGCCGACGGCGGCGAACGGCCGCACGTACCGGGTCGGCGGCCGGATCTCGAACACGTACACGAGCAGCAGTGCCGGCAGGAACGCCCCGGACACATGGACGGCGAACGTCGTCCACGGGAACGCCCCACCGGGGGCGGGGAAGGCCTGCACCAGTGCGTAACGGGCCGTCCCGCCCAGCAGGCCGCCCGGTGCGACCGCCGCGAGGACGCCCCCGCGCAGACGGGCGCGGAACGGCTCCCGGACTTCCGTCACCGACCTCATCGAAATAGCCGCATCCCTGTCCGCCGGAACGCCTCCCCATTATCCCAGGGCATTGCAGTGGCGACGCACACTCGACTAAAATTCAAGATCATCGGTGTTCCACCGATGGAGGACGTCATGGCAAAAATCCTTGCGGTGCTCTATCCGGACCCCGTGGGCGGTTATCCTCCCGACTACGCCCGCGACGAGATTCCCACCATCAGCGGCTATCCGGGCGGTCAGACCGCGCCGACCCCGCAGGCCGTCGATTTCACCCCGGGGCACCTCCTCGGCTGCGTCTCAGGAGAACTGGGACTGCGCCGGTTCCTGGAGGACCGGGGTCACACCCTTGTCGTCACGAGCGACAAGGAAGGGGCGGACTCCACCCTGGACCGCGAGCTTCCCGACACCGACGTGGTCGTCTCGCAGCCGTTCTGGCCCGCCTACCTGACCACCGAACGCATCGCCGCGGCCCCCCGGCTCAGACTCGCGATCACCGCGGGGATCGGGTCGGACCACGTCGACCTGCCGAGCGCCATCGCCCACGGCATGACCGTGGCCGAGGTGACGTTCAGCAACAGCATCAGTGTGTCCGAGCACGCAGTGATGCAGATTCTCACCCTGGTGCACAACTACATGCCGGCCCACGAGTGGGTGACCGCCAAGAAGGGCTGGAACATCGCCGACAGCGTCTCGCGCGCCTACGACCTCGAAGGCATGGACGTCGGCGTCCTGGGCTCCGGCCGCATCGGCCAGGCGGTGCTGCGCCGCCTCAAGCCGTTCGACGTCAGGCTGCACTACTACGACATGCGCCGGCTGGCCAGGGAGGTCGAGGAGGAGCTGGAGCTGACCTGGCATCCCGACGCCCGTTCGCTGGCCTCCTCGGTCGATGTGCTCTCGATCCACACTCCGCTGCATCCGCTGACGCTGAACCTCTTCGACGACGACCTGATCGGGGCCATGCGGCGCGGCTCGTACATCGTCAACACCGCGCGGGCGCTCATCGTCGACCGGGACGCCGTGGTACGGGCCCTCGACAGCGGCCGACTGGCCGGTTACGCCGGTGACGTCTGGTACCCGCAGCCGCCACCGCCCGACCATCCCTGGCGCACCATGCCCCACGAGGCGATGACGCCGCACGTGTCCGGGTCGACCCTCTCGGCGCAGGCGCGCTACGCGGCCGGTACGCGGGAGATCCTGGAGTGCTGGCTCGACGGCCGCCCCATCCGCCCCGAGTACCTGATCGTCGAAGGGGGTGCGCTCGCCGGGACGGGAGCGAGTTCCTACACGGTCGCCTGATGACCACGGTCGCCTGATGACCGACACGGGCGGGGTCACCGACACGGGCGGGGTGACGTCCGGCGGGCAGGAAATCAGCAGCAGATTGAATAGAAGATCCACCACCCGGCTGTGAGCCGATTCACCCAAGATTTACTGGACGGGCCCGGGGGAAACCCTTAGCGTCCATAAATATATTGCTTTTCCTTATGCAGAGATCCCGGCGTCGCGCCTAATCTCTCTTAAGAAAACCAGGCGAACGCCGGGAAGGTGGATCAGTGAGCATGGACGCAGTGTGGGTCCGGGGCGTGACCGGCATTCAGATGCACCACGTGACCGATCTTCAGGACGCCGGCAGGTTTCTGGGCAACGCGGCGATGGCGCTGCGGGCCGCGCACGTAAGGACCGGCGCCGACCGGTACTCCGGGATCGCTGCCGAGCTCAAGGCTCTGGTGGAGCGAGTGCGTGAGCTGGAGGACGAGGCACGGTCGAGCATGCACGAGCTGCACTCCGCCGACCCCGAACGGTTCGTCCGCTGCCGGGACGGCCACGAGCCGTGGCCCGGCGAGATCCCGGCAGGATTCATCCCGCGCCACACCTGCAAGGACGAGTGCCTCTACCACGACCGCCAGGTCCTCGACGCCATCATGCAGTGCACCTGCGGTGGACCGCCGTGCCGCGCCTGCGAGATCGGCGGAAAGCTCTGACGAGCCCCGGCGCTCCCATGGCCGAGCCGGATCGAGACACCATCTGATCACGTACGGTCCTGACATTCCTCCTCACCGCGATCCGGACCGACCGCAACCACAACGCCGCCATCCGGCGCCCTCCGCCGGCCGATACCGTCACCGCCGCAGACGCCGGTCGGCAGGGCGGGGTACGGACGAAGGCCCTCCCGCCCGTTGGACGAAAGGGCCTCTGACCAGTCCTTTCACTGTGCCCCCGACAGCTGAACCAGGACGGCCCGGATCCGTCTGGCCGTATCCCGGCCGGCCTGGTGCTGATCTACGACCGGGGCTGCACCGCTCATCTGGTCCCTGGTCGACCTCCGCGCTCCTGCGGGCGTCATGTGGTGCAACCACGAAGGCGAACGCGGCACTCCACAAGCGGGGCCTCGCCCACTGAGGACACTTCCGCCAGGGTCGAACGGCACGCTCCGGCACAGCCGGCCGCACCGAGAACTGCCGGGCCGTGAACGTCCCCGACGAGCGCGCTTTCGCGACCCGGGGCGAACCGGCCCGCCTCCTGGCACTACGCGCCCACGCCTCCGACCCGCCCGTTACATGGATCACGGCCGATCACGCCTACGGCCAGGACCGGCACTTCCGCCGCATGCTCAAGGCGCGACGACACACAGGGCGAGGTCAATCGGCCGTCGCGCCCCGCGGTGAGGAATAGAGGGACTGCTCCTTGCCCAGAGGTTGTTCCTCGACCTTGCCGCGCCACAGCAGTACGCCGTGGCGCCGCTCCCAGAAGAACAGGTACACACCCTTGACGATCCGCTCCGGTACGAAGATGACCGCCAGACCGATGGCCCAGGGATCCCAGAACAGGCCGAAGAGCAGCGACGGCACTGCGACGATGACCACGAAGGATCCGTCGAAGCTGCGGCGCAGGGACTCACGTCGCGTGGGGAGTATCGCCTCGGGGTTGCTCAAGGTGAGTGCGCTCTCGAAATCGCGCTTCTCGCCGCCCAGCCAGGTCAACCGGGTCGAAACCGCCACCAGCCCGAAGAACGCGCTGGACCCTGCCAAGGCCAGCAAGACAGCCACCGCGGCGCCTTCGACCTGCGGCAGCCCACGAACGCCGAACACCACAGGCGCGGCGACGGCCACGGCGACCCCCGCCTCGACGACGGCTGCCCACTGACAGTGAACGTAGCGCATCACGGCTTTCCCCCTCCGCCCGCGCCCGCCCCGGACGGACGCAGCACTCACTGTGCACACCGAACGGGCCTCGGCAAGCCGACCACCCCCGGGTCCAATACCGCTGACATGCACCGCCTTACCACCAGTCCGCACGAAGATGACGGAACCACGACCTCAGCGTCAAGCTCTGGGCCACCCAGGCGACTTGCGGGCCCCACCACAGCTGTTATCGGTGAGAACGGTCACGGGTTCAGCCGGTATCGAAGGCGGCCTCTTGCGGGTGTGCGGTGAGGAGTTCCGCGAGGGTGTCGAGAGCGTCGTGGTAGCCAGGTCGTCGGCGCCGCTGATCGTGGTGTCCAGCAGCTCGCTGTTGCTGCATACGGTGGTTCAGTCCTCTTTCGGGCTGCGGAAGCCTTCCTCGTCGAGCGTGACGGTGATGGTGCGGCCGATCGGCAGCTGGAGCACGGCGCGGCCGGCCACGGCCTGCTCAACGCCGAGCAGGTCGAGATCCCGCCCGGAGGTCCGAGAGGCGAGCTGGTCGCCGTCCTGGAGCGATGCCCGGTGGGCGTACGCGCGGCGTCGCGCAGCCTGCCGGCCAGGTCCTCGGCCATCTCGACGGGGCGCTTCTCCTCGGCTCCGTCGAGCAGGACGGCGATCCGGTCGTAGGGGGTGCTCATCTGCCCCGTCTTCGAGGTCGGCCGGGGCGGTGCCTGCACCTTCGAAAGGGTGGGCCCTGGTACGGCGCCGCCTCATGGCGCGAGCCCGGCCGCGCTCACACGGTCCGGGCTCTTCCAGCGGTCGTGGGCGGACTCAAGGACAGGTGGCCGCGGTATCGATCCTGATGCCGGTCACGGTGTACGCCGAGGAGAAGTAGGCAGTCTGGTTCGGCAGGACGCAGATGTACTCGGTCCCGCCGGTGCTGTTGCGGATGTAACGGAGGTACGCCCGGTCGTCGTTGCGGGTGTTCCGTACCCAGTCCGCGCCTCGGCTCCTGGAGCCGAGCGTCTGGTAGGAGGTGGTGACGTCCTGGTACGCGGCGGTGGGACTCCCGCTGTTCCAGTCACTGTCGGTGAGGTAGAAGCAGACGCGGGGGTACACGCATCCGTTGGCGGAGTCGGCGGAGGCGGTGGGAGCCGCAGCCAGTGCGGCCACGGCGACGGCAGCAGCCGCTGTGCCGAAGGCGGCGATTCGCTTGGTTGTGTTCATGACGCAGCAGCCTGGTGGTGGAGCGTAAGGTTCAGGAGATATTTATCGGCCATATGGAAATATGAGACACATACCGGCCAATGTGCGCTTAAGGTCGTTTCCTGCGAGGTGAGGCGGACGTTGACCCGGTACGGGGCGGGGTACGTGGAGTCGGATTGCTCCGGACAGACCCCTGCTCGTCGAGCCACCTCGAACCGGAATACGTGAGATGAAGCCGTGGCCGGCCTTCCGCCTGTACGTCAGCGCGACACCCGCGACGGCACCACCGCACGGCGGCCGGAGTCCCACCCCGCGTCGTGAGGCAGATCCTCGGGCACTCCCAGATCAGCATCACCATGGACGTGTACACGCACGTCGTCCAGGACCCCCGGCGCGAGGCCATGAGCCACATGGACAAGCTGTTGCAGAGGCGTCCCCGCTTAGGCCGACCAACGCCGTCCCCCTCTAACCGAGACGCGGAGCCCCAAGACGTCACAGTCTTGGGGCTTCATGGTCTTCAGAGCGCGGACTCGAGTCCGCCGCCTTCGATGAGCGCGCGGGCGGCGACAAGGACTTCTTCCTCGAGCTGCGAGCTGCTTTATCGGAGTGCTCCAATTGGCGTTCCAGTCGTCCAGCTCAATGCCACAGCGAACGATCGGTTGTAGGCGATCGGGATAGCCGAGTTGTGTTGCTGCTTCGACCCATATGAGGTCGGCACCGGTCGCCGGGTCCAGGGAGCCGTCGACGAGCTGAGTAGCCAGCCAGCAGACCAAGGCCCACCTGGCAGCGATCGGGTCCGCCGGCACCTCGAATCCCAGCCGCAGTTCGTCCACGACATGATCGAAGAGCTCGCGTGCCTCATGCTCCTCACGACGGCCCAGGCGGCGAGCAAGGCAAGCGACGGGGCATCGACGTCGGCCAGAAGAGCGTCGAGGCCAGCTCGGATGAGGTGGTCCGAGCCGACGTGAAATCCGAATGCCTGCGCTCGCGCCAGCTGCCTCAATCGATCGAGAGCCGAATCTTTTGCCACGCGGGAGGCGTTCCGTCCCGTCCCCGTTGGTCAAAACTGGATGTCAAAGGCCCCGGACCATGATCGGACCGAGGCCTTTTGCCTGGTGCCTCCGGCAGGATTCGAACCTGCGGCACCCGCTTTAGGAGTTCGATCGCCGACCACTTGCGAGGGCCCCAAGCGGGCTTGTGCATGTCGCCGTCGAGTGCTCGAGTGCGTCGGTGTACGCGCTCGTTGATGTCAGGCGTGGATATCAACCGGTTGTGCGCTGGGTCCGTTGTTCAGTCGCCTGAGTGGCCCCAGAAGTGGATCTCTTGAGGGTTGCCCTCGTCGTCGTGCAGAACCGCGCATCGTCCGATCCATCGAGACCGGGGGAAGACGTCGAAGTCCTTGACATGCGCCCGGGTCAGTTTGTCCGCCCCCAGAAGCTTGTGCGCTTCCTCGGCCGTCACGGGTTCCACGGTGTTGTAGTCCGGCGTGTCGTCAGGTCCTACGACGCGGAAGACATCCAGGATCGAGTGCGTGCCGGCCTCCTGCACCAACTCGTCGTCCCACAGCTCCTCCAGCGATCCCGGACGAGGTTCGCGCTCCCCCTCCGGCCGCCAGTCGCCACCGTTGACCCAGTAGTAGTCCCCGGCCTCGAACACCTCACGCCGCAGGCGCTGAAGCGCAGCGTTCAGGTCTTCCTGGTACGGCACGTAGTAGTCCCACCCCGAAGCCCCCACCAGCCCTCATCCCCTTCCTGTTTCCCTTGGAGGGCGGAAGCTAGCACCTGGCTCTGACATTCGAGCCCTCAGCTTGGGAAGCTTGGGTCTTCTGGGCACAGTGGCTGTGCTGACCTGCAGTGCAGTGGAGTGGTGTAGGAGTCCTGGTCGCACCCAGGGCCGGTGCCCGCTGCTCCGCGTGGTTCCCCGCACGATTTGGCGCGCGTCCGGCACGGCTCCTTCGTCTGAGTCACCTGCAGGCCGACAGGCCCCGGCCAATATTCCCTGCTGGGTCCTGCGCCCTGTCCGTAAAATCCTGCTTCGATGAGAAGACGCGTGCAGTTCACCGAGCAAGTTGTGCGGTTCCGTGACTACATGCCGACGGCAGATCGGGAGAAGTTCCTGCGCCTCGTCGACAGAATCGCAGCGGAGCCCGAAGGCGCTGACAGCCACCTTGCCTACACGACCGACACTGTGACGCGCGCGGCTTGGGAAGACCGCGTAATGGTCCACTACGTCGTGACGAGCTTCTTCGTGGTCGTCATCGAAGCCGACATCTACGACGCATCGCGTGGCTTCAACGAGGTGTAAGTCGGCCACGAGAGAGCCCCGATTGCTGGTCGAGGCCCTCGTGCGGGCGATTCTCGGCAACGGGTGAACGAGAGCCACGGACGGCGGATGAAAAGCGAGCCGTCCGCCAGAGCAAGTCCGATGACGGAAGCACAGTGGCCGAACCCTGCGCGATGACCTCTTCGCCCCGAAGCAACTCGGGATGCACGCTGCCCTTGGGTTGCTGTGCCACTCACCTGAGCTGATGGCCCGCTGACGTCCACTGTTGTTCGCGGTTGTGCGTCACGGTTGTCACGCAGTCAGACACTCACCGCGTCTCGCAGGAGGAGCCGTGGTCGCAGGCCGCCGGAGGAAGTACACGGGCTACGGCTGCCCACGCCGGGTATCGGGCAGAGCATGCTTGCTCTGATCTACACCTCGCGCAGCACCGCAACGACGGTGTGGGCCTTCGTGGTTGCCATCCTTGTTGTGGTGGTCGTGGCTTGGTACGTCCGCGGTCACGTCCGCCGGCGATAGGTCCGACAACCGCTTCAGGAGTGGGATCGGATCTCTGGCGGGTGGTGCTTGATTGTGTCGAGTGGTGCTCTTTTGCTTGATCAGCGCCATGCGGCACGACCTGATGTCCGGACCAGGGCGGCTCCTGATACGTCGTCCGCTCACGCGCCGCTCACGCATTCGGCGGCCATCGGGCGTCCAGGAGTGGAGCACGCTGGCGCTGAAGGCTGATCTTTCCCCGTGGGTGCACCGGGCTGTCACCTGTCATCCATCCGAGGTCAGTGCTAACATTAGTATTACTAACCTTGATGTTAGTATCTCTAGAGTTGGTGTCGGGGGTAGAGGAAGGCAGTGACGTGGCGGACTTCGTCGGCAGGCGGCACGAACTCAAGACGCTGGAGCGCGAACTGGGCAAGGTGACGGCCGGGATCGGCAGGGAGCGCCCCGGGCAGTGCGTGATGCTTCGCGGGCGTCGTCGAGTGGGCAAGTCGCGGTTGGTGGAGCGGTTCGCTGAGATGTCCGGTGCGCCCTTCCTCTTCTACGCCGCCACAGGGGCGTCGCCGGGGACGGACCTGGAGCGACTCAGTCAGGACGCGCAGTCATCCAGCCTTCCACTGGCGAATCTGCTGTCAGCCGCCCGCCCGGCGAGCTGGGATGCCGCCTTCGACGTACTGGCGGCGGCGCTGCCGCACGACCGGGCGAGCGTGGTGGTCATGGACGAGGTGCCCTATTTGATGGATGACGCGGGCGCGTTCGAAGGCATGCTTCAGCGGGCCTGGGACCGAGTACTGGAGACGAAGCCGGTTCTGCTGGTGCTCATCGGCTCCGACCTGTCGATGATGGAGGCGCTGAACAGCTATGGACGCCCGTTCCATCAGCGCGGACGGGAGATGATGCTGGGGCCGCTCAACCCGGCGGAGGTGGGCGAGATGCTCGGCCTCGAACCTGCCTCGGCCTTCGATGCGGCCTTGATCACCGGTGGACTGCCTCTGATCTGTGCAGAGTGGACGTACGGCGCCGGCGTCTGGGAGTTCCTGCAGGAGGCGCTCAGCGATCCGGTCTCGGCCTTGCTGGTGTCGGCGGAGCGCTCGCTCGCCGCGGAGTTCCCCCAGCAGGTCCAAGCTCGCACTGTGCTCTCAGCGATCGGCAGCGGTGAGCGGACGTTCTCCAATATTGCCCGCGCCTCCGGCGGGATCGGAGCGACGCCGCTACAGCGGTCGCTGGGGATTCTTGCCGACAAGCGGGTGATCGCAGCGGAGCTTCCTGTGTCGACGCGGCCTTCGAAGGACCGCCGCTACCGGGTCGCGGATCCTTATCTCCGCTTCTGGCTGAAGCTCCTGGGTCCGGCGATGGAGGAGATCGAGAGGGGCCGGGGTGACCTGACGCTGCGGCGTATCCGCGAGAACTGGACCAGTTGGCGCGGTAGGGCCGTTGAACCTCTGGTGCGCGAGGCGCTGGCACGGCTGCTGCCTGACGCGAACCTACCGGCTGCCCCCGCGATCGGCGGCTATTGGACTCGCACCAACGATGTGGAGATTGACATCGTCGGAGCGGACCGCGAGCCGATCGCCGAGGAACTGTTGTTCGTTGGCTCGGTGAAGTGGTTGGAGAACTCCCCGTTCGACCGACATGATCTCGCGGCGCTGCACCGGCATCGCGCCGCGCTCACGTCTGCACCTGTGCCTGTCATCGCTGTCTCGCGCAGCGGGACCGACTGCGTAGGGCTCGACGCTGCGTACGGCCCGGCGGAGCTCCTCGCGGCGTGGACCTCCTGAACACGCCGGGAAACACGTCGGTGCCGGGGCGTCCCTGCCGGCCGCACTCGGGTCGGCCGATTGTCTCGCCCCCGACACCACGCTCTGGACCGCGTCCACGGAAACCTCGGAACCGTGCCGACACCCGCGACAAAGAAATCCTTCCCGCTCACGCAAACGGCCCCGGACGACGAGTCCCAGCCCGAAATAGGACCCTTCCCTGAGAGAGAAACCCTAGGTCAGAGCGGCAACGCGTTGTGCCCCCGGCAGGATGCGAACCTGCGACACCCGCTTTAGGAGTGGGGCCGAATCCCTGCCGGGTGGTGCCTGGCGCTGCTGTGCGGTGCTGTTTGTCCTGGTCAGAACCGCACGGCGAGCCACTTGGTCCGGCTCATGCCACCCTGTATCGGGCCGTCCGCTCACGCATCGTTCATGCGCGGGCCGTGGCTCAAACCAGCAGGCCAGGCGCGGGCAGCCAGCTTGCCAGTTCGGGGCAACGGCAGGGGCGTACAACGGGCATGGTAGGACCCCCCTTAGCGCGACTGGGCTTTCGGCAGTTGCTACCAAGTTGGTGTGACGCGTTGCCCGCGCCGTGGTGACAGCGCGAAAATCGGTCGTGGGTGCCGCTCAGGTCCGACGTCGATGGTCTCTTGG
>NZ_JBIVXP010000008.1:0-435684 GCF_044769305.1 Streptomyces sp. NPDC090499
AGGGGGCACTCGGAATCGCGGCATTCGGGGCGGCCAGAACCAAGGACACCTACCTGCAGGCCCGTTACAAGCGGCTGACCGCCCGCCGCGGACCATTGAAAGCCCTGGTCGCCGTGGAGCACTCGATCATCACCGCGATCTGGCACATGCTCACCGACAACGTCCCCTACCAGGACCTCGGCGGCACCTACTTCACCCACCGCGACCCCGAACGCGCCACCCGCCGCGCGATCAACGCGCTCAACCAGCTCGGCTACACCGTCACCCTCAACCCGCTGGAAGGCGCGGCCTGACCAGAAGACCAGAAGACCAGACGCCCGGCGGCCCACAGCCACCCGGCACCCAGCCCTGCCCACGATCGCCCTGACCTGCACCTATTTACGCGTCAGAGAGGTGATTGCCCGTGGCCGTAGCCCCTACGGGCCCCGGTTTCTCTACCACTGTCGAAGCCCCGCGACTGCGGGAGTGGCAGCTCGGCCCCGGCCAGCCGACCCTGGTCATGGACCAGTTCTCCGCCGAGGACTTCGACCTTATCGTCGACGACCGTGCGGACGTGCACGTCAGCAGCAAGGACGGCAGGTTCTACCTCGGCCGGTTCCCGCTCGGCCGCCCCGGCATGGACGGCGAGGGATGGAATATCGCCGTCACCGGAACCGCCAAGGTCCACGGTTACCACCTGTCGTTCGACACCGAGACGCCGGCCGACGTCGTCGCGCGCGTGCTGGAGATCTCACGCCGCCTCTGACAGCACGGACACCGAGAGGTAGTGCCCGCCCTGTGCGCCAGCTGGCCGTCCGAACGGCGGCCCGCTCCACCGCTCTTTCCTCGCACCCCAGGAGGCTGTTCGTGACGTCCCCGGAGATGACCGTCGGTGATCTCATCGACCTGCTGTCCGGCTGCGACCTGAACGCTCCGGTCCGCCAGGCCATGAATCCGTTCTTCCCGATGGCCCACCGGTTGGCGCAGGTCCTGCAGTCGCTCGACGAGACCGGCCGGACCGTCGTCTACCTCGCTGAAGGGCGGGACGAGGACGCACAGCTCGGCCATCTGCCGCCGGAGGTCGCCATCGAGCTGACGTGGCAGGGCCCGGTCCAGGCACCCCCGCGCCGTCCCCGCCGCCGCGCGGGCGGCAACTAGATACGCACCGACTTCTTGGAGGCGCCCCTGTACCCCGACTTCCCGCTCGACTCGTCCAGCCTGCGCGGTGGCCAGCCCGCGTTCTGGGTGGGCCCCCGGCACCTGGCCGGTGACGACGGGCGCCTTTACGACGTCGTCGCCGACACGCTCGCCGGCCTGGGCTGGACGAGCCTGACGATCGTCCGCGGACGGCACGAGCCGGAGGAGGCACCGGAGGACCGCCAGGTCCTGCGCAGCACCGTCCTGCACATCAGCCCCGACGCCCTGCGCTGGGCCCAGTGGGGCCTGGCGGACGAGCCGTTCCACCTGGGCGAGCTGCCGATCGCCTGGCAGATCTCCGCTCGCGCCGAGGCGAGCAGCTCGCTCGCCCAGTGGTCGGCCTACTTCACCCCCGACGTCCCCGGCGAGGCGGTCGTCGACTTCCTCGTCGCGCTCGACGCGAGCGACCAGCCCGCAGTTCCGTTCGTCGGAGCCGATTTGGTCCTCGACGCGGTCGTCGCCCACGGATGGTTCCGCGACATCGACAAGCCCCAGGCGGCAGCGACGGACCCGACGTTCACCTCGCACATCAGCCTCGGTGACGTCCCGCCCCTCATTCAGGACGCCGACCCGCGCGCCCTGGTCGCCGAGGACGATGAGACGGGGCTGGTCGGGTGGCAGGCGTGGGCCGAGCCCGCGCTCGGCGCGCCGTGCCTGTGGGCGGCATCGTTCGCCGCCAGCGTCCCGCACGATCTCGTCGCCGCCTTCGCCGCCTCCCTCAGCTCGACCGCACCGGTCTTGCGGCGGGTACTGCCCGAGGCCACCCAGGGGCGCCTTCTGCGCGCGCCCGCCAGCTAGCGTCCCGCGCGCCTCCCTCGACGATCACAGTCCGGTACCCCCTGAAGAGGGGTGCCGGACTTCTTGCTTCTCGGGTAGTAGATATTGAGTCTTCAACGCGCAGGGCGGTTTGCCGCTCCGTGACGGAACGATGCAGGATGCGGCAATGTACCCCAGCGCCGGCGCCCTTCTGGTCATTGCTCTCATCGTCGTCGTGACGATCGCGTTGACGGTCCGTTCACGCCGCAAGCGCACAGCGGCCCTCGCGGCGCAGTGGCAGGCATTTCAGCAGCACCGCAGCACCGGCCAAGGGCAACTCCTCCAGATCACGCGGGTCTACCAGCACGGACGCCGTGGCTCAAAGGCCGTCGTGACCTGGTGCGACACCGGGCGGCAGCAGGACGCATGGTTCTGGAACTGGCACGTTCCGGCGGGCGCGCACCTGCTCGTGAACGCTTCCAGCGGCTACGGGCCGCACAGTCACAACCCGAACGTGCTCTACGTCCAGCCCAGCCAGGTCCGCGCCTGGGTACCGGGCCAAGCCGCTCACGCCGCGCAGCGCATCAGCCAGTAACGCGATGCTGCCCCCGACCATGGCGGTCGAGGGCAGCATCGCTGGCTGGGGGCGTGGGGGATCAGCTCGTTGCCGTGGCCTTGGCGAGGGCCTTGTCGAGGTGGCGGTCGACGAGGGCCGGGGAGCCGGAGACGATCACCAGCAGGTTGCCGTCGCGGATCGCGGTCTGCTTGACCACACTGCTTCGCCCCGCGGCGGTGAACGTCAGGAGCTGGCTCCACTGCTGGTCACCGTCGGCGCCGGGAGCGGTCAGCTTCTGCGAGGCGACTTCGACCAGGGCGCCGCCGGAGACGACCTGATAGGTCGGGCATCCGGTCATAGCGTCGAAGATCCGGTCGACGCCGTCGGAGAGCTTCCTCGCGCTGTCGCTGTAGAGCTCCTCGGAGACCTCCGAAGAGGTGCCGGCGTAGGTGAAGGCCGCCTTCGCGATGTGCGGGAAGGTGAGCGTGCCGCCGGTCGCAGCGTCGCCGCCCAGCTCGCTCAGGGCCGGGCAGCCGAGGACGGTGACGTCGTCGTGCCGGGCCGGGCGCTCCGGCTTGGGCAGGTAGCCGCTGCCGAGGTCGCTCGGGTCGAGCAGGCGGGACTTGAGCGCGGCCGAGGAGAGCACGATCGTCTCCGGAACGCTGCCGGACGGCTTTCCCGCCCGGGCCGCAGAAGCGTGCCGGTTTCCGGTGGTGGTGGAGCAAGCGGGCAGGGCGAGAAGGGCGGCGGTGATGCCGAGGGCGGTGGTGGCGACGCGAACGCGCATGACGGAACTGACCCCTTGGTACTAGGCGACGGGTGGTCAGTACGGGCCCGTGGGCCCGGTGAGGTCGTAGGAATGGTGGTCAGTGCCCGAGGTGGCGCAGGCAGTCCTCGAACGTCGCGAACGTCGCGTCCGCCGGCCCGGAGTGCCGGTTGTACCAGGCGGTGTCGATGCGGCTCTCCAGTTGCTGATGGCCGGCCCGGCAGCGCAGCCAGATCTCGCCGCGGGTAGAGAGGATGAGCCAGTCCCGGTACGCGCCGCACTCGGCACAGGCGGCCATCTCGCCGTCGAGGACGAGGGGCTGCTTCCACGGCATCATCTTGCCGTCGACCTGGTCGTGGCTCGGCACACGCAACTCGGGCGGGAGGAAGTCGTCCACGGCGGCGGCCGGGTCGGCGGGCTCCGGCTCAGGCGTCGGCACTCCGATGCCGGGCGGGACCTGGCCCTGCAGCTGCGCATGCAGTTCGGCGAACTGCTTCTGAGCCTCGCTCGGCTCCTTGGCCCGGCGGCGTATCCGGTGAAACACCCTGGCGTCCTCCTGTACCTCGTCATCTCGACCTGCGCGTTTCATGATCGTGCCCGATACCCCCGGCGGCTTCAACTCGCAAAGTCCACAGTCCATCCGGCCAGGTCAGTGCGGGTGCTCGGCTTCTCGACTGCCCTGGTGACGAGTTGGCCAGGACGGGGGCGCTCGACCATGCTGTGGATGACAAGCGGAGTGGTGACGCTGTCCCTCTTCTCTGAGATGCGCCGAGGCTGCGTGCCGGTGTCCGGCGGGCTTACCGGGTCTGATGCGAGGTTTCCTCGCCGCTGCGCCGCCTGCCGGGCGTGGAGGGCCTGGTGGTCGCCTGCCGCGTCGCCGACCGTGTTCCTGCGGTGCTGGTCTCCGGCAGGTGGGGGGCGTCGGCGGGCAGATCGGCGGTCCGTCGCATTCGCCACACGAGTACGTCGCTGACGGAGTCCGCGGTGCCGAGTTCGCGTCGTGCGGCAGCGTCGGACAGCAGGGCGGCAGGGTCGTGGCCGGCGGCTTCGATTTCCGCGATGGTCGCCGCGAGGGCGTACCAGCCGGGTTCGGCGAGGATCTGCTCGGCCAGCTCCGGCAGTACGTCGCGCAGCAGTACGGTCTGCCGCTGGAGCATCGGCCGGCTCAGGCGTCGGCCGCGCTGGTACAGGACACCGAGGGGGTGCGCGGCGGCGGCCTGGTAGGCGGTGCGAAGGTGCTCGGCAGTCCGGGCGGCGGCCTCGGCCTGCTGGGCGTGTCCCTTCCTGGCGTGCCAGTGCGCGGCGGCGGTGATGAGGAAGAACAGCATGTCGATCGCCATCGCCGTGGTGGCGCCGTCCTCACCGCGGCCGAGGGCAGGGCCGCCCTGGACGAGGTCGCGGGCGGCCTGCCGCAGGGCTCGGTCGTGCCCGCGCACCGCGCGGACGTGAGAGCGCGAGGCCCGCTCGAAAGCCGCTGCTGCGTCGCGCAGTTCGCGGCGGGTGTGGGCAGCGGAGGTCTTCGCGAGGGCATCCAGGACCTCGCCGGCCGCGGCGATGTGGGCGGCGGCGACCGCGTCGTCGCCATGCTCGACGACGAGCACGGCCTGCCACACCGCCGAGGCCGTCCTGCGGCGTGCTGCGGCCGGACTGCCCGGCCCCGTACGGATCGCATCCTCCTGCCGCGAAGCCGGAGTGTCGCCGGACCAGCGCTCGCGGATGCGGGGCAGGGACAGGTCGGGGGCCAGGCGCGCGCCGGGGTAGAAGATGGGCTCGCCGTCCTTGTTCAGGTCGTCGGGCAGGGCGACCTTGTATCCGAGCAGGTCGCCGGAGGGCGCGGCGCGCTTGCGGATCAGGAGGCCGGCGGTGGCGAGCCGGTCGAAGAACTCCGCGTCGCTCCTGGCGCCGGCCACCGCCCGCCGTACGGTTTCGCGCAGTTCCTCGCGGGCGGTGAGGTTGCGCCCCTGCCGAGTGGCCTTGTGCCGTTCGGCGCTGGTGGGTCGCTTCGCAGCGGTGCCGTCACCCTTGTTCAGGCGTCGCAGACCCAGCTCCGCTTCGAGGGTCCGGGCCTGGGCCTGCACACGGGCCGCGTCGTGGTCGAGGTCAGGTTTGTATCCGTCTTCGCGGACGAGGGTGGCGACGATGTGGATGTGGTCATCCGCGTGCCGGACGGCCGCCCACCGGCAGCCCGGACCTGCCTCGGGGTTGTCGATCCCCGCAGCGGCGACCATCCGGCGGGCCACGTCTGCCCATTCCTCGTCCGAGAGGGTCCGGTCCTCGCTGCCGTTGCGCACGGACAGATGCCACACGTGCTTCTTCGGGCGCTCCGTCGGGTCGATGTTCTCGACGGGCTGGTCCAGGAGCTGCTGAAGCTGTTTGAGGGTCGAGGTAGGGTCGCGGCCCGGGTCGGGAGCGTTGTGATCCCAGGAGGCGACGAGGTGGGGGTCGGTGTGCTCCTCGAACTTGCCTGGTCCATAGAGGTAGTAGAGGAGGCCGATGGTGCGCTGCCCGCGCTTTTGGATCCTGGGGATCATGGAGGTGAGGAGGTCCTAGTCCTGGTGGAGGAGCCGGTCGGTGGCGTGCTGGACGCGCTGGACGGCGCGGTCGGTGGCTGCGATGACCACGTCGAGTTCGCCCGGGTGCGCTCCGGCGTTGACCGCTCGGGTGATCTGGTTCAAGTTGCTGCCGATGCGGCCGAGGTGCCGACGGGCGGAGAAGAACTCGGCGATCACCTCACGCTCGTCGGCAACCGCACTTGCGGTCCGTTCGAGGTCGCGGGCAGCGGAGAGGGCAGCGCGGGCAAGGAAACCGGCGAGGGTGAGGCCGGCGGCCTTCGCGCCGGCGGTTACGAGGACGAGTTCGTCGTCACTGAAGCGGGTGTTGCGGACGTGTGGACGCTGACGGCGCTGGTACTTGCGGCGGCGTGTACGCGGCTGGTCACGTTCGTCCTGTCTTCCCTCTGGCTGCGATCCGCCCTCGGTCGCAGCCTCCTCGTCTGGCGTCCCCCGGCGCCGGACGAGCCCCGGCCCCCCAAGGGGCGGGGTGCCCTTGGATACTCCGCTCAAGGCGGAGTATCCAAGGGGATAACTTGCTCGCCCCGAGACCGAGTTGGAGTCGGGATCAGGTGCCGGGGTGGTGCTGTTCTTGGGTGCGTTCGTCATCGGGTTTCGGGCCTCGTGGAGCGGGTGTGGTGCTGGATGGCCGCGGCCAGGGCCAGGACGTCGGCCGGCCCTTGAAGGAGGTGGACGGGGCCGTCGGGGTGGTCCTGGACGAGCCACTGGCCGCTCGGTGTGAGGACGGCGGCGTGCAGGAGTCGCCGGCGGACCAGGACGTCGGCCCAGGCGCTGGCCTCGGCGGGTGTGGGCTCGGCCGAGGGAGAGGGGTGAGGAATCACAGGGGGGGTCTCCTGGATCGGGGCGGTGGCCCGGCACGAAGCCGGGCCACCGGATGCGGTGAGGGCTATGAGCTGGGGTTTTGCCAGGTCAGCCGCACTCGGGGCAACGGCTGACGTGGCTGTTGAGCGCGCGGGCCATCCGCTGCTTCGTCGAGGCAGCCTGCTTCGCGCTGGACTTCGCCGCCGGCCTGCCCGCGTGCCGCTGGGAGTGGGCGACCATGAAGCCGATCTCCCGCTGGTACTCCGCGCGGACGGTGTCGAACTGGTGGCAGGTCTTCATCGGGCGCTTCTCCTGGGCGTCGTGGTGTCGTTGCTCCGCAGCTGCTGGAGGACGAGGCTCAGCCGGTCGTTCCGGCCGCCCTTCAAGCCCTCGCGGCGGAGGATCTCCCGCAGCTGCACACGGGTGACCGCCTCATTGCCGTCCCGTTCGAGCAGGGCAGGGACGTGCGGACGGACCTGCTGGACGAGCTGGTCCACCGACTGCTCCGGCTCACGCGGCGGTCGCTGCGCCTGCGGAGTCCGGGGACGGCCGCGCTTGCCCTTGTTCTTCGTCCGGGCCTTCGGAGTCGTCTTCCGGCGCAGAGGGACCTTGTGTCCCCGGTCCCCGGTGGTGTCGGTCCCCGATTCGGTGTCGGTTGGTCCCCGGTCCCCGGTGGTGTCGGTCCCCGAATCGGCGGCGCTCGGTCCCCGCGAACTGGGGCCCTGAGCAGGAGCTTCTCGCAAGCCGGAGCCGGTCCCCGCGCCTGCGGCGTCACCCTCCGCGGCCTTTGGAGATGCGGGACCGGTCCCCGGGACCGAGCCGATTACCGGTGCCTTGGTCCCCGCGACGGTCCCCGTCCCGACATCGTCGGTCCCCGCGTCTGCCGATGCCTCCGAGACCGTGGTGTCGGGGACCGGTCCCCGCAGGCCGTCCGGCCCCCGGTCGGAGTCCGACTCTTCGAGACCATGGACGGGGACCGGCGTATCCGGCATCGGCTGTGAGGGGACCGTTGCTGCCGCTGTGGTGCGGTGTGACGGGGACCAGGGAGAGGGGAGCGGGACCGTGGCGAGCGCGAGTGCGTGCCGACGGGCGGCGAGCTGGTCGAGCAGCTGCGCACGCTGGAGGGGGTCGGTGCCGACCGAGGCCCTGCCGACCGCCTTCGACAGACGCCGGGTCAGCCGTCGGCCGTGTCGGTTCTGCTGCTGCTCGGGCGTGCGCTCGGCGAGACGAGCCGCGAGGGCGACCGCGCGGGCGGTGGCCCGGTCCCGGGTGATCTGTGCGGCGTCGCGGTCGCGCGCGGCGATGCCCAGGCGGGACAGCAGCCGCTCGCGTGCCTCCCGGCCCAGGACGGCGATCAGTCCGTTCGAGGCGGCGCCGGGGGTGCGCAGGCGCAGTTCGATGCCCATCGCGAGGTGCCACAGCATCGCCGCCATGACCGGTCCGACGAAGGCGCGGACTGTGCCGCCGACCGGGCCGCTCTCCGCGTAGGCGGGGATCACCTGCACCGTGGTGATCACCCAGACCAGCGTGCCCGGCAGACCGGGAGCGCCCTGGACGGCCAGGTTCTGCCGTGCCATCAGCGCGGTCGCGAACAGGGCGAGTTCGGCGGCGGCGAACATCCCGGCCCGCTCGGCGGTGCCGGCCATGTCGAGATAGTCGGCGGCGAAGCGCCAGCTCGTGTCGGCGCTGTAGGCGGTGCAGCCCAGGGCGGCGACCGCGGCGACCTTGACCGCAGGCCCGCCGGGACGTTTCTGCGGGCGGATTCCCCGGCGCCGGATGGCCCAGGCGGTCAGCACGAGCGCGAGGGCGGCGGGTATGACGGCGGCCAGGAGGAGAGGGAGGTCCGAAGTAGCACCGAAGGCGAGGGTCATGCTGCCTTTCCGAGAGGGGCTGGCGCCGGGGCCGACGCCGCCGGGCGCCCTGCCGGCTGCTGCGTGCCGGAAGCTGAGGGCGCGGGTCCCTTGGCCGTGGAGGTCTTCTTCCGCTTCTTCTTCTTGCGGGGCATGCCGTAGTTGCGGTCACGATCGAGGACCTTGTTGGCGGCTTGCCGGAGCAGGTCACGGGCGTGCTTGTGGCTGACCTGCAGGGCGGCGGCGAGCCGGTCGGCCCGCCAGCCGCGGACGTAGGCGTGGTCGATGACGGCCTGCCGCTCGGTTTCGGTGAGGTGGACGTCGCGTCCCTGGAAGAAGGCGGTCACGCGCCGGTAGTCCAGTCGCTGGTGCAGGTTGTCGTGCAGAGGGCGCCGCTCGGCTTCGGTCAGGCCGCCCCACACGCCCTCCTTGAGGACGTTCTCCAGAGCGAAGTCGAGGCATTCGCGGCGCACCGGGCACCAGCCGCACAGCTCCTTCGCCTCCGCGATCTCTTCGTGGTCCCGGGGCCCGGGGAAGAACACGGCGTCGGCGTCTTCGACGTCCATGCCGTGGCACGTGCCGCGGGTATGCCAGCTGGTGTCCGCGATGCCCCGCAGGCCGGTGGCCGGCGCGTCGTGGGTGGTGATGTGGCGCAAGGCATGTCTCCGATGTGCTGCCGCACCGGGCCGACCGGGACGGTGCTCGGCGGGTGAGGCGTCGGGTGCCGGCTGCGGCACGCGCGGGCGTGCGCCGCAGCCGGTGCGGGACGGTGGAGGTCGGTGCGCCGCTCAGGCCAGGGCAGGCTGCTCGGTCTGCGTCGTGCGCTGTGCCTGCTGGGCGGCGGCGAGGTCGAGGCGGCCGGGGTGCGGGGTGGCGCGCGGAGCGGTCGCGCGTACCCCGTCGTCGGGGCCGATCCGCCGGCGGCGGCAGGGCTCGCCGGGCTGGGCCTTGCACCACTCGCAGCGCACGCTCAGGGCGTCGGGCCGCCCTTGGGCCATGGCTGCCTCGCGTGCTGCCCGGGCGGGCCGGTAGGGGGCGAGGGCGGCTCGGGCCGCGGGCGGGATGCAGGAGTCGACCTTCTCCAGCATCGCCTCCAGCTCCGGGTCGATCCCGTCGCGACCGCTGGTGATCGCCCGGGCCTGTGCGGGCTCGGCGAGCCCGGCGGCCACCGCGCGGCGGGTTCCGGCGAGTTCGGCGGTCCAGGCGGCCTGGTCGTCCGGATCGGCGGACGGCGTCGGGTCGGAGTGCCGGGCCAGGCGGTCGCGCCGGTAGCTGTCCCAGGGACGGGCCAGGTCCGCGGGCAGGATCTGGTACGGCGAGCTGCGGATGTGCTGTCGGGCGGCGACGAGGATGTCCCAGCCGTGCGGGGTGGCCGTCGGTACGTCGGCGAGCAGTTCGTGCCACTGGGCGAGCTGGTCGCGGGCTTCGCCCTGGTCGGTGCGGATGGTGCGGGGGTCGAGTCGGCCGATGTAGGCCAGCAGGGCGGCGATTTCGCGGCGGTCCACGGTCAGCCCTCCGATCCGGTTGGCTCGTCGAGGGCGGCGAGGAGGGCGGCGGTGTGGGCCTGCGTCCGCGTCATGCCCCCCGGTGCGGCGGTGTTCCTGCCGGGCACGGCGTAGAGGTTCGGCCGGCTGGGGGCGTGTTCCCGGGCGACCCAGGAGCGCCAGTCGGCAGCCCAGGCTTCCGCCGGCTTCGGTGCGTGGCCCGCCCGGTGGGCACGCCACTTCGCGTCGGAGGCCTGCAGGCCCTGCTCGCCGAGGCGGTCCAGATGCCCGTGCTGGCGGGCCCAGGTGTGGCAGGCGGGGTCGACCTGCCACTCGGCAGCCGGGAGGACGGCAGCACCACTGCTGTACCTACGGTTCAAATCCGGTTCACTACGGTTCTGTGTGCCGGTGGCCGGTACATCCCTGTGCCGGTTTCCGGCACGTCGGGGTGCCGGTTTCCGCCTCGACCTGCCGGTTTCCGGTACTGCCGGGTTCCGTACCCTCGCCGGGGATTCCGGCACCTCACGCGGGCCGATTCCGTACCGCCGCAGGGCCGAGAGCCGGAGCGTCGGGGGACCGGCGGGCTCCTGTGCAGCCGCCGTGTCACCGTCCGCGTCCTGCTCCTCGCGCCGGGCCCGGGCGACCGCTTCGGCGGCGAGAGGCATGCGGTAGACCGTGCTGCGCAGCGGGCCGGCGAGGTCGTCGAGCTGCTCCAGCTCGCCGGACAGGAGCAGGCGCTCGATGGCTTCGCGCACCGTGGAGACCGAGGCGCGAGTGCGCTTGGCCAGGCTGGACAGCGAGGCCCAGGAGATGCACTGCTCGTCGGCCACCCGGTCGGCGATCGACAGCAGGACCAGGCGTGCGGCCCCTCGGCTGGAGCTGTGCTCCCACACCCACTCGCGGGCTTCGCTGCTCATCGGCCGCTCCCGACGAGAGGGCGCATCCGGCGGCTGGCCGGGGCCGAGAGAGTGTGGTCCGGCTCGGAGCGCTGAGGCGCCGAGGCGGAGGTGGCTGCCGCGCAGGCCAGGCGGAAGGGCCTTTTGCGCAGGGCAGGAGACATGCGATACTCCCCTTTGCAGTGTTGCCACGCTGAAGCGCCCCTGGAAGGACTCAGCGTGGTGGTGGGCAGTCGCCGCCCTTGCCGGGGCGGGCATGCCGCTTAGCGTTCGGCGTCCGTGAGTTACCGCTCTCGGGCGCCGTCGCTGTGTGTGGACCTTTGCGGTCCGGGTCCGTGCTCTCCTTGGGTTCGTCGCCGCGGGCGGGCTGCCCGGGGACGACGAACATACGCACGACCCTGCGTCAAGATCCAGACTTGGTTCTTAAACTCTGTACTGGTTGCAGAGAGTCACCGAATGATCGAGTGTCGCAGTCGAGTTCAGGCGGTACGTTGGCGGATTGCGATCCGGTGAGCGGCGACTGCTGCCGCACCGGCCGGAGGCGCCGCCCCTTTGCGCAGGGTGGTGGGCATACAAGGCGCTCCTCCTGGTGAAGCCTGCGCCAAAGTGCCTGTAGGAAAGATCCGGCGCGGTGAAGGCGGTTGAAGCATCCCGCTCTTGTAGAGGCCCGAATGCCATTTAGCGCCCGGCGCCCAGGATTTGACGTCTCCTTGGGTGTCGGCTCTGTTTATGCGGGCCTACGTCACCCGGTTATGTCGCACACTCCGCCTATCGCTCGTCTAAAGGACTCTCTGTAATTTGTCGGGACCGTCCGTACGTGCCTCTGTCGACGGAGGTGGCCGACCGGGACGCGGGCAGCAGCATGACCGCCGCGACGTTCACCCAGGTGATCTTCAATGCGCCCTCCCTTGTGTCGCATGCCACAACGGCTTTTGCAGCCGTCTGATCAGGGCGATCCAAATCACTTCTGCCCAGGAGCGGCCACGCTGATCCAGCGGGGCATCGTTCACGACCATCCCCCGTGGCTCACCCCCGTGACCTGCGGTCCGTTGTGCGGACAGGCAAATCTTGGGCTTGGTCCAGATCGTTCGTCAATCCGCGCAAACGATCACGACGGAGTAACGAGATGCCTGCTCGGGCAAGGCTCGACATGAGCCATCACCGTTCAACGTGCCTATGCATGGCCGGACTTCGCGAGACCTGAGTAACGCAGCTGTCGAGGGCCGTCTGCGCCCTCTGGGGACAAGTCGGTCAAAAATCGGCGACCGGCAATCTTCTGCCGGTCGCGCACCGCCGCCATCAATCTGCCATGTGACGCAGGGAACGGCGCCGGATTGGCAGGGGGCTCGCGGGTTTTCTGCCAGATACAATCTGGCAGGATCGGAACCATGCAGACGAGAACTGCGAGGAAAGCGGCATGTGCGGGGTCATAAAGGACGGCAGCGGTAAAGGAGGATCCACCGGGATCGGTGTCCTGCTGCGCGCCTTCCGGGCATCTGCCAGTGCCACGCGCGGTCGGCCGGTCCTCCAGAGGGAAGTAGCCGACGCTCTGCACAGGAGCGAGCGCTGGTACCGGGACCTCGAAGGCGGGATCATCACCCGGACCTTTACCCGCCACGAACTCGACACCATCGGCACGCTGCTCGGACTCGACCGGGTCCAGCGACGTGCGCTGTTCCTCGTCAGCAACGGCGGGGGCCCCTCCAGCCTGGAAGCCCAGGAGCCACCGCGCATCAGTGACGAACTGCGCTTACTGCTGGACCAGCAGCCCTTCCCCGCCTACGTCATAGATGCCAACTGGAACGTCCTGGCGGTCAACACGTCGATGGCCGCCCTGTTCCCGTGGTCAACCGCCCCCGACGCCAACCTTATGCGCTGGCTGCTCCTCAGCGATGAGGCACGCGACCAGCACCTGAACTGGGAAGCCGACGCGGAGGTGTGCGTCCGCATGCTCCGCGACGCGGCCGTCGACCGTCCCCACGACCCGGACCTTCAGCAGCTCATCAGCGACACCCGCCAGAACCCCGCCGTAGGCGACCTGTGGACCCGTGGCACGGCTGACTTCACTGACCACTATGACGGCCACGTACTTCGGATGACGCTTGCGCCTTTCGACGGTCAGGTGACCGAATTGGTCACCCACGTCCTGCAACCCGCCGGCCTTCCCGGTTGCCGCATGACGATCCTGACCCAGCGAGCGCCCCGGGAGCCGGCCGGCGGGCAGCAGGTCCAGGCAGACTGACGGGCACCTCCGCCGGCACTCCGTTTTCTGCGGCCTGGTCGGGGGTCCCTGTCGGGCGGCCCCCGAGCCAGCCTCTGCCTGCCGGTCGCTGGGAGACCTGAGGTGACCAACAGTTGGTGGCGGCGCGAGGGCCATGGTCTATACCCGCGCTCCGACGCGCACGCAGCCGGGGGCAAACGAGGGGACATATCCGCAGGAGTTCGGGCGGGCGGTCTCTTGGAGTCTGGACGTGGTCAGGTGTCTGCCGGTGAAGCGGGGAGTACCCCGGTCGAGGCGAGGCCGTCCATCCGATGCTGTTCGGCAGCCGGTGGGTGCAGGCCGGGCCGGCATGGCATGGCCGACCTCCGTGGCCGGCATGCCCCGTTCTTCCGCGCCAGCGGAGCTATCCGCTGCCCTCGTATCCGAGGGCAGCGACTACTGTGGCTCCGGCTTGTTGAACGGTCCCCACGCTTATGCGCCGCATTCAACTCACAAGCCCACGGCCTGACTTCGATGATAATCCCGTCACAACGACAGCAACCACCGAATCGCGCACCGCCACGGAAAATAAGGTGTTGTCGCAGGCTGGCGGGCCGGCCGCAGCAGCACTGCGTGGCCAGAGTCACCCTTCAGGGAAGAGGAGGAGACAATAGAATGGACAAATGATCATTCGCGACGTAAGCGGGGGGCATGTCCTCCGCATGGGAGACCCGGGGCAAGGGGTCTATCTGCTGTTCTCCACGCCGACACGGCCGTACGGGGACGCCGATCCTGTGCTTGACATAACCGTACAGGCCAAGGGTGCTTGGGTGGACGTCAGCGATCTGGTGCGGACGCTGGATGGTGACGGACTGGCGGAGTTCCTCTCATCGCTGGCTGACGAATCAGGCGGCTGGAGCGAGGCTCCCACTTGGCAGTCCAGTGAAGGGCAGTTGAAAATATCCGCGCAGCGTTCGGACGGGCGTATCGCCTTGACGTGGGGGATATGGGGAAAGGGGGCTGAGTCCCAAAGCGCGTGGTATTTCGAGACCGTCACATCACACAAGGGTGAGCACGAGATGCGCGGAGTTTCCGAAGCATTTCAGGTCCTGTTTTCCGGAAAGTCAGAGAGAGTCGCCTGATTGGGCGCCAGCACCCCAGGTCTTCTGCCGCTGCAAGCGCTTGCAGCGGCAGACCGCTAACGACCTCGTGCACGGCTGGCCGTGGCACGTCGAAGTGCACGATGTCGCCCGTGTTCACGCTCGAACGGTGTCGCAGAGGGTGGCGGTCTGCTGGTGTGAGAGCAGACCGGCGACGGCCTGGACGATGTCGATCCTGCGCTCGCGTCGCCCGAGGTGGCGGGCCAGAGCCCACCAGGTTTCAGGTGTGCAATGCCGTACACGACGCGGATGCGTCGTGAGGAGTGCGTCTTGCCGTGTAGTTCGTGCCATTCCTCGTACCAGGCGGGAGCGTTCTTCTTGAACTTGCGATGGGGCGGGGCATTACGCGTCTGCTGGTCTGCGCCCCCATGCCCTGGTAGCGGGCATGCGCGAGGATCCCCACGAACGGGCCGTCGGCCAGGAACTGGGCCAGTCCCAGCTGTCGGGCCTGGGTGATGTCGGCGCACCTGCCCGGCCGGACCGGGCTGCAGGACAGCACGCGCCCCTCGGTATCGGTGAGGACCATGGACTTCACGGCGTTCTGCCCGGTCTTTCCAGTGACGAATGTGTCCCGGTTCTTGCGGCGTGCGGCCGGGCGTCGCACGCGGATCTCCGTGTCGTCGATGATCCTGGTCCGGCTATCGACGTTCAGGTGCTCGACAACCTCGGCGAGAGTACGCGGCCGGACGTCGGGGGCGACGGTGTATCCCCCTGGGCGAGCAGGGGTTGTACCTCGCCGACGGCGCGTGTGATGGTGGAGCGGTCCACGCCGAACCAGCAGGCCAACACGTCGCGAGTGGTGCCATGACGCAGCCCCACCAACGTGGCCAGCAGTCGGTCGACGAAGTCGAACCTGTGCTTTGCCCGGGCACCTAAAGCTCGTCGTCGCGGCCGGGTCGACGGGCGTACCTGATGTTGTTCGTGCCACAACGGCCTCACCTCAGCGACGAGTTCCGCAGTCACCGTCGGCGACAACCTCGTGCCCGGTACTACGCCACGATCAACTCCTGTGCCCCAGCCCCCACCATGGCCAGTTCAAGGAGCCACGTGGGCACCGAACCACGGCCGACCGTGCACGAGGTCGTTAGTGTCTGCACTCGCTACTGTTCGGGCCCTCGGAGTCGACGGGCCTTCGGCCCGCAGCGCGTCAGCCATCTGGGGCGAGGGTGGCGCGGCATCCGACCAGTACGGGGTGGCACGTGCCCCCACGAGTAGTCAAGATCGGCTACTGGCAGGCCGCGCCGTGCGCTATGAGGTCACGGCTTGCCCCTCTGGAGCGGCATGGATGGCCAGGAGGAGGGCCAGCGGTCCGGCAGGCAAGAGGAAACGCCCCTGGTGGACGGCTTGCATAGCGGCGTCCATCGGCCACCACATGAGCTTGAAGTCCTGTTCCGTCTCGGTGAGTTCCTGCGCGCCGAGGGTGAGGCCGCGGGCCTCGAACAGATGGACGCGCGCCGGAGAGCCGAGGGTGATCGCGTATGCGCCGAGCGGGCGCCACACTTCTGCGGTGACTCCTGCTTCCTCGCGGAGTTCGCGGCTGGCGCATTGGAGCGGGTCTTCGCCGGGTTCGAAGCGGCCGCCGGGGAGGAACAGGAATTCGCCCCCGTGGTTGGGGAAGTCGGCGCTCAGCAGGGCTACCAGGCCCTTCGCGTCGCGGGCCACTACCACGGAGGCGTCACGCATTGCTTCGGTGCTCATGCCGGGTGAGCGTAACGGTCAGGCGTGCGCCCAGGCGGCGAAAGGTACGTTGAAGACCGCGGGATGGGCGATACCGCGACCGTAGAAACCGTCGTCGCCGTAGGCGTCCCCGTGGTCGGCGCACATGATGACCAGCCACCGCCCGCGGGAGGTCAGCCCGTCGAGCAGTCGGCCCACGTGTGCGTCGGCGTAGGCGAGGGCTGCGGCCTGCGAGGCGGTGCTGTCGGTACTGCTGTTCAGGTAGTGCCCGTGGGGGACATGGGTGGCGGAGACATTGACGAACAGGAACAGCGGCTGCCGACCGGCGTAGCGGTCGGCGATGTCGAGGGCGTGGTCCACCTGGTGGCGGGTGGAGTCGGGCTCTGGTGAGCAGAATTCCGGCCGCCAGTGCGCCTCATGGAACATCGCCGGCAGCACCGAGCCGAGCGGCGTCTCCTGGGAGAAGTAGGTGACTCCGCCCACGCACACGGTGCGGTAGTCGTACAGGGCGAGTCCGTCGAGGAGATTCGGGGCGTCGAACACGAACGTCTGGGGAGGAACCTCCTTGAAGGCCGGCGGGCGGCATTCCCACAACCGGAGCGGCTGCTGCGGCTGCGGCAGCTTCGGCAGAAAGCCGGAGAAGAACGCCATGTGCGCGGGCAGGGTGAACGTCCCGGGTGTCTGGCGCCGTTCCCACTGCCCGCCGGGCAGCAGCCCGGCGAGGCGTGGCGTACGGCCCTCTTCCAGCGCGGTGTACGCGACGTCGTGGCGCAGGGAGTCGAACGTCACGAACAGGATGTTGGTTCCGGACCTGATGATCTGTGCCGTGTCGATCACGGGCGGGCTCCATCCGTCGCCGTGGGGTGCCACCACTCGATCGTCCCTTTGGCCTGGGAGTTCACGGGACGGGGAACGTGGTCCTGGGCGATGAGCTCGCGGATGGCCGCGAGCCCGTTGGCCTCGTCCAGAAGTGCGCCCTGCGCGGTGTAGAGCCGGATCCGCACGGTGACGACGTCACCCGTGGTCTCCGAGGACAGCCACGCTCCCGGGGCTCGGAAGGTGCCCAAATGGGCCAGGAGTTCGTCCTCGGACAGCTTCCCGAGGTGGCGGACGGTGCAGGCGTAGTGCTGGGCGTTGATTGCTCCCCGGCACAGACGGTCCGCGAACGCATCGCTGATCAGCTGGCCGTCATGGGCCGCCGCGAGACGCGAGGTCCTGGCGGTGACGACGAGGCAGGCGCCGAGCCACCACGCCACGCCCTCGTGGATCTGGCCGGGGTAGTGACCGACTGCGCCGCCGTCACGGATGACGGCGGCCGGGTCGATGGGGTTAAGCACGGTTGCGCTCCAGGTCGGCGACGATCCAGTCGGCCAGTTCCGCCGGCGGTTTGTCGTCGGTGTCGAGCCAGACCGCGGTGTCGTCCTCCTCGGCCACCTGGGCGAAGTTGGCGAGCAGCCGGGGGAGGCGGTCGGGAATGGTGAGCAGGTCGGTGTCGTCGCTCTTCGCGTCTGCTTTGACGGCCAGCCGCTTGCGCAGCTCGTCCTCCGAGCAGCGGAGGTAGTAGGTGCGGGTGGGCTGGGTCAGGTACCAGCGGAAGGGCTCCAGCAGCGCGGCGACGGCGTCGACGGGCACACGGTGGACGGCGGCGTGGCAGGCGATGACGGACGACAGGTACCGGTCCGCTACGACCGCGCCGTGGGCGCGGGCCTGGCGTATCCGGTCCGAGGTGTGAAGCGCGCCGGACAGGTAGAACGCGAACTGGGGAAGCGAGCGCAGGCTGGTGTTGATAGTGGAGGACCAGCCGGTGTGCGGACTGGTCAGCGTGTGGATGCGGGAGGCCTTGAGTCGATGGGCGAGAAGGCCTGCCAGCGTCGACTTGCCGATGCCGGAGACACCTTCTACGACGACGAGCGGACACGGCTCGGTCTCGTCGTAGAAGGGCTGGTACGGAGGCGGCGTGCCGGTCATAGGGTTCCCTCGGTGAATGACGCGATGTGCCCGGCGACGGCCGCGACCAGCCGGTCCGAGTCGGAGAGGAGTTCGGCTACGTTCAGACGCAGGTCATCGCGGAGGAGGCAGGGCTGTATGCCGCCGTTGTGGTCCGTGCGCAGGGCCCAGAAGCCTTCCACGCACTGGCTGCGCAGCCGACAGGTGCCGCACTGGCCGACATGATGGCGGCCGAGGTCGCGGTGGATGACGTCGATCTCGACGCCGTCGATGCGGAAGATGCGTCGTCCCTGGCCCACCCCGGCGATCTCAACGTGTTCGTCCGAGGTGAGCGTGCGCAGGTAGGCCAGGATGGCATCGGCCGAGACAGCCGAGGAGGCCCGGGCCTCGTTGAAGTCGGTGCCCACCAACTCGATGAACTGCACGGGCAGGCGCCGTTCCAGAGCGAAGTCGAGGATGTGCGACACCTCGTGCGCGTTCTCCTTCTGAAGGAGCGTGTTCAGCTCGACCTGGGCGAAGCTCTCCCGTGCCGCCTCGATGCCGTCGAGAACGGTGTCGATGGTGATACGGGTACCGGCGATGGCACGCATGCTCTCGTCGGAGAAGTAGTGCAGGGACACCTTCACCTTGTCCAGGCGGGTTCGCGCGAGCCACGCCTGGTGGGTACGGATGCGGGTACCGTTGGTGATCAGGGTGTACGAGGCATCCGCGCCCTGCTCCGGCAGACCTTCCAGAACCGGGCGGGCCATGGAGGACGTCAGAGGCTCTCCGCCGGTGAAGTACACGCGTTTGAGTCCCGCCGCAGTCAAGACACGGATCAGGGTCAGGTAGTCGTCAGGATCCAGCGCTCGGGAGCGTGGTTGCCGGGAGCGGTCTGCCTTCGTCAACGGGGGCGGGACATCGCCCTCGTTGTGGCAGAACCAGCACGCGATGTTGCACCGCGGTGTGAAGGAGACGCGGAGTTGTCCGCGCAGAGCAGCGAAGTTGTGCAGGGCCGTGGAGTCGACGGCGTCGGCTTCTATCGGCCTGGTCAGCTCTTGCATGCTGGCCTCCAAGCCATCCGTGAGGTCGGACCGCCACCTCCCGGTCGGGGAGGCGGAGGGGGAAGGAGTTGAAACCCGGTGCGGGAATTCACAGCGCCGTGAGGGAACACGGTGATGGAGGGCCCGCACCAGGAGTTGGTGGCGAAACCGCCGCGGTGCGCGGCGGCTTGTTGAGCCGAGCACGATCACCAGAAGATGGCGAGGCCCGGAGCTCGATCTCAGCTCTAGGCAGCCGGGCCGCTGGCGGCTTGGCCGCCGTATTGCGGGTCGCCGAGGAACAGTTCGGAGACCCGCCACGCCTCAGCGGCCAGGAGGCTCTGCTGGATGCGCCGCAGCGAGTGGCCGGCGGCGAAGTCACCCAGCTGATCGAGGTCGATCCACTTCAATTCACCGAAGCCGCCAGCCTCGGTCACAGTCGGCTCGACGTCGTCGGGGATCTCCACCTCGTATACGTAGTTGGTGCCCTCCCGGTGCTGCCCCGGCTTCTCCGGGACGTCGTCGATCACGAGTAGACGGCCGGCCGTCGCCTGGAGGTTCAGGCGCGTGGCGAGGTGCCGGCTCATTGCGGCGCGCCGGAGTTCGTTGGGGGCCAGCGAACCGCCCGGCAGCCCCCACGGGGAGACGGACTCCCTGTACGGGCGGGTGACCCCGAGCAGCGTCGGTCCCCGCCGGATCAGGGCGTGAACCCCCACTCGGCGGGGTGGCGGGTCGGTGAACCAGTCCTTCGGGGTGTCGGATGACACGTTCTCTCCTTCGGATGTGGGGTCGTGCGTGGCTTCCCGTGCGCCGGTCACGCCGCCGTGGCCGGCGCGAGGGAAGGTCTGGATCCGCTGGCTCAGGCGCCGCCGTGGTGCGCGGGCGGAGGGTGGTCGCCGAGGGGGCGGTTGGTGATGGCCAGCAGGACGTGGATCGAGTGCTGCGGCGTGGTCACCTCGTGGCGGAGGCCGCGGGGCAGGAGCAGCACGTCGCCGGGGCGGGTGGTGAGCTGGAGCCGGCAGGGGGAGTCCGGGGAAGGCCAGAGGTGCCAGCGTTTCGCGCCGCGCATCTGCACGATGACGCCGTCCCAGTCGTCGAAGTGCCGTCCCGAGGTGCGGTCCTGCGGGGCGGATTCGAACACGGAGCAGGAGATCCTGCGCCGGAGTAGTCCGCTCAGGTGCAGGGTGGTGAGCGCGTGCCAGCCGCCGGAGCGGGTGTGCAGGCTCTCCAGGACGCGCGTGCGGGGCCGGGAGGAGTACGCGTCGGCGAGAACGTCTCCGTCCGTCTCGCGTTGGAATTCGCTTTTGTCGATGAGCGTGACGGGGCCCTGCACGTCAGCCGCGGAGGGCAGTGGCAGTCCGGCCGCCCACGGTGCGTCGAACGCTGACGGTATGTGGGCGAACTGCATCCCCGAGGGCTGCCAGCGGGGCAGAAGGGCCGAACTGAGCCGGGCGAGTACCTGACCGGCCAGTTTCCGGTGCTGTGTAGCGTCCATGATCACAGGTCAGTTCGCGCCGGGGTCCATCGCGTGCCCCTTGGGGTTGGAGAGGGGGAGATACCGAGTGGCCATGGGACTCTGTGCGTACCGGGCGAAGTCGTCGTCGGAGAGGCTGACGGTCTGCGAGGTGTGCGGCACGTCCGCGAGCCCGATGTCCGCGATCTTGCGGGGGTGCAGTTCGATGACGTTTCGATCTGGGTCGAGCCTTTGGACGAGGATCTCGTCGGCTGCGACGTTCAGTCCCTCGGGCGCGAACAGGAGCTGGAACGATGGCCCGGCGGGGTGGTCGCCGAGTACGGAGCGCAGGCGGTCGAGAAGATCGGCATCCTGGTGCACGAGCGTCTCGTCAACAGCGGACGTCATGGGGTCTCCTTCGTGATCAGAGTTCGATGTGCGGGGAATGGTCAGGGCAGCCCTCGGTCGCCTCGACGGCGCAGGACTGGTGCACGGGCGGCGCGGCCGTCGTCTCGCCTTCGGCGATGGGTCTTGCGCCGCCCAGGAGGAACAGGGTGCGGCCGTCGGCCCGGGTGCCGGCCGGGCCGCTGCACACCTGGCACAGGCTGTGCTCCATCGCCCGCCGCTGCCGGTGGGGATGGGCAAAGCGGAATTCCGGCTCGCCACGGCCCGGGGCGAGAGCCGACCTGATGCACAGCACCCCGTAGCGGCGATCGGTTCGGGGGTCCTCGTCCTCGACCCGATCCCCTCGCCGGCCCGGGTGACGCGGCGGACGACGCGCGGCTCGGGAACGGACTCCGCCGTCCACCGGGTGATATATGGCACGAGCGTGCCACGCCGGCGCAGCCGCTCGGTGACCACACCGTCGTCTTCGGGGACGGTGCCGCTCGTTTCCCGAGCCGTGGTCATGAGGCGCCTACCGTGCGGCGGGGACGCTGAAGCGGTGCGCCCACTCGGCAGGCGTCTGGGTCTCCGCTCGGGTCGGAACGAGCTCGGGGAGGCATTCCCAGACGGTGTTGAAGCGGGCCAGGCCGTACGCGTCGACGATGGCCTCCACGCTGGGCGCGGTGTGCTCGCGGTAGTCGCCCTTCTTCGACTTCTTCCACGCCGTGGCCAGGGTCTTGAAGCGCAGGCTGGCGTGAGGGCTGGGCCAGGTGCTGTCCTGCGGCGGACCGAGGAGTTTGGTGGTGATCTGGCTGTCGGCCCAGTAGGCATGGCCTTCGAGGAGGAAGCCGTAGTCCCGGTCAGCGATGCCGCGCAGATGAGGAACGAGTGTGTCCATGCCCGCCCACGCCTTTCCCTGGGTCGCCGCGTACTGGGCCAGGTGGGTGGCTTCGTGCGCGACCGTCGTGTAGTGGAACCGCTCGTTGTTGAGTACGCCGCCCTCCCACAGGGCACGCGGTACGACGGCGATCTCCGGCTGCCCGGGGGTGAAGAGGACGGACTGGGCGCCGGTCGGGAACCACGTCTGGCGATAGCTCTTGGTGAGGGCCTTGATGACGGCCAGGCCCTGGCGCATGTCCGCTGCCGATGCATCCAGTTCGAAGGATTCGCTCCGCCACAGCCGCCGCCGGCGGCGCGCGTGGGCTTTCCGCACCGCACGGGGTGCCATCAGCCGGATGGTCACCACGGGGGGCAGGGACAGTTCGGTGACGCTCTCGACCAGCGGCAGCGTCTCGCCGGCGATCGTCTTGAAGCGTTCCGCGAGCCCGTCGTACCGGCGTCCGGCCTCGTTGCGGACCACAGCAGATGTCATGTACAGCTCTCTTGGATGGTCGGTGATGGGGTTCCTTGCCGCCCAGGGGCCGCCTCCCGGGCGGCAAGGAAGGTGGAACCGCGTGCGCGGGCTGGTCAGGCCAGGGCGAAGCGGCGGCGTTCGACGTCGGTGACCTCGCGGTGCTGCTCGTCGATCTCGACCTGGGCGGCCCGCCCGTAGTGGGCGACGATGGGGAGGCCGAGGAGGTCGCGTGCCATGACGCCGTGGCGGAAGCCCGTCAGCGCTTCGGCGAGGTCCCGGGGCAGCGGGGTGAAGGCGTCACTGCCGTACCCGTCGCCCAGGCACGGACTCGGCACGGCCAGCTTCTCGTCAAGGCCATGCGCGATGGCCGCGAGCGAGGCGGCGGCCACCAGGTAGGGGTTGGCGTCCGCACCTGCGAGCCGGATCTCCAGCCGGCTGCTGGTCCCGTGCCCGGCGACGCGTATGGCGCAACCGCGGTTGTCGGGGCCCCAGTTCGCGAACTGGGGGGCGAAGGCGTGCGGTAGCGCGTACCGCTTGTAGGCGTTGGTGTTCCCGGCGAACAGCGGCATCAGGTGCGGGACGGCGGCGATGAGCCCGGCGATGCTGTAGCCCATGGTCTCGGTGGGCAGGGCGCGGGGGGAGGGCATGGCGAACAGCGGCTGTTCGTCGTGCCACAGGGAGAGGTTGAGGTGCAGGCCGCTGGCGACCCCGGTGACGGGCGCCGCCATGAACGACGCGGTCAGACCGTGGCGTCGCGCCATGTGCTTGACCACGTGCTTGAAGACGGTGAAGTTGTCGCAGGCCAGCATCACCCCGCTCTTGGGGAAGGTGGCCTCGACCTGTCCGGGCGCGCCTTCCTGCTTGAAGGCCTCCACCTCGATGCCGGCGTCCGGCAGGGCGCCTTCCAGGTGGCCGAGGACGTCGCCCAGGCGGGGCGGATGGTCCAGGTCGTAATCGCCGTTGCGGTTCACGACTGGCTGGTCGCCGTTGTAGAGGACGAACTCGCTCTCCCACGCGACTTTCGGCTCGTAGCCCAGCTCACTCAGGCGCTCCATCTGACGGCGCAGCATCTGGCGGGGTGCGACTTCGATGGGCGCTCCGTCGGTGTCCACGGCGTCGCAGTGGACCAGGGCCAGGTCCGGCATGTGCGGCAGCACGCGCGCGGAGGTCCAGTCGGCGTTGACGCCCATGTCGTGAAAGCCGTCGTGCCAGCTGGTCAGGTCGAACCCCGGCAGCGCCTCCATGTGGGCGTTGGCGGTCAGGATGTACGAGCAGGCCTCTCCCACGCGCACGCCGTCGCCTTCGTCGAGCCGCTCGAAGAGGGCGAGGCCGGCGGCTCGCTTGCCTTTGAGACGGCCGAGCATGTCCGGGACGACCGTCATCACGGTACGGATGTGGCCCTGCTTGACGACCTCGCGCAGATCGTCCTGGCTGATGAGCCCGCGCAGCTCGTCGGGGAAGGTGTCGGTTGTCATCGGTCAGATGCCTTCTTCGATCAGGGCTTCGCTGGGCTGGGCGGTGCGGTCGGCGGTGAGCTGGTAGGCCTTCTTGCCCCGCGTCTGCCACGTGACCCAGGCGAACAGCAGCGCGATCACGAGCGTGATGCCGGCGTAGTTGAAGGAGTCGGTGGTGATCGGGGCGTTCTGGGGCAGGCAGAAGACGATGGTGATGACCACGACGTAGAGGCAGGCGATGATGCCGATCGGCTTGCGCCAGGCCCCGAGGTTCCAGGGCCCGGGGCGGTAGTCGCGGCCCTTGCGCAGGGCGAGGTAGACCGGGATGCCGTAGGCGGGGATCATGCCGACCGCGTTGATCGCGGTGATCGCCCCGTAGGCGGCGGTCGAGTACAGGGCGGGCAGGGCGAGGACGAACGGCACGACGACCGACAGCCAGACGGCGCGGGTGGGTGTCCGGGTCCGTTCGTTGACCATCTGCCAGCTCTGCCACCCCCACAGGGCCCGGCTGCGGGAGAAGGCGTAGACCATGCGGGACGAGGCGCCGACCTCCGCGTTGCCGCACAGCAGCATCGCCACGATCACGACCAATATCAGCATCTTCGCGCCTGCCGCGCCGAGGGCGTCGAGGAAGATCTGGGCGGGGGGAACCTCGGTCGCCGAGTTGAGGGTGCCGTCGTAGTCCTGGACCGCGAGCAGCATGCCGGCGAGGAGGATGAACCCGGCCACCCAGGACACCCAGATGGAGCGGACGATGCCCCGGGGTGCGGAGACCTGGGCATCGGTGGTCTCTTCGGCGATGTGGGCGGAGGCGTCGTAGCCGCAGAACGTGTAACCGGCCACGAGGGAGCCGACGAGGACCACCTGGAGGGGGCTGTGGAGGCCGCCCTCGTTGTGGAAGGTGAGCAGGAACGAGGGGGACTGGTGGGGGGAGGAGGAGAGGGTGAGTGCGCCGACGATGAGGGCGACGCCGCCGAGCTGCCACCACACGCTCACGGAGTTGAGCAGGTTGAGGACGCGGACGCCGGCCGAGTTCAGCAGACCGTGAACGAGCAGGATGATCGCGAAGATCAGCATGGTGGTGGCGTCGGTGGGGGCGATGCCCCACTGCATCTGGATGAAGGCGCCGGTGAACTGGGCGGCACCGTAGTCGATGCCGGCGATGGCGCCGAGCAGTCCGAGTAAGTTGAGCCAGCCGACCAGCCAGCCCCATCGGGGTCCGCCGAGCTTGCTGGCCATGAAGTACGGGCCACCCGACGTCGGGTAGGCGGAGACTACATCGGCCAGGGACAGCCCGACGAGCAGGGTGAAGAAGCCGATGGCTATCCAGGTGCCGAGCATGACCACGGGCCCGCCGTGGATCATGCCGAACCCGAACATCGTCTGGCCGCCGGCGAGGATGCAGATCACCGTGAGGCTGATCGCGAAGTTCTGGAACGCGCTTGTACGGCGGCTGAGTTCGGGCCTGATCCCGAGTTGGGCCAGGACATCGTCGTCGGTATCGGCGGTCGTTGTGCTGGTTCTTCTGTGAGACACCGGAGGTCACTTTCGAGTCAGGAAGAGGGGAAGGGACAGGTAGGAGGCGTTGAACGCCAGGAGTGATGGCCTGTGGCGGCTCAGTGCGCGACGGGCCAACGGCGCAGCGTGGAGGCGCGGGTCATGAGGAACTGGTCCTGCCAGTTCTTGGAGCGGCCCAAGACCTTGTTGACGTCCTGCCAGGGCTGGGCGGTGACGTAGGGGCCCATGGCCCGCAGCACATCGGCGGCCCTTTGGGTTTCACCGTTCGCGACCAGGGCGTGGGCCAGGTGGCTGAGGTCCGTCATGGACACCCACGGGTAGTCAACAGGCGGGATCTGGGCGAACCATCTGCTGTAGGCGTTGGTGGCGTGGAGCCCGGCGCTCGCTGTCTGCCAGAAGCGCAGCGTGCCCGTCTCCCCGTCCTCGCCGTGCTCTTTGCGGTACTTGTCCACGAGGGCGTAGACGGGCAGCAGCCACAGCTCCGGGCTGGGCGGCTCCGAGAGGACCATCCAGCAGGAGAAGTCCATCGAAGCCGCGGTACCTTGACGGGTCTGGAAATACTGGCGCATGCGGTGATAGCCCTCGCGGTTGCCCGGGTGACGGGCGTCGATCTCCCGCAGAAGGGGCCAGGGGCCACGGTGATACATCCCGTGATCGTGCACGCCGACCGTGGGAGGCAGCACGTCCCACGGGATCGGGCGGGCCTGTGCGTGCGGGTCGAAATACTCCGGCTTGTAGGGAAGCTGCGTGAGCTGGAGTCTGTCGACCCACGGCACCGGACACTCCGGCAACAGGTCACTGGCCCGATTGCACGCCTGCGCGGCCAACTGGGCGGCCCGCCCCACCACGTCCCTGCTCTTGCCTCGGCGGTGGGCATTGAGCGCGGCCCGGGCAAGCACCCGCGCCCACATCATCGCCGCGTCCGGGTCGTCCGGTTCCTCGTCCAGCCACATCTTGAAGACGCCCGGCTCGCTGGCGCCGGCGGCCAGCAACTGGCTGCGGCTCGTCCTCAGCCCCCAGTTGCGGCCCGTCATTCGGAGGAGGTCCTGGGCGGCGTGAAAGCGCCCCAGTTGCAGGTCCTGTAAGGCGTTACGCAAGTCGGTATCGGCGCCGATCGGGCTGACGATCAGATGCATGTCATCGGGGGTGCCGTTGGGGGCAAAGCGTGCGTAAGTGGCACCGGTCGCTAAGGAATCAGGCATGGGGGAGGCCTTGGGGATTAGGGGTGGGCGTAGAAGCTTGCCGGAACTGGGGCTGAGGCTTGAGGGGCTCGGGCCGGAGAGCGGTGATCAGGTTCCGGAGCGGCAGGCTGCTGATCAGAGGCCTTCGTGGGCAGGGGGAGCGTGCACCAAGCGCGGGTGCCGTCGGCAGTGAATCCCCAACTGCCCCCCGCTTCCGCCGCCACGGCGTCGACGAGGAACAGGCCGCGGCCGTTCTCGCTGTCGGCAGACGGGGGCTGCACCGTGGGGGGCTGGGAAGGGGTGTAGTCAGCGACCTCGATGCGCAGCACGCCGAAGGACGGCAGCCACGCCCGTACGCCGATGCTGTCGGACCCGCCGTGCAGGATGGCGTTCGCGCACATCTCGGAGACGATGAGAAGCACGCTGTCGATCAGGTCAGCTGGCAGTCTGCAGTAGCGGCACCAGGCCCGCGCGACCCGCCGTGCCTGCCTGACGCTCGACGCAGCCGCCGGCACCGCGATGTCGAATCCGTCCGTTACGGGGTATCGGACCGGAACGAGCAACGGTGCCATCGACAGGCTCGTCAGTTCGGCAGGTTTTGGAGGCATTGCGGTTACTCCCTGGCTTCTGTGTCCGGTCGAGCACTCACAGCGAAGTAGGCGATCAGAGTTCACCCACTCCAGGTGGCTCCGCCATGACCTGCGACGTGGCTTCTTCGATACCTCCGGGCGAGCGACGTGGCCTCGGGGTAGCTTCAAAGTGGCTTCTGCTCGGGAGAGGTTGCCCTGTGGGGCAATAGCGGTATCCCCTTCCGGAGAAGGGGATCGATGCGCGGGCCGACGGCCCGCGTCTCGCAGACTGGGGGCGGAATGAGGACTGAGCCAAGGACGCTGCTCGCGTGGCTGTGCGCCCGGGACAAGGCCACCTACCGCCGGTTCTCGAAGAATTTCACCGCGCTTGGCGTGCAGCTCTTCGGGAACAGCAGCGCCAGCCCGACATGTGGCGAGACTCAGTTCCGACGGTGGACAGGCGGCCAGTTACAGGGGCTTCCCGTCACCGAGGCCTGCCAGATTCTTGAAGCAATGTGGCCCGGCTACACGGCTGAGCAGCTGTTCGGGCCGCCGCCGAAGGCGGATCCCCAGGCACCCGCGAAAGACCTGGAAGAGCGAGTTCGAATGACCGCAGAAGAAGCCCTTCAGGGCGCCGACTCAACTGCTTCGGCGTCCATCTCCGACAACACCATCGACGAACTACGCGACCAAGTGGAGGGCATAGCCCGCAGGTACCACCTGGTGCCACCCGCCGAAGCCTACGAGACCGTCGACCGGCTGCGCTTGGCGATCGAGCGGCACCGAGACCGAACGCAGGTTCCCGTCCAGCAACAACAGCTCATGATCCTTAACGGGCAGGCCGCCGCCTTGCTCGCGGTCGCAGCGTTCAACCTCGGGTACTTCCCGAGCGCCCGAGCCCTTGCGCGTACGGCCGCCGTGTTCGGTGAGACAACTCGCTTCACGCCGCTGCAAGCCTTCGCTGACGGCACGCTCGCGTACATCGCCTACCACACCGGCAACGCCACCGAGGCGGTAGCAAAGGCCACCCGGGCTCTTGCCTACGGCGGTCTCGGGGACATGGCGCGCCGACGGCACCAGGCGATCAAGGCGCGGGCGCACGCGCACCTCGGCGATGTCTCCTCGGCCCGACGAGCGATCTTGCTGTCCTCGGAGGACGGCCCTGGGCACCGGGACGATCTGCACGACGGGATCGGCGGGGAGTTCGCCTTCTCACTGGAGCGCCTAGCCATGTCGACCAGTACAACGGCCTTGGTCATCGGCGACGCCGCGCAGGCCGAAGCCGACGCACGGCGCGCATTGGGCCTCATCGAGCGGCGGCCGGCCGAGGAGCAGTCGGCGCACGTGCGGGCAGGTGCGGCCGCTGACCTCGCATACGCTCGCCTCATCGCGAGCGACGTGGACGGTGCGGCCGAGGCCCTACAGCTGGTGTGGGAGGTTCCCGAGGAGCGCCGGCAGACAGGCATCGTCGTCCGGACGGCTCGCATCGGCCGCCACCTGAACAGGCCTGAGTACCACGGCTCTCCGCTCCCCAGAGAACTCAGGGAGCGGGTCGAGGAGTTCAACCGTGTCTCCCCACCGCACCGCATAGGCCCACACGTCGGGCTGCTCGCGATCGAGAGCTGAGCTATAGGGAGGCGAGGATCTTCGCCTCTTTCTCCGGGGCGATCCCGTGTTCCGCCCACCGCGGGTGATCCACGGGACGCCCGTCCCCGGCCCACCAGCGCCACGTGTCCCGGATGGTGTCGGCAAGTGGCCGGCACTGAAACCCAGCAGCTACGGCGTGACTGGAGTCCACGGCCCACACCCCTGCGTGCGTGCGCCACAGGGGCAGCTCTGTCCACTGCTTCACCCCCTGCTCGATCAGCACCCCGGGGTTCACCCACGCCGGTGCCCCGGCGCCACCCGTCTCGGCAAGGCACGCTTCGAGGAAGCTACGGAAGGTGATGCCTTTAGGATGGGTGATGTTGAAGCCGCCGCTCGCCGAGCCGGCTGCCTGGTTCAGGGCGAAGGCGGCGACGTCACGGACATCTACCGGCTGGATGCGCTGCTCCGCCGGAGCCGGGGCGAGGATACGACCGCCGCGCTTTGCCCGTTCCAGCCACCAGGGCAGTCGGCCAACGTACTCACCTGGCCCCAGGATCACGCCGGGGCGCAGCAATACCGCGCCGTCGCCGAACACTTCGGTCACGGCGCGCTCGCCACCAGCCTTCTGGAACCCGTATTGGGTGGGGGAGCCGTCCGGGCCGGTGTAGCCGTAGGACTCGTCGGCGTCCGCGGGGCAGTCGAGTAGCGGTGACGCGTCGTTGAGCGGCTTGTGAGGCCATCCCTCGTACACGGACACAGTGGAGATGTGCACCCATCGGCGGGCAGCCGGGCGCAGCGCGGTCACCGCTGCCAGGACGTCACGCGGGGGCAGTTCGGAACTTGATGTGTCGATCACGGCATCCCACGGCCCGTGCCCGGCAAGGTGCTCCAAGTCGATGGGGTTCGTGCGGTTTCCGTGAACCGCGTCCACGCCGTCCGCATCGCGGCCGGAGCGCCCGCGGTTGAAGGTGGTGACCTGCCAGCCCCGCGCCAGTGCTCCGTCCACGATGTGCCTGCCCAGGAACCATGTCCCGCCCATGACCAGAAGTCTCATGGGGCTGATCCTGCCGTGCGGCGGGAGGCGATGGAAGTGACCAGGGGCGGTGACGCCGCGGTCTGAAGCGGGGACATACTTGCAGATGCGGGGAGCAGAAGACGATGAAGGCACGCGGGCCGGACAGGGTGGGAACACCCCCGCGGGTGCCGGAAGCAGCCCATAGCCGGGCGGACGGCGACCACGAGGCCGGGAACACCCCCGCGGGTGTGGGGAGCAGACGGTGGGGTCCCCCGTCGTGACGCGCCACTCGGGAACACCCCCGCGGGTGCGGGGAGCAGAGGTCCAGCAGGTCCTCTTCGAGCCGGTAGACGGGAACACCCCCGCGCCCGCGGGGATGGTCCCCGAAGGGGGCGCTGCACTACCGCGGGGCCGGCTTGCTCCCCACGCCCGCGGGGAGGGGTGTACGAGAGATGTCGGATGTGCTTTCGAGGTGCGGTCGTTGTGGCACGCCCGAGTTTGTGGAACCTGCACAAGAGGGTTGTCAGGTGACTCGCTGATCCGTTGTGGCTCTCGAAGCCACCTCGGCCATTCCGTCGTGAGATGACCGCGGCGCATCGCTGACATCCGCAGCCGTGCTTCACCAGAGTTGAGCGCCCCACCGTCTCGGAATCTGATTACTTGTCAGTAAAGTCAGCATTGGGTCAGCATTCGTCCTGGCAAAGCTGCCCACAGATGCCCACAGCTTGGAATCGGGAAGTCCCTCGGAGGCGCCGCTGCAGCGGCCTCCGAGGTGACTTGCGTCAGTGAACGTCAAGGTGACGTGGACGTCCGGGGAACTCTGGGCGCTGGGTGGGAGTATCTAGAGTCTTGCCTGGTCAGCGGGCCCGTCCTCGCGGCTTGAGCGGGGTCTGGGGCAGTGCCGGCGCGGGGAGCGGGGCCCCGTCGTAGCCCTTTACTTCGCCGAATCGGGTGCCCTTGGCCCAGTCCTCGCGGGCCTGTACGATCTCGTCCTGGGAGCGGCCGATGAAGTTCCACCACATGATCAGCTCTTCCTCGAACGGCTCGCCGCCCAGGAGCATGATCGCCGCGTCCGACTCCGCGCGCAGGGGGAGTTCGGTGCGGCCGCAGCCCAGGTAGAGCATCGAGCCCGGGAGCACCGGCACGCCGTCGACGTGAACCTCGCCGGACATGGCGAGGACGCCGTACTCGAAGTCGGGCTGCAGCGGCAGGCGGAGGTCGGCGCCCTGGGTGAGGGCCAGGTCCGCGCCGACGATGGGGGTGAACGTCGTACCGGGGGACGTCGCGCCGTCGACGGAGCCGAGGACGACCGTGGCGGTCAGGCCGGGGGCCGTCACCGTCGGCAGGTCGGGGTGGTGCTCGAACCTCGGGTCCGTGTGCCGGTGGGAGTCCGGGAGGGCCACCCACAGCTGCGCGCCGTGCAGGTACCGGGCGTGCGACTTGGGGCTCTCCTCCGAGTGGCTGATCGCCCGGCCCGAGGTCATCAGGCCCAGCTCGCGCGGGCGGATCGTCTGCAGGCTGCCGGTCGAGTCGCGGTGCAGGACCTCGCCCTGGTGCAGCCAGCTGACCGTCTGCAGCCCGATGTGCGGGTGCGGCGGAACCTGCATCCCGGGCTCGTCGGCGATGTCGTCGGGGCCGTAGTGGTCGACGAACGCCCAGGCACCGATCATGCGGCGGCCGAGGTTCGGCAGCAGCCGGCGCACCTCGGTCGACTCGCCGAGTTTCACGTGGCGGGGGCTCAGCAGCTCGCGGACGGGTTCGGCGACGACGAATCCGCGGCCGCCGCACACGCTCGGAACGGGCGCGCGGTCAAGGTTGCTCATGTCGGACAACCTAGCGGCCCGAGGTCCCCGTTGCCGAGCGGTCAGCCGGTCGTCCGGAATCCGTCCCTCACGTTGTCGAAGACCGGCCGGTAGGTGCCCCATGCCGCGTCCGGCGCGGAGAGGTAGATGTCGTACTCCCGGCCGCCCTCCCTGCCGTAGCCCAGGTCGATGGCGCGGAAGACACGGGCCCGGCCCCGGAAGGTGAACTCCCAGGCCGCGGCCGGCAGCCCGCGGAACGCCGTCCGCTGCATCCGCAGCCTGCGGTAGGTCGGGTAGTTGACCTTGGTGTTGGCCTCGATGTCCGCGAAGTGCGTGACGGGGTTCGCGCCGGCTGGTTCCACCATGCCGACGGTGACGCCGGCCAGGCCGGTCGGGTCCTTGTAGGTGACCTCGTCGGTGGCCCGGGTGCCCGCGGTCCAGCCGTCGGGGACGGGGAAGGCGACGCCGAGGGTCTTGTCGGCGACGAGGTGGTAGCCCTGGGGGAGTGGCGAGGGGGAGGCGGCCGGGCTCGCCGTGGTCGCCGGAGTCTTCGCCGCGTGCTTGTCGGCGTGGGTGCGGGGGAGTACGAGGGCCGCCGTTGCCACGACGGCCGCCACGAGGGAGACCGTCGCGGCCGTCAGGATGCCCCGGCGCCGTCGGGTGCGCCGCCGCCCGGTGCCGGTGGCTGTCGGCTGTGCCCGGGTCGGCACCGGTGCGGTCGGCCGGCTTCGGGTCGCCTCCGTCACCGCTCCCGACCAGGTCGCCAGCAGCGCCCGTTCGGTCTGCTCGGCCGAGGGCCGGTCCGCCGGGTCCTTGGCGAGCAGCAGCCGGACGAGCGGCTCCAGCGGGCCCGCCCGCTTCATCGGCTCCACGGGGTCGCTGACGATGGCGTACGCCGTCTCCATCGCGGTCTCGCGCCGGAACGGCGGCCGGCCCTCCACCGCCTGGTACAGCGTGGCCCCCAGCGACCACAGGTCCGAGGCCGGTCCCGGGGTCAGCCCGCGCAGCCGCTCCGGGGCCATGTAGGGGATCGAGCCGACCATCTGGCCGGTCTGGGTGAGCGTCGACGAGCCGACCGTCAGCGCGATGCCGAAATCGGTGAGGACGACCCGGTCACCCGGGCCGAGCAGCACGTTGCCGGGCTTGACGTCCCGGTGCAGGACTCCCGCGGCGTGCGCGGCGCGCAGCGCGCCGGTCATGCCGAGGCCGATCCGGGCGGCCTCCTCGGGCTGCAGGGTCCGGCCGCCGTCGAGGAGGTCGGCGAGGGTGGGCGCGGGGACGTACTCCATGACGATGCAGGGGCGGCCGTCGTCGTCCACCACGTCGTGCACGACGACCACGTTGGGGTGGACGACCCGGGCCGCGCTGCGCGCCTCGCGACGGGTGCGCTCGTAGAGGGTGGCCAGCTCGTCGTCGGACAGGTGCGGGCGGGGATGCAGCTGCTTGAGCGCGACCTGCCGGGCCAGCACCTCGTCCTCGGCCCGCCACACGGTGCCCATGCCGCCGCGCCCGATCCGCTCGGTCAGCCGGTACCGCCCGGCGACCAGCCGCCCCTCGTCCGACACCGCCCGTCCTCCGCCAGCTCTGTCCGCGTTCGATGAGTCCCGTCACGATAACCGCGCGTTGCTGGTCACCTGTTCGGTTCTGTCGGCAGTCGGACCTGCGGTCCTGGGAAGGTGGGGGCGGGTCGACCTTTCCGTCTGCAAATCCATCGAGTAGAGGTGTGCGGGGCAACGAATGCAGCTCGTCGCCCCGCACGGATGTGCTCGGGTTCACTGTGGCGCACGTCAGCGCGCGGTCAGTCTCCACAGGTGGTCGGCGGTGCCGTTGTCGTCCCACTGGAGGACCTGGGCACCGGACGAGGTGCTCATGCCGGTCACCCCGAGCAGCAGCCCGCTGTTGTAGTTGGCGATCTTGTAGTAGCCGTCGCCGGACGGGATCAGCTGCCAGAGGTGGTCGGCGGTGCCGTTGTCGCCCCAGATCAGGGCGGTGCCGCCGTCGCCCGTGCCCGCGTTGGTGATGCCGAGGAGCAGGCCGCTCGCCTGCTGCTGGATCTTGTAGAGGCCGTTGCCCGCGGCCACCAGGGTCCAGTTCTGGTCGGTGCCCGAGGAGGAGGCCGCCTGGACGACGAGGGTGCCCTGGGCGGTGCCCGCGCCGTTGGTGTCCAGGGCGAGGCCGCTGTTCCTGTTGGTGATCTGGTAGCGGCTGGCCAGTGAGGTGGCGGTTCCGCTCGGGGTGATGGTCAGGTGGTAGCCGTCGGAAGCGTTCATCGTCACCGGTACGGTGACCGAGCCGCCGCTGACCGCGTAGTCGGTGTCCGAGATCGTCACCGGCCCGGAGACCGCGGTCGTCCGGCCTTTGGACGGCGTGTACTCCAGCTTGACGTGCACGGTACTGCCGAAGGCGGAGAGCGAGGACAGCCCGTTGACGGTGACGGCACACGAACCGGTGCAGCCGCCGCTGACCACGCTGATCTGGTTGCCCGCGGCGTTGCGGGCGGCGAAGCCGTCGATGCCGGTCTGCGCCGGAGGCGTGGTGACCAGCATGTTCCCGGACATGTCGCCGTACCACTTGTACAGCCAGTAGGCGCCGTTGGGCGAGCCGCCGGTGTCGGTGAGGGTGTCGCCGAGGGTGCCGTAGTGGTTCCAGAAGGCGAGTTCGGCGTCGTGCACGCCGGCCCGCTCGAACTTGGCGACGTAGCTCGCGAGCGGCCCGGGGACGCCGACCTCGCCCGTGGTGCCGTACTCCTCGATGGCGATCGGGCGCGCGCTGAGACCGAGGCTCGACTCCAGCGTCCGGTAGTCGGCCACGTGCGCGGCGATGTTCGCGCTGCTCTGGAGTTCGTGCCAGGCGATGATGTCCGGCACCGTGTTGTTCGCGATGGCGTCCTGGAGGAACGTCTTCATCTTGCTGTCGGTGTACGTCGCGAAGCTGGGGCCCTGGACGGGCGTGGCGGCGTCCTTGGCGCGGACCTCCTTGTACGTCCGTGACCAGCCGTCGTCGAAGGCGCCCGCCGCCGAGGTGTCCCAGGTGCCGTCGGGCTCGTTCCACAGTTCGTAGGCGCTGATGTTCGTGGCGCCGGACGCCTGCACGGACGCGACCTGTTTGTCCACGGCCGACAGCCAGTCGCTCCAGCTCACCCACTTGTAGGGGAAGTTCGGATACCAGTCCGGCATCCGTACGACGACCTTGGCGCCGGCCTTCGCCGCCTCGGGGGCGACTACCAGGGCGTCGCCGCCGGGGCTGGACTCACCGTTGGGCAGCTGGCTGCCGCCGGGGGCCATCTGGACGAAGGTGTTCGGCTTCAGCGGCTCGACCAGGCTGTCGGCGGGGACGCTCGCCGTGTCCAGGCCGTAGAGGCTGCCGGTGGCGACGTGCGTGACCGAGCGCAGCGTCTGGTTCGCGCTCACCACGAGGGTGGTGGCGGAGGTGGGGGACGCCTGGGCCGGGGCGGTGGTGCCGAGGGCGGCGGCGGCGAGGACCACGGCACCCAGGGCGGCTCTGCGGGGAATGCGGCTCATGGCATGGATCTCCTCAGGAAGTGGGCGAGTCGGAGGGTTCAGTCCTTCACCGCGCCCGCGGTCACGCCCGCGGCCACATAGCGCTGGGCGAGGATCAGGAGGACGGCCGCGGGGACCGACGCGACGACGGCGGTCGCCATGATCGCGTTCCACTCCTGGTTGTTGTTGCCGATGTACTTGTAGATGCCGAGCGTGATCGGCTTCCAACTGCCGCCGCCGTCGAGGGTGTTGGCGAAGACGAAGTCGGACCAGGCCCACAGGAAGCCGAACAGCGAGACGGTGACGATCGCGTTGCGGCTCAGTGGGAGGACGACCGACCGGAAGGTGCGCCAGGTACCGGCGCCGTCGATCCGGGCGGCCGAGACGAGTTCGCCGGGGATGCCCGACATGAACGCGGTGAAGATCATGACGCCGAACGGCACGGCGATGGTGGAGTCCGCGACGATCAGTCCCCACCAGGAGTTGAGCAGACCGAGGTCCAGGAAGATGCCGTAGAAGCCCATCGCCATGACGATCCCGGGGACCATCTGCGCGACGAGGAGCGCCAGGCCGAGGGCGCCGCCGCCGCGGGGCCGGAGCTTCGCCAGCGCGAAGCCCGCCGGAGCGGAGAGCAGGAGGGTGAGGGCGACCGTGCCGAGGCCGATCAGCAGGCTGGTGCCCAGGTAGGGGAGTTGGTCGTCGAGGACCGCCTTGTAGCCCTCGAAGGTCGGGTGCAGCGGGAGCAGGTCCGGCGGGCTCTTGCGCATGTCCTGCTGCGGGGTGAGGGAGACGTTGACCATCCAGTACACGGGGAACAGCATCAGTGCCGTGAGGGCGAGACCCACCAGGGTGTAGCCACGGGACTTCACGCCTCCTGCCTCCTCTGGACGCGGATGTACAGGAGGCCGAAGACCAGGGCGATCAGGATGAGGATGTCGCCGACCGCGGCGCCGGGGCCGAACTTGGGCAGCAGCGTGCCGAAGCCGAGCTGGTACGACCAGGTGGCCAGCGTGGAGGAGGCGTCGCCGGGACCGCCCTTGGTCATGATCCAGATCAGGTCGAACACCTTGAGGGTGTAGACGAGCCCGAGCAGCAGGGTGATCGCCGACACCGGGCGCAGCAGCGGGAAGGTGATCCGGCGGAACTGCTGCCAGGCACCCGCCCCGTCGAGCGCCGCCGCCTCGTACAGCTCACGCGGGATGTTCTGCAGGCCGCTGTACAGGATGACCAGGTTGAAGGGGATGCCGATCCAGATGTTGGCGACGATCACCGAGACCAGCGCCCAGTCCGGCGAGGTCAGCCAGCCGACCGGGGCGACGCCGAGGAAGTGCAGGAAGTAGTTCACCACCCCTGACTCGCTGTTGAACATCCACGACCAGGTGGACGCCGACACGATCAGCGGGAGCAGCCACGGGATCAGGAACAGCGCCCGCAGCACGGTCGACAGCCGGAAGTGCCGGTTGAAGAAGACCGCGAGAGCGAGACCGATCACGTACTGGAAGGCGATCGACACGAAGGTGAAGACCATCGTGTGCCGCATCGCGGGACCGAACGTCGGATCGTCCAGCACGGTGCGGAAGTTGGCCCAGCCGGAGAACGGTGCGTCGCCCGCCACGAAGGAGCGCACGGTGTAGTCGCGCAGGCTCAGATCGAGGTTGCGGTAGAGGGGGTAGAGGTAGAAGGCGGCGAGGTAGACGAGCAGGGGCGTCACGAAGGCAAGCGCCGTCAGCCTGCTTCGAAGCGCGGGGGACATGCGAACTCCCCGCGGCACAGCGCCCCCGTAGGGGCGCGGGGCCGCATCGACCTGCGGCTCCGCCGCGTGGCGCGGCAAGCCCCCACGCACCCGCAGATTCACAGCCACCGCTCAGCCCTTCCCCGCCGCAGCCTGCGCAGCACTCAGCGCGTCCTGCGGACTCTTGCTCCCCGACAGCGCCGCCTGGACGGCCGTCCACATCGGCTGCGAGATCGTCGGGTACTTCGTGCCGAGCCCGCCGCTGGTCCGGCCCCGGGCCGCCGCGACCGCCGCCACCCATGGCTTCAACTCGGCGTTCTTGGCAACCTGTTCGGTCTGCACGGCCGAGGTCGGCGCCACGTACATGAGCGTGGTGTCGGTGGCCAGCAGGTTCGTGGAGCTGGTCAGACAGGCGACGATCTTCTTGCTGACGTCATAGCGCGAGGTGTCCTTCTGCACCGGCACGGTGACGAACTCGCCGCCCGTCGGCACCGGCGCGGAACCGCCGTTCTGCGCGGGGATGTTGATGACGCCGTAGCCGAACCCGGCCTTGTCGGCGTTGCCCAGCTGCCAGGTGCCGTTCTCGCTGAACGCGTAGTCGCCGGTGGCGAACTCCTGCCAGCTGGTGGTCTGGGTGTTCTGCAGCACGTCCTTCGGGGCGTACCCCGCGTCCACCCACTGCTTCCACAGGGCCAGCGCGGCAACTCCCTTGGCGGAGTCGAGCTTTGTCAGGTCGCCGCCCGCGCCCCAGAACCAGGGCAGGAACTGGAAGCTGCCCTCCTCGGTGTTGATCGCCGAGAAGGTGATCCCCTTCTTCCCGGCCGCCGCGACCTTCTTCAGCGCGGCCGTGAGCGAGGCCCAGTCCTTGACGGAGGCCGGGTCGACGCCGGCCGCGGCGAGCACCTTCTTGTTGTAGTAGAGCGCGAGGGTGTTGGCGCCGATCGGGACGCCGTAGGAGGCGCCGTCGATCGTGCCCGCGCCGATGATGTTCTTCTGGATGGACGCGGTGTCGAGGCCGAGGTCGCTCGTCTTGTTGAGGATGCCCGCCTCCACCAGCGTGGAGACCACCGGGTTGTCGACCAGCATCACGTCCGGTGCGTTGCCCTGCTGGGCGGCCAGCAGCGCCTTGTTGCCGAGGTCGGTGGTGTCGTACGCGGTCCGCTTGAGCTTCACCCCGGCCGCGGTGCCGCACGCGGCCACTTGCCTGCCCCAGTCCGAGGAGGCGTCGAACTGCGGGTACGGGTCCCAGAAGGTGTACGTCCCGCCGGCCGAGGACGACGATCCCGAGGAGCCGGAACCGCCACCGCAGGCGGTGAGGGGGAGCAGGGCGGCCGTGGTGAGGGCCAGGAGGGTACGGCGGGTGGGTATCACGGGGTGACCTCGTTGTCGTAGGACGGGGTGTCTCAGGAGGTGGGGAGCCAGACGCGCATGCTGCCGTCCTCGCGGTTGGCCCAGACGTGGTACGGGATCGCGGTCAACTCGACCGGCTCGCCCTCGGGTTCGGCCGCCGGGCCGGTCGCGGGGGCGTACGGCCACCAGCCCCGGTCGGGAATGCGGCGGCGCCGGCCCGCGGCCACCACGGTGGTGACTCCGCCGAGCAGGTCCGGGCGGTGCTTCACGGCGAGCGGCCGGGACGGGTCGAGGACGATGTCGTCGAGACCGCCGCCGGGGTGGTCGACCTGCTCCAGGCAGTGCACGAGCGGCCCGCGCTCGATCGCCACACAGCCGCGTACGGCGTCCACGCGCGGGTCGGCGGCGGTGAGCCGCGGCTCCAGGGTGAGCTCCAGCACCACCAGGTCGCCCGGCGTCCAGGTCCGCGACAGCCGCAGCCAGCCGTCGTCGGCCGGCGAGTCGTAGGTCTCCTCGCCGCACCGCACCCGGAACTCCCGGCACCACTCGGGGATGCGCAGCGACAGCGTCCAGGGGCCGTCGGAGGGGGTCTCCTCGACGGTGAACGCGATCGTGCCGTGCCAGGGATAGTCCGTCTCGGCCCGCACCCGGACCCGGTCGGTCGCGTACGTACCGGTGACGAACTGGTGGATCTGCAGGCCCTGTTCGTCGCTCGACGCCAGGTAGTGCTGCAGGCTCGCCAGCAGCCGCATCACGTTGGGCGGGCAGCAGGCGCAGCGGAACCAGCGGGTGCGGCGGGCCGACTGGTCGCCGCCGGTGTCGGTGTGGCCGTCGCGGACCTGGAGCGGGTTGACGTACAGCCAGCGCTCGCCGTCCAGCGAGACCCCGGCCAGGAACCCGTTGTAGAGGGTGCGCTCGATCAGATCGGAGTAGCGGGCCTCGCCGGTGAGCAGAGCCATCCGCCAGCTCCACTGGACGGAGGCGATCGCGGCGCAGGTCTCGCAGTAGGCGCGCTCGTTGGGGAGTTCGTAGGGGTCGCCGAAGTCCTCCCTGTCGTGGTGCGCGCCCACGCCGCCGGTGAGGTGGGTCTTGGTGGTCGTCATGGCGTGCCACAACCGCTCGCCCGCCGCCCGGAGTTCGGCGTCCCCGGTCTCCGCCGCCAGGTCCGCGGCCGCCGCCAGCAGGTACAACTGCCGTACGGCGTGGCCCTCGACGTTCGTCGCCTCGCGCAGCGGGACCCGGTCCTGGCTGTAGGCGTCACCGTCGAGCAGGCCGTGGCCGTGCCGGTCGACGAAGTAGCCCGCCAGGTCGAGGTAGCGGCGCTCACCGGTCTCCCGGTACAGCTCCACCAACGCCGTCTCGACCTCCGGGTGGCCGTCGATGCCGTCGACGGGCCTGCCGCTGCCGGGGAGACCGAACACCGAGTCGATGTGGTCGGCGAACTTGCGGGCGACGTCGAGGAGTTTGGTGCGGCCGGTGGAGCGGTGGTGGGCGACGGCGGCCTGGATCAGATGGCCGGCGCAGTACAGCTCGTGGCCCCAGCGCAGGTCCCGGTACCGCTCTCCGCCCTTGACCAGCTGGAACCAGGTGTTGAGATAGCCGTCGGGCTGCTGGGCGGCGGCCACCAGGGCGACGATCCGGTCGACGTCGGCGGCCAGCGATTCGGCGCCCTCATCGGCGAGTTGCCAGGAGGCCGCCTCCAGCCACTTGTAGACGTCGGTGTCGACGAACGGGTACGCGCCCTGGAACGCGCCCTCGGCGGTGCCCGCCGCCAGCCGCAGGTTGTGCAGGTTTCCGGCGGACTCCAGCAGGTCCGGGCCCTGTGGGAGGGAGACGCCGGCGTTGGTCGCGCGGCGGTCGTGCCAGAAGCCGCCGTCGACGTCGACGGCCGCAGGGCGCAGCGCGGTACGGGCGTCGGGGGTGGGACGGACCGGGCCGAGAGGGGACGGCAGGGCGGAGTGGGTGCGGGGCATGGCTCTCCGGGGTGAGGAGGGGGGCTGGGCGTCCTGACGTCAGTGCTGTCGATATGTCGAACGCTGTCTGGAGCCTCGGGCGTGCCGAAGCGTGAGACCAATTTGAGCAACCGTTTTCTCGCCGAGAAGTACAGGGCAGTCGGAGGGAAGGGTCAAGACGCCCGGCGCGGATTTCTCAACTTGCCCGCCGGATCTGGTGCTTCACTCGACCGGCTGCGAGGATGGCGGGCGGCTCTGTCGCCGTGCGATGGGCGACGCGGTCGAGAAACAGCGCGGTCGAGAAACCGTCAAGGAAAAGGTTTGCCCGTGACCTCTGCTCCAGACTCTCCGCCGACCGGCCGGGCCAGGCTCGCCGATGTCGCCGCGCTCGCCGGTGTCAGCGTCGGTACGGCGTCCAAGGCGCTGAACGGCGCCGGCCGGATGCGCCCGGAGACCCGGCAGCGGGTGCTGGACGCGGTGGCAGCGCTCGGGTTCCGGCCCAACCAGCACGCGCAGAGCCTGCACAGTGGCCGCAGCTGGACGGTCGGCCTGATGACGACGGACGGCATCGGCCGCTTCAGCACCCCGGTCCTGCTCGGTGCCGAGGACGCGCTGGGCGCCGGGAAGATCTCCGTCCTGCTCTGCGACACCCGCGGCGACGCCATCCGCGAGCAGCACCACCTGCGCACCCTCACCGACCGCCGGGTCGACGGCATCATCGTCGCCGGCCGCCGTACCGACCCCCGCCCGCCGCTGACCGGCATCGACCCGGCGATCCCGGTGGTCTACGCCCTCTCCCCGTCGACCGACCCGGACGACACCTCCGTCGTCACCGACGACCACGGCGGCGCCCGGCTCGCCGTCGAGCACCTGCTCGCCACCGGTCGTACCCGCATCGCCCACGTCACCGGGCCCGAACACCACCAGGCCGCCCGCGACCGCGCCCGGCACGCCGTCGGGCACCTGGCCGAGGCGGGCCTCGAACTCGCCGCGGGACGCGTGCACTTCGGGGAGTGGAGCGAGGCCTGGGGGCGGCGCGCCGCCGACGCGGTGCTGCGGACGGCACCCGGCACGGACGCCGTCTTCTGCGGCAACGACCAGATCGCCCGGGGGGTCGCGGACGCCCTGCGCGAGCGGGGGAAGGGCGTGCCGGGGGACATCGCCGTGGTCGGCTACGACAACTGGGACACCATGGCCCTCGCCTGCCGGCCGCCGCTCACCACCGTCGACATGAACCTGGCCGAGATCGGGCGGATCGCCGCGCTGCGGCTGCTGCAGGCCATCGACGCCGAGCCGGAGCCGGGAGTGCACACGGTGCCGTGCCGGCTGGTGGTGCGCGAGTCGAGCTGACGCGACGCCGGACGTGCGGCGAATCTTCACCGCGCAGCCCCCGAATCCTGGTTGCTTAAGTCAATCAATTGACTTACATTCGGGAGGGTCGTGCAGACCCCAGCGGCCCAACGGAGGCCCGACCATGTCCCATGCACAGCCCCGGCCGGACGTCGCCGGGGACCCCGCCGCGCCGCGGGCCAACGTAGTCGTCGCGGTGCTGGCCTTCGGCGGGATCGTGGTCTCGCTGATGCAGACCCTGGTGATCCCCATCGTGCCCGAACTGCCGAAGCTGCTCAACGCCTCGGCCTCCAACGCGGCCTGGGCCGTCACCGCCACCCTCCTCGCGGCCGCCGTCGCCACCCCCGTGATGGGGCGGCTCGGCGACATGTACGGCAAGCGGCTGATGCTGCTGACCAGCATCGTCATGCTGGTCGCCGGTTCGGTCACCGCCGCGCTGAGCGACACCCTCGTGCCGATGATCATCGGGCGCGCCCTGCAGGGGCTGGCCTCCGGCGTGATCCCGCTCGGCATCAGCATCATGCGCGACGAACTCCCTGCCGAACGGCTCGGCTCCGCCACCGCGTTGATGAGCGCCTCCCTAGGCGTGGGCGGCGCCCTCGGCCTGCCCGCCGCCGCGCTGATCGCCGACCACTTCGACTGGCACATGCTGTTCTGGACCTCGGCCGCACTCGGCGTCGTCGCCGCCCTGCTCGTGCTGGTCCTCGTGCCGGAGTCGAAGGTGCGCACCGGCGGCCGTTTCGACCTGCCCGGCGCCCTCGGCATGGCGGCCGGCCTGGTCTGCCTGCTGCTCGGCATCTCCAAGGGCGCCGACTGGGGCTGGTCCAGCGGCACCACGCTCGGCCTGTTCGCCGCCGCCGTGGTCGTCCTGCTCGCCTGGGGCTTCTACGAACTGCGCACCCGGCAACCGCTGGTCGACCTGCGCACCACGGCCCGCCGCCAGGTCCTCGTCACGAACCTCGCCTCGATCGCCTTCGGGTTCTCGATGTTCGCGATGTCCCTCGTGCTTCCGCAGCTCCTGCAGTTGCCTCAGGCGACCGGCTACGGTCTGGGCAAGTCGCTGCTCGCCGCCGGCCTGGTGATGGCCCCGACCGGCCTGGTGATGATGGCGATGGCGCCCCTGTCGGCCCTCATCTCCAAGAACTTCGGCCCGAAGATCACCCTGATGTGCGGCGCGGTGATCGTGGCCGCCGGGTACGGGCTCAACATCGTGCTGATGGACGCCGTCTGGCAGCTCGTGCTGGTCTCCTGCATCATCGGCGCCGGCATCGGCTTCGCCTACGGCGCGATGCCCGCGCTCATCATGGGCGCCGTCGACCCGCACGAGACGGCCGCCGCGAACAGCCTCAACACCCTGATGCGGTCCATCGGCACGTCGACCGCGAGCGCCGTCGCCGGGGTGATCCTGGCCCAGATGACCACCGCCTTCGGCTCGGTGACCGTGCCCTCCGAGAACGGCTTCAAGGTGGTGATGGCGGCGGGCTCGGGCGCGGCGGTCCTCGCGCTGCTGGTGGCCGCGTTCATCCCGCGCCGGAAGCCGGTCGCCGCGACGGGCGGGGCGCCGCAGCCGGCGGCCGGACCGGCGGCCGAGGAGCCGCCGGGCGCGGCAGCGGCTGCGCCGACCGTCCCCGGGCCCGTCCTCGTCGTCGGCGACGACGGCATCCAGGTGCACGGCCGGGTGCGCGGCGCCGACGGAACCGGCGTCGGCCGGGCCGCCGTCACCCTGATCTCCCTCGGCGGCCGCCAGCTGGGCCGCGCGGTCGCGGACGCCGAGGGCGGCTACGCGGTGGCCGCACCGGGCGAGGGGACGTACGTCCTGATCGCCTCCGCCGACGGCTGCCGGCCGCAGGCCACCACCCTCGTCGTGAGCTCCGCACCGGTCGCGTACGACCTGCTGCTCACCGGCAGCAGCGGCCTGGCCGGACTGGTGCGGGCCGCGGACAGCGGGGCGCCGGTCGCCGGAGCCACGGTGGTCGTCACCGACGTGCGCGGGGACGTGCTCGCCACCCAGCAGACCGACGGGCTCGGCGAGTTCGTGGTCGGCGAGCTGGTGCCGGGCACCGTGACCCTCGCCGTCAGCTCACCCAAGCACCGGCCGCTCGCCCTGCCCGTCGAGATAGCCGGGACCGGGACCACCCGGGTCGACGTCGAACTGCGGCCCGGCGCCCATGTGCGCGGCACCGTCCGGGGAGCCGGGGGCCCGCTGGCCGACGCCCGGGTCACGCTGGTGGACGCCGCGGGCAACGTCGTCGGCACGACCACCACCGGCGACGACGGCGCGTACGCCTTCTCCGACCTGGACAGCGGACAGTACACGGTCGTCGCGACCGGCTACCCGCCGAACGCTGCCGGAGTGGCCGTCTTCGGCGCCGACGTTCACGACCACGACATCGAACTCGCCCATCCGGGAGCGTAGTTCGCGGGAGCTGCTCGTCGGGTCCGGCGAAGTGCAGGCGGTCCGGCGGCGTCGCGGTCGGCCGACGACCTGTCGCGGCGGCTGCGGCGCGGCGCTCAGCCGCGCTCAGCCGCGCTCAGCCGCGCTTAGCCGCGCTTAGCCGCGCTTAGCCGCGCTTAGCCGCGCTTAGCCGCGCTTAGCCGCGCTTAGCCGCGCTTAGCCGCGCTTAGCCGCGCTCAGCCGCGCTCAGCCGCGCTCAGCCGCGCTCGGGCCGGCGGGCCGCCCACAGGCCGCGGACGTGGCCCAGGTGGCGGGTCATGATCTCGCGCACGGCCTGCTCGTCACGGGCCAGCAGGGCGTCGAGGAGCTCCACGTGCTCCTCGGCGGAGGCCTTCAGGCGTCCCGCCGCCACCAGCGCCGTCAGCCCGTACAGTCGCGAACGGCGCCGCAGGTCCCGCACCACCTCGACGAGATGGTCGTTGCCCGCCAGCGCCAGCAGCCGCAGATGGAAGGCAAGGTCGGCCTCGACGTAGGCGATCAGGTCGCCCTTCACGGCCGAGGTGACGATCTCCAGGGCGACCGGGCGCAACGCCTCCAGGTCGTCGGGGTCGGCGGTGGCCGCGAGGGCGACGGTCGTCGGGATCTCGATCAGGGACCGGACGTGCGTGTACTCGTCGAGCTGCCGCTCGGAGACGGCCGTGACCCGGAACCCCTTGTTCGGGACGATCTCGACCATGCCCTCCTTCACCAGCTCCAGCATGGCCTCGCGCACCGGGGTCACGGAGACGCCCAGGCGGGGAGCGAGCCCCGGCGCCGAGTACACCTCGCCGGGGCGCAGCTCACCGGCGATCAGCGCGGCCCGCAGGACGTCCACGACCCGCTCCCGGAAGTTCGGCTTCCGGCCGCCGAGCGACGGAATGGCGGGCTTGGCGGCCGGGACGGCGGGCTTGGCGGCGGTGGGCGTGCTGCTGGGCCGGTCGGCCATGGTGGAACTCCTGGAGGGTCGTCGCCGGAGGGTCCGGAGGGTCGTCGGATGAATCAGAGTACGAAGCCCGCCGGGAACGGGTCGTCCGGGTCAAGCAGATACTGGGCGGTGCCGGTGATCCAGGCCCGGCCGGTGAAGCTCGGCAGGACCGCGGGGCGGCCCGCGACCTCGGTGGTGCCGAGGAGCCGGCCGGTGAATCGGGTGCCGATGAACGACTCGTTCACGAACTCGGTGTCCAGCGGGAGTTCGCCGCGGGCGTGCAGCTGGGCCATCCGCGCGCTGGTGCCGGTGCCGCAGGGGGAGCGGTCGAACCAGCCGGGATGGATGGCCATCGCGTGCCGGGAGTGGCGGGCCGTGGAGCCGGGCGCGATCAGGTGGACGTGGTGGCAGCCGCGGATGGACGGGTCCTCGGGATGGACCGGCTCCGCCTCCGCGTTGATCGCCGCCATGAGGGAGAGGCCCGCCCGGAGGATGTCGTCCTTTCGGGTGCGGTCGAAGGGGAGGTCGAACTCGTCCAGGGGGAGGATGGCGTAGAAGTTGCCGCCGTATGCCATGTCATATGTCACTGTCCGCCCGTCAGCCAGCACGATCTTCCGGTCCAGCGCGACCGAGAACGACGGCACGTTCCGCAGCGTGACGTTCCTCGCCGCGCCGTCCTCCACCGCCACCTCGGCGACGACCACACCGGCCGGGGTGTCGAGCCGGATGGTCGTGACCGGCTCCACCACCTCCACCATCCCGGTCTCCACGAGCACCGTCGCCACGCCGATCGTGCCGTGCCCGCACATCGGCAGATAGCCGGAGACCTCGATGTAGACCACGCCCCAGTCGCAGTCGGGCCGCGTCGGCGGCTGCAGGACGGCCCCGCTCATCGCGGAGTGCCCGCGCGGCTCGTTCATCAGCAACTGCTTGATGTCGTCACGGTGTTCACGGAAGTACAGCCGCCGCTCGTTCATGGTCGCGCCGGGAACGGTGCCGATCCCGCCGGTGATCACGCGGGTGGGCATGCCCTCGGTGTGCGAGTCGACGGCGTGCAGGACGAGTTTGCTGCGCATGACGCTCCTTGAGGGTGGGCGGGTCGGGTCACGCCAGTCCGGCCGCGACGGCCTTCTCGGTGGCCGCGCGGACCACGGCCTCCTGCTCGGGCAGCAGCGGCACGCGCGGCGGGCGGCAGGCACCGCCGTACCGGCCGACGATGTCCATGGACAACTTGATGGCCTGCACGAACTCGACCCTGGAGTCCCAGCGCAGCAGCGGATGCAACTGCGCGTACAACCGCCCGGCGGTGTCCAGGTCGCCGCGCACCGCCGCCCGGTACAGCTCGACCGACGCGGCCGGCAGCGCGTTCGGGTAACCGGCCACCCAGCCCTTGGCGCCCGCGATCGCCAGCTCCAGCAGGACGTCGTCGGCACCGATCAACAGGTCCAGCTCCGGGGCCAGTTCGGCCAGCCGGTAGGCGCGCCGGACATCTCCCGAGAACTCCTTGACGGCGTGGATGTACCCCTCGCCGTGCAGCTCGGCGAGGAGTTCCGGAACCAGGTCGACCTTGGTGTCGATGGGGTTGTTGTACGCCACCACCGGCACCCCCGCCTTCGCGACCTCCGCGTAGTGCGCCAGCACCGAGCGCTCGTCGGCACGGTAGGCGTTGGGCGGCAGCAGCATCACCGCCCCGCAGCCGGCGTCCCGGGCCTGCTCGGCCCAGCGGCGGGCCTCGGCCGAGCCGTAGGCGGCGACCCCGGGCATGACCCGCGCCCCGCCGACCGCGGCCACGGCGGTCTCGACGACCTTCGCGCGCTCCTCGGGGGTGAGTACCTGGTACTCACCGAGAGAGCCGTTCGGAACGACGCCGTCGCAGCCGTTCCCGACCAGCCAGGCGCAGTGCTCGGCGTACCTGTCGTGGTCGACGGAGAGGTCGTCGCGGAGCGGGAGGGCGGTGGCTACGAGGACGCCCCGCCAGGGGTGGGCGTGGGCGTGGGGGTGAGGGTGAAGGTGAGGGTGAGAGGTGGGCATCAGGGTTCCTCCGAGGGGGTCGGGTGGTCTGCGCCATCCGGGTGGTATGTGACATAGCACTGTGCGTCGTCGACCTCGTCGACCTCGTCGGCGTCACCGGCCCGCGCGAGCACCCCGAGCGGCACCGGCCGGGCGAACGGCCTGCGTGCCGCCGTCTCGGGGCAGCCGGCCAGCCCGGCGACCGCCGGCCCGCACATCCGCCCCTGGCACCAGCCCATCCCGGCCCGCGTGAGCAGTTTGACGGTCCGTACGTCTCCGGCGCCCAGCTCGGTCACGGCCCGCCGCACCGCCCCGCCGGTGACCTCCTCGCAGCGGCAGACGACCGTGTCGTCCGTGACCTGCTCGGTCCAGTGCGCGGGCGGCGCGTAGGCGTCGTCCATCGCCGCGGTGAACCGGCGCAGCGCGGCACGGGCCCGAGCGGCCCCCGCCCAGTCGCGCGGGTCCGGCTCCCGGCCCGACAGCCGCGCGGCGGCCGACCGGCCCGCAACGTGCCCTTCGGCGAGGGCGAGCACCGCGCCGCCGACGCCGGTGGCCTCGCCCGCCGCCCACACCCCCGGCACGTCGGTGCGCTGCTCGCCGTCCACGTGCACGGCGACCCCGTCGATCCGGCAGCCAAGGACCTCGGCGAGGTCGGTGTGCGGGAGCATGCCGTGCCCGACGGCCAGGGTGTCGCAGTCGATGTGCCGCCGGGTGCCCGGCCGTACCCGGCCCGCGGTGTCGAGCGCGGCGACGGTGACGGCTGCGAGCCGCTCGCCGCGCCGGTCGCCGTGGGCCTCGACGACGGTGTGGTGGACCAGGGTGCGTACCCCGTGGCGCAGCAACCGGGCCGCGTAGTGGGCGCCTTCGGCGAGCTTGGCCGGCCGGGCGGCCAGTGCGGGGGAGCGTCGTACGAAGTCCCGTGGGTCGGCGGACTCCACCAGCGCGGCCACCCGGGCGCCCGCCGCCGCGAGGCCGGTCGCGACCGGCAGCAGCAGTGGTCCGGTGCCGGCGACGACCGCGGTACGGCCCGGCAGTACCAGTCCGCCCTTCAGCATGGCCTGCGCCCCGCCCGCCGTGACGACACCGGGGAGGGTCCAGCCGGGGAAGGGCAGCACCTTCTCGTAGCCGCCGGTCGCCAGCAGCACCGCGTCCGCGCGCACCTCGACGGACTGCTCCTGCGCCGGACCGTGCAGCGCGTGCACGGTGAAACCGGACCGACGTCGCGTCACGCACCACACGTGATGGTCCCGCAGATGCGTCACCAGCCCTGGCGCGACGAGCCGGTGGAGGCCGTCGCGCAGCCGCTCCCAGTCGCGCCACTGGTGGTGCAGCGCCTGCGGGCGGCGGGCGCCCAGCCCGGCGGCGGGCTGCCGGTAGAACTGGCCGCCCGCCTCGGGCGCCGCGTCGACCAGGGTGACCCGCAGGCCGCCTCGGGCGGCTGCCAGGGTGGCGGCGAGACCGGCAGGGCCCGCACCGATCACGGCGAGGCGGGGTGCCGGCTCCTGCCCGTGCGCGTCACTCATCGTGCCCCGTCCCCTGCTGCGTGCGGATCGCGTCGCCGGGGTGCACGGGCACCACGCAAGCCCGTTGACCGGGGCGGTCGTTGACGGTGACCAGGCAGTCGAAGCAGACGCCGATCCCGCAGAAGACCCCGCGTGGACGGCCCTCGCCCCGGGTGGTCCGCCAGGACGTGACACCGGACGCCCAGAGCGCGGCCGCGACCGTCTGGCCCGGCAGTGCCACGATCTCGCGCCCGTCGAAGGTGACGGTGAAGGCCGGGCCGGGGCGGGCCTGCACCAACTCCAGGGGATTCACGGGCTCTCCTCGCCGAAACGCTCGGGACGGAACGGGGTCAGGTCCAGCTCGGGTGCCTTGCCGCTCAGTACCTGGGCGATCAACTGCCCGGTGCCGGTGGCCAGTCCGATGCCCGCGCCCTCGTGCCCGCAGGCGTGGAAGAGTCCGGGCGCCCGGGGGTCGGGGCCGATGGCGGGGAGGTGGTCGGGCAGATACGGGCGGAAACCCAGGTAGGTGCGCATCGCCCGGACCCCGGACAGGAAGGGGAACAGCCGGACGGCACCGGCCGCCAGCGCCCGTACGGCCGGCAGCGAGAACGACCGGTCGAAGCCGACGCGTTCCCGGCTCGCGCCGATCAGCACCGGCCCGGCGGCCGTGCCCTCGACGACCGGCGAGGTCTGCAGGGCGGCCGAGTCGCTGGCCACGTCGGCCACGTAGTCGGCGGCGTACACCTTGTGCCGTACCCGGCGCGGCAACGGCTCGGTGACCAGGACGAAGCCGCGCCGGGGGAGGACGGGCAGGTGCACACCCGCGAGGGCGGCCACCTCACCGCCCCAGGTCCCGGCCGCGTTCACCACGGCCGGGGCGTGGATGTCACCGCGGTCGGTACGGACGCCCCGTACGGCACCGTCGGCGCCCCGCAGCACCTCCGTCACCGCGCGGCCGGCCGACAGACGGGCGCCCGAGGCCCGTACGAGATGCGCGGCGGCCAGGGTCGGCATGACCTGGGCGTCCTGCGGGTAGTGCACGCCGCCCGCCAGGCCGGGTGCCAAGTACGGCTCCAGGTCGTGGAGCTGGTCCGCGTCGACGTTCTCCGCGGTCACCCCGGCGGCCCGTTGCCCGGCCGCGAGCCCTTCCAGGGCGGACAGTTCGCCGGGCCCGGCGGCGACGACCACCCCGCCCTTGGGCTCGTACTCGATCCGGTCGCCCAGCTCGCCGGCCAGGCCGGTCCACAACCGGCGGGAGAACAGGGCGAGTTCGAGCTCGGGGCCGGGTTCCTTGTCGGAGACGAGCAGATTGCCCTCACCGGCCCCGGTCGTGCCGCCGGCCACCGGCCCGCGATCCACCACGATGACGTCCAGCCCTGCCCGGGACGCGTAGAAGGCGCAGGCGGCGCCTGCCATGCCTGCCCCGATCACCACGACGTCGCAGGTCAGTCGCATGCTCACGGCAGTAATATGTCACATAGCGCAAGCGGGCGGGAAGACCGCCGACATCGTGCACGCCATAGCCGGCAGCATCGCGACGACATGGCGATGGACCACGCGAGAGCCACGGAGAGCTGAGAGCAGCCGACCGGTGCCGTCACCTTCGTGGGTGACGGCACCCGGTGTGTCAGACCGGCAGCAGCCGCGCGATCAGCCCGCCGAGCTGGCGGGCGGTGCGGCACTCGTGCATCTCCACCAGCTTCGCGTAGTCCGGCGCGGCCGAGTCCCCGGTGCCCCACAGGGAGTGCGGCTCGGGGTTCAGCCAGTAGACGCGCCGCGCCTGTCCGGCGATGCGGCGCACGGCGGCGAGGTTCGGGTCGAGGTTGTTGGTACGGGCGTCGCCGAGCACGAACACCGTGGTCCGCGGGCCCACGGCGGCGCCGTACCGCTCCGCGAACTCGCCCAGCGCCATGCCGTAGTCGCTGCTGCCGTGCCAGCCGGTGAGCGTCGCCTCGGCGCGGATCCGGGCGCCGAGCCCCTCCGGATCGGCCCGGCCGTGCTCCAGCAGGCCGGTCACCTCGTCGATCCGGTTGACGAACGCGAACACCCGGACCTTGCTGAACTGGTCGTGCAGCGCCTGCACCAGCAGCATCGTGAAGTCGGAGAACCCCGACACCGAGCCCGAGACGTCGCACAGCAGCACCAGTTCGGGGCGGACCGGGCGGCGTCGGCGCAGCACCGGCCGCATCGGCACCCCGCCCGTGGACAGCGAGCCGCGCAGGGTGCGCCGCAGGTCGATGCTGCCCCGCGCGGCCCGGCGGCGGCGCGCGGCCAGCCGGGTCGCCAGCTTCCGCGCCAACGGCTGCACGGTCCTGCGCAGTTCGGTGAGCTGCTCCCGCCCGGCGGACAGGAAGTCCACGCGGTCGGCGGTCGGCGCCACCGCCCGCCGGGCGATCTGATCCCGCCCGCGCCGCTCGGACACCCGCCGCCGGGCCTCGGCCGCGACCATGCCCCGGAAGGACTCGATCCGCCGCCGGATCTCGTCGTCGAGCAGCCGGTCCGTGAACCCGGAGCCGTTCCCGCCCCGCGCGCGGACATCCGCCCGCACCCGCGCGAGCAGCGTCTGCGGCCGCAGCCGGTCCAGGGTCTGGTACGACGACCAGCCGTCCGAACCCGGCGAACTCCCGTATCCGCCCAGTCCGCCCACCGCCTCGGCCGCCAACTGCCGCAGCAGCGCGGTGTCGTCGTCGGCGAGGGCGGCGGCGAGCCGCTCCCGAAGCTCCTCCCGGTCGCCGGACGGGTCACCGGAGCCGCCGCCGGGCGCACCGACCGCACGCGGGAAGTAGAGGTCGAAGACCTGGTCGAACACGGCCCGTTGCCCGGTGCCGTGCAGCAGGGTCGCGGCCAGCCCCTCGCGCAGCAGCTCCCGCTCCGCAAGACCCAGCGCCGCCACCGCCCGGCCCGCGTCCACGGTCTCCCCGGTGCCGACCCGCACCCCGTGCGCCCGCAGCGCGCCGACCAGTCCGGTCAGCCGGTCGGCGAGGTCGGCAGGGGCACCGCCCGGAGCGTCGGCCGGTGCGTCGGCCGGTGTGCTCACAGCGCGTCCAGGTCCAGCTTGGCGGCCGCCTTCTGGATGTCGTCCTGGTGCTTGAGGATCACGCCCAGGGAGTCCCGTACGACCTGCTCGTCCAGTGTGTCGGCGCCCAGGGCCAGCAGCGTGCGGGCCCAGTCGATCGTCTCCGCCACCGACGGGACCTTGCGCAGGTCCATCGCCCGCAGCGCCCCGACCACCCGGACCACGGACTCCGTGAGCGCCTCGCCGAGCCCCGGCACCTTCAGCCGTACGATCCGCCGCTCCAGCTCCTCCTCGGGGAAGCCGATGTGCAGGAACAGGCAGCGGCGGCGCAGCGCCTCGGACAGCTCACGGCTGGCGTTGGAGGTGAGGACGACGAAGGGGCGGCGGGTCGCGGTGACCGTGCCCAGCTCGGGGACGGTCACCTGGAAGTCGCTGAGCACCTCCAGGAGCAGGCCCTCCACCTCGACGTCGGCCTTGTCGGTCTCGTCGATCAGCAGCACCTTGGGGTCGTCGCCCCGGATCGCGGTGAGCAGCGGGCGGGGGAGCAGGAACTCCTCGCTGAAGATGTCGGTGCGGGCCTCGTCCCACGTCTCGTCCCGGCCGGCGCTGATCCGCAGCAGCTGCTTGGCGTGGTTCCACTCGTACAGCGCCCGGGACTCGTCCACGCCCTCGTAGCACTGCAGCCGCACCAGCCGGGCCCCGGCGACCTGGGCCACGGCCTTCGCCAGCTCGGTCTTGCCGACCCCGGCGGGGCCCTCGACGAGGAGCGGCTTGCCCAGCCGGTCGGCCAGGAAGACGGTGGTGGCGACGGCGGGGGAGGCGAGGTAGCCGGTCTCCGCGAGGCGGGCGGAGACGTCGTCGACGGAAGTGAACAACGGGGCCTCCGGCTGATCGGGGTCGGGGAACGCACGCAGGTGGGACGCGTGCGGGGAACAGGTCAGGGTTCCTATCTAAGCGCTTGTTCACCTCCCCTGCCACCCTGTATACCGATCGGTTTCCTCACACTGCCCCGCGCGGTAACCTCGGCCGTACGGCCACCACAGACAAGGCGTCCCCCCCGCGACCGCCTGCTCGACGCCGCCGGCGAGCTCTTCTACCGTGACGGCGTCTCCATCGGCGTCGAGGCGCTGTGCAGGTCCGCAGGGGTCTCGAAGCGCTCGATGTACCAGCTCTTCGGCAGCAAGGACGAGGTACTGGCCGCCAGCCTGGAACGGCGCAGGCCCTGGTACGAGACCCAGCTCAGGTCCCCGGACGGCGAGTCGGCCACCCCTCGCGAGCGGATCGGGTACGTGTTCCGGCGGGCGGAGGAGAGCGCGGCGGCCCCCGGCTACTGCGGCTGCCCGTCCCTGGCCGTCCTGGTCGAGCTGAAGGACAGCGAGCATCCCGCGAGCATGGTGGCCCGAGCGGCCAAGGAACTGCTGCGGGGCTACTTCGAGGAGCAGGCCGCGCAGGGCGGCGCGGCGGACCCGGCGCTGCTCGCCCAGCAGCTCATGCTGATCTTCGACGGGGCCGGCGCCCGGATCGAGCACCTCGACGACGGCCTGCTCACGCCGACGGCGACCACTCTGCTGGACGCGGCCGGCGTGAAGTAGCCGCCCGGACGGATCACCACAACGCGCCGGGCCGGCCGCCCGCCCGGTGCAATGGAGGCGTGACCGCGCCCCCGAACGACTGCCTCGCGCGCAACGAGTGGATCTGCGGCGCCTATCTCACCAGCCGCCGCCAGATCCTCCTCGACGCGGTCGGCCAGCACCTGCGGCTCACCGCGGTCTCGGTGCTCCTCGGACTCGTCATCGCCGTTCCGCTGGCGGTGCTCGCGCGCCGCTGGCGCTGGTCGGCCGGACCCGTCCTCGGCATCACGACCGTCCTCTACACCATCCCCTCCTTGGCGATGTTCTCCCTGCTCCTGCCCCTGTACGGCCTCTCGGCCACCCTCGTCGTCGCCGGCCTCGTCCTCTACTCGCTCACCCTGCTCGTGCGCAACATCCTCGCCGGCCTGCGCGCCGTCCCCGAGGAGACCCGGCAGGCCGCCCGCGGCCTCGGCTACGGCCCGATCCGCCTCCTGCTCACCGTCGAACTGCCCCTCGCGCTGCCCGCCGCGATGGCCGGCCTGCGCATCGCCACCGTCTCCGCGGTCTCCCTGGTCACCGTCGGCGCGATCGTCGGCTTCGGCGGGCTCGGCAACCTGATCTACGCCGGCATGAACACCTACTTCAAGGCCCAGGTGCTCACCGCCTCCGTGCTCTGCGTGCTGATCGCGGTCCTCGCCGACCTGCTGCTGCTCGGGGTGCAGCGACTGCTCACCCCGTGGACGCGGGCGGCCCGCGCGTGAAGACGCTCACCGGCGCCTGGGCCTGGCTCACCGACCCCGCGCACTGGTCCGGTGACGACGGCATCGGGCACCGGCTGCTCCAGCACCTCGTCCTCACCGTCGTCTGCCTGGTCATCAGCTGCCTGATCGCGCTCCCGGTCGCACTGGTCCTCGGCCACCTCGGCAGGGGCGGCGCGCTCGCCGTGAACATCTCCAACGTCGGCCGGGCCGTCCCCACCTTCGCCGTCCTGGTGCTGCTCCTGCTCACCCCGATCGGCAGATGGGGCGAGGGCCCCACGGTGGTCGCCCTGGTGCTGTTCGCCGTACCGCCCCTGCTCACCAACGCCTATGTCGGCATGCGCGAAGTCGACCGGAGCATCGTGCAGGCGGCCCGGGGGATGGGGATGACCGGGTGCCAGGTGTTGTGCCACGTGGAACTGCCCCTTTCGCTCCCCATGGTCCTCAACGGGGTGCGGATCGCAGCCGTCCAGCTCGTCGCCACGGCCACCATCGCCGCACTCGCCGGCGGCGGCGGACTCGGCCGGATCATCACCGCCGGGTTCAACCTGGCCAGCACCGCCATGGTGGTCGCCGGGGCGATCCTGGTCGCGGTCTTCGCCCTGCTCGTCGAGGGCGTCTTCGAACTCACCGAGCGCCTCGCCCCGGTCCGGCTGCGGGGCTCGCGATGAGACTCCGTACGGCGGCCGCCGCCGTACTCCTCGCCCTCACCGGGTGCACCACCGGACCCTCCCTGGAGGACCGCGGCGAGGTCACCGCGCCGCCGGGCGACAGCAGACACCTGACCATCGGCTCCGCGGGCTTCACCGAGAGCGACCTGCTCGCCCAGATGTACGCCCAGCTCCTGAACCAGGCCGGTTACCGGACCTCCCTCATCACCGTCGCCAACCGCGAACTCTACGAACCCGCCCTGGAGTCCGGGCAGATCGACGTGGTCCCCGAATACGCGGCCACCTTCGCCGACTGGCTCAACGCCAAGACCAACGGCCCCGACGCACCCCCCGTGGGCTCGCCCGACCTCGCCAGCACGATGAAGGCGCTGCGCGGCCTCGCCACCCCGCGTGGCCTCACCGTCCTCGACCCGGGCCGGGCGGTGGACCAGAACGCCTTCGCCGTCACCGCCGCCTACGCCCGGCAGCACCACCTCAGGACGCTCAGCGACCTCGGCGCCTCGGGCCTGAAGGTACGGCTCGCGGCGGGCGACGAATGCGTGCAGCGGCCGTACTGCGAACCGGGGCTCAAGAAGGTCTACGGCATCGACATCACCGGGATCGACCCCAAGGGCGTCGGCACCACCCAGGCCAAGCGGGCCGTGCAGAGCGGGCAGGACCAGATGGTGCTGACCACGACCACCGACGCGACGCTCGACCAGTTCGGCCTGGTCCTCCTCGCCGACGACAGGCACCTGCAGAACGCCGACTACATCGTCCCGGTCGTCAACCGCGCGCGGGCCGGCAGCGAGCGGGTCACCAAGGCGCTCGGCAGACTCAACGAGGTTCTGACGACGGCCGACCTGGCCGCGATGAACCAGCAGGTCGACAGCTGGCGCCGGCTGGCCCAGGACGTGGCCCGGACCTATCTGCAGGACAAGGGCCTGCTGAAGTGACGGCCGGTGCCGTGACGTCCGGGGCCGATGTCAGTGGCGGGCGGTACGTTCGGGGCATGGGGATCTATCTGGTGAGTGTCGGCGCGCAGGAGTGGCTCGACGGCGACGAGGGAGACGAGGACGAGGGCGGCCGGGGTGCCCTCGCCTCGGCCCTCAACGACGAGTTGCGGCGGCGCGGGCTGGCACCGTACGAGTCGGTGCCGGAGACGGCCGCCTTCGTGCGTGGCTCGGGGCTGTCGTTCGAGGAGAAGCTGGTGCCGTCCATGGCCGGGCTCACCGCCCTGTGCCAGGACCATCTCGCACCGCGCGAGACGGAGCTGCTGCTGGGCTGGTCGGTGCTGGTGCCGCTCTCCCTGGACGAGGAGATCAGGCTGCCGCTGAGCTCCGCCTACGACGATGAGACGGTGGTCGCCGGTGCCCCCGAGGTACTGGCCCTGGCACAACGGCTGGCGGCGGCGATCGGCCTTCCCATCGAGGCGATACCGGAGGCCTGCGACAACCTCGACCTGACCATGTGGTTCCTGGAGGGCCAGGCGAAGGAGACGGCCGAGTCCCGCCCCGGCCCGTGGGGCGAGGACCTGGACACCGCCTTCTACGTCGCGCTGTACCTGCGGGCCGCCCAGCACTCGCTGCGCCGCGGCTGCCCGATGACGTACTGCTGACGGCCACCGGGCGCCGCCGGTCAGGCGTCGGAGACCGAGTCGAACGGCACCTGGCCGCGCGGGACACCACGCGCCTCCGCGTCCACCGAGCGGCGCAGCGCCTCGTGCAGCTTGGCCGGGGTGAGGACACCGAGGAAGCGCGATCCGTCCAGCACCGCGACCCAACCGGCGTCGTGCTGGAGCATCACACCGAACGCCTGCTTCAGCGGGGCGCCCACCGGTACCCACGCGGTCATCCGGTGGGCGAGTCCGTCGATCGTGCCGCCCGCCGCCAGCTCGTCCCGGCCGACCCAGCCGTGCAGGTCGCCGTGCCGGTCCAGGACCACCGCCCACCGGGCGCCCTCCGCCCGCAGCCGCGCGGCGGCGTGCTCGGCGGACTCGCCCAGGCGGGCGACCGGCGGCTGCTCCAGGTCGTCCGGCTCGATGTCGGTCACCGACAGCCGCTTCAGCCCGCGGTCCGCGCCCACGAACCCGGCCACGTACGGCGTGGCCGGCCTGCCCAGAACCGTACCCGGAGTGTCGAACTGCTCGATCCGGCCCTGTCCGTACACCGCGATCCGGTCGCCGAGCCGCACCGCCTCCTCGATGTCGTGCGTGACCAGCAGCACCGTCTTGCGCACGGCGGCCTGCATCCGGAGGAACTCGTCCTGCAACTGCTCGCGCACCACCGGGTCGACCGCGCCGAACGGCTCGTCCATCAGCAGCACCGGGGGATCGGCGGCGAGCGCCCGGGCCACGCCGACGCGCTGCCGCTGGCCGCCGGAGAGCTGGTCCGGGTAGCGCGGCCCGTACGTCTTCGGGTCCAGGCCGACGAGGTCGAGCAGTTCGGCGGCGCGGGCCCGCGCCCTGTCCCGTCTCCAGCCGAGCAGGGCCGGGACGGTCGCGGTGTTGTCGAGGATCGTGCGGTGCGGGAACAGGCCCACCTGCTGGATGACATAGCCGATCCGGCGCCGCAGCCGCACCGGGTCGACGCCCGCGACGTCCGCGCCGTCGACGAGGATCCGGCCCGACGTCGGTTCGATCAGCCGGTTGACCATCATCATCGTCGTGGTCTTGCCGCAGCCGGAGGGGCCGACGAGCGTGACGAGTTCACCCTCGGTCACCTCGAAGGAGAGCCCGTCCACCGCGGTCGTCCCGTCCGCGTACCGCTTCGTGACCTGCTCGAACCGGATCATTCCCTCACGGTAACCGCGACCGTCATGATCCGCCCGTACCGGCCTCGGCGCCCTGCGAGCCGCCGCCGACGAGCACCACCTCCAGGGTGCGCGGGCCGTGCACCCCCTCGACCCGGTCCAGCTCGATGTCACTGGTGGCCGAAGGGCCGGAGATCCAGGTCAACGGGCGGGCCGGGTCGAGCCGTTCGAGGGCCTGGGGCACGGACGACACGACCTGGTCCGGGACCCGTACGACGCAGATGTGGTGATCGGGCACGAGGGTGATCCGGCGGCGGCCCTGGCCCGGGCCGCCGTCCAGGACGATCGTCCCGGTCTCGGCGATCGCCACCGCACAGCCGGTGACCACGCTGCCGACCCGGTCCAGTTCGTGCGGGGTGCTCCCGGCACGGTCCTCGACCTGCTCGGCCCCGGTCGCCGCGAGCCACTCCGGGGGGAGCCCGGTGGGCACGGCCACCGTCCCCGAACCGCGCTCGGCGACCAACCGCCCGATCGTGGCGGCCAGTTCGTCCTCCGTGCACCGGTGCACGAGCGCCCGGTAGTCCGCCAGGTTCTCGGCGAGCAGCTCCACCGTCTCCGCGACGCTCCGCTGCCCGTGCTCGCGCAGATACGTCCGCTCGAGAGGCGGGTCCTCGTCCCGCACCCCGTCCAGCGCCCGCCGTACCCGGCCCAGGATCCGCTCCCTGCTGCTCACTTCGCCCCGCCCTTCCCGCCGCCGGTCCGCTGCCACCAGTCCCGGAACGGCTCCGCCGGTACGGCGGGCAGGTCCCGGGCCCCGGTCCACGCCCGGCCGGGACCGGGCAGCGTACGGGGATGCAGGCGGCGGCTGCGGGACGCGAGCCGCTGGCCGGTGCGCAGGGCGGCCGGGTGGGAGAACGCCCAGCGGGCCGCCCGCATCGCCGCCCGCTCGGCCGCGTGCCCCTTGGCCGGCTTGAGCAGCACCTTGTTGCCGTTCCGGACCGCCTCACCGCCCTCGACGACCCGTTCACGCAGGTGCACCAGCACCTCGGGGATGTCGATGGCGACCGGGCAGACCTCGTAGCAGGCCCCGCACAGCGATGACGCGTAGGGCAGGGAGGCGTCGATCTCGCTCGCGGTGCCCCGCAGCTGGGGGCTGAGGATGGCGCCGATCGGGCCCGGGTAGACCGAGCCGTAGGCGTGGCCGCCGGCCCGCTCGTAGACCGGGCAGACGTTGAGGCAGGCCGAGCAGCGGATGCAGCGCAGGGCCTGGCGGCCGACCTCGTCGGCGAGGGTGTCGGTGCGGCCGTTGTCCAGCAGCACGAGGTGGAAGGTCCGCGGTCCGTCGCCGTCGGTGGTGCCGGTCCACGTCGAGGTGTACGGGTTCATCCGTTCGGCGGTGGAGGAGCGGGGGAGGGTCTGCAGGAAGACCTCCAGGTCCTGCCAGGTGGGCACGGTCTTCTCGATGCCGACGACCGAGATCAGCGTCTCCGGGAGGGTGAGGCACATCCGCCCGTTGCCCTCGGACTCCACGACGACCAGGGTGCCGGTCTCGGCGACCATGAAGTTGGCGCCGGAGATGCCGACCTTCGCGCGCAGGAACTTCTCGCGCAGGTGGAGCCGGGCCGCCTCCGCGAGCTCGGCCGGGGTGTCGGTGAGCCCCTCGGGCGCGGGGCGCCCCCACTCGCCCATCTCACTGCGGAAGATGTCCCTGATCTCACCCCGGTTGCGGTGGATCGCGGGGACCAGGATGTGGGAGGGCCGGTCGTGGCCCAACTGCACGATCAGCTCGGCGAGATCGGTCTCGTAGGCCCGGATGCCCGCGGCCTCCAGCGCCTCGTTCAGGCCGATCTCCTGGGTGGCCATCGACTTGACCTTCACGACCTCCGACTCACCGGTCTGCCTGACCAGTTCGGTGACGATCCGGTTCGCCTCCTCGGCGTCGGCGGCCCAGTGGACCGTACCGCCCGCCACCGTCACCGCCTCCTCCAACTGGACGAGGTAGCGGTCGAGATGACGGAGCGTGTGGTCCTTGATCTGCTTGCCCGCCTCGCGCAGCGCGGCCCAGTCGGACACCTCGGCGACCGCCCTGGCCCGCTTGGCGCGGATGGTGTGCGTGGCGTGCCGCAGGTTCCCGCGCAGGACGGGGTTGTTGACGGCCTCGTGCGCGGCCTTCGGGAAGGCCGGGTGGGTGGGCGGGGGAAACCCGGGCATCCCCAGATACGTCCCGTTCATGCGGCCGGGTCCTCCTCGGTGCTCGCCAGGATCTCCGCGATGTGTACCGGCCGCAGTCCGCTGCCGAGCCGGGTCATGGTGCCGCCGATGTGCATGAGGCAGGAGTTGTCGGCCGCGCACAGTACCTCCGCGCCGGTCGACTCGGCGTTGCGCACCTTGTCCGTGCCCATCGCCGCCGAGACGTCGGAGTTCTTCACCGAGAACGTGCCGCCGAACCCGCAGCACTCCTCGGCGCCCGGCAGCTCCACCAGCTCCAGGCCCTTGACGGCCTGGAGGAGGCGGCGGGGGCGGTCGCCCAGACCCAGACTCCGCAGCCCGTGGCAGGTCGGGTGGTATGTGACATGGTGCGGATAATATGCCCCGACGTCCGTCACCCCCAGGACGTCCACCAGGAACTCCGTCAGCTCGTACGTCTTCGGCACCACCGGCGCCAGCGCAGCCGCCAGCCCGCCCCCGCGCCCCTCCGCCCGCGCCCGCTCGCCCATCCGCGGATACAGCTCCCGCACCATCGCGCCGCAGGACCCGGACGGGGTCACGATCGCCTCGTACTCACCGAATACATCGGAGAAATGCCGGGCCAGCGGCTCCGCCTCGTGGCGGTAGCCGGTGTTGTAGTGGGCCTGCCCGCAACAGGTCTGCGCCATCGGGAAATCGACCTCGACGCCCAGTCTGGTCAGGAGTTTCACCATGGCGCGGCCGGTGTCCGGATAGAGCGTGTCGTTGACGCAGGTCAGGAAGAGAGCGACACGCATCGCGGCTCCTATGGGTCGATCATCGGATGAGTGCAGCCTAATGGGCCGATTCGATCAGCGGGAGACCCGGTCACGGCGCGGCGGGTGACGAGCCGCCGCCGAGCACCCTGGCGGCGGTTCGTCACCCGGTGGCCAGCCGTGCCTCGGCCGCCTCCCAGCCGGCGGTGTCGCCCCGCGGCGCGTACCGGGTCAGCGGCTGGGTGCGGGTGAGCAGCCGCCGCATGTCGGCCAGGTTGCCGACGGCACCGTGCGCGCGGGCCTGGACCAGCACGTTCCCGAGGGCGGCCGCCTCGGCCGGCCCCGCCACCACCGGCAGCCCGCAGGCATCGGCGGTGAGCTGGCAGAGCAGCGCGTTGCGGGCGCCGCCGCCCACCACGTACACCGTGTCCACCGGATGGCCGGCGAGCCGCTGCGCATCCGCGACCGCCCGCCGGTGGGCCAGCGCCAGCGAGTCGAGAATGCACCGGGTGATCTCGCCGGGCGTCCGCGGCACCGGCTGCCCGGAGGCCCGGCACGCCTCGCCGATCCGCTCCGGCATCCGCCCGGGTGCCAGGAACCCGGCATCGCCCGCGTCCACCACCGAGCGCAGCGCAGCCACCCCGGCCGCCTCCCGCAGCAACCCGTCCAGCTCCGGGTCGCCCCAGGCCCGTACGCACTCCTGGAGCAGCCACAGCCCCATGATGTTGCGCAGATAGCGGACCGTGCCGTCGAGCCCCAGTTCGTTGGTGAAGTTGGCGGCCCGGCTCTCCTCGGTCAGCACGGGAGCCGACAGCTCGAGCCCGGCCAGCGACCAGGTGCCGGTGCAGATGTAGGCGAACCGTTCGCCGAGCGCCGGTACGGCGGCCACCGCCGACGCCGTGTCGTGCGAGCCGACCGCGGTCACCGGCACCGGCCCGGTCAGCCCCGTCTCCTCCAGAACCTCGGGTCGCAGCACCCCGGCGGGATCCCCGGGCCGCCGCAGCGGCGCGAACAGCCCGAGGTCGATCCCCACCCGGTCCGCGACCTCGTACGACCACTTGCGCGTCCGGGGGTCGATCAGCTGGGTGGTGGAGGCGTTGGTCAGCTCGGTGCCCTGCTCGCCGGTCAGCCAGTACGACAGCAGGTCGGGGACGAGCAACAGCCGCTCGGCGTGTGCGAACTGGGCGCCCGACCGCGCGGCCACCAGCTGGTAGAGGGTGTTGAAGGGCGCGTACTGGAGCCCGGTGCGGGCGTACAGCTCCGCCGCCGGCACCCTCGCCCACACCTGCTCGGCGACACCCTCGGTCCGCGCGTCCCGGTAGTGCACCGGGTTGCCGAGCAGGGCCCCGTCGGCGTCCAGCAGACCGTAGTCCACGGCCCAGCTGTCGATGCCGACGGAATCCACCTGACCGGCGGCCCGCAGTCCGTCCAACACCCCTGCGTAGAGGCCGAGTACGTCCCAGCGCAGCCCTTCCGGTACCCGCACCGGCCGGTTCGCGAACCGGTGCGCCTCGGTCAGCTCCAGCGAGTCCGGCCCCACCCGCCCGACCATGACCCGTCCGCTGGACGCGCCCAGGTCGACCGCCGCGTACGCCTTCACACCGCCGCTCATCGCAGGAACGCGGCCGCCACACCCGCGTCGACGGGCACGTGCAGCCCGGTGGTGTGGGTGAGTTCGCCACCTGTCAGCGCGAACACCGCGTTCGCCACGTGCTCGGGCAGCACCTCACGCTTGAGGATGGTCCGCTGCGCGTAGAACTCGCCCAGCTTCGACTCCTCCACCCCGTACACGGCGGCCCGCTGGGCCCCCCACCCCCCGGCGAAGATCCCCGACCCGCGCACCACACCGTCCGGGTTGACCCCGTTGACACGAATGCCGTGCTCACCCAACTCGGCGGCCAGCAACCGCACCTGGTGCGCCTGGTCGGCCTTCGTCGCCGAGTAGGCGATGTTGTTCGGCCCGGCGAACACGGCGTTCTTCGACGCGATGTAGACGATGTCACCGCCGATCCCCTGCGCGGTCATCACCCGGGCCGCCTCCCGCGACACCAGGAAGGACCCGCGGGCCATGATGTCGTGCTGGAGGTCCCAGTCCCGCGCCGAAGTCTCCAGCAGCGGCTTGGAGATGGAGATCCCGGCGTTGTTGACGACCAGGTCGACCCCGCCGAAGGCCAGCACGGCGGCCCGGAAGGCGGCGACGATCTGCTCCTCGTCCGTCACGTCGACGGTGACCGCGACGGCCCTGTCGGCCCCGCCGAGTTCCTCCGCCACCGCGGCCGCGCCCTCGGCATTGAGATCCGCGACGACGACACAGGCCCCCTCGGCCGCCAGCCGGTGCGCGATCGCCCTCCCGATCCCGCTCCCTGCTCCGGTCACCAACGCCACCCGGGTCGCAAGCGCCTTCGGCCTCGGCATCCGCAGGAGTTTGGCCTCCTCCAGCGCCCAGTACTCGATCCGGAACTTCTCCGACTCCTCGATCGGCGCGTACGCCGACACGGCTTCGGCGCCGTGCATCACGTTGATGGCGTTCACGTAGAACTCGCCGGCCACCCGCGCCGTCTGCTTGTCCTTGCCGAAGCTGAACATGCCGACGCCCGGCACGAGCACGATCGCCGGGTCGGCGCCGCGCATGGCGGGGGAGTCGGGCAGGGCGTGCCGCCGGTAGTAGGCGGCGTACTCCTCCCGGTACTCGGCGTGCAGCTCGCGCAGCCGCGCCACGGCTTCCTCCACCGCTGCGGTCGGCGGCAGGTCGAGCACGAGCGGCCGTACCTTCGTCCGCAGGAAGTGGTCCGGGCAGGAGGTGCCCAGCGCGGCGAGCCGCGGATGCTCGGCCCGCGCCAGGAAGTCGAGGACGACGTCGGAGTCGGTGAAGTGCCCGACCTGTGCCCGGTCCTGGGAGGCGAGCGCCCGGACGTACGGCGCGAGGGCCGCGGCCCGCTCCCGCCGTTCGGCCTCGGGCAGCGCGCCGTACCCCTCGACCACGGGCCCGAACGGCTCCGCCTTCCCGCGCTCCGCCAGGAACTTCTCGGCGGTGCGGATGATGTGCAGCGAGTTCCGCTCGCACTCCTCGGAGCTGTCGCCCCAGGCGGTGATCCCGTGCCCGCCCAGGACGCAGCCGATCGCCTGCGGGTTGGCGGCCTTGACGGCGGCGATGTCCAGCCCCAGCTGGAACCCCGGCCGCCGCCACGGCACCCACACCACGCTGTCCCCAAAGCACTCGGCGGTCAGCTTCTCCCCGTCCGCCGCACAGGCGAGCGCGATCCCGGAGTCCGGGTGCAGATGGTCCACGTGCGGGGCGTCGACGAGCCCGTGCATGGCGGTGTCGATGGACGGCGCGGCCCCGCCCCTGCCGTGCAGGCAGTAGTCGAAGGCGGCGACCATCTCGTCCTCGCGCTCGACCCCCGGATAGACACCGGTCAGTGCCCGCAGCCGGTCGAGCCGCAGCACGGCGAGGCCGCCCTCGGTGAGCGTCCCGAGATCCCCGCCGGACCCCTTCACCCACATCAGCTCGACATCACCGCCGGTGACGGGATCGGGGGCGGTGCCCTTCGCGGAGGCGTTGCCGCCGGCGTAGTTGGTGTTGCGGGGGTCGGCGCCGAGCCGATGGGAGCGGTCGAGGAGGGCGGCGGCTTCGGAGTGGACGGTCATGGGACTTCCTAGCGGTTTCGGTGAACGGTATGACAACACGCCGCGAAACGGGCGCGGAGCAGTATCGACATGCGGCCCGGCCCGTCGCGTCCATGATGTCGACGCCCTTCGGCCAGGACCGGCATGACCACCTCTGAACACTTCCCTGAATCGTTTCAGGGAAGTTATCCACAGCGCTCCGGCGACGTCAAGACGTCTGCGCGACCACCTTCGGATCGGTTCGTGAAAGGCGGATCTCCCGCATCGGAAACGTTGACGGGAGGTGGTGTCGGCCTTACGGTGCCATGAAACGTTTCATCACTGTTTTCGAAACTCGGGCCGGGATCGGCTCACCGGCTGACGGCGCTTCCCTCCCCGCTCGCCGCCGCGCCCCGGCTCATGGCGAGCACGGCGTCGCGACGGCTCAGCGTGCCGAACGGCGAACCGCCGGTCGGGTCCGGGCTGCCGTGGATCCAGGTGGGGCCGTCGGCCAGATGGGCGAGCGCCTCCTCCGCCACGTCGTGGGGGTCGGCGAGCTCACCGCCGTACGACTCGCCGCCCGCTTCCCGCATCCGGCGGTGGGACGGGGTGTCGGTCCTGCCGAGCACGAGCCCCAGGACGTCCACGCCGCTGCCCCGCCACTCCGCCCACAGGCTCTCCGCGAGGACGAGATCGAAGGCCTTGGAGGCGCCGTAGGCGGCGAGCGTGGCGCCGCCCGCCCAGGCGGCGCCCGAGGTCACCAGCACCATGCCGCCGCGTCCCCGGGCCACCATCGGGGCGCCGAAGCGGTGGGCCGCTTCCAGTACGGCGGTGCAGTTGCGGCGGACCAGTTCCAGGTGGGCGTCGAGGTCCTTGTCCAGGAAGGCGACGCTGCGGGTGTCGGCACCGGCGTTGTAGACGAGGAGCCCGACCTCCAGGTCCGCGGTGGCGCGTTCGAGTTCCGCCAGGGCGCCCGCGGCACTGAGGCCGAGCGCGACCGTGCGCACCTCGACACCGTGCCGGGCCCGGAGGGCGTGCGCCGCCTCTACCAGTACCGGGACCCGCCGGGCCACCAGCACGACGTTGATGCCCCGTGCGGCCATTCCGTCCGCGAACGCGACACCGACCCCGTCGGAACCGCCCGCGACGATGCCCCAGGGGCCGTACACGGCGGCTGCGTCGGTCACCTTGGTCAACGTCGTCTCCCTCAGGGTTTCTCCGGCGCGGCGGCCGGCTCCAGTACCTGCTTCTCGACCGCGTCCGACGCCAGGACCGCCCCGATGATCCCGAGGTCCGCCCCCGCGCTCCGCGCGACCTCCCGCACCACGGCGACGTCCTTCGACATCAGGCCCGCCAGCCGCTCCGCCACCGCCGCCACCGAACCACCCCGGGCGACGACGTCCAGGGCGCGGCTCCCCCCGCTGCCGTGCCGCACCGCGTCGAGGAACGTCCGCTCCTCGATCCCCAGCGACCCGGCCAGGCGCACCGCGTCGATCGCGAGGCCCACCTGCGCGACGAACAGCGCGTTGTTCACCAGCTTGACCCGCTGGCCGTTGCCGGGCGGCCCGACCCACAGGACCGGCGAGGCGTACGTCGCCAGCAGCGGACGTACGTCGTCCAGGACCCTTTCGTCACCGCCGATCCACAGGGTGAGCCGGCCCGCGGCGATGTCGTGCGGGCCGCCCGAGAGCGCGGCGTCGAGCACCCTGACCCCGTGCTCCGCTCCCGCCTCGACGAGCAGTCGGGCGGTCGCCGGATCGGAGGTGGTGTGCTGGACGAGCGTCGCCCCCGGTCTCATGGTCGCGAGGACACCCTCCGGCCCGAGGCACACCGACCGCACCTGCTCGTCCGTCAGGACGACGACGAAGACCACGTCCGCGTCCCGGACGGTCTCCGCCACCGTCCCGGCCCAGGCCGTCCCGTCGGCGGTGGCGGCCTCCCGGGCCTGGGGATGTCGTGCCAGGACGGTGACGTCGTGCCCCGCGGCCGTCAGGCGGCCGACCATCGGCCGGCCCATGCGGCCCGCTCCGACGAATCCGATCCTCATGGTTCCTCCAGACGGGGAAAATCGCTGCTCCGGACGGCGCACCGGACGTCAACTGCCCTCAGAGACGGGGCGGTTGCTCGGGCGGTGGTGCGGCGCACGGCGGAACGGTCACGGCGGGTCGCGGGGAGGTACCGCCGGAGGCGGGCGTACGGTCGTGCGCGGGCGGCGCCAGCATCCCGCGGGGGCCGGGGGAGCCGTCGAGGCCGGCGTTGATCCGCTCGGCGATGCGCCAGCCCCGCGCGGTGCGGACCCAGCACGGCGGCACGCATGAGGTTCTCCTGTTCGAGAATCAGACTCTCGCCTCTGCCGTGGAACTGTAGCGACACTGCTCGATTTATAGAAGACTGTCTCCTGAAACCCGAGGAGGACGCCGAGGGCGTACCTGGTCACTACGATGGCCCGCATGACCGAGTCTCGCCGTCGCCCGGGCCGTCCACGGGACACCAGCATCGACGAACGGGCTCTCGCGGCGACACGCGAACTGCTCGTCGGGCGGGGCTTCGAGGCGACGACGATCCAGGCCGTCGCGGAGCACTCGGGTGTGCACGCGTCGGCCATCTACCGCCGCTGGCCGTCCCGGATCGAGCTGATCGAGGAGGCCACGTTCCTCGGGCTCAGCCCACTGGGTGTCCGGCCGACGGGAGACCTCCGCGCTGATGTCCGCCGGTTCATCCGCGCCTATCTGGCCGCGTTCAACGCGCCGGCGGCACGTGCGGCCGCGGCCGGTCTCCTCGCGTACCACCAGGCGTCGGGGCGCCCCCGGCCGCCGGAGCTGGATCTGCGGGTGTCGGCCCGGCCGCAGTTCGAGGAGATCCTGCGTGCCGCACCGCCCGGAAGCGTCGACCCCGCCGTGGACCCGGACGACGTCTTCGACATGCTTCTCGGCGCCGTTCTGGCCCGCACGCTCCTGCTCAACGTCACCACGCGACAGCGTCCCGTGGAGCGCACCGTCGAGATGGTGCTCCGGCTGCTCCGCCCCCTCGGCACCGGAGCGGCCACCGCGCCGGACGCGTGACCGGCTGCCCGGCGGGGGCATCCACCCGTTCGGGACGGCCCCTTCGAGTGGCACGCCTCGGGCGCCGTCACCGCCCGGCGGCGCCGGGTGCGCGTCGCCCCGTTCCCCGGTGGTGGCCGACCGCCTGCCGACGGCGAGCCGTTCGAGGCCGCCTGTGGCCGAGGGGCAGCCCTGGCGCCCCCGGAGAGGGCGCGGGGCGGTGTCGATGTGCGGCTCCGCCGCGTGGGTGATTCCCTCCGCGCCCGGCCCGGAATCCGCGACGAGGCGAGCAAGGACGAGGTGAGCAGCGGCAGTCGGCTACGCGCCCCATCCGGCCTGCTGTCCGCCGACGCGCTCGGCGACGATCTTCTCGGCCCACCCGGAGCGGGCGTAGGCGGCGACGGGGTCGGGGTCCAGCCCCATCTCCTCCCGCAGTTCGCGCAGCAGCGGTCGTACGTCTGTGTTGTAGGCGTCCATGAGTACCGCGTTGGCTCCCAGCACGTCCCCGGCGACCTGGGCCTCGGCCAACGCCCCCCGGTCCACCAGCAACGCCTTCGCCGTCGCCTCCTGCACGTTCATCACCGACCGGATGATCGCCGGGATCTTCGCCTCGATGTTGTGGCACTGGTCGAGCATGAAGGCGACCTCGGCGGTGAACCCGCCCCCACGGACCACCTCGTACATGATCCGGAACAGCTGGAACGGGTCCGCGGCCCCCACCATGAGGTCGTCGTCCGCGTAGAACCGCGAGTTGAAGTCGAACCCGCCGAGCTTCCCCTCCCGCAGCAGCGTGGCGACGATGAACTCGATGTTGGTGCCCGGCGCGTGGTGCCCGGTGTCGACCACGACCTGTGCCTTCGGGCCCAGCTTGAGGCAGTGGGCGTAGGCCGTCCCCCAGTCCGGCACGTCGGTCGTGTAGAAGGACGGCTCGAAGAGCTTGTACTCCAGCAGCATCCGCTGCCCCTCGCCGAGGCGGGCGTACACCTCGGCCAGCCCCTCCGCCAGGCGGTCCTGCCGGGAGCGGATGTCGTCCTGACCGGGGTAGTTGGTGCCGTCGGCGAACCACAGCTTGAGGTCCTTCGACCCCGTCGCGTCCATGATGTCGACGCACTCCAGCAGATGACCGACGGCCTTGCGGCGCACCGCGGCGTCCGGGTGGCAGATGCTGCCCAGCCTGTAGTCGTCGTCCTGGAAGGTGTTGGAGTTGATCGCCCCCAGCCGCAGGCCCCGCTCCTCGGCGTGCTTGGCCAGGTCCGCGTATCCGTCGGAGCCGTCCACCTTGTCCCAGGGGATGTGCAGTGCGACCGTCGGCGCGACCCCGGTCACCGCGTGGACCTGCGCCGCGTCGTCCAGCTTCTCCTTCGGCGAGCGTGGCACGCCCTGCTGGGCGAACACCTTGAAACGGGTCCCCGAGTTTCCGTACGCCCACGACGGCGTTTCGACGGCCTGGGTCTGCAGCGCGGCCTTCACCGCGGCGAGGTCGGTCACTTCGGGGCTCCTGGGGATCGGAACAACTGAGTGGTGAAACGATTCAGAACCGCAAAGTATGAGCCTCTTGCAGGGGTGTCAAGCATTCCGACCAACCCCGTCCTCCGTGACTCCGCCGTGACCTTAGGCTATCGAAATTTTTTCGACACGGACCCATTGACGTGACATGCCCGTGGTGCCTACGGTCCCGGCAATCCAGTTGAAACCTTTCACGACGCCGTGAGGTCCGGTGCCCACCGTCTCGCCGGTGTCGTCGAGGAGCCCCCATGACCCACCCGTCCGACACGGGACCGGCCCCGGTGCTGGCGCTGAAGGACGTCTCCAAGTCCTTCGGTGCCGTGCGCGCCCTGCGGGACGTCTCCCTGGAGCTGTTCCCCGGCGAGGTGCACGCCCTCGCCGGGGAGAACGGCGCGGGCAAGTCGACGCTGATCAAGACCCTCGCCGGAGTGCACCGACCGGACGCCGGGCAGGTGCTGCTCGACGGCGGGCCCGTCGTCTTCCACGGCCCCGGCGACGCCCGCGACGCCGGAATCGCCGTGATCTACCAGGAGCCCACGCTCTTCCCCGACCTGTCGATCGCCGAGAACATCTTCATGGGCCGGCAGCCCCGGCGCGCGCTCGGCCGGATCGACCACAAGGCCACCCGCGCGGCCACCGCCGCCCTGATGAAGCGGCTCGGCGTCGCCCTCGACCCCGACCGCCCCGCCCGCGGACTGTCCATCGCCGACCAGCAGATCGTGGAGATCGCCAAGGCGCTCTCCTTCGACGCCCGGGTCCTGATCATGGACGAGCCGACGGCCGCCCTCACCGGCAGCGAGGTGGCCCGCCTCTTCGGCGTCGTCCGCACCCTGCGCGACCAGGGCGCCGCCGTGCTGTTCATCTCGCACCGCCTGGAGGAGATCTTCCAGATCTGCCGGCGCGTCACCACCCTCCGGGACGGCGCCTGGATCGCCAGCGAGCTCGTCGACGGCATGACCGAGGACGACCTCGTACGCCGGATGGTCGGCCGCGACCTGGACGAGCTGTACCCCAAGCAGGACATCAGCCCCGGCGAAGTCGCCCTGAGCGTACGGCGGCTGACCCGCGAAGGCGTCTTCACGGACATCTCCTTCGAGGTCCGGTCCGGTGAGATCGTCGGCCTCGCCGGCCTGGTCGGCGCCGGCCGCACCGAGGTCGCCCGCGCCGTCTTCGGCGTCGACCGCTGGGACGCCGGCGAAGTCGAGGTCAGGGGACGGAGACTGACCAACGGCGCACCCTCCGTCGCGATGTCCGCCGGCCTCGCCCTCGTCCCCGAGGACCGGCGCGCCCAGGGCCTCGTGATGGACATGTCCATCGAGCGGAACATCGGCCTGACCGGACTGCGTACGACCGTGAAGGCGGGCCTCGTCGACCGGGGCGCCGAACGCAGCCGCTCCCTGGACTGGGCGGTCCGGCTCCAGGTGAAGTACGCCCGGATCGCCGACGCCGTCTCCACCCTCTCCGGCGGCAACCAGCAGAAGGTCGTGCTCGCCAAATGGCTCGCGACCGGCCCGAAGGTACTGATCGTCGACGAGCCGACCCGTGGCATCGACGTCGGCACGAAGGCCGAGGTCCACCGGCTCCTCGGCGAGTTGGCCGCCGACGGGGTGGCCGTCCTGATGATCTCCTCCGACCTGCCCGAGATCCTCGGCATGGCCGACCGCGTGCTGGTGATGCACGAGGGCCGGATCACCGCCGAGATCCCGCGCTCCGAAGCCAGCGAGGAAACCGTGATGGCCGCAGCCACGGGGAGGGCCGCCGCATGACGGTGACCACCTCCGAGCAGACCCCCGTCGCGGAGACGCCCGAGTCCGCCGGGACCCGGCTCGTCGACCGCGTCTTCAAGATGCGCGAACTCGCCATCCTCGTCGTCTTCCTGGTGATGATCGCCGTCACCCAGGCCGGCAACAGCGAGTTCCTCTCCGAGCAGGGCATCAAGGACCTGCTGCTCAACGCCACCATCCTGGTACTGGTCGCCACCGGCCAGTCCCTCGTGGTGATCACCCGCAACGTCGACCTGTCCGTCGGCTCCACCCTCGGCATCACCGCCTTCGCCGCCGGCGACTACCTGCACGGCGGCGGCAACCCGGTCGTCGCGATCCTGCTCGCCGTACTCCTCGGCATCGGGTGCGGACTGCTCAACGGCCTGCTGGTCAGCCTCGGTCAGGTGCCCGCGCTCGTCGTCACCCTCGGCACCCTGTACATCATCCGGGGCGTCGACTCCATCTGGGTCGGCTCCCGGCAGATCACCGCCGCCGACCTCCCCGGCTCCTTCGTCGACTTCGGCTCCGGCGGCCTCTCGGCGGTCCCCTGGCTGGCCCTGATCGCCCTCGCGGTGCTGGTCGCCACCGCCTACTACCTCAAACACTTCGGCAGCGGACGGGAGTTGTACGCCCTCGGCTCCAACCCCGAGGCCGCCCGGCTGGCCGGCATCCCGGTCCGCAAGCGGATCCTCACCGCGTACACCTTCTGCGGCGCCCTCGCGGGACTCGCCGGGGCGATGTATCTGGCCCGGTTCGGGAACGTCGACTCCGGCACCGGCACCGGCTACGAACTCACCGTCGTGAGCGCCGTGGTGGTCGGCGGCGTGGTCTTCACCGGCGGCTCCGGGAGCGTGTACGGCGCCGCGCTCGGCGCGCTGCTGCTCACGTCCGTCAACAGCGTGCTGCCGGCCCTCGGGGTCAGCTCCGTGTGGGTCCTCGCCATCAACGGCTTCCTGCTGCTGCTCGCCATCGCCGTGGACCGGATCGTCGCGGTGCGGGTGGCCTCCGCCCTGAAGAAGAGGAGCATCCGCCATGCCTGACTCGCTGACCCGCGCGGTCCGCTGGGACACGGTCGTCGGTGCGCTGCTGATCGTCCTCCTGCTGCTGTCGTTCGGCTTCGTCGACGGCTTCGGGAACTCGCTCAACCTGTCGTTCCTGATCGGCAACACGCTCCCCATCGCGCTCATCGCGCTGCCGATGACCCTGCTGGTCGTCGCCGGCGAGATCGACCTCTCGGTCGCGTCCACCGCCGGGCTCTCGGGGGCCGTCATGGGCCGGCTCTGGAACGAGGGGATGGCGATCGAGACGATCATCCCCCTGTGCCTGCTGCTCGGTGTCCTGTGCGGGCTGGTCAACGGGCTGTTGGTGACCCGGCTGGGGCTGCCCTCCCTCGCCGTCACCATCGGCACGCTCGCGGCCTACCGGGGCATCGCGCAGATCGTGCTCGGCTCGGATGCCGTCACCGACTTCCCGACGCAGTACCTGGACTTCGCGGCGGGGCGGCTCGGCGACACGTTCCTGCCGCGGGCCTTCCTGCCGTTCCTGGTGCTGCTCGTCATCGCCGTGGTGGTGCTGCACGCCACCCCGTTCGGGCGTTCGCTGTTCGCGGTGGGGGCGAGTGAGGAGGCGGCGCGGTTCGCGGGGATCCGGGTGAAGCGGAACAAGCTGATTCTGTTCGTCGCCACCGGATTCATGGCCTCCCTGACGGGGATCTTCTGGGCCCTGCACTATGCGAGTGCGCGGTACGACAACGCGACCGGGCTCGAACTCTCCGTTGTCGCTGCCGTGTTGCTCGGGGGGATCGACTTCGACGGGGGTCGCGGAACGCTCGGTGGGGCGATCGCGGGGGTGTTCCTGCTCGGGGCGTTGCAGAACGTGATGAGCCTGCTCAATGTGTCCGCGCAGTCTCAGATTGTCGTGACCGGTGTGTTGCTTGTCGTCTCGGTGCTTGGGCCTCGGGTTGCCCGGCAGATCTCGCTGGCACGGCACAGGGCGGCCAAGGCCGTCTGAACACTGCGGGCCGTGTGTGGCTGGTCGCGCAGTTCCTCCCCCAGCCTTCGGCCGGGGGTACCCCCAGCGCCCCCAAGAAGGGGCGCTTCCAGAGCCGTTACTCAAAAAGGACCGCATCATGCGTAAGTCATCCCTCCGGCGTGCCTCGATAGCCCTCGCTGCCGTCTCTGCCCTTTCTCTCGCTGCCACCGCCTGCGGCGGCACGACGAAGAACAACTCCGGCAGTGACGAGACGTCGGCCGCCACCTCGACCGCCAAGGCCGATCCGAACGCCGCGCTGAAGAAGGGCCTGACCGTCGGGTTCCTGCCCAAGCAGGTCAACAACCCCTACTTCACCTCCGCGGACAAGGGCGGCGAGAAGGCGCTCACCGAGCTGGGCAGCAAGTACAAGGAGGTCGGGCCGTCCAGTGCGACGGACACGTCGGGGCAGGTGTCGTACGTCAACACGCTCACCCAGCAGCAGGTGAACGCGATGGCCGTGTCCGCGCAGGACCCCGGCGCCCTGTGCACCGCGCTGAAGCAGGCGATGAGCAGCGGGATCAAGGTCGTCACCTACGACTCCGACACCAACGCCGGCTGCCGCAACGCCTTCGTCTCGCAGGCCAGCGCCGAGGACCTCGGCCGTACCGAGGTGCAGCTGCTCGCCGAGCAGATCGGGTACAAGGGCGAGATCGCGATCCTGAGCGCCGCACAGACCGCGACCAACCAGAACACCTGGATCGGTTTCATGAAGGAAGAGTTGAAGGACCCGAAGTACAAGAACGTCAAGCTGGTCAAGATCGCCTACGGCAACGACGACGCCCAGCAGTCCTTCCAGCAGACCCAGGGCCTGCTCCAGCAGTACCCGAACCTGAAGGGGATCATCTCCCCGACCACCGTCGGCATCAAGGCGGCAGCCCAGTACCTGTCCGGCTCCAAGTACAAGGGCAAGGTCAAGCTGACCGGCCTCGGCACCCCCAACGACATGCGGCAGTACGTGAAGAACGGCACCGTCGAGGGCTTCGAGCTGTGGGACCCGGCCAAGCTCGGCGACCTCGCCGCCCGTACCGCCGTCGCGCTGGTCTCCGGGCAGATCACCGGCAAGGAGGGCGAGACCTTCAAGGCCGGCGACACCACGTACACCATCGGCAAGGACGGCGTGATCAGCCTCGGCAAGCCGACCGTGTTCGACGCGAAGAACATCGACCAGTTCGACTTCTAGCGCGGGAGCGGTACTTATGCAGCGCGTCTGTTTCCTCCTCAAGGTCCGGCAGGACCGCCTCGCCGAGTACCGCGAACGCCATGCCGCCGTGTGGCCGGAGATGCGCGCGGCGCTCTCCGCCACCGGCTGGCACAACTACTCGCTCTTCCTGCGCGACGACGGCCTGCTGGTGGGCTATCTGGAGACCGAGGACTTCGACGCGGCCCTCGCCGGTATGGAGGCCACCGAGGTCAACACCCGCTGGCAGGCCGAGATGGGCCCCTTCTTCGAATCCCTCGACGGCGCCCGTCCCGACGAGGCGATGAAACCGCTCACCGAGGTGTTCCACCTCGCCTGAATCCTGAATCCTGAATCACGCCAGGAGCCGCTCGTGAAACGACGTACCGTGCTGGGGGCCGCTCTCCTCGGCGCCGTGGCCACCCCTGCCCTCGCCGCCGGCACCGCCCGCGCGGCCGACCCCGGACCTTCGGTGAACAAACAGCAGAGCACCCTACTGGACGCCCAGGCCGTCTTCTTCGTCTCCTACGACGGGCTGGTCAACAACAACTCCTTCCAGAAGAACGGCCTGTTCACGTACAAGGGCTACCAGTACGCCGGCTGGTACACCTCGACCGGCGCCGCGGTGATCGGGCGCCGGGTACTCGGTGGGTCGTCCTGGTCGACCGTCACCCTCGCCCACCAGCTGAAGTCGAGCGACTCGCACAACGTCATCTCCATGGGCGTGTCGAAGGTCGACGGGCGGCTCCACATCAACATGGACTCGCACAGCGACGGCTTCTTCTACGTCAAGTCGGTCGCCGGGCTGCTGGACAACCCCGGCACCACGTCCTGGACCTCGGCGGTCTTCGGCTCCGTACAGACATCCCTCGACGGGCTGGCGCTCACCTCGCAGTTCACCTACCCGCAGTTCATCGCCACGCCCGAGGGCAGGCTCCAGCTCAGCTACCGGGTGGGGATCTCCGGCAACGGCCGTAACGCCCTTGCGGAGTACGACGGTTCGAGCTGGACCGCGTTGGGGGAGTGGTCCAGCTCCACCGGGACGTACACGAGCACGCACGGTTCGTCGACCGCGCGCAACATGTACCTGCACGGCATCGACTACGACGTCAACGGGCGGCTGCACGCGTTCTTCACCTGGCGGGAGCAGTCGGCGTCCGTGATGTGCAGCAGCGGGGGCATCACCAACCACGACACCGGCTACGTCCACTCCACCGACCGCGGCCGCACCTGGCTGAGCGACGCCGGCACCCTGGTCGCCACCACCGGCACTGCGGACACCGTCGCCGTCACCGACTCCGGGCTGGTCGTCGACTCCCTCAACCCCGACCACTCCCTGATGAACCAGGAGAGCCAGTGGACCGACTCCGCCGGCCTCCCGCACGCGATCATCAGCTACGTCCCCGGCCGCTTCGGCCAGTGCACCACGGACTACGTCAGCGACCGCACCGCGAACGGCCGCGCCTTCCACCTCCGCAAGAACTCCGCCGGCAGCTGGCAGAAGACCGAGATACCGGTCGCCCTGAACTCCAGCCAGCGCACCAAGCTGGTCCTGGACAAGTACGACAACGCCTACGCCGTCCTCCCCTACGGACGGATCGCCGGCGCGTCCAAGGCCTCCGGCTACTCCGACTGGGCGCTGCTCCACGACGGCGGCGGCCTGAACGCCTTCGGCGAGGTCGTGATCGACGAGCTGCGGGTCAAGGCGGACAACGTGCTGTCGTTCATGTACCAGGAGGCGTCGAGCGGTACGACACCCTCCGCGCTCCATGTGGTCGACTTCGCCCTGCCCGGCTGACCCGGACCGGTGTGCGAGTCATGTCGTAATGTGAAGCCCTTCCCGATGTGCCCTTCGAAGCTGTGAAGGCGCCGTCCATGTTTCCTGGAGGTCTCGACCGATGGCCCAGTCGGTGGGTATCAAGGACGTCGCCCGCGCCGCCGGAGTCTCGGTGGGCACGGTCTCGAACGTCATCAACCGCCCGGACACCGTCGCCGGCGAGACCAGGGCGCGGGTGCAGTCGGCGATCGACCGGCTCGGCTACGTCCGCAGCGAGTCCGCGCGCCAGCTGCGCGCGGGCCGCAGCCGGATCATGGGCCTGCTCGTCCTCGACATGGGCAACCCCTTCTTCGTGGACGTGGCCCGCGGCGCCGAGCGGGCGGCCCGGGACGCCGGGCTCGGGGTGATGGTCTGCAACAGCGCGCAGAACGCCGGCGAGGAGGCCGAGTACCTCTCGCTCTTCGCCGAGCAGCGGGTGCGCGGCGTCCTGCTCACCCCGGCGGACGCCACCGGCCGCAACATCGAGACCTTCCGAAGGCACGGCATCCCCTTCGTGCTCGTCGACCGGGTCGCCGAGGGCACCACGGAGTGCTCGGTCAGCGTCGACGACGTGGCGGGCGGCGCGCTGGCCGTGCGCCATCTCGTCGACGCCGGGCACCGTTCGATCGCGTACGTCAGCGGGCCGCCCGGCCTCAACCAGGTCCGCGACCGGCGCACCGGCGCCCTGAACGCCCTCGCCGAGGCCGGGCTCGGCCCCGACGCGCTGCGCGAGCTGCCGACCGAGCGGCTCGACGTGGCCGCCGGGCGGGACGCGGGCGCCCGCCTGCTCGGCCTCGCCGACCGGCCCACCGCCGTGTTCTGCGCCAACGACCTCCTCGCCCTGGGCGTCCTCCAGGCCATGTACGCGGCCGGGGTGGTCGTCCCGGACGACCTCGCGATCGTCGGCTACGACGACATCGAGTTCGCCGCCGCGGCCGCCGTACCGCTGACCTCCGTCCGTCAGCCCGCCGTCACCATGGGGGCGATGGCCGCGGACCTCCTCCTGGAGGAGACCGAGGAGCGCGAGGGACCGGCGGCGCACGAGCACCGCCGGGTGGTGCTCCAGCCGGAACTGGTGGTGCGGCGCTCCAGCCTCGCCGCCCGCTGATCGGTTATTCAGTAACGATTTCATGATCCCGGGGGCGGATCCGCCAGGGACGTGTGCTGAACTGGGACGCGACCATCCGTCCGTCCCGGGAGAAACGTTGAGCCTCAGCTACCGCCAGCCCGGCGTCGTCCTCACCGACCGCCGCTTCACCGTCCCCCTCGACCACGCGGACCCGGACGGTGAGACCGTCGAGCTCTACGCCCGGGAGGTGGTCGCGAGCGACAAGGCGGACCAGGAGCTGCCCTGGCTGCTGTACCTCCAGGGCGGTCCGGGCTTCGGAGCGAATCGTTTCGTCGGACGGCAGGCCTGGCTCGACCGGGCCCTGGCGGACTACCGGGTCCTGCTTCTCGACCAGCGCGGCACCGGCCGCTCCACCCCGGTCAACCGGCAGACCCTCCCGCTGCGCGGCGGCCCGGCCGCCCAGGCCGACCACCTGGCCCGCTTCCGCGCCGACTCGATCGTCCGGGACTGCGAGGCGATCCGCCCGCAGGTCACCGGCGGCGCCCCCTGGACCACCCTCGGCCAGAGCTTCGGCGGCTTCTGCACGGTCACCTACCTGTCGTTCTTCCCCGAGGGCCTCAGGACCTCCGTGATCACCGGCGGCCTGCCCTCCCTGGACGCGCACGCCGACGACGTCTACCGCGCCGCCTACCCGCGCATCGAGCGCAAGGTCGCCGCGCACTACGACCGCTACCCGCAGGACGTCGAGCGGGCCCGGCGGATCGCCGAGCACCTCCTGGAGCACGAGACCCTGCTGCCGAACGGCTACCGGCTCACCGTCGAGGCCTTCCAGTCCCTCGGCCTGATGCTGGGCATGAGCGACGGCAGCCACCGCCTGCACTTCCTCCTGGAGGACGCCTTCGTCCGCACCCCGTCCGGCCCGGAGCTCTCCGACGCCTTCCAGGAACAGGTCCAGGGCCTGCTGTCGTACGCGAGCAACCCGCTGTACGCCCTGGTCCACGAGCCGGTCTACGGCCAGGACGCCCGCCCCACCGCCTGGGCGGCCGAGCGGGTCCGCGCCGAGTTCCCGCAGTTCGACGCGGCCAAGGCGCTCGCGGGCGACGCCCCGGTGCTGTTCACCGGGGAGACCGTGCACCCCTGGATGTTCGAGACCGACCCCGCCCTGCGGCCCCTGAAGGCCGCGGCCGACCTGCTCGCCGCCCGCACCGACTGGCAGCCGCTGTACGACCCGGCCCGCCTCGCCGCCAACGAGGTCCCGGTCGCCGCCGCCGTCTACCACGACGACATGTACGTCGACGCCGGGCACTCGCTGGCGACCGCGCGGGCCGTGAAGGGCCTGCGCACCTGGGTCACCGACGAGTTCGAGCACGACGGCCTGCGCGTCGGCGCCCCCCGGGTCCTGGACCGGCTCCTCGCCCTCGTCCGCGACGAGGTGTGAGGCCCGGCCGGTAAATCGGTTGCGGTCGCGGCGGGTCCGCATAGTCTGCGGCCGTGGCGGAACGGGGGACACGAACGGATGAACACGGACACGGAACTGCTGGCCGGCCGCTTCCAGGAACACCGCGGCCGGCTGGGCGCGGTGGCCTACCGGATGCTCGGCTCGCTCGCCGAGGCGGAGGACGCCGTCCAGGAGACCTGGCTCAGGCTCGGGCGCGCCGACGCGGACGAGATCAGGAACCTGGGCGGCTGGCTGACCACGGTGGTCGGCCGGGTCTGCCTCGACATGCTGCGCTCGCGTACCGCGCGCCGCGAGCAGCCCATCGACGAGACCTTCGTCCCGGATCCGGTGATCAGGCCGCTGCCGGGCATCGACCCCGAACAGGAGGCGCTGGAGGCGGACTCCGTCGGGCTCGCCCTCCTCATCGTCCTGGAGGCACTGGAGCCCGCCGAGCGGCTGGCGTTCGTCCTGCACGACCTCTTCTCGGTGCCCTTCGACGACATCGCGCCCATCGTGGAACGCAGTTCGGCCGCCACCCGCCAGCTGGCCAGCCGGGCCCGCCGCCGGGTCCAGGGGGCCGCCCCGTCGGCCGACCCGGACCTGGGCAGGCAGCGCAGGGTCCTCGACGCCTTCCTGGCCGCCTCCCGGGACGGCGACTTCGAGGCGCTGGTCGCGCTGCTCCACCCGGACGTGGTGCTGCGCGTCGACTCGGGCGCCCTGGTGCGCGGCGCCGCCGCCTCCAAGGTGCTGCGCGGGGCGCGGACGGTGGCCGAACAGGCCCTCACCTTCCGGCAGTTCGCCGACGCGGCACAACTCGCCCTGGTCAATGGGACCGTCGGCATGGTCACCGCGCCCGAGGGCCGTCCGCTCTCCGTCATGGCGGTCACCGTCACCGACGGCCGGATCACCGGGATGTACATCCTGGCCGACCCCGAGCGGCTGGACCGTCTCGACCGCCTGGACCTCTCCGCCGGGGACGACTGACAGTTCGTTCAGACGGCGGCGGCCGGGGGCCGATGAGGGCTCACGGTCCGTCCGTCGGGCAGGAGTTCACCGGTGTCGTCGAAGACGATCGTGCCGTCGCACAGCAGGCTCCAGCCCTGTTCGGGATGGGCCGAGACGATGACGGCCGGGTGGCCGTCGGGGTGGTCGGCGGCGCCGGGGCACGGGGGCTGATGCCTGCGCATGGTCGTTCTCCTGTCCTGCGGGCGGTTCCTCTCTCCGTGGTAGCCGGGTTTGTTTTCCACCGGATGACGAGGACCCCCACAGGGCCGGAAACTCAGCGGTGGTTCTCCGGTCGGCGGCCGTCCTCGCCTCCGGACTCCGTGCGCAGGGCGATGCCGTCGGCGGGAGTGGTGCAGGACGATGTGGTCCACGTCCCAGCCGGCGGCGGGATGTCACATTCCTCGCCGTCGGGGCCCTCCCATCCGGCAGGACCGGCTTGAGAGGGGAAACACGTGAAACTCGTCGTATTCGGGGCGAACGGGCCGACCGGCCGGCAGGCCACCGCGCAGGCGGTCGCCGAAGGGCACACGGTCACCGCCGTCACCCGCCGCCCCGCGGAGTTCCCGCTGAGCGACCCACGACTGCGGGTGGTCGGCGCGGATGTTCTCGACCCCGGCGCGGTGGCGCGCGCCGTGGCCGGGCAGGAGGCGGTGATCTCGGCGCTCGGAGTGCCGTACAGCCGAAATCCCGTCACGGTGTACTCCGAGGGCATCGCCCACATCACCCAGGCCATGACGGAGCACGGTGTCCGGCGCCTGGTCTGTGTGTCCTCCACCGTGCTCTTCGGGGTGGCGGCACCCGGCGAGACCTACTTCTTCCGCAGGGTGCTGGAGCCCCTCATCGCCCGCACCGTGGGGCGCACCGTGTACGAGGACATGCGGCGCATGGAGGAGATCGTGCGCGACGGCGATCACCGGTGGACCGTGGTCCGCCCTGCCGGTCTCTTCGACGCGGACACCGTCAGCGACTACCAGGTCGCCACCGCGCGCCTGCCCGGCCGCTTCACCTCGCGCGCGGATCTGGGAAACGCGCTGTTGAACGAGGCGGTCGGCGATCTTCATCCACGTGCCTTCGTCGATGTCCGCACCACGGCAGGCGTTCCGGGCATTCTCGACGTCATCCGGAAAGAGGCCTTCGGAGGCAGGAAGTGAGTCCGGAACCGACCGCGCCGCTCGAGAAGGGGCAGGCTCATGCCTGAGGACCGTTTCATCCTGCCGGAGCCGGGTGCCACCGGGCCCGCGCGGCCCCCGCTGCCGCCCGCGTTCGCGGTCAGGGCGACCACCGACGACGCCGAGGGGCGCGTCTCGCTGCCGGAGGCGGCCGTGACCCAGGACATCCCGCGCCAGGTCCACCACCACTCGGACGCATGCGTCCACGTACTGGACGGGGTGCCGGAGACCGAGCACGACGGCCCGGCACCCACGGCGACCCGGCTCTTCGTCGACCATCGCGAACTGCTGTTCTCCGTCGTCTACAACATGCTCGGCAGCGTCGCCGACACCGAGGACGTGCTCCAGGAGACCTGGCTCTCCTGGTCCGGCAGGAACAGCCGGGCGCCGCTGGCGGAGATCGGCAACCCGCGCGCGTATCTCGTCCGCATCGCGGTGAACCACGCCCTTGCCCGGCAGACCGCCATCGCCTCGCGCCGTGAGACGTACGTCGGTCCCTGGCTGCCCGAACCCCTGGTCACCGAGGCCACCACCGGCCTCGCCCCGGACACCGCCGACCACACGGTCCGCAACGACTCGGTCTCCCTGGCGATGCTGGTGGTCCTGGAGACCCTCACCCCGCTGGAACGGGCGGTGTTCGTCCTCCACGAGGTGTTCGGCTATCCCCACGCCGAGATCGCCGGCATGCTCGACCGCAGTCCCGCCGCCGTCCGTCAGGTCGCCCACCGGGCCCGTGCCCATGTGCACGCCCGCCGCCCCCGCTACCGCGCCCGTCCCCGGGTCCGGCGGGAGGCGACCGAGCGGTTCGTCGCGGCCGCGCTCGGCGGCGACCTCCAGGCGCTCCTGGAGATCCTCGCCCCGGACGTGACGGTCTGGATCGACGGCGGAGGCGCCCGGCAGGGGGCGGGGCTGCGCCCGGTCCACGGCCGGGAGAAGGCCGCCCGCATGCTGGCCGGTTACGCCTCGCGGCGCGCGGGGGACCTGGACGTCCACTACCGCACCGTGAACGGCGACGACGCCGCGGTGCTGTTCTCGGGCGACTCCCCGTACGCCGTGATGGTCATGGACCTCACCCCGGACGGCGACCGGGTCTCCGGCGTCTACGTCGTCACCAACCCGGCCAAGCTCACCCGCGTACGACCGGACGGTGAGGACGCCGGCCAGGCCCCCGATCAGTAGCGGGCGGTGCTCTGCAGCAGCGGCGGGTACACCGCGCTCGGCACCCCGTCGACCGCGGCGCCCGCGTACTTGAGCATGGTGGCGACGCGGTGGTTGAGGTCCTCGCCGGTCAGTAGGCTGACCGGGTGCCAGAACACATATCCGAACGGGCCCGGCTGCGCGGGGACTGCGCCCGCTGTTTCGGCCTGTGCTGCGTCGCCCTGCCGTTCGCCGCGTCGGCGGACTTCGCGGTCGGCAAGCCCGCCGGGAAACCCTGCGGCAACCTCGGCGGCGACCACCGCTGCGGCATCCACGCCGAGCTGCGGCAGAAGGGGTTCAACGGCTGTACGGTCTACGACTGCCTCGGCGCCGGGCAGAAGGTCTCCCAGGTCACCTTCGGCGGCCGGGACTGGCGGAGCGGATCCGCGCAGGACGCCCGCCGGATGTTCGACGCGTTCCCGGTCGTACGCCAACTGCACGAACTTCTCTGGTATGTGAACGAAGCCCTGGGGCTGGCCGCCGCCCGCCCCGTCCACGCCGAGCTGCGCGCCGCACTGCGCAGGACCGAGGAGCTGAGTCTCGGCACGCCGGACGAGCTGGCCGCCCTGGACGTGGCCGCCCATCGGCAGGAGGTCAACGTGCTGCTGCTGCGGACCAGCGAGCTGGTCCGGGCGGGGGTGCGCGGGAAGAAGAAGGACCGGCGGGGCGCCGACCTGATGGGGGCCCGGCTCAGGGGCGCCGACCTGCGCGGGGCGAGCCTGCGCGGCGCCTGCCTCATCGCCGCCGACCTCACCGGGGCGGACCTGCGGGACGCGGACCTGATCGGCGCCGACCTGCGGGACGCCGACCTGCGCGACGCGGACCTCACCGGTGCCTTCTTCCTGACCCAGCCCCAGCTCGACGCGGCCCGGGGCAACGCGCGGACCCGCCTGCCGGAGTCAGTCACCCGCCCGGTGCACTGGACAGCCGTCGCCGTTCTCTGACGCGGGTGCGTCCGGCACGGTCACCGGCGCCGGGGCGGGGGTGCGCCGCTCCAGCCGCAGCCGCAGGCCCTCCGGCATCAGCGTCAGCCGCTCGGTCACCCGCAGCCGGTAGTCCGGGTCGGCCCCGAGGCCGTAGCGGCGCAGCAGCAGGCCGAGGACCAGGGTGGCCTCGTGCAGGGCGAACTGGCGGCCGATGCAGGCGCGTGCCCCCGTGCCGAAGGGCTTGAAGGTGTGCGGGGCCCGGCCGCGTGCCGCCTTCGCCTCGAACCGGTCCGGGTCGAAGCTCTCGGCCTCCGGGCCCCAGACCTCGGGGTCCCGGTGCAGCATCGGCGTCAGCACCAGCGCCCAGGCGCCCCGGCGCATCGGGTACCGCCCGGCCAGCACGGTGTCCTCGCGGGCCTCGCGGGCGAACGCGGGAGCCGTCGGCCACAGCCGCAGCGACTCGTCCAGCACCCGGCGCACGTAACGGAGTTTGGCGACCTGGTCGTAGCCGGGTGCGGGCGTGTCGCCCCAGACGCGGTCCACCTCGGCGGCCGTCCGGACGGCGATCTCCGGGTGCCGGGCGAGGTAGTGCAGGGCAAAGGAGAGCGCGCCCGAGGTGGTCTCGTGGCCAGCCACCAGGAAGGTGATCACCTGCCGCCGTACGTTCTCGGCGGACAGCCGCTCACCGGTCTCCGGATGGGCCGTCTCCAGCATCCGGTCGAGCAGGTCGCCCTCCCCGCGGCCGGTCCGGCGCCGCTCGGCGACGAGGTCGTCGACCGTGCGGTTGAGGTACTCGATGTCGGCGGCGTTGCGCCGGGCGGCCTGCCGCAGCATCAGCGGGGCCAGCGGTCCGGGGACGCTGTTCAGGCGCTGTGCATAGCTGAGGGTGCCGATCATCGCGGTCACGAAGGGGTGCGGCCGGTCCCGCTCGAACGAGCCGAAGTCGTGCCCGAACCCGGTGCGGGCGATGGTCTCCAGCGTCAGCTTGGTCATGTCGCCGGGCACGTCCACCCAGCGGCCGGCCGCCAGTTCCCGGTCCCAGTGGTCGGTCAGCCGCCCGGCCACCGCCACCATCATCGCGTGGTAGCCCTCCATGGCCTCCCGGCTGAAGCCCGGGGCCAGCACGTCGTGCGCCAGCTGCCAGTTCGGCTCGTGGTTGTACGCCGTGAACAGGCCGTCCCCGGCGACCGGACGGAGATTGGCCACCCCGAGCCCCACGTGCTTGGCGAACCGCGACTCGTCCGCCATGTCGGCGGCCAGTTCGGCACCCCACACGAACACGAACTCGTTGCCGAACGCCCGGCGCCGGAAGATCGGGCCCAGCTGCCCGCCGATCCGCATCGAGTCCTGGAGCGGGGTGCGCCGATCGACGCCCAGGACGTCGCCGAGGAGCGGCAGCCGGCGCGGCGGGTGCGGGATGCGGTGCAGCTCGGGCCAGCCCTGCTCGGCGCCCCGGAACCCCTTCGGCAGCGGGCCGTCCGTCCCCGTCCCCGGCTGCGTGGCCGTCTCCGCCATGACGCGATCTCCCTCGATGCTGCGGCAGGTTGAGCTAGTTGTACGTGGGTTCAATAAGCGGTCTAAGTCTCGTCCCGTTGTTGAACCCACGTCAAGTAAAGTGCGGGCATGGTCCCGAACCAGGGCGAGCGCAGCCGCCGCAGACTCAGCACCGCGGCCCGTCGTGAGCAGCTCCTCTCGGTCGGGGCCAGGCTCTTCTCGGAGAGCCCGTACGACGACGTCTGGATCGAGCAGGTCGCCGAGATCGCGGGCGTCTCCCGGGGGCTGCTGTACCACTATTTTCCGACGAAACGTGATTTCTTCGCGGCGGTCGTGGAGCGGGAGAGCGAGCGGATGCTGCGGATGACGGCCGCCGAACCCGGCGTGCCCGCCCGTGAGCAGCTCACCGCGGCCCTCGACATCTATCTCGACTACGTCCACACCCACGCGCACGGCTTCCGTGCCTTCCATCGCGCGGAGGCGTCCGGCGACCAGGCCGTGCGCCGCGTCTACCGGCAGGCCCAGGCCGCCCAGGAGCGCCAGATCCTTGCCGCCCTCGCCGCCGACCCCGAGTTCGGCCCCGCCCTGGAGCAGCGCCCCGACACCCGCCTGGCGGTACGCGGCTGGCTCGCCTTCACCACGCACGTCTGCCTGGAGTGGCTGCGCACGGAGGAGCTGACGCGGGAACAGGTACGGGATCTGTGTGCGCGGGCCCTGCTGGGCGTCATCTCCTGACCGTCCCGGTTCCTTTCCTCGCCCGGTTCTTCACGTGCGTTTCGCGGTCCGTGCTTGGCGTACTCCCCGATCTTCGATAAGTTAGGTGAGGCTTACCTAAGGAGGTTTCGGGATGGGTGACGAACAGGCAGCCTGGGCGGCCGGACCCGGTGCGGCGGAGCAGGCCCGGTCCCTGCTGGCCGTCGCGTGGTCGTGCATGGTGACCGCGGACGGCGGCCGCGAGGAGTACGTCGGCGCGCACGCCGTCGCCGACGACGGCCGGGTGCTGCTGCACGTGCCCGAGGACAGCGCCCTGCTCACAGCCGCGATCTGCGCCCCGCGCGGCGAGCCGTCCGCGGTGCTGGAGTTCGCCGACGTCGCGCCCGTCCCGGTGCGCAGCCGCATCCGGGCCCGGCTCTGGATGGCCGGCTGGTTCACCCCCAGCGACGAGCACCTCGTCTTCCAGCCCACCCGCGTGGTGCTGCGCAGGCCCTCCGGCGCGGTGGTCGTCGACCTCGGCGAGTTCGCCGCCGCCCGGCCGGACCCGCTGGCCGGCGCCGAGGCCGGACTGCTCACCCATCTCGCCGACTCCCACCCGGACGCCGTCGAACGGCTCACCCGGCTGGTCGAGTCCGAGAGCCTGCACGCCGCGACCCGCGTCCAGCCCCTCGCCGTGGACCGGCACGGACTGACCCTGCGCATCGAACGCACCCGGGCCCACGGCGACGTGCGGCTCGCCTTCCACGCGCCCGCCGACGACGTCTCCCAGCTCACCGAGCGCATGCACGCCCTGCTGGCGCAGGCGAGCGCGGCCGCCTCCTGCCCGCGGACGCTACAGCGGCAGCGCACAGACGGCGACCGGTGACGCGAACGGCTCGCCCGCGAGCCGGAGTTCACCGCTGTCCTGGCCGACGGTGAAGACGCTCACGGTGCCGGACCGCTGGTTGGCGGCGAACAGCAGCCTGCCGTCGGGGGAGAAGGCGATCTGGCGCGGGAAGTCGCCGTGCACCGGCACCGTGTCCAGCAGCCGCAGCCGGGCTCCGGCGGCCTCGACCGCGTACCTCGCGAGCGTGTTGTCGCCCCGGTTGGCCAGATAGGCGTAGGCGCCGTCCGCGGTGACCAGGAACTCGGCCGGGTAGTTGGTGGTGCCGGCGGCGCTGCCGGTGGACTGCGGCTCGCCGACCGTCACCCGGCCGGTGGCCGGGTCGTAACCGCAGACCGAGACCGTGTTGCCCACCTCGTCGGCCAGGTACGCGTACCGCCCGCCCGGATGGAAGGTCAGATGGCGCGGGCCCGCCCCCGGCTTCGTGTGCGCCTGGGCGACCTCGGTGAGCGTGCCCCGCGCGGGGTCGAGGCGGTAGCTGTAGACCGTGTCGGTGCCGAGGTCCACGGCGAGCACATGGCCGCCGTCGGGACTGGTGATGAACTGGTGGGCGTGCGGCCCCTGCTGTCCGGGCCCGGGCGCCGGACTGGAGTGCGTGACCAGGGCGGTGCGCTCACCGAGGGCGCCCGTGGCGTCGACCGGGTGCACGGCCACGCTGCCCGAGGCGTAGTTGGCGCTCAGCAGCCAGCGGCCGGACGGATGGACCGAGACGTGGCACGGGCCGGCCCCGCCCGTGCTCCGGCTGCCCAGGATCCTCCGGTCCGCAAGGCGTACGGCGGTCACGCTCCCGTCCGTGCGCTCGTTCACCACGTAGAGCGTCCGGCCGTCCGGGTGGACGGCCAGGTACGACGGGTCGGCGACCCCCGTGAGCGTGCCCGTGCCGGTGATCGCGCCGGTCGCCGGGTCGTAGGTGGCGAGGCCGATGCCGGTGCCGCCGCCGTCCACGGAGGTGTAGGTGCCGAGGTAGAGGGGACGGGGCGCCGAGGGTGTCCGTGTCGGGGCGGCGGCCGCCGGGCGCGCCGCCCGGCGTGGCCGCTGTGCGGGCGGTGCCGCCGGCGCCGGGACCGCGACCACCGCGGCCGCGCCCGTCAGCGCGCCGACGAACCGGCGCCTGCTCCAGCCGCCGCGCGTCCCTGCCGTACCACTGCCCATGCCACGCACCTCAGGTCGTGAGTCACCCAGGACCTGACACACCTTGGCGTGGACCACGGGGGCTGCGCAAGAAAAGCAACGCCCGTTGCATCCAGCGCAACGGTGTCACCAGTCGCCGTCCTCCACCGGCTTGCCCTGTGCGTCCTTCAGCGGGACCACCTGCCCCGGGGCGGGCTGCTGCCAGGGCTCCAGGTCGTCGCCGAGCCAGTCGCCCACCGGCTTGACCGCCTCCAGCGCGTCCGGAGCGGTGAGATCCCGGGCGTCCTGGTCGTAGTAGTCGTACCAGGGCAGCCCGGCGCGGGTGTACGCCGCCCGGTCCACCGGCGACGGCGGGGGAGCCTCGCCCGTGATGCGGTGCCACTGCGGGGGCGTGACCAGGTGCACGAAGACGCGTCCGGCCGGGGCCTCGGCCCAGTCGCCCGGCGGCCGGTCGTCCTCGTACACCTCCTGGCGCATCGAGCCGCCGACGCCGAGGCCCATCCCGGCCGACCCGGCGGCCGGGGCCGCGCCGGGGGCCGGGGCGGGCAGGGCGGACATCATCGGCAGGCCTGCCCCGTAGCCGCCGGCCGCGCCGGGCCCGCGCATGCGCTCCCGCCGCAGCCGCTCCTGGCGCAGCCGTTCCTGGCGCCGCCACTCGGCGAGCGGGCCGTCCCGGAGCGTGAAGGACTGCAGCTGCACCCCGCCCCACACCTCCTCACCGGTGACCTGGCCCTCCACCGTGGCGCCCAGCCCGAGCGGCACCGCCACGAACTGGCGAACCGTGCCCTTGCCGGAGTTGATGCCGTCCAGCCACGGCTGGCGCGGCAGCACCAGGTAGTTCTGCGGACTCCGGGCCAGCCGGTCGCGCCACGGTTCGCCGGACACCGCGCACACCTTGCCGACGCCGACCTGGAGCGCGGCCGGTTCCGTGGTCCCCGCGAAGCTCAGCCACATCGCCTCGCGCAGGTACACCGGCAGCATCACCCCGCCCCGCGCCCGCCACTCGTCCGGAACCGTGTCCGGGTAGTCGCTCACCCGCCGCACGGGGAACTCGCCGAGCCCCGGCGGCAGCGGATGCGTGCCCGTCTCCGGCAGCCGCAGCGTGCGCACGAACCGCACCGCCACCCCGCCCGGCAACCGCAGCGTGTCCCTGTCGATCCGTACCGCCGTGTCCGTCATCGGCGTGCCCCCTTCCCCTCCACTGACCGAGAACGTCCCGGACCACCGCCCCGGTTCCGCCGCAGCCGCTCCGGTACGCCCGCCCGCTCCCGCAGCCAGGTCAGCCACGGCCGCTTGGCGCGCTGCTCCCCGGAGACCCGGTCCAGCTCCTCGAGCAGGCGGCGGGTGCGGTGCTCGGTGTCCAGCTCGTCGAGGAGCCGGTTGACCTCGGTCAGCACGGCGCCCAGCAGCTGCCAGTTCCGCTCGTCGTGGCGGACCTCGTCCCGGAGCAGGTCGGCGAGCTTGTCACGGGTGCCGGCCGCGGCGTGCAGTTCGGCGGCGAGCCGGGCCTCGGCCGACTCGGCGCTCTCGCTGATGCTGGTGGTCACCAGGACCGCGAAGCTGACCACCGCGTCGGCGATCTGGGACAGCAGCTGTTCCACGGCCGCACCCGCGTCCGACGCGAACAGTGGTTCGGGCTCGCGGGCCTTGGCCAGGTCGGTGAAGGTGCGGGCCAGCACCCGCAGCACGACCGTGCAGATCTCCAGGGTGTCCAGGCCGGTGCGCAGCACCACCCGGTGCAGCAGGCCCTCCCGGACCCGAGGGTTGAGCCGCAGGCTGTCCTCCGCCTGCCGCAGCGCCGCGTCCACCTCGACGATGGCGTGGTCCAGCCGGCGGGCCTCGTGCAGCCGCGCGGCGGCCTGCTGCCAGGGCATGATCTCGGCCGCCTCCTCGCCCATCCGCAGCATCAGCTGCCGCAGCCGGCGGGCCAGGCCCTCGATCGACTCCCCGGCCTCGTCCACCCACACCGGCGGCGGGAGCAGGAGGTTGCAGCCCATGCCGACGACCGCGCCGATCAGGGTCTCCACGATCCGCGCCCACGCGGTGCTGCTGATGGTGGTGACCCCCAGCACCAGCATGGCGCTGATCGCCACCTCCGGGATGTACTCGTCGACGCGCACCAGGTGCCCCACCGCGAGCGAGGCCACGATCAGCAGGGCCAGGCTCCACCAGGTCAGCCCCACCAGCTGGCTGAAGGCGATGGCGACCAGCACCCCCGCCACCACCGCGTTGACCCGGCGGAAGCCGTTGGTCAGGGTGGCGTACAGGGTCACCTGCACGACCAGCAGCGCGGTCAGCGGGGCGGTGAGCGGAGCCGGCTCCGGGCTCAGGTGGAGCGCGACGACGTAGGCGATCGTGGCCGCTGCGGCCGACCGCAGCGTCTGGACGACCACCGGGTCCCGGTGCCGCCTCAGCAGTCGCGACAGCCCCTCGGCCCACTTCGGTACGTTGTGCATCCCTTGGCCTGTTCCCACTCGCGTGTCACGGCGAACGTATTCTCGACAGATCACTCGGGTGCTGGTGGTCGGTTGACCAGAGCCGATTACGGAGGGTTTCCGGCGCGGCACCCCGCCTCGGAAACCGGACGCCAGGCGGACGCGTCTTCTTCACCCGAGGTGCTGAACGGTCGGGTGGGGCGGAAGGGTTGGGACATTGAACTTCGGCGCGGTGCTGTGCACGGTGGCCGGCCTCGGGTTGCTCGTGGCCGCGGTGCGCGAGGGCACGGTGGTGCACCGGCTGCGGCGACACGGGGTGCACACCTGGGGACTCGTCGTGGACAACGTGCGCACCACGGACCGGGACGGGCCGAAGTGGGTCCCGGTCATCGCCTTCACGGACCGCCTCGGCTACCGGGTGGAGTTCTCACCACGGGCCCGGGGAACCGGCATGGGACTGGCGACGGGCCGGCAGGTGGAGGTCGTCTACCTGGCCCAGAACCCGCAGATCGCCCGGGTGCGCATGTGGCGGCACGTCGTGGGCCCTGTGGTGTTCCTGACCTTCGGCGCGCTGGTCTTCCTGGGGTTCGGGGTACTCATCGCCGTGACGAGCTGACGCGTACGGCGAAACGGCCGCGACCCGGCCTGGCGTGATCGGTTAGGGTCGGGCCGTCACCGGACCGGGCACAGGCCGCGGCCGGCACCGGACCGGCCGCAGGGGGAGCCCGATGGAAGTCACGGACGTCGGGACGGCACGGGGCAGGGCGGCGCTGCGCCACGTGGCCGCGCTCGCCTCGGGACCGCCCCTCGACCCCGGCCTGCGCATCACCCTGAACTTCCACCCGGACCGGCTCTCGTCCGGCCTGCCGATCCTGGAGGCGCTCGCCCGGGACGGCGCCTACCACTCCCAGTTCGTCACCGGCACCAGCAACGGCGGGCTCACTGCGCACCCCGGGGGCGACCGGTGGCGCTGGGAGAGCCGGATCTTCGGCGGGGCCTACGATCACGCCCACCCGGCCGAACGGCCGGTGTACGGCGCGCTGGACTTTCGCCGCCAAGCCGTCGGCGCGGCACCCCGGTTCGGCTCCTCACACCTCCGCCTGACCGGACCCGCACTCCACCGAGCCACCTTCTGCTACCCGGACAGCGCGGCCGAGCCGACCGACTTCGGCGTGGCCGCCGGCACTCACCTGCTCGCCCTGGCCGCGGACGACGAACGGGACGCCCTCGACGACTACATCGAGGCACAGGTGCACGGCGGGCTACGGCTCGGCCGGGACGTCGAAGCCCTGGTGCTGGACGCCTGCTACCGGAACACGCCCGTCGCGGAGGCCGCCCGTCGACTGCCGTTCCCGGTCGAATGGCACCCCGGCTACCGGCTCACCGTGCCCGACCTGCGCCGGCACGCCGGCTACCGGGGCCCGGAGTACGCCGGACTCGGCGCCGCGATCGCCGAGAAAGGCGTGGTCGACCCCCGGATCATCGGCGCCGCGGCCCGCACCGGCCGGTACCCGCTCCAGGACCTCAAGATGGTCTGGCACACCCTCGCCCGCTTCGGCGCCCCCGCGGGCGCGGGCACCGCCTGCCCGGCAGCGGCGGGCGGCCAGTCGCGGACAGCAGGGAACGGATGGCGAGCATCCGCACGGTCGGCGGATTGCGCAGGACGTGCACCTCGTCACAGATGACCAGTCTGTGTCTCGGCCAGGCATGTCCGTGTGCCGTGACGTCCGCGCAGTGCGGGGACAGACGCTCGTGACTGATGATGTCGGGGATCAGGGACGCGAGACAGACGACCAGGACGGGCCCGTCACCGCGCTCCAGGAAGATGCGGGCGATCTCTCCACCCGCCAGCGTCTTGCCGAGACCGACGGAATCCGCGTCCAGCACCCCGCCGAACTGGTCGATCCTGGCGAGGGTGTGCGCGACACCGTCGCGGTGGACGTCGACCGGGCCGATCAGGGACGCGGGCGTCGACCTCGTGTCCGTAGGCCTCGTACAGCATGCGCAGCAGCACCAGCTCCGCGGGATGCCGGGCGCCGTGGCAATCGAAGAGCGTCTCCACCCTGCGCTCGACCACGTGCTGCCGACGGAGTACGAGGAAGCCTTCTGGCGGAGCCAGGAGTAAACCCCGCAGTCCGCCTGAACCCATCAGGACCGGACTCTGCGAACTCGGGGCAGGTCACCGGGTTTCGACGGCGGCGCCGAGGGCGGCCGGCTCACATTCCTGAGAAGGAGGGGGCCGGTCAAGGCGCCCTCTTGACCGGCCCCTCCGTCAGGAACGGACACACCCTGTTCCTGCGCGGGACACCATCGAGCTTGGGTGGGTGCTCACCCGCACACCGGGTACCTCACCTCACCGGCTCCACCTCTTCCGCGATCCCGATGGCTTCCTGAGACCCGTGCCGCCCCGGCAGTGTCAGACCGGGGAGTGCGATGAGGAAGGCGATGGCCGCGAGGGCTGCCGCCCCCAGGAGTCCGGCGCGTGCTGCGGAAGAAAAATCGTTGTGTGCGGCGATGAGTTGGCTGAAGTAGAGGGAGCCGGCCAGGGCCGTGCCCAGTGAGGTGCCGATCTTCATGCCGGTCTGGTAGACGCCCGCGGCGGTGCTGCCTTCGCGGCGGGGCACGAGTTGCAGGGCGAGCGTCTGATTGGCCGCGATGACGAACCCGGCACCGCAGCCCGCCACCAGGAGCGGCAGGGCGGTGCGCAGGAACATCACGTCGCCCGACCCGGACCGGCCCACCACGAACGCGGTGGCTGCAAGACCCGCGGCGGTGAGAGCCGTGCCGACCACGACCAGCCGGCGGCCGGCGCGGTGCACGAGCCGGCCGCTGATGACGCCGCAGACAGCGGATCCGACGGTGAACAGCACCGTGCACAAGGAAGCGGCGAACGGCGAGTAGTGCAGACCGCGTTGGAGGAACTGCGACAGGACGATGAAGATACCGGTGAAGCCGCCGTAGAGGGCGGCCGCCACGAGCGTGCCGACCCAGTAGACCCGCTCGCGGAACAGGTTGAGGTCGACCAGGGGCTGCCGTGCTCGGCGGTCGACGGAGCGTTCCCACCGTATGAAGACGAGGAGGAGGGCGAGGCCGACCGCCGCGAGCCACCAACGACGGTTCGCCCACGTTCCGCTCTGCAACAGGGGCAGCATGACGGCGGTGACGGCGAGGCCGAGCACCGCGGTGCCGACGAAGTCGAGGCCGCCGCGCCGGGTGCCGCGCCGGCTCTCGGGCAGGATACGCGCGGCGAGCACGAGAGCGATCAGGTCCAGTGGGATGAACAGGTAGAAGATCCAGCGCCAGCCGTCGGCCTCGCCGAAGCCCTGGAGGACGGCGCCGCCCAGGACGGGACCGATGGCGGTGGAGAGACTGACGGTCGCACCGTAATAGCCGAAGGCGCGGCCGCGTTGGCGCGGCGGGTACATCTGGTGCAGCAGGCCGACCACTTGGGGCGCGATGAGCCCGGCGGCGATGCCACGGGCCAGTCGTGACGCGACGAGCCACGTCGCGTCGGGCGACACCGCGCACAGCACACCGGTGAGGGTGAAGAGCACCGTGCCGATCAGGAAGATCTTGCGGCGCCCGTACTCGTCGCCGAGCCGCCCGCTGGGGATGAGGGCGAGTCCGAAGGTCAGTGTGTAGCCGGCGATCGACCAGGTGGCCTGGGCGGACGACAGGTGGAGTTGATGCTCCATCGACGGCAGCGCCACCGTCACGATGCTCACGTCGAGGAGGGTGAGGAAGGCGGTGGCGATGCAGACGACGAGGGCCAGGGTGCGCCGCCGGTCGGTGAGATGGCCGGGTTCCTTGGTGTCGGGATGTTCGGTGATTCCGGGTGTGCCCGGTGTCTCGGGTATGTCGGGTGTGGCGTTGAGGTCTTCCGGCGTCCTTGCCATGACGTACCTCTGTTTCCCATCGGCGATCTGTACGGGCTGTGCGATGCCGTGGGGGCGCGGAAGCGGCCCCCGGGAATGCGGCTCGGGCTGGTGGAGCTACATCCGTTTCCGATACGGGCCGGGACCGGGTCGACCCCCGGTCCCGGTGACTCCGCAGGGGGCCGCGGTCAGCCGATGTCGGCGACCAGGCCCGCCTTGCTCACGCCGAAGACCGCGACGGCCTCGTCGTTGTCGGGGCGCTCGCCGCTCACGCCGACCGCGCCGAGCAGCGTGCCGTCCTCGTTCCGGATCAGCACACCGCCCTTCGAGGAGGCGATCCGGCCTTCGGAGATGGTGGCCAGCGCGGCGAAGAACGCGGGGTCACGGGTGGCGTGCCGGGCGCCGGCGGCGCCGCCCTGGCCGGTGCCGAGGCAGCCCCAGGCCTTGGCGTGGGCGATCTGCGGGCGCAGGATGCCGGCGGTCTCCTCCCGCTTGACGACCAGCGGGTGACCGCCGGGGTCGAGCACGGTGACGGTGAGAGGGCGCAGGCCCAGTTCACGGGCATGGCCCAGGGCCGCGTCCACGATCTCGGACGCCTGGGCGAGTGTCAGAACGGTCATGGTGCGTCGTCTGCCTTCTGTGGGGTGGGCGGGTGGTCGGGTTGGGGATCGGGGAGGGGCGCAAGGGTGCTCGCCGCCGCTGCGTCGCTGATGCGGCAGGCCGCGTACAGGCCGAGCACGTTGATGGCGGCGAGAGTGAGGAAGGCGGCGCGATAGCCGGACAGAGCAGGGGAGCCGGCGCCGGTGGTCGTGTCCGCCGCCGCGACCAGGACAGTGGTGGCCACCGCCACCCCGGCGGCGCCGCCCAGCCTGCGTCCTACGTTGAACAGGGTCGACGCGCGGCCCGACGAGGCCTCGGACACGGTCGCGAACGACGCCGACTGGGTACCGACGAAGACCTGCCCGACGGCGAGCCCCATGCAGAACAGCAGCGGCACGAGCAGCCGTACAGGAGTGCCGGCCCGCAGCACCAGACCCAGCACGGCGATGGCCGCGCTCGTGCCGCCCGCGCCGAGCATGAGGTGTCGCCGTGGGCGCAGCCGCCGGTACAGCACCCGGCTGGCGAGTTGCGAACCAGTCACCACACCGAGCGCCTCGGGGAAGGTGCACAGCCCCGCCGCCATCGGCGACATGCCGCGCGCGTCCTGGAGGTACAGCGTGAGGGTGAACAGTGCGCCGAGGAAGGTCACCGACTCGACGGTCATCACGGTGGTGCCGGATGCGAACAGCCGGTCCCTCAGCAGCCGTACGTCGATCATCGGGGAACGGGCGCGCAGTTCGACGACGGCCATCGCGATCGCCAGCACGACACCGCAGGCCAGGGCGGCGACCACCGGAGCGGTGTCCCAGCCGCGTACGGGCCCTTCCGAGACGCCGTACATCAGCAGCCCGAAGCCGGACGCCGCGAGCAGGAATCCTCTCGCGTCGAACCGCTCGGCGGGCCGGGCAGGCTGATTGCGCAGGAACACCGCGCCGAAGCCGACGGCCAGGACACCGACCGGCACATTGACGTAGAAGACGGCCCGCCAGGACACCTGGGTGACCAGGATGCCGCCGAGCACCGGGCCCATGGTGGGCGCGAGACCGTTGGCGATGCTGAGGACCGCCGAGGCCCGCACCCGTTCGTGCGGGGCGAAGGCGCGCAGCAGCATCGCCATGCCGACGGAGGCGAGCATCCCGCCGCCCGCGCCCTGGAGCACCCGGAACGCGACCAGCCGGCCGAGGCTCGTCGCGGTCCCGCACAGCGCGGAACCGGCTGTGAAGACGGCCACCGCCGTGAGCAGGGTGCGCTTGCCGCCGAACCGGTCCCCCAGCCAGCCGGAGGCGGGCACGGACACGGCGAGGCTCACCAGGTACGCGATGGAGACCAGGTCGAGTGCCGTGGACGGGACGTCGAAGGTACGGCCGATCGTGGGCAGGGCGACGTTGACGATCGTCATGTCGAGCGTGCTCAGGAACAGTCCCGCGACGTAGACGACGCACACCGCCACCTTCTGGCTCACGGCGGTCCGGGCCGTGAGGCGTCCCCGCCGCGTGCCCGAGCCCTCGCCGGCCGGTTCCGCGGCGGCCGTCTTCGAACTCATCCGACCGGGCTGACCGGGGTGGCGGTCTGCCGGGCCCTGGGGTGTGCGCCGGTGATCCGCAGCAGCTCGTCGAGGACGCCGACGGCACTCTCGTCGAGGCCGGGGGAGGAAGTGAACGTCCCCTCCGGTGTGCACAGCTGGCGGATGCCGGGGATGTGCACCGCTCCCGGGAGAGGGAGCATGCCGAGCGCGGTCACGACCGGGATGAGCGCCTGGACGGCACGGGTGCCTCCGGAGACCCCGCCGTACGAGACGAACGCGACCGGCTTGTCGCGCCACTCGCGGGCGAGGTAGTCGAGGGCGTTCTTGGTGGCGGCGTTGTAACTGTGGTTGTACTCGGGTACCACGAACGCGTACGCGTCGGCGGCGTCGGCGATCGCACTCCAACGTCGGGTGTGCTCGTGCTGGTAGCGGCCGCGTTGTGGCGGGTGCGGTTCGTCCAGGAGCGGCAGGCGGAGGTCGGCGAGGTCGACGAGATGGGGGTCGAACCCGCTGTGCCGGGTGGCCAGTCGGTGGAACCAGGAAGCGATGGCCGGACCTCGTCGGCCGGGGCGGGTGCTGCCGATGACGACTTTCAGACAGGGGCGGGGCATGGGTGACCTTTCGTTGCTCAGCCGTCGACGGCGACCTTGTTCTCGATGACTCCGAGGCCTTCGACCTCGCCGCGGACGACGTCGCCGGGCCGTACGGCGCCGTGACCGGGCGGCGTTCCGGTGGACAGCACGTCGCCGGGAGCGAGTGTCAACGCGGCGCTCAGCCAGGCGAGTTGCTCGGAAATGGAATGAAGCATCTCGGCGGTGGAGCCGTCCTGGCGGACCTCGCCGTTCACCCACTGGCGGATGCGCAGCGCGTGGGGGTCGTCGATCTCGTCGGCGGTGACGAACCACGGTCCGCAACTGCCGTACGTGTCAAAGCCCTTGGCGCGGTCCATCCGGTTGTTGTCGCGCTCCGAGACGTCCCGGGAGCCGACGTCGCTGAACGCGACGTAACCGGCCACCGCCGCGAGGGCGTCGTCTTCGGTGAGGTGCCGCGAGCGGGATCCGATGACGACGGCCAGTTCCATCTCCGGATCGACCTGTTCGGTGATGGCCGGATGCAGTAGATCGTCGTACGGGCCGGTCAGGGAGCCCGGTGCCTTGAGGCAGCCCTGCAGGCCGCGTGGCGCCGCGGGCCGTTCGCCGGGAGCCGGCCGCCGGCGCGGGTAGTTGGCGAGCATGCACCACACGGTGCGTGGGCTACCGACGGGTGGCCCCAGCAGTGCCGGGTCGTCGGACCACAGGCAGTCCGCGTCCAGCACGCCGGAGTCCCGCTGCGCGACCGCCCAGTCGAACAGCCGCCGCACGTCGGAGAGGTGGGGGTCGTCCCGGAGCAGCGCGGGCAGGTCACCGGCGACGGCGCGCCGGGAGCGGGTCAGGGCATCGTCCCGATGGGCGCCGTCCCGCTCCAGGCGGCGTACGAACGCGGCCTGGATGTCGATGAGTTGATGCGGGACCACGTCGGCGAAACACAGCCGGTCGCCGAAAGGGGTCCGCCGTGAGGCGATTTTCACGGATGCCGATACTTTCCTCGCGTGATGTCCACCGGTCGGACGGAACAGGTCGGTGACGGTCGGTGACGGGTCAGTCCTTGCCGTGGTCGGAAGGGTTCTCGAACCGGATCCCGCCGTCGGTGACGACGGTGACGAACTTGTCGTCGTCCGGCTCTACCGGCAGCTGGATCGGCGGCAGGCCGACGGTGAACAGCACGAGCTCGTCGGTGGCGGTGTAGCGCGCCTTCTCCCCGGGGTCGGCCTCGACCGAGCCCAGCCTGCTGATCTCGGTTCCCTCGACGGTGCCCTCGCCGGACAGCACCACGGTGAGCCGCTTGGCGTCCACGCTCTGTGAGACCCATTCGGCCCCGGCCTCGATCTTGACGAACTCGATCCAGAACTGCCGCTCGGTGTACGTCCCGATGTGCCGGCGCTTCACGCCCGGCCAGCCGGTCACGGGCAACCAGTTGAAGTGGTCGGGATTGCTGATGACCACCCCGTTGTAACGCGGCTTCGGGAACTTCTGCTCGCGCCGCGGACGGCGCTCGGCCTGCGCCTCCTTGTTGGCCGGACCGCGCCCGCGCCCCGCCTGCATCCCGAGCGCGGAGGCCCCGCCGAACTGCAGCACCAGCTGCAGCTGGTGCGGGTCGGTGAGCTTGTCGTCCTGCGGGCCGTAGGTCTGGCCCTCCGGGAAGTATCCGACCTCGCCCTCGCGCAGGATGCCCTGCTCGCCGAGGTTCATGTCGCCCACCAGGGGCAGCCGGATCTGCTCGAAGGTGTGGCAGTGCCGCGGCATCAGGAAGTCGGCTTCCTGGCGGCCGAGGATGTAGCGGTAGTTCTCCATGGGCTTCTCCCGGTCGCCCATGAGCAGGTAGTTGAACGAGACCGTCCCCTTGGGGTGGTCCATCTTGAACGCGTTCTCGTCGTAAGGCGCGATCTTCATCGCCGGTCCTCCGTGGTCGGGTGGCGCCCCGCGGCATGCGGCGAGGCGGGCGGCTCGAGCACCGCCGTAACCAAAAAACCTTCTTAGTAGGTTTACGTCAAGACAGAATGTGCGCTCTCATGGAAATTGAAGAAAAGGGCTGGGAGGGGCAGACCCTGCGGCCACTGAGGCGGTGGCGCTTGATCCGACCTACTTGGTAGGTTACTTTCGGGGGTAGGTAATCGGATCCCAGGGACCAGTCGGCCCGGGACACCTTTGGGAGCGACATGTCCGCACCTCAGACCCCTCCGAAGATCTACCGCGGCCGCGTGGCCGACCAGATCGTCGAGGATCTGCGCGCACAGATCCTCAGTGGCGCCCTGCCGGACGGCTCGCGCCTGCCGGCCGAACGCGAGCTGGCCGCGTACTACGACGTCAGCCCGCCCACCGCCCGTGAGGCGGTCCGGGTGCTGACCGCGATGGGCTTGGTCAACACCCGCAATGGCAGCCGCGCCACCGTCACAGCGCAGGGCGACACCCTCCTCGCGGTGTCCATCGCCTCCGTCGTCCAGGTGGAGAAGGTCGGCGCCCGCGAGGTGCTCGGCCTGCTCGGGTCACTCAACGCCTACGCCGCCGAACTCGCCGCCGAGCACGCCACGGACAAGGAGATCGACCGGCTGCGCGAAGCGGCCCGGGCGGTACCCGCCGCTGAAGGGGTGGAAGGTTCCGCCGACGCGCTGCGCGCGTTCTTCGCCACACTCTCCGGGATCTCGCACAATCCACTGCTCGCCGCGCTCTGCCGGTTCCTCACCGACATGCAACTCGGGCTCGCCGTGCAGCGGTCCGGCGGTGAAGGCGGCACCTTCGGCCAGGTCATCGGCCCCCTCCATGCCGAGCGAATGCGGATCGTCGCTGCGATCGCCGCCCATGACCCCAAGCGCGCGGCTTCGACGGTGCGCGCCTACCACGTGGAGGTCCTGGACCGGATCGCCGCCGTACGGGCGGGCGAGGAGGAGGGAGGCGCGGACTCCGGTCTCACCGACGCGCTCACCACCTGGCTGCGGACGAACGTGACCCTGGGCGGCCAGGTGGCGAACCCCCGGAGCACCCTCTCGTGACCGGCCCGACCACGAGCGCCGAGACCGCAGCCCCGCGCACCGTGCGCGATGCCGCCTTCGACGTCCTGCGTCACCAGGGACTCACCACGATCTTCGCCAACCCGGGCTCCACCGAGGTCTCACTCCTCGCCGACCTGCCCGAGGACCTGGAGTTCGTCCTCGCCCTGCACGAAGGGTCGGTGGTCGGTGCGGCCACCGGCTGGGCCATCGCCCGGGAGGAGCCCGCGCTCGTCCTGCTGCACACCACCGCGGGCCTCGGCAACGCGGTCGGCGCCCTGGCCACCGCCCGCGTCAACCGCGCCCCACTCGTCGTCCTCGTAGGTCAGCAGGACCGCCGTCACCTGGCCCAACAGCCCTTCCTGGCCGGACGGCTGGAGGGCCTGGCCGGGGACTACCCGGTCCGGGTCGAGTCGCCCGTGCGCGCGCAGGACGTGCCCGGTGCGATAGCCCGCGCCGCACACGCCGCGCGCCACGACCGGGGGCCTGCGCTGGTCCTGGTCCCGATGGACGACTGGGCCGAGCCGGCTGAGGGGCTGCCGGTGCCCGCGCCCGTCGCCGTGCGGCGGGCGTCGGTTGCTGACCCGGCCGATGTTGCCGCGGTTGCCGGGCTCCTCGCCGATGCCGTGTCGCCGGTGCTCGTCGTCGGCGCGGCCGCCGACTCCGCACCCGCCTGGGCCGCCCTCGCCACCCTGGCCGAGCGGCTCAACTGCCCTGTGTGGCAGGAGCCGTTCGGTGCGCGGGCCGGATTCCCGCAGGACCACCGGCTGTTCGCCGGGCATCTGCCCGCGGACCGGCCACGGGTACGGTCCGCCCTGGCCGGGCACGACCTGGTGCTGTGCGTGGGGGCGCCGTTCTTGCGTCAATACCCGTACACGCAAGGCGAATTGACGGACGCCGCAACGGTGATCGTCGTCACGGACAACCCCGCCGAGGCGCACCACTCACCCGTCGAACTCGCAGTCGTCACCCCGCTGCCCGACTTCTGTGAACGCCTCGCCCGTCGCACCCCGCCAACGGCGGGAAGGAAGGGTTCCGAGACCACTCCTGTCGACTCGATCCGCACGCTGCCGCCTCAACCTCCGTCCCCTGGTGAGCCGTTGACGCCGGCCCATGTGATGGCAGCGCTGGCACACCGGCTGCCCGCCGATGCTGTCGTGGTGGAGGAGACCCCGTCGTCACGCCCCGACCTGCACGCCCTGCTCCCGGCCCGCGCGCCGCTCGGCTTCCTCAGCGCCGCCATGGGCGGCCTCGGTTTCGCACTGCCCGCCGCGATCGGCGTCCGCATGGCACAACCCGGCCGCCCGGTGGTCGCCGTCGTCGGCGACGGCTCCTCGCTCTACCAGATCCAAGCACTGTGGACCGCCGCCCACTACGGCGTCGGCGCCGTCTTCGTCGTCCTCGCCAACGGCCGCTACGCCGTCATGGACAAACTCGCCGAACAGCACAACGGCAAGCCGCCCTGGCCCCCCTTCGAGGAGATCAGCGTGGCCGGTCTGGCCGATTCGCTCGGCTGCCCCACTCACCGCGTCACCTCGTACGCCGATCTGTGCACGACGCTCGACGCCGTCTGTGCGGACCTGTCCGACCGCTCCGCGCCGTTGCTGCTCGAAGTCCCCGTCATGGCCGGCGGGACATTCCAGCCGTAGCACCCGCCGCTCCCGCACACCGTCGCACCCTGGAGGCCGCACCATGTCCCTGCTCGACTCCGCGCTGTGGACCGGCAAAACCCATATAGGCGGCTGGACCACGCCCACCGGCGGATCCGCGCCCGTGGTCGAACCGGCCACCGGTGAAGTCCTCGACATGATCGGCGTCGCCACCGCCGAGGACGTCGCCGTGGCGGCCGAGCGCGCCGCCCGCGCCCAGAACGCATGGGCCCGCACGCCCTACCCTGAGCGCGCCGCCGTCCTGCGCCGCGCCGGAGACCTGTTCACGCAGTACGCGGACGAGATACAGGAGTGGATCGTCCGCGAGGCCGGCAGCATCCCCGGCAAGGCGGCGTTCGAGACCGGTACCGCCGCCCAGGAGTGCTACGAGGCCGCCGCCCTCGCCTCCCGTCCGCTCGGCGAGGTTCTGCCCTCCGCCGAGCCGCGCCTGAGCCTCGCGCGACGCGTGCCGGCCGGAGTCGTCGGCGTGATCGCCCCGTTCAATGTGCCGCTGGTCCTCGGTATACGGTCCGTCGCACCCGCCCTCGCGCTGGGCAACTCCGTACTGCTCAAGCCCGACCTGCGCACCGCGGTGTCCGGCGGCGTCGCGATCATGCGGGTCTTCGAGGAGGCGGGCCTGCCGGCCGACGTCCTGCATCTGCTGCCCGGCGGCGCCGACACGGGTGCGGCCCTCGTCACCGCCCCGCAGGTGCGGGTGATCTCCTTCACCGGGTCCACCGCCGCGGGCCGCAAGGTCGGTGCGGCCGCGGCCGAACACCTCAAGCGCGCCCACCTCGAACTCGGCGGCAACTCCGCCCTGATCGTACTGCCGGACGCCGATCTCGAACGCGCCGCGTCCACCGCCGCCTGGGGCTCCTTCTTCCACCAGGGCCAGGTGTGCATGACGACCGGACGCCACCTCGTGCACCGCTCCGTCGCCGACGAGTACATCGAACGCCTCGCCGACAAGGCCGACCACCTCCCCGTCGGCAACCCCGCGAAGGACCAGGTGGCCCTCGGCCCGATCATCGACGCGGGCCAGCGCGACAAGATCCACGACCTGGTGAACGCCAGCGTCACCGGCGGCGCCCGGCTCGTCGCCGGCGGCACCTACGAGGACCTCTTCTACCGCCCGACCGTCCTCGCCGACGTCACCGACGCCACCCCCGCCTACGCGGAGGAGGTCTTCGGGCCGGTCGCGCCCGTCCGCGTCTTCGACGACCTCGACCACGCCGTCGCGCTCGCCACCGCCACCCCGTACGGCCTCTCGCTCGGCATCCTCACCGGCGACGCCCTGCGCGGTCTGGAATTGGCCGAACGCATCCCGACCGGCCTCGTCCACATCAACGACCAGACGGTCAACGACGAGGCGGTGGCCCCCTTCGGCGGCGTCGCCGCATCCGGAACCGGGGCCCGCTTCGGCGGCGCCGGCAACGTGGAGGCCTTCACCGAGACCCGCTGGATCACGGCGCGCTCCCTCCAGGCCGACTACCCGTTCTGAACCCGGAGCGAGACAACGCGCGGAGCCTGACGGCGTTCTCGGCACGAGGAGGGACGTGGCGAGGGCGCGCAGCGGACGCCACCCCGCCACAGAAAGGCAGCCCGATGAGCGACATCCACGCGGCAGCCGTCTCGGTCCCCACCGAGGACGGCACCGCCGACGCCTACCTCGCACATCCCGCGGACGGACTGCCCCGTCCCGCCGTACTCCTGTACACGGACGCCTTCGGCCTGCGACCGCACACGCGGTCGATGGCGGACCGGCTCGCCGCGGCCGGGTACACGGTGCTCGTCCCCAACGTCTTCTACCGGCAGGGCCGTGCACCGCTGGCGGAGTTGCCCGCGGTCATCGACTCCGCGGCGCGCGCGGACCTGTGGAAGCGGATCCGGCCCGCGATCAGTGCCCTGAGACCCGAGCCGGCGATGCGCGACGCACGCGCCTACCTGGGGTGGCTCGCCGACTGCCCGCAGGCGGCCCACGGCCCGGCGGCGCTGACCGGCTACTGCCTGGGGGCCCGCCTGGCGCTGCTCACCGCCGGCTCGTATCCCACTGCGGTCGCGGCTGCGGCCGGATTCCACGGCGGCAGGCTGGCGACCGAGGACGCGGACAGCCCGCACCTGGTGGCCGACCGCGTCACCGCGGAACTGTACTTCGGCCACGCCGACGAGGACCCCTCCCTGCCGCCGGAACAGATCGAACGTCTGGAGCAGGCGCTGACAGCAGCGGGCGTACGGCATCGGTGCGAGGTCTATCAGCGCGCACACCACGGCTTCACCCAGGCCGACACCAGCGTCTACGACAAAGCCGCCGACGAACGGCACTGGGACGCCCTGCTGGAACTGCTTGCGCGCACCTTCCAGGGCCCGGGAGGCGCCGAGGTCTGCCCGTGATCCGCGGGCACGGGGAAACCTCGACTGTGAGGTGACCGCGGTGCCGCGGTGGCGTCGGAGATGTCCCACGTGGCTGTACGTGGCTGCGTTCCAGCCCCTTCCGGACGCGCCCGGAGGGGGCTCACCCGGAGGCGGCTGAGACGAGGCAGTCGAGCCAGTTCTGGTGAGCGTTGAGCATGGGATTCGGGCGCTCGGCGGCCAGCGCGGCGGCCGGCTGACCGATCTGGGTCTCCTGGGTGAGGATGCGGACCCGGCCGCCGGGCAGGTCCTCCACCAGCCAGGCGTGCATCACGTCGATCCGCTCCTCGGGCGGGCCGTCCTGCTTGGCGCCGGTCCAGGACAGCCGGCCCGGCCTGCCCTCGGCCGGTGCCTGGAACTCTGTGACCTGGGCGTCCCGGGGCGGAAGGCCGAAGATACCGAAGCGGAAGACGATGTCGCCCTTCAGCTCGGGGCCACCGCCGTTGGGGAAGGAGATGCCGGCGACCTCGTCGAAGTACGACTCCCAGGTGGAGGTGTCGGTCAGGTGGTGCCAGACCTGGGCGGCAGTGATGCCCTCCACAATTACCTCGTTGGAGACAAAGTTGTCGCCGGTGCCGGGCAGGTACCTCTGGGGCCAGTTGATCGCGTTCTGCGTGGTCATGCCGGTGTCCTTACGATGAAGACGAAGATGTGGAGAACGAAGACGATGAGGGACTGGTCACCGGTCAGTCGGGCACACCCTGCAGTTGGGTGCTCTCGGCCGTGCGGGTGAACAGGTACGCGACCAGCGCGACGGGGATGTACATCAGGATGCCGTACACGGCGCCGGGCAGAGCGATGGCCGGGTTGCGGAGCACGGTGATCGCCACCGTGATGGCGAGTACCGCGTTGTGTATTCCGATCTCCATGGCCGAGGCGATGGCCTGCGCGCGGCTCACCCGGAGCAGACGCGGCGCGAAGTAGCCAACAGTGATGCTGCACAGACAGAACAGCAGCGTGATGACGGTGAGCCGACCGGCATAGTCCACCAGGACCTGGTACTGCTGCCACACCGCGCCGCCGATCACCACCGCCAGTACCACCACCGACCCGGCCTTGACCGGACCGCGCATGCGGTCGGCCCACGCGGCGGCCCGGCGGCGCACCCACATGCCGAGCAGTACCGGGACCACGACCGTCCCCATGACCTGGACCAGCTTCTCCGTCGGCAGGCCGATCGTCTGGCCGCCGCCCAGGAAGCGGTTCATCGACAGCTCGGTGATGATCGGGAAGGTCGCCATCGCGACGAGCGAGTTGATGGCGGTCACGGCGACGTTGAGTGCCACGTCACCGCCGGCCAGGTGACTGAACAGGCTGGCCGAGGGGCCGCCCGGCGAGGCGGCCAGCAGCATCATGCCGACGGCCAGTACGGGTGCGAGCCCGAACGCGATCACGAGCGCGTAGGCGACGGCAGGCAGCACCAGCAGCTGGCACAGCAATGCGACGAGGGCCGCCTTGGGCGCTCGGACCACGCGCACCAGGTCCGCAACGGTCAGCGTCAGTCCGAGGCCGAACATGATGACGACGAGTGCAGTGGGGAGAAGGGCGTTTGTGTAGGCGTCAGACACCAGCGTCTCCTGAGCTAGTCGAAGCTGTGGAGTTCGGCCTCCGCAGCGGTTCAAGGCAGGCCGTGGCCCCGGGGCTGCGGCGCAGATGAGGGCGGGGCCGCCCAGGTGATCTCAACCGGCCAGGTGATCGGGCGGATCGGTGGTGCTGCTGTGCCCGGCGGCCAGGGCCAGCTGCCGCACGCGGGTGACGAAGCGCTCCGGCTGCACCAGGTGCGGGTAATGGCCGCAGCCGGGCCAGACCTCCAGGGCGGCCGACGGCCCCGCAGCGGTGATCCAGGCCCGGTATCGCGGGCCTGGATCGGAGCCGTGCAGCGCGAGGTAGGGCGCGCGGATTCCGCCGAGCAGCCCGGCCGTCATGTCGTTGAGTTCGTCGGCGCCGGCCTGAAGTTGATCCACACCCCAGATGCCGAGGACGACGTCGCGGTCGTAGTGGCGCAGACGCCTCAGGCGTGCCGACTCGGTGGTAGTGAGTGCGCCCCCTTCCAACTGCGTGAACAGGGTGTCCAACGCGCCGGTGTACTCGCCGGTTCGCAGTCTCGGCAGCATGTCCTGCACCGTCTGGAGCATGGAGGCGAAGTCGAGTGACTGCTCGACGTTCAGCACGGCGCGCACCGGATGCATGGCCGCGTACACGGTGGCGACCATCCCCCCGAGGGAGTGCCCCACCAGCAGCGGCGGTTCCTCGGGGGCCACGACGTCCAAGGTGGCGTGCACGTCCTCGGCGAGACTGACCATGTCGTACGGCGGCTGCACGAGCGACCGCCCGTGACCGCGCAGGTCGAGGGCGAGGACGCGATGGGCGGTGGCGAGCGGGCCGACGAGGGGATCCCAGGCGGTGCTGTTCTCCGTAAGACCGTGCAGCAACACGATCAGCGGGCCTTGGCCGGTGTCCTGGTAGTGGAGCACGTGCGGTCCTTCCTGGGCGGGACGCCCCAACGGACCGACGGCCACGGTGCGCAGGTGCCACCGCGGATCGGTGCCGTTCGTCAAGGGTTTGGCAGACAGGTCCGCCGGGGCACGGCTCGGCATGCCTGACGGGTGCTGGAAGACGTACATGTGCTGTACGCCGCGCCCCTCATGGACGGGCGGACGACAGGGGGTCGGGGACGGCCGCCGACGGGGCTACGGGTGCGCGGTATCAAGGAATGTACCATTGGAACATCGAATGTGTACCATTGGAACACGAGGAATTCCGCCGGTGAAGGAGCGACTCCCTTGGCAAGCACCGCATGGACCATCGGCCTCGACCGACTGGTCGCCCAGCTCGAGGACTTCTACCGCGATCTGCATCAGCACCCGGAGCTGTCGCTGCAGGAGCACCGCACCGCGCGCCGTGTGGCCGAGGCCCTGCGGCCCCTTGGCTTCGACGTGACGGAAAGGGTCGGCGGGACCGGCGTCGTCGGCGTGCTGCGCAACGGCGAGGGCCCGGTCGTGCTGGTGCGCGCGGACCTCGACGCGCTGCCCGTGCGGGAGGAGACCGGTCTGCCCTACGCCAGCACCGCACGGGCCACGGACGCCGGCGGACACGACGTGCCGGTCATGCATGCCTGCGGGCACGACATGCACACCACCTGCCTCGTCGGCGCCGCGACCCTGCTGGCCCAGGCCCGCCGCAGCTGGTCCGGCACGCTGCTGGTCGTCTTCCAGCCGGCCGAGGAACTCGGCCGCGGGGCACGGGACATGGTCGACGACGGCCTGTTCCGGCGATTCCCCGGGCCGGACATCGTGCTCGGCCAGCACGTCGGCCCGCTGCCCGCCGGCACGATCGGGCATGGCGCCGGGCCGATCATGGCCGCGGGGGACTCCGCGGAGGTCGTCCTGCATGGCCGGGGCGGTCACGGGTCCCGGCCGGAGGCGACCATCGATCCGGTGCTGATGGCCGCACACGTCGTCACCCGTCTCCAGGGCATCGTCGGACGCGAGGTTCCCCCCTCCGAGCCCGCCGTGGTCACGGTGGGCCGACTGCAGGCCGGGACCAAGGACAACATCATCCCCGACACCGCCGAACTCGGCATCAACGTCCGCACCTACTCCGACCGCACGCGCACCCAGGTCCGTGAGGCCATCGAACGCATCATCCACAGCGAGGCCACCGCCAGCGCCGCGCCCCGCCCGCCCGAAGTGGAATGGACCATCGCTGTCCCCCCGCTGGTCAGTGACCCGGACGCCACGGCGTCCACGGTGGAGGCCTTCGCCGAACACTTCGGCCCGCAGCGCCTGCTCCCCCTGCCGCCGCTCACCGCGGGCGAGGACATCGGCGTGCTGGGCGAGGCGGCCGGTGCCCCGACCGTGTTCTGGTTCTGGGGCGGGCTCGACGCGGACACGGTGACCGCCGCGTTCAGCGAAGGACGCTTCGACCAACTGCCCACGAACCACTCACCGCACTTCGCGCCGGTCCTCGACCCCACCCTGAGAACCGGCATCGAAACCCTGGTCGTCGCCGCGCTGAACTGGCTGGGCGGGCCGCCGAAGCCCTCCGATACACTGGCCGGCCAGGACGGTCAGAGAGGCACATGAGCGACGACACGCCCCGCGCGAAACTGCTCAGCAAGGGCCAGGACCTCCTCGCGGAGCGAGGAGGCCGGCTCAGCGACCTGACGCTGCGCAAGCTGGCCGAACACCTCGGCACCAGCCACCGCATGATCATCCATCACTTCGGTTCCCGCGACGGGTTCCTCGCCGCGCTCCTCAGCGAACTGCGCCACCAGGAACAGGCTGCCCTGCGCGCCGTCTCCGCAGAAGGCACCTACGAGGACGCCCTGCGCCTGCTCGAGCGCATCTACCTGGAACCCGCCCAGGGTGCGAGGATCTCCGCCTTCTTCTACGTCCTGGGCCTCGCCGTGCAGGATCCCGATTCCTACGGCGAGTTCCTCGACTCCCTGGAGGACTGGACCATCCTGTTCGCCACGCTCGGGGAGCGCGACGGCCTCGCCCCCCGGGCCGCCCGCGCCCGCGCGCAGGCCCTCGTCTGGGCCGCGCGCGGCCTCGTCATCACCGGCATCACCACCGGCAAGCGCCAGGAAGCACTCGAGGAACTCCGCGGCGTCATCGACTACTTGGGCTACTCGCCCGCGGCGGATCGCGGTCGAGCCGACCGTCCCTCCGGATAACACGCCTGGTGGCGCGGCTCGCCACCCACGAACCCCCGCTCCTCCGGTGGCCGTTGGCGCCGTGCGCCGAACGGTTCACCCCGCGGGACCGCGCGCAGTTCGCTCATCCGCAGTCATTGACAACAGCCACGCCGCTACCCCATGGTGCGCATCAAACTAAACGGCCGTTTCTCTCATGAGGAGCCGGTATTGAGCTACGCATCAGCACCAGCCGAGCACAGTCCGGACATACCCGCGCCGCGCAGAAAAAGGCGACCCGTCAAAGTGACGCTCACCAAGACCGGCGCGGCCGTCGCCACCGCGCTTCTGGTCGCCGGCTTCGGGGTTCCCGCCCACGCGGCCGATTCCGCCACGACGGCGACCGCCGCCCCCGCGAGCACCATCGCCTGGGCGCCGTGCCCCGGCACCACCGGGCCCGTCCAATGCGCCACCATCGAGGTGCCCCTGGACTGGTCCGCCCCCGACGGACCGAAGATCCACATAGGCCTGGCGCGCCATCAGGCCACCGACCCCGACAGGCGCATCGGTTCCCTCGTCCTGGATCCCGGCGGCCCGGGCCTGTCCGGCGTCGCGGACATGATCCAGCGTGGCGGGCAGGTCGTCACCCCCGAGGTGCAGGAGCGCTTCGACGTCATCACCTACGACCCGCGCGGCGTCAACACCAGCAGTCAGATCACCTGCGACCCTGACCTGGTCGGCCAGGCCGAGGCGCTCAAGGACCCGCGCAGCCAGGCCGACTTCGACAGACTCGTCGCCGCCAAGAAGACCCTCAGCGAGGACTGCCGCAACCGCACCGGCCCGCTGTACGACCACGCCGACACCATCAGCACGGTTCGCGACATCGACGCCCTGCGCACCGCGCTCGGCGAGGACAAGATCACCCAGATCGGCGACTCCTACGGAACCCTCGCGATCCAGCTCTATGCGCAGATGTACCCCGACCACGTCCGGGCGCTGGTCGGCGACGGCAACATGGATCACGACTACGTGCGCACCGCCTGGGACTGGATGAGTGCCGGCACCGGCGCGCTGGAACAGAACTTCGTCCAGTTCGCCTCGTGGTGCGACACCACACCCAGCTGCGCCCTGTACGGCCAGGGAACCAAGAAGGTCTACGGCGGCCTGCGTGACCAGGCGCGCAGCGGAACCCTGACCAACCCGAGCACCGGACCCGTCAACTTCGCCGCCCTGTCGGGAATCGTCTTCGGCGCGAACTTCCCGGAGGGATGGAACGGCCTGGCCGCCACCCTCAAGGCCCTGCGCGACGGCAGCCCGCTGTCCGCGCCCCCGCCAGGGCCCCCTGCATCCCAGCTCCCGCAGGAGGTGTGGCTCTGCCAGGACTACAACCTCCAGGTCGCGGACTACGCACAGTGGCAGGCCATGTCGGCCATGCTGGCGGTCAAGTACCCCAACGTCCAGTGGGGTCTGTACGCCTACAGTGCGCTGGACTGCGTCGGATACACCGGCAGGACCACCTATCCGCAGGCCCGTCCGGACACCAGCAAAGCCCCGCCCATGGTGATGCTCGGCAACGTCCACGACTACGCGACCGTGTACGCCTGGTCCAAGGCCGCCGCCGCTGACACCGGCGCCACCCTGGTCACCTACGAGGGGTACGGCCACACCGTCTACCCCTCCACGGCCGCAGCCGGCCCGAGCACCTGCATCAACGACGCGGTCGACGACTACCTGATCAACCTCAAGGTCCCCGCCCAGGGCACCAGCTGCCCCGACATCCAGACGCCAGGAGGTCCCTGACCGTCCCGCCAGGCCCACCGGATGGTGAACGCGATGCCACCCCGCCGGCCGTCCCCCGGAGTGGCATCGCGGCCGGCGCACGGGACACCGGCCGCCGTCACCGTCCTCCGACGACCCGACCGTTCCCCTTCAACTAAACGGCCGTTATGATATCGGCGTGGATGACGGGAAAACACCGACTCGAAAGCGGAACACGCGAGGCGAAGGCTCGCGGCTCCGAGAGGAGATCATCCGGGCCGCATTCACGGTCCTGCGCGAGGAGGGCAGCATAGAGGCGGTAGGACTGCGCCCCGTCGCCCGCGCCGCCGGAATCACCGCACCGTCCATCTACCCCCACTTCGCCACGGTCGAGGACCTGCTGGCCGTGATGCGAGAGGCGATCTTCGCCCAGGTACGTGACATCACCCGACGGGCGGCCAAAGACACCGGCAGCGCCGCCCTCGCCCTGTACGCCCGGGCCGGCGCGTACGTCCGGATCTGGGTCTCCCAACCGGCCTGGCGCCAGCTCATGTTCACCGCGATCCCCGGTCATTCGCAGGAGGCGGGGGAGGCGGCCTTCGCCGACCTGGTCAAAGCACTTGAGGAATGCGTCCTGGAAGGCACGTCCGTCAGCGACGACCCCAGGACGGATGCCGCGCACCTCATCTCGGCACTGCACGGCCTCGTGCTGAGCAGAACGGTGATGTCCGCCTTCCCCTGGCCTCCCCTCGAGAAGAGCATCGGCGACATCACCCAGCGCATCGCGCGACTCAGTGTCCGGTCCGACGTCTGTGACGCACCGTAGGAGCAGCAGCGTGCCTGATCCCGAAGAACTTGTCGCCCGCATTCGCCACACCTTCGCCACCGGACGCACCCGGCCGCCGGGCTGGCGGACCGAGCAGCTCACCCGGCTGCGCACCCTGCTCACCGAGCACGGCGAGGACATCGCGGACGCCCTGTACACCGACCTGCGCAAGCCGCGCCCCGAGTCCTACCTGGCCGAAACGGACTTCTGCATACGGGAGGTCGACCACACACTGGGTCATCTTGAGGAGTGGCTGCGCCCCGAGCCTGTCCCCGCGGATGCCCTCGCAATTCTGCCCGACGGCGCGTCGGCCTGCGCGCAGTACGAGCCACTGGGCACCGTCCTGATCATCGCGCCCTGGAACTATCCGGTCCAGTTGCTGCTCGTGCCGCTGCTGGGCGCCATCGCCGCAGGCAACACCGCCGTACTCAAGCCGAGTGAAGTAACCTCTGCCACCTCCGCGTTGATGGCCCGCCTGGTGCCGCAGTACCTGGACCCGGACGCGGTCGCCGTGGTCGAGGGTGGCGTCGCGGAGACCACCGCGCTGCTGGCCCAGCGATTCGACCACATCTTCTACACCGGCAACGGCACGGTCGGCCGTATCGTCATGCGGGCCGCCGCCGAGCATCTCACCCCGATCACCCTCGAATTGGGTGGGAAGTGCCCCGTCTTCGTGGACCAGGGTGTCGACCTGACCGAGGTGGCGACCCGCCTGGCGGTTGCCAAGTTCCGCAACGCCGGCCAGACGTGTGTCGCCCCCGACTACGTGCTGACCGACCCCGGGACGGCTCCCGCCCTCGTCGCTGCGCTCGCCGTGGCCACCAAGGCGATGTTCGGGGCAGACCCGCAGTCGTCGGACGCCTACGGACGTATCGTCAATGACCGGCACTTCGACCGTGTCGCGGCGTTGCTCGACTCCGGTACGACTGCCTTCGGCGGCGAGACCGACCGCACCGACCGATACGTCGCGCCGACCGTGCTCACCGACGTGAAGCCCGATGACCCGGTCATGCGGGAGGAGATCTTCGGCCCCGTCCTGCCCATTGTCGAGGTGGCCGGGCTCGACGAGGCCATTGCCTTCATCAACAACCGGGCGAAGCCGCTCGCGCTCTACGGGTTCACCGAGCGCGAGTCCGCCCGAGAGCGACTCGCCGAGGAGACGTCGTCCGGGGCCGTCGGATTCGGGCTCCCGGTCGCTCATCTCCGGGTGCCCGAACTACCGTTCGGTGGTGTCGGGGAGAGTGGACTCGGCAGCTATCACGGCCCTCATTCCCTGGCCGCATTCAGCCACCGCAAGGCCAGACTCGACGTGCCGCTCACGGACCGTACGCACTGACGCCACAAGCCGCCGTCAGAGGTCAGAGCCCCATTGACTTGGCGACGATCGTCTTGAGCACTTCGGTACTGCCGCCGAGGATGCGGCTGATGCGGGCATCGGCGTACAGCCGGCCGATGGCGTACTCCCGCATATAGCCGTAGCCGCCGTGCAGTTGGAGACAGCGGTCGACGACCCGGCCCTGCAACTCGGTGGTGAAGATCTTCACCTTCGCCGCGTCGGCCGCCGACAGCTCGCCGGCGTCGTGCGCCACCAGGGCGCGGTCCACCAGGAACCGTCCCGCCTCGATCTCGGCTGCACAGGCGGCGAGTTCGAACTTCGTGTTCTGGAAGGAGGACACGGTGGTGCCGAACGCCTTGCGGTCCTGCACATAGCCGACGGTGGTGGCGAGTGCCGCCTCGGCAGCGGCCTGTGAGGCTACGGCGATGCCGAGGCGCTCCTGGGGGAGGTTGCTCGTCATGTAGCTGAACGCGTCGCCCTCCTCGCCCAGCAGGTTCTCCTCCGGCACCCGCACGTCCTGGAAGAACAGCTCTGCGGTGTCCTGGGTCCTGAGACCGATCTTCTCCAGGTTGCGGCCCCGGGTGAAGCCGGGCATGTCCCGCTCGACCACCAGCAGCGAAAGGCCGTCGCGGCGGTTCGCGCCCTTGCCGGTCCTCGCCACCACCAGCACCAGATCCGCGTTGATCCCGCCTGTGATGAACGTCTTGGCACCGTTGATCACATAGTGGCCGTCCCGCTTCTCGGCCATGGTGGTCATCCCCGCGAGATCGGATCCGGTACCCGGCTCGGTCATCGCGATCGACGCCATGAGAGCACCGGAGCCCAGCCCGGGGAACCAGCGACGGCGCTGCTCCACACTGCTGTAGGCGAGGAAGTAGGGGAGCACGATGTGCAGATGCGCGCTGAAGCCACCGAGGTTCACGTACGCGCGCGCCGTCTCCTCGGCCCAGACCGCGGCGTACAGAAAACTGTCGGAGCCGGCGCCCCCGTACTCCGCCGGGATCTGCATGCCCAGGATGCCGAGTTCACCGATGCGCCGGAAGATGTCGCGCGGCACGAGTCCGGCGGCGTCCCAGTCCGCGTAGTGCGGGACAACCTCCCTGGTCATGAAGTCCCGCGCCGTTCGGCGGAAGGTCTCGTGCGTGTCCTGGAAGATGGTGCGTTCCATGGTGGTGTCCCTGTTCGTCCAGTTACGGTCGTGGATCGGCCGGGCGCAGTTCGTGCCGTCGCACCTTCCCGGACGGCGTCCTCGGCAGCCGGTCGGTGAAGGTGATGGTGCGGGGGATCTTGAATCCGGCGAGCAGCGTGCGGCAGTAGGCGGTGAGCTGCGCTGTGAGTTCGTCGCCGCCTGCCACACCGGCCTCCGGCTGCACGACTGCGGTCACGCGGTGGCCCCACTCCGCGTCCGGCACCCCGACCACGGCGGCGTCGGCCACGTCCGGGTGGGACAGCAGTACGGCCTCCACCTCTGCGGGATAGACATTGACCCCGCCGGAGATGATCAGATCCGTCCGGCGGTCGCAGAGGAACAGCCAGCCGTCCTCGTCGAGATAGCCGATGTCACCGGCCGTGAGAAGTCCGTCGTGCACCGCGGCGGCCGTCTTGTCGGCATCCTTGAAGTACTCGAAGTCGTATGACGGGCTGTAGTAGATGCCGCCGGACTCTCCGGCGGGCAGCGGGGAGCCGTCCGGGTCGAGGATCCGGATTTCGATGCCCGGCAGCGCGTAGCCGACCGTTCCCGGCCTGCCCAGCCACTCCTGCGCGGTGACGGCTGTCGCCGGGCCTTCGGTGGCCGCGTAGAACTCGTGGACGACCGGACCGAGCCAGTCGATCGCCGCCCGTTTGATGTCGGCCGGGCAGGGTGCCGCTCCGTGGACCAGACTGCGCAGGCTCGAGGTGTCGTACTGCCTGCGTATTTCCTCGGGCAGGCGTAGCAAGCGGTGCAGCACGGTGGGCACGGCGAACGTGATCGAGACGCGATGCCGCTCGACGAGCCGCAGCCACTCCTCAGGGGCCGGCCGCCGGGCGATGACGATGGTGTGACCGAAGTTGAGGCCTGCGTTGACGAAGACGCCCGGAGCGGCGTGGTACAGCGGGGCGGAAGCCAACTGCACCTCGTGGCCCGGGTGGATGCCGAGTCGGGACGTGAGGTTGAGTTCGGTCGGAGTGACCTGCGGCGGGCCGTCCGGCAGCCGCCTGCGCACTCCCTTGGGCCGGCCGGTGGTGCCCGAGGTGTACATCATGATGCTGCCGGCCCTCGGGATCCCGGGGGGAGTGGCCGGCTGTCCGTGCAGGAGGTCCTCGTAGCCGGTCCATCCGGCGGCCGAGCCGACCACGACGCGTCGCTCGGCGGGAACACCGATTTCGTCCAAGGCCTGTGCGGCCGAGGCGAGCAGCGACTCGTGCACGACGACGACACGTGCTTCGCAGTCCTCGACGATGTACGCGATCTCGGCCGCGGTGAGGTGGTGGCTGATGGGGATGAAGTACAGCCCGGAGCGGCCGGTGGCGAGCCGCAGCTCGAAGTAGTGACGGCTGTTCGGCAGGACCGCCGCGACGCCGTCTCCGGTCCGCAGGCCCACGGCGTGCAGCGCATGCGTCAACTGGTTGACGCGGCTGTTCAGTTCACCGTAGGTGAGTGAGTCTCCGTCCGGTTCGACGAGGGCGGTCCGGTCGGGGGCGGCGGCGGCCACCTCCGCGAACCCCACGGGGTGTTGCGATCGTGCTGGGCTGGGCATGGCGCTGTGTCCTCTCGGCGGCTCGGCGGCTCGGCGGGAACGACGGGGGTGCACGGGTCGCCGACCCACCGACGCCCCGTGCCGGTCCGGGCTCAGATCTCGGCGGCGAGCCGCGTGCCCTGCTCGATGGCACGCTTGGCGTCCAGTTCGGCGGCCACGTCGGCGCCGCCGATGAGGTGGGTGACGATGCCCCGTTCCGTCAGTCCGTCGACGAGATCGCGCAGCGGTTCCTGGCCGGCGCAGATCACGACGGTGTCGACGTCGAGCACCGTGGGCCGGTCCTGCCCCGGACCGTAGGTGATGTGCAGTCCGGCGTCGTCGATCAACTCGTAGCCGACCCCGGCGATCTGCTCGACACCCTTGGCACGCAGTGCTGCCCGGTGTATCCAGCCGGTGGTCTTCCCGAGGCCCTTGCCGATGGACGACGTGTTGCGCTGAAGAAGAAAGACCTTCCGCGGCGACGGTCGGGGTTTCGGCTCGACCAGGCCACCGCGCAGGTCCTCGGCGTCCATGTCGACGCCCCACTCCGCCCGCCATGCCCGGGGATCAAGAGTGGGGGATTCGGCGTGCGTCAGAAACTCGCTGACGTCGACACCGATGCCACCCGCGCCGATCACGGCCACCCGGTCGCCGACCGGTGCTCCGTGTCGTACCACGTCGACGTAGGACAGCACCGACGGATGATCGATTCCGGGAATCTCCGGCACGCGCGGGACGACGCCCGTCGCCACCACCACTTCGTCGAAGTCGCCGCCGGCCAGAAGGTCCGCGGTGGCCCGGGTGCCGAGGCGGAGGCCGACTCCCGTGATGTCGATCCGCCGGCGGTAGTAGCGGATCGTCTCGGCGAACTCCTCCTTGCCCGGAATACGGGAGGCGATGTCGAACTGCCCGCCGATCCTGTCGGCTGCCTCGAACAACTCCACCTGGTGGCCGCGCTCGGCGAGGGACACGGCACACGACAGTCCGGCCGGCCCCGCACCCACCACAGCGATCCGCTTGACCCGCCGCGTCGGCGCGAGGCGCAGCGTGGTCTCGCGGCCCGCGCGCGGGTTGACCATGCAGGACGCGGCGGTCCGGGTGAACGTGTGGTCCAGGCACGCCTGGTTGCAGGCGATGCAGGTGTTGATCTCATCGGCCCGGCCGGTGGATGCCTTGGCCGTCCACTCGGCGTCGGCGAGCAGTGGCCGGGCCATGGAGACCAGATCAGCGTCGCCGCGAGCCAGCACCTGCTCCGCGACGTCCGGCATGTTGATCCGGTTCGATGCGATCACGGGGATGTCGACGTGCTGCTTCAGCCTGTGCGTCACGGAGGTGAAGGCGGCGCGCGGAACGGACGTGGCGATGGTGGGCACCCGTGCCTCGTGCCATCCGATGCCGGTGTTGATGATCGTGGCGCCGGCCGCCTCGGTCTCCTTGGCCAGAGCGACGACTTCGTCCCAGGTCTGACCGTCCTCGACCAGGTCCAGCATCGACAACCGGAAGATGATGACGAAGTCGTGCCCGACGGCCTTCCGGCAGGACCGGACGGTCTCCACGGCGAGACGGCGCCGCTTCGCGGGCGTGCCGCCCCATGCGTCGGTGCGGTGGTTGGTGCGCGGCGCCAGGAACTGGTTGATCAGGTAGCCCTCGCTGCCCATGATCTCGATGCCGTCGTATCCCGCCTCGCGGGCCAGAGCGGCAGACCGGCCGTAGTCGGCGATGGTGGTGCGGATTCCGTCGTCGGTCAGCGCTCGGGGCGTGAACCGTTTGATCGGTGCCCGCACCGCGGAAGCCGACACCGCGCCGGGGTGATCGGAATACCGCCCCGCATGCAGCAACTGCAGTGCGATCCGGCCTCCTTCCCGGTGCACCGCATCGGTCACCGTGCGGTGGCGGCGCGCGTCGTCGACCGTGCTGAAGATGCAGGCGCCCGGATAGAACATCCCGTCCTCGTTGGGTGAGTATCCGCCGGTCACCATGAGGCCGACGCCACCGCGCGCCCGCTCGGCGAAGAACGCGGCGAGCCGGTCGAGTGGGCCGCTGCCGTCCTCCAGGCCGGTGTGCATCGAGCCCATGACCACCCTGTTGGGGAGAGTGGTGAACCCGAGGTCGAGGGGGCGGAGCAGATGGGGAAAGCCGGTCATCGTCACTCGCTCTCTGCGGTCTGCTGTCTGTGCCGCGGCACGGCCGAGGCCTGTGCATGTCTCGCCGTGCGCCCGCTCAAACCATGCGGTGACGCTTGGGCGATGCCGGCCCACGCTGCGGTGACGACCGCGCGTGGATGCCGGTTGAGCCGGACATCCACGCGCGGTCGGGAGTGGGGCACTACGCTGCGTCGGGGATCCACCGACCGTGGAAGCCGAACGGCACACGGGCGGGGAGATGCACCGTGGCGACCGGAGCGCCGGTGAAGTCCTGACCAGAAAGGATCACCAGGTCGCTGGCCCCCCGGTCCGGATCGAAGACGTACGCCATGAGATAGCCGTCGTCCTCGTCCCGGCCGCCCTCGGAGGGCACGAAGAACGCCTCACTCGCATAGCATCCCTTGCGGAAGTGATGTGCCTCGGTGACCTGGCGGGTGAGGTCGTGCTTGAGGATCGCGTCCCCGAACGAGTCGTCGGACAGGTCCTCCAACTCGGCGGTCGGGCCGGCGAATCGGATCAGGGGAGCGGTGACGGCCGTGTAGCCGTAGCGGTGGGCGCCGCCGACGACGGCCGGGCTGACCACCGGGAATTCCTGGGGGCGGTCGTCGATGCGGGTCTCTGTCACGCTGCCCGTGGCCGAGTTCACCACCCAACGGTCCAGCGTGGGCAGGCTGTTGCCGCTGAACTCGGCGTTGACGAACATCTTCGGATAGCTGACGACGTCAAGGACGACGTTGTCGCCCTCGTCGTAGGCGTTGAGGGTGTGGAAGACCCAGGAAGGGGCGATGTCGAACCAACGCACCTCCGTGCCGTTGCGGGGCAGCAGGCCGATACGGGCGCCACGTCCTTCGTGCCACACCAGCGGAAGTCGCTTGCCGGCCTTGGCGGCCTCGAGGCTGAAGGCGATGGGCAGGTCGTAGAGCACCGCGTACTTCTCGGTGAGGGAGAAGTCGTGCATCATCGGCCCGTGCGGTGTGGGGATCTGCACCGTCCGGGTGACCAGGCCCGACGGCGAGATGAGCAGGTAGGACACGGTGTCGCCGCCGATGTCGTACGTGACGGCGTGAATCTCACCTGTCTTCGGGTCGACCTTGGGGTGCGCGGTGAAGCCCTCGCGCAGGGTCCCGTCGAAGTCACAGGTGCCGACGGTGTCGAGGTCGTAGGTGAGCTCGTACGGCCTGGTGCCGCCCTCCATCAGCGCGAACGTGCGGTCGCCGAGGCTCATGACGCTGGTGTTGGCGCCGAGGTCGTTCCTTCGGTACTCGCCGGGCCGGGGCTCTTCGCCGAGCGCCTTGGCTATGTGCTGGGAGCGAACCCATCGGTTGCGGTACCACTCCGCCTTGCCGTCCCGCAGCCGCACGCCGTGCACCATGCCGTCGCCGACGAAGACATGCAGCAGCGGATCGTCGAGGTTCATCTGGTTGGGTCCGTTGCGCAGATAGCGGCCGTTGAGCTCGGCGGGTATGCGCCCGGTGACGGGCAGATCGAACGCCGTGACCTCCTCGGTCGCGGGCGCGAGGACGCCGTCGTACGGGGATTTCGAGGAGGCTTTCATGCCGACTCCTGGGGAGGGAGAAGCCTGGGTGCGAGTGGGAAGCCGCAGGGCGCAGCGCTCCCGCAACACTCAATAGAATGACTACTAATATTGTTGAGTATCCTGGACGCGTCAACCCCTGGAACCCTGTAACGGGTGGATGTGAACTGTGCTGACAGAGAGGGCGGAGGGCGACCATGGCTTTGCGGCACGCGGTGCTTGCCTCGTTGTTGGACGGGGAGTCGAGCGGCTACAGCCTGGCCAAGAAGTTCGACGTCGGTATGGCCAACTTCTGGCATGCGGTGCCACAGCAGCTCTATCTGGAGCTGACCAAGATGGAGAGGGACGGCCTGGTCGAGGGCCGCAACGTGGTCAGGGAGTCCCGCCCGACCAAACGTCTCTTCACGCTCACCGCCGCCGGCCACGCGGAGCTCGAACGCTTCGCCGCCGCCGCTGTCAAGCCGTCCTTCGTCCGCGACGACCTCTTGGTCAAGGTGCAGGTCGTGGACAGTGTCTCCGCGGGCGCGGTGATCGAACAGTTGCAGGAGCGAGCGGCGGTCGCCGCCGCGAAGATCGACATCTTCTCGCGGTACCTGCGCAGCCTGCGCGGGGACCTGGACCAGGAGACCTTCCTGGCGACCAGCGACAGGATCGGTCCGTATCTGACCTGTCTGCGGGGGCTCCGCTTCGAACAGGAGCACGCCGACTGGTGCAACCAGACCGCTCAGGTTCTACGTGCCCGACAAGCGGTCAGGCAGGATAGCAAGGCGCCGTGACCGTGGTGCGATGCCCCGGCCGGCGGTGTCGAAAGGGGAGCCGCCCGGTACCCGCAACCCGCAGGACACCTGTCGAAGTCACCGCTGCCCGAGGCCCTTGAGGAAGGAGTCGAGTAGCTCGTCGGCGAGTTCGCGGCGGCTTGTCCCACTGGCAGGACCAGTTGGTGATGCCGAACAGGGCCAGGGTCGCGGGGCGGACGCGGACATCGCGGAAGATGCCTTGCGGGATGCCGTCCTTGATGGTGGCCTCGACCAGCCACCGGTGGCGATCCCGGCTGCGAACGGCCGGTGTGCGCAGTGGTTCGGGGACGTCGCGATGGCCGGTGTTGTGGTATGCCTTCTCGTCGACGAGCCGGGCGGCAGCTCGGACGATTTTTACCCGGCGTCGGGTCGCTTCCGCCGCGACGGTCATGGCGTGGCCCCCTGGCCTTCGCACCGAGTCTCCGCACGGGTCGATTCGCCCCTCCTGTGCGGCGGCCCGGCCGGGGCACGCCTTCAAGCCCTTCGGCACCGGTGAACGCGTCTGCGTCGGGCGGCGGTTCGCGCTGCACGAGGCGACCGTGCTGCTGGCCGTGCTGGTGCACCGCTACCGGCCGCGCGAGCGCGCCGACTACGCGCTGACCGTCAAGGAGACCCTCACCCTCAAGCCCGAGGGCTTCACCCTCACCCCGTGCACCCCCGCCGACCGCGTCCACCCGCCCCTGCCGGGCGCCCGGCCGACGGCCGCCCACGACCCGCACCCGACGACTGCCCTCCCGGCCCGGGTCCGCCACCCGTGGCCTCCTCGTTCCGTGACCGCAGGCCCGGGGGAAATCCCGACGAATGGCTGAACTCCCTGGTGGCGGAGGGCCGTTTTGTGGAGGATGTATACGCGGCGTCCTGATCGACACCCCGGGCCGCAGCGCCCCGCAAGGGGCATGGGGCTGTACCGATGTGCAGCCCCGCCGCGTGGGCGCGAGCAGCCGCGACGAACCCGTCGCCCGCGTACAATCTCCACCACGATCGCGCGACCCGGCATTGACCCCTCCTTAGCTCACAGCGTGAACTAAGGGTTGGGAAAATATCGCTTCCGGCCCCCCGAAGGAGTATGTTGCAGGTCGGGCAGGGTTCGTGAAGGGAGCGGAGCCACATGGCGGGGCGGAACGGGCGCACGGTACGCGACCTCAGAAGGGCCAACCGCACGGCCGTACTGCAGCGGCTCTACTTCGACGGCCCCCTCAGCCGCTTCGAGCTGGGCCCGGCAACGGGCCTGAGCTCCGGCTCGGTGAGCAACGTGGTCGCCGACCTGGTCGCCGACGGCCTGGTCGAGGAGGCCGGCAGCGTCGACTCCGACGGCGGCCGCCCCCGCACCCTGCTGCGCGTCGCCCCGCACAGCGGTCACATGATCGGCGTGGACGTCGGCGAGACCCGCGTCCGCGTCGAGCTGTTCGACCTCAACCTCACCGAACTGGCCCGCGTCGAGCGCCCCTTGGAGCAGCAGGGCTACGACGTCGAGGTGATCGTCGGCCACATCCGGGACGGCATCGACGAGGTCCTCGCCACCGAGGGCGCCTCGCCCGAACTGCTCCTCGGCGTCGGCGTCGGCGTACCCGGCATCATCGAGCACACCGAGGACCGGGGTGCCCTCGTGCACGGCCAGACCATCGGCTGGGACGCCGTCCCGCTGGAGGAGCTGCTCCGCTCCGGCTGCCGGCTCCCGGACTCCGTGCGCTACTTCATCGACAACGGCGCGAAGACCCTGGGCCAGGCCGAGATGTGGTTCGGCGCCGGGCGCGGCGCGGACAACGCGGTCGTGGTCCTCTTCGGCTCGGGCGTCGGCGCCTGTCTGGTCACCGCCGACGTGGAGAACGGCCGGGCGGTCGAATGGGGGCACCTGACCGTACGGGTGCGGGGCCGCCGCTGCCGCTGCGGAGCGCTCGGCTGCCTGGAGGCCTATGCCGGCGCCGAGTCGTTGCTGGCCCGCTGGCGCGAGGAGGGCGGCCGGCCCGACGAGGGCATCGACGAGGAGAGCGCGCTCACCGCGATGCTCGCCGCGGCCTACCCGGCCGAGGGCACCGAGCCCGACCCGGTCGCGCTCGCCGTCCTCGAGGAGACCGCCGAGTACCTGGGCGCGGGCCTCTCCGACCTGATCAACCTCTTCCAGCCCGAGCGCATCCTGATCGGCGGCTGGGCCGGGCTCCAGCTCGGCGCCCGCTTCCTGCCCGCCGTACGCCGGTACGCGACCACGTACGCGCTGCGTCACCCCGCCGAGCAGGTCACCATCGACCTGGGCCGGCTGGGCCCCGACGCGGTCACCGTGGGCGCCGCGATCCTGCCCCTCGCCGACTTCTTCAGCCGCGGCGGCCGCCGCGCGGAACCGGCGACCGAGGACCGGCTCCCCGCCTGGCGCGCGGCCCTGGAGGAACGCAGCCCGCGCTGACCCCACGCGCCTTGCCGCCCCCGCGTTTCACCCGGTTCCGCCGCGGTACCCGCCCGACGCCCGGAACGAGGCCTCGGGGCGAGGCCTCGGAACGAAGCTTCGTACGATGCGTGGGACGACGCGAGGGGAGTACGCCGTGGGCGAGAAGCAGGACGGCAAGCCGGTGCCCCGGGACCTGCCGGACCAGCAGGCCGGGCCCGGTCGGGACCCCTGGGAGGCGGCGCAGAGCGGACGGCCCGAGAGCCGCGGCGACGGCGACCTCCCCGACCCCGACGAGGCCGGGGCGGGCCCCGGCGGGACCCCGCGCTCGGGTTCGGTGCACCCCGAGGAACCGGTCCCCGACGAGCCGTCGGCCTGAGGATCCGACGGCCGGCCCGCAGCGCACGGCGGTCCCGTAGCGGCAACGGGGGCGCGCCGAAGCCGCCCGACCCGCCAGGTGCTCAGGCGAACGCGTTCACGCCCGTCAGCTCGGCCGAGAGGTCCCACAGCCGGGCGGCCTGCTCCGGGTCGATGGCCCAGGCCTTCACACCGGTCGGCTCGCCCTCCACCGCGGGCTCGGCGATGTCGCAGTCCTCCAGGTACACCCCGCCCAGCTCCGCCAGCTGCGGGGAGGTGGCCGCCCAGATCTGGGTGGCCGCACCCTGCTCGGGTGTCTTCATGCCCGCGACCTCCAGCAGGTTGCCCTGCTCGTCCGTCCAGCCGCGCTCGATCTTCTCCGCGAGCGGGATGTGCCGCTGCAGCGGGGTCATGATGCCGCCGGGGTGCAGGGCGAAGGCGCGTACGCCCGAGTCCCGGCCCAGCCGGTCGAGGTGCACGGCGAACAGCACGTTCGCGGTCTTGGCCTGGCCGTACGCCTCCCACTTGTCGTAGCCGTGCCGCCACTGGACGTCGTCCCAGCGCATCCCGGAGAAGTGGTGGGCTCGCGAGGAGACCGACACGACCCGGGCGCCGCCGGGCTCGACGGCCGGCCAGAGCCGGTTGACGAGGGCGAAGTGCCCGAGATGGTTGGTGGCGAACTGGGCCTCCCAGCCGGGCCCGACCCGGGTCTCCGGGCAGGCCATGATCCCGGCGCTGTCGATCATGAAGTCGACGGTCCGCCCGGAGGCCAGGAACCGCTCCGCGAAGCCGCGGACGCTCTCCAGGTCGCCGAGGTCGAGTTCGTCCACCTCCACCCCGTCGAGCCCGGCCAGCGCCTCGCGGGCGGTCTCGGTGCGCCGTGCGGGGACGACGACGTGGGCGCCGGCCTCGGTGAGGGCCCGGGTGGTCTCCAGTCCGATCCCGGAGTAGCCGCCGGTGACGATGGCGAGCCGGCCGCCGAGGTCGAGCCCGGCCAGGACCTCGTCGGCCGTGCTGTCCGCGCCGAAGCCGGAACCGATCTTGTGCTGAGGAGTCGTTGTGCTCATGTCCCGAACGCTACGAATTGGAGTGCGCTCGAAGTCAAGCGCGTCCTCCCGGAGTGTCCGGAGCGGTTCCGGACAGGGGAAAGCCCCGGTCGCGACGGGGGATTCGCGGCCGGGGCGGTCAGGTGGTGGGCGCGGATGGCGGTCGCCTCTCGGCGAAGGGCTCCACAGGGCTTCAGCCGAACGATCGTCCCTGTGGGCTAAAGGTGAGGCCCGGGGACACTGTCCCATCCGCACCCACGGTTGGTTTAACGGGCAACCACCCCTGGGTGTTCCGGGGTCGCGCGTGACGCGTGTCACTCGGCGGCCGGTGGGCGGCTCGCCGACGCCCGCCGGCGGTGCGAGCCGCGGATTCGCCCGGGACTTCCTCAAGCCTGCGCAAATATCGGGGCAAATCTCCGGTCGGTGTCTCCTCGGCCACCTGGGCCGTTTTCGGGCCAGGTGGCGCGTTCCAGCGCATAGACGGGGTCCATGGCCGCCTCCGCCGTCCGGGTGACTCGGCCCGGTCACTTCCGCCCCGGGAGATCTACCCTCGATTGCATGACCGAGATAGCGAGCCCGTACATCTCCCAGCCGCGGATCCTGGTGCTCGGGGTCATGACCGGCAGGCCCGGCACCCCGCCCTTCCGCATCGTGGAGATCGACGGAGAGGTGGTCTGCCAGGCCCGCACCGTCACGGACGTACTGGAGGTGGCCGCGTCCTTCGGGATCCCGGTCCACGACCTGGACGACCCGGACGTGGTCCGCTGGGTGGGCGGGGACAAGTTCACCTGGACGCCCCGCCCGGCACGCCGCTAGCCGGCGTGCCCTGATTTCAGCCGACCGTCCACTTCTGGTTGGCGCCGCCCGAGCAGGTCCAGATCTGCAGCCGGGTGCCGTTGGCCGAGTTGTTGCCGGTGACGTCCAGGCACTTGTTCGCCTGTGGGTTCACGATGTCGTGCGCCGAGGAGACCGCCCACTGCTGCGCGGCGGTGCCGTTGCAGTCGTAGAGCTGGACCTGCGTGCCGTCCGCCGTGCCGGCGCCGGTCACGTCCAGGCACTTGCCCAGCGCGCGGATGGTGCCGTCGCTGCCGACGGTCCACTGCTGGGCGGCGGTGCCGTTGCAGTCGTAGAGGTCGACGGGCGTGCCGTTGGCGGTGTTCGCCCCGGCCACGTCCACGCACTTGCCGGCCAGGCCCTTGATCGCGACCCCGGTCGCGCTGTCGCTGGTCGTCACCGACACCGAGTCCACGACCAGCTGCGCCGGGAAGGCGGTGGAGCTGTCCGGGTCGCCCGGCCAGTAGCCGCCCACGGCCAGGTTCAGGATCAGGAAGAACGGCTTGTTGAACGCCCAGGTGTTGCCGCCCACGTCGGCGGGGGTCCGGGTCTCGTAGACGACGCCGTCGACCGACCACTTGATCGAGTTGGGCGCCCAGTCGACGGCGAACGTGTGGAAGGCGTCCGCGAACGCCTGCCCGTTCGACAGCGAGTAGGCCGCGCCTATCCCGTTGGAGCCGGAGTAGCCGGGGCCATGGATGGTGCCGTGCACGGTCGACGGCTCGTAGCCGACGTTCTCCATGACGTCGATCTCGCCGGAGTTCGGCCAGCCGACCGACCCGATGTCGGTCCCGAGCATCCAGAAGGCCGGCCACATGCCCTGCCCGCGCGGGATCTTCATCCGGGCCTCGACGTGCCCGTACTGGGCGCTGAACTTCCCGGAGGTGTTCATCCGGGCCGAGGTGTACTGGCAGGTGCCGTACCAGCACTGGTAGTTGGCGGGGTTCTCCTTCTTGGCCGTGATGACCAGGTGCCCCTGGCCGTCGAGAGCCGCGTTGTTGGTGCCCGAGGTGTAGTACTCGCGCTCGTGGTTGTTGACGTTGTCGCCGGTCTCCAGCGACCACTTCGAGGAGTCGACCGGTGAACCGGCGGCCCCGTCGAAGGTGTCGGAGAAGGTCACGGCGGCCGCGCTCGCGTCGGCGGCCTCGGCCCGGTGCGCGGGGCCTACCGCGAGGGACCCGACCAGGGCGGCGGCGGACAGGGCGGCGAAGAGACATCTGCGGAGCAGTCGTGGGGAGGCCATGGCGCTCCCTTCCGTCCGGCGGCCGGGCGCGGGGAGGCGTCCGGCCGGAGTGGGGGGGTAAGGGTTACGCCTGTTGATTTAAGGAGTGAGATAAGTGGTGCGTCAATACTTTGGTACGGACCAGTACAGGACGATCCGATGGCTGGAACCGGACGCCCGTCCGGCCGTCAGGCCTTGCGCCTGCGGGCGTGCACCGCGCGACCGAGCCGGCGGCCCAGCAGCAGCCAACCGACCAGCGCCCCCGTGGTGTTGAGGATGACGTCGTCCACGTCGAACGCCCGGCCGGTGACCAGCGCACCCTGCGCCATCTCCACCAGCAGCATTACGATCGCGGTCAGCAGCAGCACCCGCAGCACGCCCCGGGCGCCGGGCGCGAGGACCGGCACCAGGATCCCGAACGGGACGCCGAGCAGGACGTTGCCGCCGATCTGCTTCACCGCGTCACGGAACGCCGGCTGGTCCAGATAGATCCTGAGCGTGGCGCCGGGGTGCAGATTGGTGTGCGCGATCGACACCGACGCGGGGGACGGATCGAGGGTCAGCTTGGCCAGGACGACCGCGAACGCCACCATCACGACGAAGGCGCACGTCATGGCCAGCAGCCGCAGCGGGAGGGGGAGCGGACGGCGCTCGTCGGCGCCCGCCTTGGCGGAGGTCTTGGCGGAGGTCTTGCCGGGCGTCGCCTTTCCCGGGGCGGGCTTCCTGCCGAAGCCGCGAGCCTTCCCGGCGGCGCCCTTCTTCCCGGTGGCCCCCTGCTTCCCGCCGGTGCTCGCGGCCTTCGTGGCGCCGCCCTTCCCCGCGGCGGCCCCCGCCGCGGTGCGGCGGACCTTCACCAGGCCCGCGGCCCTGGTGAACAGCCCGGCGCTCCTGCCGGGACCCCTGCCCTTCTCCCTCTCCTCGATCGGGTCGCCCTTGGTGGTACGCAGGCGTGAGGCGGCGCTGGCCATCGGGTCCTCCACTCGTGAACTTGGCGGCGTGGTAACGCTGTTACCCGCGAAGCGCCCCAAGATGCCCTCCTCCCGGCGGCCCCTGGGGCACACCGCCGGATTCCGCCCGCGCTCCCCGGGCACTGCGGCAGCGCTCCCGCGTGCCGCCGCTCCGGCCACCCGGAGCGGCGCCCGGACAACAGAAGAGGCGAAGCGGACATCTCGTTGCGCCAAGGCCCGAGGCGGCGCATGACCAGGCCTACGGCGCTCGTCGCCTCGGCCGGGGTGCTGCCGGGCGGCTGATCAGCCGGCACATCACCCGGCTGATCGCACCGCACGTCGCCCGGCGCCGATCGGTCTGACCGTGCGGCGCCGGTCAGACCGTCCCGTAGGACACGTGCACCTCCGTGAAGCCGAGGGAGTGCAGCAGGCCCTCCAGCATGTCGGTGGTGTTGGTCTCGGCGCGGGTGGTCAGCCCGCTGCTCTTGGCCGCGTCCGAGATGTGCTTCACCGCGAGCTTCTGTACCGCCTGTTCGCTGTTCGGGTTGTCCGAGAACAGGTCGCCGAGCCGGTCCAGCAGACCGCGCTCCTTGGAGACGGCGTACGAGTGGTCGGCGTCCAGGGTGGCCTTGCCCAGCTGCGCGTGCGGCAGCCGGATGGTGGCCTCGGTCCGGTCGTCATTGACCGTCACGTCCTTCTGGGCGATCTTGCCGAGGTCGACGTAGGAGTCGACGGTGCCCGCGCCGACGTACAGGGTGCGGGTGCCGCGGATCGCGCTGGGCAGGTACTTGGCGTCCTTCTCCAGGTCGACGACGACCTGGAAGTTGCCGGAGGCCGCGTCGTAACGGCTCATGTCCTGGATGGACTTGAGCAGCGCCGGGCCGGTGTTGTCGCGGGTCTCCGTGCCGAACAGGTCCTTGATCCCGGGCAGCACCGCCAGTTTGATCCCGGCGAACAGCACCACGAGCACCAGCACCAGCGCGGTGACCAGTTTCGCCCAGCCGGGCATGCGCCGGGGCCGGGCCGTGACGGGAGCCTCCTGAGTGGAGCTCGCCTTGCTCTCCTTGGTGGAACTCGCCATGTGACGGTCCTCCTTTCCAACGAGACGAATGCCCGCCAACAGCCTTGTCAGACCGCGTTGTCGGCTGATTGAGACAGCTGGGTCAGGACTGATACACGCGGTGCCGAAACGTGTTCGACGGCCACCCGTGAGCAGCGCGCGCGGAAGGCCGGTCAGGCCCCCGCGGCCAGCTCCGCGATCCGGTGCGCCGACGCGGAACCCGGGTCCGCGGTGACCAGGACGACCTCCTGGTCGTCCTCCGGCACCAGCAGGACGTCGCAGTTCAGGCGCAGCCGCCCCAGCTCGGGATGGTCGAGGACCTTGGTGCGGTGGCCGGGGGCGTGCACCGGATGGGTCGCCCAGATCCGCCGGAAGTCCTCGCTTCCGGTGCGCAGGTCGTCCAGCAGGACAGCGAGCTGCGCGTCGTGCGGATAGCGTTCGGCGGCCCGCCGCAGCCGGGCCACCACGATGTGCCCGAACTCCTCGGCACTGGAGCTCTGGTACGTCCGCCCCTGGCCGAGGAAGCGGCGCCGCGCCAGGTTGGTCGTGCCGTGTCCGAGATCCCCGCCGAGCAGCAGCTGGGCGAGGGGGTTCCAGGCCACCACGCCGTAGGCAGCGTCGGTGACGATCGCGGCGGTGTCCGGAAGCCGCTCCAGCAGGTGGGCCACGTGCGGTCGGACCCGCCGTACCGCCGCGGTGCCGGGCGGCGGCGCGCCGGAGCCGGCCAGCCGGAAGAGGTGGCTGCGCTCGGCGGGGGCCAGCCGCAGCGCCCCGGCCAGGGCGTCCAGGACGCGCGGGGAGGGGCGGGGGCCGCGGGCCTGCTCAAGACGGATGTAGTAGTCGACCGACATGTGGGCCAGCTCGGCGACCTCCTCGCGGCGCAGTCCGGGGGTGCGGCGGTCGGTGCCGGGCGGCAGCCCCACCGTCTGCGGGCGGAGCCCCGCCCGGCGCTCGCGCAGGAAGCGGGCCAGTTCCTGCCTCGCCATGCCGTCGTCGCCTCCTCGGTCCGCCTGGTACAGACGGTCCCTGGCAGGGCGGACGCGGCCGGGGGACCGTGGCTGTCATGAACGATCGCACAGCACTCGTCACCGGTGCCAACACGGGCATCGGATTCCACGTCGCCCGACTGCTGGCGGAGGAGGGCTTCCAGGTCCACGTCGGCTCCCGGGTCGCCGAGCGCGGTGCGCGGGCCGTGGCGGAGATCGGCGCGAACGCGCGGCTCCTGGTCCTGGACGTCACGGACCCCGGCAGCGTCGAGCGGGCCGCCGCCGGCGTCGGCCGCCTCGACGTCCTGGTCAACAACGCCGGCGTCCAGCCGGTGACCGGCACCCCCTCCGAGACCGGCGTCGAGGGCTTCCGGCAGACATACGAGACCAACGTCTTCGGCGTCGTCGCGGTCACCAACGCCTTCCTGCCCGCCCTGCGCCGCTCCGCCCACCCGCGCGTCGTGAACGTCTCCAGCGGTACCGCGTCCCTCGCCTGGAGTACCGGGCCCAATCCGCAGTTCGCCGAGGGCGTCCCCAGGTCCGCCGCCTACCGCTCCTCCAAAGCCGCGCTCAACGCGCTGACCGTCCTTTACGCCCAGGAGCTGGCCGAGGCCGGGTTCAAGGTGAACGCGCTGGCCCCGGGAGCGCGGTCGACGGGACTGGTGCCGGGGCTGGCCGGCCGGGGCGGCGACCCGGCCGAGGGTGCGCGGGGGGCCGTACGGCTGGCGCTGCTGCCCGACGACGGCCCCACCGGCGGATTCTTCTCCTGGGACGGCACACCCGTGCCGTGGTGAGAGCCGCACGGTCCGTAGCATGAGCCCGTAGCCCGTATTGATCATGCGAGGAGCGGATCGTGCGAGACATCGCCGTCTTCAGCGGCAGCGCCCACCCCGAGCTGGCCGAGGAGGTCTGCGCGCACCTCGGGGTGCCGCTCAGCCCGACGCGGGTCAGCCGGTTCGCCAACGACTGCCTGGAGGTGCAGCTCCAGGCCAACTGCCGGGAGCGGGACGTCTTCCTGATCCAGCCCCTGGTCCGGCCGGTGCAGGAGCACCTGGTGGAGCTGCTGCTGATGTGCGACGCGGCCCGCGGCGCCTCCGCGGGCCGGATCACCGTCGTCATGCCGCACTACTCCTACGCCCGCTCCGACAAGAAGGACGCCCCGCGCATCTCGCTCGGCGGCCGCCTGGTCGCCGACCTGCTGGTGGCCGCGGGCGCCGGCAGGGTCCTCGCCATGACCCTGCACGCCCCTCAGGTGCACGGCTTCTTCTCGGTGCCGGTCGACCACCTGCACGCGCTGCGCGAGCTGGCGGCGCACTTCCGGCGGTACGACCTGTCGCGCACCACCGTCGTCTCGCCCGACCTCGGCAACGCCAAGGAGGCCGCGGCCTTCGCCCGGCTGATCGGCGCCCAGGTGGCGGCCGGTGCCAAGCAGCGGTACCCGGACGACCGGGTCACCATCAGCTCGGTGATCGGCGAGGTGGCCGACCGGGACGTCATCGTGCTCGACGACGAGATCGCCAAGGGCAGCACGGTCGTCGAACTCCTGGAAAAAATCAGGGAGTTGGGACCGCCGCGGTCGATCCGGATCGCCTGTACCCACGGGCTGTTCGCAGCCGGGGCGCTCAAGCGGCTCAGCGAGCAGCCCGACGTACTGGAGATCGTCTGCACCAACACCGTACCGGTGCCCGCCGAGGAGCACACCGACAAGCTGCGGATCCTGTCCATCGCCCCGGCACTGGCGGAGGCCGTACGCCGTATTCACAACGGTGAGTCCGTGAGCGCCCTGTTCGACGAGCCGCGCAACCTCTAGACAGGAAGGAGGAGTTGTAGCGCTGCACCGCGCTCGGCGGCACCGAGGCGAACGGGAGGCCCCAGTGGCGAAGGCCAGGTTCGAGCGGACGAAACCACATGTGAACATCGGCACCATCGGGCACATCGACCACGGCAAGACGACACTCACCGCGGCCATCACCAAGGTGCTGCACGACAAGTTCCCCCAGCTCAACCCGTTCACGCCGTTCGACCAGATCGACAAGGCACCCGAGGAGCGGCAGCGCGGCATCACCATCTCCATCGCGCACGTCGAGTACCAGACCGAACGCCGGCACTACGCGCACGTCGACTGTCCCGGCCACGCCGACTACATCAAGAACATGATCACCGGGGCCGCCCAGATGGACGGGGCGATCCTGGTGGTCGCCGCCACCGACGGGCCGATGCCGCAGACCAAGGAACACGTGCTGCTGGCCCGGCAGGTGGGGGTGCCGTACATCGTCGTCGCGCTCAACAAGACCGACATGGTCGACGACGAGGAGATCCTGGAACTGGTGGAGCTGGAGGTGCGCGAACTGCTCACCGAGTACGAGTTCCCCGGCGACGACGTCCCGGTGGTCAGGGTCTCCGCGCTCAGGGCCCTGGAAGGCGACCCGCAGTGGACCGCGGCTTTGCTCGAACTCCTCGACGCCGTGGACGAGTTCGTGCCCGAGCCGGTGCGGGACGTGGACCGGCCGTTCCTGATGCCGATCGAGGACGTCTTCACCATCACCGGCCGGGGCACCGTCGTCACCGGCCGGATCGAGCGCGGTGTGCTGCGGGTCAACAGCGAGGTCGAGATCATCGGCATCCACCCGCAGAAGACGCGGACCACGGTCACCGGCGTCGAGATGTTCAGGAAACTGCTCGACGAGGGCCGGGCCGGGGAGAACGTGGGGCTGCTGCTGCGCGGGGTCAGGCGGGACGACGTCGAGCGCGGCCAGGTCGTCATCAGGCCCGGATCGGTCACCCCGCACACGGAGTTCGAGGCCCGCGCCTACATCCTCTCCAAGGACGAGGGCGGCCGGCACACCCCGTTCTTCCAGAACTACCGCCCCCAGTTCTACTTCCGCACCACCGACGTGACCGGCGTCGTCACCCTGCCCCCGGGCACCGAGATGGTGATGCCGGGCGACAACACCACCGTGCACGTCCAGCTGATCCAGCCGATCGCGATGGAGGAGGGCCTGAAGTTCGCGATCCGCGAGGGCGGTCGGACCGTCGGCGCCGGCCAGGTGACCAGGATCCTCAAGTGACCGCGGTGGCACCGGACTCGGGGGTGAGCACGGTGGCAACGGTGTCATAAGGTGCCGGACGTGGCCTCGGGCTGGCCCAGGGCCGCGTCCAGCGTCGGCCTGGGCGGCAGCAGCCGCGACAGGCCGGTCACCTTCAGCACCCGCAGGGTCAGCGGGTGGGTGCAGACCAGCTGCAGCTGCCCGCCGCGCTCCAGCACCCGGCCGCGCGCCCGGTACAGCAGCCGCAGCCCCGAGCAGTCGAAGAACTCGACGGGCAGCAGGTCGATCACCACCCGGGCGTTCTCCTGGGCGGTCACCCGGTCCAGATGGGGCGCGATCTCCGTCGCCGCCGCGATGTCGATCTCGCCCCGCAGCTCCAGCACCGTGTGGCCGCGGTCCTGGTGGATGCGCAGGTGCCGGGAGAGCGGCGCGGGATCCTGCCGGGGTTCCTGGCGCACGGCGACATCACCTCCCACCCCTGCCGGTTCAATTCCGTTCCCCGCCTTGCAAGTTACCCTCGATGGAGGGAATTTGAGCATGTTCGATTGACATATGTCTGCTGCTTCGGCTCGCCATTTTCTGTGGCGTGCGCGACAGTCGGGGAACGAGCACGTGGGAGCGCTACCACCCGGCAGGGAGAAAGCGGGCCGGGAGAGCGCGGCCTGCGAGGGCGCGGGCTACGAGAGTGCGTGCCACGCCTTGCTCAGCGCCTGACGGAACTGCTCCTCCTGGTGTCCGGTGAGCTCGCGGACCATCCGCTCCTCCAGCTCCCGCACCGGCCCGGCCACCTCGGCGAGCAGCTCGCGCGCGGCGTCCGTCAGCAGGATCAGCAGCTCGCGCCGGTTGCGGGGATTGCGCTCCCGTCGGATCAGCCCGCGCGTCTCCAGTGACCGCACGAGGTCGGCCATCGACTGGGCGGTGACGAACGAGTCCCGGGCCAGCTGGGCCGCCGACAGACCGTCGTGGCGCTCCAGCACGGTCAGGGCCGTGTACTGCAGCGCGGTGATCCCGGCGGGCTTCACCAGCTCGTCGAGGTGTGAGCGCACCACCAGTTCCACCTGCTTGACCATGTACAGCAGCGAGGGGCGTGTCCTTGTACCGACCATGCGATCACCCTAGACCATTGACAGGAATCCTGTCTGTAATCAGACTGCGGTCCAGGGATGCAACCAACAGGAATCCTGTTTGTTGAAGGCTTGGCGATCGACGCTGGGAGTGGGCAATGACGACCACCTTCGAGACCGGACCGGGGCAGCTGTTCATCGGCGGACAGTGGCGGGAGGCCGCCGACGGGGCCCGGACGGAGGTGACCGACCCCGCCACCGGCCAGGTGGTCACCACCGTCGCGGAGGCCGGCGCCGCCGATACCGACGCCGCCGTACGTGCCGCCCGCGAGACCTTCGACGCGGGGGAGTGGCCGGGGCTCAGCGGCCGGGAGCGGGGCCGCGTGCTGCACCGCGTCGCCGAGCTGATCCGGGCGAACGCCGAGGAACTGGCCGCCCTGGAGAGCCTGGACGTCGGCAAGCCGATCACGCTCGCCCGTGCCGTCGACGTCACCAACGCGGCCAACGACTACGAGCACTTCGCGGCCCTCGCCCACTCGCTCGACGGCGCCGTCCGCGACGTACCGATGAACGCCCTCGCCTACACCCGGCGCGAGGCGATCGGCGTGGTCGCGGCCATCACCCCCTTCAACTTCCCGCTCATCCTGGCCGGTTCGAAGATCGGCCCGGCCCTCGCCGCCGGCAACACGGTCGTCCACAAGCCCGCCGACGAGACCCCGCTCAGCGCCCTCTACATGGCCCGCCTGTTCCAGGAGGCGGGGCTCCCCGACGGCGTGCTGAACGTCGTCACCGGCGCCGGACCGGTCGCGGGCGAGGCCCTGCTGCGCCACCCGGGCGTCGACAAGGTCGCCTTCACCGGCTCCACCGCCGTCGGCCGGCACGTCGCGAGCACGGCCGGGGAGGCGCTCAAGCCGGTCACCGTGGAACTCGGCGGCAACGCGGGCCACCTCGTCTTCGAGGACGCCGACCTGGAGAAGGCCGTCGCCGCCGTCATCAAGGCCTTCGTCTTCAACACCGGCCAGTTCTGCATGGGCGGCCCCCGCCTCCTGGTCGCCCGACCGGTTCTCGCCACCCTGCTCGGCATCCTCGCCGAGGCCGTCCCCGGCGTCCCGGTCGGCGACCCGCGCGACCCCGCCACCGTGGTCGGCCCGATGGCGGGGGAGAAGCACCTGCGCAAGGTCGAGGAGTACGTCGAGCTCGCCCGCAAGGAGGGCGGCCGCATCGTCTGCGGCGGCGAACGCCTCGACCTGAACGGCGGGTTCTACTACCGGCCGACCGTCGTCGCCGACCTGCCCAACGACTCCCGGGTGGTCCAGGACGAGATCTTCGGCCCGGTCCTCACCGTGCAGCCCTTCGACTCCGAGGACGAGGCGGTCGCTCTCGCCAACTCCACGCCGTACGGCCTCGCCTCGGGCATCCAGACCGGCAGCCTGGCCCGCGCGCACCGGGTCGCCGCCCGCCTCCAGGCCGGGATCGTCTGGGTCAACGACTGGGCGCTGCTCGACCCCGCCGTCCCCTTCGGCGGGGTCAAGGCCTCCGGCTTCGGCCGCGAGTACGGCCCCGAGTCCCTCGCCGCCTACACCAAGACCAAGTCCGTCGTCGTCTCGCTCGACTGAGCCCCGCAGACCAGGAGTTCGTACGATGTCCCTCACCACCCGAGCCGCCGTGGTCGAGTCCGGCGGCGCCCCCTTCACCCTCCGCGACGTCCAACTCGACGAGCCGGGGCCCTACGAGGCGCTCGTCCGCATGGTCGCCGCCGGCCTGTGTCACACCGACCTCAGCGTGGCGAGCGGCGGACTGCCCTTCCCGCTGCCCGGAGTCCTGGGCCACGAGGGCGCCGGCGTCGTCGAGGCCGTCGGCTCCGCCGTGACCGGCGTGGCCCCGGGCGACCATGTCGTCCTGTCCTTCACCTCCTGCGGCACCTGCCGCAACTGCCGCGGCGGCCACCCCGCCTACTGCACCACCTGGCTGCCGCTCAACCTGATCGGCGGCCGGCGCGCCGACGGCACCGCCACGGTCAGCCGGGACGGCGAGCCGCTCGGCGGCCACTTCTTCGGCCAGTCCTCCTTCGCCGAACGGGCGCTGGTGGACGAGCGCAGCCTGGTCAAGGTCGACCCGGACGTGCCGCTGGAGTCGATCGCCCCGCTGGGCTGCGGGGTGCAGACCGGGGTCGGCGCCGTGTGGAACGTCCTGGAGCCGGCCTCCGGCAGCACGGTCGTCGTCCTCGGCACCGGAGCGGTCGGCCTCTCGGCCGTCATGGCCGCCGCGCTCACCCCCGCCACCACGGTCGTCGCCGTCGACCGGGTGCCCGAACGCCTGGAGCTGGCACGGGAGGTGGGCGCCACCCACACCGTCGACGCGACCCGGGAGGACGTGCCCGAGGCTCTGCGCCGGATCTCGAACGGGGCCGGTGCCGACGGCATCGTGGAGACCACCGGCAACGTCGGCGTCCTCCGCCAGGGCGTCGACGCGCTCGCCGCCCGCGGCACCCTGGTCGTCGTCGGCGCTCCGCCCTTCGGCGCCGAAGTCCCCCTCGACGTCAACGGGTTGCTGGCCGGCAAGCGGATCGTCGGCCTCACCCTGGGCGACAGCGAGACCCAGGCCTTCATCCCGGCCCTGGTCCGGCTGGTCCGCGAGGGGCGGCTGCCGCTGGACCGGCTGATCAGCACCTACCCGTTCGCCGACATCGACCGGGCCGTGCGGGACATGAGCACGGGCAAGGCGATCAAGCCCGTGCTCACCTTCTGACCGCGCCGGTCAGGTCAGTCCATGACCAGGACCAGCTTCCCGGTGGTCCGGCCGGTGCCGCCCTGCTCGTGCGCCTTGGCGGCATCGGCCGGCGGGAAGGTCCCCGCGACGGTCGCCCGCAGCCGCCCCGCCGCCACCAGGTCCGCGACGGCCCGCATCCCGGCCCGGTCGGCGTCCACGAGCATCCGCACCGCCCGCACACCCAGCCGCTCGGCCTCCTCGTACAGCGCCGGCGAGCCCACCGGCAGGATGGACACCAGGATCCCGCCCGGCCGCAGCACCCGCAGCGAACCGACCGACGTGTCCCCGCCGACCGTGTCCAGCACGACGTCGACGTCCCGCACCGTCTCGGTGACATCCACGGACCGGTAGTCCACCGGCTCGTCCACGCCGATCTCGCGCAGGAAGCCGTGCTTGCCGGCGCTCGCCGTGCCGATCACGTACGCACCGCGCGCCTTGGCGATCTGCACCGCCACATGCCCGACCCCGCCGGCCGCCGCGTGGACCAGCACCCGCTGCCCCGGCTGTACGTCGGCGTTCTCCACCAGCGCCTGCCAGGCGGTCAGGGACACCAGCGGCAGCGCGCCCGCCTGCACGTGGTCGATCACGGCGGGCTTCGGTACCAGGGCCCGAGCGGGGACGATCGCGTACTCGGCGTGCGTGCCGTGCCCGAACGGGTAGGGCGCCATCCCGAAGACCTCGTCACCGGGCTTGAAGGCGGCGACGCCGATCCCGGTCTCCTCGACCGTGCCGGAGACGTCCCAGCCGAGGACGAAGGGCGGCCTGCCCAGGAAGCCGCCGGTCTCCCGGTGCTTCCAGTCGGTCGGGTTGAGGCCGGCGGCCCGCACCCGGACCAGCACCTCGTTGGGGCGCGGCTTCGGCCGCGCCGTCTCGATCACCTTCAGTACCTCGGGGCCGCCGAGCACGTCCTGGCTGATCGCGCGCATCGTGTTCACATCGTTCATGGTCACCCAGCCTGCCGGGATGCGCCCGGCAGGAAAATGGCACGATGGCCAAGCTTCGATGGAATCGTGCCAGCCCTGCCTGCGGACGGCCCGGCGGCCCCCGGACGGCTCAGCGGCTCATGTGCAGGGCGACCAGCAACTGCCAGACCTGGTCGGCCACCTGGTCCGGCCCGGCGTCGAGCAGGCCGTGCAGCCAGTCGGCCAGCACCCCGGCGAAGGTGGCGGCGACCGCCGAGGCCACCAGCGGGGCGTCCGCCGCGCCCGCCAGCTCCCGCTCGGCCAGGCTGCGCGCCCGCAGGTCCCGGTGCAGCACCCGGCCCAGCGGCCCCCCGCCGCCCGGTGCGAGCAGCTCCCGGTACAGCGCCGCGTGCGGGACCAGCCCGGCGAAGAACTCCCGCAGTGCATCGGGCGCGTGCACCGGGTCCGGCCGGCCGCGCCAGGCGTGCAGCGCGTCGACGGCCTCCCGTACGACGTCCGCGCAGGCGTCGACCGCCAGCGCCTCCAGGCCGTCGTAATGGACGTAGAAGGTGGCCCGGCCCACCCCGGCCCGGCGGACCACCGCGGCCACCCCGGCCTCGGCGAGCGGCCGTTCGGCGCACTCCGCCAGCAGGGCCGCCCGCAGCCGTGCCCGGGTGCGGGCGGCCCGCGGGTCCTCCGCGGCCGGGCGGCCGGTCATCGGGCGGCCAGGACGGCGGCCAGGGCGAGCGCGCCGGGCAGCGCCTGTGCGAACAGGATCCGCCGGTTGGCGGTGGCCGCGCCGTACACCCCCGCGACCACCACGCACGACAGGAAGAACACCTGGGCCCGGAAGCCGGTCGGGTCGGCCGCGACCAGCCCCCAGACCAGGCCGGCCGCCAGGAAACCGTTGTAGAGGCCCTGGTTGGCGGCGAGCGGCGCGGTCCGCCGGGCCAGTTCCGCGTCGAAGCCGTGGAAGCGCATCCCGGGGCCCTTCTGCCACAGGAACATCTCCATCACCAGGATGTACGCGTGCAGCGCGGCCACCAGTCCGACCAGCACGTTCGCCAGGGTTTCCATGATCGGTGATTCTCCCCATCTCTTGAACAGGTGTCCACTATAGCTGGACGGCTGTCCATGAAGTCGAGAGGCCCTTCGGTCGGGGCGCGGGGGGCATGTCCGGAAGTCAGGGGCAGGAATGGGTATTTGTTGATTTGCCGCCACCTGGCGGAGCGTGACGGAACCCTCACTTCCTCTGTTCACCGAGGTTGATCCTTTCGGGTTCAAACCCGATAAGCTCCCTTCCGTCACAGCGAGTTGACGTACCCCAAGGTGGGTCCGTCCCGCCGTGTGTACGTGTGAGTGCGGCCTTCGCACACCGCCCCTGTTCGCTGTTGTTCGATCGTGTTGCTTCGAGGGATGCAGATGGAACTCGCCACTCCGCCGCCGGCGGCGCGGGCCCCTGTCGCCTGGTACAGCTGGTGGCTGATGCCGCTGGCCTTAGGGGGAGGGACGGTCGCCGCCACGTTCATGAGTTCGGAGCGAATAACCGCGGCCGTCGCCGGTGCCGCGGCCACCGTCGCGAGCTCGGTGTGCGTGCGCCTGTTGATCCGCTCGCAGCGCCAACTGCGCAGCGCCGAAGGGTCGTTCCACAGCTCGCAGGCCGAGCACTCCCAGCAGTGGCAGCAGCATGTCTCGGGTCTGGAGCGGAAGTTCTCCGCCGAGCGCGCCACCCTGGAGGGCCGGCTCGACGAGCAGTCGGCCGCGTTCGACGCCCAGCTCACCGAGCAGGTGTCCGCCTTCGAGAGCCGGCTCGCCGACCGGACCGCCCACTACGACGCCCAACTGGCCGAACAGGCGCGGGCGTACGAGGAGCGGCTCGCCGACCAGCTGAGGGCCTCCGAGGCACAGCTCACCGACCAGGCCGAGGTCTGGCAGGAGCAGGTCACGCACCAGCGGGCCGCGATCTCCCGGCTCGCCGACGAGCAGCTGCCCGACGCGCTGAACCGGCTGCGTGCGGGCGACGCCATCGACGACCTGCTGCCCGCCACCGAGCAGTGCGCCAAGGTGGACAAGGACGTCCAGGCCGACCTGCGCCGCATCCTGCGCACGTCGCTGATCGGTGTGGAGGAGGAGTTCAACCGCTCCACCTCCGCCGAGCAGGCCGTGATCAGCATCGGCAACCGCATCCACGTCCTGACCAGCAAGCTGCGCGGCCGGTTGCACGAGATGCAGGGTGAGCACGGCCGGCTGCCCGCCGTGGCCCGCGGTCTCATGGAGCTCGACCAGGAGCTCGGCCCCGCCGACTCGCTCGCCGGCAGCATCGGCGTACTGGGCGGCTCGGACCGCCCCGGCCGTCAGTGGCAGGAGCCGCAGCGTCTGCTCAGCGTGGTGCGCGGCGGCATCGGCCGGATCAAGGACTTCCACCGCGTCGAGGTCCGGCATCTGCCCGAACTCGGCGTCGACGGCGGTCTGGTGGACCACCTCACGCTGATCTTCGCCCACCTGCTGGACAACGCGGCCCGCTACTCGCCGCCCACCGAGCCGGTGGTCGTCTCCGGCAAGGAGGTACCCAACGGCGTCGGCATCGAGATCCAGGACTCCGGCAAGGGCCTGAGCGAGGAGAAGAAGCGCGAGGCCGAGCACTCCCTGGCCGGCACCGACGCCGGACCCGGCATCGGAGGCATCTCCGAGGACGCCAACATCGGCCTGCGGGTCGTCGGCATCCTCGCCCGCCGCTACGGCATCCGGGTCACCTTCGCGGACTCGCCCTGGCTCGGCACCTCGGTGGTCGTCGTGGTCCCGCACAAGTTCTTCAGCCCGCTGCCCGCGGCCCCCGCCGCCCCGGTCCCCGTGACGGCCGCCCCCGCCGCCGCGTCCCCGGTGCAGGCGCACGGCCCGGTCGCCGTCGAAACCGTTGCTCAGCCGGAGTCCGGCGAGGCCCTGGACACCACCCCGGGCGGACTGCCCCGGCGGCGCAGCCGGCGCCGCGAGGAGGACCAGCCCGAGGAGCGCACCGCCCGCACGGAGCGCACGGAGGGCACCGCGTTCCCCGCGGTCCCGCCCGAGGAGTCCTTCGCGGGTCTGGCCGCCTTCGCCACCGCGGGCCGCGTGCCTGCTGCGGGCGAAGAGGCGGACAGCGAGGCCGAGTTGACCGGAGACGTAGACGACGCGGCACCCGCGACCCCGGCCGGCGCCGATGACGCCGCCGCCGGACGCGAGTCCGCCGAGCACCGCACTGAAGAGAGCGACTAGTCCACATGACGCAACAGGGAACCGACGTGAGCTGGGCGCTCCGTGATCTGGTGGAGAGCATCCCGGAGATCCGTTTCGCCCTCGTGGCCTCCAGCGACGGCAAGGCCATCACCTCCTTCGGCGCCGAGGACCCCGACGACGTGGACCGCTTCGCGGCCGTGGTGGCCGGGCTGCAGGCCCTGGCCCAGCCGGTCGCCGAGCAGTTCCCCAAGTACGCGGGGCAGCTGCGGCTGGCGATGATCGAGGTCGACGGCGGTCACCTCTTCGTCGTACGGGCCGGTGTGGAGACGTATCTCGGGGTCCTCGCCCGCGAGGGACTCGACCAGGGGCTGCTCGGCCATCAGATGCGGGACCTGTCCAGGCGGATGGGCGAGCTGCTCGGCACCTCTCCGCGCCTGGAGGAGCACTCTGGATGAGTGCTCCCCGCCGACCGTCGGATCCGTCCGGTCTCGAACGCTATTACGTCCTCACCGGGGGGCGCAGCGGACCGGGCGGGTCGGCGTCGAGCCTCGACGTGGCCACCCTCGTCGTCTCCCGCACCGCTCCCGTCCCGGGGATGCAGCACGAGTACGAGGAGATAGTCCGGCGCTGCCGTGATCCGCTGTCGGTGGCCGAACTCACCGCCCATCTCGGATTGCCCTTCAACATTCTCGCGGTGCTGTTGGCGGATCTGCTGGACGCAGGCCGTATTGAAGCCCGTGATCCCATTCCGGCGCACCACGCCGGACGCGGGCCTGACCTCGCGCTCCTCCAGGAGGTACTCAGTGGACTTGAAAGGCTTTGACCATTCCGGCGACCCCGGTGCCGGGGGGACCCGCTCGGTCAAGGTGATGATCGCCGGGGGGTTCGGCACCGGGAAGACCACCATGGTCCGCTCCGTCAGCGACATCAAGCCGCTCACCACCGAGGAGACACTCACCCAGGCGACCGTCGGCGTCGACAACCTCATCGGCGTCGCGGACAAGGCCGAGACCACGGTCAGCCTCGACTTCGGCAAGATCAGCATCAACGAGAACCTGATGCTGTACCTGTTCGGCACCCCCGGACAGGAGCGGTTCTGGTTCCTGTGGAACGGCCTGTTCAAGGGGGCGCTCGGGGCGATCGTCCTGGTGGACACGCGCCGGCTGGCCTCCAGCTTCCGGGCGATCGAGGAGATGGAGCGGCAGAACGTGCCCTTCGTCATCGCCCTGAACGTCTTCCCGGACTGCAAGGAACACCCCATCGAGGAGATCCGGGACGCCCTCGACATCTCCCCGCACACCCCCATCGTGGCCTGTGACGCCCGCGACCGGGCCTCCAGCCGTGACGTACTGATCGCCCTGATCCGTCATTTGAAGGAACGGTCCGCCGTCGTACTGGAGTCCCGATGAACGACCAGAACGCCGACAGCTCCGACGCCCCGCGCGGCTGCCCGGTCGCGCACGGTTCGGCCGAACTGACCCGGCTGTACGGGCCGGAGGCGGCGACCGACCCGGCCGGTATCTACGAACGGCTGCGCAAGGAGCACGGTTCCGTCGCGCCGGTGCTGCTGGAGGGCGACATCAACGCCTGGCTGGTGCTGGGCTACCGGGACGGCCGGCGGGTGCTCGACAATCCCCGCCAGTTCGCCCGGGACGCGCGGATCTGGCGGGACTGGCAGGAGGGCCGGGTCGCGGAGAACCATCCGCTGGTTCCGATGGTCGCCTGGCGCCCCGACTGCGTCTCCCAGGACGGCGAGGCACACCGCCGGCTGCGCGGTGCCGTCAACGACGGGCTCCAGGCCGCCGTGGGCCGCGGTATCCGGCGCCATGCCACGCACTTCGCCAACAAGCAGATCGACGCGTTCGCGGACACGGGCCGCGCCGACCTGGTGGCGGACTACGCCGGCTACCTGCCGATGCTGATCCTCGCCCGCGTCCTGGGCCTGACCGAGGCGGAGGGCCGCCGGCTCGTCGAGTCCAACGCCATGGTGTTCCGGGGCGGCGAGGAGGCGATCCTGCACGACGGCATCATCCGGGAGATCCTCGGCGAACTCGTCGACCGCAAGCGGGCCGAGCCCGGCTCCGACTTCACCACCGGCCTGCTGGACCATCACGCGGCCCTCGACCACGACGAGGTCGTGAGCCACCTGCGCCTGGTGCTGATGGCCGGGCACAGCACGACCAGCAATCTGCTGGCCCGGGTGCTGCAGCTCGTCCTCACGGACGCCTCGCGGCTCGCCGGCCTGACCAGCGGGCAGGTGACCATCACCGCGCTGGTGGAGGAGGTCATGTGGAACTCCCCGCCGCTGTCCGTCCTGCCGGGCCGCTTCGCCGTCAGCGACGTGGAACTGGGCGGGCACCGCATCGAGGAGGGCGACCTGCTCGTCCTCGGTCTCGCACCGGGCAACCTCGACCCCGAGGTCCGGCCCGACCCGGACGTCTCGATGCAGGGCAACGAGTCGCACCTGGCCTTCAGCGCCGGCCCGCACGAGTGCCCCGGGCAGAGCATCGGGCTGTCCATCATCCAGATCGCGGTGGACGTCCTGCTGCACCGGCTGCCGGGCCTGCGTCTGGCGGTGCCCGCGGAGGAACTCACCTCGACCGCGTCCACCTGGATGTCCGTGCTGGACAGCCTGCCGGTCGAGTTCGCGGCGTAGGTCCGCACACGCCGTTGCCCGGTCGGGTCGTCCGACCGGGCAACGGCGTGTCCGTGCGTCAGCCGTCGAGCCAGTCGCCCGCGACGTCCGTGGGACGGTAGCCCGTGGCGTTCCAGAGGAAATGCGGGTGCGCGCAGCCGAACATGTAGGCGAGCAGCGTGGTGTCCTCCCGCCCGGTCAGCGGGTCGTGCAGGGCGTGGAACCTTTCGGATCCCACCACACCGGCGTCCTGCTGGACCTGACGAGCGCGGTCCGGGGACGGCTCGGCGCCGGATGCCTCCACGGCGGCGACGTAGGTGCGGCGCAGGATCTCCCAGGCGTTGTCGGTGTCGCCGTGCCAAGGGCCGTGCACCGCCTCGAAGGCATGCAGCTCGGCGTCGAAAAGGGGCCATGCGCCGGGGTGCTGGGCCCGGCAGCGGGCGGACAGCTCGGCGGTCCGGGCGCTCAGCGCCGCGACGGTGGGCCGCGGGGCGATGGTGAGGGTCGTGCCGCGGGTGAGGATGCCGGTGCAGGCGTTGGGCTGGAGGTCGCACAGCGGGCACCCGGCGGCCGGGGGGAGACCCTCGGTGATGCCGTCGAACCACAGCGCGTGCCGTCCCGTGAGCCCCATCCAGACGACGGTGGTGGTCAGCAGCCAGGTGTTCCACATCGGGCGATGCGCCTCGGGCGTGCAGCCGTACTTGACGAGGGCTATCGCGCAGGCGGCGTAGAAGGCCTTGGTGTGGGCGGGCATCTCGGCGAGCCAGAAGTTGCTGATCTCGCCGGTGAGGGCGTCGGCCCGGACGTCGGCCATGTCGTCGATGACGCGGCACAGCAGCAGGGAGGCGAGGTTCTCCTCCTGCCACAGTTCGGTGTCGGGTGCGACGTGCCAGAACAGGCAGTCCAGCATCTGCAGGGCCGAGTAGGAGCTGTGGTCCAGCGGGTTGGTCTGGGGCAGCGTGACGCTGCCCGCGTCGTGCTGGCGGAGCCAGTACTCGTCGACGGACCGCTTGTGGGCTGCGAAGAGTCCGGAGACCAGGGCCCGTGCGCTGTTGGTGCTGAAACTCTCGGCCAGGCGGTCTTCGACGTGCTGGGTGAGGCGCGTGGTGTCGATGGTCTCGATCACGCGCTTGTACTCGTGGAAGACGAGGATGTCGTCCTCGAAGCGGTGGCGGTGGCCGAGATCGTGTTCCAGGTCGTTCATCTGACGGGTCCAGGACCAGCCACCGGTCAGGACGCTGTCGAGCTCCCGGCGGTACGGCCAGGTCTTGACGGCGAGGGGACGGCCGGCGCTCTGCCGCCAGCGGTAGTCGTCCAGCGTGCGCGCGGGGGGTGCGGGCAGCCGACGGCACAACGGGCAGGTGCAGGCGGTGGCCTGCTCCTCCGCACGCGGCGGGGCCAGGGCCCGGCTCCGCCAGGCTCCTTCCAGCATCGCGCAGGTCAGCCGGCAGATCTCGGCGTCGGTGCCGACCTCGGGGAAGGCCGCCTCGATCATGCGCAGGCTGGTGTCGAGGTGCCTCAGCCTGGCACGGCCCTCCTCGTCGGGCGGGAGGAACTCGCGCGGCGCCTGATGGAGGGCTCCCGCCAGATGCAGCGTGGTGCCGGAATGCCGGGATCCGAGCGCGTCCAGTCGCTGCCGCGCGGCGTTCTGGAAGGTCCGGTACTGGTCCGTGCTCCCGTTCACGCGTTTCACGAAGAGGCCGGCCAGGGCGTTCCCCGCCTCCGTGGGCTGCAACTGGGCGCTCGGCTGCGCCGGGAGCAGGCTGTCGGCGGACGCCTTCGGAACAGCACCTGCGCCTCGGGAATTCACAGCGATCTCCTTCAAGTTGTGGTCATGACAATGGACTCGGTCGGCTGCGGTCGCCGGCAGCCGTGTCCGGGGAAGGGGCGGCCCCCTCCGTGACGGCCTCGCCGGGCGGCCGGACGCGCACGACCGGTTCCGGCTCCTGGCGCGGACGACCGGGAGGGGCGCGCAGGCCGAGGTGGCGGGCCGGGGAAGCGGTGCGGGTCGCCCGGCGGGGCGCTGGTCCGCGGCGGATGCGTCCTCGGGGCCGCCGGTCTGCCGTGAACGGCCCGGCCTCCCCGCAGCGCTCCTGCTACACGACGAGGACCTGGTGCGCCGCCTCAGCCGTGCTGATGAGGCTGCGCACCAGGTCCATGTCCCGGAGCCGGCGCCGATGACGGGCGCGCGGACTCCGGATGCTCACCGACGGGGGACTCGAAGGGCAGGTCGGAGGTGACGTCCTGAGGCATGTGTTTCCTTTCGGGCGACAGTGCGCAGAGTCCCCCCGTCCCTGCGAACGGGTGGCCTGTCAGCCACCCGTGCACTCGAACTGGCCTTCGTGGCTCGAAAGTTGAGCCGTGAAGCGCTACGAGGCTGCCCAGAGCGTAAATGATCTACGCGTGACCTGGCCGTGACGTGTGTTACTGCTCATACCTCCTGAGCCGAGTACACTCGCGCGCCCCCGACGTATGTGTGCGCGACGCGTGTGTCCGCGATGCGCTCCGGGGGCCCGGCGAACGGGTCGCGGTCCAGGACCACCAGATCCGCGAGCATGCCGACGGCCACCCGCCCGGTGTCGTCGAGGTGGTTCACGTACGCCGAACCGGCCGTGTACGCCCTGATCGCCGCCGCGAGTTCCAGCCGTTCCGCCGGCAGGAACACCGGCGCGTCGCCGCCCGGTTCGACCCGGTTCACCGCGACATGGATGCCCTGGAGCGGGTCGGGGCTGCTCACCGGCCAGTCGCTGCCGCCGGCGAGCCGCGCCCCGGAGCGCAGCAGCGACCCGAACGGGTACTGCCGTCCGGCCCGTTCCGAGCCGAGGAAGGGGATCGTCAGCTCGTCCATCTGCGGCTCGTGCGCGGCCCACAGCGCCTGGATGTTGGCGGTGGCGCCGAGCCGGGCGAAACGCGGTACGTCGGCGGGGTGCACGACCTGGAGATGCGCCAGGTGGGGCCGCGTGTCGCTCATCCCGTTGGCGGCCCGTGCCGCCTCGACCGCGTCCAGCGCGTCCCGTACGGCCCGGTCGCCGAGCGCGTGGAAGTGGCACTGGAAGCCGAGCGCGTCCAACTCGGTGACGTACTCGGGCAGTTGCTTCGGGTCGATGAAGCTCTTGCCCCGGTTGCGCGTCGCGCAGCCGCACTTGTCCAGGTAGGGGTCGAGCAGCGCCGCCGTGCCGTTCTCGGCGACCCCGTCCAGCATCAGCTTCACCGTGCCCGCCCGGAACCTGCCGTGGCTCAACGCGGCCCGCCTCTCGACGAGTTCGGGAATCTGCTCGGCCCCGCGCTCCCGGTCCCACCACAGCGCCCCGACCACCCGCGCGGTCAGCGAACCGTCCCGGGCCGCCGCCAGATACGCCGACGCCGGGTCGTCCATGCCGAGGAAGTCCCCGATCAGCGCGTCCTGCCAGGCCGTGATGCCCAGCGCGTGCAGATGGCGCTGCGCGTGCAGCAGCGCCGCCAGCCGGTCGGGCGGGCCGGCCGGCGGGGCGAGCCGGCCGACCAGCTGCATCGCGCCCTCCTGGAGCGTGCCGCCCGGCGCGCCGGAGGCGTCCCGCTCGATCCGCCCGTCCGCCGGGTCGGGCGTGTCGCGGCCGATCCCGGCCAGCTCCAGCGCCCGGCTGTTGACCCACGCCCCGTGATGGTCCCGGTTGGGCAGGTACACCGGCCGGTCCGGTACGACGGCGTCCAGCAGCTCCTTCGTCGGCGTACCGCCCTCGAACGCCTCCATGGACCAGCCGCCGCCCAGGATCCACGCCCGCTCCGGATGCGCGTCGGCGTAGGCGCCCACGGCGGCCACGGTCTCCGCCGCGGTCCGCAGCCCGGACAGGTCGCACTGGGTCAGTTCGAGGCCCGCCGGGACCGGATGGACGTGCGCGTCCTGGAACCCGGGCAGCAGCAGCCGCCCGGCGAGGTCGACCACCTCGGTGCGCGGCCCGGCGAGCTCCCGCAGCTCCCCCGCGGAGCCGACGGCGGTGATGCGCTCACCGGTGACGGCGACGGCGGTGGCCGCGGGGTCCTCGTAGGTGAGGACGCGGCCACCGGTGAAGAGCAGATCTGCGTGCATGTTTCCTGTTCCTCAGTTGGGGGTCGTGAGCAGCTGGGGCGCGTCGGCGTCGGTGCCCCGGCCGGTGCGGAAGTACGGCGAGCGGCGCACGTACTTCGCCCACCCTGCCGCGACGAACCCGGACCCGATCATCGCCAGCGGGGTGGCCAGCAGGAACCATCCGTTGTCCGCACTGACCTCGAAGTGGTCGGCGGAGGTGTAGAAGGACCAGCCGAGGTAGCCGCCGAGACCCAGCAGGGCGAGGGCGCTCAGCGCCGGGAGCACCACGGCCCGTACCCCCTGCCGCCAGTCCTCGCGCAGCAGCGAGCGGAAGCGCGCGGCGGCGGCGAGCGCGGTGAGCGCGTACGACAGGGCGACGACGATGCCGACCGCGTTCACCGTTGCCATGATCATGTCGGCGAGCCGCGGGATCACCAGGGCGAGCCCGGCGACCGCCGTGGCCAGCGCGCCGATCAGCAGCGTGCCGGCCGCCGGGGTGCCGTACCGGGCGCTGACCCTGGACCACACCGGCCCGAGGGTACGGTCCCGGCTCATCGCGAACATGCCGCGGGCCGTCGGGATCACCCCTGCCTGGAGCGAGGCCACCGCCGAGAACATCAGGGCCACCAGCGGCAGTGCGGCCCACGGCTGCGCGGCCAGCCGGTCGCCGAAGAACGCCAGCCCCTCGGCCCCGTGCCCGGCCAGTTCCTGCTCCGAGAGCACCCGCTGGAAGGCCACCGAGCCGAGCAGGAACAGGCCCAGCATGGTCACCAGGGTGATCAGCCCGGCCCGGGAGGCGTCCCGCGGGTCGCGGACCTCCTCGTTGACGCTGAACGCGGCCTCGAAACCCCAGTAGCAGAACACCGAGAGCAGCAGGCCCTGGGCGAGCGCGGTGGCCGACGGGATCGCGAACGGGTCGAACCAGCTCAGGCTGAAGGGGTGCGGTCCCTCGACGATGCCGTAGCCGCAGAACCCGAGCAGGACCGCGTACTCGAAGACCAGCAGCCCGGTCTGCAGGCGCGCGGCGGTACGGATGCCGGTCACGGCGGTGAGGGTGACCGCGACCAGGACCACGATCCCGAGGGCCGTGGTCTGCGCCGTCGAGCCGGGGTCGAGGGCGAGCGAGCCGATCCGGTGCACCCCGGCCTCGCCCGCCAGCTGCAGCAACGCCGATCCGGTGACCGCCGTGGTGTACGCCAGGAAGGCCACCGTCGCCACGATGTTCACCCAGCCGACCAGGAAGCCGAGCCACGGATTGAGCGAACGGCCCACCCACACGTAGCCGTTGCCCGCGTTGGGCTCCACCCGGTTCAGCCGGGAGTAGGCGCCCGCGATGCCGAGGACCGGCACGAACGCCAGCAGCATGATGGCCGGCAGATGCAGCCCGACCACCCCGGCCGTCACCCCCAGACCGATGCCGATGCTGGTGGTGGCCGCCGTACTGGACGCGGCCACCGCGACGCCGTCGAGGACGCCGAGGGATCTGCGCAATTCAGGGGGGTCCGCTGTGTAGGGCTGGTCGGTCATGGCCGGCACACTCCGCTCGCACCAGGGGGCCGGACTGGTCGGCCCCGGTGACGGGACATGAAACTGCCGGTGCCCTTCACAGGTCAACGGTGTTGTCATAAGGTGCCCGCACGTCATGAGGAGGTCCGTTGAGCGAACGTGTCGTCCCGGCCGCCGCCCGGCAGCGCAGGCGGCCCACCAAACAGGGCGTGGTGCTCTCCGAGGAGCTGATCGTCGAGACCGCGATGCGGCTGATCGAGGAGCACGGCGCGGACGCCCTGTCGGTGCGCCGCCTCGGCCGCGCCCTGGGTGCCGATCCCAGCTCCCTCTACCGCTACTTCCGGCACACCGACGACCTGATGCTCGCCGTCGCCGACGAACTGATCGGCCGTACCCTGCGCGTCTGGCGGCCCACCGGCGACTGGCGCACCGACCTGCGCGACCTCGGCCTGCGGATGCACGCCGGTGCCCTCGCCCAGCCGCGGGCGGCGGTGCTCAGCGCCCACCGGGTGACCGGACGGACGTACGAGATCCAGGCCGTCGAGACCATCCTCGGGATACTCCGCGACGCCGGTTTCCCGGACGCCGAGGCGGTCCGCGTCTACCACGCCTTCGTCGACCAGGCCCTCGCGTACGGCGCCCTCGACTCCGCCAACACCGCCCTGCCGGAGCCTGCCCGGGAGGCCGAGGCGGACGTGTGGCGGGCGACCTACGCCCGGCTGCCCGCCACCAGCCACCCGAACATCGCGGCCACCGCCCGCCATCTCGTGGCCTCGATGCGGGGCAGCTCCTACCCGGCCGCCCTCGATCTGCTGCTGACCGCGGCCGAGGCCCGGCTCGCACAACTGGGCGTCGGGCAGCGGCCGGTGGGCGACTGAATCCGCCGATCGGGGACAGACGTGCCGGGAGAACCTGCCGAGGGAGGAAACATGGCACTGGTGACCGCGGCCGTCGTGGTGCTGGACTGCGCAGAGCCCGAGAAGACCGCCCAGTTCTACCGGGAGTTCCTGGACGGCGAGGACGGCGAGGTCTCGGCCAACCTGTTCGAGGTCCGGGCCACCGGCGGCTTCCGGATCGCCTTCCGGCGCGACGTGAACGCAACCCCGCCCAGCTGGCCGCGGCCCGAGAACTCGCTCCAGGCTCATCTCGACTTCGTGGTCGAGGACCTCGACGAGGCCGAGCGCCGGGTGATCGGCCTGGGTGGACGGCCGATCGAGACGAAGGACGCGGCCGGGCCGTACGAGGAACGCGGGTACGCCGACCCGGCCGGACACTCCTTCACCCTGCGCCTGGTGCCGACACCGGCGCCCAAGCAGGGCTGAGACCGCTCAGTCCCGGCCGCCCCTGCCGGCCGTCGGCCACACCCCGGTGGAGCGCTCTATGGCCGTCGCGCCGGTACGGTCCACCGCGCTGCGCACCACCGCGAAGACCGCGCCCTGGACCGCGGCGGCCAGGAGCACCTCGCCCCAGCCGCGGTCGCGGTCCAGGGCGTCCGGCGCGTCGTCCTCGCCACGCAGCGCCTTCCAGGTGCGGCGGAAGGCCAGCGCGCCCAGCGCCCCGCCGGCCCAGCTCAGCAGGAAACCGAGAGGCGCGTAGACGAGGGGGAGTTTCAGCTTCTTCCTGCTCCTGGCCATGCCTGCCTCCGCCTTCTCAGGGCCGCCCGGCGACCGCGACCTCCTCGGCCGCCCGCACCGGGCCGGGCGGCGTGCCGTCCCCGAAGGGCCGGCCGCCGAGCTCCGCCCGGTGATGGGGCGTCAGCCATCCGGCGGGATCCGGACCGAGGGGCACGACACGGGTCGGGTTGATCCCGGTGTGGACCTGGTAGTAGTGCCGCTTGATGTGGTCGAAGTCGACGGTGTCACCGAATCCCGGCGTCTGGTAGAGGTCCCTGGCGTACGCCCACAGCACCGGGCTCTCCGCGAGCTTGTAGCGGTTGCACTTGAAGTGGCCGTGGTAGACGGCGTCGAACCGCACCAGCGTGGTGAACAGCCGGATGTCGGCCTCCGTGATCGTGTCCCCGACCAGGTAGCGCCGCCCGGCCAGCCGCCCGGCGAGCAGCTCCAGCCGCCGGAACACCCCGGCGCACGCCTCCTCGTACGTCTCCTGCTCGTGCGCGAACCCGGCCCGGTAGACCCCGTTGTTGACGTCCTCGTACACCTCCGCCGTCACCGCGTCGATCTCGTCCCGGTGCCGTGCCGGGTACAGGTCCGGCGCCCCGTCCCTGTGCAGTGCCGTCCACTCGGTGGCCAGGTCCAGGGTCAGTTGCTGGTAGTCGTTGGTGACCAGCCTGCCGCTCGGCACGTCCACGACCGCGGGCACGCTCACCCCGCCGGGGTAGCCGGTCTCCCGGCGGTCGTACGCCTCGCTGAGGTACCGGATGCCGAGTACCGGGTCACGGCCGCCGGGGTCGAGGGTGAAGCGCCAGCTGCGGTCGTCCTGGATCGGGTCGGTCACGGCGAGCGACAGGGCGTCCTCCAGGCCGAGCAGCCGCCGGGAGATCACCGCCCGGCTCGCCCACGGGCAGGCACGGCTGACCACCAGCCGGTAGCGTCCGGCCGCCACCGGCCAGCCGTCCCGTCCGTCCGCGGTGATCCGGTCCGCGAAGTGACTGGGGGACCGTTTGAATGCCTTGCGTCCCAGCGCGCTGTTGCCGTCGCCGCTGCTCATGCGTCCTCCTCGCCCGGGGGCCGTGCCACGGTCGACCGGCAGCCCTGAGGGAATGCGTTCCCCCATTTCCGCCTCTCGCACGGAGTGATCAGCGTGCGTCGGGGCAGTCGGCGGTCGTGAGCAGGACACCGTCGCAGAAGCAGCACAGGCATCTGAAACAGGAGAGTCCGGAGCAGCAGGGTCCGGAGCAGGAGGGTCCGGAGCAGAAGGCTCCGGACCAGCAGGGTGCGGAGCAGCAGGGTGCGGAGCAGCCGCATGCCGACCGCCGGACCCGCGTCACCGTGTTCGTGGCGCTCGCCGCCAACCTGGTGATCGCGGTCGCCAAGGCCGTCGGCGGAGTCGTCGCCGGCTCGCCCGCCCTGCTGTCCGAGGCCGCGCACTCCGTCGCCGACAGCCTGAACGAGGTGTTCCTGCTGGCCGCCCTGCGCCGCAGCCGCCGCCCGCCCGACGCCCGGCACCCCTTCGGCTACGGCAAGGAGCGCTTCTTCTGGGCCCTGCTCGCGGCCGTCGGGATCTTCGTCATGGGCGGCTGCTTCTCCTTCTTCCAGGGGATCGAGGCACTGCGCGACGGCGCGGACGAGAAGCCCGGCGGCTATGTGGCCGGCCTGATCGTGCTGGGCGTCGCCCTGCTCGCCGAGGGCGCGTCCCTGCTCCGGGCCCTGTACCAGGCCCGCAGGGAGGCGCGCGGGCTGCGGGATCCGGCGTTGCGCACGGTGGTCGCCGAGGACGGCACCGCCGTGCTCGGCGTCTGCCTCGCGATCGTCGGCATGGTGCTGCACATGGTCACCGGCCAGGTGGCCTGGGAGGCCTCGGCCTCCCAGGCGATCGGCGCCCTGCTGGTGTTCGTCGCGTACCGGCTGGGCGCCGACGCCCGCGACCAGTTGATCGGGGAGGCCGCGGATCCGGAGCTCAGCGGCAGGATCCGGGAGCAGTTGGAGGCGGAGTCCGAGATCGACAGCGTGGAGGCGCTCTTCACGATGCAGATGGGGCTCGAATCGACCCTGGTCGCGGCCCGGGTCGACCTGGTGCCCGGTCTCGACAGCGAGGAGGTGGAGGAGGTCCTGGTGCGCATCAAGAGCGCGCTCAACGAGACGTTCCACGAGACCGACCAGGTCTTCCTGGACGTGACCGACCGCTCCGCGCAGGAGGCACATGAAAGCCCCGCCGCGACGGGGGAACGCGGCGGGGCCTGATATTCGGCTGCCCGGCCCGAAGCCGGTTCATGCCTCCCCGAAACAGATTTTTCTAAATTCCGCCGGTTCCCGGCCGGAATGAATTCCCGGAACCGCCAATTCCCCGTGCTGCGGTTCCGGCCGCAGCGGTTGCGACCGCTCCGGTTCCGGCTACTGCGGTTGCTACTGCTCCGGTTACGGCTACTGCGGTTCGGCTACTTCGCTTCCAGCACGAACACCGGGATCTCCCGGCTGGTCTTCTCCTGGTAGTCGGCGTACGGCGGGTACGCCGCGACCGCCCGGTCCCACCACTCGGCCTTCTCCGCGCCGGTGACCTCCCGAGCGGTCATGTCCTGCTTGACCGCCCCGTCCTGGAGCTCGACGAGCGGGTGGGACTTGACGTTGAAGTACCAGACCGGGTGCTTGGGCGCGCCGCCCTGGGAGGCGACGATGGCGTACTTCCCGCCGTGCTCCACCCGCATCAGCGGCGTCTTGCGGATCTTCCCGCTCTTCACCCCCAGGGTGGTGAGCAGGATGACGGGCATCCCGGTGTCCATCAGGGTCGTGCCCTCCTTCCCGCCCGAGCTCTCGTACAACTCGACCTGCTCGCGCACCCAGGCGGCCGGGCTGGGCTCGTACTCGCCCTCAAGAGGCATGAGGTCCGTCCCCTCGTCGGTTCCAAGACTGACGTCATGATTCAACACGCGAAGTGCCCCGGATCATCCGTACGACACCGCTCCCGTGACGGGATCTCGCCCCCCGTCGAGGTCGCCGGACGTCAGCCCGGTGACAGCACCATCCGGGCCGCCAGCCCCAGCATCACGCAGCTCGACAGCAGCGCCGTGACCAGGCGCCCCCGGTGGCCGGTCAGGCCGCGGCCGAGGAGCGCTCCGCCGCCGGCCAGCAGGAGCTGCCAGCTCGCGGACGCGGCGAAGGCCGCGAGGACGAAGACCCCCTGCTCCAGCGGCCGTACCGCCTCGGCGGAACGCGTGCCGACCACCAGGGCGGCGAAGTAGATCACCGTCGTGGGGTTGAGCAGCGTGATCCCGAGGAGGCCGAGATACGCCCGTCCGGGGCCGGGTACCGGCCGCGCGGCCCGGGTCGCGAGCCGCCGCTCCCGGTACTGGCGCAGCGCGACCGCCGCACCGCGCACGGCGAGCCCCACCAGCACCAGCGCCGACGCCAGCCGAAGCGGTCCGAGGACCGGTACCAGCGCCGCCGCGAGCGCGGCACCGCCGACCGCCGCCAGCAGGGCGTACAGGCCGTCGGCGCTGGCCACACCGAGCGCGGCGCAGGCGCCGGTCCGCAGTGACGTGCGAGCCGTGAGGGACACTAGATACGTGCCGACCGCACCGACCGGGACGGCGATCCCGTACCCGGCGAGCAGGCCGGCGACGAGCGCGGCCGTCACGCGCGTGCGGGCTCGGGCCTCCGGGGACGCCCCGGCTGCTGCTGGACCCGCACCCGACGGAGGGTCGCGGTGGTCAGCGGCACGATGGCGTCAGGAGAGTTCATGCGCAGATCCTGGGGTCCGCGTCGCCGCACCGGCAAGCGAATTTCGGCGCGGAATCGTCCCCCGACCGAACGGGGTTCGGCCAGATCACCCGATGCGGCGATCTGGCCGAACTTCAGGTCGCCACATAGGTGCCCCGAGCATCTAATGAAGATCGGCACGACGTACGACACTCGTCTGCGAGGTCTTCCATGAAAGAACTGACGGACCTGACGGAACCCACCTCTCCCGGCGGCCGGGCCGACCCCGTTGCCTGGCCGCAGGACCGCACGTGCCCCTACCACCCGCCCACCGGCTACGACCCACTGCGCGACGGCACCCAGCTGTCCCGCGTCACCCTCTACGACGGCCGCACCGTCTGGGCGGTCACCGGCCACGGCACGGCCAGGGCACTGCTCGCCGACCCCCGGCTCTCCAGCGACCGCCGGCGGGAGGACTTCCCGATGCCGAACGCCCGGTTCGCGGCGGCCCGGGAACGCCGCCAGGTCGCCCTGCTCGGCCTCGACGACCCCGAGCACCAGACCCAGCGCCGCATGCTGATCCCGGACTTCACCCTCAAGCGGGCGACCGTGATGCGCCCGGCCATCCAGCGGATCGTCGACGATCTGCTCGACAGGATGATCGCCGCGGGACCGCCCGCCGACCTGGTGAGTTCCTTCGCGCTGCCCGTGCCGTCCATGGTCATCTGCGACCTGCTCGGTGTGCCCTACGCCGACCACGAGTTCTTCGAGGCGCAGTCCCGGCGGCTGCTGCGCGGTCCGGAGCCGGCCGACTCCCTGGACGCGCGCGACCAGCTGGAGGCCTACCTGGGCGACCTGGCCGACCGCAAGAGCCGGGACGGGGCGCCCGGCGACGGGGTCCTCGACGACCTTGTCCACGAGCGGCTGCGCGAGGGCGCCCTGGACCGCGCCGAGGTCGTCTCACTGGCCCTCATCCTGCTGGTCGCCGGGCACGAGACCACCGCCAACATGATCTCGCTCGGCACCTTCACCCTGCTCCAGCAGCCCGAGCGGCTCGCCGAGCTGCGGGCCGACCCCGCGCTGGTACCCGCCGCCGTCGAGGAACTGATGCGGATGCTGTCCATCGCCGACGGGCTGCTGCGCGTCGCCCTGGAGGACATCGAGCTGGACGGCGCGGCCATCCGCAAGGGCGACGGCGTGCTCTTCGCCACCTCGGTCATCAACCGCGACGAGTCCGTGTACGACGACCCCGACACCCTCGACTGGCACCGCCCGGCCCGCCACCACGTGGCCTTCGGCTTCGGCATCCACCAGTGCCTGGGCCAGAACCTGGCCCGCACCGAGCTGGAGATCGCCCTGCGCACCCTGTGGGAGCGGCTCCCGGACCTGCGGCTCGCCGCACCGCCGGAGGAGATCCCCTTCAAACCCGGCGACACGATCCAGGGGATGCTGGAACTCCCCGTGACCTGGTAAGAGGCTCCTGCCATGCACATCGAGATCGACACGGACGTCTGCATCGGCGCGGGGCAGTGCGCCCTCACCGCCCCGAACGTCTTCACCCAGGACGACGACGGCTTCAGCGCCCTGCTCCCCGGCAAGGAGGACGGCGGCGGCGACCCGCTGGTCAAGGAGGCGGCCCGAGCCTGCCCGGTGCACGCCATCACGGTCAAGGAACCGACGGGCTAGGCCTGGGCTGGGCCGCCTCGACCTGCCGGCCTCAGACAGCCGCCGGCACGTCGAGCACCGCCACTTCCAGCCGCCGCAGCAGCACCGGGTCGGCGACCACCTCGTACGCCGCCACCCGGTCGCCCTCGACGGTGAACCGCAGGACGTACCGCAGCCGTCCGCGCGGAGCGACGACGAGGCCGACCCGGCCGTCCACCAGGGCCGGTACGGCCGAGCGGGCGCGGTCGCGCAGCAGCACCGTGCCCTCCGCGACGGCCCGCGCGCCCCGCAGCTCCGCCGCCACCCCCGGCGGCAGGGTTGCGGGGTCGGCGTGCCGGACCACGTCCGGGGCGAGCAGGCCGAGCAGCGCGCCCAGGTCACCGCCTCGGGCGGCGGCCAGGAACGCCTCCACGACCCCGCGGTGCCGGTCCTGCTCGGCGGCCGGCAGCGCGGGCGTGCCGCGGACCTTGTGCCGGGCCCGGCTGGCGAGCTTCTTCGCGGCCGGCAGCGAACGGTCGGTGATCGCCGCGATCCGCTCGAACGGCACCCCGAACACATCGTGCAGCACGAACGCCACCCGCTCCGCCGGACTCAGTGTCTCCAGCACCACCAGCAGGGCGAGCCCCACCGACTCGGCCAGCACGGCCTCCTCCTCGGGCCCGCCGCCGGCCGCGCGCTCCGGGAGGTCCGCGCCGTACGGGTCCTCGCGGTGCGCGGTGCGGGCGCGCAGCAAGTCCAGGCAGACGCGGGAGACGACCGTCGTCAGCCAGGCGGTGAGGTTGCCGATGTCGGCACTGCCCGCGCGGCTCAGCCGCAGCCAGGCCTCCTGGACCGCGTCCTCGGCGTCCCCGGCCGAGCCCAGCATGCGGTAGGCGATGGCCCGCAGTCGTGCGCGCCGCGCCTCGAACTCCGCCGCCAGGTCGTCGTGCCGGTCCATGGGGTCACCTTTCCGTTCCGTGCTCCGTCACCCCGTCGACGTATCCGGACCGACCGAGGTGACCACCCCATGCTGCTGCACATCGACTCCAGCGCCGACGCGACCGCCGACTCCGTGACCAGGCGCCTGACCGCGGACTTCGCCCGCGCCTGGCGTGCCGGGCACCCGGCGGGGGAGTACCGCCGCCGCGACCTGACCGCCACCCCGGTGGCCCCGCTCACCGGCGCCTACACCACCCTGGGCCGCCGGGTGGAGCGCGAGGGCTTCGTGCCGCCCGCCAAGGTGCCCGCGCTGATCGAGAGCCGGGCCGAGGCCCGCGAGTGGGAACTGACCCTGCCTCCGATCACCGAGCTGGCCGCCGCGGACACGGTGCTGCTCGGCGTCCCCATGTACAACTTCGCGGTGCCCGCGGCCCTCAAGGCGTGGATCGACCGGGTGACCTTCCCCGGCGCCTTCGTGCACCCGGACACGGGGGAGAGCCTGCTGTCCGGCACCCGGGTGGTGGCCGTCCTGGCGCGCGGCGGTGCCTACGGCCCGGAGACCCGCCGGGCGGACCTGGACTTCCAGCTGCCGTACCTGAGGGCCTGGACGGCCCGGCTCGGCGTCCGGCCCGAGCACTTTCACCCGGTGGCCGCCGAGCTGACCCGCGTCGACGTGCTGCCCTTCCTGGCCGGTCAGGAGGAGGCGGCCGCCGCCTCCCTCACCGGGGCCCGCACCGCCCTGTCCCGGCTGGCCGCCGTGGCCTGACCTCATCCGGCGCGCAGCAGCACCCGGGCCGCCGCGCGGGCCTCCGCCGCGGGCTCCGTGCTCCCGGTGACGCCCGCGGTGACCATCGCCCCCTCGGCGAGCAGGAACAGCGGCCCGGTCAGCGCGGCGTCCATCCCGGCGTCGGCCACCAGCTCCGCCAGGTAGTCCCGGAACGCCCGCTTGTGGCCGCGGACCTGGGCCACCACCCCCGGGGAGGTGGCACCGAGCTCGCCGTACGCGTTGATCCAGGCGCACCCCCGGAAGTCCGCCTCTGCGAACCACCCCTCCAGCCAGTCGAAGACCGCGAGGATCCGCTCGCGGGGGTCCTCGTGCCGCCGGACATGGTCGGCGAGCCGCTGCCGCCAGCGCACGTCCCGCCGCTCCAGATAGGCCGCCACGAGCTGCTCCTTGGCGGGGAAGAGCTGGTAGAGCCGTTTGAGGGAGACGCCGGAGGCGCCGCGTATGTCGTCCATGCCGACGGACTGCACCCCGCGCCCGTAGAACAGCCGCTCGGCGGCGTCCAGAGCCTGCTCACGCGCGACCGCGCTGTCCATGGGCCACTCCTTGACGAGAGAACGTGCGTTCTCCTACGGTAGCAGCGACGCGGAGAACGCACGTTCTCTCTTCGACGAGGAGGAGACCATGACCGCCCGCCCGCCCCTGCCGCCCTTCACCCGGGAGACCGCAGTCCAGAAGGTCCAGGCCGCCGAGGACGCCTGGAACACCCGTGACCCCGAGCGGGTCGCGCTCGCCTACTCCGAGGACTCGGTCTGGCGCAACCGCGGCACCTTCGTCACCGGCCGCGCCGCGATCGTCGAGTTCCTCACCGCGAAATGGGCCCGCGAACTCGACTACGCGCTCCGCAAGGACCTGTGGGCCTTCGACGGCGACCGCATCGCGGTCCGCTTCCAGTACGAGTGCCACGACGCGGACGGCCAGTGGTGGCGCTCGTACGGCAACGAGCTCTGGGAGTTCGACGGGCACGGGCTCATGACCCGGCGCGAGGCCAGCATCAACGACGTGCGGATCGAGGAGCACGAGCGCCGGATCCACGGTCCGCGCCCGGACTCCGAGCGGGGCCTGTCCTTCCCGCTCCGATAGCCCCCCGCATAGGGTTCCCGGATGACCGACGAGCCCCGGAAGCCCTTCCTCTACCTGGTCGTCTGCGCCGCCGGCATCGCCGCGGGCGTCGGCAGACTCGTCACCGCGGCCCAGGAACGCGGCTGGGAGGTCGGGATCATCGCCACGCCCGTGGCCGTGAACGGCTTCTTCGACACCGCGGAGGCGGAGGCGCGCACCGGGCGCCCGATCCGGTCGGCCTGGCGCCGCCCCTCCGATCCGCGTCCCTTCCCCGCGCCGGACGCCGTGGTCGTCGCGCCCGCGACCTTCAACACCGTGAACAAGTGGGCCGCCGGGCTCGCCGACACCCTCGCCGTCGGCACGCTGTGCGAGGCCCTGGGACTCGACGTCCCGATCGCGGTCCTGCCCTGCGTCGCGGGCGCGCTCGCCGCACACCCCGCCTACCAGGAGAGCCTGACCCGGCTGCGCGCCCTCGGCGTGCGCTTCGGCGACCCCTACGCCGGCGGGGCCGACGCGGACGGCGGCCGCCCCGAGTTCGCCTGGGAGCGCGCGCTGGACCTGCTGGACCGCCCCTGACGACGCCCTGCCGACGTCCGATAACCACCGCCACGGCGGGAGACCGGACGGCGGGCCGACGTACGCTCGCCTCTGTACGACGTGATCTCGACGGTGGGAGACAACGATGGAGTACGTGAAGCTCGGCCGAACCGGTATGGACGTGTCCCGGATCTGCCTCGGCTGCATGACCTACGGCCTGCCCGACCGCGGCACCCACGAGTGGACCCTCGACGAGGAGGCCGCCCGCCCGCTGATCCGGCAGGCGCTGGAGGCGGGCATCAACTTCTTCGACACCGCCAACGTCTACTCCGACGGCACCAGCGAGGAGATCGTCGGCAAGGCGCTGCGCGACTTCGCCCAGCGCGACGAGATCGTCCTCGCCACCAAGGTGCACGGCCGGATGCGTCCCGGCCCCAACGGCGGCGGGCTGTCCCGCAAGGCGATCCTCACCGAGATCGACCACAGCCTCAGCCGCCTCGGCACCGACTACGTCGACCTCTACCAGATCCACCGCTACGATCACGCCACGCCGGTCGAGGAGACGATGGAGGCGCTGCACGACGTCGTCAAGGCCGGCAAGGCCCGCTACATCGGGGCGAGTTCGATGTACGCCTGGGAGTTCTCCAAGGCCCAGTACACGGCCGAACGGCACGGCTGGACCAAGTTCGTGTCCATGCAGAACCACTACAACCTCCTCTACCGCGAGGAGGAACGCGAGATGCTGCCGCTCTGCGCCGACCAGAGCGTGGGCGTACTGCCGTGGAGCCCGCTGGCCCGGGGCCGCCTCACCCGCGACTGGGGCACGGTCACCGAGCGCAGCGCGAACGACAACTTCGGCGGCCGCCTCTACCAGGAGGGCGACCGCGCGATCGTCGAGGCGGTCACCCGTATCGCGGACGACCGGGGCGTCCCGCGCGCCCAGGTGGCCATGTCCTGGCTCCTGCACCAGAACACGGTGACGGCCCCGATCATCGGCGCCTCGAAGCCGAACCACATCGAGGACGCCGTGGCAGCAGTCGAGTTGCAACTCAGCGACAAGGAACTCGAAGAGCTCCAGGAGCCTTACGGCCCCCATCCGATCTCCGGCCACTGAAGGGCGCCCCTTCGGGGGCGCGGGGCTGTTGCGATTTGCGGCTCCGCCGCGTGGGCGCGAGCAACCGCATCGCACCCGCACCCGAATCACAACCGCGACGTCCCGCAAGGACCGCCCCCTTCGCTCTCCGGCAAAGGAACAGGTTCCCCACCCATGGACAACGTCCGGTAGTACCCGCCGATCCGCTCCGCCGAGCGCCCCACGTAGTGCCCGATGAACGACCGTCGGCTGCGCCCGGCGGAGCGATTGGGCTGCGACCCGTGCACCAGGCTCCCGTTGAAGAACAGGACGTCCCCCGGCCCCATGTCGACCGGCACCGCCGCGAGCCCCTCCGGCGGTGCCACGTACTCCCGCGCGAACGACAGCTCCGCATCCGACTCCTCGGGGCAGAACAGGTCCATCCGGTGCGTCCCCGGCACCACCTCCAGGCCGCCGTTCTCCCGGTCGATCGCCTCGCAGGCGACCCAGGCGGCGACGCACGTCCCCGGCTCCACCCGCAGATAGAAGTTGTCCTGATGCAGCGCCTGCCCCCGGGCCCCCGGCGGCTTGAAGTAGAACATGCTCTGCGCGGCCAGCACCTCCTCCCCGAACAGCGCCTCCAGGACCACCCGCAGACGGGCGTCCAGCAGGAAACGCCGTGCGAGCGCACTGATCTCGTGCGGCTGCATCACCCGCGGGTACCGCTGCAGCGGATCCCCCGCCGGCCTCGGCTCGAAGTGGCCCGGCACGACCCGTCCCGCCGCGTGCAGCGCCGCGAACTCCGCACACAGCCGGTCGATCTCGTCGTACCCGAACAACCCCCGCACGACGGTGAACCCGTCCTCCTCGAACTGCCGCGAGACGGTGGTGTCGATGCCCGTGGCTGTCATGCCCGCCCTCCTCGGTCCGGTGCCCTGGACCTGCCACGCTAGGGCGACGCCACCGCGGAGAGGATGCCCATGAGCGCTGCGGAGCTGCCCGGCACTGCTGTCCCGGCCCCGCCGCCCGGGATGGTCGTCACCGGCCGCTACGACGAGGGACCGGGCTACCGGATCAACCGCCCCGAGGGGGCGAGCAGTTGGCTGCTCACCTGGACGACGGACGGCAGCGGCCTGCTCCGGCAGGGTGCCGTGGAGACCCCCGCGCGCGCCGGTGACCTCGTCGTCCTGGCCCCCGGCGTCCCGCACGGCTACGCCGTCGGGCCCGGCGCGCACCGCTGGCGGTTCTGGTGGACGCACTGCCAGGTCCGCCCGCACTGGATGCCGTGGCTTGCTCCCCGCGCCCTGGGCGACGGCGTGTACGCCGTCGGCGCCCCGGACGGCAACCGCGCCCGGATCGAGGCGGCCTTCCAGCGCGTGCTCGCCGACTCCCGCTGGACCGGCACCGGCGCGCCGCCCGCCCCGGCAGCCGGTGGCGACCCCGTCGCCGTCGCGCACGGCAGCGCGGCCCGCGAACTCGCCCTGTGCGCACTGGAGGAGGTCATCCTGCTCGCGACCGCCGGCGCGCACCCGGCGGCGCCCGGCCGGGACGCCGGGGACGAACGGGTGCGCCGCGCCGAGGAGTTGATCGCCGCCGATCCGGGTGCTCCGCACACGGTCCGCTCGCTCGCCGCGCGTGTCGCGCTGTCGCCGTCCCGGTTCGCCCACCTTTTCACCGCCCGGACCGGCGTGCCGCCGATGCGTGCGCTGCGCGAGGCGCGGCTGCGACACGCCGCCCGGCTGCTGGAGAGCAGCGACCTGACCGTCGAGCGGGTCGCCGCCGCGTCCGGATTTCCCAGCCCGTTCCACTTCAACCGGGTTTTCCGAGAACGATACGGTGTCCCGCCCGGTGCCTACCGCTCCGGCGAACGTCTGTAATGCGCCCGGTCATTGGTTCCCGGGCGCCGGGCGCCCGGCGGCTTGTGCAGGTCGGGGCATGGTTCAATGGTTGGTGTCGATACCGGGACGGTAGGCCCTGAATCCCCGCGCCAATTGCGATGTCGATACGGCGACAAAGCGCGGTCTCGGTCATTGACGAATCGTCAAATTATCGCCGGCGGCGGGCAATGCGCAAAACCCTGGGATCTCTTGTTCTGCCGTGCTGGCCTGTGCAAAGGTGTGGCGTGTCGGCATGCGGACAATTATTTTCGACCGCCGCGTGCGCGAGGCCGCTCCCCGCGTGCCGAACCCCCCAACAAGCCCATCCGGCCTTGGCGTCGGCCGGGCCGCATACCGGTCGCATACCAGACGGTATGGGCCGAATCCCGCGTTGCGTCTGGAAGGAATGCCGCCGTGAATGACGCAGGCCTGGGGAATTCCCCTACCCCCGCCCGGCCGTTCGACGTCACCGACGAGCAGCTCAGCGCCGAGCTCAAGCAGTGGACGGGCACGGCACCCGCCCTGCACCCCGTCGGTGAACTCCTCGACCGGCACTGGGAAGCGGCCTTCGCCTACGCCCGTCTGTGCGCCGACGGGACACGCGGCGCGGGAATGCTCACCACCGCCGCATTCACCCGGCTCTTCGGTGAATCCCTCCGCCAGGCCGGCCCGACCGCTGCCTGGCGCCCCCAGCTCCTTGTCACCGTGCGGCGTATCGCGGCCGAATGGGACAACGACGGCCGCGGCGAACTGCTCCACCCCCAGCTGCGCGCCGGCAAGGGCGAACGGGCCGCCGCCCGGCTGCTGCCACCCGCGAACCGGCGGCTGCTCTCCCGGGCCTTCCAGCGGCTCACCCCGTCCTCGCGGACCGTGCTGTGGCACACCGAGGTCGAGTCGGAGCCCCTGGTGGCACCCGCCGCACTGCTGGGCCTGGACGAGCAGGACGCGCAGGTCGAACTGCGCCGGGCCCGCGAGCGGATGCGCGAGGAGTGCCTCCAGGTGCACCGCGAACTCGCCCACGAGGACGAGTGCCAGCGCTACGTCCGGATGATCGACGTGACCTTCCGCCGTGGCGGCATCGACGTCGACCGCGACCTCCAGCAGCACCTGAACGGCTGCAAGCACTGCCGGTACACCGCCGACCAGCTCCACCAGTTCAACGGCGGGCTCGGCATCGCCCTCGCCGAGGCCGTGCTCGGCTGGGGCGCCCGCGCCTACATGGAGTCCCGGGCCGCGCTCGCCGAACAGCCCGCCGCACCCCCGGCCGCACCCGCCGACGGGTTCGCGGGCGGCTTCACGGGCGGGTTCGCGGGGGGCGAGGACTTCGCGCCGCCCAGCGCCCCGGGCAAGGACCTGGTCGTGCACCCGGCCGCCTCCCGACGCGCCAAGCAGCGGGCCGCCCGCCGGGTCCGCCGCCGCAACCTCGCCGTGGCGGTGGGCACCGTGAGCGGCCTGGTCGTGCTGCCGCTGGTGCTGTGGTCCGTGCTCGGTTCCGGCGACGACTCCACCTCGGCCACCGCCAAGCCGTCCGCCACGCCGGCCGGCTCGGCCTCCTCCGGTCCGTCCTGGGTCGGCACCAGCCGCACCACCCAGGGCACCCTGCGCGGCCGCCTGCACAACATCGCCTCCGGCCTGTGCATCGGCGTGGTCGGCAAGAAGGCCGTCAAGGGCGCCGAGACCGAGCTCGCCGAGTGCTCCTCGGTCGCCAGCCAGCAGTGGACGTACGACGGCGACGGACTGCTGCGCAACGCGGCCGCCCCCGACCTGTGCCTCGACTCGCACCTCGGCTACTCCGTCCAGCTCGCCCCGTGCACGTCGGCGGCCGGGACCAAGGCCAAGAGCGTCCACTACGACTTCACCCTCCAGGGCGCACTGGTGCCCCGCTGGGACCAGGACCTGGCGCTCGCCCCCGCCGCCACCGACGGCGGTGGCGCCCTGGTGGTCAAGAACCGGACGAACGCCAATGCCCAGCGGTGGGTGATGGACACCTCCCAGCCCGACCTGCAGATGCAGATCGTCAACTGGGACGCCGACACCACCCCGACGCCGACCCCGGCCCCGACCGCGTCCGCCACTCCGACCACCAAGGCCGCGAAGCCCGCCACGCCGACGCCCACCCCGTCGGCGTCCAGGACGACCGCACAGCCGACGCCGTCGAGCACCGCCGGCTACGACCCGTGCGTCGAGTACCCGGGCTACTGCTACGGCTCCGGAGACGGCCAGTACGGCGGCGGCTGGGGCGACGGCGGTTACGGCGGTGGCTACGGCGGCGGGGGCCACCACGGGCACTGACCCCGCGCGGGCTCAGGGGTGCGGCGGCGGGGGCGGCATCGTCGTCAGGTCCGGCGCCCCCTCCGGCCACACCAGCAGCACCGGGCACGGCGCGTGGTCGACCACGAACCGCGCCGCCCTGCCCAGGCTGTGCGGCCCGAGCCGGGACCGGTCGCCGTCCCGGGCCAGGACCAGCAGACCGGCGTCCGCGGCGGCGGCCACCACCTCCCGCTCGACCCGGCCGACCCGCTCCAGCCGGGTGCACGGCCGTCCCAGCCGGGTCTCCGCCGCGTCCAGCAGTTCCGCCGCCGACATGTCGCCGAGTTCCACCAGCCGCCGCTCCGGGTCCGGCTCCGAACCGGCCCGGCCCAGCAGCCCCGCGAAGGCGCCGTGCGCCAGCCCGGCCACCCCGGGCTCGGCCACGTGCAGCAGCACCACCTCGGACGCGTCCGGCGCGTAGCCGCGCACCGCGTCCACACAGGCCGGCCAGGTCCCCTCGACCAGCCAGACGATCACCCGCATGTCCATGGCCTCCCAGCCACTCCTGACCGGGCACTCCGCCGGAGGTGCCGCGATCCGCTCAGCTCCCGACCACCTGGAGCGCCCCCCACAGTGCCACCACCGCCCCGCACAGCGCGGTCGGCACGGCGAGCAGGCCCAGCCGGGTGAACTCGCCGAGGTCCACCCCGTGGTCGTGCTGGTGCACGATCCTGCGCCACAGCAGCGTCGCCAGCGAACCGGCGTAGGTGAGGTTCGGGCCGATGTTCACCCCGAGCAGCACCGCGAGCACCGCGCCCGGCCCGGCCGGCGCGGCCAGCGGCAGCAGCACCAGCACCGCCGGCAGGTTGTTGACGATGTTCGCGAGGACGGCCGCCAGTGCGGCGACGCCGAGCAGCGCCGGCAGTCCGGTCCCGCCCGGCAGCACATGGCCGAGCGCGTCCGCGAGCCCGTTGTCGACGACCGCCCGCACCACGATCCCGAGCGCCAGCACGAACGCCAGGAACGCGGGCGCGGCCGCCTTCACCACCGTCAGCGGCGTCGCCCGCCGCCGCAGCAGTGCCCGCCCGGCCAGCACCAGCGCACCCGCGCACGCCGCCCACGCCGGGTCGATGCCGACCGCCGAGGTGACCACGAACCCCGCGAGCGTGCAGGCCACCGTCACCAGCGCGAACACCGGCAGCCGGGGCGGCTCGCCGGGATCCCGGGCGCCCGGGGCCGCCGAGGACAGGTCACGGGCGAAGAACCGCCGGAACACCACGTACTCGACGCCGATCGCCACCAGCCAGGGCAGCACCATCAGCGCCGCGAACCGGGTGAAGCTCAGCCCGCTCGCCGCGAACGCCAGCAGGTTCGTCAGGTTGGACACCGGCAGCAGCAGCGACGCGGTGTTCGACAGGTGCGTACAGGCGTAGACGTGCGGTTTCGCCCGCACCCCGGACCGGGCCGCCGTCGCGAACACCACCGGCGTCAGCAGCACCACCGTCGCGTCCAGGCTCAGTACGGCGGTGATCACCGAGGCCAGTGCGAACACCGCGGTCAGCAGCCGCACCGGCCGCCCGCCCGACCAACGGGCCATCCACGCCCCGCAGGCCTGGAACAGGCCCTCCACGTCGCAGAAGTGGGCCAGTACCAGGACCGCGGCGAGGAACCCGACGACCGGCCCCAGTTGCTCGGCCTCCGCCCGCGCGTGGTCGAGGGAGATCGCCCCGGTGGCGACGACGATGCCCGCCGCCGGCACGGCGAGCACCGCCTCCGGCCAGCCGCGCGGCCGGATCACGGCCCAGGCCAGCACGGCGGCGAGCAGGAGGACGGACAGGGTCTCGGCGAGCGGGGTGTTCAGGGCGGGTCCCTCGCAGGTGTGATCAAGTACGGCCCGCCCATGAAAGCAGATGAAGGCAGACGGACCCGGCTTACGAGGACGGGGTACCCGCCGCGCCCAGGAACTCGCCCCAGCCGCCGGTCGGCTCCTGACCCGGGTTCAGCGTGCGCAGCGTCCGCAGCACCGCCGGGTCCTGCGCCTCCAGCCACGCCACCAGCTGCTTGAAGGAGACGAAGCGCACGTCGTCGTGCTCGGCCATCTTGCCGATCGCCTCCTCGACGGCGTCCATGTAGATGCCGCCGTTCCAGCGCTCGAAGTGGTTGCCGATGAAGAACGGCGCCCGGTTGGTGCTGTACGCCCGCTCGAAGCCCGCCAGGTAGCTGTCGCGGGCCTGGGTGCGCCAGGCGTCGTACTGGGTCTTGTCGCCCAGCGGATTGCCGGCGGACTGGTTGTACATCATGTTGTAGTCCATCGACAGGACCTGGAAGGAGTGCCCGGGGAACGGTATGGACTGCAGCGGGAAGTCCCAGATGCGGTTGCCCTGCACCTTGCCCGGCCAGATCTGCAGGCCGCCGGGGGAGGAGGCGTCGTACTTCCAGCCGAGCGCGGCCGCGGTGGGCAGCAGGTTGGCCTGGCCCTCCAGGCACGGGGTACGGCCGCCGATCAGCTCCTTGCGGTAGTCGAAGGGCAGCGGCTCCAGATCGGTGAAGCCGGTGTTCGTCTTCCACTTGGTGACGAAGTCCATGGCCTGGTCGATCTCACTGCGCCACTCGGCGGAGGACCAGTTGCGCACGCCGTCGCTGCCGCAGAAGTGCCCGTTGAAGTGGGTGCCGATCTCGTGGCCCTCCAGCCAGGCCGCGCGCACCTGCTGGAGCGTGTTGTGGATGTGCCCGTCCGAGAGGTAACCGATCGCGGACGCGCCGACCGCGTGCTGCGGCGGACGGTAGAGGTCCTTCTTCGACTCGGGCAGGGTGTAGATGCCGGACAGGAAGAACGTCATCTTCGCGCCGTGGTCCGCGGCCACCTTGCGGAAGCGGGAGAACAGCTTGTTGCTGAGCTCGCCCGCGCCGTCCCAGGAGAACACCACGAACTGCGGCGGCTTGCTGCCGGGTGCCATCCGCGTCGCCTTCGGCTGGTGCGGCTGTGCGCCGGTGTCGGCGGTGGAGCCGTCGCCGATGAGCTTCAGCGGCTTCGCCGGCGCGCTGCCGTCGGCGCCGCCCTTGCCGCCGCCGGCCGGACTGCTGCCGCCCAGCGTCCAGCTGCCGTTCGAGCATGCGGAGAGGGCACCCAGGGCCCCCGCCGTCGCGCCCGCCGTCAGCACCCGCCTGCGAGAGATGCCGCTCATGTCCGTCCCCGATTCCGTCGTCCCGGCCCCTTGCGGAGCCCCGTTTCCGTGTGGTCGACGGGTTCGATGGGCGGTCGGGCGAAAAAGATCGGAGCCGGCTGTGCGTGTTGCACGCCTGTGACAGTTGTGGTCCGGACATGACGAACCCCGCCGCCCGGGGGAGTGGGCGGCGGGGTCCGGTCAGGGGGCGGTCAGGCGCCGGTACCGGCGCTGAAGACGCCCAGGCGCACCGAGGAGGCGTTCCCGGAGACCGGGACCGCGCCGTTCTTCCAGGTGACCTTCAGCGAGTCCTTCTCGTCCGGCGGGGTGACCAGGAGCGCGGCAGGCGTCGCCGTCTTGGCGCCGCTGATCTCCGGGTTGGAGAAGGTCAGCCCCGCCCAGGCGCTCTGGCCGGGCTTGAGGGTGACCGTCGTGGCGGTGGTGCCGGACTCGCGCTGCGGGTCGGGGCCGAGCTGGGTGCCGGAGGCGTTCACGAAGGCGGCGCCCGGGAAACCGCGCACCGTGCAGGAGCGGCCCGACTTGTTGGTGAGCACGACCGGGAAGTTCTCCTGGCCGGCCCCCGGGTCGTTGCCGCCCACCGAGGCGGTCAGCTCCGAGGTGTGGCAGCGCGTCGCGGCGGCGCTGCTCGTCGTGGTGCCGCCCGTCGACGAACCGCCGGTCGCCGAGCCGCCGCTCTGCGAGGCCGCCGAAGATCCGTTGCCGGACGGGACGGCGGAGGTGCCCGAGCTGTCCGCGCTCGACGCGTTGCCGGTCGCCGGCGCGGCCGTGCCCGACACCGACTCCGGGGACTTGCCCTGACCACCGTTGCCGCAGGCGGTCAGCAGGCCCAGGGCGGCGACCGTGCTCGCGAGCAGGGCCGCCCCGCGCCGCAAGGACTGGGACGTGTGCGCCATGTGTCTCACCACTCCTGGATGTGTCGTGACCCGCCCGTGCGGCGTGCCCGAGGCGCGACGTGCGCCGTCACTCCCATCCGATGCGAGAAACGCCGGAAAAGTTCGGGGGCACGCCGGGATTCCCCGAGTCAGGTGACCCGAAGGGACCGCAGGATGCCGTCCGTGGTGCTCTTGTCGACGGCGCCCTTCTGCCGCACCTGCACGTACACCTGCGGCTGGCTGTCCCCGCCGGCCGGCCGCAGGGCCGCCTCCTGGATCGAGCCGCCCGCGCCGGAACAGCCGCTCCAGCTCCGGACGCTGCCCTTCCAGTCGGTGCCGGTGAAGGCACGGCTGCCGTCGTAGTGGCAGCCGGAGTGGGAGAGGGCGTCCACCTTCGCGGTGACGTCCCCCTTCTCGCTCACGCCGATGAAGACGCCGTTCACCGCGGTCGTCAGGTCCTGCCACTCGGAGACGTCGTCGGCGACCTCCAGACCCGGCTCGTGCCCGGAGGCCAGCCCCAGGGCCTGCGGGTTCCAGCCGGAGTTCCGCAGCTCGCCCGCCCACCCGGACGGCACCCGGGCCACCACCCGCCCGGTGGAGTCGGCGACCCGGGTCTCGTCCCCCGCCGACCCGTTCCGGTCGATCATCGTGACCGCCAGCGCGGTGCCGCCTGCCGCGAGGACTGCGGCGACGGTCAGCGTGACCGCGTTGAGCCGCCTGCGGACACCGTCCAGGCGCCGGGGCCGGCGCGCCCTCCGGCCCGCCGTGGCCGCCGCCAGCCGGTCCAGCTCGTCCGCGAAGGCCTGCGCGGACGGCCAGCGCCGCTGCCGGTCCGGCTCCAGGGCCCGCAGCAGCGCCCGCTGCACGTCCTCCCCGAGGTCAGGACGCAGCCGCTCCGGCCGGATCACCCTTCCCGGCGCCGCCGGCACCGTCCCCGTGACCAGCTCGTAGCCCACCGCGCCCAGCGCGTAGACGTCGGCGCGGGCGTCGATGCCCTCGCCGGGCTCGGCCTGCTCCGGCGGCTGGTACCCCGCCGAACCGGCGGCCAGGGTCAGTCCCGACGCCTGCGCCAGGCTCTTCGCCAGCCCCAGGTCGGCCAGCAGCACCCGCCGGGTGCCGTCCTGCGCGGTGCGCAGCAGCACGTTGGTCGGCTTGATGTCCCGGTGCACGATCCCTGCCTCGTGCAGATCCGCCGCGCCGCGCGCCGCCAGCGCGGTCAGCCGCAGCGCGTCGGAGATCGGGAGCGGGCCGCCGCCGAGCAGGTCGGCGAGGGTGCCCGCGTCGGCGTACTCCATCACGAAGTACGGCCGCCCGTCCGGGAGTTCGCCGATGTCATAGACCTGCACCACACGCTTCGAGTCGGCCCGCCGCAGCAGCCGCGCCTCGGACAGGAACCGGTCGTGGATGTCGAGGCGATGGGACCAGTTGTCGGCGAGCACCTTCACCGCGACCGAGGCGTCCAGCTGGTCGTCGTGGGCGAGCCAGACCGTCCCGAAGGCACCGGTGCCCAGGCGCTGTTCGAGGCGATAGCGGCCGATCCGCTCCAGGGGTTGCATACGACTATCATGCCTGTCCTGAGATCGACTTCGAGGGGGACCTCCCGTGCCGGACGCCGCGCTGACCGAAGACCTCGCCCGGCGGGCCGCCGCAGGCGACCAGCTGGCCCTCAACCAGCTGCTGTCCGAGGTCTGGCCGGACGTCGTACGGCGCTGCGGGCGGTTCCTGCCGTGCCGGGAGGACGCCGAGGAGGCGGCCCAGGACGTGCTGCTCCAGATCTCCCGGAAGATCTCCACCTTCGAGGGCCGCAGCCGCTTCAGCACCTGGCTGTACACGGTCGTCGCCAACTGCTCCCGGCAGAAGTACCGGGACCTCAAGCGCCGGGCGGCGGAGCAGCCGGCGACCATCGAACCCACCGAGCACGTCGACCCGCGCACGACGAGTGTGATCGCCGGGTCCCGCATCGATCTGCTGGAGGCGCTGGACCGGCTGGAGCGGGAGCACCCGCAGCTGGTCGCGCCGCTCGTCTACCGGGACATCTGCCAGCTGGACTACGCCGAGGTCGCCGAACGGGTGGGGATCCCGCTGGGCACCCTGAAGTCCCGGCTGCACGAGGCCCGCAAGCAGGTCCGGCCCTGGCTGAGCGCGCCGTGACAGCCCCGTGACAGCAGAAAGGGCCGCTCGTCGGCGGCCCGCAGAACACTCAGGAGGGAGGAGTTCTTCTCCTCTCCCTTCTTAACGTATAGCGCACCGGGGGGCTTGCGGCAAGGCCCCCCTGGTCCCGCAGAATCGCAGGCCGTAGCCAGGAACCGCGGTATTTGGGGGATGCGCGACATGCGTGTGCTGTTGATGGGATATGGGTCGCGCGGCGACGTCGAGCCGCTGGCGGGACTCGCGGTGGCGCTGCGCGAGCTGGGCGCCGAGGCCCGGGTGTGCGCCCCGCCGGACGAGGAGTTCGCGGAGCTGCTGGCCCGTGCGGGCGTGCCGCACGTGCCGTTCGGGCCGTCGGTGCGCGCGCTGGTGACCCGGCCGAACCCGGCTCCGGAGGACGCGTTCAAGCTCGCGCCCGAGCTGGTGGCCGCGCACTTCGACACGGTCGGCCCGGCGGCCGAGGGCTGCGACGCGCTGGTGGCGAGCGGCCTGATGCCGGCCGGTGCGCGGTCGGTGGCCGAGAAGCTGGGCATCCGCTACGTGCCGGCCTGCTTCCACCCGGCCGGGCTGCCGTCCTCGCGCTTCCCGCCCGCCGGCCGGCCGGGCCGCCCGGCCCCTGCCGACGCCGACCTGCCGACGCTGTGGAAGGTGGACGCCGAGCGGGTGAACGCCCTGTACGGCCAGGCGCTCAACACCCACCGGGCCGCGCTCGGCCTGCCTCCGGTGGACAACGTCCGCGACCACGTCCTCACCGACCGGCCCTGGCTGGCCGCCGACCCGGGGTTTGCCCCGTGGCAGGAGATGACGGACCTGGACCTCGTGCAGACCGGCGCGTGGCTGCTGCCGGACACCCGCCCGCTGCCGGCCGACCTGGTGGCGTTCCTGGCGGCCGGTGAACCGCCGGTGTACGTCGGCTTCGGCAGCATGGCCATGCGCGGCGCCCCGGACGCCGCCCGGGTGGCCGTCGAGGCGGTACGCGCCCAGGGGCGGCGCGTGCTGATCGGCCGCGGCTGGGCGGACCTCGCCCCCGGCGACGGCGCCGACCGCTTCGCCGTCGGCGAGGTCAACCACCAGGCGCTGTTCCGCCGGGTCGCCGCCGTCGTCCACCACGGCGGCGCGGGCACCACGACGACGGCCGCCGTCGCGGGGGTGCCCCAGGTGGTCGTCCCCCAGATCGTGGACCAGCCGCACTGGGCCGCCCGGGTGGCCGCACTCGGCATCGGCGCGGCCCACGACGGCCCGGTACCGACCGTCGACTCGCTCTCGGCCGCGCTCGCGACCGCCCTCACCCCCGGCACCCGCGCCCGTGCCGCCGCCGTGGCCGGCACGATGCGCACCGACGGAGCCACCGTGGCCGCGCGGCTGCTCCTCGCCGGCGCCTGAGCCCCCGCACACGGCCACCGCGGGCGCTGCCCGCCGGTGCGGCCCCGCCGCGTGGGCACGACCGGCCACGACGGCCCCGCGACCCGCCGGCCGCCCACCACGACCCGAGACCGACCCCGGACGGCGGTCGCCGTCCCCCCGCGTTCGCCTGTTCGCCTGTTCGCCTGTTCGTCCCGTCCTCCCGGACGCCCTGCCGTACGTGCCTGCGGCCGTACGGCCACCCCACGGAGCTGATTCTTTGAACCCCCTGACCACCAGCCCCTTCGACCTGCCCGAACGGCTCTCCGCCAAGGCCGACCCGGCCCTGATCGCCGACGACGAGCGGCACCTGGCCGCCATCGGCGAGTGCCTCGCCCGGACGATCGCCGAGCTGTCCGACCGCCTCGACACCGAGCTCAGGGCCCCCGGCGGCACCGGCCGCGCCGCGATGGACCGGGACACCGAGGTCCACCGGCTGACCGCCCGGCTGCGCACCCTGCGCCGCTTCGGCCTGGACCTGTGCCTGGGGCGCATCGTCGCCGCCGACGACCCCGAGCCCGTGTACATCGGCCGCCTCGGCCTCACCGACAGCACGGGGCGCCGGCTGCTGATCGACTGGCGGTCGCCCGCCGCCGAGCCGTTCTTCGCGGCGACCCACGCCGACCCGGCGGGGCTGCGCAGCAGACGCAGGTACCGCTGGACGGACGGCCGGATCAGCGACTACTGGGACGAGGTGTTCACCGCCGACGGCCTCGACGGGCACGCCGCGCTCGACGACCAGTCCGCGTTCATCGCCAGCCTGGGCGCCGACCGCTCGGAGCGGATGCGGGACGTCCTCGCCACCATCCAGGCCGACCAGGACGCGATCATCCGCGCGGGATCCCGCGGCGCCCTCGTCGTCGACGGCGGGCCGGGCACCGGCAAGACGGTCGTCGCCCTGCACCGCACCGCCCACCTCCTGTACTCCGACCCGCGGCTCGGCCACCGCCGGGGCGGGGTGCTGTTCGTAGGCCCGCACCGGCCCTACCTGAACTACGTCTCCGACGTCCTGCCGAGCCTGGGCGAGGAGGGCGTGCAGACCTGCCTCCTGCGGGACCTCGTCGACGAGGGGGCCGCTGCCGCGGTCGAGACCGACCCGGAGGCGGCCCGGCTGAAGTCGTCCGCGGACATGGTGCGGGCGGTCGAGACCGCCGTCCGGTTCTACGAGGAGCCCCCGGACCGGGGGATGACCGTCACCACCGACTGGGGCGACCTCCGGTTGACCGCCGACGACTGGGCCGACGCGTTCCGGGCACCGGCTCCCGGCACCCCGCACAACGAGGCACGCGACCAGATCTGGGAGGAGCTGGCCACCATCCTGCTGGAGAGGCACCGCGGCGACGACGTGGCGCCCGAGGAGTTCCGCAGGGCGCTGCAGCGGGACCGGGACCTGGTCGACACCCTCGACCGCGCCTGGCCGCTGCTGGAGCCGACCGACCTGGTCGGGGACCTCTGGTCGGTGCCCGCCTACCTGCGGCTGTGCGCCCCCTGGTTCGGACCGGACGACGTACGCCGGCTCCAGCGCGCCGACGCCCAGGCCTGGACGGTGTCCGACCTGCCGCTCCTGGACGCGGCCCGGCAGCGGCTCGGCGACCCGGAGAGCTCCCGGCGCAGGCGGCGGCAGGAGGCCGTGCTCGCCGCCCAGCGCGAGCGCATGACCCAGGTCGTCGACAACCTGATCGGGGCCGTCCGGGACTCCGGCGCCGACGGCGCCGACGGCGAGGGCCTGGTGATCATGCTCCGCGGCCAGGACGCCAAGGTCAGCCTGGTCGACGAGTCCGAACTGGCCGTCCCCGCCCCCGACCTGCTGGCCGGCCCGTTCGCCCACATCGTCGTCGACGAGGCCCAGGAACTCACCGACGCGGAGTGGCAGATGCTGCTGCTGCGCTGCCCGTCCCGGAGCTTCACCATCGTCGGGGACCGCGCCCAGGCACGGCACGGGTTCACGGAGAGCTGGCAGGAACGCCTGGCACGGGTCGGGTTGGACCGGATCGAACTGGCCTCGCTCAGCATCAACTACCGCACCCCGGAAGAGGTCATGGCGGAGGCCGAGCCGGTCATCCGGGCCGTACTCCCGGACGCCAACGTGCCGGTCTCGATCCGCGGCGGCGGCCTGCCCGTGGTCCACGCATCCGTGTCCGAGCGGGACGAGATCCTCGGCACCTGGCTCGCCGCCCACGCCGAGGGCGTCGCCTGCGTGATCGGCGACCCCGGGTTCACACCGACGCCCCGGGTCGGCGCGCTCACCCCGGAACTGTCGAAGGGCCTCGAGTTCGACCTCGTCGTCCTCGTCGACCCGCAGAAGTTCGGCACGGGGGTGACGGGCGGTGTCGACCGCTACGTGGCGATGACCCGCGCGACTCAACAGCTGGTGGTCCTGACGAGCGACTGAGCGGGTTCGGCGCCCCGAGGGGGCGCTGGGGTCCCCGGCCGAAGGCTGGGGGAGGCACTGCGCGACCAGCCACGACGGCGCCGCAGTCGACACACGGCACCTCCGGCGCAGCGCCCGGCCAGGGTCGGGCAGGGTCGGGCACCCAGGTCAGCCCGCAGGCCGGGGAGCGCGCAGATGGGCGCGCTGCCGTAGCTCCTCGGCCTCGACCAGTTCCAGCATCGGCCTGCCCGGCGCGCACATCATGGTGACCACGAACTCGGTCCTGGCGTCGGTGAGGGCGTTGCCGTCCTGGTAGTGGATGACGTCACCGCCCGGCTCCCAGAAGGTGCCGCCGGCCGCCACGATCCGCTCGGCCTCGCCCTCCAGCTCGAAGCGGACCGCGCCCTTGACGACGTACCCGAACGCCGGGCCGGTGTGGCGGTGCGGTGGGGTTCCGGGATCGCCGGGCTCCCACTCGACGCGGATGGTCATCGCCGACGCGCCCTCGGGGATGGTGAGGGGAGCGGCGTCCTGGAGCACCGTCACCGCCCGGGTCCAGCTCGGGCCGTCCGGGGCGTCGCCGGGATGGGCGTGCTGTGGGTTCTCCGACACTGAGCCGTCCCTTCCGCGTGCGGTGCCGAGCGTGACCGACTGTATGCCGGGCGGGCTCGTGACCGTTGCTTTCGTGATCGGCGGGCGGCGACGTGTCGCGGGCGTCCGCTACGGTCCGGCGACCGCCACGCCGAGCTCGGTCGCCGCCCGGACGGCGAACCAGACCTCGGTGAAGGCGGCCGTCGTCGACAGGTCCCGGCCGGTCACCTCGCCGAAGCGGCGCAGCCGGTAGGCGAGGGTGTTGGGGTGGATGTGCAGAGCCGCCGCGGCGTCCTCGGTGCGACGGTCGCGTTCCATCCAGGTGCGGACCGAGACCAGCAGCTGTGACCCGTGCGCCCGGTCGTAGCGCAGGGCCGCGCCGAGGACCTGCTCGACGAGGGCCGCCAGCAGCCGGCGGTCCTCCGGCAGCCAGCGTCCGGTCGCGTCCTCCCCGTAGTGGAGCAGCGGCTTGCCCGCCTCCTCCGCGCGGCCGGCCGCCCATTCCGCCTCCTGCAGGGCGACCCGCAGCGGCTCGCCGACGGTGACGGGCCGGCTCACCCCGCACACCGCGCCCGGCAGCTCGGAAAGCGCCTCGGTGAAGCCGGGTTCCGCCAGCACCAGCCGGTCCTCGCCGCGGCGCAGGGTGAGGTGCGGGTGGTCGGCCAGGGCGCCGGCCAGCTGTTCGTCCTGGGTACGCCGGAGCACCGCGAGGACGACCGGCCGCTGGGCGTCCAGACCGTGGTGGGCCAGGCGGCGCTGGGCGCCGGCCGCATCGAGGGTGTCCTGGAGCAGCTCGGCGAGGGTCTCCGCGCCCTCCCGTCGCAGCACCTCACGCTCCTGGCGCACCATCGCCAGCCGCAGGGCGGCGACGGTGGCCAGGTGCTGGACGACGGCCAGCCCGGCCGGGCGGGCGCCGGCCTGTTCCAGCGCCACCAGGTAGCCGGCCGCGCCGCCCGGACCGAGGACCGGGAGCACGAAGCCGCCGGGCACGGTCGGCGGGGCGTCCGGATGCGCCGGCAGCACCGACAGGTCCTCCGGTGCCGGGACGCCGGGCAGCAGCGGGCGGCCCTGGGGGGTGCACAGGAAGATGCGGTAGCCGCTGAGCTGCTCCAGGCGGTCGAAGAGCGCGGGGATGTCCAGGTTCTCCTCGGCCATCCAGCGCAGCGCGCCGAAGACCTGGAGCTGGGCGCCGAGCCGTTCGGCGGACTTCTCGCTGACCGCGGCGGCGACTTCCTGCGCGATGGTCACGAAGGGAACGGTGAGCGGCACCTCCAGGACCGGGAAGCCGCGCTCCTCGGCCGCCGCGAGGAAGGCCTGTCGCAGTGGCGGGGTGCGCAGCTGGGTGCTGAGCACGAGGGCCGCGACGCCCGCGTCGTCCAGCCGCTCCAGATAGCGCCGCTGCGCCTCGCCGCCACGCGGCACGGCGAGGCCCACGGTCATCAGGACCTCCGAGCCCTGCAGCCACGGGGTGGGGTCCTCCAGCTCGCTGACGTGCGCCCAGGAGACCGTACGGCCCAGGCCGCCGGCGCCCGCGAGCAGACGCATCTGCAACGCCGGGAAGGACAGCAGGTCGCCCACGGTGAGGACGGAGCGCGGCGTTGCTTTGTGGTCGGGCACAAGACCACTGTAGTTCTTCGTGCCGTCAACAATTGACCCTGCCGGCCGGCCGTCCGCACACTTGGGCATCCCCCCCGTTACCGGAACCACCAGCTCCGGTCCAGGGTCCGCCCACCCGGCGGTGCACGCCCAAGGCTCGACAGGAAGGTTCCCCATGACGACCGAGCCCCGTGGACCCGTGGACTCCTCCCGGATCCCCCGCTACGCGGGACCCGCGACGTTCGCCCGGCTGCCGCGTCTCGACGAGGTGTCCCGCGCGGACATCGCCGTCGTCGGCGTCCCCTTCGACACCGGCGTCTCCTACCGGCCCGGCGCCCGGTTCGCCCCGGCCGCCGTGCGCGAGGCGTCCCGGCTGCTGCGCCCCTACCACCCGGCGCTCGACGTGTCCCCGTTCGCGACGGCGCAGGTCGCCGACGCGGGGGACATCCCGGTGAACCCCTTCGACATCAACGAGGCGATCGAGACCGTCGAGCACGAGGCCTCCCGCCTCCAGTCCGACGGCACGAAGCTGGTGACCATCGGCGGCGACCACACCATCGCGCTGCCCCTGCTGCGCGCGGTCGCGAAGCGGCACGGACCGGTCGCCGTGCTCCACTTCGACGCCCACCTCGACACCTGGGACACCTACTTCGGCGCCGAGTACACCCACGGCACCCCGTTCCGCCGCGCCGTCGAGGAGGGCATCGTCGACACCGAGGCGCTCAGCCACGTCGGCACCCGCGGCCCCCTGTACGGCAAGCGGGACCTGGAGGAGGACCGCCGGCTCGGCTTCGGCATCGTCACCTCCTCCGACGTACTGCGCCGCGGCGTCGACGAGACCGTGGACGCGCTGCGGCAGCGCATCGGCGACCGGCCGCTGTACGTGTCCGTCGACATCGACGTCCTCGACCCCGCACACGCCCCCGGCACCGGCACCCCGGAAGCCGGCGGCATGACCTCGCGTGAGCTGCTGGAGATCCTGCGCGGCCTCGCCGGGCTCAACCTCGTCGGCGGCGACGTCGTCGAGGTCGCCCCCGCCTACGACCACGCCGACATCACGTCGTTCGCCGCGTCCCACGTGGCCTACGACCTGATCAGCCTCTTGACCCTGGACTCCGCCGTCCACCGCGAGGAGCAGACATGACCCCCAGCCCCCAAGCGGAGCAGCACGACGCCCCGTCGCTGACCGAGATCGAGACCTACGGCGTCGAGCGCATCCCCGACGCCGACCGCACCGCCCGGCCGCTGGACCTGTTCCGGGTCGCCTTCGGCGGCGCGAACACCTTCGCCACCTGCGTCCTCGGCGCCTTCCCGATCCTGTTCGGGCTCTCCTTCTGGCAGGGCCTGGCGGCCACCGGCCTCGGGCTCGCCGTCGGCGCGCTGATCCTCGCGCCGCTCGCCGTGTTCGGTCCGCTGAACGGCACCAACAACTCGGTCTCCTCCTCCGCCCACCTGGGCGTGCACGGCCGGGTCGTCGGCTCCTTCCTCTCCCTGCTGACCGCGGTCGCCTTCTTCTCCATCTCCGTGTGGTCCTCCGGTGACGCCCTGGTCGGCGGCGCGCACCGGATGTTCCACCTGCCGACCAACGACGGCGTGTACGCGCTCGCCTACGGCCTGTTCGCCGCGCTGGTGCTGACGGTGTGCATCTACGGCTTCCGGTTCATGCTCTTCGTGAACAAGATCGCGGTCGCCGCCGCCTCCCTGCTCTTCGTCCTCGGCCTCTTCGCCTTCGGCGGCGACTTCGACCCCGGCTACCAGGGCAGCTTCCACTCGCTGAGCACCCCCGGCTTCTGGCCGGCGTTCATCGGCTCCGCGCTGATCGTGCTCTCCAACCCGGTCTCCTTCGGCGCCTTCCTCGGCGACTGGGCCCGCTACATCCCCGCCGACACCCCGCGCCGCCGGGTCATGGGCGCGGCCTTCCTCTCCCAGATCGCGACGATCCTGCCGTTCTTCTTCGGCCTGGCGACCGCCTCGATCATCGCCGCGAAGGCCGGGAACTTCCTCGACCCGAGCGCCCCGGACTACGTCGGCGGCCTGCTGGCCGTCTCGCCCTCCTGGTACTTCCTGCCGGTCTGTCTGCTCGCGCTGATCGGCGGCATGTCCACCGGCACCACCTCGCTCTACGGCACCGGCCTCGACTTCGCCAGTGTCTTCCCGAAGTTCAGCCGGGTGCAGGCCACCGTGTTCATCGGCGTCCTGTCGATCTCCTTCATCTTCGTCGGCCGGTTCGCCGCCAACCTCACCCAGTCCATCTCCACCTTCGCGACGCTGATCATCGTCTGCACCGCGCCGTGGATGGTCATCATGACCCTGGGCTTCCTCACCCGCCGCGGCTGGTACGACCCGGACTCGCTCCAGGTCTTCAACCGCCGTCAGCGGGGCGGGCGTTACTGGTTCACGCACGGCTGGAACTGGCGCGGCATGGCCGCCTGGCTGGCCGCCGCCCTGCTCGCGGTCCAGTTCGTCAACCTCCCCGGCCAGTTCGTCGGCGCCCTCGGCGACCTCGCGGGCGGCGTGGACATCTCCCTGCCCGTCGGCCTGGGCCTCGCCGCGGTCCTCTACCTGGCCCTGCTGTGGCTCTTCCCCGAACCCCGCGCCGTCTTCGGCCCCGACGGCCCGCGGCTGGTGCGCGCCGTCGACACCCCGGTGCCGCCGATCATCGCCGCCGACGGCGCCCCCGTCGCGGCCCCCGAGCCCGCGGAGGTGTGAGCGGGATGCGCCTGATCGACCTGTCCGTGCCGCTGCGCACCGGCATGCCGGTCTACCCCGGCGACCCGCAGGTGGACATCCGGCCCGCGCTCACCATGGCCCGGGACGGGATCAACGTCCTCCAGGTGCACATGGGTTCGCAGTCCGGCACCCACGTGGACGCCCCGTCCCACATCGAGGACGGCCTGCCCACGCTGGACCAGCTGCCGCTGAACCGGTTCGACGGCCCCGCCCACGTCGTCGACGCCCGGGGCCTCGCGCCCCGGGCCGCCATCGGGACCGACCTGCTCGCCCGCGTCCCGGCGGACCGGATCGTGCTGATCGCCACCGGCTGGTCGGCGCACTGGGGCACCGACGCCTACCACGACCACCCCCACCTGACCGAGGCGGCGGCCGCCCTCCTCGTCGCCCGCGGCATCCACACCGTCGGCATCGACGCCCTCAGCGTCGACCCGACCCCCGGCGACACCCTCCCCGCCCACCGCATCCTGTGCGGCGCCGACGCCGTCATCGCCGAGAACCTCACCAACCTCGCCGAGGTCCTCGACGCCCAGCACACCGGCCACGACGTCCACGTCAGCCTCTTCCCCCTGCACCTGCCCGGCGCGGACGGCGCACCCGTCCGCGCCGTGGCCCGGATCTCGGAGCCGAAGCCTTGAACAACGACCACGACACCGCCCTCGCCGCGGCGGACGCCCTGATCGCCGCCTTCGCCGAGGGCCGCACCGACGACTACTTCGCCGCCTTCGCGCCCGACGCCACCTTCGTCTTCCACACCACCGGCCGGCGCCTGGACTCCACCGAGGAGTACCGCGCCCTGTGGCAGAAGTGGAGCGACGAGGACGGCTTCCGCGTCCTCGCCTGCGACTCGGCCGACCGCCGCCTCCAACTCCTCGGCGACACCGCCGTCTTCACCCACTCGGTGACCACCCGCGTCTCCACCAGGGCCGGCGAGGAGGTCCTGCACGAACGCGAGACCATCGTCCTGCACCGCACGACGGGTGATGACTGGCGCGCAGTCCACGAGCACCTGTCCGCGGCGGCCGAATAAAACCTGCGGTTCTGCAGCGCGCCCCATCAGGGGCGCTGGGGGTACCCCCGGCCGAAGGCTGGGGGAGGAACTGCGCGACCAGCCACAACGGCGCCGCACCCGACCCACGGTCCAGCGGCGCACTCAGGGCATCTCGTCCTCGAAGAGGGACAGCTCGGCCCAGATCGTCTTGCCCTCCGCCGTATGCCTGGTACCCCACCGCTGGGTCAGCTGGGCCACCAGCAGCAGCCCCCGCCCGCCCTCGTCCCAGGTCTTGGCCCGGCGCAGGTGCGGAGCGGTGTGGCTGGTGTCGGAGACCTCGCAGATCAGGGTGGTCGTGTCGTGGATCAGCCGGAGCCCGATGGGGTGGGCGCCGTACCGGATGGCGTTGGTGACCAGCTCGCTGACCACCAGCTCCGTCGTGAAGGCGGCCATGCTCAGGTCCCACACGTCGAGCTGCTCCACGACCTGCTTGCGGATCGGGGCGACCAGGGCGGGGTCGGCGGGGATGTCCCAGGACGCCACCCGGGTCGGCGGCAGCCCCTGGGTGCGGGCCAGCAGCAGCGCCACGTCGTCGGCCGCGCCGCCCGACGGCAGCAGGGCGTGCAGGATCCGGTCGCAGGTCTCGTCCAGCGAGTCGCTGTCCGCCGCCAGCGCCTCGTGCAGGAGCCGTCGGCCGGTGTCCGGGTCCCGGTGCCGGGAGGTGATCAGCCCGTCCGTGAACATCGCCAGGACCGTGCCCTCGTCCAGGGTCACCTCGGCCGACTCGAACGGCAGCCCGCCCAGGCCCAGCGGGGGACCGGCGGGCAGGTCGAGCCGCTGGGGGAGGCGGCCCGGACGCAGCAGGACCGGTGGCGGGTGCCCGGCGCGGGCCAGCGTGCAGCGCCGCGACACCGGGTCGTAGACGGCGTACAGGCAGGTCGCGCCGACCTCACCGGGGCTGCCTTCGCCGCCCTGCTCCTCGGAGAGCCGCAGCACCAGGTCGTCGAGGTGGGTGAGCAGCTCGTCCGGGGCCAGGTCGATGTCGGCGAGGGTGCGCACGGCGGTCCGCAGCCGGCCCATGGTCGCCGACGCCTGCACGCCGTGGCCGACGACGTCCCCGACGACCATGGCGACCCGCAGCCCGGACAGCGGGATCACGTCGAACCAGTCGCCGCCCACCCCGGCCCGCGCCGCCGGCAGGTAGCGGGACGCGGCCTGCAGAGCAGCGGTGCGCGGCAGGGTCCGGGGCAGCAGGCTGCGCTGCAGGGCCAGGGCCGTCTCGCGCTCGCGCGAGTAGCGGCGGGCGTTGTCGATGCACACGGCGGCCCGCGCCGTGATCTCCTCGGCGAGCAGCACGTCGTCCGGGCCGAACGGGTCGAGCCGCCGGTGCCGCCGGAATACCGCGACCCCCAGGGTGGTGCCGCGGGCCTGGATCGGCACCGACATCGAGGAGTGCACGCCGAACTCACGCGCCCGCTCCCCGCGCACCTTGTTCCAGTTCAGCCACTCGTCCAGCTCGCCGGCCGACACCGAGGCGACGATGGTGTGCCCCGCGGTCAGCGAGTCCGCCTGCGGTGAGGTGGCCGGGTAGACCTCGGTCTGACCGGGCTTGAGGACCGCCTCGGGGACGCCGGGGAGCACGGACTGGTGCGCGATGCGGCGCAGGGTGACCGGCGCGCTCAGCCGGGCCGGGAGGTCGCCGCCGTCCTCCGGCGGGTCCAGCAGGTCGACGGTGACGAGGTCGGCGAGGGCCGGGACGCAGACGTCCGCCAGCTCCTGGGCCGTTCGGACGACGTCGAGGGTGCTGCCGATCCGCACGCTCGCGGCGTTGACCAGCTGGAGCCGCTCCCTGGCCAGGTAGTTCTCGGTGAAGTCGTGGGCGGCCAGGCTCACGCCCCACACCCGCCCGGCGGCGTCGGTGACCGGCGCCATCCGGGCCAGCCAGGCGTGCGCCCGGTCCTCGCCGCCGGTCCGCATGTACGTCTGCACGTCCAGCGGCAGGCCCGAGGCCAGCACCCGGAGCATGCTCCGCTCCAGGTCGCCGCTCTCCGGCTTGCCGCCGATCTCGGTGACCCTGAGCCCCTGGACCCGCCGTTCGGGCAGCCCGATGACCTGGGCCATCGCCTCGTTCATCCGGCGCAGCCTGAGCCGGTCGTCGTAGACCGCGATGGCGCACGGTGACTGCGTCAGCGCGGCCGTGGCCAGCGGATCGTCCGGGGTGCGCGGTCCGCCGCCGTCCAGCGGTGAGACCACCACCCACTGGCCGGGCCGTTCGTCGTGGGCCGGGGTGTGGTGGGCGAGCAGCCAGACCGGGACCGTACGGCCGTCCCGGTGGCGGAGTCCGAGGGTGCCGTCCCAGCGGGTGCCGACGGGCGCGCGCGGTGCGAGGTCCCCGGCGAGCAACAACGCCGCGGGCCGGCCCACGACCTCCTCGGCCGGATGGCCGAGGAGCCGCTGCGCGCCCTCGCTCCACTCGGTCAGTGTGCCGTCCTCGCCGATGACAGCCCGGGCCGTCGCCGCATCGTCGAAGGGATAGACCCGGCTCATCTCGCCACTCCCAAGCGCACACTCACAGTCAACAGGTGCACCACTCGTGTTCAGGGTAGTGCTTCGGACCCTCCCGTGACCGGCAAGCGGCGAGAGGCGGCCGGTCGGGGCCGGGGCCTGTCCGGGGTGCCGAACGGGGACCGGCCGCCGGGACGAAAGAGGTGGGCGGAGCCGTCCGGACCCTTGACGGGCACAAGTGCCACCCCGTCAGAATCTGTTTGTTCACGATCAGTTGTGAGTAGTTCTGGGCCCTGATGAGGGAGAGCCGCACCATGACGGTCACACGCAGATCGGTTCTGGCAGCCGCCACGGCAGCCCCGACGGCCGGCGCCCTGCTGGGCGCCCCGGGCGCCTGGGCGGCCCCGGACGCGGATACGTCCTTGCAGGTCAGCGGGCGCCGCACGGTCGCCCTGCGGGACGGCTGGCGGTTCGCGCTGGTCAATCCGGGCGGGATCACCGACCCGACCGGCGGCTACGCGGACGCCGCCGACCCCGGGTACGACGACTCGGCCTGGCGGCAGGTCGCAGTACCGCACGACTGGAGCATCGAGCAGACCCCCACCACCGACCACGGCACCACCAGCGGCACCGGCTTCTTCCCGGGCGGCCTCGGCTGGTACCGGCTCGCCTTCACGCTGCCGCCCGGCTGTGCGGGCAAACGGATCTCGGTGGAGTTCGACGGCGTCTACATGGACGCGTACGTCTACTGCAACGGCACCCAGGTCGGCCGCCACCCCTACGGCTATACCGGCTTCGCCTTCGACCTCACCGGCCTGCTGCACACCGACGGCAGCACCGAGAACGTGCTCGCGGTCAAGGTGCAGAACCAGCTGCCCAGCAGTCGCTGGTACTCGGGCAGCGGCATCTACCGCGAGGCCCGCCTGGTGGTCACCGAGCCGGTGCACGTGGCGCGCTGGGGGACGTACGTCACCACCCCGGACATCACCGCGGAGCGGGCCGTGGTGCGGGTGCGCACCGCCGTCGTGGACGAGTCCGGCGAGGGCGCGGACGTCACGGTGGTCTCCCGGATCGTCGATCCCGGCGGGCGCACCGTCGCCCGGACGACCTCCACGGTCACGGTCACCGGGACCGGCTCCGACGCGACCGCCGTGACCCATGAACTGACCGTCGCGAAACCGAGGTTGTGGTCCGTCGAAGCCCCGTACCGCTACACCCTGCACACCGAACTCCGGGTCGGCGGCACCACCACCGACACCTGCCGTACGGTCTTCGGCATCCGCAGCTTCCGCTTCGACCCCGACGAGGGTTTCTCCCTCAACGGCGTCCCCACCAAGATCAGGGGCGTCGACCTCCACCACGACCAGGGCGCCCTCGGCGCGGCGATCAGCGCCGACGCGGTGCGCCGGCAGATGACCATCATGAAGTCGATGGGCGTCAACGCCTTCCGCACCTCGCACAACCCGCCCTCGCCGCAGATGATCGAGGTCTGCGAGGAACTGGGCATCGTGATGATGGTGGAGGCCTTCGACTGCTGGAAGACCGGCAAGACCCGATACGACTACGGCCGCTTCTTCGACGAGTGGTGCGAGGCCGACGCCACCGAGATGGTCCTCGCCGCCCGCAACTCGCCCGCCGTCGTCCTGTGGTCCATCGGCAACGAGATCCCCGACTCCACCTCCACCGCCGGCCTCGCCATGGCCGACCGGATCATCGCCGCGATCCGGGCCGCCGACGACACCCGCCCCCTGGTCATCGGCTCCGACAAGTACCGCAGCGTGCCCAGGCAGGGCTCCGCCGCCGACCTGATGCTGGCCAAGCTCGACGGCCTCGGCCTCAACTACAACACCGCCAGGTCCGTGGACGCGCTGCACGCGGCCTACCCGCACCTGTTCCTCTTCGAGTCCGAGTCCTCCTCGGAGACCTCCACCCGCGGCGCGTACCAGGAGCCCGAACACCTCAACACGGGCGAGAACCACACTCCCGGCCGCCGCGCGACCTCGTCCTACGACAACAACCTCGCCTCCTGGACGATGAGCGGCGAGTACGGCCACAAGAAGGACCGGGACCGGAAGTGGTTCGCGGGGCAGTTCCTGTGGTCGGGCATCGACTACATCGGCGAGCCGACACCGTACGACGTGTTCCCGGTGAAGTCGTCGTTCTTCGGCGCGGTCGACACGGCCGGCTTCCCGAAGGACATGTACCACCTCTTCCGCAGCCAGTGGGTGAGCGAGCCGATGGTGCACCTGCTGCCGATGAGCTGGAACCACGAGGAGGGGGACACGGTCGAGGTGTGGGCGTACGCCAACGTGCCCTCCGTCGAGCTGTTCCTGAACGGAACGTCCCTGGGGGTGAGGGAGTTCGACACCAAGAAGACCACCGACGGCCGCACCTACCTGGAGACCACCGAGGCCACCGGCGACGACAGGACCTTCACCACCGGCCCCTACCCGGGCAGTTACACCAGTCCCAACGGCAGCGCGGGCAAACTGCATCTGAGCTGGAAAGTCCCCTACATCCCGGGCGAGTTGAAGGCGGTGGCCAGGCGCGACGGCAAGGTGGTCGCGACCGACGTGCTGCGCACCGCCGGCGCCCCGCACGGCGTCCGCCTCACCCCCGACCGCAGGTCCGTGGCCGCCGACGGGCGTTCGCTGGTCTTCGTCACCGCCGAGATCGTCGACGCGCACGGCGTGGTGGTGCCCGACGCCGAGCACCTCATCTCCTTCGCGGTGACCGGCGGTTCGCTCGCCGGGCTCGACAACGGCCGCGAGGAGAGCGCCGAGCGCTACCAGGCCAGTACCCGCACCGCCTTCCACGGCAAGGCTCTCGCCGTCGTCCGCTCCGGTACGAAGCCCGGGGCCCTCAAGGTGACCGCGCGGGTGACCGGCCTGCGCACGGACACCGCCACCCTGCACACCACCCCGGCCCGCACCGCGGCGAGCATCCCCGCCCCGGTCTTCGGCCCGGACTACCCGCCGCCGCCGGACCACCCCAGCGCGGACGCCAGTTACTCCGGCCGTCCGGACACCCTCCCGGCAGCCATGCTCGACGGCGACCCGGCCACCGGCTGGTCCAACGCCTTCGCCAAGTCGGCCACCGCCCTGCTGCCCGCCTTCGGCGGCGCCCGGACCACGGACTGGGTGTCGGTCGACCACGGGCGCACCCGCACCTACGACCGGGTGGACGTCTCCTTCACCGTGGACGCCACGCACGCCCTCCCCGCCTCGGTCGAGGTGGCCGTCTGGGACGGCACGGCGTACCGGGCGGTGCGGGACACGGCCGTGGACTGGGCGTCCGCCTCGGACACCCCGACCGCCATCACGTTCACCGCGGCGCGCGGCTCCCGGATCCGGCTGACCCTGACCAGTGCCCACCCGGGGACGGCCGCGGGCGCGGTGCGGATCAGCCGCCTCGACGTCTGAGGCGGCCGGGCGGGCGGCTCAGCCGAGCATCGGCTGCAGCGCGCCCTCGTGCGTGAGCAGCCGTACCTTGTTCTCGACCCCGCCCGCGTACCCGCGCATCGAGCCGTCGGCGCCGATCACGCGGTGGCAGGGCCGGATCACGAGCAGGGGGTTGGCGCCGATCGCGGCGCCCACCGCCCGGACCTCGGACCGGGCCGCGCCGAGCCGTGCCGCCAGTTCGCCGTACGTCGTCGTGGTGCCGTACGGGATGTCGTCGAGCGCCCGCCACACCTGCTGCTGGAACTCCGTGCCCCGGGCGGCGCAGGGCAGGTCGAAGCGGGTGCGCCGGCCACTGAAGTAGGCGTCCAACTGGCGCACCGCGGCGCCGAACGGGCGGTCGGCGCGGACGCCCCCGGCGCCGCGCCGCCCCGGCAGGGACAGTGCCGTGAGGACGAAGCCGTCGGCCGACTCCGCGCCGGTCAGGCACAGCTCGCCCAGCGGGCTGTCGTACAGGGTGTACACGTCCATCTGATGCCTCACTCTCGTCGTGACACCGAGTCTGGCGCGCCGCAGCCTCGCCGACCGGCGGAAAACGGACATGGCTCTCCGGCCCGCCGGTACCGTCGCGAGTCGGTCTTGACCTGCGGGTATTTACGGTGGAGTACCCTCGCGGTACCGTGAAGGGCATGCCAGCTCTCAACGTGGAGTTCAGCGACCGCGAACTTGAGGACCTCCGGCAGATCGCCAAGGAGCGCGGTACGTCGATGAAGGCCCTCGTCCGTGAGGCGGCCGCCGCCGACATCGCCCGGCACCGGGCGCTCCAGGAGGGGGCGGAGGAGTTCCGCCGCTTCTTCGCGGCGCACGCCGCCGAGTTCGCCGAGGCGTTCCCGGACGACGAGCAGCCGCCCGCGAAGGGCGAGGCCGCCTGAGCCATGCCGCCGGTCATCCACATCGACGTGCCCTGGCTGCTCCAGCGCCATGAGGAAGTCATGCCGGAGCAGCCCACCATCAACGACTTCTCGGCGCTGGTCGCCGCCGTCGCCCGGCACCGGGTCGACCCGCCGCGCCTCGGCGTGGACTCCGACGCCGCCTGGCGGGCCGCGGCCCTGCTGCACACCCTCGCCCTGCTCAAGCCGCTGCCCTCGGCGAACGCACGGTTCGCCTGCGCGACCGCCGTGGCCTACATGTACGTCAGCGATGTCGGCATCGACCCGCCCTACGGCGCCCTCGTCGACCTCGCCCGCGATCTGATGAGCGGCAAGGCCGACGTCTACGCCGCGGCGGACCGGCTCCGTTCCTGGCAGCTCTGACGCCTGCCCGGACGTGCAGGGAGAGCTGCCCCCGCGGCCCTCGGGGCCGCCGGCCGAGGGCGGGAGGAACGGGGCCGGCGGCCTGTTTCGCGCGGAAGAGCCGCCGTTCCGCGCGGGGCCTCGTGAGGAGGGCCGGTCATCAGTGGACCACCCGTACGGGCGGGCCGGGACCGTGCGCGCGGGACCGGCGCGGGCGCACGGTTCACACGGGGCGCGCGGAATGGTGAATGCGGCCATGAAGGGGCAATAGCCACCGCCGCCTTTCTGACTTTCTGTCAATGCTGTCGATGTTGTACAGGCGCCTTGTTGCTTGTGTGAGACTTGTGCGAGGGTGAATACCCGCGCGGGGTAATGGCCTGGTCCAATTCGGCAGTTGAGGAACGCGACCGACACCGTACCGACACCGTGTCGGCGAATTCCCGCTCCCCGCATGCGCGCCGATGAGGTGCGCACCACCGCACCAAAGGAATCCGCTCCGTGTCGACCCCCCACCCGCCTCGCCCTTCCTATCCGCCGCCGGGCGGTGGTGCGGGGGAGTCCGACGAGTCGCTCGCCGCCCCGCTGCGAGCCGGTTCGGACATCGAGGCATCCCGGTCCGCCGCGCTGCTCATGGCCCGGCACTGGCGGCCTGTCCAGGAATACGCGGTCATCTGCCTGGCCGCCTCCGGTCCTGTCGCGCACATGGTCGCGGCCGCCGCCTTCCACCAGGTCCTCGACCGGGTGGCGCTCGGCGAGACGGCCGACGCGATCCGGCCGCGCCTGCTGGTCTCCGTCCGCGACACGGTCGCCAACTGGGCCGTGGAGGACCGAATAGCGGAGGTTCTCCCGGACCTCGGGAAGCCGGCCGGCGGGCGTGGTATGCGCGCCACGAAGTCCATGACCCCGGAAAACCGCATCCTCGCGGAGCGTTCATTCCTGGGCCTTCCGGCGCTCGCTCAGAGCCTGCTCTGGCACGCCGAGGTGGAGGCGGAACCGATAACCGTACCGGCCGGTCTTTTGGGCATGGACACGGCAACCGCGTCGGCTGCTCTCGAAGACGCCCGGGAGAAATTCCGCGAGGGCTGTGTCCGAGCCCACCGGGAACTCGCGCCGTCCCAGGAGTGCCGCTACTACAACCGGCTCCTCGACGTGCCGATCCGCCGCGGCGGTGCCCTGCTGCCGGACGTCCGGGCACACCTGGCGGAGTGCCCGTACTGCAGGGCCGCCGCCGAGCAACTCGGCCATGTCGAGGGCGGACTGGGCGTACTCCTGGTCGAGGCGGTGCTCGGCTGGGGGGCCCGCCGCTACCTCGACACGCGCCCGGGACGCAAGGGCGGAGCGGACGTTCCCCTCACCCGCGCCGCCGCCCGGCGTGCCGGAGGCGGCGGCCGCCGGCGTGCGGCCGCCCGGACCCGGCTCCTCGCCCGCATCCCCGTGCAGGTGCGCCGTCCGCCCGGCTCCTGGTCGTCGAAGACGCTGCTGACCAGTGTCGGCGTGGCCGGTGCGGGACTGCTCGCCTCCGTCCTCGCCGTCAGCACGCTGTCCGGCGGCGGTGAGGGCAGCGACGCCGTCGCCACCGCGGGCCTGGTGCCCGGCGACTCCGAGCCCGAGGCGACCCCCACCTCCGGCACGGCCGGGCTGCCCGCCGCCGATCACACGACCCGGCTGCGCAACGCCGCCGCGCAGCTCTGCCTGGACATCAACGGTGACCCGAAGGCGGGGGCGGGCGTCGTGCTCGCGGTGTGCTCCTCGGCCTCCACCCAGCAGTGGACGTACGAGAGCGACGGCGAGCTGCGCAGCGCGGCCGGCCGGGACCTGTGCCTGGACTCGCACGCGGACGCCGGGGTGGTCATCCTCGGCACCTGCGTCGACGAGGGCGCCGAGCGCAGCGCGGACGTGCGCTACGGCCTCACCGCCCAGGGCGAGTTGCTGCCCCGCTGGGACGAGACCCTCGCCCTCGCGACGGGTGGGGTGGACCCGGGCTCGGACATCGTGGTCAAGGTCCGGGACCACACCAGCGGCCAGCACTGGCTGACCGACGCCCCGGTACCGTCGCAGAGCCGTGGCTCGCTCTCCATCGCCGGGAGCGAGGGGCCTTCGGCGCAGCCGGCGGGACTCGCCGGCCACTGAGCGCTCCGCGGGCCGCCCGCGGCGCCCCTCGGGGCGCCGCCCGGCGGCCGGTTCAGTCCTGGGGGGCGTCCGGGCCCTGCGCTCGGACCTTCTCGACGTGCTCCAGTGAATCGCGCAGTTCCGTCAGCCAGTCGTCGGTGTGGCGCTGGACCAGGCGCACGCACCAGGCCAGTGCCTCGCTGCGGCTGCGCGCCACGCCGCCGGCGATCAGGGTGTCCAGGACCTCCCGCTCGGGCTGGCGCAGCCGGGTCATCACCGGTGCGGCCACATGCGTGAACAGCGCCCGCTGCCCCGAACACTCCACGCCCCAGGAGACCTTGCGCCGGAACTGGTGCTCGGCCTCCCGTGCGACGGCCATCCGGCCCTCCCGGGTGCGCTCCCGGAACTCCTGGACCCGGCCCTCTACGGCCGCCTCCCGCTCGGCGTCCGACGCGCCGTCCGCGAGCTTGGGGCCGGGGATGCGCCCGATGACGGTGACCTCCTCGCGGTCGACCGTCACCTCGACCAGCTCCTCGAAGAGGTCGTCGGGCAGGCGGCCGGCGAACCAGCCGCGGATCTTGTCTCGCTGCTCCTGAGTAATCATGTAATGACGATTACTCCGTTGCAGAATAAAGGCAAGGGCTTGCCGGGAAGTCCGCCGACAGCGGAAGCGGAATGTTTCAGGACGATTAACAAGGCGATGGGATCAGGCCATCTGGCCGCTTCGGGCGATCAAGAACCGCTCCGTTGAGCGGTCGACGCGTTCCAATTCCGTGACTTCACGCCACTGATTCAATACGCAAGGTTACTGAAACCTGTGGGTTCGATGTGTGTTTCGGCGGCGGACTCGGCAGAGTGGCGCCCGCCGCCCCGGCACCCACCGGGCCGAGGGCGGCACCCGTCGAACCGAGCGGAAGGATGCACACAATGCGAACCACCGCGCGCTGGGCAGCGACCATCGGCCTTACGGCCGCCGCCGTCTGCGGACCCCTCACGGGGGCCGCCGTCGCCGCCCCGAGCTCGCTCTACGCCCCCTCGGCCCTGGTGCTCACCACGGGCCACGGCACAGCGGCGGCCACCGCCACGCCCGAGCGCGCCGTCACCCTGAACTGTGCCCCCAGCGCCTCCGGGACCCACCCGGCGGCCGCCGAGGCCTGCGCCGAACTGCGCGGCGCCGGCGGTGACCTGAACGCCCTCGTACCCAAAGCCGACGTGTGGTGTACCAAGCTGTACGACCCCGTCGTGGTCACGGTGGAAGGCGTCTGGCAGGGCAAGCGCGTCTCCTACGAGCACACCTTCGGCAACCAGTGCATGAGGGATGCCTACGGGACGAACGTCTTCGCCTTCTGAGCCCGGGATCGCACGGTCCTCGTGACTGCCGGACAGGTCCGCAACTGGGGAGTGCGGCCCCTGGGGCGGGGACCTGCGATCTCGCACCGGGGGGCGGACGGGTGGTGTGGGGCTGCCCGTCCGACCCCCGGCATCACCGCCGCTCTCCGGCGTTCCCGTCCCGGGGAATGCCGGGGAGCGGCGGAAAACGTCCCAGCAGTCCCGCAGCCCGTAACAGCCGCGGAATCCGCGGCCCTTCGCACACCAGCCGCAGCCGCCCGCCCCGCTCCCTGGCCCGTGCCTCGGCCCGGCACAGCACCCGCAGCCCCGAACAGTCGAGAAAGTCCAGCCGCCGCAGGTCGACGAGCACGTCCGGCCCGGCGCCGGCGGTCACCGCGAGCAGATGCTCGGCGAGCAGCCCCTCGGTGGCGATGTCGACCTCGCCGCACACCTCGACGACGTGGTACGCCCCGCTGCGGTGGGTGCGCGCGCAGGAGTTGCCGGCCGGCAGCTCGGGGTCGTCGGCTTGCGGTGTCATCTCAGAGCTCCACCTCGCCGGGGCGGACAGGGGCCGAGTTGGTACCCGCTGGCCGGGTCTGCCATCCCTGCTTCCGGCGGCGCAAGATCAGGTTCACTCGACAGCGTGAACTTTCATGAAGGGGCTTGACCTGGCGCCCTTTTAGGGGAGTCGGGAGGGGGAGGGGCTGCGCGATCGGCGGCAGCCCACCCGCGGAGAACAACGGTGAGGGGCCGCCGTCTCCCTGCTGACGGCGGCCCCTCGGTCCCTGCGGCTCTGCGGAAGCTACATGTGGACGACCGGCGCCGCGTCCGGGTCCTGCTGCGGCACCCCCTTGCGGAACAGCAGGAAGGCGATGACCGCGCCGACCGCGAACATTCCGGCCGACCACCAGAACGCGGTCGTGTAGCTCTCGATCGTCGCCTGCGCCTGCACCAGCTTGCTGGTCGCGTCCTTACCGGCCAGGTAGTCCGTCGCCGCGCTCGCAGCCAGCGTGTTGAGCAGCGCCGTGCCGATGGAACCGCCCACCTGCTGCATGGCGTTGACCGTCGCCGAGGCGACGCCCGCCTCGTCGGCCGTCACCCCGCCGGTGCCCAGCTGCATGGCCGCCGGCATGACCAGGCCCAGGCCGAGGCCGGTGATGATCAGCTGCGGCAGCACCGCGCTGACGTAGCTGGAGCCGACGCCGATCCCGGTCAGCCAGGCCATGCCGACCGCGGAGACCGCGAAGCCCAGCGGGACGACCACCTTGGGGCCGAGCCGCGGCACCAGAACCTGGGTGCCGATCTGCGCCGTCACCATCAGACCGCCGATCATCGGCAGGAACGCTACGCCGGTCTTCGTCGGGCTGAAGCCGAGGTTCAGCTGCAGGTAGTAGGTGAGGAAGAGGAACACGCCGAACATGCCGCCGGCGGAGATCAGCACGGCGAGGAGCGAGGCCCCCCGGTCGCGGTCCATGAGGATGCCCAGCGGCAGCAGCGGGTGCTCGGTCTTGGTCTGCCACCACGCGAAGGCTGCCAGGAACACGACGCCGGCGATCAGGAAGCCCCAGGTCAGCGGCGAACCCCAGTCGTGCGACTCGGCGTTGGAGAAGCCGTAGACCAGCGAGAACAGACCGGCCGCGACCAGGACCGTACCCGGCACGTCCAGCTTGGCGTTCCCGGCGTCACGGTGGTTGTGCAGCAGCGCCATGCCGCCCGCGAAGGCGACGACCGCGATCGCGACGTTCACGTACAGGGTCGAGCGCCAGTCGAACGTGTCGGTGAGGACACCGCCGAGCAGCAGGCCCACCGCACCGCCGGCACCGGCGATGGCACCGTAGACACTGAACGCCCGGGCCCGCTCACGGGCGTCGGTGAACGTGGTGTTGAGGAGCGAGAGCGCGGTCGGGGCGAGCAGCGCGCCGAAGGCGCCCTGGAGGGCTCGCGCGGTGACCAGCATCCCGAAGCCGTTCGCGGCACCGCCCAGCGCCGACACGGCGGCGAAGCCGACGACCCCTATGAGGAAGGCGTTCTTGCGTCCGAACAGGTCGGCGATCCGGCCGCCGAGCAGCAGCAGGGACGCGAAGCTGAGGGCGTACGCGGTGACGATCCACTGCCGGTTGCCGTCGGAGAACCCGAGGTCGGCCTGGGCGGACGGGAGGGCGATGTTCACGATGGTGGCGTCGAGCACCACCATCAGCTGGGCGATGGCGATGACCGCGAGGATCCACCACCGCTTGGAGGAGGCGACCGGTGGGGCCTCCTCGGTACCGACGCGGACGTCGTCGGCCAAAGTCTTCTCAGACATGCGAGAACCACTCCAGGGAAGTCGTTCGGGATTTACCAAAAAGCCGTTTCGTTGGCACGGCGTCTACAGCACCGCGAACGAAACGGTTTCGTACACATCGAGCCTAGACCACTTTCAGCGAAACGGCAACGTTTCGCTGGGGGTGCGGGTCGATCATGGTCGACGGAACGGCTGCGGTGGACCGCCCGGGGCCTCGATGCGTTCAGGGTGTCGGATATTCCTTGACAGGAATATAACTGCCTGGGCATATTGAAGCCATGTCCGCCGACACCCTCTGGACCGCCCTGGCCGACCCCCACCGACGCGCCATAGTCGGCCTCCTCCTCACCCGTCCACGCCCCGTCGGCGAGATCGTGGACGCCTGCGGCCTCAGCCAGCCGAGCACGTCCAAGCACCTCAAGGTGCTGAGGGAGGCGGGCCTGGTCCGGGTGCGGCAGGACGCGCAGCGCCGCGTCTACGCCCTGGACCCGACACCCATCGCCGAACTCGACGCCTGGCTGGCCCCGTATCGCCGGCTGTGGAACAGCAGTCTGGACGCCCTGGGCCGCCGCCTGGACGAGACGGCGGACCACCCGGAAGCCCCCACCTCGAAGGACTGATCCCCATGCCCGCCGAACTCACCGGCACCTACGTCACCCTCGACGACGGCCGGCCCGCCGTCCGGTTCAGCCGCCTGTACGGCCACCCCGTCGACCGCGTCTGGCACTTCGTGACCGATCCCGACGAACTCGCCGGATGGTTCCCGTCCCGCGCCGAGTTCGACCTGCGCCCCGGCGGCGCCGTCAAGTTCACCGGCGACCCGAACATGCCCGAGTCGCACGGCACGGTGCTCGCCGTCGACCCGCCCCGGAACCTGACCTTCGACTGGGGCGGAGACGAGATCCGCTTCGACCTGGAGGACGCCGGGCCCGACGGCACCCGCTTCACCCTCACGCACGTCCTGGCCGAGGAGAACACCGCCGCCCGCAACAGCGCCGGCTGGGAGGTCTGCCTCGCCGCCCTCGACGCCAAGGCCCGCGGCGAGCACTTCCAGGGTCCGCACGCCGGCGTCACCGCGCCCTGGAAGGAGTACTACCAGGGCTATCGCGACGCCGGCCTGCCCTCAGGCGCCCCCGTTCCGGGCATCGACGCCTGACCGGTCACGCCAGCTGCCGCCGCACCAGCTCGTGCAGCCGGCCGCCGGTGTCGGCGAGCAACTCGGCCGGCGGGCCCTGCTGGGCGACCTTGCCGTCCTCCATCACGATCACGCGGTCGGCGTCCAGGACCGTGGACAGCCGGTGGGCGATCACGATCCGGGTGGCGTTCAGCTTGCGGGTGCTCTCGATGACCGTGCGCTGCGTGTCGTTGTCGAGCGCACTCGTCGCCTCGTCGAAGAACAGGATGCGTGGGCGCCGGATCAGCGCCTGGGCGATCATCAGCCGCTGCCGCTGGCCGCCGGAGATCGCACCGCTCCCGGCGACGATCGTGTGCAGCCCCATCGGCATCCGCTTGATGTCCTCCGCGAGCCCCGCCATCTCGGCCGCCGCCATCGCCTCCTCGGGGGTGTACGGCTCGGTGCCGCAGATGACGTCCAGGATCGATCCGGTGAACGGCTGCGCGTGCTGGAGCACCACCCCGCACTGGCGGCGGACCGCCGACTGGTCGAGGGCGCCCAGGTCCTGGCCGTCGTACAGCACGCTTCCCGAGACCGGTCTGTCGAAGCCGATCAGCAGCCGCAGCAGGGTCGACTTGCCACAGCCGCTGGGGCCGACGACCGCCACGAACTCGCCCGGACGGACGGCGAAGGAGACGTCGTCCAGGACCAGCGGACCGTCGTCCGAGTACCGGAAGGACAGGCGGCGGGCCTCGACGGCGCCGGACAGCGGGCCGGGGCGGGTGCTGGCGGTGCGGACCTCGGGGGCGGCCTCCAGGACCGGCTTGATCTCCTCGAAGAGGGGGAGCGCGGCCACCGCCGACACGAAGGAACCGGTCAGTGAGGTGACCGAGGTGAGCAGCATCGTCACCGACGTGTTGAAGGTGAGGAAGGCCGCCGCGTCCATGGCGCCCCGCGCCGGGCCGGCGAGCAGCATGAACATCAGCAGCGTGCAGACCGGGAGGTAGACCGAGCCCAGCACCGTGGTGAGGTTCTTGATCCGGCCCACCTTCTGCTGGAGCTCCCGGCTGCGCGCGAACTCGCCCGCCCAGGCCGCGTACGCGTAGTTCTCGGCCGCCGCCACCCGCAGCTTCGGCAGCCCCCGCAGGGTCTGGAAGGCCTGGTTGTTCAGCTTGTTGCCGAGCACCACGAGCCGGCGCTGCCAGCGCACCTGCCACAGCCCGAGCCCCAGGAACAGCGCGGCGATGACCACGAGCATGCCCAGGGCGGCCAGCGCCATCGGCACGCTGTACCAGAACAGCAGGCCCAGGTTCATCGCCCCGACGGTCACCGACTGGGCGACCACCGGACCGACCCCCGCCAGCAGCCGGCGCATCGCGCTCACGCCCATCGCGGCGCTGGCCAGCTCACCGGTCGAGCGCTGGGTGAAGAACTTCGTCGGCAGCCTCAGCAGCCGGTCCCAGACGGCCGGTTGCAGGGTCGCCTCGATCCGGCCCTCCAGACGGAGGATGGTCATGTTCTCCAGGAGCGTGAACGCGGCCGACACGACAGCGCTGACGATCACCGCCAGGCAGACCTGGACGATCAGGTCCGTCTGGGCCTTGGGCACGTAGTCGCCGAGCACCTTGCCGGTGGCGATCGGCACGAGGGCGCCGATCGCCACCGTGACCAGCCCGGCGAGCAGCAGACTGCCGAGGTCGCCGCGGGTGCCGCGCAGGCTGAACCGGAGCAGGCCGAGCGGGCTGAGCGCCTTGTCGGGCAGCGGCCGGTAGAACATCACCGCGCGCGGCTCGAACTCCGGTGCGTTCGCCTTCTCGATGGGGGTCTCGCGGCCGGTCGCCGGATGCACGGCCACGTAGCCGCCCCGCCGCCACAGCAGCGCCACGGGAGCGCCGGACAGGGCGCGATGCCCGACCAGCGGGCCGACGTTGTCGTGCCACCAGCGGCCGTCGAGCCGTACCGCCCGGGTGCGGACCCGGGAAGCGAGGGCCACCCGCTCGACCGGGTCGATGCGGTCGCTCTCCGTACCGCTCTGCGCGGGCTCGGCGAGGGTGATGCCCGCGGCTTCGGCGACCAGCCTGCAGGCCGCGTAGGAGGCGTCGGCGTCGGCGGCCGTGGTGCGCCTGTCCGCCTTGCCGATGGAGGCGAGGAGCGTGCGGTCGGCCTGCGCCCGGACCGCCTCACCGGCTCTGATACCGGCCGCCGTACGCGTCTCGTGGGTGCGCTCCAGCTGCTCGATCCACCGGTCGAGGGTGGTGAGCAGCCGGTACTGCTGGTCGACCATGCTCTGCCACAGCGCGGGGTCCATCAGCAGGTCGGCGGCCGCCTCCGTGCCGTACAGCGAGCCGTACTGCACGCTGCCGGGCGGCACCTGCATCCAGAAGACGTCGTCGTCGGTGGGGGTCGCGGCCCGCTCGCCGTCGGTCATCGGGGCCTGGAAGAGAATGGACAGGCCGCGGCCGACGCCGAGCGCGAGCGCGTACTCCAGCGGGCTCGTGGTCGGCGGTACGTACTGGGGGTTGCCGTACTCGTCGTAGGACCAGGTCTGGGTGTGGGCGGGCTGGTACAGCTCGCGCAGGCCGATCCGGTGGACCACGCAGTCGCGGAGCGGGCGGGCCACCAGGGTGTGCTGCGGTCCCGCGACCGGGCCGAGCAGGAGGGAGCCGGCTTCCAGACGGCCCAGATGGTGCCAGTGGCCCTGCTGTTCGGCGTCCACCGCGAACAGGTCGAGGGCGCCGGCCGCCACCAGCCACAGCACCTGCGGGCCTTCGAGGTCGAGGCGGGTGAAGCCGGTGCAGTCGATCCGGTTGCCCAGCGAGCCGAACGCGCCGAGTACGAGGTCGCCTTGGTCCACGGTCGTCATCTCATCGCTCCCTGACCAGCGCGGCGTACGCCCCGCCGTGTGCCACCAGCTCGTCGTGCCGCCCGCGTTCCACGACCGTGCCGTGCTGGAGCACGACGATCTCGTCGCTGTCACGGACCGTGCTCAGCCGGTGCGCGATCACGACACAGGCGCAGCCGCGGCGCCGCAGGTTGTCCATGACGGTCAGCTCGGTCTCGGCGTCCAGGGCGCTGGTCACCTCGTCGAGGACGAGGATGCTCGGCCGGCGCACCAGCGCCCGCGCGATTTCAAGGCGCTGCCGCTGGCCGCCGGAGAAGTTGCGGCCGTCCTGCTCGACCCTGCTGTGGATCCCGCCGGGCCGGCGCGCCACCACGTCGTACAGGGCCGCGTCGCGCAGCGCCTCCACCACGGCCTCGTCCGGGATCGACGGGTCCCACAGCGCCACGTTGTCGCGCACCGAGCCCTCGAAGAGGAAGACGTCCTGGTCGACGAAGGAGACGGAGGCGGCCAGCGCGCCGCGCGGGATGTCCTCCAGGCGCTGCCCGTCGATGCGGATCACGCCCTCCCAGGGGGCGTACAGGCCCGAGATCAGCCGGGAGACGGTGGACTTGCCGCTGCCCGAGCCGCCCACCAGGGCCACCTGGCGGCCGGGGCCGACGGTCAGGTCGAAGCCGGTGAGCAGGGGCTTGTCCAGCGGGCTGTAGCCGAAGCTGATGTTCTGCAGCTCCACATGGCCCTGCAGCCGCCGGGTGGAGTCGCCGGTGCCGGGGCGGGCGTAGATCGGGTCCGCCTCGAAGTTCTCCACGTCCTTGAGACGGGCCACGTCGGCCGCGAAGTCCTGGATGCGGCCCGCGACGCCGTTGAGCCGGGTCAGCGGCGCGGTGAAGCGGGTGACCAGGGACTGGAAGGCGACCAGGAGGCCCACCGAGATACCCCCTTCTACCGCCCGCATGCCGCCGATCCACAGGATGAGCGCGCTGTTGACGGTGGCCAGCGTCGGGGCCACCACGCCGAGCCAGGCACTCGGCACCCCGAGCCGCTGCTGCTCCTCCAGGGTGCTCGCGTGCTGCCCCGCCCACCGGCGGAAGTAGCCGTCCTCGCCGCCGGTCGCCTTCATCGTCTCGATCAGCTGGAGGCCGGTGTAGGAGGTGTTGGTGAGCCGCGCGGTGTCCGCGCGCAGCTTCGCGGTCCGGGTCGCGCGCAGCCGTACGACGAGCCGCATCGCCACGATGTTCAGCAGCGCCACGCCGATGCCCAGGAAGGTGAGCTGGACGTCGTAGGTGTAGAGGAGCACCGCGTACAGGACCACGACCACGGCGTCCACGCCGGCCGCCGCGAGGTCGCGGGCCAGGGTCTCGGCGACCTGGTCGTTGGACTGCAGGCGCTGCACCAGGTCGGCCGGGCTGCGCTGGGCGAAGAAGGTCACCGGCAGGCGCAGCAGGTGGCGCAGGAAGCGGGCGCTGGTCAGGGTGGAGGAGACGATCCGGCCATGCAGCAGGTTCGCCTGCTGCAGCCAGGTCAGCACCAGGGTGAGCAGGACGCAGGTGCCCATCGCGGCGAACAGCACGGTGAGCAGCGAGGTCTGGCCGCCGATGAGGAACAGGTCGATGTACTGGCGGCTGAGCGCGGGTACCGCCGCGCCCACGACCACCAGCAGCAGGCTGGCCAGGACGGCGGCGGGCATGGTGCCCGCGGTGCCGCGCAGCCGGGCCGGCATGGCACCGAGGACGCCGGGGCGCCGGCCGCCCCGCTCGAAGCCGTCGCCCGGCTCCAGGACCAGTACGACGCCGGTGAAGCTGCCGTCGAACTCCTCCATCGGCACGAACCGGCGGCCCTTGGCGGGGTCGTTGATGTAGACGCCCCGGCGGCCGAAGCGGCGGCCCATGCCGTCGTAGACGACGTAGTGGTTGAACTCCCAGAACAGGATCGCCGGCCCCTGCACGTCGGCGAGGGCGGCCAGGTCCATCTGCATGCCCTTGGCGGTCAGGCCGTAACTGCGCGCCGCCTTCAGAAGGTTGCTGGCACGGGAGCCGTCGCGGGAGACACCGCAGGCGATGCGCAGCTCCTCCAGCGGGACATGGCGGCCGTAGTGGCCGAGGACCATGGAGAGGGAGGCGGCTCCGCACTCGACGGCCTCCATCTGGAGGACGGTGGGGGTACGGACCGTCCGGCCGCGGCCCTTGGGGACCGGTCGTTTGGGCGGCGCGGCGCGTCGGCGGCCGCGGGTCTCCTGGGCGGTGGTCACGGGAGCAGCCAATCGACGGGGCGCTGGTCGGCCAGCCGGATCGAGCCCGAGGCCAGGGTCATGGAGTCGAGCCGGAACGGCGGCCCGTCCGCCGAGGACCACTTGTAGCCGCTCTTCGTCTTCCGCGACGGATCCAGCCGGACCAGTACGGCCACCGGGCGGCCCTTCTTCGTGAACTGGTCGCCGAGCTGGCTGTCGCCGAGGAACGCCGCGATCGACTGCGCCGACTGGGCGGCGCGGTCCACCGACTTCACGTGGCCGCGCAGCACGCCGTACTCCTGCGTCGACACCGACGACACGGTCAGGTCGACCGGGGCGTTCGCGGGGATCGACGAGGCGTTCTCGGCGGGGACGTACACCGTGGCGTACAGCGGGTCCGAGGTGTGGGCGACCTTCTCCACGGCGGCGACGTTCGTACCGGTCTGGATGATCTGCCCGATGGTCGCGGCGAGCGCGCTGATCCGGCCCGCGGCGACCGTGCGGACGACCGAGTCGCCCTGGCTCGTGTGCACCTTCAGGACGGGGGAGTTCGCCGGCAGCCGCTCACCCTGTTCGGCGAGGACGGCGGTGACCTGCCCGGCGACCGGGCTCTGCAGGATGTAGCTGCCCTGCCCGTGGGTGAGGATGGCCTGCGCGCTCACCGTGGAGGCGACCGAACCGGTCACCGCCCACACCGACGCCGCCGCCATCACGACGACCGAGACGGACAGCGCGAGCCAGCCCTGCGGACGGGCGAACCGCACCGGGAGATCCAGCTCCTCCGGTGACTGGAGCTTGGCGAGGGCCTGTTGGCGGAACTGCACGGAACTTCCCTCACCTAGGGGAGAGACACGGGTGTTTCAGAACGCCCGAGAGCCCCGGAGCCGGGAACCGGCTCCGGGACTCAGCGGTAACGAGGTGCGATCAGAGACCGGCGACCAGGTTGGTGACCGGCTGGGTGTTCAGGCCGGTGACACCCTCGACGGTGCCGACGACCGTGTTGACCAGGCCGGAAACCGGGGCAACGCTGTCCACCAGGCCGGTGACGGTGCCGACGGCGTTCAGGGACAGGCCGCCGGAGACGTTGTCGAGCTCGGCGTCGGAGATCTCGACGGTCTCAACCTGGGGGGTGGAGTTCATGATGGAACTTCCCTTCATATGGGTATTCACAAGGGGGAGAGCGGCCCCCCGACGCCCTTCAGGGACGAACACGGCCCTTGGGGGGACGAACGGACGGCCGCGACCGCGAGCGCCGGGCGCCCGTTTCCGGAAGCCCTTCGCGGCCCCCGCGGTGCGATGGATCAAAGCACGCCCACGGTCCGCGCTTCCAATCAACCATGCGTCTCACCTGGGCACTTGAGTCCCAAAAGGGCGCAACCGTGCAGGCGCGCGCACCGCTTGTCGGCGACTCCTTCACAAGGCGCACGACTTCGCCCCGGCCGCACGGCTTGCCCACCCGGCGGCGAATCCGGCACTCCGGGCCAAGGGCACGGCGAGGGGCGCGCGGTTGTGCAGATCCGCCGCTTCCCGTGACCCGCTTGGGTATTGGATGTGCAGATTCCCTGAAGCAATGATTCCGGTCCGTGATCGCAACGGACCGTGAAGGGACGGTCGCTGACCGTTTCCTTCTGTGCGGCCTGCGGTGCGCGGTGTCAGCCCAGGAGTGCGTACACCGTGCTCGCCCGTGCCGCGAGCGCACCCGACCGCTGATCGCTCATCGTGATCTCGGCGAACGCCATCCGGCGGCCCAGCTTGGTCAGCACCGCTTCGATCAGGACATCCGAACCGGTCACCGCGCGCTGGAACGAGGTCGACTGCTGCACCGTCGTCATCGGCACGAAGCCGCCCCGGGCCGCCGAGACCGCGATCACCGTCGCCGTGTCGGCCGCCGCCATCAGCGCCTGCCCCGACAGCCCGCCGCCCTCCCGGGACAGCCGGTCCGACCAGGGCAGACGCAGTACCGCCCGGTCGTCGCCCAGCGCCTCGACGGCCAGCCCGAGATCGAGCACCCAGGGGGCGAAGTTGGCGGAGAGGATCTTGTCGGCTTCGGCGGTGGTCATCGTCATATGGGGGATTGTTCCCGGCCCGGCGGCCCGGCACGCGGATCTGTCCCCCCACGGGCGCGCCATGGCCGATTCAGCACCGGGTCAAGGAAGTTGGCAAACGGAATTGAACGCACCACGTGACCCGCCCGTACCTATGGCCATCCAGGCGCCGCTCACGAACGACTGCCCCGCAACGGCAGACACTCCGTCCCTTGGAGGTCGAGAAGTTTGAGTCACAAGCGAATTCCGAAGCGCAAGGCCGCGGTCGCGGTGGGCGGTGTCGCGGCACTCGGTGCTGCGGCCTTCCTGCTGCCGATGGCCAACGCGTCCCAGGACAACGCCTCCGGCGCCACCACCGCTGCCCCCAAGACCCTGAAGGCCACCGACGCCTCGGACCTTGCCTCGCAGCTCCAGGACCTGCTCGGCCAGGCGTTCGCCGGGTCCTACTACGACAGCGGCAAGCAGCAGCTCGTCGTCAACGTCATCAGCGGCGACAACAACATCGTCGTGCAGGCCGAGAAGGCCGGCGCGGTCGTCCGCCAGGTGCAGAACAGCAACTCCGAACTGGCCGCCGTCGCCCAGACCCTGAAGACCAAGGCGACCATCCCCGGCACCGCCTGGGCCGTCGACCCGAAGACCAACAAGGTCGTGGTCACCGCCGACTCCACCGTCACCGGCACCAAGTGGGACACGCTGCAGTCGACGGTGCAGAGCCTCGGCTCGAACATGGCGACCCTCAAGAAGTCGTCGGGCACCTTCAAGACCCTCGTCTCCGGCGGCGACGCGATCTTCTCCCAGGTGCAGGACGGCACCGTCCGCTGCTCCCTCGGCTTCAACGTCACCGCCTCGGACGGCAGCCCCGCCTTCCTGACGGCCGGGCACTGCGGGGTCGCGGCCAAGGACTGGTCCGACTCCGAGACCGGCCAGCCCATCGCCACCGTGGACCAGGCGCAGTTCCCCGGCAACGGTGACTTCTCGCTCGTCAAGTACAACGACGCCACCACCCAGGCGCCGAGCGAGGTCAACATAGGCAACGGCCAGACCGTCGCCATCAACCAGGCCGTCGACGCCACCGTCGGCGAGACCGTGTTCCGGATGGGCTCCACCACCGGGCTGCACGACGGCCAGGTCACCGGCCTCGACGCCACCGTCAACTTCCAGAGCGAGACCGACCCCAACGGAGTCGACACCGTCACCGGTCTCATCCAGACCAACGTCTGCGCCGAGGCCGGCGACAGCGGCGGCTCGCTGTTCACGCAGGACGGCGGCGCGGTCGGCATGACCTCCGGCGGCAGCGGTGACTGCACCTCCGGCGGCGAGACCTTCTTCCAGCCGGTGACCGCCGCCCTCCAGGCGACCGGCGCGACCCTCGGCGACGCGGGCGCGGGCGCGGGTGCCGGTGACGGCAGCGCGACGGCCGACCCGTCCGCCACCGCGGGCGACGAGAACGGCGCCGGCGACCAGGCCGGCGCGGGCGACCAGGCCGGCGGCGACCAGATCGGCGGCACCGCCGACCCGTCCGCCACCGCAGGCGACCAGAGCGGCACCGGGGACGCGACCGGTACCGGCGACCAGTCCGGCACGGGCGACGAGACGGGCACCGGCGACCAGTCCGGGACCGGCGCGGACAACACCTCGTCCTCCCACTGACCGACCCTCGCTCGGCCTGCCGGCGCTGCCCCGCCGACGGTGTCCGGTCCGGCCCTCCGGCGGGAGGGCCGGACCGGACACCGTCGGCACAGGTCAGTTGTCGGCCTCGGCCCGCAGCAACAGCACCGCGACATCGTCGACCCGCTCCTGCGCCGCCGCACTGTGCCGCACGAGCGTGTCGGCGAGCCGGTCCAGGGGCTGGTCGCCGTTCTCCGAGAGCAGTTCCCCGAGACCGACCAGGGCGTCCTCGATGTCCACGCCGGGGGATTCCACCAGCCCGTCGGTGTACAGGGCGAGCACCGAGCCCGGCGCGAGCGACACCTCGGTGGTCGGGTACGTCGCCTCCGAGTCGATGCCCAGCAACGGGCCCCCGGCCAGGTCCAGGACCCGGACCCGCCCGTCCGGACGTCTCAGCAGCGGCGGCGGATGCCCCGCCCGCGCCATCACCGCGCGCCCGCGCTCCGGGTCCAGCCGCAGGTAGAGACAGCTCGCGAACAGTTCGGCACCGGAGTCGATCAGCAGCCGGTTGGTGCTGCACATCACCTCCTCCGGCGCCTGCCCGACGCTCGTGAAGGCCCGTACGCCGGTACGGATCTGCCCCATCAGCCCGGCCGCCGTCACGTTGTGCCCCTGCACGTCCCCGATCACCGCCGCGGCCAGCGGCCGGGTGGGCACCAGGTCGTAGAAGTCGCCGCCGATCTCCATGCCGTGCATGGCCGGCAGATAGCGGGCCGCCGCCTCGATACCGGCCGGCGGGGCCAGCGAGCGGGGCAGCAGGGCCGCCTGCAGACCGTGCGCCAGCTGGTTCTTCGCGTCGTAGAGCAGGGCCCGCTCCAGCGCCTGCGCGATCAACCCGCCCAGGCTGGTGAGGACGGCACGCTCGTCGGCGGGAAATGCGTGCGGCTCGGCGTAGGCGAGGACACAGGTGCCCACCGGGCGGCCGGACGCGATCAGCGGCAGGTACGCCCAGGCGGCGAACCCGTCCGGGGTCTCGTGCCGGTCCGGGTACAGCCGCTCCAGCTGCTGCCCAGACTCGAAGAACGCCGGTACGCCGGTGTTCAGGACATGGGTGCCGGGCGTGCGCTCGGCCAGCGGGAGGCCGTCGAAGCGCTCCACGGTCCGCGGCTCCTCGTACCCGCGGTGCCCCAGCACGTGCAGCCGCCCGCCCCGCGAGCCGAGCACCACCACGGCCTGGCTGCCGACGGACGGGGCGACCTCGTCCGCCACCAGCTGCACCACGTCCTGCACCCCGACGGCCTCGGTCAGCGCCCCGGCCAGGCTCAGCACCTGCGAGATGGTGACCAGCCGGTGCGCCGGCGCCGAGTCCGCGCGCGGCGTCGCCCCCACCATCTCGGCGACCGCCCGCGCCCGGCTGATCCGGGTGGTCAGCCCGGTCGTGCTCGGATACATCCGGAACGACAGCCAGTCGCCCGGTGGTCGCAGCGCCACGAACGACGTCACATGCTGGCTGAGCAGCGCCGCCCGGTAGCGGTCCTCGTACATCGGGTCGTTCAGCCACGGCACCGACACCCACGGCTGGGTGCCCAGCAGGTCGTCGATGTGCATGCCGAGGAGTTCGGCCGCCGCACCGTTGGCGAAGGCGACCCGGCCGTGCAGATCGAGCGAGGCGAGACCGTACGGCAGCCGCCCCACCATCCGCGCCGCCTCCACCGTGCCGAACGTGCCCGCCACCCCCGACGGGGGCGCCGCCAGCAGATCCGGCTCGGTGCGCAGCGGACGGTGCTCCCGGGCGACCCGCTCCAGCCGCACCGCCAGCCGGTCGCAGGCCGCGGTCAGCGACTCCCGCTCCCGGTCGGACAGCACCGTGGGATGGGCACCGGGCCAGGTCACGTACACCGCCCCGTACAGCGTGTCCGGCGTCGCCAGCGGGAGTGCGGCCAGCGCGAACGCGTACGGGAGGACCACCGCGATGCGCGGGTACCTGCGGGCCATGTCCTCCTCGCCGCCCACCCACACCAGCCGCCGTTCGCGGGCCGCGTCCGCGACCGGGATCGGCGCGCTCAGCCCGACCCGCTCCCAGGGCGCCGCGAAGGCCCGGGGCAGCCCCGCCGTCACCGACATCTCCAGGACCGGTTCGTCGGCCGCGAGCAGGTAGACCGCACCGGAGTGCGCCTGGACCTCCTCCATCATGGAGGCCAGCGCCAGTGACAACAGCGGCTTGCCGGAGCGGCTGCCGTCGGTCGCCGGCACCTCGGCAGCCGGCTCCGCTCCGGCCGGAGGCGCCCCCATCCCGTCGGACACGCCCGACCACCTCCTCGTCCGGTCGCGCGTCGCTCCTCGGGATCAAGGCTCCCTCGTGGCGGCGACCGGCGCACGGCGAGAGCCGCGTGGGCCCCCGCAGCGGACCGGCCGGGGTACCCCGTTCGCCCCGGCACATTCCCCCGCAGCAGAAGCGCGGGCCGGGGTACGAGCGCCGGGCGTGCGCCCCCGCGCACCCTGATGGCCGGATCTTCGCGCCCACGCATGGTGGACGGCGCCAACAATGGGGCACGCGTTCCACACCTTGAACGGAAGAACCGACGTATGTCTGGCTGAGGGGGCGGCGGTGATCCGGGTACTTCTGGTGCACGACGTGTGTCTCGTGAGATCGGTCCTGGCGGAGTGGTTACGCCGGGAACCGGGGCTGAGCGTGGACGACACGCCGTGGCACCGCGCACGCGGGCGGGTCCGGGAGCTGCGGCCCGACGTGTGCGCGGCGGACCTCGACAGCTCCGGCACCCACGGCGTGCCGCCGCTGGCCGACCTGCGCCCGGCGGAGCCCGGTGCGCCCGCGCCGCGGCTCGTCGTGCTTGCCGGTGCGAACAGGCCGGGGCTGCTCAAGCGGGCGGCGGAGGCGGGGGCGCTCGGCTACGTCGACAAGGCGGGCGCACCGGAACGGCTGGTGCAGGCGATCCGGCGCGCCGCCGAGGGGGAACGTTTCGTCGACGACTCGCTGGGCTTCGGTTTCCTCAGGGCGGCCGAGATCCCGCTCACCCGACGGGAGCTGAGCGTGCTGGAGCTGGCGGCCGGCGGGGCGTCCATCGCGGAGATCGCCGGCAGTCTGCACCTGTCGCACGGGACCGTGCGCAACTACATGGCGGCGATCACCCGCAAGACCGGGGCCCGCAACCGCGTCGACGCGATCCGGATCTCACAGGGCGAGGGGTGGCTGTGACCCGACGGCCTCGCCGGGCGCCGTCAGCTCCCGGTAGAGGGCGCAGCCGCGCAGCAACTCCTCGTGGCTGCCGTAGGCCGTGCGGGGGCCGTCCATCACCAGGATCCGCCGGGCGCGGCGGGCCGAGCCGATCCGGTGCGCGACGACCACCAGCGTGCCGCCGGGCCGGGCGGCGAACGCCCGCTCGGCGCGGGCCTCGGCCTCCGCGTCGAGATGGCAGGTCGCCTCGTCGAGAAGGGCGAGCGGGGCGGGGGAGAGGTAGGCCCGGGTGAGCGCGATCAGCTGCCGCTCACCCGCCGACAGCGCCGCCGGCCGCACCGGGGCGTGCGGACCGCCCAGCCGGTCGAGGAGCGGCGTGAGCCCGACCGCCTCGGCCGCGGCCAGCAGCTCGGGACCCGGCACGGGGTCCGGGCGCAGCAGCCCCAGGTTCTCGGCGAGGGTGCCCGTGCAGACGTACGCCTCCTGCGGGATCAGCACCCGCAGCGCGGCCGCCCGCGCCCCCGGCACGGGACGGCCGCACACCCGGACCACGCCGTGCGCCGGGCTCAGCAGCCCGGCGGCCACCGCGGTCAGCGTCGACTTGCCGATCCCGCTCGGGCCCACGACGGCGAGGTGACCGCCGCACGGCACGACGAGGTCGAGTCCGTCCAGGACGGGGGAGCTCGCCGGGCCGTAGGCGAAGGTGACGGCGGAGAAGGAGAGAGCCGGGGAGTCCGCGGTCGCCTGCGCAGTCGCGTCCGCGGTCGCCTCCGCGGCCGGTGCCGGGGGCGGGCCGGGATCCGGGGGCGGGCGGAGCCTGCGCAGGACTACCGTGAGGCGTGCCCCGCCGGTGCCCAGACCGTGCACCAGGTTCTGCAGGGCGGGCAGCAGGGACTGCGTGACGTAGGCGAGCGCGCCGACCAGGGCGCCCGCGGTCACACCGTGGGCGAGCAGCCAGGGCGCGGCGGCGAGCAGCAGCACCGGCGGCAGCTGGCCGCCGACCGCGAGCGCCGCCACCCGTACGACGCTCCAGCGGGCCAGCGCCCGGGCGGCCCGGAACTCGGCGTCCACCCGCTCCCCGGCCTGCGCGGCGACCTGCTCCTCGGCCCCCGCCGCGGTGACGTCCCGCAACCCCGGGCACACCTCGCCCAGTTCCGCCGCGAGCGCCTCGTCGGCGGCCAGGAAGGCCTCCTGCCGGCGGGCCAGCGGGCGCAGCGTCGCCGCGAACAGGGCCAGCCCGGCCAGCAGCGGGGGCAGCACCACGAGCAGCAGGGGCGGTGCGAGGGCGCACAGCCCGGTCAGCGCGCCGGCGGCCGTGAACACGAACGACCGGGACACCAGCACCAGCCCCGCGAGGGTGTCCCGGGCGATCTCCGCCTGCTGGGTCAGCCCGGACAACGCCCCCGGGTCGGCCTCCCGCACCCCGCGCGCGACCACCCCCGCCACCAGCCGGTCCCGCACCGGCTCCACGAGGTCGGCGACCACCCCGTACACCCGCCGGGTCCCGTACGCCCCCGCCCCCACCGCGCCCGCGGCCGCGGCGAGCCACCACAGCCCGGTCCGCGCGTCCCCGGCCAGGAACCCGGCGTCGAGCGCGCGGGCCAGGGCGTAGCCGAGCAGAAAGGTCTGCCCGGCCTCCAGCAGCGACCAGTACACCAGGCGCACCGGCACGGCCCGGCCCACCCGGAGCAGCGGGGCGCTCACCGGGCCGCACCCTTTTCCGGGCGCGCCCCGAACACCGCCCGGTACTCCGGGTCCCGCCACAGCTCCGCATGGGTCCCCACCGCCCGCACCCGGCCACCGTCCAGCCAGGCCACCGCGTCCGCGCGGGCCGCGGTCGACGGGCGGTGCGCGACGATCAGCCGGGTCGGTCCCGGGCCCGGCGCCAGCAGGGCCGCGGCGACGCGGTGTTCGGTGACGGTGTCCAGGCTGGAGAGGGCGTCGTCGAGGATCAGCAGCCGGCCGGGGTGCGCGAACGCGCGGGCCAGACCGAGGCGCTGGGACTCGCCGCCGGAGCGGGGGGCGTCGGTGAGCCGGGTCGCGCAGCCGTCGGGCAGGCGGCTGATGTACGTGTCCGCCTGGGCCTTGGCGGCGGCGGAGCGGATCTCGGCGGGGGAGGGGGAGGTGAGGCCGAGGGCGATGGAGTCCGCGACGGTCCCGCCGAGCAGGGCCGGGCGGGCGAAGGCACAGGTGACGGCCCGGCGCAGCGCGTCGTGGCGGAGCGCGGGCAGCGGGACGCCGTCCAGCAGGACCTCCCCGGCGTCCGGATCGGCCAGCCGGCCCGCGAGTTCGGCCAGCAGGGACTTGCCGGTGCCCGACCGGCCGACGACCGCGAGGGCGGTGCCGCCGGGCACGGCCAGGTCGACGCCGTCCAGTACCGTGCGGCCACCGCGGCGGGCGGTGACCGCGCGCAGTTCCAGGTGGCCGGGGCCCGGGGGGAGCGGCCGCGTGCCGTGGGCCGGCGCGGGAAGGGCCAGCACCTCGCCGAGGCGGCTCGCGGACGAGCGCGCCCGCGCGACGGTGGTGAGCTGTCCGACCAGCACGCCGACGCCCGTCGCGAGGACCGCGTAGCGGGAGGCGGCGAGCACCTCGCCGACCGAGATCCGGTGCCGGGCGAGCAGCAGGCCGGCCACCGCCACGACCGCGAGCTGGAGCAGCGGGCCCACGGTGACCGCCTGGGCGGCGGCCCGGCCCTGCACCCGCCACATGCGGTGCCCGGCGCGGGCGAGGTCCGGCAGCGGGCGCAGCACGCGCTCCGCCTCCCGGGCCTGGAGACCGGCGGCCACGATCGTCCGGTGGCCGCCGACCGCCTCCGCAAGCGCCGTCGCGATCCTTCCCTGCGCGCGCTGGTACTCGGCCACGCACGCCGAGGTGTCCCGGGTGAACGCCCGCAGCAGCAGGGCGAGTACGGGTGCCCCGGCCAGGAACACGGCCGCGAGCCACGGGTCGACGAGGCCGAGCGCGACCACCCCGCCGACCGGACCGGCGATTGCGGCGAGGAGCGCGGCGAGGGCCGCGGGCCCGGTCCCGGCCTGCGCGGCGTTCCCGACCAGCCGGGCGACCAGGTCCCCGGCGCCGAACCGGGCCGCCGCGCGCGGGCCCAGCGCCAGCACGTGCCCGGTGACCCGCTTGCGCAGCCCGGCCGTGGCCCGCGCGTCGACGGTCCCGGCGAGCACGCTCGCGCAACCGTCCAGCAGGGCCGGCAGCAGCACCAGGCCGGCGGCCCGGGCCTCCCACGCGGTCGCCGGGGCGCCCGCCAGCAGCAGGTCCAGGGCGTGGCCCAGCACCGCGGGCAGCAGCAGCCCCGTCGCCGTGGCCGCCGCACCCACCAGGCACAGGGCGGCGCAGCGCGCCCCGGCGTGGTGCAGGGCGGTGCGCATCGGGTCGGGGTGCGGAGGTCGGGTCATCGCGGCAGCCCTCGTATCGGCGAAGGCCCCGGACGGGACCCCTCCCGAAGGAGGGGGCCGCCCGGAGCCGGTTTCGTGGTGCCGGTCAGAGACAGAGCAGGACGCTCGCCGCCGAGACGCACGACAGCAGGCTCACCGTGCTGGCGCCGCCGCCGTCGTGACCTTCCTCGGACTCCATCGTCTGCAGGTCGAGCAGTGCCATAGCGTGTCCTTTCCGGGGACCGAGCGGCCCCCCGGGTGTTGTCGGGGACGGGGTTGTGTCACGACCGCGCCGAAGCGCGCAGCCGTGTTCTGGGGGCCGCCGGTGGCGGCGGGAGGAACGGCAGGTGGGCGGCGCGGCCGCCGTCGAGGGCGGCCGTGAGCGCCAGCAGGCACCCGGCGGTTCCGGTGGCCAGGTCCATGGAGAGCCGCATCATCTGGTGGCCGGGGAAGGCGAGTTGTCCCTGGTAGGCCATCGCCAGCCAGCCCAGACCGTCGATCTGCGAAGCGAGCCTGTCCGGGTCGGCGCCGGTGCGGGCGAGGTGCAGGATCATGCCCGCGCGGCCCTGGAAGAGGCCCGGCTGGGCGTAGAAACGCGAGGTGGCGGCGGTGCGGATCGCGGCCTGTGCGCGCTCGAAGTCACCGGTCCCGTCGCTCCCGTGGGCGAGCCAGTCGTCGAGCACCATGCCGATGCCCACGCTGCCGTCGCCGAGGTAGGGCAGCGTGCGCCACCCCTCGTCGACCTCCAGGCCCCCGCCCTGCTGCACCGCACAGCGGTCCAGGTCCCGGCGCAGCGACCGCCCGGCCGCCGCCAGCAGACCGGCGTCGCCGGTCCGTTCGTGGCGCCGCAGCAGGAACAGCGCGGGCCCGGTCGCACCCCGCAGCAGCCCGGCGCGCCGCCGGGGCGTGTCCGGGAGCGGTTCGGCGAGCCGCCGCAGGAGGATCTCCGCGGCCTCGGCGGCGCGGGCGCGCAGCTCGCTCTCGCCGGTCGCGTCGGCGAGGGAGTCCAGGACCAGGCCCAGACCGGCCAGGCCGCCGTGCAGGTCGGAGGAGAGGCTGCGCCAGTTCTCCCGCAGGACGCCGGCCACCAGGTCCAGGGCGCGCTGCCGGTGGCCGAGCAGGTCCAGGACGTGGGCGACGCCCGCCAGACCGTCGTACAGGCCGAGCGGGGTGCCGGGCGGCGGGGACGCGGTGTGGTCCAGCAGCCAGCGTTCGCCCTCCTCGTACCGTCCGGCGCCCGCCCAGTCCAGGGCGTACAGCACCCCGGCCGCGCCGTGCGCGAGGCCGAGGCCGCCGCCGTCCCCGAACTGGGCGATGTCGCCGGGGAAGAGCCGGTCGTCGCGCCCGGGGGTCGCGGAGGCGAGGATCGCCTTGGCCATCGAGTCCCGGCTGTGCGGCCACTCCGCCGGGACGACCGGACGCGCGGCCGGAGCGCCCCGGGTGATCTCCGCGACCGCCTCGTCCAGGAACTCGCGCGGCACGTCCGGGAACTGACCGGCGATCACGTCCGCGAGATGGGCCGCCTTGCCGCGGTCCACGACGAACAGCGAGGTCACGGGCAGGAACAGGGCGAGCCGCAGACAGGCCAGGGCGTACCGGTCCACCTCTGCGCCCCTGCGGTCCGGCGGGGCGAAGAAGCCGGGGTGGGCGACCACCTGACGGCCGTTCTCCGCGACCGGGGCGGCCGCCTCGAAGTCGATGAGGAACACCGACTCCTCGTCGGGCCCGACCATGATGTTGAAGACGTGCAGGTCGTTGAAGACGATCCCGCGCGCGTGCACCGCCGCCACGGCCGCCGTCACCTTCCGGTGGATGCGCAGCGCCCATGCCGTGTAGTCACGCACCGCCGCGGGATCCGGGTCCGCGGTGAGCAGCGGATGCCGTTCGGCGAAGAAGGCGTTGAGCGGGCGGCCCGCCAGGAGGTCCATCACCAGGAACCGGTGCTCGCCCAGCGTGAACCAGTCCCGGACCTCGGGCACCACCCCGGTGCCGGCCACCGCCTCCAGGGCCGCCTTCTCCCGGCCCAGCCGGGCGACGGCGTCGGCGCCGTCGGCCGCGAGCCCCGCGTGCGGCCGCCCCTCCTTCAGCACCACCCGCCGTCCGTCCCGGGTGTCGGTCCCGGCGTACACCCCGCCGCCGTTGGAGAAGTGCAGCGCCTTCTCGATCCGGTACGGCAGCTCGCCCACCCTCGTGGCCTCCCGCGCCGCCAGCTGCGGCCGCAGGAACTCCGGCAGCGTCACCCACTCCGGCACCTGGAAGGCCGGCGTCCGCCGGTCCGGCACCGGCCTGCCGGCACCGTCCCGCACCGCCGTCACCAGCGCACCGCGCTCGTCGACGACGTAGGTGCGCGCGAACGCGCCGTAGCGGACGTACAGCGGCCCGTCGTTCCAGCGCAGGTCGGTCAGGATGTACGGCCCCTCGAATCCCTCCAGGAGCGCGCCCAGTTCCCGCAGCACCTCCTGCAGCCGGTGCTCGTCGGGCGGGTACACGGTGACGAACTTCCCGCTGGTGTCGCGGGCCGCGTACTTGGCGTTGCGCAGGTGCAGCAGCTGCGGTCCCGGGACGAACTTGAACGGGATGCGGCGCGGCACGCAGTAGTCCCACACGAGTGCCGCGATCCGCTCCGCGTTCGCCCGGGTGGCCGATGAGTGGATCTTCCAGCCCTGGGCGGGCGAGGGCAGCTGCGTGCCGTCCGCGCCGAGCGGGGTCATGGTCAGCCAGTCCCCGGAGCGCGCCGCGCGCCAGCCCTCGGGCACCGCGCGACGCGCCGCCGCGAACAGGCGTTCCGTCCGCGGCCCGGTGGTCCCGAGCCGGTCCGGTGTGTCGTAGAAGTGCCGGTCGGCCAGCGCGTAGACCTCGTACCGTCCGTCCATCCGCCTCCCCCTCCGTGGGCCGGCCCCGACACTTCCAGGCACCGCACGGTCGCGGACAGTCACGTCTGTCACGAGATCGCCGTGCGGAACGCACGGGTCAAGACATGTTCGGTGGGTTTCGAGCACGCCGGCCCCCGACCTCCACGGAACGGTCACAGGGGCTGCGCAGACGCCTCATAAGCGCTGTAATGGCGGCGTGGTCAGTGAGGGTGCTGCGATACGCGGAACGAGAACGGATCGCGCCGAAATCGCCCTCGAAACGCTCACTGGCGATCCCGGCGCACCCGATCGGCTCCGCCGCGTGCTCGAACAGGCGCTGGTCTTCGCGGGCGCGGCCCTCGCCGGGGTGTACACACCCGCCGACGACGGGACCGTGCTGCGCCTCGCCGAGTCGGCGGGCCTGCCCCGCACCCTGTACGGGCTGCGCGACGCCTACCCGGCGGTCGGGCGGTCCCCGGCGGCGGAGGCGTACGGCACCGGGCGCTCCGTCTGGCTCGGCCCCGACGAGCTGGCCGACTGCCCCGAGGCGCGGCGGACGCCGTCCCAGGAGTTCTGGCTGGCCGTCCTGCCGCTGCCCGGCGGCGCCGGGCTCCTCGTCGCCGTCAGCGAGCGCGACGACGGGTTCGGCCCCGAGGACCGCGCCTGCCTGGACCTGGTGGCCGAGGCGATCGCCCTGCCCGCCCCGCTGCCACCGGCCGCGGACGCCGGCGAACTGCCCGCCAACGCCTTCAGCCTCGCCATGGACACCGGCCGGATCGCGGTCGGCGACGGCATCCTCGACCTCTTCCGGATGGGCCGCGACGAGTTCGACGGTAAGGTCGAGACACTGCTGGGCCGCACCCTCCCCGAGGACCTGCCCGCCCTGATGTCCGTCGTCGAGGCCGACCACATGTCCATCGGCGACCGCGAGCTGGAGTTCCGGATCCTGCAGCCCTCAGGGCCGCCCAAGTGGCTGCGGCTGCGCGGCCGGCTGGTACCCGGCGGCGAAGGGCACCCGGCCCGGCTGGCCGGCACCGTCGCCGACGCCTCCACGCTCCGCTCGGACGTCACCGACGTGACCCGTGTGCAGCAGCTGGCAGCCGCCCTGGCCACCGCCCGGACGGTCAAGGACGTCGGCCAGGCCGTCGTGCACGCGCTGCGCGGGCCGCTCAAGGCCGACCGGATCGCCCTGGCCGAACTGGAGAACGACCGCCTGGTCGTCACCGTCCTCGACCCGCCCGAGGCCGAGTCCTGGCCGGAGCTGTGGCGCAGCGAGTGGCGCAGCGAGTGGCCGGACGCCCCGGTGCGGTCCATGCCCACCCTCGCCGCCGCCCTGCGCGAGGGCCGCGCGCAGATCTGGCCCGCCCGTGCCGCCCTGGAACCCGCCCTCGCCGAGGTCGGTCCCGGCGGCCTCGCCGTCCTCCCGCTGCCCGCCGGCGGCCGGATGGCCGGCGCCTGCCTGATCGGCTGGGACGCCCCGCACGACTTCGGCCCCGACGAGCGCGCCCTGCTCACCGCCTCCGCCGGCCTCGCGGGCGAGGCCCTGATGCGCGCCCACGCCTTCGACGCCGAGCACGAACTCGTCGGGATGCTCCAGCGCGCCCTGCTGCCGCGCCGGCTGCCGCGGCTGCCCGGCGCCGAGGCCGTCGCCCGCTACCTGCCCACCACCGAGGGCGGGCTGGAGGTCGGCGGTGACTGGTACGACGTGATCCCGCTGACCGACAACCACGTCGCCCTCGTCATCGGCGACGTCCAGGGCCACAACGCGAGCGCCGCCGCCCTCATGGGCCAGATGCGCACCGCGCTGCGCGCCTACGCCGCCGAGGGGCACACCCCCGACGTGGTCGTCTCGCACGCCAACCGGCTGCTCCTGGACATGGAGAGCGACCTCTTCGCCACCTGCTGCTACGTCGACGTCGACATGGAGGACGGCACCGCCTGGTGCGTGCGCGCCGGACACCTGCCGCCGGTGCTGCGCCAGCCGGACGGCACCACACGGATCGCCGAGACCGAGGGCGGCCCGCCGCTCGGCGTGCTCGGCCGGACCGAGTTCCCGATGACCCAGCTCAGCCTGCGCCCCGGCACCGTGCTCGCGCTCACCACCGACGGCCTGGTCGAGTCCCCCGACGCCGACATCGACGAGGGCATGGCGCGCTTCGCCCGCGACCTCGCCGGCACCGACCCGGCCCACCTCGGCCTGGTCGCCGACACGCTGCTCGGCAGCGCCCACCGCGCCGACGACGTGGCCCTGCTGCTGATGCGCTACGACGGCATGGCCGTCCGCCCGCTGCGGGAGAGCTGGACGGTGTGGCGGGTCCCCGAGGCGGCCCGGCACGCCCGCCGCTTCAGCAGGCGCACCCTGCGCTCCTGGGGCGTGACCGACGCGGCCATGGACTCGGCGCTGCTGGTGGTCTCCGAACTCGTCACGAACGCCCTCATCCACACCGACGGACCCGTCCGGCTGGACCTGACCCTGGTGGACCAGCGGCTGCGGATCGCCGTCGCCGACGCCTCACCGCGCAGCCCGGTGAAACCGACCAACATCGGCTGGGAGGCCACCGGCGGGCGCGGCATCCTCCTGGTGGAGGCGGTGTCCACCGCCTGGGGGACCGTGCCGGCCAGCGGCGGCAAGCAGGTGTGGGCCGAGCTCGTCCTGGCGGACTGACCGCCGCGCTCTCGACAGGCGGCGCGGCCCGACTCTCCTTAGTGTCCATGACGTGGCACACACCTTCGAAGAACTGGTGGCGAAGCACCGCGCGGCCGACGCGGCCCACGACATGGTCCTGGAACTGCGGGACACCTACGGGCCACCGGCCCGGCAGCAGCCGGGCGGCGCCCAGTCGGAGACCTACGAGACCGCCCTGCGCGCCTGGCGCGACCTGGCCCGGGACGAACTGACCGCGGTGAACGAGTACGCCCGCGACGAGGGCCGGTCCAGGTCCGAGATCGAGGCCGACGTGGCACGCGCCGCGGCCCGGCCGGAAGGCTCCTGACCTGCGGAGAAACCGCAGGGAAAACGCAGAGAAAACGGACGGGATGCCGTTCCGGGGCACCTCGTGGTCACATGACGTCCGCGCCAAGGCCATACTGTCGTAACCAGTCAGGAAAAAAGAAGAACGTCTAAACCAGATGTTCACCTATAAGGTGTAGCGAATGAAGGCTTTGGTGCTCTCCGGCGGTGCCGGCACACGGCTGCGGCCGATCACCCACACATCGGCGAAACAGCTCGTACCGGTGGCGAACAAACCCGTGCTCTTCTACGGGCTCGAATCCCTGGCCGCCGCGGGCGTCACCGAGGTCGGGATGATCGTCGGCGACACCGCCGCCGAGATCGAGGAGGCGGTCGGCGACGGGTCGAAGTTCGGCCTGGACGTCACCTACATCCCCCAGGACCAGCCGCTGGGCCTGGCCCACGCGGTGCTGATCGCCCGCGAGTTCCTCGGCGACGACGACTTCGTCATGTACCTCGGCGACAACTTCATCGTCGGCGGCATCAGCGGACTCGTCGACGAGTTCCGGCAGACCCGCCCCGACGCCCAGATCCTCCTCACCCACGTGCCCAACCCGCGCGCCTTCGGCGTCGCCGAGCTGGACGCCGACGGTCAGGTGGTCGGCCTGGAGGAGAAGCCGCAGGAGCCCAAGAGCGACCTCGCCCTGGTCGGCGTCTACCTCTTCACGCCCGCCATCCACGACGCCGTGCGCGCCATCAAGCCGTCCTGGCGCGGCGAGCTGGAGATCACCCACGCCATCCAGCACCTCATCGACCAGCGCGCCGACGTGCGCTCCACGGTGATCAAGGGCTACTGGAAGGACACCGGCAACGTCGTCGACATGCTGGAGGTCAACCGGACCGTCCTGGAGTCCCAGGAGCCGCGCATCGACGGCGAGGTCGACGAGGCCAGCCAGATCGTCGGCCGCGTGGTCGTCGAGGCCGGTGCGTGCGTCACCAACTCCCGGATCGTCGGCCCCGCCGTGATCGGCGCCGGGACCGTCGTCGGCGACTCCTACGTGGGCCCCTTCACGTCGGTCGCCGAGAACTGCCGGATCACCGAGAGTGAGCTGGAGTTCTCCATAGTGCTGCGGGACTCGTCCATCGACGGGGTGGGCCGGATCGAGTCCTCGCTGATCGGCCGGCACGTCGAGGTCACCCCGGCACCCGGCACCCCCAGCGCCCACCGCCTCGTTCTCGGAGACCACAGCAAGGTGCAGATCCGTTCATGAATCTCCTCGTCACCGGCGCCGCCGGCTTCATCGGCTCCACGTACGTCCGCGGCCTGCTCGCCGACACCGCCCCTGACGCGCCGCACATCACCGTGCTGGACAAGCTCACCTACGCGGGCACCCTGACGAACCTGCCCGCGTCGCACCCCCGCCTGACCTTCGTGCAGGGCGACATCTGCGACGCCGAGCTGGTCGACCGGCTCATGGCCGACGCCGACCAGGTCGTGCACTTCGCCGCCGAGTCCCACGTGGACCGCTCCATCGACGGCGCCGGCGCGTTCGTCCGCACCAACGTGGTCGGCACCCAGACCCTGCTCGACGCGGCCCTGCGCCACAACGTCGGCCCGTTCGTGCACGTCTCCACCGACGAGGTCTACGGCTCCATCGAGACCGGCTCCTGGCCCGAGACCCACCCGCTGCAGCCGAACTCGCCGTACTCCGCCTCCAAGGCCTCCTCGGACCTGCTCGCGCTGGCCTTCCACCGCACCCACGGCCTGGACGTCCGCGTCACCCGCTGCTCCAACAACTACGGGCCGCACCAGTTCCCCGAGAAGGTCATCCCGCTCTTCGTGAGCAACCTCCTCGACGGCAAGAACGTGCCCCTGTACGGCGACGGCAGCAACGTCCGCGACTGGCTGCACGTCGAGGACCACTGCCAGGGCATCGACCTGGTCCGCACCGGTGGCCGAGCCGGCGAGGTCTACAACATCGGCGGCGGCACCGAGCTCAGCAACAAGGAGCTCACCGGGCTGCTCCTCGAAGCCTGCGGCGCCGACTGGGAGCGCGTGGACCGGGTCGCCGACCGCAAGGGCCACGACCAGCGCTACTCCGTCGACTGGAGCAAGATCCACGACGAGCTGGGCTACACCCCCAAGCACGACTTCACCTCCGGCCTCGCCGACACCGTCGCCTGGTACCGCGACAACCGGGACTGGTGGGAGCCGCTCAAGGAGCGCGCCGCCCTGGAGTCCCGCAAGGAGCAGGAGAAGCACTGATGAAGTGGCTCGTCGCCGGAGCGGGCGGCATGCTCGGCCACGACGTGACCGAGGAACTCGCCCGCCGTGGTGAGGAGGCCGTGGCCCTCGGCCGCGCCGGCCTCGACATCACCAGCGCCGACTCGGTGGACTCGGCGCTCGCCGAGCACCGGCCCGACCTCGTGGTCAACTGCGCCGCGTACACCGCCGTCGACGACGCCGAGACCGACGAGGAGCGGGCCCTGCTGATCAACGGCGCGGGCCCGCGCCTGCTGGCCCGCGCCGCCGCCCGGCACGGCGCCCGCCTCGTGCACGTCTCGACGGACTACGTCTTCGACGGCGAGGCGCGCACCAGCCCGTACCCCGAGGACCACCCGACCGCCCCGCGCACCGCCTACGGGCGGACCAAGCTCGCGGGCGAGCGGGCCGTCCTGGAAGAACTCCCGGGCGCGAGCGCGGTGGTCCGCACCGCCTGGCTGTACGGCACGCACGGGAAGAATTTCGTGCGCACGATGATCGAACTGGAGTCCCGCCGGGACACCCTCGACGTCGTCGACGACCAGCGCGGCCAGCCCACCTGGAGCGCCGACCTGGCCGCCCGGATCGCCGACCTGGGTCCCCGCCTGGGCAGGGACGACCGCGCGCACGGCGTCTTCCACGGCACCAACTCCGGCGCGGCCACCTGGTGCGAGCTGGCCCGGGAGGTGTTCCGCCTGCTCGGCGCCGACCCCGAGCGGGTCCGCCCCACCACCAGTGAGGCGTTCGTCCGCCCGGCACCCCGCCCCGCCTACAGCGCCCTCGGGCACGACCGGTGGTCCGAGGCCGGTCTGGAACCGCTGCGGGACTGGCGGCAGGCCCTCGCGGAGGGGCTCCCGCTCATCCGCAAGGAGATGTCGGCGTAAGGCCTACAGCACTTCGCAGCAACGCGCCGCAGGGCGGCCGACGGCTCATCGAGCACGTCGGCCGCCCTGCGGCGTACCGGACGGCTTCGCCGGGGCAGTGGGAACCCGCCCCGGCGAAGCCGTCCGGTATCAGCGTTCAGCCGTGGGTCTTGGCGAGCAGCTCCAGGACCTCGGCCGTGCTGCCGGACTCGCCGAGCCGCGGGAAGATCCGCTCGACGCTGCCGGCGTGCGCCTCGCCGTCGCCGTCGGCCATGGCGTCCGTCGCGAGCGTCACGTGGTAGCCGTGCGCGTAGGCGTCCCGGGCGGTGGACTCCACACCGATGCTGGTGGCGATGCCGGTCAGCACGATCTGGGTGACGCCCCGGCGGCGCAGCTGGACGTCGAGGTCGGTGCCGTGGAAGGCGCTCCAGTTGTGCTTGGTGACGTGGATGTCGCCCTCGTGACCGGACAGCTCGTCGACGACGGTGTCCCAGCCCTCCGGGAAGGCGAGGCCGCGGGCCTGGCGCTCGGTGCGGCCCGGGACGGCGTCGGCGAAGTCGGCCGCGAAGGAGACCCGGACCAGGACGACGGGCAGGTCCCGGGCGCGGAAGGCGTCGGCGAGCTCCACCGTGCGGGCCACCACCTCGGGGCCGCTGTACGGCTGGGTGGGCATGCCCACGATGCCCTGCTGAAGGTCGATGACGACAAGGGCGGTGCGCGGGTCGAGCGTGCTCAGAGACATGGGGTGGATCAGGCCTTTCGGGGGGCTTGACGGGGTGCGGGGGTGAGCCGGGCCAGCGAGCGGTCCGGCAGGGTGATCGCCAGCAGCAGTGCCGAGCCGGCGAGCATGAACAGGGCCAGGCCGTGCAGCCCGCCCGTGTCGGCGCGGTGCGGGTAGAACGCCGCGGTGGCGGCGGAGGCACCCAGCGCGCCGAGGTACATGAAGGTGCGCAGCAGTCCGGCCGCGGAACCGATCCGCTCCGGGTCGGCCTGCCGGTACAGCGCGGTCTGCGCGGCGAGTCCGAGCAGGCCCTGCGGGACGCCGAGCAGTGCGCCGACCGCGAGCAGCAGCCAGACCGGGCTGCCGGCGCCGACCAGGAGCAGGGCCGCGCAGCCCGCGATCTGCAGCACGGAGCCGATCACCAGCTTGCCGCGGACGGCCTCCCGGCGGCCGGTGACCGTGGCGGTGACGAGCGCGGCGGCCGACAGCGGGAGCAGCGCGAGCCCGGCCGTGGAGGCACTGAGCCCGCGGCCCTGCTCCAGCCACTGCGTGTAGCCGTACAGGAAGGCGTACGAGGTGGTGTACGCGAGCAGTTGGCGCACGTACGTGACGACGAGCGGGACGTTGCCGCCGAGGACGCGCAGGTCGACGAACGGATCGGGCACCCGCAGCTCCCGGGCGGCGAAGACGGCGGCCGTGGCCACGGTCAGCGCCGGCAGGTACCAGCGGCCGGGTCCCGGGCTCATCAGGAACAGCATCAGCGAGACCAGCAGGACGGCGAACAGGGCCATGCCGGGCAGGTCCATGCGCTGCTGCTGCCGCTGCCCGGCGGTCGGGGTCCTCGGCAGCCACTTCACGCCGAGCACCAGGCAGGCCGCGGAGAGCGGCACGTTGACGGTGAACACCAGGTGCCAGCCGCCGGCGCCGATCAGTATCCCGCCCAACGTCGGACCGACCACGGCCACGGTCTGGGCGGACACGGCGAGCGCGGTCAGCACGCCGGCCGGGCTGTCCTGCCCGGTGCGCTCGGCCTCGCTGCGGGTCAGCCGCATCGCCGCCGGGTACGCCGCCGACGTGCCGAAGCCGAGCAGTACCCGCGCCGCGATCAGCACGCCCAGTGTGGGGGCGAGGGCGCCCATCAGCCCTGCGACGCCCACCAGGCCGGTGCCGGCGAGGTAGAGCCTGCGCGGCCCGTACATGTCCACGAGCCGGCCGATCACCGGCTGGCCCACGGCGGTCGCCAGGTAGAGCGCCGTGACCAGCCAGGCCGTCTCGGCGGGCGGGGCCCCGAAGGCGATGCCGATCGGTACCAGGGCCACCGCGATCATCGAGGAGTTGATCGGGTTCAGTACGGACCCGAGGACCATCGGCGCGATCAGCCGCCGGTCGAATCCGGCGGGGGCCGGGCGGGTGTCCTTGCGGGTTCCTGCGGTGAGCCTCGGTATCACGGGCGCGACAGCCGTTCGAGCAGCTCGATCGCGGTGAGCAGGGTCCGGCGCTCGTCCTCGGTGTACCGGTCCTGGAAGGCGCGGGCCAGCCACTCGTCGCGCGCCTGGCGGTTGCCCTCGACCCGGGACTGGCCGGCCTCGGTCAGGGTGACCAGCTGGCGGCGGCCGTCGGTCGGGTCGGGGCTGCGGCGGATCAGGCCCTGCTGGTCGAGCGCGGCCAGGGTGGCCGCCATCGACTGCGGGCGCACCCCTTCGGCGGAGGCCAGCGCACTGGCCGTGGCCGCGCCGTGTTTCGAGACCAGGGTGAGGGCCGACTCCTGGGACGGGGTGAGGTCCGCGTCCTGGGCCACCTCGCGGATGCGGCGGCGCATCCTGCTGAACATCACGCGCAGGTCGCGCGCCGCGCGGGTCGCGGAGTCGGAGATCTCTGCCATGCGCCCACCGTAGAACCGTCAGCCGGAACTGTCCAGTCGGAACTGTCCAGCTGGAACTGTTAAGCCAGAACTGTTTAGTCAGGGCTGAAGATCTCCGCGGGGCCCCTTGGCCTACCCTGGCCGGGTGCGCCTGCTCCTCACCTCCGACACCCACCTCCCACTGCGCGCCAAGCGGCTCCCGGACCAACTCCTCGCCGAACTCCCGCGCGCCGACGTCGTCCTGCACGCCGGCGACTGGGTCGACGAGGCCACCCTCGACCTGCTGGAGAGCCGCAGCCGCCGGCTCGTCGGGGTGTACGGCAACAACGACGGTCCGGGCCTGCGCGCCCGGCTCCCCGAGGTGGCCCACGCCGAGCTGGGCGGCCTGCGCTTCGGAGTGGTCCACGAGACCGGTCCGGCCCAGGGCCGCGAGGCCCGCTGTGCCGCCCGCTTCCCCGACCTGGACGTGCTGGTCTTCGGGCACAGCCACATCCCCTGGGACACCACGGCCCCCGGCGGCCTGCGCCTGCTCAACCCCGGCTCCCCGACCGACCGCCGACGCCAGCCGCACTGCACCTACCTCACCGCGACCGTCGCGGACGGGACCCTGACGGAGGTGACCCTGCACCGGCTGCCGCCGCGCTGAGCGGGTCCGTCAGGGTGCGGTCCGTCAGGGTGCGGTCCCGACCCCGTCGATCCTGCTCCACCGCTTCTCCTGCGCGGCCTTCATGGCGGGCCGGTGCAGCAGGTGGCCCTGCCGTCGAGTTCCGATGGGCAGGAGACGGCGGTCGGTGCCAGTGTCTCCGCCTGCGCGGGAGGGGTGCCGGAGAGAGGGGGCTGCGGTCGGGCGGCCGTCGGCGAGGCGAGCGGTCCGGTACGTCGGCCACGGCTCGTTCGGCGGACCCGTGCGGGCGTTCTCGACCGGCATCCTCACCAGGGCCTGCCAGCCCGGCGGGGTTCATGGGGACGGCGGCCGCCCGCATCGGTGTGGAGATCCCAGGCTGGGCGAAGCCGCAGCAGTCGTGCACTCCTGTGCTCGCCTCAGGCACGTTCTCGGTCGGCGGGTGCCGCATCAGCGGCTTGCGCCGGCGTCGCCGTCGTCATGCGAAGAATTCCGCTGACTTCCGCCGCCCGGAGCGGATCCGTCCCCTTGCTCCTCCAGCAGCTCGACGAGCGCGGCGTCCGCTCTTTTCTGATCTTCCTTCGTCAGTTCGACCGGTGCGTTGTTGTAGACGGTGTAGCGATCCGGATCGATGATGTTGGCGGCCCGCAGGGTGAACGTCAGCAGGCGGCGCCACCCCTTGCGGTGGCCGACCCTCGCTTGCAGCTGGACCTTGTAGTCACGGGCTTCCGGCATCAACCCGGAGAAGGGTGCCTCGAACTCGATGAAGAGCTGCCGTGCTTCCCTGCCGGCAACGACGAAGCCGGCCGGCAGTCTCGCGTCCTCGTCCGGCCCCGGCTGGAGTCGGGACGGTGAGGACACCCACAGCAGCGGCAGGTGGGAAGCGGGCTCGTCAGGAAAGGTCAGGAGGAGGTCCTGTACGACGATCGGTTTCGGGCCCGTGTTGTGAAGGACGAGCGGGAGTCGCAGGCGGGCCGTGGAAGAGTGCACGATCGCTGCGAAGGCATGAGGCTCCCACGACTTCAGGCGACCCTGCCTGGCGTTGAGCCACCAGAACGAGGCGACGGTGAAGAGCAACGCGCAGGTCGACACCACACCGGCGCCGGTGAGAGATGAGGCCGCGGCCTGCTCGGCCGCGGCCGTCAGCGGAACCACAGATTCAGTCTGCCAGCGCAGGCGCGGGCTCGCTCACAGAACTGAGGGGGCTGCGCCGCCGACGCGCAGCAGCCGACGAGCAGGACGGTCCTGCGTGTCACAGGTACCGCAGGACCGCTCGGCCGGGGTCACGTCCCGACACCGGCAGGGAGCACGAGATACCACGAGACCAGGGCCGCACACCCCGCCGTGGGGACGGGTCCGGGCGGTCCGCCCCCTTGCGCACGTGGGTGATCACAGCACGGTGAAGCCGGCACAGGCCAGTGCGGCGGAGAGGCTCATGAAGCGTCCTCGACGGTGTGCGGTTGACGGGCCTGGCGGCGGTCGGCTCCCAGGCCGGCGAAGTAGGCGACCAGGTCCGGGTTGTCGACGGCCGACGGACTGAGGACCTGCTCGACGGAGACACCCTGGAGGAGGCGCTTGACCGGGACCTCGAGTTTCTTGCCGGTCCTGGTGTGCGGGATGGCCGGCACCGCGAGGATCTCGTCGGGGACGTGGCGGGGCGAGGCGCCGGTCCGGATGGCTTCGCGGATCGTCTCGCGCAGGGCGTCGTCCAGCGTGACGCCGGGCGCGGGGACGACGAACAAAGGCATCCAGTAGCCGCCGTCGGGTTCCTCCGCACCGATGACGAGGGCCTCGGTGATCTCGGGGAGGCGTTCGACGATGTCGTGGATGTCGGCGCTGCCCAGGCGTACGCCGTTGCGGTTGAGGGTGGCGTCGGAGCGGCCGTGGACGATCACCGAGCCGTGGGAGGTGCGGGTGATCCAGTCGCCGTGCCGCCACAGGCCCGGGTAGGCGGTGAAGTAGGCGTCGCGGTAGCGGGTGCCGTCGGAGTCGTTCCAGAAGTACAGCGGCATGGAGGGCATGGGGCGGGTGACGACCAGTTCGCCGACCTGGTCGACGACCGGTTGTCCCGCTTCGTCGTACGCCGCGAGCGCCACACCGAGGTTGGGGGCGGACACCTCGCCCGCCCAGACGGGGGTCGTGGGGGCGCTGCCGGCGAAGGCGGAGACGACGTCGGTGCCGCCGCTGGTGGAGGCCAGCTGGACACCGGTGCCCACGTGGTCGCGGACCCAGGGGTAGGCGGAGGCGGGCAGGGCGGAGCCGGTGCTGCCGACGGCGCGGATGGCCGACAGGTCGTGCGCGGCGGGTTCGATGCCCAGTTTGGCCATGGCCAGGAGGTACTGGGGGCTGGTGCCGAAGACGGTGACCCTGTGGCGGGCCGCCAGCTCCCACAGGACGTCCGGGCGGGCCACCGGCGCGGGGCTGCCGTCGTAGGTGCAGGTGGTGGCGCCGGTCAGCAGAGTGGAGACGACCAGGTTCCACATCATCCAGTGGGTGGTGGTGTACCACAGCAGACGGTCGCCGATGCCCAGGTCGCAGTGCAGGGCGAGGATCTTGAGGTGTTCGACCAGGACGCCGCCGTGGCCGTGGACGATGCCCTTGGGCAGGCCGGTGGTGCCGGAGGAGAAGACGATCCACAGCGGATGGTCGAACGGCACCGGAGTGACGGTGAGGTGTTCGGTGCGGGTGGCCGCGTCTTCCCAGGGCACCGTCAGGCCGGCGTGCCGGGTCTCGGGCCAGGTGAGGCCCAGGTGGTCCACGAGCACTACGGCGCTCAGTGCGGGAAGGGCGTCGGCCAGTTCGAGGGAGGCTGCGCGGCGGTCGTGGCGGGTGCCGTTGAAGAGGTAGCCGTCCGCCGTGATGAGCACCGTGGGTTGGAGCTGGGCGAAGCGGTCGGCTGCGGCAGTGGGGGCGTAGTCCTGGCCGCACACCGACCACACCGCGCCCAGGCTGGCCGTGGCGAGGAAGGCGATGACGGCGTGGGGTGTGTTGGGCAGGTAGCCGACCACCCGGTCGCCCTGTTCGACGCCCAGGTCGCGCAGGGTGGCCGCGACGGAGGCGACCTGGGCGCGCAGCTGCCGGCCGGTGATCTCGTAGCCGGCCCCTGTCTCGTCCAGCGCGGTGATCGCGGGTGCGTCCGGGTGCAGGTTGCGCAGTGCGTGGTGGGCGTAGTTGAGGGTGGCGCCGGTGAACCAGCGGGCGCCGGGCATGGTCTCCTCGGCCAGCACCCGCTCGTACGGGGTGGCGGCGTCGATGTCGAAGTACTTCCACACTGCCGACCAGAAGCCTTCGAGGTCGGTGACGGACCAGTGGTGCAGGGCCTGGTAGTCGGTGGAGTCCTGGATGCCTTCGGCGCCCTGGTGCCGGGCGGCCCAGCGGGCGAAGTCCGCGATGCGGCTGCCGGCGGCCGTCTTCGGGTCGGGCGGCAGAAACGGTTCCGGAAGCGGTGTGGAGTGCTGGGTGGTCATGGTGTGGTGCTCCTCGGCGTGGGGACGGACCGGGCATCGGTGGTGCGGCGGGCCGTGTGGAGCAGGGAGGCCCAGGCCGTGGGGTCCGGGAAGCGGCCGGTCCCGGCGGGGACGGTGTCCATCACGACGCGGTCGGGGCGCAGCAGGGCGGCGTCGGCCCGGCCGCGCGCCAGCCAGGCGCCCAGGACGCCGTCGTCATCCAGGGTGTCGACGTGGATCGTGGCTGCGTCGAGTGCCGTGGCCAGGGCCGTCATGTGCGGGGTGGACGGCACGGCGGTCAGCAGGGCGAAGGAGTCTCCGAGGACGTCGTCCAGGCGCGTTCGCCTGCCGTCGACGATCACCCAGGGCTGAGGGCAGAAGGTGCCGGTCAGCCCGCGTCCGATGCGCCTGGGGCGGCGCCGAACCAGTGGGCCGGCGGTCAGCGCGGGGCTGAGGTCGCGGCTCACCGCCGCGGTCACGGCGGGGAGGCGGCAGGCCGCGCCGACGACGGCCCGGCGAAGTGCGGCGCCACGGTCCTGCCCGCCCGTCATGGCCCAGCCGATGGCCACCGCGAGCCGGATCACGTAGCGGGCGTGCGGCTTGCGCTCGCGCTCGTACGTGTCCAGAAGCAAGTCGTCCGCGCCCTGCCGGAGAACACGGGCGAGCTTCCAGGTGAGGTTTCGGGCGTCGCGCAGGCCCGCGCACAGACCCTGGCCGATGAAGGGAGGCGTGAGGTGGGCCGCGTCGCCCAGCAGGAAGACGCGTCCCCGGCGCCACCGGTCGGCGAGGCGGGCCCGGAAGGTGTACTGCGCCTGCCGGATCACCTCGAAGTCGTCGCTCCAGGAGGCGGCGGACGGCAGGTCCACCCAGGGGGCGACCAGCTCGCGCAGGCGTTCCCGGCCGTCCGGGCCGTCCAGGTGTACGTCGGCGGGCAGCCGGAACTCCCAGCGGTAGCGGTCCTTGCCGAGGCGCATGAAGGTGGCGGGCTGGGTGGGGCAGCAGATCTGGTCGACGCCCTCCCAGGTCCGCACCGGGCGGCTGGTGCGTACGTCGATGACCCGCCAGCTCTCCTCGAAGTGCAGGTCCTCCCACACGGCGCCGATGGCCTCGCGGGTGAGGCCGCCCGCGCCGTCGCAGCCGAGGACGGCATCGGCCCACACGTGCTCGTCCTCGTCGCTGCCGTCGCGGCGGAAGGTGACCCGGACCGGTGCCGCCCCGTCCGTGTCCTGGGCGATGGACACGACCTCCGCGCCGCCCCACAGCTCGCACTCCGGGCGGCGCGCCAGAGCGTCGCGCAGCAGCCGCTCCAGGTCCGGCTGGTCGAACATGCTGGTCTGGGGGAAGCCGTGATGCCCGTGCCGCGACCGCGTGAATTCGGCGATCACGCGGTGCCGGGCGTCCAGCAGCCGCAGCCCGCGTGCCGGCCGGGCGAGGGCGGCGAACTTCTCGTGGACGCCGACACTCTGCAGGATCCGGCGGACCTCGTCGTCGACGACGACAGCGCGTGGCAAGGGGTAGACGTCCCGGTGGCGTTCCAGGACGAGGCTGGGCACTCCGTGCCGGGCCAGCAGAAGCGCGGCCGTAACGCCCACGGGTCCCGCGCCGATGATGACCACCTGTCTCCGGGATGCGGTGCTCACCTCGCGTCCGCCACAGCGGTCCGCTGCTCGCCCAGGTCGATGTGCCCGTCGGGGGTGGCGATGGTGGCGGTGACGAGGTCGCCGTCGCGCAGGTACCGGGGGTTCTTGGCCTGGCCGTTGAAGAACGCCTTCCACTTCAGCGCGGGCGGCAGCAGGGCGGCGATCTTCTCGACCGGCTTGGGCGGGGCCTTCAGGGCGGTGCCGCCGGGTGTGCCGGTGAGCAGCAGGTCGCCCGGGGCGAGGGTCTGGAAGCGGGCGAGCAGGGTGAGCGCCTGCGCCGGTCGTACGATCATGTCGGCCAGGGTGCGGTCCTGGCGCGGTACGCCGTTGACGTTCAGTCGCAGCCGCAGGTCGATCAGACGGGTGAAGTCCTCGGGCTCCAGCAGGGCCAGGTACGGCCCCGTCGGTGTGAATGTCGGGTAGGACTTGCTCTCGTAGAACTGGGTCTTGGTCAGCTGGACGTCGCGGGCACTGACGTCGTTGGTGAGGACGAGCCCGGCGACATACGACGGCAGGTCCTGCTCCTCCACGACGGTGCCCACGGGCAGCGGTGCGCCCATGACGAGGCCGAGCTCCACCTCGTAGTCGAGGAAGTTCACGTGTGCCGGGCGGACGATCGTGTCGTGCGGGCCGCTCACCGAGCCGGACGCCTTGCGGAAGAAGGTGGGCGGGATGTCGCCGGTGAAGCCCGAATCCTTCGCGTGGCTGCGGTAGTTGACCATCTGGGCCACCACCCGGCAGGGGGTGGTGACCGGGGGCAGCGCCACCAGGCCGGCCAGGGGTGTGCCGCTCTCGCCGGAGGCGGCGGCCTCCTGCACGGCCTCCCGGTCGGCGATCAGTTCGGCGGTGGTGACCGCCTTGGTCTCGATGCGGACGGCGCGCTCGCTCCGGACGGCCCACCAGCCGTCGGGGGTGCGCAGAACGTTGGTGCTCATGAGCTCATCGCTTTCATCAGGCCCAGCAGGCGTGCGGGGTCGAGTTCGTTGTCGCCGCGCAGGGCCGTCATGACCTCGCGGAGCTTGGCGGGGGAGGGGTTGGTGCCCAGGAAGTCGCGGGTGACCGGCGGGCCCCACTGGGCCAGGCCGCTCGCCGACATCGGCGCCCAGCCGGGTTCGAGGTCGCAGGAGAACAGGTCGCCGTCGGCGAAGTGCTCCAGCATGAAGCGGTCGGGGTCGCGCCAGTAGTCGAAGAGCTGGCTGCCCTGGATGTGCCGGCCGATCCCCCAGCTGCGCCGGTAGCCGCGCTCGGCCAGGTACTCCCCGCCGGCGGCGATCGCGTCGAGGTCGGTGACCTGGTAGGCGGAGTGGACGTAGCCGGTACCGGGGCCCAGGTGCAGGGCGAGGGTGTGGTGGTCCACGGGCCGGCTGCCCTGGTCGCAGCGGATGAACGCCATGGTCGGCCCACGCTCGCGCTGCCCGTCCAGGAACAGGAAGTCGGACACGATCATCCCGAGGGTGTCCAGGTACCAGTCCAGGGTGCGGGCGAACGTCCGTGTCTCCAGCACCACATGGCCGAGGCGCTGGATGCGGGACGGCTCGCGGGGCGGGCGCTGGGTGGCGTTGGTACGGCGGTGATCCGTGCCGAAATTCAGGACCAGCGGCTCCTGCCCGGGCAGTGCGGGCAGCGGTTCGGCGCAGTGCACCACCCGGACCGGAAGGCCCGAGGGGTCGAACAGGGCGACCGATCGGCCGCCGCCGGGGACGTCGATGTCCCGGGCGGTGTGTCCGACGGCGGCGGCCAGCCGGTCCACATCGGCCCGCTCGGCCGCGCGGAACGCCGGCCCGATGAAGCGGGATGCGCTCCCGCGCCGGATGACCATGCAGGGAGGGCCCTCGAAGGTGCCGCGCAGCCACAGCTCGTGCCGGGTGCGGGCGGCGATCGCGAAGCCGAAGTCACCTGCGAACACCTCGGCCCGGTCCAGGTCGGGCTTCTCGAACTCCAGCCAGGCCAGGTCCGCCACCTTGATCACGGGGTTCCGGGACCGTCCGGGGTGCTCTCCGCGCAGGGCGCCCTGCTCACTGTGGAGGTCTTGGTGGGGCGTCAGAGGACCGCCCTTGTTAACCGGGATGTGGGACATGGTGCCCTCCAAGCAACGCTGCCGTAATGAGGAAATCATCAACTCTGCCGTTTCTCGTCGTCAATAGAGGTGGCCCAAATAATTGAGGATCTCATCAGTAATGGCAGTGTCATCGTGTCGGTGGTTACACTGGGCCGTATGCCGACGTCAGCCCCGCCCAAGAACCGCTTCGAGCGGCGCCGCGCCGAGACCCGGCAGGCGCTCGTCCGTGCGGCCCGGCAGATCCTCGCGGAGACCGGGGACACCAGCGCCAGCATCCAGGCGATCGCCGAGCGCGCCGATGTCGGTTTCGGGTCCTTCTACAACCACTTCGAGTCGAAGACGGAGCTGTTCGACGCGGCGGTGACGGACGCCCTGGAGGAGTTCGGGCAGGTCATCGACGCGCGTGTGGAAGGCATCGACGACCCGGCCGAGCTGGTCTCGGCCGGTTTCCGGCTCACCGCCCGGATGGCCGACTCCCACCCGGAGCTCCTGCGGATCCTGCGTGACCGCGGACTGGCCCATATCCACTCCGACCGCGGCCTCGCCCCGCGCGCCCTGCGCGACCTGGAGACCGGCATCGCGTCGGGCCGCTTCAGCTGCGGCGACGCGACCACCGCCCTGTCCGCCCTGGGGGGCACCCTGCTGTCCCTGGTGGCTCTCCGGCTGGACCGCCCGGACCTCGACGGCGACGAGGCCGCCTCCGACCTGGCCGAGATGGTCCTGCGCATGCTCGGCGTCCCCCCGGACGACGCCCATGAGGTCACCCGGCGCCGGCTGCCCGAATCCGCCTGACGACGTCCTGCACCTGGAGCGCGGCCGCCCGTGGTGCCACGCCGGCGGCGACGAGGAACGTGGTCGCCGCGGCCTCACCGGTGGCGTCCTCCCACGGGCACGCGGCGCTCTCCTCGGCGAGGGCCAGCATCAGCGCCTCCAGCGCCTGAGCGAGGACGGGTGCTGGAAGGTGGTCCGCGAAGACGCCTTCGCGCTGACCGCGCCGTAGGTTCGCGACGGCCTCCTCACGGGCCGGTGCCAGGGTGGCGCGGAACGCGTCCTCGCCCGGATGGCGCCGCCCCAGGGCGATGAGCATGCGGTACTGGTCACCCACCGCCCATGCCGCCAGCACCATCCGCGTCAGCGCCTCGGCCGGGCCGGCAACCGGGGTACGGGCTGCGGCGAACGCCTGCCGGAGTTCAACGCCTGCTTCGCTCGTCAGGTCGGCGATCAGCGCATGCCGACTGGGGAAGTGCCCGTAGAAGGTGCGCCGGGCGACGCCGGCCGCCTCGGCGATGACGTCGACACTCGCGTCGGGGTCCTCCCGGAGACTCTGCCGCGCGGCCGCGAGGATGCGCCTGCGGTTGGATTGAGCATTCCTGCGCTGCGGAGTACGGCCCAGGGCGTCGGTCGTCTGCATGGTTCTGTCTCTCCATGGTCGCCGGAAAGCCGTGGGCGCCGGTGCTCCCTCAAGCACCGGCGCCCACTCACCCCTGCCCGAGGTGGCCTGGTGTCCTGCTGACAGGCGTCAGGGGACGAGGATGAGGCGGATCGGGTCGCCGGTCTTGTTCTCGAGACGGCTGACCGCGTCGGCCGCGTCGACGAGCGGGATGTGGTCCGTGATGGAGGGGGCCAGGTCGAGGCGGCCGGCCGCGGTCAGCCGCACGAGCTCGGTGACCGACTCCGGGGTGCCGCCGTAGTGGCCGCGCACCTGCTTCTGCAGGTAGTTGAAGGTCAGGCCCTCGGTGATGGTGAGCGGCCTGGGGGTGATGCCCACCAGGATCAGGGAGCCGCCCAGGCCGAGGACGGAGGCGGCCTGCTCGCGGACGGCGGGGACGCCGGCGCAGTCGAAGGCGAAGTCCAGGCCCCGTCCGTCGGTGGCCGCGCGTACCTGGTCGGCGAAGTCGGGGGCGGCCGGGTCCAGGGCGTGGTCCGCGCCGAAGGCGAGGGCGCGCTCGCGGGCGCTGGGCAGCGGGTCGACGGCGATGATCGGGGCGGCGCCGGCCAGGCGGGCGACGCGTACGTTGTGGGCGCCGACTCCGCCCACGCCCCAGACACCGATGGACTGGGCGGGACGGACGCCCGCGGTGGTGACGACGGCGGCGTAGGGGGTGGAGACCGCGTCGGGGATGATCGCGGCCTGGTCGAAGGGGAGGCTGTCGGGGATGGGGATGAGGGTGTCCTCGCGGGCGATCACGTACTCGGCCCAGCCGCCGTCGTAGTCGATGCCGGCGGTGAGCATCTGGGTGCAGGGGCGGCGGCGCACGCAGCCGGCGCACCTGCCGCAGGTCTTGCCGGCCTCCAGGGTGACGCGGGTGCCGACGGCCAGGCCGCGCTTGAGGTCGGGACCGGGCGTGTGGATCACACCGGCGACCTCGTGGCCGACGGTGACGGTGTCGGAGGCGGCGAACAGCGGGACGAGGGAGCCGTCCAGCAGGTGGACGTCGGAGAGGCAGACGCCCGCGGCCTTGACCTCGATGAGGACCTCACCCGGGCCCGGTACGGGGATGGGGACCTCCTCCACGGCGAACTTCCTGCTGTCCAGGTGGAAGCGTCCGGCGAGCATGGTGTCCATGAAGTTCTGCTTTCTGTGAGCGGCACCCGACGGTTTCGGGGCGGCGGGTGCCATGCGGTGTCTGAATGGCTTGTGGTGGCCGGGAGGCATACGGCAGGCAGCGGGGGTGCCGCACGCCTCCCGGCGGCTGGGGGTCACACGCCTTGACGGCGTGCGGCGGTCAGGCGAAGACGTCCTGCTGGTAGCGCTCGTCGGCCTCCAGCTGGGCGAGCCACGCCTGAGCGGTCTCGTCGCCGCAGCCGGTCTTCTGGCGGTAGACGGCGGCCAGCGCCTCGCGGACGGCCGGTGCCATACGGCGGCCGTCACCGCAGACGTAGATGTACGCGCCGGCCTCGATGGCCTGCCACACCGTGTCGGCGGCATGGGCGATGGCGTTCTGCACGAACCGCGCCGGGTGGCCGGCCACGGCCGAGAACGCGGTGTGGATCTGTGCGATCCCGGCCCGCTCCCAGTCCTGCATCTCCTGCTGGTAGAAGTAGTCGTGCTCCGGGTGACGGCAGCCGACGAAGACTTGCGACATGCCGACCTCGGTGCCGCCTGCGTGCTGCCAGGCTCGCTCCTCCAGGAAGCCGCGCAGCGGCGCGATGCCGGTGCCGGGGCCGATGAGGATCAGCGGCGTGGCGGGGTCGGCGGGCGGGGCGAACGTCGGGGAGGGGACGCGGACGTACCCGTACACGACGTCTCCGGGTTCGAGGCCCGCGATGTAGGAGGAGCAGGTACCGCGGTACTGGCCGTCGCCGGACAGCGCCGGGCCCTCCAGCAGGCCGACGGTCAGGCGTACGTGGCGCGGGTTGGCCGACGAGGCGGAGGAGATGGAGTAGAAGCGGGGACGGATCGGGCCCGTCATCTCCAGGAAGACCGCCAGCGGCAGCTCGATCGCGGGGAAGCGCTCCAGCAGGCCCAGCACCGAGATGCGCTTGCCGAGGATCTCCTTGCTGTAGTGCTCCTCCGCCTCTTCGGTGTCGGCGGTGTACGCCTGGAGCTGCGGCCGGGTCCACGGGCACTGGGTGTACTCGGCCAGCGTCTGGATCTGGGAGCGGGTGGCCACGTCCTGCAGTTCCAGGAACTCGGTGAGCAGGATGCCGGCGGTGACCGGGGTGCCGACCGGCAGGTGGGTGCGGCCGCCGCCGGGCTGGTCGAGCCGGAGCACCTGGTCGTAGTCGACCCCGAACCGCCTCAACGCACGCTCCACCAGAGCGAGTTCGTTCTTGGCGAAGACGGCCAGATGGTTGCCGGTGTCGTAGCTGACGTCGTCGGGCAGCTCGAAGGTGATGGACTTCGCGGACGGGCGCGGCGGCTCGATGGCGAAGTCCCACAGGCCGGTCGCATCCGCCACGAGTTCCTCGTTGGCCACCACCGTGAGCGGGTACGCCTGCTCGGAGACGATGGCGGGGCGCACGTCGGACTCGGCGAGCAGCTGGACCTGGTAGCGCGGGCCGCTCGCCTCGGAGGTGTCGGCGGCGTACTCCTCGGCGAGGGTGGCCCACAGGGTGTCCATCCAGCGGGTGGCCATGCCGTCGAAGTCACCGGCGGCGTCCGCGATGCCGCGCTCGACGACCGGAGTGGCGCCGGCGGCCAGCAGACCTTCCTCGATCCGCTTCGGGAATGCCTGGTAGGTGGCCACCCACTGCGTGTTGCCGGCGCCCAGCAGCGCGAACCGCACGTTCGACAGCGACCTCTCCGGCAGTCCGGCGGCCAGCAGGTCGTCGAAGCGCTGGGCGTTGTCGGGGGCCTTGCCGTTGTAGCTCGCGGCGACGACGGCGAGCAGACCCTCGGCGGGCAGGTTGTCGCCCAGCTCGTCCAGGCTCATCAGCGTGGTGCCGAAGCCGGAGCGCTCCCCGCGGTCGGCGATGGTGCGCGCCAGGTCTTCGCAGGAACCGAGGCTGGAGCCGTAGGCGACGGTCAGGTTGACGCCGACGCCGCTGACCGCTGCCTGCGCCTGCGTGTCGCCGGTCTGCAGGTCCGCGGCGCCGAAGACGGTGCGCTGGTGCTCCTGGCGCTTGCGGACGACCAGCTGGAAGTCGCCGGGTTTGCGCGTCAGGGCCTCGCGGACGTCCATCTTGTAGTCGGTGGTGTCGGAGAACCTGAACTTCTGCAGCACCAGCGCCAGCGCCAGGCGGGCCTCGGTGAGTGCGAACTGGCGGCCGATGCACGCACGCACACCGTTGCCGAACGGCTTGTAGGCGTGCGGGTGCTGTTCCACACGGTTCTCCGGCAGCCACCGGTCGATGTCGAACTCGTCCGGCCGGTCCCACGCCTTGGTGTGGGAGTGCAGCGCGCCCATGAGGATGTTGGCCCTGGTCCCCTTCTTCAGCTCGTACCGGTCGCCGATGACGGTGTCGTCGATGGGCGCCTTGGCGATCAGCGGGATGGGAGCCCACAGGCGCAGGGTCTCCTCCAGGATCCGCGGGATCACGTCCAGCTGCATGATCGTGTCGTAGTCCGGGACCGTGTCACCGGGCAGCAGGCGGTCGACCTCGGCGTACGCCTGCGCCAGGACGTGCGGGTTGCGCATCAGGGAGTACGTGGCGAACGAGAGCAGGCCACTGGTGGTCTCGTGACCGGCGATCAGGAAGGTCACCACCTGGTCGCGGACGTTGTCGTCCGCCAGCAGCCTGCCGGTCTCCGGATCGGTGGCCTGCAGCATCAGGCCGAGCAGGTCCTCCTCGCCGGTGCCCTTCCCCTCACGACGCTCCTTGATCACGCTCTCGACCAGGTCGCGCATCAGCTGGATGTTCTCGCGGTACTTCCTGTCGTCCGCCTTGCGGAGCCTGGTCATCATCGGCAGCTCCTGGGAGCGCCGCATCGACTCGATGAGCGACTCCAGCAGCGAGTTGAGGAAGGGGTGGAGTTCCTCCTTGTCGAAGGACCGGAAGCGGTATCCGAACCCGGACAGGGCGATGGTGTCCAGGGTGAGCCGGGTGTAGTCGTCGGTGACGGCTACCGGCCGGCCCTCCCGGCTCTCCCACTTGCCGACCAGGTTCTGGGCGATCTCCAGCATCTGCCCGTAATAGGTCTTCATGGCCCGCTGGCTGAAGGCCGGCAGCAGGATCCGGTGGGCCATGGCCCACTCCTCTTCGTGCTGGTGGGCCGTGAACAGGCCCGCCCCCGTGTAGTCCCGCACATGGTTCAGCGGCGTCTTCTCGATCTGCTTGAAGAACCGTGTCTCGTCGCACACCTCGGCCACCAGGTCCGGGTCGTAGACGAAGACCTGCTCGATGCCGGCGATGTCCATGCCGTAGATGCCTTCGGGGAACTGCTTGGACAGTTCGTTGAAGTACTCCACCGGGTTGGTGTCGGGGATCTGCGGGGTGTGGCCGAGCAGGGGGATCCCGCGGGGGGACCGGATGGGGCGAAGGTCGTTCGCGGAGTGCGTGGTCATGGCTTGCTCCTCTGCATGGAGGGGGGAGGGGGTGGGGTGGGCAAGGGCGCGCTGCGCAGGTCGATGCCTTGGCGCCGTACGGAAACATACGCCGTATGGAACCAGTACCGTACGACGTATGGAAACTTGAGGCAACCCCGGCCGTCTGTCCGGCCTCTGCGATGCGGATCATTTCCGTACGATGTATGAAACTGGTACCGTACGAGGTATGGAAAAGCAGGTGAGACGTCCCCCGCGGGGCACGAGGAAGAGGGACGTGCCTCTGACGGAGGCCGGGATCTACGCCGCGGCCCTGCGGCTCATCGACGAGGACGGGGTCGAGGCGCTCACCATGCGCAAGCTCGCCACCGCGCTCGACGCGAACCCGATGTCGCTGTACCACCACGTGCCGAACAAGGAAGCCGTGCTGCGCGGCGTGGCGAGAACGGTCGGCGCCCAGTTCCGCACCGTGACGCTTCAGGACGCTCCCTGGCAGGAGCGCATCCGACTGCTCGCCACCGACTTCCGGACCTTGGCGCACCGTCATCCCGAGCTGATGGCCTACTCCTTCGGTCAGCCGGACTTCATTCAGCCCGACGACCCGTTCTGGACCGCGCTCACCGCGATCGTGGCCGCTGCCGGGGTGTCACAGCCGGAGGTCCCGGAGACCGCCGCTCTCATGGTGGCCGTCGTCGTCGGTGTCCTCGGCGCTGAACTCAACGGCTCGCTCCAGCAGTGGGCGAGCCTCAAGCCCCCAGGTGCCGTCGTCGGCGCGGACGGGGTGACGGACGCAGACCGGGCACGCCCTGACCGGGACCACATGTTCCGGCTGGTGATCGACACGCTCATCACGGGTCTGGAGGGCCGGCTCGCCGCCGGTCGCAACGGCCGGGGCGCCGGCCGCTGAGCCGGTGGCTGCAAGGCGTTGCGGCCCGAGCGCGTCGATCGCCGGGCGGGTGTGGGCCGCGACGCGCCGTGACGTGCGAGGGGGGTCGTCCCCCGCGAAGAGACCGTCCTGATGCGGCCTCTGCGGGCGCGCGGTGCGTTGCGGCTGGGCCGGGCGGCCGACCTGTGGCGTCGGCGCCGCCCGGAGCGGACCCGCGTCCGATTCGTCCGCGGGCGTTCCGCGTCCCGGCTCCCGCCTGTTGCGCCCTCGGCGGTCGGCTTGCGGTCGGTTGCGCCGTGGCCGGATGGCCCTCACGTGCGCTTGGCGTCGGTGCTGCCGATCACCCCGGAGGGTCCCTGCGGGCTGGGATTGCCCGTCGCCGGCCTGATCACCGATCGCCGCGCGTGGACCGCATTGGGATCGCCCTGGCGGTGGTGAACGCCTCCCTGGACGCCCGCGGCACGGTTGACGGACCTGACACCGAGCCCCGAACTCGCCGTTCTCGCTCACGCCCGTCGACGTCTGGCGAGCGCCTTGGCCGAGTTGCGCCGAGCCGCCGAGGTGGCCTTTCGGGAAGGGGGTGCTGCGCCCTTCCCGAGGAACGCGTCGCCGTCGTCGAGCAGGAGAGCCGCCGGGGGCCGGCCCTCCTGGCGGCGTCAGCGCAAGGGTGAGTCCACGGTGGGCGTCAGCAGGGTCTCGTCGAGGCCGACGATCTGGCCGATGTCGAAGCCCTCCATGTCCGCGCGGAACTCAGGGCTCGACAGGTAGGCCTCCAGCCGCTCCGGCACGTCGTCGGCGTCCCGGTAGGAAACGAGGGCGTAGAGCCGGGGAGTCTCGCTTCCCGGCGCCGCGGGCACCGTCCAGACTCCGTGTGTGGTGATCCGGTGCTCGGCCATGCCGGGAATGTGCTGGGCCCAGATCTTCTCGTAGGCGGAGAGCGCGTCGGGACTGCGCAGGGTGTAGACGCGAAGCTGGTACTGGGGCACGACACTTGTTCCTTTTCTTCCGGGTTCTGGGCATGGACGGCCGGCGGTCAGCCTTGGGGGAAGAGGTGCGCCAGTTCGGCATCCCAGTCGATGTGTACGGACTCGGTGCCCCGTGGCACCAGAGTCTCCGTGTCCTGAAGGAAGCACGTGACGTCCTGCACGGGGACCTCGAGCAACGCGGTGCCCGCGGAAGACCCGAGGGCGATGTATATCGACCGGTCGCCCCGCCCCGCGGCCGACCAGATCCGGACGTCCGCGTAGCCAGCGGGCCCCTCCAGTCCGTCGGCCAGCAGGTCCCGCCCCAGGACCCATTCCACCGGCTCGTCACAGTCGGCGAAGAAGACCGCACGGACGACATAGGGATCGGTGGGCTCATACCGAAGACGTACGCCCACGGGCAGTGAGCAGGTGTGCGAGACGACCAGTTGCACGGTCGTCCGCCGTTCCAGAGTCTTCAAGGACTTCTTCATCGGCTTCCGCTCCTGGGCGTGGCTCGGTGGGGCCGCACGCCCGGCGTGCGGCCTAGAGGCAGTGCGGGAGGAGGCGGTACGGCAGGGCGCGGGCGACGGACGGCACCGGCGGAGCGCACGGTGAGCTGCGCGGCACTCACTCGGCCCGCGGTCGGGGACGCCGACCCCGACCGCAGGGCGGGTTCCTGCCGTCGGCAGGGCACGGGCCGGGGGAAACCGCTCGGGCTCGCGGCCTGGCGTAGTCCCGGTCTCACCGGTCGTCGCGGCTCGGTTCGCGGTGGTCCCCGCGCCGGCCGTCGTGCTCGCTGCGGTCTCCGTCGTGCCGGTACGACCTGTCCGGCGTCGCGCCGTGTGCTTCGCTCTGCCAGCGGTAGAAGTGACCGTCACGGTAGGAGAGCCCGTCGCAGTCGTGCCGGGGCGAGCCGGTGCCGTGGTCCTGGTACCAGCCGCGGACCTCGTCGCAGGAGTAGCCCCGCTCGAGCAGGTAGCCGACACCGTGGTCCCAGCTGTGATCAGCGGTGGTGCCCCGGTCGGACGGCCGTGTGACGTGGGCGGGCGCAAGGGAGGCGGCCGATGCGGTGCCCCCGGCGCAGAGGACGGCGCCACCCGCAACCGCAACGGAGGAGACGGTGAGGGCGATGCGCTTCGTGAGCTTCTTCATGATCTTTCCTTTCCGAGGGCGTGATCTGCGCCGACGACGGTTCGGTCAGGCGATATGTGGCGCCTGGCGTGGTGGGGGCGAGCATTTCCATACGTCGTACGGAACTGCCCTCACAGTATTACCATACGGTGTATGGAAATGTCGAAGGTGAAGGCGGCGGAGGCGGACCACGCGCAGGAGTGCCAGGAAGGGAGGACGCCCCCACCGTGCGTTCGGGCTTCGACGACGGTGGCGGGACGGCCACGCGCGTCCGGATGCGGATGCTCGGGCCGGGCCGCAAGCTGGTGCCCTAAGTCCGTAACCTTCGAAGGAAATGTCATGGTGGCGGTGGCCGCGGGTGCGAGCGCCGGACTGCCGGCCCGCTGGGAGACGCCGACGTCAGCCGCGGACGTGGGAGCGGCAGTTCTGCCGCCACCGCTGATGTGCGCATGGCCGATGCGTGCGGCTTGTCGGTCTGTGCCGTGACCGAGGGTGCGTCGCTACCGGCGACCGGGGCCCGGCGGCCCTGGCTGATCGTGAATCCGCGTTCGGGGGGAGGGAAGGCGAGCCGGTTCCGGATCGTGGAACGGGCCCGTGCGCTGGGAGTCCAGGTCTTCCTGATCGATCATTCCCTCGCCCAGGACGTGGCCACTGTCGCCCGCCGTGCGGTGGACGACGGTGCGGATCTGCTGGGGGTGGTCGGCGGCGACGGCACGCTGGCACTGGTCGCCGCGGTGGCTGCGCAGAGCGGCCTGCCTTTCATGGCCGTTCCGGCCGGTACCCGCAACCACTTCGCGGTGGACCTCGGCCTGGACCGCGCTGACCCTTCGGCCGCCCTGAAGGCCCTCACGGACGGCCTCGAACTGCGTGTCGATCTCGGGTACGCGGGGGAGCGGGCGTTCGTCAACAACGTGTCGTTCGGAGCGTATGCGGCCCTGGTACAGGATCCGTCCTATCGGGAGGACAAGATCGGCACGATGGTACGGGTCCTTCCGGAGTTCCTGGCACGGCACGCGGGTCCGGAGCTGGCGGTGCGCGCCGGGCTGCTCACTGTGGACCGGCCGGATGCCGTGCTGGTGAGCAACAACCCCTACCAGGTCGACGACCCGACCGGGCTCGGCAGGCGTGCACAGCTCGACTCGGGCCTGCTGGGGGTACTGGCCGCCAGGGCGGAGACGCCCGCCGAAACGGCCGCCCGACTGCGCAGCGGGCAGCTGCACGGGCTGACCCGTCTCGCGACACCCGACGACGTCGTCGTCCACGCCGACGCCCCGGTCGTCTCCGTCGGGCTGGACGGCGAAGCCGTCACCCTGCCGACTCCCGTGCTGTGCCGGATCAGTCCTCGGGCACTGCGGGTCTGGGTTCCCCGCCATCGGCCGGGCGTCGTGCCCACCGGATGGCGGTCGCCGGGACGGGCCGCCGCGCAGGCGAATCGGTAGGCCGGGCCGGGCAGGTCGACCTGCAGGGCCGTCTGCCCGGTGAACAGCCGTTCCAGCTGGTTCTCGGCGAGGGCGGAGTCGTGATCGGCGGACGCGTGGGACGGCTCTGTCCGGTCCCGTCGGCTTCGCCGATCAGTGCTGGGGGTGCGGACGTGCGTGGAACAGGGGGCGCCCCCGGGAGCCTGTGCTGGGAGCGAGGTGGCCGATCTCGACGCGTGTCCTGATGGCGCGGACCACCTCGGTCAGGCCCAGAACCACGGCCATGACGCCCACGACCAGAGTGAGTGTCGCGATCGAGGCGAACGGCATGACGATCATCACGATGCCGGCCATGGCGCCGATGATCCCGAAAGCCGCGTGCCAGCCGCGCGCCGGCATGTCCGGGGCGGAGGCCGCCGCGGCCGTCTCCAAGGTGCCGCGCAGCAGCCAGCTGAAGCCGATCCACAGGGCGAGCAGGAAAATTGTCTCCAGGGTGCCCCGGAAGCAGAGGAGCCCCAGCAGGAGGGAGGCCGCGCCGGTGATGAAGTGCAGGACGCGGAGATGCCGGGGAACGTGGGTGCCGAAGGCGGCGGCGAGTTGGAAGACACCGGTGGCCAACAGGTAGACACCGAAGAGGATGCCGACCACGCGGAGTGTCTCGCCCGGCCAGACCAGGGCGATGACGCCCAGGGCGATGGTGGCGAGGCCCATGGTGAGCAGAATCTGCCAGCCCAGGTTCGCCAGGGCGGCCATGCCTTCGGCGAGGGGGCCTTCTTGTGGTTCGGTGCCGCGTGAGGGAGCGGGGCCGGGGGAATCGGAAGGAGCTGTCATGGCACCTGCCTCCTTCTGGGAACAGCGCCGTCATGAGCCTTGCATGTCCATCGTCGCCCGATCAGCCTCATGTCGCTCGGTGGAAAGGGCGGCGGTTCGTGGCGTCCGGGGGTGCTCCACGAGCAGGCTCCTCCGGCCTGTTCGTGGAGCGTGCCCTGCCGAAGCCGGGTCGGGATCCGAAGTCTCCTGGCCGATACCAGCGGCCGTGGCGCATGTGGTGGTGTCCGGTTCGGGTTGACGCGTCGGTACTCACGCCCAGGGGATGATGACGGCGCGTCCTTGGATCTTGCCGTCGCGCAGGAGCCGATAGGCGGCGTCGGCGCGCTCCAGGGGGAAGTGCTCGACCAGCATCTTGATCTTTCCCTGCCGGGCGAGGGTGATCACCTCCGTCAGTTCGGTGAGGGAGCCCCAGTAGGGCGAGGCGACGGAGCACTCGTGCGGCGGGCTGGAGAAGTTGACGGGCAGGGCTGCGCCGCCGAGACCGACGATGGTCAGGTGACCGAGCACCCTGGCCACCTGGGCGGCCATCCGTAGGGTCGGGGCCGCGCCGACCAAGTCCAGGACGAGCTGAGCGCCTTGTCGCCCCGTGATCTCCTTGATGCGCTCGACCGTCTCGTCACCCGGGAGCAGTGCTTCGTCGGCGCCCATGCGCTGGGCGGTTTCCAGCTTGCCGGCGTCGGTGTCGACGGCGACGACGGTGGTCGCCGTGCTGAGTGCGCGCAGAATCTGGATGGTCATCTGGCCCAGGCCGCCGGCCCCGATCACGACCGCGGTCGACCCCGGCCCCAGCAGGTGCAGGGACCGTTTGACGGCGTGATAGCTGGTCAGCCCGGCGTCGCTGAGCGGGGCGGCCTGGCGGGGGTCGAGGCCGCGCAGCGGAATCAGGTAGCGCGCTGCCGGCACCAGCAGGTACTCGGCCATGCCGCCGTCGTGACCACCTCCCAGGCCGGGGCCCTGACCACCGAGGTTGTGGCAGTAGTTCTCACGGCCCTCCCGGCAGTTGGCGCACACCCCGCAGCCCCAGGAGCCGTAGACGATCACGGGGTCGCCGGGCGCGAACCCGGTGACACCCGCTCCCAGCCGTTCCACCCATCCCGCGTTCTCATGGCCGAGCGTGAACGGCGGATCCGTGAAGCCGGGCAGCGGTGCGGGTGCCTCCATGATGTGCAGATCGGAGTGGCACGCACCGGCACCTCCGATCTTCACCAGTACCTGCCCCGGCGCGGGCTGGGGGACCGGTACCTCGCGCAGCTCGGGCGGTTGCCGCCATCCGACGAGTTGGAGAGCTCGCATAGTGGTCCTTCACGCCCTCTGAGTCAGTCGCGGATGCCGTCGATGTCGATCAGGACGTGCCGCGGTCCGCGGAAGATCTGGTTGTGCCGGTACGGCGGCGGGTCCTCGACGAGGCGCGGGTTCCGCACCCGGCGGACGAACTCGCCGACCGCTGTCTGGACCTCGAGCCGCGCGAGCGGTGCGCCGAAGCAGAAGTGGATGCCCTGGCTGAACCCGAGGTGCTGGTTGTCGCGGCGTTCGAGGTCGAGTCGGTCGGGGTCGGTGAACCGTTGCGGGTCCCGGTTGGCCGAGCCGTACGCCAGGAAGATCGGCGCTCCTCCCGGGATGGTGGTACCGGCGATGTCGATGTCCTCCACGGCGGAGCGGGTGTGCCAGAACTGGACCGACGATTCGAAGCGCAGCAGTTCCTCCACCGCGGGCACGATGAGCTCGGGCCGGTGGCGCAGCTTTTCGAGCGCATCGGGGTGGCGCAGCAGAGTGAGCACGCTGTGGGCGATGAGGTTGACCGTGGTCTCGTGTCCCGCGAAGATCAGGAGCAGGGCGTTGCTCGCGAGTACGCCCTTGGACATCCGTCCCTCCGGGCCGTCCTCGTTCACCATCGCCGAGAGCATTCCCGGGCCGGGCTGCCGGGCGTACCTGTCGAGGAGTTCGGCCGCGAACTGCCCGAACTCCTGCACGGCCTGCCGCCCTCCGGCCTGCCGGCTCTGGATCTCTTCGGACGCGGCTTCGGGGCCGAAGTCCAGAGCGTCCAGGGCGGTCTCGATCCACTGGTGGAACCGTGCTTCGTCCTCCAGGGGCACACCCAGGACCTTGCAGATCACCGTGACCGGCAGAGGGTAGGCGAAGTCGTCGACGGCGTCGATCCGGTTCCTGCCCTGCATGTCGTCCAGGAGGCCGCCGACGATGCGGCGGATGTCAGGCTCCAGGTCGGATACCAGGTGAGGCGCGTGGGGCGGGCCGGCGAAGTGCGGCATCATCATCCGGCGATCCCGGTCGTGCTCGGGCGGGTCGCAGGTGATGATGTTCGGCTCGGTCAGCGCTTGCCTGATCGGCTCGGCCACCGGCTCCGCCGAGCCCGCCGCCTGGGCCGCGGCCGGGGCGGGACACTTCCGTGGATCCGAACTGACCCGGGGGTCGTGGAGCAGCTCGACGATCTCCCGGTAGGTGCTGACGACATAGGTGCCGTCCGGCTGCCGCGCCACCGGTGTCTTGCGCAGTTCCTCGTAGAACGGGTACGGGTTGGCGCGGTTGGCGTAGCGGAGGGCCTGCTGCCAGGGGGTTTCCTCGACCACGGGGCTCCCTCCTTCTTCCTGTCGGTGCTGTCCGCCCGCCCGGCCCGATGCGGCGGGCGCGTCAGTGACGGCGCGGCCGGAACTCGGCCGTCCGCTCGCTCGGGGCATGGCCGGTCAGGACGACGTCGGGGACCGCTGTCGGGACCCGGGGGTCCGGGAACTCGGCCGGCATCGGCTTCATGTCGGTGGGCTGGTCCCAGCCCGGCGGCGGGGGCGGGAACGGACCGGACTGCTCGATCAGCTTCCCGTAGTACTCCAGCCACTTGCCGTGGTCGAAGGTGACTGCGGCGACGATGCGGCCCCGGTGACCGTAGGCGGCAGCGAAACGGCGCTCCTCGACCGATCCCTGGGTGAAGACGATCTCGTCACCGAAAGGCGGCACGCCGACGGACTTGATGTTCACGCCGAACTGACCGGACCAGAAGCCGGGCAGCAGCAGATGCGGGCGGTAGTGGGGCTCCAGGTTCACCATGTTGTGCGCCGCGACCTGGGCGCCGAAAACGGCGTTGTCCCAGTGCTCCATCGCCAGGAACTGGTACTCGTAGAGCACATGCGGCGCACGCGCCACGTCCCCTGCCACGTAGACGCTGTCGGTGACCACACCGTTGATGTCGAAGGCACGACCACCGGCGTCGCACCCGACGCCCCAGAAGCCGGCCGCCAGCCCGGAGCCCTCCAGCCATTCCACGTTGCGGATCGACCCCAGCGAGGCCACCACCACGTCGGCGTCCACGACGGCGCCGTCCGAGAGCCGAGCGCGCCGCACGTGCCCGCCCAGGTCGCCCTCCAGCGACGACACCCCCAGCCCGCACCGCAGGTCCACGCCGTGATCGCGCTGCATCTGAGCGGCGACCTCCCCGATCACCTCGCCGAGCGCGCCGACCAGCGGCGCCGAACCCCGCTCGACGACGGTCACCGGGATGTCCAGTTCGCGGCAGACCGAGGCCACTTCCGAGCCGATGAACCCGGCGCCGACGACCAGGACCCGGGACGGCGACTCGGCCAGTGCCTTCTGCAGCTGGGCGGCATCGTCACGCGAGCGAATCGTGTGGACCCCGTCCAGGGCGGCCTCGTCCGGGTTCGGCCATCGCCGCGCCCGGGTGCCCGTGGCGATGAGCAACCGGTCGTACGGGACGTGCTCGCCGTCGGCCAGGCGCACCTGCTTGGCGACCCGGTCCAGCCCGACGGCGGGTACCCCGAGCCGCCACTGCGCGTCCACTTCGCGCAGGCGCGGCAGCTTGGTGTGGTCGGCCGGCACCCAGCCCTTGAGTACCTGCTTGGACAGCGGGGGACGGTCGTAGGGCTCGTACGGCTCGTCCCCGATGATGGTCAGGGAACCGGTGAAGCCCTCCTCCCGCAATGCTTCCGCGGCCCGCAGCCCGGCCAGCGAGGCACCCACGATGACGATCCGCCCGTTGGCCCTGAACTCGCGCACCAGCTCCGCGACCGTCGCCGGCAAGGTCATGACGACGCACTCCCCTCCGCGCCGTCCAGGCGTTCGACCATGATCGCCTGCACCGGGCAGGCCGCAGCGGCTCGCTCGACCTGGAGTCGCCGCTCGTCATCGGGGTTCGGGTCGTAGGTGAGCGCCTCCTGGCCGCCCAACCTGAAGACCTCGTGAGCGAGATACACGCATTGCGCATATCCCTGGCATCGATTCAGGTCCACGACGATCCGCATGAGCAGACTCCTTCCGCTCTGCTTTCCGTCCCACGGGGCCATCGACGTGGTCACGCAGGCGTGGAGCGGTTCTCGAGCCCCCTGTCAGGCGACTCGGCCGGATGTCTCACCTGTCATCCCGGCCGAGGCCCTGGCCGCGCAGCTTGCGTGTCCGGTGGCTGAGAGCGTGCCGGGCCGAAGGGGCCCGGTACGGCATCCGAACGGCGCCGGCATCCGTCGGGTCTAGGAAAATACTCGTCCCGCCCGACGGCGTTCGCAAACCCGCCGTTGCGGATCACAGGCGGTCCCAAGGCCGTTGAGGCTCTTGGACACCGAAAGCGGCCACAGCGATCACGGGCGCCGGGGAGAAACCCCCTCCCGTCGGCCGGGCCGGCAGAAGCCGCCGTGGTGAACGACGGACGGCTGCGCAGAGGGCCGCAGCACGTGCCGCCGCACTCTTGCTTCCGCACCGATGGCATGGACCGGGACGTAGACGGCCGACCACACGCACCTCGCCGAACCGGTGGGCTCCCGCGAGATGCCCGACACCGGAGAGAGGGTCGGCCGCCGCCGCTCACCTGCTGTCGCACTCCCGGGGTGCGCACACAGGCCCGCGGCGATACGCCACCCCCACGGCCACACGTTCAGGATGACGGTGCGGGAGTCGCTCCTTGCGCCCCACCGGCCGGCATCGTCGGCTGCGAACCGCAGCCGCGCGGTGTGTGAGGGAAAGGCGGCTGGGCCGCGCTGCTTCTCCGCCTGGGCAGCGCCCGCCAGGTCGAGGACCCGCCGCGGTACCGGCGGAGCGCCATGCTCCGCGGACCCCGGCACCTGTCTGTCCACCTGTGCAGCCGTGCCGTCGGCGGACAGCACATCGTCTTCACGCCGCAGCGGGAAGGGGCCGCCGGGCGAGGTCACGGGCCTCGTCCGCGGAGAGGCCGAGCATGTGCAGGAGCATCTCGGCCATTTTTCCCGCTGCCTGGTCCCTGTCGGCCTCGGGCTGACGGAACCACAGCTGCACGAGCGCCAGCAGGCTGCCGTCGAGCGCGGTCAGGGCGACCATCGGGTCGACCACGGTGAAGCGGCCGGAAGCCATGCCCTGCTCCACGTCGCGCCTCGCGCGCGGAGCCAGTCCGCGGCCGGCGCAGATGCGTCCGAGCTCGCTGTGACAGAGGATCCGCATGATCTCCGGGTGTGAGTCGGCCATGCGTGCGCTGAGCCGCATACCGCCGGAGAGGCGCTCGGCGGGGTCGTCGACGCCGCACAGATGCCCGTCGACGGCTCGTGCGAACTCCTCAAGGGCATCGGCCACTGCCGCGTCGAACAGGTCCGGCTTGCACGTGAAGTGGTTGTAGAACGAGCCGAAGCCCACGTCGGCGAGCTCTGCGATGGTCCGGATGCTGGCGCCCGTATCACCCGAATCGGCCAGCAGTTGCCGAGCGGCGCGGACGAGTGCCTGCCGGGTCTCGGCCCGACGGCGTTCGAAGCGATTCCTGGGGGAGGCGGACATCGACATCACACACCGTACACAAAGTCACCAGTCCTGATGAATTCATCATCGCGCTGATGGTCTGAATTGTCCACCTGGACGTCATGGCCCGGCTCCGCCGTCTGGCGGTCGGCGGTGCCGGTGGCGACAGGGGTCGCCGCGCCTCCCTCGTCGCACTGTGCGGCCCCATTTGATTGAACGATCAGTTTCGGTGGCCTTGACGATGAAGCGGTCGTATCTGACTATTTCATCAGAAATGGGTAAATCGACCCATGAGTGGCGAAGGTCGGGCGGCCGCGCCCACGCCGGCCCTCCCTCACCTCCGCACTGAAAGGGATCAACCACGATGACGAACACGGACCACGCGTCACCCGCAGAGCCGGTGAGCCCCAGCGAGATACCGGACGCGGCGATAGCGATGATCGATGCGGACGGGACGGTGGCGGCGTGGACGCAGGCCGCTGAGCAACTCGTCGGGTACTCGGCCGCGGAAGTGGTGGGCCGATCCGCCGTGCACGTGCTGCCGCCTCCCGAGGAGCCCCGAAGGGCTTCGCTGTTCGCCGAGGAGTGCCGTGCCCGAGGTGGCTGGTCCGGCACCGCCGCGGTCCGCCACCGCGACGGCCGCACGCTCAGGATGTCGCTGCGGGTCTCGCTGTTGTGGGGGCAGAACGCCGGTACCCGGTGGTTGGTGTCCGTGACCGACATAGGCGCCCTGTCCTCGGGGCCCTCCGACGGACCGGTGCGGGAGTCTCTCCTTGCCCATGCACCGATCGGCATCGCCGTGTACGACCCGCGGTTGCGCTGTACCTGGGTGAACGACGTCATGGAGCGCAACGACGGCGTTCCCCCTGACCGGCGGTTCGGACGCCGTCTGAAGGAGTCGCTGCCCGCGGTGGAGGCCGAAGCGCTCGAGGTGGTGATGCGGCAGGTGCTGGAGAGCGGTACCACCATGGTCCACGAGTACCGGGCGTGGCCGCCGACGGACGGGCGCCGTGAGCACGCGTTCTCGGCCTCGTTCTTCTGCCTCCAGGACGTGGACGGCACGGCGATGGGAGTGTGCTCCATGACCGTGGACGTCACCGGGAACCGGCGTGCGCGCGAGCGCCTGGCCATCCTCAGCGAGGCGAGTACACGCATCGGCAGCACCCTCGACGTCATGCAGACAGGGCAGGAACTGGCCGAGGTCGCCGTGCCCCTGCTGGCCGACCACGCCCTCGTCGATCTGGTCGAGTCCGTTCCGTTCGGTGTCGAGCCCGCGGCACGCATCGGCACGACAGACGGCCGCCCGCCGCTGCTGCGGCGCGCCGGTCTGGCCTCCGTGGACCTGGGGATCCTGGAGTCGCCGTGGGTACGGGAAGAGGTGATCCACGCCCACCCGAGCTCATCGTTCGCAGCCGCCCTGCGCACGGGCAGGTCACACCTCGAACCAGTGCTCGACACCCAGGCCGGTCCGTGGGTCGACCACGACCCGGTGCGGGCGCGGAAGGTGCGGGACAGCGGCGTCCACTCCCTGATGGTCGTGCCCATCCGTGCGCGGCACTGCGTGCTGGGGCTGGCGCTGTTCGGCCGCTCCGAGGAACAGACGCCGTTCCAGGAGGACGATCTGCTCCTCGCCGAGGAACTCGTCACCCGGGCTGCGCTCTGCCTGGACAATGCCCTCCAGTACGCGCGCGAGCGCACCACGGCCCTCACCCTGCAACGCGACCTGCTTCCCCACCACGTGCAGGGCGGCGCCGCCATCGAGGTGGCCTCGCGCTACGTGCCGGCCGACATGGACCACGGCGTGGGAGGCGACTGGTTCGACGTGATCGAGTTGTCCGGCGCGCGGGTGGCCCTCGTCGTCGGCGATGTGGTCGGGCACGGCATCAACGCCGCGGCGACCATGGGCAGGCTCCGCACGGCCGTACGCACGCTCGCGGACCTCGACCTGCCGCCGGACGAACTGCTGGCACACCTCGACGACACGGTCCGGCGGCTGAACGACGAAGACTGCGACGTCTCCGACCCGGTCCCAACGGCGGTGGGTGCCACCTGCCTGTATGCCGTCTACGACCCGGTCACCCGACGGTGCACGCTGGCGCGGGCCGGGCACCCACCGCCCCTGGTCGTCGACGAGCGGGGCAGGGTCACCGTCCCCGACCTGCCCGCCGGGGCCCCGTTGGGCCTGGGGCTCGGCCTGGTGCCTTTCGAGTCCGTGGAACTTGACCTGCCCGAAGGAAGTGTCCTCGCCTTCTACTCCGACGGCCTGATCGAATCCCGCGACGAGGACATCGACGTCGGCCTGCAGCGCCTGGGCGCCGCCCTGGGAGAACCCGGTGCCTCCCTGGAGGAACTGTGCTCGCGGGCGATGGACACCTTGCCGGCTCGGGCATCAGCCGACGACGTCACCCTGCTCCTCGCGCGGACCCGCGCACTGAAACCCGCCCAGGTCGCCTCGTGGGACCTGCCGAACGAGCTCGTCACCGTCCCGGCAGTCCGGCACCTGGCCGTCCGCCAGCTCAGGCAATGGGGTCTGGAACCGCTGGTGGCACCCATGGAGTCGATCGTCACCGAACTGGTCACCAATGCGATCCGCCACGGTGGCGGACCGAGCCGCCTGCGGCTCATCCAGCACCGGGTGCTGACGTGCGAGGTCTCCGACACCAGCACCGGCCGACCGCGCCCCTGTCATCCCGGCACTCTCGACGAGCACGGCCGCGGCCTCTACCTGGTCGCGCGACTGTCGCGCAGGTGGGGTTCCCGCTCCGCAGCAGACGGCAAGGTCGTCTGGGCCGAACAGGACCTGCCCTCCACCGCCGGCGCCGTCTGAGTGCCGGCAGCCGTCGCAGGACGACCTTCCCCCGCAGCCGCGGACCCTCATGGAAGCCAGATACATGGACACATCCAGTGTTGAAAACGCCGACCCGGCAGGCGCCTCCCAAGGAGCGACGAGCCTCTCCGGCATCGGCCCCGGCGGCAAGCCACCCGCCTTCGACGGTATTGCCGCAGCCTTGCTCGACGATCGAGGCACGGTGGTGGGGTGGACCGGCACAGCACAGGACCTGACCGGGTTCTGCGCCGACGAGGTCCACGGCCGCCCGGTGCAGGAACTGGTGGCCGACCTCCCGCACGGCCCGCGCAGGGTCGTGGAATGGCCGGCGACCGGCCGGATACGACTGCGACACCAGCGCGGCGACACGATCGACGTCACCTTCCGGACCACACGGGTGAAGGGCTCGGCGGACTTCCTCGTGCTCGCGGCCCCCACCCCTCACGTCACCGGCCGCCAGCGCGGCGCGGCGCTCCTGCGTGCACTGTCCGCCCAGAACCGGATCACGATCGCCCTGCACGACACGGACCTCACCACCGTACAGACGAACGCCATGCCGGACACTCCCGACGGCCGTCCCGTGCAGCCCGGCGCCCGGCTGTGTGACGTGCTGTGCGCGGAGGACGCCCAGAGCGTCGAAGCGGTACTGCGCCAGGTCCTTCGAACGGGCATTCCGGTGCTCGGCAGGAACCAGCACGTGAGCTGGCGGCACCATCCGGTGCGGCGGCACGCGCTGTCGCTGTCCGCCTTCCGTCTGGAGGACGCACAAGGCCACCCCACGGGGGTCGCCGCGCTGTACATCGACGACACCGACGGACTGCGTGCCCGCCGGCAGCTGGATCTCGCCCGCGAAGTTGCCGAGCGTGTGGGAGACTCCCTGGACGTCGCGCGGACCGCGCAGGATCTCGCGGACGTCCTCGTACCGGCCTTCGGCGATCGCGCCGCGGTCGACCTCGCGCAGGCCGTGTTCGACGGTGAAGAACCCGTCGAGCGGCTGGGCGGCGGGGATCCTCATCTGCGCAACGCCGCCCTGGCGCCGGCCACAACGGTCTGGCCGCCCGGCATCAAGGCCGGAAGCAACGTCCCGCCCCTGTCCGACCACCCGCTCCTGCGCCGCTTCCAGCGCGGCGAGACGGTCGTCTACGGCCGGGACGACTTCGTCGCCCTGACCGGCGGCCCGCAGCTGGTCGACCAACTCCTCCCGCAGGACACGGTCGCGGTGATGGCAGCACCGCTGCACGCCCGTGGCCTCACCCTCGGCGCGATCGTGCTCTGGCGCACCGGGCTGTCCGAACCGTTCACCGAGGACGAGGTGGATCTCATGGGGCAGATCGCCTCACGAGGCGCGCTCGCCATCGACAACGCCCGCCGCCACACGCGCGAGCGCAGAGCGGCCATGGCCCTGCAACAGAGCCTCCTTCCTCCGGCCACGACCGACACCCCGGCAGCCGAGACCGCAGGCGTCTACCTGCCCACAGGCCGCGGAGAGGGCACCAGCGGCGACTGGTACGACGCCATTCCCCTGCCCTCCCTCCGGGTGGCCCTCGTCGCAGGGGACGTGATCGGCCAGGGCATCCCCGCAAGCGCCACCATGGGCCGTCTGCGCGCCGCCATCCAGACGCTCGCCGACCTCGAACTGGAACCGGACGAGTTGCTCACCCGCATCGCCGACCTCGTGCAGCGCCTCGCGGCGGAAGCACCGCCCGGCGGCCACGACGCAATGGGCGCCACCTGCCTCTACGCGGTCTACGACCCGGTCACCCGGCGCTGCGCCATGGCCAGTGCCGGACACCCACCGCCCGTGCTCGTCCGGCCCGACGGGACAGCCGGCGCGGTCGACCTCCTCCCCGGGCCACCCCTCGCCGTCTGCGGCATGCCGTACGAGACCACGGTGATCGACCTGGAGCCGGGCAGCGTCCTCGCGCTCTACACCGACGGGCTGGTTCACCGGCGCGCGCACGACATCGATGACGGGCTCCGACGGCTGACCGAAGCGCTCGCCACGTCCTGCCGCCGCGACATCGCTCTGGACGAGACCGGCAGGGCTCTCCTCGACGAGCTGGTGGACGAAGCACCGCGCGACGACGCGACCCTGCTGCTGGCACGCACCCGCGTCGTACCGGCCGAGGACACCGCGCACTGGCGGATACCGGCCGATCCGGCTGCCGTCTCCGAGGCCCGGCGGTGGGCGACCCGTCAACTCACCGCATGGGGGTTGGACGACCTCCTCTTCCCCACCGAACTCATCGTCAGCGAACTGGTCACCAACGCGATCCGCCACGGTCGTCCGCCGGCGGAACTGCGACTGATCCGCCGCGGTGTTCTGGTCTGCGAGGTCACCGACTCCAACAGCGCCCAACCTCGTCTGCGCCGCGCTCGCACCACGGACGAGGGAGGACGCGGCCTGTTCCTCGTCGCTCAGCTCGCCGAGCGCTGGGGCTGCCGCCATGGCCAGAACCGCAAGACCATCTGGTCCGAACAGCCCATCTCATGTTCCCGCTGATCACGTCTGAAGTCCGCGGCAACCGAGGCCCGGTGCCCGGCGAGCGAGCCGGGAACGTGGCTGCAGGCAGCGGTTGGTCCGGTGACATGACCACACGCGGATGACGACGGGAGCCGAACCGGACGGGCGTCGGACTTGCGCATGCAGAGCCGGCACTGCCGGTGACGTATACGGGCCTTCCTCCCGCATGCTTCCGTGTGCGGTGCTGAACCGCGGTTTCTTTCACACGTTTTCGTCTCACACGTTTTCGTCTCACATGTTTCCGATGACGGAACACGTCACCGGTGCCGGGGGTGCTGCCGCCGGCGCCTGCACAGCCGTGCCGCCGCCACCGCGAGCACGGTGAGTACGGCGGCCACCGCGGCGGCCCGCCTGGCCACCGGTACCCCGGCCGTACGCAGCAGGTCGAGCGGCTTAGCCGGTTCGGCCTCCCCGACGTGCTCGCCCGGCGGCTCCGGTGCGCCGCCGGGGCCGGGCGGCCGTTCGGCCAGCCGGGTCGCGAGGCAGTCCGCGAACTGCCCCACCAGCCGGTCGCCGACCTCCGACAGCACCCCGCGGCCGAACTGCGCGGGGCGGCCGGTCACCGTGAGGTCGGTGCGCACCGACACGGCCGTACCGCCGTCGCGTTCGGTGAGCGTCGCGGTGACGGTGGCCCTGGCGGTGCCCTGCCCGCGGGTCTCCCGGCCGCTCGCCGCGAGCACCATCCGGTGGGCCGTCCCGTCCTGCTCCTCGAAGACCGCGGTGCCCCGGTAGGTCACGGTGACCGGGCCGACCCTGACCTTCACCGAGCCGGTCACCGTCCTGCCGTCGAAGTCCTCCACGACCGCGCCCGGCAGGCAGGGCGCCACCCGTTCGATGTCCAGGAGCGCACGCCAGGCGTCGTCGACCGGGACGGGGACGCTGAACTCGTGGTGCAGTTCCATGACTCGCTCCTTCTGCTCCTCCTGGCGGCCCCCGGTCAGCGGACGGCGGGCGCGTGGATGGCACCGGTGGTCGTGGCCAGCGGCGCGCCGCTGCCGCCCCAGCGCAGGGCGACGATCTCGGCGGCGACGGACACCGCGACCTCCTCCGGGGTACGGGCGCCGAGGTCGAGGCCGAGCGGTGAGCGCAGCCGGGACAGTTGGGCCTCGGTGAGACCGGACCCGGCCAGCCGGGCGCGCCGTTCGTCGTGGGTCCGGCGGCTGCCCATCGCCCCGATGTAGGCGGCCGGCCTGCGCAGCGCCTCCTCAAGGAGCGGCACGTCGAACTTCGGGTCGTGGGTGAGCACGCAGATCACCGTGCGGTCGTCGGTGGCGGTGCCGCTCAGGTAGCGGTGCGGCCAGTCGACGACCACCTCGACGGCGGCCGGGAAACGCTTCGGGGTGGCGAAGACCGGGCGGGCGTCGCAGACGGTGACCCGGTAGCCGAGGAAGTCGCCGATGCGGGCCACCGCGGCCGCGTAGTCGATCGCGCCGAAGACCAGCATCCGGGGCGGCGGCGCGAACGACTGCAGGAACACGGTGACCGCGTCCTCGCGGCGTTCGCCGTGCGGGCCGTAGTGCCGCAGGACGGAGGCGCCGAGCGCGAGTTCGCCGCGCGCGTCGGCGGTGACGGCGACGTCGAGGCCGGTCGTGCCGAGCGAGCCCGCCGCCCGGTCCGGCCAGACGTCGAGTGTGGCGCCCTGCCGTGCGGGCCCGTCCACCACCGTCGCCACGGTCACCGGCTCGCCCGCTGCGACCGACCCGGCCACCGCGCCGAACGCCGGGTCGGAGTCCGCGGTCACCGGCCGGACCAGCAGGGTGATCTCGCCGCCGCAGGTCAGTCCGACCGCGAACGCGTCCGCGTCGCTGTAGCCGAAGGTCTGCAGGGACGGCTCGCCGGTCGCGACGACCTCCTGGGCCAGCTCGAAGACGGCGCCCTCGACGCAGCCGCCGGACACGCTGCCCACCACCTCGTCGTCAGGACCCACGGCCATGGCCGCGCCGGGTCCGCGCGGCGCGCTGCGGCTGACCGCGACCACCGTGGCGAGGCCGAACGGGATCCCGGCGGCGTGCCAGCCGGCCAGCGTCGGCAGAATCTCACGCACCGTCCGCTCCCTTCTCCGGTCCTTCTCCCGGGCCCGTTCCCGGTTGCCTTCCCGGCTCTTGTTCCGGCGCGTCGCCGGCCCGCGCCCCGCGCACCACCGCGGCGAGCCGCTCAAGAGCCGCCAGGCTGTGCCCCGCCACGAAGGCGTCCACGCTGGGCAGCGCCGCCGCCATCCCGGCCGCCAGCGGCGCGTAACCGGGCCGCGCCTTGCGCGGGTTCGCCCACACCACCTGGTGCGCCAGACCGTGCAGCCGGCGCATCTGCCGCCCGAGCAGCTCCGGATCGCCGCGCTCCCAGCCGTCCGAGAGCAGGACGACGATCGCGCCCCGCGCCATGCCACGCTGCCCCCACCGGTTGAGGAACTCGCGCAGCAGTTCGCCCAGTCGGGTGCCCCCTCGCCAGTCGGGGACCGCGGCCGCGACCTCCGCCATCGCCAGGTCCGGGTCCCGGTGCGACAGTTCACGGGTCACCCGGGTCAGCCGGGTGCCGACCGTGAACACCTCCGTGCGGCCCGCGCGCACCGCCGCGTGCGCGAACCGCAGCAGGGCGTCGGCGTACGGGCCCATCGAACCGCTCACGTCGACGAGCAGCACCACCCGGCGCGGCCGGGCCACCCGCGCGTGCCGCCGCAGCAGGGCCGGTTCCCCGCCGCGCCGCAGCAACTCCCGTACCGTGCGCCGCGGATCGACCTCTCCGCGGCGGGCCGGCCGGCGCCGCGCCGAGCGCCGGGTCTGCCCTGCCAGCGTGAACGCGGCCAGCAGGCGGCGCAGTTGGGCCCGTTCGGCGGGATCCAGCTCGGTGACGTCGCGGTGCCGCAGGACTTCGGCGGCGCTGGCGAGGACGGCGGTGGGCGGCCCCGGCGGCTCGCTCGCGGCACCGGCAGCGGGGGCCGGGCCGGTCTCCCGTACGACCAGCCGCAGCCGGGGCGGGGGAGCGGTGCGCACCGGCTGCCGGGCGGGGGCGCCGGACGCGGCGAAGTAGCCGGCGAACACCCTGTCGTACCGCTCCAGGTCGTCATGACCGCCGCACAGCGTGGCCCGCCCAGCCCAGTACACGTCCGAGCGCACCTCCGGCCGCAGCTCGGCCACGGCACGCAGGAACGCGTACCCGCGCTCCGCGCTCGCATCCACCCCAGCCGCCCGCAACGCCCGTACGAAGCCCAGGAGTACGGCATCCGCCGGCGGTACCCCGGCCGTCCCCGACAGCGCCGCGCCCATGCCCGGTCACCCGCCCCGGGCCGCGAGGACCGCCGAGAGGTCGAGCCCGCGCGCCCGCTCGGTGTCCTCCCGGTACTTCAGCACCGAACCCAGGGTCGCCACGGCCAGTTCGGCGTCCACCTCGCTCGCCCCCAGCGCGTCCAGCGCCTCGGCCCAGTCGAGCGTCTCGGCCACCCCCGGCGGTTTGACCAGGTCCGCGCCCCGCAGCGCCTGCACAAGCGCCGTGACCTGCTCGGCCAGCCGGGCCGACACCCGCGGCAACCGGCTGCGCACGATGGCCAGTTCGCGGGCGAAGGAGGGATGGTCGAACCAGTGGTAGAGGCACCGCCGCTTCAGCGCGTCGTGGACCTCGCGGGTCCGGTTCGAGGTCAGGACCACCACCGGTGGCACCTCGGCCCGCAGCGTGCCCAGTTCGGGGATCGTCACCGAGTACTCGGACAGCAATTCGAGGAGGAACGCCTCGAACTCGTCGTCGGCCCGGTCGATCTCGTCGACCAGCAGCACCGAGGGATGCTGCTGGATCGCCCGCAGCAGGGGCCGGGCGATCAGGAAGCGCCGGTCGTAGAGCTCGCTCTCCAGCCGGTCCGCGTCCTGGACGCCCGCCGCCTCCGCGGCTCTCAGGTGCAGCAGCTGGCGCGGGAAGTCCCAGTCGTACAGGGCCTGGGAGGCGTCGATGCCCTCGTGGCACTGGAGCCGGATCAGCGGCGAGCCGAGCGCCTCGGCCAGGGCGGCGGCGAGCGCGGTCTTGCCCACGCCGGCGTCGCCCTCGCAGAACAGCGGCCGGTGCAGTCTGAGGGCCAGGAAGCAGGTGACGGCCAGCCCCTCGTCGACGAGATAGCCCGTCTCCGCCAGTCGGGCCCCCACCTGCTCCGGGTCGTCCATCGGGGGAATCGGCGCTCACCCCATTCCGGCGGCGGTCAGTACGGCCCGCCTGGTCAGCACCCGTGCGAGGTGCTCCCGGTACTCGGGCGAGCCTGACAGGTCCTGTGCGGGCCGGGTGCCCTCGGCGGCGGCCTCGGCGGCCCGCGCCACGGCCTGCGGGCCGTCGGCACCGGACAGCGCCCGCTCGGCCGCGGCGGCCCGCAGCGGGGTGGAGCCCATGTTGGTGAGCCCGATCCGTGCCTCGGCGATCTGCCCGTCGGTGCGCCGCACCAGCGCGGCGACCCCGACGACGGCCCAGGACTGGGCGACCCGCTGGAACTTCGCGTAGTGGAACCCCCAGCCGTCCGTCTTCGGGATCCGCACCTCCACCAGGAGTTCGTCGGGCGCGAGCGCCGACTGCAGGTAGTCCACGAAGAACTCCCGGGCCGGGACCGTGCGCCGGCCGCCGGGTCCCGCGACGACCAGTCCGGCGTCGAGGGCGAGCGCCACGGCGGGCAGGTCCCCGGCCGGGTCGGCGTGCGCGAGCGAGCCGCCCAGGGTGCCCCGGTGCCGTACGGCGGGGTCGGCGACGGTGGCCGTGGCCGCCGCCAGCAGCCCGGCGTGCCGCCGTACCAGCGGGTCGTGGAGGACGTCGTGGTGGGTGGTCAGCGCGCCGATGGCGAGCGTGTCGCCGTCCTCGCGGACCCCGCGCAGCTCCGGGATCCGGCCGACGTCCACGACCAGTTCCGGGAAGGCGAGCCGCAGGCGCAGCAGCGGCAGCAGGCTCTGCCCGCCGGCCAGCACCTTCGCGTCCTCGCCCGCGTCCGCGAGCGCGCGCACCGCCTCGTCGACGTCGGCCGGACGGGTGTACTCGAATGCCGGGGGAATCATGCCGACGCCTCCTTCACCGCTCGCCACACCCGCTCGGGGGTGCACGGCATCCGTACGTCGGTGACGCCCAGCGGGCGCAGCGCGTCCACCACGGCGTTGACCACCGCGGGCGTCGACGCGATCGCTCCGGCCTCGCCGACCCCCTTGACCCCCATGGCGTTCGAGGCCGCCGGGGTCTCCGTCCGGTCGGTGACGAAGTCCGGCAGGTCCGCCGCCGACGGCACCAGGTAGTCGGCCATGGTCCCGGAGACGAGGTTGCCCTCGTCGTCGTAGACGGCCTCCTCGTACAGCGCCTGCGCGATGCCCTGCGCGAGACCGCCGTGCACTTGGCCCTCGACGATCATCGGGTTGACGACATGGCCGACGTCGTCCACGCAGACGTACGACCTGATCCTCGTCCGCCCGGTCTCCGTGTCGACCTCGACCGCGCACAGGTGGGTGCCGTGCGGGTAGGAGAAGTTCTCCGGGTCGACCACCGTCTCGGCGTTGATGGACGGTTCCACGCCGTCGGGCAGGTCATGGCCGGTGAACGTCTCGAAGGCGATCTCCTGGATGGTCTTCCGCGCCTCCGGGGAGCCCTTCACGGCGAACACGCCGTCCGTGAACTCCAGGTCCTGCTCGCTGGCCTCCAGCAGATGCGCGGCCACCTTCCGCGCCTTCTCGACCACCTGCGTCGCCGCCCGGTGCACGGCCTCGCCGCCGACGGCCAGCGACCGCGAGCCGTAGGTGTCCATGCCCTGCGGGGAGGACCGGGTGTCGCCGTGCACCACCTCGACGTCCTCGAACGGCACGCCCAGCACGTCGGCCGCGATCTGGCTCCAGCAGGTCTCGTGCCCCTGCCCGTGCGGACTCGTGCCGGTCACCACCTCGACCTTGCCGGTGGGCAGCATGCGGATGCTCGCCGCCTCCCACCCGCCGGCCGCGTACCGGAGATCCCGCAGCACCCGGCTCGGCGCCAGCCCGCACATCTCGGTGTACGTCGACACGCCGATGCCGAGGCGCACCGGGTCGCCGCGTTCGTTGCGCTGCTGCTGCTCGGCACGGAGGTCCTCGTACCCGAACAGCGCGAGGGCCTTCTCGGTCGCCGCCTCGTAGTTCCCGCTGTCGTAGGTCAGCCCGGCGATCGAGGTGTACGGGAACTCCTCGTGCCGGATCCAGTTCCGGCGCCGCAACTCCACAGGATCCAGGCCGAGTTCGGCGGCCAGCTCGTCCATGATCCGCTCGATGGCGAAGGTGGCCTCCGGGCGTCCGGCACCGCGGTAGGCGTCGGTGGGCGTCCGGGTCGTGAAGACGCCAGTGCAGGTGAAATCGTAGGCGTCCATCTTGTAGATCGCCGGGTACATGAAGGCGCCGAGGATCGGGATGCCCGGGGTGACCAGCATCAGGTAGGCGCCCATGTCGGCGGTCAGGTCCACCTTCAGGCCGAGCAGCCGACCCTCGCGGGTGGCGGCGACCTCGACGTCCTGGATCATGCCGCGGCCGTGGTGGGTGGCGAGGTAGCCCTCGGAGCGGGACTCCGTCCACTTCACGGGCCGGCCCAGCCTGCGGGCGACGGCGAGCGCGACGGCCTCCTCGCCGTACACCTGGAGCTTGGAGCCGAAGCCGCCGCCCACGTCCGGGGCGATCACCCGGAGCTTGTGCTCGGGGACGCCGGTGACGGCGGCCAGCATGATCCGCAGGATGTGCGGGATCTGGGTGGCCGAGTAGACCGTGTACTCGCCGGAGGCGGCGAGCGGGGCGACCACGACCGCGCGCGGTTCCATGGCGTTGGGGATCAGCCGCTGCTGGTGGTAGCGGCGTTTGAGGGTGACCTCGGCGCGCTGCCGTACCGCCTCGAAGCTCTCGCCGGTGGCGAGCGGCCAGGTGTAGCAGCGGTTGGTGCCCTTGTCGGCGTGGACCAGCGGGGCGTCGTCGGCGAGGGCGGCCTCCAGGTCGAGGACCGGGGGCAGCGGGTCGTAGTCGACCTCGATCGCCTCCAGCGCGTCGGCGGCGGCGTACCGGTCGCGGGCCACCACGACGGCCACCGGGTCGCCGGCGTGCCGGACCTCGTCGACGGCGATCGGCGGGTGGTCGGGCAGCACGATGTCCTCGGTCACCGGCCAGGCGCAGGGCAGCGAACCCAGGCCCTCGGCGAGGTCGGCGCCGGTGAACGCGGCGACGACACCGGGGCGTTCGAGGGCGGGGGAGACGTCGACCCGGGTGAGGCGGGCGTGCGCCATCGGGCTGCGCAGGACGGCCAGGTGGAGCACTCCGGCGACCTGGATGTTGTCGGTCCAGTTGGTCTGGCCGGTGATCAGCCGGGCGTCCTCCTTGCGCAGCCGGGCGCGGCCGATCTCGGGTGCCGCGGCTTTCACGGCCTGGTCGGTCATGCCGTGGCCTCCTCGGGTACCTGTTGCCCGGCGGGGGCCTGCCGTCCGGCCTGCTGCCCGTCCGGATGTCCGTCCGGCTGTCCGGAGGCGGCGAGCACCGCGCGGACGATGTTCTGGTAGCCCGTGCACCGGCACAGGTTGCCCTCCAGGGCCTGCCTGACCTCGTCGGAGGTGGGGTGCGGGTGCTCGCTCAGCAGATCGCGGGCCGCCATGATCATCCCGGGCGTGCAGTAGCCGCACTGCAGGCCGTGCTGCTCGTGGAACGCGCGCTGCAGCGCCGTCCACTCCCCGTCCGCGGCCAGCCCCTGCACGGTGGTCACCGTGCAGCCGTCCGCCTGGACGGCCAGCACCGAGCAGCTCTTGACGGTCGCCCCGTCCAGGTCGACCGTGCACGCGCCGCAGTTCGAGGTGTCGCAGCCGATCGGGGTGCCGGTCAGGCCGAGACGGTCGCGCAGGTAGTGGACCAGCAGCAGACGGGGTTCCACCTCGTCCTCGTAGCGCGTGCCGTCCACCGTCACCTTGATGTGGGTCATGTGGCCTCCAGACCGGGCTGCGGGCCCGAGGGACCGGGACCGGGGGATTTCAGCCAGGCGGCGTGATGTAGGTCACTCTAGAACCGTGTCAAGGGGGCGGCGAGTGCTGCGGCGGGGCATTTGTTGAGCGTTAATCGATTGCCGCCGCCGGGCCCGTCCTGCTGCACTGCTCCCTCACCCGACGTCACCGAGAGAGGACCACCGATGCGCACTGCGTGCATGTCCGCCGAGGAAGGAACCCCACCCATGCCGAAGGACATCACGCCCAGTGCACATGCTCAATCTCGGAATCCTCGCCCACGTCGACGCAGGTAAGACCAGTCTGACCGAACGGCTGCTGCACACGGCCGGCGTCACCGACGAGCTCGGCAGCGTCGACGCCGGCAGCACCCGTACCGACACGCTCGCCCTGGAGCGGCAGCGCGGGATCACCATCAAGTCGGCGGTCGTGTCGTTCCCGCTCGACGGGGTCACCGTCAACCTCATCGACACCCCTGGCCACCCGGACTTCATCGCCGAGGTGGAGCGGGTGCTCGGTGTCCTGGACGGCGCGGTCCTCGTCGTCTCGGCCGTGGAAGGCGTCCAGGCGCAGACCCGGGTCCTGATGCGGACCCTGCGGCGGCTGCGCATCCCCACGCTGCTCTTCGTCAACAAGATCGACCGGCGCGGTGCCCGCGACGATGCCGTGCTCGCCCAGCTGGCCCGCAGGCTCGCCGTCCCGCTCGTCCCGATGGGCCGCGCCACCGCGCTCGGCACCCGCGCCGCCCGCTTCCTGCCCGGCCTCGGCCCGGCCGCGCTGGACGCGCTCGCCGACCACGACGACGCGCTGCTCGCCGCCTACCTCGACGGCGGGGTCCCCGAGCCCCGGCTGCGCGCCGCCCTCGCCGGACAGACCCGGCGGGCCGTGGTCCATCCGGTGTACTTCGGCTCCGCCGCCACCGGCGCCGGCGTGCCCGAGCTGATCGCCGGCATCGAGCGGCTGCTCCCGGCCGCCGACGGCGACCCGGCCGGCCCGTTCTCCGGCACGGTCTTCAAGGTGGAGCGGGGCCCGGCGGGAGAGAAGGTCGCGTACGCGCGCCTGTTCTCCGGGACCCTCGGGGTCCGCGACCGGGTCCCGTTCGGAAGCCGCGCCGCGACCGGCGGGCGGCCTGAGGGCCGGGTCACCGGGCTCAGCGTCTTCGAGGACGGCACCGATCTCCGGCGGGACAGTGCCGGTGCCGGGCGGATCGTCAAGGTGTGGGGGCTCGGCGGCATCCGGATCGGCGACACGCTCGGGCTGCCGGGACGGGCGTACGAGCACCACTTCGCGTCCCCGACCCTGGAGACCGTCGTGGTCCCCGGCCCCGGCACCGACCGCCGCTCCCTGCATGTCGCCCTCGGCCAGCTCGCCGAGCAGGACCCGCTGATCGACGTCCGGCACGACGAGGTACGGCAGGAGACCTCCGTCTCCCTCTACGGCGAGGTGCAGAAGGAGGTGATCCAGGCGACCCTCGCCGACGAGTACGGCCTCGACGTCACCTTCCGGGAGACCACCGTCATCTGCGTCGAACGGCTCACCGGCAGCGGAGCCGCCGTCGAGGTCAACAAGAAGGACGGCAACCCCTTCCTGGCCACGGTCGGCCTGCGGGTGGAGCCGGCCCCGCCGGGCGCGGGCGTCCGCTTCCGTCTGGAGGTGGAGCTGGGCTCGATGCCGTACGCCTTCTTCAAGGCCGTCGAGGACAGCGTGCGCGAGTCCCTCGGCCAGGGGCTGCACGGCTGGCGGATCCCGGACTGCACGGTGACCATGACGCACTCCGGCTACTCGCCCCGGCAGAGCCATGCCCACCAGGGCTTCGACAAGAGCATGTCCAGCACCGGCTACGACTTCCGCGGTCTCACCCCGCTGGTGCTCACCGAGGCGCTGCGGCGGGCCGGCACCCTGGTGCACGAGCCCATGCACCGCTTCCGCCTGGAGGCCCCCGTGGACACGCTGGGCGCGCTGCTGCCGGTGCTCGCCGTGCTCGGTGCGGTGCCGCAGCGGACCGGGACCGAGGGGACGCTCGCGGTCCTGGAGGGCGCGGTGCCCGCGGCCCGGGTGCACGGTCTCGAACAGCGGCTGCCGGGGCTGACCCGCGGCGAGGGCGAGCTGGAGACCGCCTTCGACCACTACGCGCCGGTGGTGCGGGGGCCGGTCCCGGAGCGGCCGCGGACCGACCACAACCCGCTGAGCCGCAAGGAGTACCTGTTGAACGTGACCGGTCGCGTGGCCGGGTGAGCGAACCGGTACGCCAACTTACTCGTGAGTCAGAAGTCTTGACTGTGTCCGGAAATCACCGGACTGTAATGGACATGACGAATATCCGGGCACGACTGATCGTTGTCCTGGTTGTCCTCTGCGGATTCCTCGCGGTGGCGGGCGCCCCGTCCGCCACCGCAGCCACCCCGTCCGACTCCCTCTGGTTCGACGGCACCGCGCTCACCGTGCAGAACGGCCGATTCACCGACGGCCAGGGCCGTGAGGTCGTGCTGCGCGGCTACAACGTCTCCGGCGAGACCAAGCTGGAGGAGAACAGCGGCCTGCCCTTCGCCTCGGTGGCCGACGCGAAGAAGTCGGCCACCGCGGTGCGCGCCCTCGGTGGCGGCAACGCCGTGCGCTTCCTGCTCTCCTGGGCGCACGCCGAACCCGTCCAGGGCCAGGTCGACACCGCCTACCTGGCCGCCGCGACCGCGCAGATGCAGGCGTTCCTCGACGCCGGCATCCGCGTCTTCCCCGACTTCCACCAGGACCTGTACTCCCGCTACCTGTTCAACTCGGGCAGCTGGTACACCGGCGACGGCGCCCCGCAGTGGGCGGTGGAGCTCGGCGACTACCCGACCGAGTACTGCGGCATCTGCCTGCTCTGGGGCCAGAACATCACCCAGAACGCGGCCGTCCAGGACGCCCAGTACGACTTCTGGCACAACAATTACGGCCTCCAGGACGCCTTCCTGGCCACGGCCCAGACCAGCATGGCCTACCTGGCCCAGCACCTCACGTCCGACGAGTTCGCGGGCGTGGTCGGCTTCGACCCGTACAACGAGCCGTACGCCGGCCGCTACGACTCCGGCGAGACCTCCCGCACCTGGGAGCAGAACCGGCTGTGGCCCTTCTACCAGAAGTTCCGGGCCCGGATGGACGCCGCCGGCTGGAGCGGCAAGCCCGCCCTCGTCGAACCGAACCTGTTCTGGAACGGCAACGTCACCAAGGAGGAGGGCGGCCTGCTGGACGCGGGCACGCTCGGCTCCAGGTACGTCTTCAACACCCACTTCTACGACCAGAAGGCCATCTCCGGCATCCTGATGTGGGGCAACGCCTCCGACGGCCAGTACTCCACCGACTTCGGCACCGTCCGCGACCGCGCCTCGGCCGCCGGGACGACCGCGATCGTCAGCGAGTTCGGCCACCCGCTCTCCGGCACCACCTCCGGCAAGGCGCCCACCGTCGACAAGGCGATGTACCAGGCCCTCGACTCCCGCCTCTCCGGGGCGAACTGGTGGTCCACCCCGGCCTCCTCCGGACCGGTCCTCTCCGGCACCCAGTGGCAGTGGGACATCTACAACGGCCGCCACCACGAGCTGATGAACGACAACCCGGACAAGGTCCTCACCTCCGGTGACGCCTGGAACGACGAGGACATGTCGGCCGTCGACATGACCGACTCCGGAACCGTGACGCTCCGTCAGGACGCCCGGCTGCTCGACCGGATCTACCCGTCCGCCACCTCGGGCTCCACCCTCGCCTTCACCTACGAGGACCGTTCCCGGGACGGCTCCACGACCCTGACCTGGAACCCGGTGCCCAGCTCGCTGCCGAACGTGGCCGCGCTGGTGGGCTCCGGACAGTACGCCGTCCAGGTCTGGCGCTCCAGCAGCGCCACCGCACCGACCGAACTCCACCTACCGGCCTCCTTCGCGACCGCGTCCACCACCGTCGTCTCCGACCTGGGCACGTCCTACGCGCCCCCGGCGTACACGTCCTCGACCCCGGTCGGCGTGGCGGCGGAACCGGGTGGGACGGGCAGCCGCCGACTGCTGCTCACCGACTCGGACTCCGGCGTGCTGCACTTCGCGCTGGTCACCAACGGGGCGACCTCGCCCAGCTCCACCGTGCTCACTGCGGCCAAGGCGGAACTGGCCGCCTGGGTGGCTGCGAAGTTCTGAGCAGTGCTTCGGTCTCCGGGGTGCCGCGCACCCCGGAGACCGAAGGCCCTGATGAACCGTCAACTACCGGACGCGCCAGTCCAGTCGGTCTGCACATGGCCGAGCCGGACGCGCTGCGGGTGGTCGCCGACCGGGACCGAGGTCACCTTCTGGCCGGTGCCGAAGTCGATGGCCGTCACCTGGTCGGCGCCGCTCTCCGAGATGACGCAGTCCTTGCCGTCACCGCTGACCGTGGCCCAGTACGGGGTGGACGCCGTGATGAGCGGCCCCTCCTGCAGAGTCGCGCGGTCGACGATCGTGGCGTAGTTGTCCATCGTCCCGGCGACGCACAGCTTGGTGCCGTCCGGTTTCATCGAGATGCCGTGGTGGCGAGAGTCGAGGAGCCAGGTGGTGCGGTCGGTGCTGGTCGCCGGGTTCGCCGGCAGGGTCTTCACCCGGGTTATCTTGTCGCTGGCGATGTCGTACTCCAGGAAGCCGTTGAAGAACGACACCTGGAAGTACATCTTCGACCAGTCGGGTGTGAAGGCCGCGGGCCGGACCGCGTCCGAGAAGTCCGTCAGCCCGATCGCGTCCAGCCGGGCCCGCATGTCGATGGTCTTGACCTGCTTGTACGTCGTGGCGTCGGCGACGGTGATGTGCCGGTCGCCCTTCGTCCAGTCCCAGACCGGGTCGTCCAGCGAGGTGGTGACCTCACCGATCGACATGTTCCAGATGTACTTCCCGTCGGGGCTGAAGACGTTCTCGTGCGGCTTGTCACCGGTGGCGAACTCGCCCAGTTCCGTGCCGGTGTTGATGTCCAGCACCTGCACTTTGTTCGCGGTGGACGCCGAGACCGCGACCTTGGTGCCGTCGGGGGAGACGGCCATGTGGTCGGCACGGTAACCGGCCACCGGGAAGCGCCAGTTGATCTTGTCGGTGGCGAGGTCGATGGAGACGACGTCCGCGAAGCTCGGGCGCGAGACGACCACGGACCTCCCGTCCGGCGTGGAGTACATGTCGTCCACGTACTGGTCGTGGCCCTGGCCGACCTCGTTGCGGATCGACGTGTAGTAGATCCACTTGATGGGGTCGGCGTTGATCTCGGCGATCCGCGCGTCCTTGTCGGGGACGACGTTGATCTGGCCGACCTTGGCGAAGTCGCCGGACGAGTTCAGGACGGTCGCGGTGCCGTCCCAGTTGTTGCCGACGAACAGCACCTCGCGCAGCGAGGCGTCGGCCGCGGCGGTGGCGGCGGTCGCGGGCGCGGCGACGGTCAGGGCGAGGGCGGCGGCCACGGAGCAAAGGTGCCTGGGTCTGAAAGCAGGCATGACTGCTCTCTCCTCTTGAGGGGGGTGGGGACGCGCGCGTGCGGTCACAGGGTCACGAATCTGAACACGGGCGCGTTCAAAACGAACTTACTGAAAAGTAAGGAGGGGGTGGATGACTCCACAAGAGGCGTACGCGAGAAAATTGGCCATCGGGCGGTCGACGGAGGGGGCAATCTTGGCGGGCAGGCTCAAGGCACCGACAGGTCGCTACGGCGGCCGGTCCGCCGCGGAACGCAAGGCCGACCGGCGTCGGCGCTTCCTGGACGCGGCGCTCCAACTCTTCGGCGAGGCACCGGGGTTCCGTGCCACGACCGTCGCCGCGCTGAGCCAGGCGGCGGGTCTGTCGACCCGTCAGTTCTACGAGGAGTTCCAGACCCTGGAGGATGTGCTCGCCGCGTTGCACCTGGAGGTCAACGGGTGGGCCGAGCGGGCGGTGGCCGATGCCTTCGCGGAGGCGGAACCGCTGCCGTTGGTCGATCGGGTGACGGTGCTGTTCCGGGCCTACGCCCGTGACGTCACGTCGGATCCGCGGCGTATCCGCATCGCCTTCGTGGAGATCATCGGGGTCAGTCCACCGCTGGAGGAGCAGCGGCTGGCGCGGCGGGCGCGGTGGGTGGAGCTGATATGCACCGAGGCGAACGCGGCGGTCGCGCGGGGGGACGCGGCGCCGCGTGACTACCGGCTGGCCGCGACGGCGTTCATCGGCAGCGTGAACGGGCTGCTGCACGACTGGAGCGCGGGGTGGGTGGAGGCGACGCTGGACGACGTCGTGGAGGAGTTGGTGCGGTTGCTGGTGGGGATCCTGCGGCCGGAGGGGTGGACGCCCGGAGGCGCGCGGTAGCAGACCGACCGCGCATCCGCGTGTCACGACCACCCACCCGGCGAACCTAGGCGGTCACGGCACCGGCACCTGTCAGTTGAGCTGTACGGAGGAGATGGTGTCGTTCTGCTTCACGTCGATCTTCGAGAAGTCCGTCATGGTGCGGTACTCGATGATGTCGCCCTGCAGCGGGAAGCTCGTGCCGCCGTACTGGGTGGCGGTCCAGAGCGTCACCCAACGGCCAGGCATCTTCTTGATGACCGACGAGGTCACGTCGTTGAAGTCGTGGGTCTTGAGGTTCGGAATGGACTCGTCGGTGAGCAGGATCCGGCCGCCCCCGTTGGGCCCGTTGTAGTCGCTGTGCTCGTACAGTGCCAGGAATCCGTCCGGGCAGGCGTCCATGCCCTGGCCTGTGATCACACGAACAGTCATGTTTGGTGCCTTCCTTGCCGCGGCTCCCGCGGGAGCCGCACTGGGAGGTGGTCGGCGTCGACGCGCAGCCCCATGCCATCACGTGGCGTAAGGCAGTGACTACTTTTGGTAGTGCGGGTGTGGGTGCGAATGTGGTCGGAGTGCGGCACCGGCTCCGCGCGGGCGGTTACTCGGGAAGAGGGTTCTGGGCCATGCGCAGGCGGCCGACCCGGGCCGCCTCTCGTACGACGGAGAAGCCGTAGGCGAGCATGTCGCGCTCATAGGCGGTCAGGGCTTCGGCAAGGGCGAGTTGCCCGTCGGCGACCTTCTTGAGTGCGCGGCCGAGCAGGGCTCCGTCACGCATCGCGACGTTGGCCCCGCGGCCCAGGGTGGGTGTCATCGCGTGGACGGCGTCCCCGAGGAGGGTGACGTTGGTGGGTGCGTCGAGCGCGGTCGGCACACTGGTGTACATCTCGACGAGGAAGAAGGAGGCCGGATCCGCACTGCGGACGAGGTCGGCGGCACCGGTCGGCCAGTCGCGGAGGACCTCGGCGGCGATGCGGCGAAGTTCCTCACCCGAGCGGGCGCGCAGTGCGCCGTCCGCGTTCGGGAAGAACTCGTGGCGGCCGCCCACGATGCACACGACGTAGTCGTCCTGGTCGCGCATCGCGACCCCGGGGGCGAAGCGCGCCACCGCGTCGGCAGGGGAGGCCGGGAAGCGGACGCAGCCGAGTCCGAGGAACACCTTCCGTTCGTCCGAAGCGATGGTGAAGATGTCCGTCATGGTTTCGGCGGGCACGAAGGGCTCGGCCGCCGCCCTCGGCAGACGGCCGTAGACCGCGGTGATCCCGGCGTCGGCCGTGTCGCGGTGCGGGGCCCGCCCGCGGCGGACGGCCGAGCGGATGCCGTCGGCGCCGACGAGGACGTGGCCGTGCGCCCGGGAGCCGTCGGTGAAGTACGCGGTCACCCCCTCGGAGTCGCTCTCGTAGTGGTCGAGGGTCTTTCCGAAACGCACGGTGTGCTCCAGGCCGGCGAGCAGGATCTGGCGCAGGGTCGCGCGGTCGACGTTGGCGTGGGATCCCGGTCCGTCGTGGGCGGGCCAGACGCCTTGGCCGTGGTCGTCCTGTGCAGGCAGGCGCTTGATGACCGACAGGTCGGTGCCCAGGATCGTGGTGAACGCCTCGGTGTACTGCGCGGTTGCGTCGAAGACCGCGTGGAGGTCGGCCGGGAGGACCTCGCGAGCGGCGTTGAGCGCGTCGGCGTCCAGGTGGAGGCGGTAGCCCTGGGGCCGGTCCCACGGGCTTGCGTCGCGTTCGAAGACCGCGACGTCGATCCCGTGGTTGCGCAGCGATTGGGCGAGAGTGAGACCGCCGAGACCGGCACCGGCGACGAGAACCTTCAGGTCAGACATGACCGTCCCTTGTTCGAGTTCGACAAAGGACGCACGGGTGACCTGACCAGGCCGTTGCACGAACGCTGAGGCGTCACCCGGACTACCTACCGGGCAGTGGCTTTCGTACGTCGCCCGGACCGTAGCGCGCGCTTGCGGTGATGTGCAAGCCGGCGCGGACGGCCGGGATGGGAGCGGGGCGGCATCGGTCCGCGGTCCGGATCGGCGGCACGCGGGCGGGCGTGGGGTGAACGACCCGAAGGCGGACGGGACTTCACTCCTGTCGCAGTCGTTGACTTACCCCTCCGGCGGCTCTACGGTCGGCCCGCGACACGTTCGGAACACCGATCCATGTTCGGTATCACGAACAAATGTGAGTCGTACCCCTCGCGCACCCCCGTGGAGGAGCCGCATGTACCCCCCGCCCAGATCGACCGGCAGCGGTCTCGTACGACACCTGTGGGCCGCTGCCGTACGCACCCTGGCCCTGACCCTGACGGCCGCGGCCGCGCTCCTCTTCGCCGCTCCGGGACCGGCTCGGGCGGCGACCGCGGCGCAGGTCTCGGTGCCCACCGCCCCGATGGGCTGGGCCTCCTGGAACAGCTTCGCGGCGAAGATCGACTACGACGTCATCAAGGCGCAGGTCGACGCCTTCGTCGCGGCCGGGCTCCCGGCCGCCGGCTACAAGTACATCAACATCGACGAGGGCTGGTGGCAGGGCACCCGCGACAGCTCCGGCAACATCACCGTCGACACCGGTGAGTGGCCCGGCGGCATGAGCGCCATCGCCGACTACATCCACAGCAAGGGCCTGAAGGCCGGCATCTACACCGACGCGGGCGCCAACGGCTGCGGCTACTACTACCCGACCGGCCGTCCTGCCGCCGCCAACACGGGCAGCGAGGGGCACTACGCCCAGGACATGCTCCAGTTCTCCGAGTGGGGCTTCGACTTCGTGAAGGTCGACTGGTGCGGCGGCGACGCCGAGGGCCTGGACGCGGCCACCACCTACAAGTCGATCAGCTCGGCCGTCGCCACGGCCGCGGCCACCACCGGCCGCCCGCTGACCCTGTCCATCTGCAACTGGGGCTACCAGAACACCTGGAACTGGGCGACGGGCCTTGCCCCCATGTGGCGGACCAGCACGGACATCTACTACTACGGCGGCACCGCGTCCCAGTCGGCCGTCCTGTCCAACTTCGACCAGACCCTGCACCCGGCCGCCCAGCACACCGGCTACTACAACGACCCCGACATGCTCACCGTCGGCATGTCCGGCCTCACGGCGGCCCAGAACCGCACCCACATGGCCCTGTGGGCGATCTCCGGCGCCCCGCTGCTCGCCGGCAACGACCTCACCACGATGACCAGCGAGACGGCCGGCATCCTCAAGAACTCCGACGTCATCGGTGTCGACCAGGACGCGCGCGGGCTGCAGGGCGTCAAGGTCGCCGAGGACACCACCGGTCTGCAGGTCTACAGCAAGGTCCTGGCCGGCACCGGCAACCGTGCGGTCGTCCTCCTCAACCGCACCTCCTCCGCGGCGAACATCACCGCCCGCTGGTCCGACCTCGGCCTGACCGGCGCCTCGTCGACCGTGCGGGACCTGTGGGCGCAGTCGAACCTCGGCTCGTACGCGACGAGTTACACCGCCAGCGTGCCGGCCGGCGGCTCGGTCATGCTCAAGGTGAGCGGCGGTACGGAGGCGGCCGGCACGAGCTACAGCGCGTCCTCCACCGGCAGGTACACCGGCGTCGGCGCCGCGAGCACCGGCCTGGACGTCGTCGACGTCGCCTACACCAACACCGGCTCCACCGCCGTCACCGGCACCCTCCAGGTCAACGGCCAGACCGCCACCACGGTCTCCTTCCCGCCGACCGGGTCCTCGCAGGGCACGGTCTCGGTGCAGGCCGACCTGAGCAAGGGGTCGGGCAACTCGCTCACCTTCACGGGGAGTTCGCTGCCGACGCTCGGCTCGATCGCGGTCAGTCCGATCCCCGGCACCAACGGCACCCTCCTCGTGGGCGGACAGTCCAGCCGGTGCGCCGACGTCTACAACAACACCATCACCAACGGCACCCAGGCCGAGATCTGGGACTGCAATGGCGGCCAGAACCAGGCCTGGACGTACACCTCGCGCAAGGAGTTCGTGGTGTACGGCAACAAGTGCCTGGACGCGTACAACCAGGGCACCACCAACGGCACCAAGGTCGTGATCTGGGACTGCAACGGGCAGAACAACCAGAAGTGGAACGTGAACTCGGACGGGACGATCACGAACGTCAACGCCGGGCTGTGCCTGGACGTGTACGGCGCGGCCACCGGCAACGGGTCCTCGCTGGTGCTGTGGACCTGCAACGGCGGGACCAACCAGCAGTGGAGCCAGAGTTGAGCCGGTAGGTCGTCGGGCGCGGGTGGACTGTGGCCGGTCGCGCACACGCGGCGGCAGCCGCATATCAGTCACAGCCCCGCGCCCCTTCGGGGGCGCTCAGCTCACGGCGTCAGCATCACCAGGGTCGCCGCCGTGAACAAGGCGCAGATCAGCAGGAGGCCTGTCAGAAGTCGTCGGCGCACGGCCCGGTATCTCTGCTCGTACTCCAGTCGCAGGTCCTCGGCGCGCTCTGCGGTACGACGCCAGGACAGACGGGCCAGCGCCAGGTACTCCGACTCCAACTGGCGCTGGAGATCGTCCCGCTGCACATCGGTCAGCCACCCCAGCCGGTCCGCCACCCGTACCCCCGCCGCGCGGCCCTCCGCCCGGGTGGCGGCCAGCAGCAGATGGCCCTCGACCTGGGCGACCAGTGCCCGTTCCTCCCCCCTGGCCGTCATCGTGCACTCAACTCCCGCTCCACGGTGGCGTGGTGCAGGTCGAAGGCCGGTGACTCGCTGCGGATCTGCGGGAGGGCCGTGAAGTTGTGGCGCGGCGGCGGGCACGACGTCGCCCACTCCAGGGAGCGGCCGTAGCCCCACGGGTCGTCCGACTCGACCTTCGTCCCGTACTTCGCCGTCTTCCAGACGTTGTAGAAGAACGGGAGCAGTGACGAGCCCAGCAGGAACGAGAAGATCGTCGAGACCGTGTTGAGGGTGGCGAACCCCTCCGCCGCCAGGTAGTCGGGGATGCGGCGCTGCATGCCTTCGGCGCCCAGCCAGTGCTGGACCAGGAACGTGCCGTGGAAGCCGGTGAACAGGGTCCAGAAGGTGATCTTGCCGAGGCGTTCGTCGAGCATCTTGCCGGTGAACTTGGGCCACCAGAAGTGGAAGCCGGCGAACATCGCGAAGACGACCGTGCCGAAGACCACGTAGTGGAAGTGGGCGACGACGAAGTACGAGTCGGAGACGTGGAAGTCGACCGGCGGGGACGCGAGCATCACGCCCGTCAGGCCGCCGAAGACGAACGTCACCAGGAAGCCCATGGTCCAGAGCATGGGCGTCTCGAAGGACAGCGAGCCCTGCCACATGGTGCCGATCCAGTTGAAGAACTTCACTCCCGTCGGGACGGCGATCAGGAAGGTCATGAAGGAGAAGAAGGGGAGCAGGACCCCGCCCGTGACGTACATGTGGTGGGCCCAGACGGTCACCGAGAGTCCGGCGATCGAGATGGTCGCGGCCACCAGACCCAGGTAGCCGAACATCGGCTTGCGGGAGAAGACCGGGATGACCTCGGAGATGATGCCGAAGAACGGCAGCGCGATGATGTAGACCTCCGGGTGGCCGAAGAACCAGAACAGGTGCTGCCAGAGCAGTGCCCCGCCGTTGGCCGCGTCGAAGACGTGGGCGCCGAACTTGCGGTCCGCCTCCAGCGCGAACAGGGCGGCGGCGAGGACGGGGAAGGCGAGCAGGACCAGCACGGCGGTCAGCAGCACGTTCCACACGAAGATCGGCATCCGGAACATCGTCATGCCCGGGGCCCGCATGCAGATGATCGTGGTGATGAAGTTGACCGCGCCGAGGATGGTGCCGAAGCCGGAGAACGCCAGGCCCATGATCCACATGTCGGCGCCGATGCCCGGCGAGCGCACCGCGTCCGAGAGGGGGGCATAGGCGAACCAGCCGAAGTCGGCCGCCCCCTGCGGGGTGAGGAAGCCGCCGACCGCGATGGTCGAGCCGAGCAGGTAGAGCCAGTAGGCCAGCATGTTCAGGCGCGGGAAGGCCACGTCCGGGGCGCCGATCTGGAGCGGCATGATCCAGTTCGCGAAACCGGCGAACAGCGGGGTCGCGAACATCAGCAGCATGATCGTGCCGTGCATCGTGAACGCCTGGTTGAACTGCTCGTTCGACATGATCTGCAGACCGGGGCGGGCCAGCTCGGCGCGCATCAGCAGGGCCATCACCCCGCCCACGCAGAAGAACGAGAACGCCGTGACCAGGTACAGCGTCCCGATCGTCTTGTGATCCGTGGTCGTCAGCCACTTGAGGTTCCTCATGCCCCGCCTGTGTCCGCGCCGTGCCCACCGGTCACACTCGACGGATGCGACGAGCGTCACGGAGCCGGGTGTGACGATCGGGAAGGTGCCGGACACGAACGGGACATGAGCAACGACGAGATCTTCGCCGCTGCCTATCGCGAGCACTACTGGGCGGTCAGCCGCTATGTCGCGCGGCGACTGGACGGGCGGACCGGCGAGGTGGAGGAAGTGGTGGCGGAGGTGTTCACGGTGGCCTGGCGCCGCCGCGCCGACCTGCCGGCGGCCCCGCTGCCCTGGCTGTACGGCGTGGCACGCAACTGCCTCGCCAACGCGGTACGCGGACACGGGCGCCGGCGCCGGCTGCTGGACCGGCTGGGCAACGACCAGACCGCGCACGCACGGCACATCGTGGCCGCCCCGGACAGCGAGCGCCCCGGCGCCTGGGTGCACGACGCGCTGGCCCGGCTGTCCCCGGCCGACCAGGAGGTGCTGCGGCTGGCCGCGTGGGAGGAACTCGGCGCCGACGAGATCGCCGTCGCCCTGGGCTGCGGCGGCCGGGCGGCGGCGATGCGGCTGCACCGCGCCCGCCACCGGCTCAGAGCCGAGATCGACCGACTGCGCCCGCCCGCCGCCGAGGCCCTTCCCGAGGAACACCGCCATGGCTGACGAACTCGACCTGCTGCGCGCCGCCGACCCGGCGCCCGCCGACGGCCCCCACTTCGGCGACGGACCTCTCGACCACAACGCCGAACGGCACCTCGTCCGGCTGCTGCACGACGCCGGCTCCGGCCGCCGGACCTGGGCCCGGCCGCGCCTGCTGTGGGGGCCGGCCGCGGCCGCCGTCGTGACGGCCACCACGCTGACCGTGCTGTTCGGCGGGCCCTCGGGCGCCCCGGCCGTCGCCGCACCCCGGCCGCTGACCGTCCGCGCCCACTCCACCGCAGTCCCGCTCGCTCAGGTCGCGGAACTCGCCGCCGTGGCCGCCACGGACGGCTCCCCGGCGCTGCGCCGGGGCACCCACGTGCAGTCCTGGAGCCTGGCCATGAGCGACGACAGGCCACCGGTGACCCTGCCCGAGGAGCGGGTGGTGCGCTGGCGGGCGGACGGCACGCACACCGAGGTGGTCGTGGCCACCGACCCGGACCACGCGGGCCGGCCCGTCCTGACCGGCACGGGCCGGGTCGAGGACGGCCAGGTGCTCAGCCGGCGGACGTTCCCGCCGATGTGGGGCGACGCCCCGCCCCTGTCCACGCCCCCGCACGATCCCGCCAAGCTCCGCGCCTACCTCACCGACCTGATCCACAGCGGCACCCTCACCGCGTCCGAACTCCTCGACGCCACTGCGGAGTTGCTGGACAACTGGACGCTCGGGGCACGCGAGACGGCGGCCCTGGCCGAGCTGTTCGCCGACGCGAAGGGGCTGCGGCCCGCCGGTCAGGTCACCGACCGGCTGGGCCGCACCGGGCAGGCCTACGTCCTGGCCGAGGGCACCGGCGGGCGGCGGATGCTGATCCTGGACCCGGCCACCGGTGCCGTACTCGGCCTGGAGACCACGTTCACCCGCGACGACCCCGCGTACGGGGTGCGGGCCGGCGACGTCATGGAGTACCGCGCCTGGCTGCGCTGACCCTCACGCCCCGAGCTGCCGGGCGGCCGCCGCCACCGTCTGCTCCAGCAGCACGGCGATGGTCGTCGGGCCGACCCCGCCCGGCACCGGCGTGATCAGCGACGCCCGTTCGACGGCGGTGTCGAAGTCGACGTCGCCGACGTTGCCCTCGTTGTAGCCGGCGTCGAGCACGACCGCGCCCGGCTTGATGTCCCGGCCCCGGATCAGCCGGGGCCGGCCGACGGCGGCGACCACGATGTCCGCCTCGCGGACGGCCGCCGACAGGTCGCGGGTGCGGGAGTGGCAGTAGGTGACGGTGGCGTCGCGGGCGAGCAGCAGCATCCCGGCCGGTTTGCCCAGGATCGCGCTGCGGCCGACGACCACCGCGCGCTTCCCGGCCGGGTCGACGCCGTACGCGTCGAGCAGGCGCAGCATGCCGCCGGGGGTGCAGGAGACGAAGCCCGGCAGGCCGAAGCTCATCGTCGCGAACGACGCGAAGGTCACGCCGTCCACGTCCTTCTGCGGCGCGATCGCCTCGAACGCGGCGCGCTCGTCGATGTGTTCGCCGACCGGGTGCTGGAGCAGGATGCCGTGCACGGCCGGGTCGGTCGACAACTCGCGTAGTACTGCGACGAGTTCGGCGGTGGTCGTGGTGGCGGGCAGGGCCACGTGCCGGGAGGCGATACCGGCCCTGCGGCTGCGGTTCTGCTTCATCCGGACGTAGGTGACGGAGGCGGGGTCCTCGCCGACCAGCACGGTCGCCAGACACGGTGTGACACCGGTCCGTGCGGTGAGGTCGGCGGCCCGCTGCGCGGTCTCCTCGACGATGCGGCGGGCGACGGCGGTGCCGTCGATGAGGCGGGCCTGGGTCATGTGCACACTCCTGAGCTGGTTCGACCTTGATCGCCCAGGCGCACGGCAACGACAGTGCGGACCGCTCCCCGGTGGTGCTCCACCTCAGCGCCAGTCACGGCCCGCCCTCAGGGTAACCGAGACGTCCGGTGTCTCCGCCGGCAGTGCGCGGTCCGCAGGAGCGCCCGCAGCAGCGCGGTACCGGCGTGCGGCCGTGGGCGGTGGGCGTGGCCCAGCGTCGCCCGCGCCGAGAAGGTCCAGGTCAGCCGCGAGCTGACCTGGACCCTCCCGGTCCTTGCGACTACTCGTCCCATGCCTGGATCATGATCTGTTCGGCGATCTTGCCGTCGCGCAGCATGATCATGGACTCGGCGAGCACCCGGACCCCGTCCCCGTACTCGCAGGACTCGCTGAAGGCGGCCTGGTCGCCCTGGACGATGCACCGGTCCAGGGTGTGCGTCATGTCGCGGCTGTAGACGTCGTCCAGCAGCGCGGCGATGTCCCGGCGGCCGTGCAGGACCTTGGGGTGGCTGGGCTGGGTGTTGCGGTCGATGATGCGGATCTCCGCGTCGTCCGCGTAGAGCGCCAGAAGACTGTTCCCGGTGTTCCCCTCTATCGCCCGGCGCAGCGTGTCGGTGTCGAACGTGGAACCCGTCGCGGTGCCCATGGTGACCTCCTGCGGGAGCCCGCGACCCGATGCGGAGCGGGCCGCGCGAGCCCCTCACATCGAGCGTCCCCCGCGCCGCCGGGGTCGGCAAGCGCAGGCCGCGCGCTCCGCCTTGCGGGTGAGGGGGAGCGGCTGCCCGTGTCCGGGCCGGTGCCGGGGGCGTTGCTGAGGACATGATCTCAACACGACGTATCGTCGCCGCCGTCGGCCTTGCCGTCGGGGTCACCGGCCTCGCCGCGCCGCTGGCGAACGCGGCCGACGCGGGCGCGCAGCACCCCGGGAAGCTCACCGCGCTCGGCGTGCTCGACTCGGTCACCCGCAGCGACATCCCCACCGAGTACCGGGACAAGATGCCGAAGGTCTCGGAGCAGGTGCAGGGGCTGAACGGAGTCCACAAGCTCGGCGAACTGCACCAGGTCACCGACCTGGCCGCACCCGCCACGGGGCTGCTGCCGGCCGTCGAAGCCTGACCGCGCCGCACACCGAGGGCCGTCCCGGCAGGGGCGGCCCTCCTTGTCGTCCGTTCCCAGTGCTCCCAGTGCTCTCAGTGTTCCGAGGCGAGGAACTGCGTCGCCGCCAGCTCCGCGTACAGCGGGTCCGCCGCCACCAGTTCCCGGTGCGTGCCCACCGCGCGGACCAGGCCCGCGTCCATGACGACGATCCGGTCCGCCATGGTCACCGTCGACAGCCGGTGCGCGACCACCAGCACCGTGGTCGAGCGCGCCACGTCGGCGACGGTGTCCCGGAGCGCCGCCTCGTTCACCGCGTCCAGCTGAGAGGTGGCCTCGTCCAGCAGCAGCAGCCGGGGCCGGCGCAGCAACGCCCTGGCGATCGCCACCCGTTGACGCTCCCCGCCCGACAGCTTGGTGCCGCGATGGCCGACCAGCGTCTCGAGACCCTGCGGCAGCCGGGCGACCAGACCGTCGAGCCGGGTCGTCTTCAGCACCCGCGCGACCGCGTCCTCGTCCGCCTCCGGGTTGCCGAGCAGCAGGTTGTCCCTCAGCGTGCCCGACAGCACCGGGGCGTCCTGCTCGACGTACCCGATGGCCGAACGCAGCAGCGGCAGTTCCCAGTCGGCGACCGGACGGCCGTCCACCGCGACCGTGCCGGACTCCGGGTCGTAGAACCGCTCGATCAGCGAGAACACGGTGGTCTTGCCCGCGCCGGACGGCCCGACGAACGCCGTCATGCCCCGCGCGGGGACCTCGAAGCTGACGCCGTGGTGGACGTACGGCAGCTCGTCGGCATAGCGGAAGCGTACGTCGGTGAAGGCGACGGAGGCCGGTTCGGCGCCGGTGGACGGCAACTCGGCGGGCCGGGAAGGGGGTTCGGCCGGCAGCCGCAGCGCCTCCTGGATCCGGGCGAGCGCGCCGGCGCCGGTCTGGTACTGGGTGATCGCACCGACGACCTGCTGGATCGGCTGCATCAGATAGAAGACGTAGAGCAGGAACGCCACCAGCGTGCCCACCCCGATCGCGCCGGTCGCCACCCGGGCCCCGCCGACCGCGAGCACCGTGATGAACGCCAGCTGCATCGCGAGCCCCGCCGTGTTGCCCGCCGCGGCCGACCACTTGGCGGCCCGCACACTCTGCCGCCAGGACTCCTCGGCGGCCTCGTGCAGGGCGCGTTCCTCCCGGTGTTCGGCGCCCGACGCCTTCACCGTGCGCAGCGCGCCCAGCACCCGCTCCAGCGAGGCCCCCATCACCCCGACCGCGTCCTGCGCCCGGCGGCTCGCCCGGTTGATGCGCGGCACGATCGTGCCCAGCACCGTACCCGCCAGGGCGATCACGACGAGGGTGACGGCAAGGAGCACCGGATCGACCACCCCCATCATCACCACGGTGGCGACCAGGGTGAGCCCGCCGGTGCCGAGCGCGACCAGCGAGTCCGTGGTGACCTCGCGCAGCAGGGTGGTGTCCGAGGTGATCCGCGCCATCAGGTCACCGGGCTCGGTCCGGTCCACCGCGGTGATCCGCAGCCTCAGCAGATACGACGACAGGGTGCGCCGAGCCCCGAGCACCACCGACTCCGCGGTACGCCGCAGCACGTACGAACCCAGCGCACCCACCCCGGCGTTGGCGACCACCAGACCCGCCATCGCGAGCAACTTGCCGGTGATGGAACGGTCGTGGGACAGGTCGTCGATCAACCCCCGGGCCACCAGCGGCAGCAGCAGCCCGGTCGCACCCGTCACCAGCGAGAGCACCGCACCGGCCAGCAGGGCCCAGCGGTGCGGCCGGACGTAGGAGAGCAGCAGCCGGAACACGGGCTCCCCGGGCTGCCTGGTCGGAAGTGCGTCAGCGGCGGTCACGGTGCTCCTCGTCCGGGCGGCGGGCGGCGCCCTCCGACGCCCCCAGGCTACGACGGCCGCTCCCGGCTCCGGCGCCCGGTCAGCCACGGGCGGAACCGAGCCGCGCCAGGGTCGCGTCGAGGTCGGCCGGACGTGGCCGGTTCTGCGGCAGCCTCGCCAGGGCCGCGGCCATCCCGCAGGTGTCGGTGAGCGCCGAGAACACCAGGCCGCCCGCGACCCCCGCCGACAGCAGCAGCCAGGCCGGGTGCAGCAGCCCGAGGGCCAGGCCCACGAGGACGGCCGACCCGGCGGTGAACCGCACCTGGCGCTCCATGGCCCAGGTGGCACGTGACCCGCCCCGCGGCCGGTGCAGTGCGTGACCGCGCGCGGCCCAGCCGCTGGTGCCGCCGGTGAGGGTGGCCGCCGGGATGCCGTGCTCGGCGAGGACGGTCCGGGCGCGTTCGGCCCGCGCGCCGGAGGCACAGACCAGGAGGAGGCCGCCGTCCGCGGTGCGGAGCGCGGGCAGGGCCCGGTGCAGGGTGTCCAGGGGGATGTTGTGGGCGCCGGGCACATGGCCGGCGGCGTACTCGCCGGGCGTGCGGACGTCGACGACGGTCAGTTCCGGCAGGCGGGCGAGGGCCTGTTCGGGCGTGAGATCCGGGTTCGGGGGAGTAGCGGTCATCGCGGGTGCGATCCTTCCTTGCGGTGATGGGTGACGGGTTCGCCCGAGGGGCGGGTAACATACCCCTACGGGTATGTGAGGAGTGGTGGTCGTGGAGCTGCAGTTCGAGGGCGACGAGCTCAAGTCGGTGCTGAACCGGCTGCGCCGGGCGCAGGGGCAGATCTCCGGCGTGATCAAGATGATCGAGGAGGGCCGCGACTGCGAGGACGTGGTCACCCAGCTCGCGGCGGCCTCGCGCGCCCTGGACCGGGCGGGTTTCGCGATCATCGCGACCGGGCTGCAGCAGTGCATCGCCGATCCCGGGCGGGGTGGCGCGGACGGTGAGACCACGGAGCAGATGAAGGCCCGGCTGGAGAAGCTGTTCCTGTCGCTGGCCTGAGCGGCTTCGCCGCGGGCGCCGCGATCTGCCGTCTGCCGTCTGCCGTCTGCGGCGCCGTCGTGGCTGGTCGCGCAGTTCCTCGCGCCCCTTGCGGGGCGCAGGGTTGCGCCGGATGTGCGGCGTCGTTGTGGCTGGTCGCGCAGTTCCTCCCGCAGCGCCCCTTCGGGGGCGCGTCAGGCGATCGCGTCGGCCAGCATGAACGCGGACACCGCGAGGAGTGCGTAGGCGAAGAGTTGCTGGAGGGTGGCCGCGGAGAGGCGGGACGCGAGCCGTCTGCCGTCCCAGGCGCCGAGGATCGCGGCCCCGGCGAAGGGGCCCACGGCCGACCAGTCGACGTCCGCCGCCGAACCGGAGCGTGCCGCCAGCGCGGTGAGCGAGTTGATCGTGATGACCAGCAGGCTCGTGCCGACCGCCGCGCGCATCCGCAGCCCCACGACGTTCACCAGGGACGGCACGGCGAGGAAGCCGCCGCCCACCCCGAGCACGCCGGTCACCGCGCCGAGCCCGGCGCCCGCTCCGGCCACCCGGGACGCCCGAGCCGGTACCGGCGCCGTGGCCGGGGCGGTCGTCGGCCGCAGCATGCGCAGGGCCGCCACGGCGGCGAGCACCGCGAACGCCCCGGTCAGCAGCGCCGCCGGCAGCTGCCGGGAGACCGCCCCACCGACCGCCGCCGGAACGATCCCGGCCGCCGCGAACACCGCACCGGCCCGCCAGCGCACCGCGCCCTCGCGGGCGTGCGCGACCAGCGCGGTGGCCGAGGTGACGGTGACGACGACCAGGCTCGCGGTGGTGGCCGCGGCCGGGGTGAAGCCGAGCAGATAGATCAGTGCCGGTACGGCCAGCACGCTGCCGCCGCCGCCCAGGGCCCCGAGCGCCAGCCCGGTGACGGCTCCGGCGCCGAGGGCGAGCAGGAGCGCGCTCATCCGGCGGTGCCCTCGGCGGTCACCGCGAGGCCTGCCGCGCGCCAGGCGGTCATCCCGCCCACCACGTCCACGGCGTCCAGCCCCCGGGCGGTCAGCAGCGCGGCCGCCTCCCGCGAGCGCCGCCCCGAGCGGCAGATCACGACGAGCGCGCGGTCCGCCGCGGCCGGCGGCAGCGGAGCCCCGGCCGCCAGCCCGGACAGCGGGGCGTGCACGGCCCCCGGTGCGTGTCCGGCCGCCCACGCGTCGGCCTCGCGGACGTCCAGCAGGACGGCGTCCGCGTCCGTGCGCTCCCGCGCCTCGGCCGGGGTGAGCCGGGCCATCGGCAGCCCGGCCGCGTGGGCCGCCGCGAACCCGTCGTCCACGGCGACCACGTCGCGCCCGGCCGCGTCGAGGAGGGAGGCGGCGACGGCGGCCCGCATCCCGCCCGCGCAGTGCACCCACACCGTGCCGCCGGGTATCTCGCCCAGCCGGTCCCGTATCTGGTGCAGGGGTATGTGGAGCGAACCCCGTAGGTGGCCCTCGGCCCGCTCCGTGTCCCGGCGCACGTCCAGGACGACGACGTCCTGCGCGCCGCGTGCGGACAGCTCCGCGAAGGTGGCCCGGGGAAAAGAGCGGGGCCGCTCGCCCGCGCGCAGCCAGGCCTCGGGCGTGCCGGTGGCCGCCGCCGCCGGGCGGTCGATGCCGACGCGGGTGAGCTCGCGCTGGGCGGCGGCGAGCTGGGCGGCCGACTCGGCGAGCAGCGTGACCGGCCGGCCCCAGGGCAGCAGCCAGGCCAGATAGGTCGCGAGCTGTCCGTCGGCCTCGAAGTTCAGGGTGCCCGGGACATGTCCCGCGGCGAACGCCACCCGGTTGCGCAGGTCCACCACCCACTCACCGGCGGCCAGCCGCGCCGCGATCTCCGCCGCCTCCGCCCGGCCCGGCGACGTGAGGTCGACGGGAGCGGGACCCCCGGAGTTCAGCGGGCCCATGTGGGCGTAGTACGCCGGTACGTCGTCGAGCCCGGCCAGCAGCTCCGCGACGAACGTGTCGGCGTCCCTGCGCAGCGCCTCGTTCACCGCGCGCTCCCGCCCGATGGTGGTGGCGGACCCGGGCCCGGACCCGTCCCCGGCCGAGCAGAAGCTGCCGAAGCCGTGCGTCGGCAGCACCGCCGTCGCGTCCGGCAGCTCGGCGGCCAGTCGGTGCGCCGAGGCGTGCTGGGCCCGCGCCAGCTCGAGGGTGAGCCGGGGCTCCACCAGATCGGGCCGGCCGACCGTGCCGATCAGCAGCGAACCGCCGGTGAAGACGGCCACCGCACGGCCGCTCTCCTCCAGCACGTACGACGTGTGGTGCGGGGTGTGCCCCGGGGTGGCCAGCGCGCGCAGCGCAAGGCCCGCCTCGATCTCCAGCACGTCCCCGTCGGCCGCCGGCACCCGCTCGTACGCCACCCGCGCCCCGGCCGGCACCACGTACGCGGCCCCGGTCAGCCGGGCCAGCTCCAGGCCGCCGGAGACGTAGTCGTTGTGCACGTGCGTCTCCACGACCTGGGTGAGCCGCACCCCGCGCCGGGTGACGGCCGCCAGCACCCGGTCGACGTCCCGGGGCGGATCGACCACGACGGCGCCGTGCGCCCCGCCCGCCAGATAGCTGCGGTTGCCCAGTCCGGGCACCTCGATGGTGTCGACGAAGGACACGGCGGACACTCCTCTCCTCGATCCCCGGTGAATTACCCCCGGGGGTATGTTCATCACCGTAGCAGAGGTACCCCGGGGGGTATGTGGGGGAGGGAGTGGCGACACGAACGGCGGCGGTGCGGGACGATCCGCGTCGATGGATGCGTGCCGTCGCTGATCGTTCCCGCGTAGGGTCGGAAGACAGCACGTCAGCAGAGCGACGAAAGGGCAGGCCCATGGCGCAGGAAGTACGCGGCGTGATCGCACCGGGCAAGGACGAGCCCGTGCGGGTCGAGACGATCGTGGTGCCCGACCCGGGACCGGGCGAAGCCGTCGTACAGGTGCAGGCCTGCGGGGTCTGTCACACCGACCTGCACTACAAACAGGGCGGTATCACCGACGAGTTCCCCTTCCTGCTCGGCCACGAGGCCGCCGGAGTGGTGGAGTCGGTCGGCGCGGGCGTCACGGACGTCGCGCCCGGTGACTTCGTGATCCTCAACTGGCGTGCCGTGTGCGGCCAGTGCCGGGCCTGTCTGCGCGGGCGGCCCTGGTACTGCTTCAACACCCACAACGCGAAGCAGAAGATGACCCTCGCCTCGACCGGCCAGGAGCTCTCCCCGGCCCTCGGCATCGGCGCCTTCGCCGAGAAGACACTGGTCGCCGCCGGGCAGTGCACCAAGGTCGACCCGGCCGTCTCCCCTGCGGTCGCCGGACTGCTCGGCTGCGGGGTGATGGCGGGCATCGGCGCCGCGATCAACACGGGCGGCGTCGGCCGGGGCGACTCGGTCGCCGTGATCGGCTGCGGCGGGGTCGGCGACGCGGCGGTCGCCGGGTCCCGGCTCGCGGGCGCCGCGAAGATCATCGCCGTCGACATCGACGACCGGAAGCTGGACAAGGCCCGCTCCCTGGGCGCCACCCACACCGTCAACTCGCGCGAGACCGACCCCGTCGAGGCGATCCGCGGCCTGACCGGCGGCTTCGGCGCCGACGTCGTCATCGAGGCGGTCGGCCGCCCGGAGACCTACCGGCAGGCCTTCTACGCCCGCGACCTCGCCGGCACCGTCGTCCTGGTCGGCGTGCCCACCCCCGAGATGAAGCTGGAACTGCCGCTCCTGGACGTCTTCGGCCGCGGCGGCGCGCTCAAGTCGTCCTGGTACGGCGACTGCCTGCCCTCCCGCGACTTCCCCATGCTGATCGACCTGCACCTCCAGGGGCGGCTGCCGCTGGACGCCTTCGTCACCGAGACCATCCAGCTCGACGAGGTGGAGAAGGCGTTCGAGCGGATGCACGGCGGGGACGTGCTGCGTTCGGTGGTGGTGCTGTGATGACCACCCGCATCGAACGCCTCGTCACCTCCGGGCAGTTCACCCTCGACGGCGGCACCTGGGACGTCGACAACAACGTCTGGATCGTCGGCGACGAACGCGAAGTGATCGTCATCGACGCCGCCCACGACGCCCAGGCCATCGCCGAGGCCGTCGACGACCGCGTCCTGAAGGCGATCGTCTGCACCCACGCCCACAACGACCACATCGACGCCGCGCCCGCCCTCGCCGACCTCACCGGCGCCAAGATCTGGCTGCACCCCGACGACCTGCCGCTGTGGAAGCTCACCCACCCCGACCGCGACCCCGACAACCACCTGTCCGACGGGCTGGTCATCGAGGCCGCGGGTGCCGACCTGACCGTCCTGCACACGCCGGGCCACGCACCCGGCGCCGTCTGCCTCCACGAACCCGGCCTGGGCGTCGTCTTCACCGGTGACACCCTCTTCCAGGGCGGCCCCGGCGCCACCGGACGGTCGTACTCGCACTTCCCGACGATCATCGACTCCATCCGGGACAAGCTCCTCACCCTCCCGCCGGAGACGAAGGTCCTGACCGGGCACGGCGATTCGACCACCATCGGCGCCGAGGCACCCGGGCTGGCGGAGTGGATCGCCCGAGGACACTGACCCGCACGCGAAGTCGGCTTCCGCGGAGGGCCCGCCACCGGCCACCGCGGGACCGGCACGCTCCTCAGCCGTCCGACTCCAGCCGGGTCGGCCAGAGCGCCGGATGCCCGGGAGGCAGCGCGAGATCCTCGCGTACGGCGGTGTAGTAGCGCTCCCGGCAGGCCCGCTGGCGTGCCAGCAGGTCCTGCCAGGCGTCCGGGTCGACCGTCCCGGAGCGCATGAACCGCTCCATGGCCATCACCGCGGTCACCCACGCCCGTGCCTGCTCCACCACCTCCCGGCTGCCCAGCATGATCAGCGCCTCCCCGGCCGGATCACGGCCGTCGGTGGCCGCCGCCAGCAGCGGCTCGGCCTCGGCCGGGGAGATCGGGTGCGGATGCGGATCGTTGCCGAGATGGGCCGCGACACGGTAGGTGAGGTTCACCGTCTTCTTCAGCGCCCGCGCGTAGTCGCTGTACACCGCCAGCCGCCGCTCCTCCCAGCGCGCCTGCTGGTCCCGCCGGAACCGCGCCCGGTCACCGCGCACCACCGCGAGATACGAACCGAGTGCGCCGATCACGACGCCCATCAGGGCCGGGAGTTGCTGCAGGAACGCGGTCATGTGCGCACGGTATCTGTCCTGTTGATCGTCCGGCCCGTACGGTCGTCGTCATGACCGGACTGACTCGCTTTGCCGGATACGGAGTTCTCGTCACGGGCGCGGCCCGCGGCATCGGCGCGGCCGTCGCCCGCCGGCTGGCCGAGGAGGGCGCGCGGGTGCTGGTGACCGACCGGGACCTGGTCGAGGCGGAGCGGACGGCGGCCGCGCTGCGCGAACAGGGGCCGGCTGCCGAGGCGTTCGCCTGTGACGTCGCCGACCGGGACTCGGTGGAGACGGCCGTCGAGCGGGCCGTCGGCGTCTTCGGCACACTCGACGTCCTGGTGAACTGCGCCGCGCACTGCACCCCGGACCTCCCCCGCTTCGAGGACCAGCCGGACGACGCGTGGGCCCTCGACCTCGACATCACGCTCACCGGCGTCCACCGCTGCTGCCGTGCGGCCCTTCCGCATCTCGCCGCCTCCGGCCGGGGCGCGATCGTCAGCATCGGCTCCGTCAACGCCCGCGCCGACTTCGGCAACCACGCCTACAGCGCCGCCAAGGCCGGCCTCGGCTCGCTGACCCGCACCCTCGCCGGGCACGCGGCCGCGCGCGGGGTGCGGGTCAACCTGGTGGAGCCGGGCACGGTCCGCACCTCGGCCTGGGCGGGCCGGGACGACGAACTCGACGCCGTCCGCTCGCTGTACCCGCTCGGCCGGGTCGGCGAACCCGAGGACATCGCCGCGGCCGTCGCCTTCCTCGCCTCCCGCGACGCCGCCTGGATCACCGGCACCACCCTGAGCGTCGACGGCGGACTCACCGCCGTGCACAGTGGGTTCCACGCGGCGCTGCGGCCGCACCGGGAGGCCCGGCTCGGCTCAGAGCGCGGCTGAGGCGGACGCGAGGACCGCCAGCACGCGCCGGGTGTCGTCCTCGGTGGTCCGCCAGTTGCTGAACGCCGCCCGCAGCGCCGGGACCCCGCGGTACACCGTCGGCGTCAGGAACGCCTCCCCGGACGCGGCGACCGCCCGCGCCAGGGCGGCCACCCGTTCCTGCGTGGGCTGGTCCGTGAGGGTGAAGCAGACGACGTTGAGGCGGACCGGGGCGAGCAGGCGCAGGGCGGGCAGCCCCTCGACGCCGGCGCCGAGGCGGCGGGCCTCGGTGACGTTGCGCTCGACGATCTCGCGGTGCCCGTCCCGGCCGTACGCGGTCAGCGCGAACCAGGCCGGCAGCGCGCGCATCCGGCGGGAGGTCTCCGGAGTGAGGTGCAGGAAGTCCGGGGTGCCGGTCGGCAGGCCCAGGTACGGGGACTCGTTCTGGAAGACGGCCACCTGGAGGTCGCGGCGGCGGGTGAACTGGACGGCCGCGTCGTAGGGGACGTTGAGCCACTTGTGCAGGTCCACACAGACCGAGTCGGCCGCGTCGAGACCTGCGACGAGCGGGGCGTGGGCGGGGGAGAGGGCGGCGAAGGCACCGAACGCGGCGTCCACGTGCAGCCAGAAGTCGTACCGCTGCTTCAGGGCCGCGATCGCGCGCAGGTCGTCGAAGTCGACGGTGTTCACGGTGCCCGCGTTGGCGACGACGATCGCGGGGCGTCCGGCCAGCCCGGCCAGTGCCGCGTCGAGGGCGGTCACGTCCACCGCCTCCCGGTTGCCGGGCAGCAGTGGCACCGGGCGCAGCCGGTCCCGGCCGATGCCGAGGATCGACAGCGCCTTGCCGACGCTGGAGTGCGGGCTGCCGGACAGCACGTCGACCGGACCGAGCGCGGCGGCGCCCGCCCGGGAGACGTCCACCCCGAGCCGCTCCCCGAGCCACTCCCGGGCGATCGCCAGCCCGACGGTGTTCGACATCGTGGCCCCGGTCACACATGCCCCGGCGTGCGCGTCGCCCAGCCCGAACAACCCGGCCAGCCAGGCGACGGTCTCGCGCTCCAGGGCGGCACCCCAGGAACCGGCGTCGCCGGCCAGGTTCTGGTCGTAGACCGAGGTCAGCCAGTCGCCGGCGAGGGCGGCCGGGGTCACACCGCCGGTGACGAAACCCAGGTAGCGTGGCCCGGCCGAGGCGGACATTCCCGGCGCCCACCGCTCGGTGAACCGGGCCAGCGCGCCGGCACCGCCCTCCCCCTGCTCGGGCAGTGGCGCCCGCGCGGGTGCGGGCCCCAGCGCGGCCACCGGGCGTTCGGCCGACCCGGCCGCCGCACGGGCGGCCTCGTCGCGCGCGGACTGGAGGAGTTCGGGAAGCCGGGCGAGATCGCCGGCGAGCGCGGGATGCATGCCTCGCACACTAGGTCGGCCACGGTGCTGTGGCGCGGTCCACTTCCGGGTAGGTGGACCGGTGCCCGCCGCGGCGGCCGCGGCGGCTAAGTTAACCGTTTCGTCACAGGCCGCCCCGGGCTACAACCAATGCCGCGCATCGGGCGGTCCAGTACGACGAGACCACAGCACAGGAAAAACCGAAAAACTGTAGAAGGAGACAGACGTCATATGGGGGACATACGCAGACGAAGTGCCGTTGTGCTCGGTGTCACGGGCCTTGTGGCGCCGCTCACGCTCGCCCTCACCTCCGCTCCTGCGCAGGCGGCGAGCTGCACCACGCAGGCCGGGCCGTACCAGAAGCAGGTGGAGAAGTTCCTCGGGCGGCCGGTCGACGGCAAGCAGTCCACCGCCGACTGCAAGGCGATCCGGGCCTTCCAGAACAAGCACGGCATCACGCCGGCCGTCGGGTACGCGGGTCCCGTCACCTGGGGCGTGATGGATCTGATGAACAAGCAGAAGGCCGTCGGGAACAAGCCCAACAAGGACGGCAAGTGCCCGACCAACAAGGGACGCATCGCCTGCGTCAACCTCACGCTCCAGCTGAGCTGGATCCAGGACGGCAACAAGCTCGTCTACGGCCCGGTCCCGGTCCGTACCGGCCGCAACGGGTTCGAGACCCGGACCGGTCTGAAGAAGATCTACTGGCGTGACATCGACCACGTCTCGTCCGTCTACAACGTGCCCATGCCCTACAGCCAGTTCTTCGACGGCGGCCAGGCCTTCCACTCGGTGGGCCTCAGCATGTGGAACCCGCCGGGCTCGCACGGCTGCGTCAACATGACCACCACCACCGCCAAGAAGTACTGGTCGCTGCTGAAGACCGGTGACGACGTCTACGTCTACGGCCGCAAGCCGGGCACCTGACGGCACCCGGCCCGCCGCCGGCTCCGGCCGGCGGCTGCGGCTCAGCTCTCGGGGGCGTCCCCGAAGTCCGGGATCTCCAGCCGGGCCCCGCCCTGCCGCGCGGACTCGTGCGCGATGATGCCCGGCAGGGTGTAGCGGGCCGCGACCCACGCGTTGACCGACGGCAGGCTGCGCGTGTTGACGGCGGTCACGAAGTCGTCCACCAGGAAGTGGTGGCTGCCCTCGTGCCCGTTGTGCAGCGTGTCGAACTCGCGCGGCAGCCGGGCCCGGTCGTGCACCGGCGCCGACCCTGAGGTGAAGGCGGCCCGCAGCTCCGGCGCGATGTGCTGGAGGGACGGGTCGTCGGGGGACATGGTGGGCTTGGGTTCGAGCAGTTCGCTGATGTCCTGCACGCCCTTCTTGTCCTGCCACAGCGCCACCGTCGCCAGCTGCTCCATGCTCGCCTCCGTGCCGAAGAACCGGAAGCGGGACTCACGGATGTGCGACGGGTAGCCCACCCGCCGGAACTCGTTGGTACGGAACGAGCCGCCGCCCGCCACCTCGAACAGCGCGGTCGCGTTGGAGATGTCGTTGCCGAACTGGCTGACCTCCTTGTCGAAGACGCCGTCGCCCCGGTCGTCCGCGACCCCGATCGCCGACACGCTCACCGCGTGCGTCTGCCAGGCGCCGAGCACCCCGCCGACCGCGTGCGTCGGGTAGAGCAGCGGGGGATAGCTGGCGGTGGCCTTCCAGTTCTCGCCGCCGCTGTAGCGGTAGGCGTCGTAGAAGCCGAGGTCCATGTCGTGGACGTAGTCGCCCTCGGCGTAGAAGAGCCGCCCGAAGGCGCCCTCGGCGATCTGGTTGCGGGCGTGCACGGTCGCCGGGTTGTACTGGCTGGTCTCGCCCATCATGTACGTCAGCCCGGTCGCCTTGACCGTGTCGATGATCGCGGCGATCTCCTCGGTCGTGATCGCCATGGGGACCGCGGAGTACACGTGCTTGCCGGCGTTCAGGCCCTGCAGGACCAGCGGGCCGTGCGTCCAGCGCTGGGTGAAGATCGCGACCGCGTCGACGCCGGACTCCAGCATGGCCTCGTACGACGGGAAGGTACCCGCCAGACCCTGGGCGGCGGCGAGCTTCTCCGCCCGCTCGGGCAGCAGGTCGGTGACGTACACGTCGCCGACGCCGGGATGGGCCTGGAACAGCGTGGCGAACTGGCCGGAGAACTGTCCGGCGCCGACGATGCCGAGTGAGAAAGTCATGGGGGTTACTTTCGTCGCGGAAGAATCTTGGCGTCAAGGGGCGGAAGGAAGTCAGGAAGGTGCGAGCAGGGCGCTTATGCGGCGCACCCGGCGCACAGTAAGGTGGCTTGGTTGCTTCAGTTCCGGAAGAAAAGGAAAGCCGTGACCGACTGGCTGCCGCTGAGCTCCGCGGAGCGCTCCGTGGCGATCGAGGTGCTCGTCAACGGCCCGCTGTCGCGCACCGAACTGGCCCGTCGGCTGAACCTCTCCCAGGGCAGCCTCACCCGCCTCACCAAGCCGCTGATCGAATCCGGCCTGCTCGTCGAGGCCCCCTGGGCGGGCGCCCCGGAGACGCGCCAGGGCCGGCCCTCGCAGCCGCTCGCCGTGGTCGCCGAGTCCCGGTCCTTCCTCGGCTTCAAGATCACCGACGAGATGGTCTACGCCGTGGTCACCAGCCTCAGGAGCGACATCGTCGCCCGCCTCGACCGGCCGCTCACCGGCCACGACCCGAAGTGCGTCGCCGACCTGCTGGCCGACATGACCGCCGAACTCGCCGGCCGCCACCCCGCGATCGCGGGCATCGGCATCGGCGTCGGCGGGTTCGTCCGCGAGAACTCGGTGGTCGGCGAGTCGCCCTACCTGTCCTGGCGCGACGTCCCGCTGGCCGGGCTGGTGCGGGAGCGCACCGGGCTGCCGGTCGTCGTGGAGAACGACGTGGCCGCCCTGGTCGAGGCCGAGACCTGGTTCGGCGCCGGCCGCGGACTCGACCGCTTCGTCGTCCTGACCATCGGCGCCGGCATCGGCTACGGCCTGGTGCTCGGCGGCAGGCGGGTCCCCTGCGCCGAGGAGGACCGCGGCTTCGGGCGGCACTGGATCATCGACCCGCTGGGCCCGCTCACCCCGCAGGGCGAGCGCGGCAGCGCCGTGTCGCTGCTCACCGTCCCCAGCATCCGCTACCAGGTGCGGGCCGCCACCGGCCGCGACGCGTCGTACGAGGAGATCCTCGCCGGCGCCGCCGCGGGCGAGCCGATGGCCGCACGGGTGATCGGCGAGGCCGGCCGGGCGCTGGGCGCGCTGCTCGCGCAGATCGCCAACTTCGTCATGCCGCAGAAGATTTTGCTGGCCGGGGAAGGTGTCGGCCTGATGGGGGTGGCCGGTGACGCGGTGCGCGAGACGGTCCGCGCCCACCGGCATCCGCTCGCCGCCCCGATCGGCCTGGAGACCAAGGTCTCCGACTTCCACGACTGGGCGCGGGGCGCGGCCGTCCTGGCGATCCAGGTCCTGGTGCTCGGCCGGGCCGGCGGCTGAACTGCCGTTTCCGCAGGTGCGGGCGTTGCCGGGCCGCATCGAACTCCCGCCGGTGCTTGACACATTGACGTGATGAGTAACACGGTCCGATATGTCCGGATCGATCGTACTTACTCACGGCGCCTTCACGTCGACCGGCATATGCTTCACACCATGTCCACCACTGTTGAAACCGTCACCGAGCGATCGGCCGACGAGGTCAACGAGGAGATCCGGGCCCTGTGGCTCCGGTCGGGCGGGACACTGAGCACCGAGCAGCGCGAGGAGTACCAGCGGCTCGTCCTCGAATGGGCGGCGGCGACCCCGTAGCAGCCGGGCCAGACGGCCTGACCGGCCCGTCCCGGGCACCCGCAGCGGACGGGTGCCCCTTCTCGCAAGACCTCGCGCGACCTCGCGCGGCAGATCTCGTGCCGCCCCCGTCAGCCCCAAGTGGCCGAGTAGTAGCGCTGGTACGCCTTGCGGTCCTGTTCCGCGCGGATGAAGCGGGCGCCCACCAGCGCGATCAGACTGCCCCCGATCACCAGCAGGCCCGGACCGACGTTGCGGGTGTCGGTGAGCCGGGCGATCAGGCTGGTGTCGTCCCCGGTGACCGGCGCCGACGAACCCGGTGAGGCCGCGCTCGGCGCGATGGCGCTGTGGTTGGCCGAAGCGGACGGCGCGGGCGTCGCACCCTGGGCGGCCTGTCCGGCGGCCTGCTTCGTCACGATCAGCTGCACGTTCAGCGCCGCCATCGCCCGCGTCACCGGCTGGAAGAACGTCACCCCGCCCGTGGTGCAGTCACCGCTGCCGCCCGAGGTCACCCCCAGCGCGATGCCGTTGGAGAACAACGGGCCACCGCTGTCGCCCGGTTCGGCACACACATTGGTCTGGATGAGGCCGGTGACCGTGCCCTCCGGGTAGTTGACGGTCGCGTTGAGCGCGGTCACCGTGCCGTCGTGCAGCCCGCTGGTGGAGCCGCTGCGGAACACCTTCTCGCCGACCGTCGGATCGGCCGCCCCCGTGATCCGCACGCCCTGGCCGTTGCCGATCGCGACCACGTCCGCGTTGTCACCGGCCTTCCCGTTCGCGTACTGGATCAGCGAGAAGTCGTTGCCCGGGAACTGCGTGTCGATCGTGGTGCCCACCTGCTGGTCGTTGCCCTGGCCCTCGTCGAACCAGATGGTGTTGGCGGGACCGCAGTGACCGGCGGTGAGGATGAAGTCGGTGGTCCCGTTGGTCACGTTGAACCCCGCCGAACAGCGGCCGCCCGTCGACAGGATGGGCTGCGCCCCGTTCAGCCGGGTGGTGAACTTCCCCTCGGAGCGCTGCATCTGCACGAAACCGCCGATGCCCGCGGCGACCCGGCTCAGGTCCGACCAGTCGGAGGCGGAGACCGTGCTGTCGGCCTCCACCATCACCTGGTTCGTCTTGTAGTCCACCACCCACGCCGTGCCGGTCACCCGCGGCGCGGCCTTCAGCGTGGCGGTCGCCGCCTTCAGCTCGTTCATGCTGTGCGACACCATCTTGGGCTCGGCGCCCGCCTGCTTCACCATCGCCGCGGCCCCGGCGTCGGTCACCGCCACCACCGGCCTGCCGTCGGCGCCGATCCAGCTGCCCGCCGTCCGCGCGGTGCCGAGCTTCGCCACCAGTGCGGCACCGGTGTTGCCGGCCTCGGTCGCGGAGCCCGAACTGAACGGGACGGCGGACGTGCCGGACGTCTCGCTCGCCATGGCCGTAGTGACCATCGCGCCCCCCAGAAGGAGTCCGCCGACCGCCGCCAGCTGTGTCCCCCGCCGGACGACCCGTCGTCGTGCGTGCCTCATCCATGGCTCCCGAAACCCCGAACGCGCGGTGTCTGCACCGCGGGGCCCTCCGGTCGTCGAGCGCCCTGCTCTCCATACGCGGGCGGCCCCCAGGGTGTTCACAGCGCCAGTGATCTTTACGATCCCGTGGCAGTGCGGCACGGCCGTACGCCTCGTTCCCGGCCCCGCCCCGGCCGCCTATCTTGAGCCCATGACCAGCATCCCGCAGGAGAATCCGGGCGAGCCGAACCCGCTGCGCGCCCTCACCCTCGACCGGCTGCGATGTCGTACCAGCATGAAATGGCGCACCTACCCCGAGGACGTGCTCCCGGTGTGGGTCGCCGAGATGGACGTGCCGCTCGCCCCGGCGGTGGTCCGCGCGGTCACGGCCGCGATGGAACTCGGCGACACCGGCTACCCGGCCGGCACCGCCTACGCCGAGGCGCTCGCCGCGTTCGCCGCGAAACGCTGGGGCTGGCACGGGCTCGACACGGCCCGCACCGCGATCGTCCCCGACGTGATGCTCGGGGTGGTCGAGATGCTGCGACTCGTCACCGGGCCCGGCGACCCGGTGGTCGTCAACTCGCCGGTGTACCCGCCGTTCTACCAGTTCGTCACGCACCTGGACCGGCGGGTGGTGGAGGCCCCCCTCGGCGCCGGCGGACGGATCGACCTCGACGTGCTGGAGGGCGCCTTCCGCGGGCTCGGCGGCGGCCGGGCCGGCTATCTGCTGTGCAGCCCCCACAACCCGACCGGCACCGTCCACACCGCCGACGAGCTCACCGCCGTCACCTCCCTCGCCGATCGGTACGGCGTCCGGGTCGTCGCCGACGAGATCCACGCCCCGCTCACCGCCCGGGGCGTCGGCTTCGTGCCGTACCTGAGCGTGCCGGGCGCCGAACGCGGGCTCTCCCTGATGTCGGCGTCCAAGGCCTGGAACCTGGCCGGCCTCAAGGCCGCGCTCGCCCTGGCCGGACCCGGGGCCGCCGCCGACCTCGCCCGGTTGCCCGAGGAGGTCAGCCACGGCCCGAGCCACGTCGGCGTCCTCGCCCACACGGCCGCGCTGACCGACGGCACCGCCTGGCTGGACGCCCTGCTCGCGGGCCTCGACGAGAACCGGCGCCTGCTGGCCGGCCTGCTCGACCGCCACCTGCCCGGCGTCCGCTACCGGCCCGCCGAGGCCACCTACCTCGCCTGGCTCGACTGCCGCGCCCTCGGCCTCGGCGACGACCCGGCCGAGGTCTTCCTGGAGCGTGGCCGGGTCGCCGTCAACTCCGGCCTCCGCTTCGGAACCGGCGGCGCCGGGCACGTCCGGTTCAACCTGGCCACCTCGCCCGAGGTGATCACCGAGGCGGTACGGCGGATGGCGGCGGCGCTCGCGTGAGGCGTGCCACTCACAAACGGCATGACCCTCGCGTGCGGCGTGACGCTCGCGTGAGGCGTGACCGCGCGGCTGGCATCATGGCCGCATGCGTGTGCTGATGCCGCTTCCCGACCGGGACTTCGACGTGACCGAGGTGGCCGTGCCCTGGCGGGAGCTGACCCGGGCCGGCCACGAGGTCGTCTTCGCCACCGAACGCGCCGGCACCCGGCCCGCGGCCGACCCCCGGCTGCTCACCGGCGTCCTGTTCGGGCAGCTCGGTGCCGAGGACGAACCCAGGCGGTTCTACGAACAGCTCACCGCCGCACCGGAGTTCACCGCCACGGCTGCCTGGTCCGACCTGGACGTCACCGGCTTCGACGGGCTGCTGCTGCCCGGCGGCCACGCACCCGGCATGCGCCAGTACCTCGGCTCGGCCGAACTGCGCGACCAGGTGGGGAAGTTCTGGGCGCTCGGCCGCCCGGTCGGCGCGATCTGCCACGGCGTCCTCGTCCTCGCCCGCACCGCGGACCCGGCCACCGGGCGCAGCGTCCTGTCCGGCCGCCGCACCACCTGCCTGCCCAAGTACATGGAACGCACCGCCTACTTGACCACCGCCTGGCGCCTGGGCCGCTACTACCGCACCTACCCGGCGTACGTCGAGGACGAGGTGCGCGCCGCCCTCGCCGACCCCGCCGCCCAGTTCGAGCGGGGCCCCCGCGAGCTCACCCGGCGCGGCACCGCGACCGACGACACCCACGCCTTCGTCGTCGAGGACGGCACCTATCTGTCGGCCCGCTGGCCCGGTGACGCGTATCTGTTCGCGCGCAGGTACCTCGAACTGCTCCGCCGGCGGGCGGACGTCTGAGGGCTTCGCCGGTTGCGCGGTTCTCCGACCGCGGGCCGGTGGGGGCAGGTCGCGCGGTTCCTCCCCCAGCCTTCGGCCGGGGTGCCCCCCAGCCCCCTCCGGCGCGCGGGTCCGCCTAGACTCCGGGCATGGACGACAACACCGGTAAGGCCCTGGACCGGCTCGGCTCCGGCAAGTACCTGCTGGTCACCAGCTACCGCAAGGACGGCACCCCCGTCCCCACCCCGGTGTGGGTGGTTCGGGACGGGGACGCGCTCGGTGTCTGGACGGTCGCCGACTCCTTCAAGGTCAAGCGCATCCGCCGCCGGGCCGACGTCACGGTCGGCCCCTGCGACCTGCGCGGCAACCCGACCGGCGACCGCGTCCGGGCCACCGCCGAGATCACCGACGCGGCCACCGCCGCCCGCTACCGCGGCCTCATCGCCCGCAAGTACGGCATCACCGGCCGCCTCACCCTCCTCGGCAGCAGGCTGCGCAGGGGCGCCGACGGCACGGTCGGCATCCGGGTGACCCTGGCGCCCTGAGAAGGCCGGGGCCTCCTCAGGGCGCGCGGAACGCTACGAGGCGTCCAGCACCGTGCCGGTGAGCGCGAGCCCACCGGGCAGCGGGTTGCCGCCGTCGTCCGTCTGCCGGAAGGCCACCGACTCGGCCGGTTCGGCGACCTGGTCCGGTACGGTCGGCACGGTCACGTCGAGGCTCGTCCGCCCCGCGGGCACGTCCAGCCACAGGTACAGGCCGTCCACCTGGGACAGCGGCCGCTCCGGGTCGGGAGCCGCGCCGGAGACGTCGGCCAGCCAGCCGGGGTCGACGTCCTTGGTGGACAGCTCCGTGCCGCCGCTGCCGACCGGCACCGGCACGAACAGCGCGCCGATGTCCGTGTCCGCGGCCTCCGACAGCGAGATCCGCCACTTCAGGGCCGAGCCCTCGGTCACCCGGTCCGCGAGCGGAGTCACGGTGACGGTGGGTGCCGGGTCGTCGTCGTGCACGGTCACCCCGCCCCGGTAGGAGCCGACGACCGCCCCGTGGACGGCCTTGACCAGCACGTCGTACGGCACGTCGGCGCCGTAGCGGGTGTTGCCCCGCACCTTGACCGGCACGTCGATGCCGTGGCCGCCGGGGCCCACGGTGACCAGGCGGTCCTTCGCGGTACCGGTCGCCGGGTCGACGACGTACACCCGGACCTGGCCGCTGCCCCGCCCGGACACCCGCACCGGAACGTGGTAGGTGCGCACGCCCGAGTCGCCCTCGTCGACCGTGAGCCGGCCGACGTCGACGCGCGGCAGCCCGGCCGCGCGGACCGCAGGGGTACCCGGCCGCCAGCCCCAGGCGTCCATCAGCCAGGCCCGTCCGGACCCCGAACGCGGCGTCAGGTCGAGCGAGGTGACGGACCGCAGGTCGAGGCCGGCCCGGTGGGCGGCGGTGAGCGGTACGCGCAGTTCACGCGCCCAGTAGGACGCGGTGCGGTCGCTGCCGGGCAGACCGTCGACGCGGACCCGGCCCAGCGTGGCACGCCGGCCGTGGCTGTCGGTGACGGACACGTCGAGAGCGGTGCCCCGGGAGTTCGGCGGCACGAAGACCCGGAGCGCGAGTGCCTCGGCACCGGAGAGCGAGACCGGCCGCGCCACCCGGATGCGGGCCGCGGACCCGGCGGACGTCCAGTGCAGCGCGATCGCGTGCCGGCCGGCCTCGCGTCCCGTCTCCCACTGCGCGAAGTGCGGCGAGACACCCGTGGTGCCCCCGCCCAGGCAGGCCACCGCCGGGTCGGGATCGACCGCCGAGCACAGCCGGCCACCGGTCACCGTCACCTTGCCGTCCGGCAGGAACCCGGCACCGCGGTTCGCGCCGACCGCGTGCGCGAGCACCCGCGCCGGGTCCGCGGACGGCGCCCGCCGCCCCGAACCGTCCAGCAGCGGGCGGACCCTGTCGTCCCCCGTGACGAACAGCCGGGCCGCCGCCGCGATGTACGCCGAGCCCGCCCGGTGCTGCTGGTCGGCGGTCAGCCGGGTCGCGGCCCCGGGGGAGCAGACCGGGTCCGGGTGGTCCGGGTCGTCGGAGAAGTCGTCCTCCGCGGGGGCCTGCGCCTGACCCGGCGTCCACTCGGTGTTGAAGAAGTTGTGGTCGGCGCCGATCACGTACACCGCGCTGTGCAGGGCCTTGCCGCTGCTGACGGCGCGGGTGCCGTCGACGTACACCTCGCCCTGGAGGTCGGAGACGTCGCCGTCGCAGCCCGGCAGGATCGTGAGGGACGGCACGTCCGGGACCGGGTTCTGGCCGAAGACGGTCGGGCCGATCAGCACGGTCCCGCTGACGTGCCAGCGCACCTTGCCGTGGTAGCCGTCCTGGCCGGCCGGTGGCGGGTACAGGCTGTCCAGCGCCGCCCGGTTCACGCCCTCGCCGCCCCGCGAGTGGCCGATCAGCAGCACCCGGGAGAGGTCGGCGCGGGGTGCCTCGCGCACGACCGGGGGTGCGTGGCGCGGGTCGCGCGCCCAGTCGGCCCAGTGTGCGAGGTGCAGCCGGATCAGGGACGAACGGGCCTGCGCGCCGCCGTCCTCGGCCTGCCAGTCCTGGCCGTTGATGCCGTTGGCCGAGATCGACACCGTCAGGTAGCCCTGGGAGGCCAGCAGTTGCTGGTCACGCAGGTAACCGCGGTGGCTCGGTATGGGGAGCGTCCCGGCCGGGCACGGCCAGGCGCCGGAGGCGTCGTCGGAGCCGCCGTGCGGGGCGTAGCAGGTGGCGTGGCGGCCGTGCAGGAACAGCGCGAGCGGGCGGGCCCCGGAGACCCCGGTGGGGGCGACCACCACGGCCTGCATCTCGACCGGGACGGAGAACCCGGGCAGCCGCACCGACCTGAGCCGGTACGAGCCCGTCCTGGTGCGGTACGGACCGGGCTTGCCCGGGTCCACCGGATTGGCGGGCAGCTGGGCCGGGGGCGTGACCGCCGCCGCGGGTCCGGACGCCTCCGCGCTCGGTCGGGTGTCCAACCGGCGTCCGCCGGACCAGACCTGCAGGTTCTTCAGCGCTCCTGTCGGCGCCCCGTCCAGGCCGAGCCGGAAGGTGTGCCCGTCCCGCTCCGGCCTCGGCACCCCCAACAGCCGCCCGTCCGCACGGAATTCGACCCGTGCGTCCCCCATCGGCACCCGTCTGCCGGACCGCCACACCAACTGGGGCGCCTGCCGGCCCTGGTCGATGTGCCAGCCCGGCGGCAGCTTCCCGTCGGACACGGCTGCGGCCGGGGCCTGTTGAGCGTGCGCCGTGGTTCCGGACACTCCTCCCGCAAGCGCGAGCACCGCCGCCGCGGTGACCCATATGCGCCGGGTACGGACCAATGTTCCTCCTCCTCGGAACGCGAGCACGGGCCGCCCCGGCCGTTCCGGGGAGCCCCTCGCGTCCCGGAGGACGGGGAGCCGAGTCTGTGGGTTGCCTGTGGGGCGGGAGTGGATGGATCGCGTGCGGGGAGTCTGCTACTCGACGCCGGGTGGTACGACCGTGGCGTGGTGGTAGTACATCCGCCGGCCGCTCCGCTCGTCGCGTCGGCGCCAGAGTGAGCTGTGCCGGGAGCGGCGGTCGCCGAGGCGGGCCTCGAAGGTCACCAGTACCAGGCCGGGGGCGAGGGCGACGCCGGTCATGCCGGACGGTTCGTAGCGGGGGCCGTCCGTCGACGCGCCCGGTCTGTCGGGCAGTTCGGCGAGCAGCTGCTCGTACCCGTACCTGCTGCCGGAGGCGCCGACCTCCACGAACTCCGGGTCCAGCAGCTCGGCCGCCGACTCCCGGGAGGCACGCACCGCGGGATCCATGAGCCGCAGCTCGCCAGCGACCGCAGCCGCCACCTGGGCCGGTTCGTCGTTCATGGGAACATCCTCGCCCGGCGCCCCGGCCGCCGGGCAACCGGATTTCCGACCGTCAGGTCCAGGCCCGGTACGGCTCGTCCAGCAGCTGGAAGACCGGCTCGCCCCGCACCGGGTCCTTGGCCGTGGAGAGCCTGACGCGGTCACCGCTGTGGATGCCGATCGGCGGGCCCATGACCCGGCCCCGGACCACGAACCCCTCGGCCATCTCGACCAGGGACACGTTGCGCGCGGCGGGTGTGTTGCGGTGCACCACCGTCGAGTGGCGGACCGTGCCCGTGCCCTCGCTGCGCTCCGTCCGCAGTTCGCTGCCCTGGCACACCGGACACAGCAGCCGGTGGTACATCGCGGTGCCGCACCAGGTGCAGCGCTGGTAGACGATGGCGTCCTTGGCGCGGTCCGCGGGTGCGGGGTCGAGAACGCCCGTCGCGAATCCGACCGCCGACTGCGCGGCGCTCGTCGAGTGGTGGTACACGCTGGTCAACTCCCTGCGCTCGCCCGGAATCCCGCGTGTCCGGACCCGGCCGGGCACGCCAGTGCCCGGTTGGCCGTGCCACCGTGCACGCCGACAGAATATGGCACTCAGTGCCAACCGTAAAGGCACTGCGTACCCCGAATATGAGGTCTTCCGGATCTCAGGCGCGGCCGAACGCGGTCTCGATCTCCTGGACCACGCGCCACAGCGGGGCGTCCCGCCGGGAGACGAGGACCACCACGTCGTCCGGGTGTTCCGCCGCGCCGCCGAACAGCGCCGCCGACGCCCCGCCAGCGGCGGGGCCGGCGGCCGTGGTGCCGAACGCGGCCTGCACGTACCCGAGGGCGTGGCCGACCGTCTCGTCCGCGTCGACCCGGCCGTCCGAACGCAGCCAGGAGCGCAGCGCGTTGTTGTGCGCCGCGACCACGGCCGCCGCGACGACGTCCGCCCGCAGCGTCCCGTCGGGGCGGCCCGCGTACCGGCCGCGCAGGTACTCGGCGAGCGCGCGCTCGTAGCGCCACACCACCGACAGCTCGTACGCGCGCAACCCCGGGACCTGCTTGGTGAGCCGGTAGCGCTGCACCGAGAAGGTCGGGTTCTCCGCGTACATCCGCAGCACCAGCCGGGCCGCGTCGCACACCCGCCCCACCGGCTCGCACCGCGGGTCGCCCGCCGCGAGGAAGGCGGTCATGTCGGCCAGGCACCCCTCGTGGTCGGGGAAGACCACGTCCTCCTTGGACGGGAAGTAACGGAAGAACGACCGGCGCCCGACCCCCGCGAGGGCGACGATGTCGTCGACGGTCGTCTGCTCGTACCCGCGCTCGAGGAAGAGCCGGAAGGCGGCCCCCACCAGGGCGTCCCGCATGGGCGGCTTGACGGGCGGTGCCACGCTGCTGGAGCTCATGGACGCGAACGTAGCACTCCGCCGACCTGCATGGCACTCGGTGCATCAGGCAGGGGACTGAGTGCTCCGCCGGCCGTCCTGGGCCCGCACCGGCTCCCGCGCTGAACCGGTGGGGCGGTCCCCCCGTATGTGTTCTCGGGGATCGCGGACTCCCCGTGCGCACGGGGAGTGGAAGGAGAGCAGTGTGTCGACACCGCCCGACCCTGAACGGCCGCACCGCGGACCGGTCCTGGAACCGGTCCGGGTCCTGCGCCCCCGCCGGCTCGACACCCTCGCGGAGCTGATGCGCGAGTTCCACGCGGAGGCGGAGGCCGCCGAGCGGACGCGGGAGACGAGAGACGCGACAGACGCGAGGGAAGGAAAGGCGGCGGGGAACCGGGGCCCCGCGGACTTCGAGGCCTTCGAGCCGGCCGCCGGTTCCGGCACCGGGGCCGGGGCCGGTTCCTTCGGCTCCGGTGTCGGTTCCTTCGATTCCGGCACGGAGGACGAGACCCAGGAACTGCCGCCCGTCACCGACGGCCCGCGCGCCGCGCCCGGCGGCCGCGGGTACGGCCACGGCGCCGACCCGTCCCGTGTCTTCGGCTTCGGGCCGGGACTGCGCCGGGCCGCCGTCGTGGTGGCCGTCGGCGCGGCCGCCCTGGTCGGCTTCGGCTGCGCCCTGCTGCTGCCCGGCCGGGAGGGCACCGCCGAGGCCGCCCAGCCGTCCGAGCCGGCCAGCACGGCACCGGCCTCGACCCCGCCGGCCTCCGACACCTCCACCGACCCCGACGGCGCCGGCACCCTCCGCCAGGGCGACACCGGCCCCGACGTCGTCGAGCTGGAGCAGCGTCTGCTGCGCATCCCGGACGTGTACCGCGACGGCTCCACCGGCGGCACCTACGACGCCGCCCTGACCGCCGCCGTGGAACGCTTCCAGGTCTGGTACGGCATCAGCGGCGACGAACGCGGTGTCTACGGCGACGACACCCGCCGCTCCCTGGAGTCCCGCACCAGCCTCACCGGTGGCTGACCGCCCGGAGCGGCGCCTGCCGCTCGCCCTGCACCGGCACCCGGATGTCCAGCACGCACACGTCGTCGCGCCGTTCGCCCGTCAGCGTCGCGGCGAGGAGGTCGTCCAGGGAGGCGGGGCCGGCGGCGAGCGCGGCCGCGGCCAGGCGGTCCAGGCCCGCGTCGATGTCCTCGCCGGGCCGCTCGACCAGGCCGTCGGTGTACAGCAGCAGCCGGTCGCCGGGCTCCAGCTGGAACTCGGCGGACTCGTAGACGGGATCCGCCGACGCGCCGAGCAGCATGCCGGCCGGACGGTCGAGGCGGTAGGCCCTGCCGCCGCGCACGAGGAGCGGCGGCGGGTGCCCCGCCTGGGCCCAGGCGAGGCGCCGCTCGGCAGGGTCGTAGCGGGCCAGGACGAGCGTCGCGGTGGACTGGGCGTCGCGCGAGTGCAGGAGCAGGAAGTTGAGCCGGGCCAGCGCACCGGTCAGGGAGGAGCCGGTGCTCACCATGCCCTTGGCGGTGAACCGCAGCTGGGCCATCGTGGCGACCGCGTCGACACCGTGGCCCGCCACGTCGCCGACCACGAACAGCGCGGCTTCGTCGGGCAGTTCGATGGCGCTGAACCAGTCACCGCCGACGTGCACCCCCGCCTGTGCGGGCAGGTAGGCGACCTCGACGCGCAGCCCGTGCAGCTGCAGCGGGTTGCTGGGCAGCGGCAGCAGCGCGTGCTGGAGCCGGGCGGCGAGCGCCCGTTCGGCGTCCAGGACGCCGCGCTGCACGAGGATCGCGCGCTCGCTGTCCACCAGGGCGAGTTCGGCGCTGCGCTGCGCGGTGAGGTCCTGCACGAAGCCGTGCACCTCGACGACCGTGCCGTCCGCGGCGCTGACCGCCTCCGCGACGGCCCGCAGGTGCCGTACCGCGTTCCCGGTCCTGATCCGGAACGGCACGTCGAACGACCGGCCGGAACGGGCGAGTTCGGTGACGGCACGGGCCAGCGCGTGGGCGTCCTCGGGCAGTACCAGGTCGGGCAGCAGGTCCAGCGGCACCGCTCCCCGCCCCGGGTCGCGGCCCAGGATCGTGTACACCTGCGGCGACCAGTTGACCTGACGGGTGACCAGGTTCCAGTTCGCCCAGCCGAGGTTGCCCAGCCGCTGCAGCTCCGCCAGCCGCTGCTCCTGCCGTTCCTCGGTGTCGTGCCGCAGCCAGGTCACCAGCAGCCCGTCGCCGGCCCGCGCCGCCCGCACCGAGTAGGTGGCGGTCACGGTCACCCCCGCGACGATCTCCTCGTAGACGAACGGCTCGCCCTCGTACGGCTCGTCTCCGGAGAGCGCCTTCAGGTACCCCTGCCACAGGGACTCCCCGGCGACGGAGGGATAGCTCTCCAGGATGTGCGAGCCGATCAGCTCCCGGCCGGTGCGGCCCAGGATGTCGACGGCACCCGGAGTGGCCGCCTCGATGCGGTAGTCCTCCACCTCCCCGGCCGCGGTGCGCAGCGGGATCAGCAGGACCGTGGCTCCCGGCAGTGCGTCGAGCACCGACTGCACGGCCGTGGCGAGACCCGAGGCCACCGGCTCCGAGGGGGTGTCGAGGGTGCCGAGCGCGCCGAGCCGGCCGGCGCCGAGCCGGGCGCCGGACTGCAGCAGCTCACGGTCCGCGTGTGAGAAGCGGGCCGCGGGGCGGCGCAGTACCCCGAGGGCGGTGTCCGCCGTGAGCGGCACCCAGGCCCGGGACAGCCAGTGGCCGGGCGGTTCGTCGATGAGCTGGTAGACCTGCCGGTCCTCGGCGAAGTGCTCCAGCCAGAGCGGCTCGCCCGCCTTCAGCACCTCCAGCGGGGCGATCCCCTGCAGCGGGGGCACCTGGTGCCACCGGGCGGCGAGCGTGGCGTCGAGTCCCGCGTGCCCGACGAGTTCGAGCCCGTCGCCGGGCAGCCGCCGGTACAGCAGCACCGCGTCGGCGTCGACCCGGGGCGCCAGGTGCTCGTGGAACGCCTCGGCCAGGTCCTGCGGGGAGCCGACGTGCAGCAGGGCCGTGCCGAGACGGCTGAGGACCTCGGCGGTGCCGGGCGGGGCGGGCGACCCGGGGGGCGCGGCCGGGGCGAGCGGTTCGGCGTCCGGGACCGTGGCGGCGGGCGGGGTGGGCATCAGGGCGCCGAGGGTGAGCCAGCACTCCTCCAGCAGCGTGCGGTTGCCGGCCTCGGCCCGCTGCGCCAGCGCCTCGTGGGCGGCGTCGGGGGAGCAGCCCGTGGTGGCCATCAGCGCACCCTTGGCACGCTCCACCACCGCGGAAGTGGCCGCCGACTCCCGTAGCCGGTCCAGCTCGGCGCGCTGCCTGGAGACGATCCTGGCCAGGGCTGCCAGCTCGGCGACGGCGCCGCTTTCCACGGCAGGCACGTACTCGCTCGTCACGGGTCGAGCATGGCACAAGTCGGTGCCTCCGATCACACTCGTACCCGATCCGTGAAGGATATGGGCATCGGTGAACGGATATGGTCAGCGGCCGGTGCTGTGCCCGACGAGCGCCTCGGTGACCACGCGGACGCTGCGGGCGATGTGCTGCAGCTGCATGACCTCCGCCGCGTACAGCTTGATGGTGTGCTCGATGACCGACTCCGGCAGGCCCAGCAGGGGCAGCTCGGCCCGTGCGGTCTGCAGCGCCGTGCGCGCCACCCGGACCTCCTGCTGGACCTGGATCTGCGCGTGCCGGGCGAGCAGCACGGGGTGCCTGATCAGTGCCGGATAGCTGGCATAGCGGGCCGGGACCAGCTCGCGCAGCCACTTGGCGGCGGAGCGCTCCCAGTCGTAACTGCCCGGTGCCTTCACCTGGCAGGGCCAGTCGGGGCTGATGCGCGCGGTCGTCGTCAGAGTCATGGTCATCGCTTCCGGGTGTGCGGCGTCGTGAGGGTGCTCGACGGAGGTCTTGGCGGCTCCGGCCTAGGGGATGGCCGGAGCCGCCGCGGGCGGATCGCGCAGGCGATGCCCGTTCGAACAACCCCGGCGCCGACGCGGGTAGGAGACGGCGGCTGGGGGTGTCCGTGCGAGGCCCCGGACGCCGGCCGCCGGCACTGCGGGTGGTGCTGCGTGCGCATGGGCGGTCCGTCGGCTTTCTCGGGGCGGGTGCGAGCGGTGCGTCCTCGGTGCGGAACATGCCCGGAGTGGGCCGGGTGGGTGATCCGTGAGCAGTATTTATATATGCCGTCCGGTTTGCAAGACGCATGAAAACATTCATGCGTGAAATGAGGTGAATACTCCCCTTACGAGGTCCCGCGGGGGCACCGGATCCGGGTCAGTCCTTGAGGAAGAACTGGTGTTCCTCGGCGACCTGCTCGTACTCCTCCAGGCGCGCCTGGGTGCGCTCGGGATCGGCGTCGGTCATGGCCTGGAGCAGGGCGGCGGCCATCAGGCCGGGCGCCGCGTAGGTGTCGAAGACCAGGCGGGCCCCGATGCCGGTGCTGAAGGTGACATCGGCCTCGTCGGCGAGCGCGCCGAGCGCCAGGTCGGTCACCAGCGCGACCCGCAGCCCCGCCGTGCGCGCCACCCGGATCGCGGTCAGCGTCTCCTGTGCGTGTCGCGGCATGCCGAAGGCCAGCACCCAGGTGCCGCCCGCCTCGCGCGACTGCAGCAGCGCGTCGTAGGCCACGCTGCCGCCCCGGGTCACCAGCCGGACGTCGGGGTGGATACGGCGGGCGGCGTAGGCGAAGTACTCCGCCAGCGAGACGGAGATGCGCAGGCCCAGCACGGTCAGCGGCGACGACTGGGACAGCTCGCGGCCGATCCAGATCACCCGGTCCGGGTCGGCGAAGTCCCGGCGCAGGTTCTCCAGGTTCTCGATCTCGGCGTCCACGGCGGCCTGGAGTTCGTTGCTGCGCTGCTCGGTGGCGGCCCCGGTGCCGCCCGCCAGGGTGCGCAGGGCGATCGACTGGAGCCGCTCGCGCAGCGCGGGGTACCCGCTGAAGCCGACCGCACCCGCGAACCGGGTCACCGACGGCTGGCTGACCCCGGCCCGCTCGGCCAGGTCGGTGATCGACAGGAAGGCCGCCTCGGTGATGTGGTCGATCAGGTACTGGGCGATGCGGCGCTGGCCGGGGGAGAGCCGGGGGCCGTCGAAGAGCTCACGGAGCTGGGAGGTGGGCGCGGCCTCCGCCTCCGGCACGGTTTTGCCCGAGGTGATCGCGGATGCCTGTGCTCGTGCCTGCTGCGGCGATGGCACCGAAGCGCCTCCTTTGTCTCCCACGAGGACTCAACATAGCTCACGGACCGTGGTGACCAGGGGTTGTGCGGTACGCCGGACCGTCCTGGCGCCGAACGCCCAGGATGCGGAAACAGCACCGGGATTCCGGTGCCCGCCGGCGACGGATGCGGTGGCCCTCGCCGGCGGATCGGGTGGATCGTACGGTCACCGCCGATAGATGGTGATCGAATGACCGACATCATCGACCGGACGGCTGGTGTCGATCAATTCGGCCAGTCCGCCCCGCGCCTTGGCGGCCGACGAGTCCGAGACGACCAGCAGCCCGTGCACCTGCCCCGGCGGCACCTTGCGGGGGTCGGCGGCGTGGATCCCGTAGTACGCCGGGACACCACTGCCCTTGTAGACCAGCCAGATCCGCTCGCCCGGGTAGCGCTCCGCCAGCCGGTCGGCGAGCCTGCCCAGGTCCTGCCCCCAGTCCACGTTGGAGTCGTGCAGCCACAGATGCGTCTTCGCCGGACCCCCGAACGCCTCGTTGGCGTACGGCAGATAGAACGGGAACGTCCGCAGCGAACTCACCGCGACGAACAGCACCAGCGCCCCGCCGACCGGCCGTGCCCAGCGCCGGCGCACCGTCAGGGCCGCGGCCCCGGCCACCGCGAGGAACATCGGCATGAAGACCGCGTACCGCGTCCCGAAGTCCCGTGACCCGGTCATCGCCGAGGCCAGCAGCACGGCCGGCGGCAGCAGGAGGTAGGGCGCGGCCCGCCGCAGCCGCCGTACCGCGAGCAGCGCGAGGGCACCCGCCGCCCACAGCGCCAGCATGCCGAGCGGGGTCTTCACCAGCAGGGCGGCCGGCAGGTAGTACCAGCGCGAGCCGGTGTAGAGGTGCCCGAACAGATAGCCCTGCCAGGGGTAGTCCTCCAGCGCGAACTGCATCCGCATGCCGTCCCGGTAGGACTCGGGGAAGGGCAGCAGGCCGGTCAGCAGGCCCCGCAGGCCGTGCACCGCCGGCACCGGCTCGGCGGACAGCGCACGCAGCCGGGGATCGACCGCCAGGTAGGAGAGCCAGACGACGGCGACCGCCGTCACCGTCACCACGACCGCGGCCGCGAGGGCGCGCCGCGCACGCCCCGGGCGCGCCCCCCACACCGCCAGCACCGCCAGCGCCACCAGCACCGGGATCGCGGGCAGCGCGCTCATCTTCGTCGCCACCGAGGCCCCCAGCGCGGCCCCCGCCAGGGGCAGGTACAGCCGGGGCCGGCGCCGGGCCCGCCACACCAGCCACGCAGACGTCAGCACGAACCCGGCGGACGGCACGTCCAGGGTGGCCAGCGAGCCGTGCGCGACGAGGTCCGGCGAGAAGCAGTACAGGGCGAGCGCCAGCAGCCCGGCGGCCGCACCGAGGACCTCTCGGGCGAAGGCGAACGCCACCAGACCGAACAGCAGCGTCAGCGCGATCACCGGCAGCCGTGCCCACAGCATCACCCGCCAGGGGTCGTTGCCGGACGAGTACAGCAGATGCCGGCCCACCTGCCCCTGGTCGCCCCGGTACGCCGCGTCGTAGTGCGGGTCGGCGACGGCGATCCCGGCCATGACGACCAGCTTGCCGAGCGGCGGGTGCTCGGTGTTGTAGCGCAGCCGGTGCTCGTGGAGGTAGTCGGTGGCCGTCGCCACGTAGACCGGCTCGTCGATGGTGGGGGTCTGCTGCACGGCGGTGGTCACCATGGCCGCCGCCATCTGGGCGAGCAGCAGCACCGTGAGGACCGGCACCAGCCACCTGCGGCGGGCGCGCAGGGCGGCGGTCAGGCGGGCCGCGGCGGCGGGCCGGGGGAGGGGGCCGGGGCTGTCGGGGAGGTCGGGGACGCCGGGTTCGAGGACCGACTGCTGTTCGCTTGCCATCATCCGCCCCGCGGGGACACCGGGCCCGCGGTGACGGGAGCGATCACGAGCAGCCATGGGCCTTACTGTCGCATCGCTCCCGCCACCGGGCGCGTCACCGCTTCACGAGTCGTACCGACAGACCGTCTGCCGTGTACACGGGTACGGCCCGCAGCGTGGCGGAGTTCAGCTCCACCTTGTCGAACTGGCCGCGCAGCCGGGGCGCGTCGACGACCGGCAGGGTGCTGCCCGCGGCCGGCGGGCGCTCGGTGTCGAGGGTGAGCGACAGGGTGGCGCCCTTGCCGAGGACGGCCAGGTGCTTCACCGTCAGCGGCGCCTTGCAGCCCTTGGCCAGGGTGACGGCGAGGGCGCCCGCGTCCTGCGTGTACGTGCCGCGCACGAACAGCTCCGAGGCGACCCGCAGGGTGCCGGCCGAGACCCGGACGTCACCGCGGCCCAGCGCGTCCCCGGAAGCGGCGACCAGGGTGCCGGCCGCCAGCACGGTGCCGCCCCGGTAGTTGTTGTCGCCGGTCAGGGCCAGCGTGCCGGTGCCCTTCTTGGTCAGACCGCCGTGGCCGTCGATGTCGTTGCGCCAGGCGTCGGCCGCCGCGAACCCGCCGGCCGCCGCGTCCAGGGTGACGGTGACGTCCGCGTCGAAGGCGCCGTAACCGTCCGCCGCGGCGAACAGGTTGAGGCGGCCCCACTGCTCCGGGCCGTCCAGCAGCACGTACCCGGAGGGCAGGCCGGTCGTGCGCAGCACCTCACGGCGCTGGTCGGCGGTGAGGTACGGCTGCCGGGTCTCAAGCAGCACCTCCGCGCCCTTGGGCACGTCGAACGGCAGCTCGCGGCCCTCCCGGTCCAGGATGTACGTCAGCCGGGGCGTGGCCGCGCGCTCGTTGGCCGCGCGGTCGGCGTACGGGTCGGTCGCGGTGCCGGCCGAGTGGGCGTAGGCGTACAGGGTGTCGGCGGTGGAGCCGGTCTGCGCCGCGAAGTAGGCGAGGGCCTGGGCGCGGGCGGCCGCCTTGAGGTCGGCGTTGGCCGGGTCGGCGAGGGTGGCGGCGGCCAGCGCGGTGGCCATGATGCGGCCGCCGATCACGTCGACCGTGTTGTGCATACCGGCGACGATGCGGGTGTCGCTCAGCTCCAGGGCGCGGGTGACCAGCTCCTGGAAGCGCTCCGGCACCGCGTACGCGTAGGCCAGGCCCGCCAGGTGGAAGGCGTTGGTGTGGCCGGACGGGAAGCCGCCGTCGTCGGTGGGGGAGGTGCTGCGCTGGCGCAGCAGCTGCGGGGCGACGGCCACCTCGGAGTCGTAGACCGGGAAGCCGTACGCGTCGGTCTTTCCGGTGTCGACGACCTGGCTGTCCTCGTTCATGCGCCACGGACGCGGGTACTGGTAGGCGTACTTGGACGGGTTGCCGGACGCGTAGTTGCCGCGCAGGGTGTCGACCAGGGTGGCCACCTTGCCCAGCGCCGAGTCGTGCGAGCCCGCGCCGAGCGCGGCGCCCGCCGGGGCGCCGGCCGGGACGGCGTCGTTGACCGTGGTGGCGGGCGTGCCGTCGGGGGCGCTGGTGATCGAGGTGACCGCGAGGGCACCGGCCCGGTAGACGTCGGCGAGCGGGCCGAGGCCGGCGATCATCGCGTAACTCTGGTGCTGGCGGTCGTAGATGAACGCCTTCTTCGCGTCGGCGGCGCTGCGCTTTCTGGTGATCTTGGCGCAGTAGCGCATGTTGTCGCGCAGGATGTCGGCGCGCAGCACGCTGCCCGTGTTCCAGGCGGTACCGGTCTTCCAGATCCGCGCGAAGCCGCCGAGGATGCGGACCACCGCGTTGGTGTCGGCGGTGAGGTTGGTGCTGATGTTCGTCTTGTAGTCGTCGACGAACGCCAGGGCCGTGGCGGCCTTGGCGTCGGCGGCGGCGAGCCAGCCGACGAAGGTCGGGGCCGCCAGCACACCCGCCGACGCGCCGAGCGAGGTCTTCAGGAATCCCCGTCGGCCGACGGCGGGGCCACGGGTCGGAGAAGCGGAGTGGTGCCCGGCAGGTGACGGCATGGGTGTGCCTCTCTTGAATTCTGGGGAGTTCACGCGAACCCAGATGCTCCAGTTGCGCGCGAGCGTCTGGGTTCGCGTGGGAAAAGTGTTGAACGAGCGAAGTTCTAGGGTGAGTTCGTGTCCCCGCGGTCATCGCCCGACGACCGTCGTGTGACCCGGAGTTGAACGGCGGTTCCGTGGTTCACAGGAAGAACCGCCCGGGACCTGCGCGTTCGCAGCCTCGAACGGCCCGTGGTCCAGTGCTGCGGGACCCGACGGGCTGCGGACAGGTTTCTCACAGGACCGAACGCGCCAGCGCCACCGCTCCCTCGACCGGCGGGAGCCGCAACGGCTGCGGCCGGGCGCCGGGTACCGCCTCGGCGAGCGCGTCGGCGAAGGCGTCGTACAGGCGCGGCTGGGACAGGATCGTGCCGCCCGCGACCACCACGTCGTCCACCGCGAGACCGCGCGCGGCGAGCCGGGCCACCAGGCCGGCGAGGGCACGGCCGCCGTCGGCTATCACGTCCGCCGCGAGCCGGGAGCCCGCGTCGGCCGCGGCGAAGAGCACCGGGGCGTGCCGGCCCCACTCGGCGGAGACGTCGGAGGCGCTCTCCAGGGCGGCGCCGAGCGCGGGCACCTCCGCCACCTCGAAGGCGGCGACGAGTCCGGCCGCGAGGGCGTCCGGGGCCTCGCCGCGGTCGTGCGCGGCCCAGACGGCGCGGGCGGCGTCCCGGACCAGTCCGGCGGCGCCGCCCTCGTCGCCGAGGACCGCGCCCCAGCCGCCCACCTGCACGGGGCTGCCGTCGGCCTGCCTGCCGACGGCCACCGAGCCGGTGCCGGCGACCAGGCCGACCCCCTTGTCCAGGCCGGCGGCGGGGACGAGGAGCTCGGCGTCGCCCACCACCCGGACCGGCACGTCGAGGAGGTCCCGCAGGGCAGCGGCGATGCCGGCGCACTGACGGGGGGTCTCGCAGGCGTGCCCGCCGACGGCCAGGGCGGCCGGGCGGGTGCCGGAGGGCAGGGCGTCGTGGACCAGCGCGGTCAGCCAGCGGGCCGCGGCGGCCGCGTCGTGCGGCCGCCAGCCGCTGCTCGGACGGACGAGGTCGGCGACCCGGTCCGCGCCGACGGCGGCGCGGAGCTGGGTCTTGGTGCCGCCCACGTCGATACCGACCACCAACGGGAGAGAAGGTGTGTCCTGCACGGATCCTCTTTCGTCGTCTGGGCGAACAGCGCCGAAGAGCTTTGCGCTGTGCTACGACGGCGGGCGAACCGTGTCTGGCCGGACCGGAGTTGAGCAAGTCGGGAAGCCCCGGGACGGGCTTCTTGCGGAGCACGGCAGGCGAGTACCGTGTACTTCGTTAGGAAGTTAACTAACGAAGTACAGTGCGTCAAGAGTTGCCGCGGACTCGATCAACGGGACGCTGTCGAGGCCACAACCGCGCGGCACAACGGCACCGCATCGCCGCATCTCCCGCCACCCGGGGGAGCGCGGCCCCTGACCCATGGGGGAACTGTGGAACACGTCGTGGCTGAGGCCCCCCGGCTCACCGAGAGCGCCGGCGCGGTCTTCGCCGTACTGACCCAGGCCGGCAGCGCCACCCGGCCGCAGCTCGCGAGCCTCGCGGGCCTGTCCAAGCCGACGGTCTCCGCCGCCGTCGTGGAGCTGGAGGGGGCCGGGCTCGCCACCCACTCGGGCACCGCCTCCAGCGGCACCGGCCGCTCCGCCGCCGTCTACGGCCTCGGGCCCGCCGCCGGCTCCGTCCTCGCCGTCGACCTCGGCCCGGCCCGAACCCGGGTCCGCGCCTGCGCCCTGGACGGCACCCTGCTCGCCGAGGCGGACACGCCCCGCACCCGGGCCGCCGACGCCGTCCGCGAGGCACTGGACGCGCTGCCGGCGGGCGCCCCACTGCGGGCCATCGTCGTCGCCATCGGCGACGTCACCGCCCCCGGCCGGGCGGGCACCGGCATGCGCCCGGCGACCGCCAAGGCCGGGCCCGTCTTCGACGCGGTCTCCGTCGCCCTGCCGCCGGGAGTCCCCGTCCACCTGGAGAACAACGTGAACTGCGCGGCCCTCGCCGAACTCCACGAGGGCGCCGCCCGGGGCCGCCACACCTTCGGCTACCTGCGGATCGGCGTCGGTATCGGTCTGGGCATCGTCATCGGCGGCCACGTGCTGCGCGGCGCCAACGGCGCGGCCGGTGAGCTCGCCCGGCTGCCCTACCCCTGGGACGACGACCGGGAGCCCCGCCAGGAGGCCCTGGAGGCCTACGTCGGCTCGCAGGCCCTGCTGCGCCGGGCCGCCGAGGCCTGGCCGGAAACCGACGGTCCGTGCCCGCGCACCGCCGAACGGCTCTTCGCGCTGGCGGCCCAGGGCCGGGAGCCCGCACGTGCCCTGGTCGCACGGCATGCCGCCGACGTGGGCCGGCTGGCCGCCGCGGTGGCCGCCGTACTGGACCCGGGGCTGATCGTCCTGGGCGGCAGCACGGGCGCGGACCCGCAGGTCCTGCCCGGAGTGCGGGCCGAGCTGGGGCGGCTGAGCTGGCCCACCGAGGTGGTCAGCAGCCAGATCGGCGATCTCGGTACCGTGGTGGGTGCCGCCCGGCTCGCCGTGGTCAAGGGAGTCCAAACCGTGACCGAAGGCGCGCGGGTGAAGGATTGACGGGTTCCTAATCGGTCTGCCAATGTCCGGACAAGCGCTTTCTAAGTCGGCCGGGACGCCGGCTTGGGGCGAGCCTCCCAGCCCGTACGCGACGTACGGCAACCGCACGAGGGCGTGCCCGAGCGGTGACGGCCAGGACGGCCGGGGACCTCACTCCGCGTGGACGATGCGGCCGGGCGAGGCCGCGCCCCCCGGAAAGCGACTTTTCCTTCAAAATGCACCCGTGCCGCCTCAGCCGGCGCCGTGCTCAGTCCCTCCGAAGAAATGGGATCGAAGATGACCACTGTGGGTGTGCGGCGTTCCAGCCGACTCGGCCGCGGCGGTATGCGCCGCCTGCTTCCCCTCGCTGCCGTGGCCTCGGCAGGAGCCCTGCTGCTCTCCGCCTGCGGGTCGGGCTCCGGCTCGGGCGGGACCTCCAAGTCGCTGACGTTCTGGATCTCCACGGTCCCGGGACAGGACGCGGGCTGGAAGAAGCTGGTGGCGCAGTACAAGAAGGAAACCGGCGTCAACGTCAAGCTCGTCAACATCCCCTACGACGGCTACCCGACGAAGCTGCACAACGCCGCCCAGGCGAACTCGCTGCCCGACGTCGCGGACGTGCCGGCGCTCGACCCGATCTGGTCGAACAAGCTGATCGACCTGAGCTCCATCGCCAACAACAAGAGCTACAACATCAACAGCAACTTCCTCGCCAAGGACTCGTCCGGCAAGGTGCTGTCCATCCCCTCGGACGTCACCGCGTCCGGCCTGTTCATCAACAAGACGCTGTTCAAGAAGGCCGGCGTCGCCGTCCCGACCTCGCCGTCGGACACGTGGACCTGGGACGAGTTCATCGCGGCGGCCAACAAGGTCCGCGAGAAGACCGGCGCCAAGTACTCGCTGACCTTCGACCAGTCGCCGTCCCGGCTGCGCGCGATGGTTTACGAGATGGGCGGGAAGTACGTCCACGCGGACTCCTCCGGCAAGTTCTCCGCGGACGCCGCGACCAAGAAGGCCGTGAACTACTTCGTCGGGCTGAACGACGACAAGGTCATGCCGAAGTCGGTGTGGACCAGCGGCGCCGACCCGTCCGCCATGTTCCAGAGCGGTGACGTGGTCGCCTACTGGTCCGGCGTGTGGCAGGTCGCCGCCTTCGCGGACAGCATCAAGAAGTTCGACTGGGCCAGCGTCCCGACCCCCGCCCAGCCGGTGCAGGCCAGTGACGTCAACAGCGGCGGCATGATGGTCGGCTTCAACAACAACAGCGACGCGTCCGCCGCCGCCAAGAAGTTCATGTCCTGGGTCTACGACCCGAAGCAGTACACCGAGCTGGTCGAGACCTCCGGGTTCCTTCCGGTCGAGAGCGGTCTGAGCCCGAAGTACCCCTTCACCTCGGACGCGGCGCAGGCGGCCTTCAAGCTCTACAACGAGGAGATCCCGCTCTACGCCCCGATCTCGGGCTACTTCAACAACGCGCAGACCGCGTGGGTGCTGAAGGGCAAGAGCCTCACCACCGACCCGACCAAGACGGAGCTCGGCAAGGCGATCAACGGTCAGCAGTCGGCCGACAAGGCCCTCCAGAACATCGTGGACGGCTACAACCAGCAGGTCGGCGGCTGATCGCAGGCCCGCGGGCCGGGCGGCGGGGTCGCGACACCGCCGCCCGCCCCGGGCGACCACGTGACGCCGGGCTCACGGCGTGAGCCCACCGCAATCCATCCCCACAGCACGGAGTCAGGAAGATGACAAAACGCGCCTCGGCAGTGTCCGGGAGCCCGCCCAGGCGACGCACGACCTACACCCTCGCGCCGCTCGTCCTCATCGCGGCCAACGTCGTGCTCTTCGCACTGTTCTTCGTGTGGCCGGCGGTGATCGGGCTCGTCTACTCCTTCACGAACTACACGGGCGTGGGGGCGTTCCAGTTCGTCGGACTGGACAACTACACGAACCTGTTCGGTGACTCCACCTTCTACGACGCGCTGTTCCGGACGCTGCTGTACACCGTGCTGGTCGTCCCGCTGAACTTCGTGCTCTCGCTCCTCATCGCCAACCTGGTGGTGAGCAGGCAGGCCAAGGGCGCCTCGTTCGCCCGGGTCATCTTCTTCATCCCGTGGCTCATCTCGCCCATCGTCGTCGGTGTCCTGTGGCGGTGGCTGTTCGGTGAGAACTTCGGACTGATCAACTACGTCATCGAGAAGCTCGGCGGGCACGCGATCGCGTGGCAGTCGAACGCGGACCTGTCGCTGGGCGTGGTCGTGATGGCGGGCGCCTGGTGGGGAACGGCCTTCTCGATGCTGCTGTTCATCGCGGCGATCAAGAACGTGCCCACCTCGTACTACGAGGCGGCCTCGCTCGACGGCGCGGGCCCCTGGCGCCAGTTCATCAGCATCACGCTGCCGAGCATCGCCCCGACGTCGTTCATCGTCATCCTCCTCAACACGATCAACGCGATGAAGGAGTACCCGCTGTTCGTCTCCCTCAACAACGGCGGGCCCGGCACCTCGAACAACCTGCTCGTCCAGTACATCTACCAGACCGGATTCAACCGGGGCCAGATCGGCTACGCGAGCGCCGCGTCGTTCGTGCTCATGCTCATCCTGATGGCCGTCGCGATCATCCAGCTGATCGCCAACCGGCGGATGGAGAACCGATGACCACCACAGACACGCCGCGTCCGGTCGACGCCGGTTCCGTGAAGGCCCGCTCCGGGAAGCGACCCCGCGGCGGGCGCGACGGCGGGCTCCGGCGCGCGGTACCCGCGACGACACTGCTGTGGATCCTGGCCGCCCTCTACGGGCTGCCGGTGCTGTGGTTCGTCCTCAGCTCCTTCAAGCCGGCGGGAGACCTGTTCTCCCTTCCGCTGACGGTGCTTCCGCACAACCCCACCCTGTCGGGTTACAAGGCGGCCTGGGACAGCGCCAACTTCTCCCAGTACTTCATCAACACGGCCCTCGTGTGCGTGATCACGACGATCCTCACGGTGGGGGTCAGCTGCTGCACCGGGTATGCGCTGGCCAAGTACGACAACAGATGGCTCAAGGCCTTCTTCATCTGCATCCTGGCCACCACGATGCTGCCGTCCGAGGTCATGCTCGCCCCGGAGTTCCTGGTCGTCCGCGACCTCGGCCTCTACAACTCCTTCGCCGGCATCATCCTGCCGGCCGTGCTCACCGCCACCGGCTGCTTCATGTTCCGCCAGTTCTTCCTGACGGTCCCCGACGAGCTCGTCGAGGCCGCCCGCATCGACGGCGCCCGTGAACTGTCGATCTTCCTGCGGATCATGGTGCCGATCTCCCGGCCCATCATGCTGACCCTCGCCATCCTGTCCTTCCAGTGGCGCTGGAACGACTACATCTGGCCGCTGCTGATGCTCAACGACCCCAACAAGTTCACCGTGCAGATCGGCATCCAGAGTCTCGTGGGGGCGCAGAACATCAACTGGTCGGTGCTGCTGGGCGGATCGGTCATCTCCATGATTCCGCTGATCCTCGTCTTCCTGGTGTTCCAGCGGTACGTCATGAGCGCCGACATCAACGCCGGACTGAAGGACTGACCGTGCCCACCCCGCTCGACCACGAGTTCGTCCGCGCGGCGGCGCGCGCCGCCGACCAGACGGCCGTCCCCCTGGCGGCCGACCCGGACGTGGAACCCGCCGGCGTGCCGCACCGTGGTCTGGCGCGGCGGGTGAAGACGCTGGTCGCGGCATACCGTTCCCCGGACTCGGCACTGCACGGCAGCGGACAGGCGGTCGCCGCCGCGATGACCCACCTCCGCGCCCTGCGGGCCGTGCAGACGCCCTCCGGTCTTTTCGCGGGCGGCGACAACGTCCAGTCGCCGCCCGACTCCGCGTTCACCGTCAACGACGTGTGCGACGCGTATGTCCTCGCCGCCGCCGCGGGACCGGAACTGGCCGAGGTGACGGCCGCGCTCGCCGAGATCGCCGGCGCCGCCACCGCCAGTCTCCTGACCGGTGGCGTGCACACCCCGAACCACCGCTGGGAGCTGAGCGCGGCGCTCGCCCGTCTGCACCGGTCGTTCCCCGACGACCGGCTGCTCGCCCGCGTCGACGAGTGGCTTGCCGAGGGCGTCGACATCGACACGGAGGGCCTGTACTCGGAACGCAGTGCCGTCTACGCGTCCATCGTGACCAACCCGTCGCTGCTGTTGCTGGCCGAGGTGCTCGGGCGTACCGACCTGCTGGACGCCGTCGAACGCAACCTCGCCGTGACCCTGGACCTGATCAGGCCGGACGGCACGGTGGAGACCGTCCACTCGCGCCGCCAGGACCAGAAGCTGTCGTTCGCGCTGTGGCCCTATCTGCCGCACTACCGGCTGCTCGCGATCCGCACCGGCCGGGGCGACTTCGCGCGCGCGGCCCGCCTGGCGGCCGCCGACGGCATCGACGACTCCGACCTGCTCGCCCAGACCCTCCTCACCCCGGATCTGTGCCGAGCCCTGCCGGCCCCGGACGCGGAGAAGCTCCCGCGCGACCGGTACCTCCCCACCGCACGCCTCGCCGCACACGCCTCGGCCACCGCGCACACCGTGGTGTACGGCGGCTCCGACGTGCCCGAGCACCGGCGGATCCGCTCGGGCCTCGCCTGCAACCCCACCTTCCTGCGCATGTTCGCCGGCGCCGCCGTCCTCGACGCGGTCCGCCTCTCGCGGGTGTTCTTCGACCTGGGCCCGTTCCGCGCCGCCGACATGGAACAGCTCGCCGACCACCGGTACCGGCTCACCCAAACCCTCACCACCGCCTACTACCAGCCGCTGCCGAAGGACCGGAGGCGCGACGACGGCGCCTACCGCCTGCTGGACGAGGGCCGCTTCTCCGCGTCGATGGCCTTCCCCGACCGCCCTCGGGACGAGGTCTCTCACACGACCCGAGTCGAGGTCGACCTGCGCGAGGACGGCGCCGACCTGCGGATCGACATCAGCGGACCGGCGGTGCCCTGGGCCCTCGAACTGACCTTCCGGCCGGGCGGCGTTCCCGAGGGCGCCGTACCGATCGGTGACGGCCGCTGGTGCCTGACGACCGGGCCGATGACCTACCGGGCCGGTGCCGACGAGATCCGGGTCGAAGCCCGCGTCGAGGCCGGCGAACCGCTCGCCGGACCGGACCGGGCGGACGTACTACGGTACGACCCGGGGCAGGACCACACCGTGGTGGGCGGCACCGACGCGACCACCGGAAACCGCGTCTACCTCGGTGGGCACGGCCCGCAGACGCTGAGCGTCGCCCTGCGCGCCCGCCGCCCCTGACAACCCACGCCACGGCCACCTCCGGAACGAAGGGCTGACCTCCTCCGATGCACCTGCCGCGCCAACTCGGCCCGCTGCACGACCTGCCGTCCACCCCCGAGGCGTACGACGCGGTCCTCGCCGACGTCGTCGAACAGGCCCTGGCCCGCCTCACCCCCGAGGGCAACCTCGAACACCCCGACGCGGACGACGACATCGGCGACACCTCCCTCGGCGTCACCTCCCTGCTGGCCCTGGCCTGGCAGCGGTCCAAGGACCCGCGGCTGCCGGAGGCGGTGCGCCGCAGCCTCGCCTTCCACCTGCGCGAACGGGTCTACACCGGGGACAACCCCGGCTACCCCAACCTCACCGTCCGCGACTCCGGTCTCCCGTACGCCCGTTACGTCCTGGCAGCGGGCGCGCACCCGATCGGGGACTGGCCCAGCACGGTCTGGGCGCTGCTCCAGGTCGTGAACATCCTCGACCTCGCGGACGGCCTGGTCGACGACGGACAGCGCACCGAACTGCTCGACGTGGGCCGCGGTTACTGGCGCTGGCTGACCGAGGCCACCTTCTTCAACCCGCAGGAGGCCGGCAACCAGGCCATCGGCTGCGTGGTCGGCGGACTGATGCTGGCGCGGCACCTCCCGCCCGAGGAGGCCGAGCCGGTCCGCGAGCGGGCACTCGCCCTGTACACCGACCGGATCCGCGCCCACCGCGTCCTCGACCGGGGCGCGCTGCTGCCGCCCGAGCACGGCGGCGCCTACGACAACAACTACGGCCCGATCTCGCTGTCCTTCCTGGCCCAGGCCCACCGGATCAGCGGCGCGGAGATGTTCGCCGAGGACGGCGACGCGCTCGCCCGCTACCTCGACGCCCGCCTGCCGAGCGGCGGCTTCGACAACGGCGGCCCCCGCTACAGCGAACAGCACTCCGGCTTCGAATCCGTCCTCGGGCTCCGCTACTTCGGCGCCCGGATCGGCTCCGACCTGGGCCGCTACCGGGGCGACACCAACTGGGGCCGGCACGCGGTCAAGCCGGACGGCGGGGTCGACGGGCACTTCGCGTGGATGCTGGTCTGGCAGATCCAGGACCCCACCGACTGGCACCGCGAACCGTCGACGGACCCGGCCCGCCACCAACTCCGCTCGGGCGACGTCTCGGTGGCCTTCGACAGCCGCATGACCCCCTCTCTCATCGAGGCCGGCGGCACCTACCATCTGCCGGCGGCGGTGAACCGGCAGCACGGCTTCGGCCCGGTCCTGGACGGCTTCCTGTACTGCCGCCCGATGGGCGAGGTCCGGGTCCGGGACGTCCACGCCGACGGCCTGACCGCCAAGCTGGTCTGCAAGCCGGTGGTGGGCCGCGACCACGTGCTGCGCCACGTGCGATCGCTGTACGTCACGGACGGCACCCGGCTGTGGGTGACGGTGGCCGTGGAACGGCTCGGCGGGACGCCGTACCTGCTGGCCGGGCTGCCCTACGCGGCGGACGACGGCGACCGGGTACGGCGGGTCGCCGAGGGCGAGGTGGCCGCGGCGGGCGTCCTGCGCCTCACGCACCCCGCCGGGCAGGGCGCGGACCACTTCGACGCGCGCGCCGAACTCACCCAGGAGCAGGCCGCGTTCGCCCTCGCCGCCGACCCGCGCGGGTACGGCAACCCGGACGAGGGCTGGCGCCACCTGGTCGCCTCGACGGCCTACGAGGCCGAACCGGCGCCGGGCGCACCGGACCACCTGCACGTGTTCGCCGTGCGGTACGGGCCCGGCGGTGACTTCGCGCCGTCCTTCGAGGGCGACCTGACGGTGCACACCGAGGAGTTCACGGCCGCCATCGGCGCCGAGGACGAGCACGGAGTGCCCGAACTGGCCCTGACCGCCTGCTAGGGGTCGTCCCGCGCGCGTCGATGAGTCCTGGGGTCCCCGGCGGTCGTACTGTCGAACCCGTTCCCGAGCAGGAGGACTCCCGATGCGCAGCGTGACCTATTCGATGAGCATGTCACTCGACGGCTACATCGTCGGGCCGGACGGCACGTTCAACTGGACCGCGCCCGACAAGGAGGTCTTCCGCTTCTGGATCGAGGAGATCCGGGAGGTCGACGTCCACCTGATGGGACGGCGTCTCTACGAGACGATGCTGTACTGGGAGACCGCCGACCAGGATCCCGCGCTCGACGCCGCCGAGCGCGAATGGACCGCGCTCTGGAACCCGCTCCCGAAGGTGGTGTTCTCCACCACCCTGCCGGAGGTGCGGGGCCAGGCCGCCCGGCTGGCCGCCGGCAGCGTGGCGGAGGAGATCGAGCGCCTGCGCGCCGAGCCGGGAGCGGGCGACATCGCGATCGGCGGCGCGACGCTCGCCGTCGAGGCGGCCGAACGCGGTCTCATCGACGAGTACCGGACCATGGTCTACCCGGTGCTGGTCGGCGGCGGCACTCCGTACTTCCCCCGCCACGACCGCCGCGTGGATCTCGAACGCGTCGAGACCCGTACCTTCGACTCGGGGGTCACCTACCTCCGCCACCGCGTGGTGCGCTAGACAGCGGCAGCGGCCACGAAGAACGGCACGGCGACCAGAAGGCGACCGGCCGCGGCGCGCCCGCGCTGCTCGGCGGGCCACTCGTCGGCCCGGTCGCGCCCGACGGCACCGTTCACGCGGGCGACGGGCCTGCTGCATCCCGCACGGGACACGGGAGGGCGCCGCCGCTGCGTCACGGCGTCGAACGGGAGGCGGCCGGATCGACAGTGGCCCGCGACGTCCTCCGCACGGGCAGCGCCGTCTCCGGAACCACCAGGTCCGCCCGGTCCCGGGTGGCCGCGACCAGGTCGGCGTTGAGCTGGTCGGTGCCCGCCACCCAGGCCACCGCCTGCTCGTGCCCCTTGCCGAACTCCTCGTGCCGGGCGACCAGCCGCCGCACCCGCTCAGCCTCGTCGGTCTCGCAGAACCAGACCTCGTCCAGGGCCGGCCGCACCCGTGCCCACGAACCGTCCGTCAGCAGCAGGTAGTTGCCCTCCGTCACCACCAGCCGGGCGGTCGGCAGGACGGGGATCGTGCCCGCGATCGGCTGCTCCAGGACCCGTTCGAAGCCCGGCGCGTACACCACGACGTCCGGCTCGGCCCGCAGCCGCCGCAGCAGTGCCGCGTACCCGCCCGCGTCGAAGGTCGCGGGCGCCCCCTTGCGGTCCCGCAGCCCGAGGCGGTCCAACTCGACGTCTGCCAGGTGGAATCCGTCCATCGGCACGTGCACGGCCCACGGCTCACCGGTGCCGTTCAGCTCCCGTACCAGATGCTCGGCGAGGGTCGTCTTGCCGGCCCCGGGGCTGCCCGCGATGCCGAGGATCGCGCGCGGAGCCGCCCGTCCTGCGAGTGAACAGGCGCGGTCGAGAAGGTCGTCGAAAGTCAGCGGCACGCAAAAAGTGTGACATCAGGACCGGGAAGTGTGGCGGGCGCCACCCCCTGGAAGCCGTTCGCTGGGGAAGATGCCGGACATGAGTGCACTCGGTCTGCCCGACACCATCCAGGCCTGTCTCTTCGATCTCGACGGGGTCGTCACCAAGACGGCCGTCGTGCACGCGGCGGCCTGGAAGGAGACCTTCGACGCCTTCCTGCGCGGCCACGACGGACAGCGGCCCTTCGACGCGGTCGCCGACTACGACGAGTACGTCGACGGACGCCCGCGCGCCGACGGGGTCCGCGCCTTCCTCGACTCCCGCGGCATCCACCTGCCCGAGGGCACCCCGGACGACCCGCCGGACGCCCCGACCGTGCACGGCCTCGGCAACCGCAAGAACGAACTGCTCCTCGAGAAGATCCGCACCCAGGGCGTCGAGGCCTACGACGGCACCCTGCGCTACCTGGAGGCGGTCCGCGCGCACGGGCTGCGCACCGCGATCGTCTCCTCCAGCGCCAACTGCCGCGACGTGCTGCGTTCGATCGGCGCCGAGCACTTCTTCGACGTCCGGATCGACGGCGTCGTGGCCGTCGAGCGGCAGCTCCCCGGCAAGCCGCACCCGGACACCTTCCTGGCCGCCGCCCACGACCTCGGGGTCGAGCCCGCCGCGGCCGCCGTCTTCGAGGACGCCCTCGCCGGGATGGACGCGGGCCGGGCGGGCCGGTTCGGGTACGTCGTCGGCGTGGACCGCGTCGGGCAGACGGACGCCCTGTACGCACACGGCGCGGACACCGTCGTGAAGGACCTCGCCGAGCTGGGAGGCAAGGAGTGATCACCCAACGGTCGTACGCCGTGGAGCCCTGGACGGTCCGCGAGACCACGCTCAACCTGGACGTGCTCGCGCAGAGCGAGTCGGTCTTCGCCCTGTCCAACGGGCATGTCGGCTGGCGCGGCAACCTCGACGAGGGCGAACCGCACGGCCTGCCGGGCAGTTACCTCAACGGCGTGCACGAGGTGCACCCGCTGCCGTACGCCGAGGCCGGCTACGGCTACCCGGAGTCCGGGCAGACCGTCATCAACGTCACCAACGGCAAGATCCTGCGGCTGCTGGTCGACGACGAGCCCTTCGACCTGCGCTACGGCCGCCTCGTCGCCCACGAGCGGGTGCTCGACCTGCGCCGCGGCGTCCTGCAGCGGACCTGCGAGTGGACCTCGCCGGCCGGCTCCACCGTCCGGGTGCGGTCGACCCGGCTGGTGTCGCTGACCCAGCGGGCGATCGGCGCCGTCGCCTACGAGGTGGAGGCCGTCGACCGCCGCTGCCGGATCGTGGTCCAGTCCGAGCTGGTCGCCAACGAGCAACTGCCCGAGTCGAACGGCGACCCCCGTGCGGCGCTCGCGCTGCAGTCGCCGCTGGAGCAGGAGGACGACTTCGCCGCCGGGCAGCGGCTGCGCCTCGTGCACCGCACCCGGCGCAGCGGTCTGCGGGTCGCGGTGGCCGCCGACCACACCGTCTCCGGTCCCGAGCGGACCTCGGTGCGCTCCGAGAGCGGCGTGGACGTGGCCCGGATGACCGTCACCTCCGTCCTGGAGCCCGGGCAGCGGCTGCGGGTGGAGAAGTTCGTCGCCCACGGCTGGTCCGGGGTGCGCTCGCTGCCCGCCATGGCCGACCAGGTGGACGCGGCGCTCGCGGCCGCCGCCCACGAGGGCTGGCAGGGGCTCGCCGACGAGCAGCAGGCGTACCTGGACGACTTCTGGTCCCGCGCCGACGTGGAGGTGGACGGCGACGAGGAGGTCCAGCAGGCCGTCCGCTTCGCCCTTTTCCACGTCCTGCAGGCGGGCGCCCGCGCCGAACAGCGGGCGATACCCGCGAAGGGCCTCACCGGCTCCGGATACGACGGGCACGCCTTCTGGGACACCGAGATGTTCGTGCTGCCCGTCCTCACCCACACCGCCCCCGGCGCCGTCGCCGAGGCGCTGCGCTGGCGGCACAACACCCTGCCCGCCGCCCGCGAACGCGCCGCTCAGCTCGGTCTGCAGGGGGCCGCGTTCCCGTGGCGGACCATCGCGGGACCGGAGGGCTCGGCCTACTGGCCGGCCGGCACCGCCGCCTTCCACGTCAACGCCGACGTCGCCGACGCCGTGGTCCGCTACGTCGCCGCCACCGGCGACACCGACTTCGAACGGGACACCGGCGTCGAACTGCTGGTGGAGACCGCCCGCCTGTGGCGCTCGCTCGGCCACCACGACAGCCGCGGCGCCTTCCACATCGACGGCGTCACCGGCCCCGACGAGTACAGCGCGGTCGCCGACGACAACACGTACACCAACCTGATGGCCCGCGCGAACCTGCTGGCCGCCGCGGACGCCGTCGAACGCCACCCGCGGCAGGCGGCGGAGCTCGGCGTCGACGCGGAGGAGAGCGCCGCCTGGCGGGACGCGGCCGAGTCCATGCACATCCCCTACAACCACGAGCTGGGCGTCCACGAACAGAGCGCCGGGTTCACCCGCTACCAGCGCTGGGACTTCGAGAACACCAGCCCCGAGCAGTACCCGCTGCTGCTGAACTTCCCCTACTTCGACCTCTACCGGAAGCAGGTCGTCAAACAGGCCGACCTGGTCCTCGCGATGTACACCTGCGAGTCGTACTTCGACGCGGAGCACATCGCCCGCAACTTCGCCTACTACGAGCCGCTGACCGTCCGCGACTCCTCGCTGTCCGCCTGCTGCCAGGCCGTCGTCGCCGCCCAGGCAGGCCATCTCACGCTCGCCCACGCCTACACCGCCGAGGCCGCGCTGATGGACCTCGACGACCTGGAGCACAACACCCGCGACGGACTGCACATCGCCTCCCTCGCCGGCACCTGGATGGCCCTGGTGGCCGGCTTCGGCGGGCTGCGGCACTACGACGACGGGGCCAGGTTCGCCCCCCGGCTGCCGGAGCGGCTGCGCCGGCTCACCTTCAGCCTGCAGCTGCGCGACAGCAGACTGCGGGTGGAGATCGGCGCCGACAAGGCGACGTACACCCTGCTGGACGGCCCACCGCTCACCGTGCACCACCACGGAGAGCCGGTGACGGTGGGCACGGAGAGCCCGGCGGTACGGGCAGTGCCCCCGGTCCGTCCCGGGCCGACCCCCGGCCAGCCACCACACCGGGCACCGACTCGACCGAGCTGAGCGCCCCGTAAGGGGCGCGGGGAACTGCGCGATCAACCACACTCGACCGGCACGTCGCAATGCCTCCGGACCCCTACGGCGGTGTCGGTCGTCCGCGCCGCCGTCGTGGCTGATCGCGCAGTTCCTCCCCCAGCCTTCGGCCGGGGGACCCCCAGCGCCCCTTGCAGGGCGCCTACGTGAGGGCGTTGAAGAGGAGCCGCACCAGATCGTCCGTCGCGTCCGCCGCGAACAGGGCGGCTCCGACGCCGAGCGCGAGGACGGCCGCGGCGGCCGGCCACAGCGAGGGCGGTGGAGCCGTCTGCAGCGCCGCGATCCGGCGGGTCACCGCGCGATCGGCGAAGTTCAGGGCGCAGCCCGGCCGGGCGCTGAGGGCCGCTCGGGCCAGGGCTCGGGCGGTGGTGTCGCGGTCCCCGACCTCGGTCGCCGCCCGCTCGTCCGCCCAGCGCTCCGCCAGGAAGGTCACCGCGGAACGGACCGGGGCGAGCAGCGGATTGGCGGCCGCCGCGAGCGTCACGGCCGTCACCAGCCGGCCGTGCCGGTGGCGCAGATGGGCGCGCTCGTGTGCGAGCAGCACCCGCCGTTCCGCCGGTGCCAGCGCGCCCAGCATCGCCGAGGTGACCAGGATGCGGCCCGGCCGGCCCGGGATCGCGAACGCCTGCGGCACCTCGCAGGCGGCCACCACCAGCTCGGTGTCCCGCGGATGCCCCTCGCACAGCCGGCGCAGCGCCCGCCGGGTGCGCCGCTCGGCACGCACCGCCCGCTGCACCCGCCAGACCACCATGACCAGCGCCAGGCAGGCGGCGAGGCCGATCACCTCGGGCACCGGGTCGGCCAGCGGGCGTCCGTCCTCGTGGGCCTCCCGGACCACCGGCGGGGCCTCGCCCAGCAGGGCCGTCGTCAGCAGGATCAGCGACCAGGTGGCCGCGGCGGCGGTCAGCACCGCGGCGGCGGTGAGGACGCGTGCCGCCAGCGCCGGCGCGACCCGGCGGGCTATCACCGGACTGACCAGGGGCAGCAGCAGGGAGACCAGCAGCGGGGTGTAGACGTCGAACCTCATGCGCCGCCTCCGGCGAACAGGTTCCGCAGCGCCCGCTCCTCCTCCGGGCTCAGCCCGGACACGAACTGCTGGAGCGCCGCGATGGGGTCCGGGCCCCGGTCCAGGGCCTCGTGCATGGCCTCGGCGGTCAGCTCGGCCGCGTTCTTCGCCGGCCGGTACGCGCCGCGCCGCCCTGCCGCGTCGCGCAGGACGAGCCCCTTGTCGTACAGCCGCTTCAGGATGGTGTGGACCGTGTTGTAGGCGAGTCCGCCGCCGATCTCGGTCTGGATCTCGGCCGGGGTCAACGGGCGTTCGGTCGCCCACAGGGCCGCCAGGACCTCGCTCTCCAGCTCTCCGGCGCTGCGCCGCTCCGTCCTGCCGCGGGACCCTGTGCCAGCCATGGCACAACCTTACAGCGCGTAGTGCCGCCGTTCGTATGGACGTACCCGCGCTGCCTCCGCCGGTAAGTCCGTTTAATTTGTCAGTGTTTGTCCCTGAACCCGTGGAGGGTCCTGCGCGCCGCAGGGGAACAGGGGTGGGTGCTTCGATGGTCTCGAACGTGAACGCCACGCCCGTCATGGGCCGCCGGGGACTCTACTGGCAGAGCGGTGCCTGCCTGGTGCTGCTGCTCGGCGCGGGCTGGCTGGTCCGGCGGCACTGGCCGGTCGTGGCGCACGGCGCGGTCCGGCTGGCCGGCGCCGACCAGAGGTGGCTGTTGGTGGCGGCAGTGGCGGCGGCCGGGACGTGGGTGTCCTCCGCGCTCGCCCAGCAGGGCTCGGTCGCCCGCCGGCTGCCCGGCGGCCGGCTGGTGGCGGCCCAGTTCGCCGCGTCGGCCGCCAACCACGTGCTGCCCGCCGGACTCGGTGCGGGCGCGGTGAACCTGCGGTTCCTGATGCGCTGCGGAATCACGGCGGCCCGTGGTGCGTCGGCCCTCGCGGTCAAGGCGGCCGCAGGGGCCGTGGTCCGGCTGGCGCTGATCGCCGCGCTCGCTCCCGCGTGCCCGGGGCTGCTGCGGATCCCGCGTGTGTCCGGGGTCGCGCTCCTCGCCGTGGCCGCCGCGGCCGTCCCGGGCGTGCTGCTGCTCCGGGCCCGGGTGTGGCCGCGCTGCCGGGGCGCGGTGGCCGCGGTGGCCGCCGACATCCGGGCCCTGCACGCCCGTCCGGTCCGCGCGGCCGCGCTGTGGGGCGGTTCGCTGGCCTTCGCCGGGCTGCACGCGCTGGTGCTCTTCGCCGTCACCCGTGCGGTCGCGCTGCCGCTGCCCCCGGCGCGGGTGGCGCTGCTCTACCTCGCGGCCAGCGGCGCCGCCGCGCTGCTGCCCACCCCGGGCGGCCTCGGCTCCCTCGACGCGGCCCTCGCGTTCGCCCTCACCGCCTCCGGGACCCCGGCCGCCGCGGCCGCCTCCGCCGTGCTCGGCTACCGGCTGCTGACCATGTGGCTGCCGCTGCTGCCGGGCCTGGTGGTGCTCGGTCTGCTGGTACGGCGCCGGGCGCTGTGACGACCACCCGGCGACCGGCGGCCCCGACCTCGACCGGGGACCTGGCCCGGAAGACGGCGGGCCGGCGCCGCACCCGCCCGGACGGGCCGGGCGCCGGGCCCCGACTCAGCGCGCGGCCACCGGTCTCTCCGGTGTGCCGTCCGGTGCCCACGGGTCCGGAAGCCACCGGGCCGCCAGGCACGCGCAGAGCCCGAGCCACCCGGCCGCGAGCAGCCAGCCGCCGATCACGTCGGTGCACCAGTGCACGCCGAGGAACACCCGGGTGGCCCCCACGGCGAGCCCCCAGCAGGCGACGGCCGCGCACCACGGGGTGCGGCCCCGCGGGGCCCTCGTCCGGATCGCGAGGATCACCAGGCCGGCCGCGAGCGCGGCGGTGGTGGTGTGGCCGGACGGGAAGGACCAGCCGGAGGCCGACGTCTGCCAGTCGGCCTGCGGCGGCCGGGGCCGGGCGATCAGCTCCAGCACGGCCCGCCGGACCGTCTGCCCCAGGGCGAGGCAGCCCGCGCCGAGCAGCGCGGCGACCAGCCGCTGCCGCCGGGTGCGGCCCACGACCAGCCCGGCCGCCACGACCAGGGCGTACGGCACGACCCCGGTGCCGGTCGCGGTGATCCCCCGGGCCACGGCCACCGCCACGTCGGTTCTGTGACCGAGGGACCAGGCCAGCGCGGTGCGGTCCAGGGCGAGCGGGGCGCCGTGCCGGCCCGCCACCACCAGCGCGAGCACGGCGAAGGCCGCCCAGGCCCCGAGCGCGACACTCCCCGCGAACTCCGCGGTCCTCCTGCGGTCCATGACGCCGACGACAGCCCCTTCGGTGTGATGCGGTGCAACGCGGGTGGTGACTACGAACCTGTAGACGGTCTACCCGAATGTAGACGATTGCCGTCCCGTGGGCGTTCCCGGGGGCGCGCGCCGTGTTCGGCCGCGGCTTTTGCCGCACCATTGCCCGTTCATGACCGAGTGACTACATGGGTGTAGTCATCATGGTCGGCGGAGTAAGGCATGCCTTCACTAAGTTCGAGCCAAGGGGCGGGGACGGGCCTGCCGGGGGAGGGCTGCGACGGATGTGGGACGACGCGTTTCCGAGTTTCCTGATCGGACTGAGGGAAGGCCTTGAGGCCGGGCTGATCGTCTCGATCCTCGTCGCCACGCTGGTGCGGGCGGGTGCCAGAAACCGGCTGCCTCAGGTGTGGACGGGTGTCCTGGCCGCGATCGCACTGGCGATGAGCTTCGGCGCGGTCCTCACCTTCACCGCCGCCTCCCTCTCCGCGACCGCCCAGGAGGCCTTCGGCGGCACCCTCAGCGTGATCGCGGTCGCCTTCGTCACCGCGATGGTCTTCTGGATGCGCCGCTCGGCCCGCTCCCTCGCCGGCGAGATCAAGGAGAAGGTCACCGGCGCCCTGGCCATGGGCTCGGGCGTGCTGATCCTGACCTCGTTCCTCGCGGTCGGCCGCGAGGGCCTGGAGACCGCGCTGTTCCTGTGGACCACCGCCCGCGCGGCCGGCGAGTCGGCGGGACCCCTGACCGGCGCCGGGATCGGCCTGGTCCTGGCGGCCGGACTCTGCTGGGGCCTGTACCGCCGGGTACTGAAGATCAACCTCACGAAGTTCTTCACCTACACCGGTGCCGTCCTGATCGTGATCGCGGCCGGCGTCCTCGGCTACGGGCTCCGCGACCTCCAGGAGGGCGGCGTCCTCCCGGGCAACACCGCCTACGTCTTCGACCTCAGCAGCCACATCGACGCGGGCTCCTGGTACAGCACCCTCCTCCAGGGCGTCCTCAACATCACCCCGGCGATGACCTGGCTCCAGGTGGTCGGCTACGTCGGCTACCTCGCCGTGGTGATGACCCTGTTCGTGCGCGGGGTGCGCGGGGTGCCCGGAGCGCGCGCCACCGCGCCGGAGCCGGCCGCCGCCACGTCCGCACCACAGCCGGCCGTTGCCGAGCCGGAGGAGGAGCCGGAGCCGGAACCGGAACTGGAGCCAGAGCCGGATTTGGAACTGGAGCCGGAGCCCGCCGTCCGTGAGTCCGAGCCGCGGCCCGCCAGGGCCGTGCGGCGCAGGCCCGTCTGGGTGGTGCCGGTCGCCGTGGTAGCCGTCCCGGCCGTCGTCGCCGGGCTCGTCGTCGCCCTCGCCGGGCCCAAGTCCACGAGCGGCGAGACCGTCGCCGTCTCCGAGACCGAGTGCGGCAAGGGCTTCACCGCGCCCAAGCCGGGCCGGCAGACCTTCCAGATGCAGAACACCGGCGACAAGACCTCCGAGGTGTACCTGATCGACCCGAGCAGCAACGCGGTCTACGGCGAGGTCGAGGGCCTCGCCCCCGGCACCACCCGGGACCTGGTCGCCACGGTCGCCGGCGGCACCTACGCCTGGCGCTGCGTCCCCTCCAGCGGCAAGGCCGTCACCTCCGCGTCGGTCACCGTCAGCGGCGGCACGGGCAGCACCAAGGCGGTGGTACCCGTCTCCGAGAACGACCTCGCGGCACCGCTCAAGGCCTACCGGGCGTACGTCGAACAAGGCCTGGCCACCCTCGTCGCCCAGACCCGCACCCTGGACGCCGACATCGCGGGCAACCACCTCGCCAAGGCCCGCACCGACTGGCTGGCCGCGCACCTCACCTACTCCTCCCTCGGCGCCGCCTACGGCACCTTCGAGGACTACGACCAGAAGATCAACGGGCGTGCCGACGGGCTTCCGGGCGGTGTCACCGACAAGGACTTCGCCGGGTTCCACCGGGTCGAGTACGGGCTGTGGCACGCGCAGACCGCCGGACAGCTGAAGGCTCCGGTCCAGGCCCTCGCCGACGCCGCGGCCGGGCTCCAGAAGGCCTTCCCCACCCAGGAGTTCGACCCGGGCGACCTGCCGCTGCGCGCCCACGAGATCCTGGAGAACACCCTCCAGTTCGAGCTGACCGCCGACACCGACGAGGGCAGCGGCACCAACCTCGCCACCGCGGACGCCAACCTCGCCGGCACCCGCGAGCTGCTCACCGTGCTGCGGCCGCTGCTGACCACCCGGGCGCCGAAGCTGCTGCCTGCCGTCGACGCGGACATCGCCCGCCTCCAGCAGCTCCTGGACGCCGAGCACCGGGGCGCGAGCTGGACCCCGGTCGAGCAGCTCGACACCGTCACCCGGCAGCGGATCGCCGGAGCGACCGGACAGCTGCTGGAAGACCTCGCCCCGGTGCCGGACCTCCTGGAGATCAGGAAGTCGGCCTGATGAACCCCGCACCGCACCCGCACCCGTACGACGAAGGGAACCCTCCGATGTCCGCTGCCGACACCCCGTCCTGCCCGATGGGCACGGGCCGCCGCTCCTTCGTGCGGACGGCGCTGGGCGCCGGCGCCGCGGGCGCGGTCCTGGCCGGCGGCGGCTTCGCGCTGAGCCAGGCCGGTGGCACCGCCGAGGCCCAGGCCGCCGACGCGACCGGCACCGCGAAGATCCCCTTCCACGGCACCCACCAGGCCGGCATCCTCACCCCGGCACCGGCCGCCGCCACCTTCGTCTCCCTCGACGTCCTCGCCGACAGCCGGCAGGGGCTCGCCGACCTGCTGAAGACGATCACCGAACGGGCCCGCTTCCTCACCTCCGGCGGCACCCCCGAGGACCTCGGTGTCGGCGCGCCGCCCGCCGACAACGGCATCCTCGGCCCCGAGGTCCCCTCCGACGCGCTCACCGTCACCGTCGGCGTCGGCGCATCCCTGTTCGACGACCGCTACGGCCTGGCGAAGGCGAAGCCGGCCCGGCTGACCCCGATGCGGACCTTCCCGAACGACAACCTGAAGGCCGCCGAGTGCCACGGCGACCTCTCGCTGCAGATATGCGCCGACAGCACCGACACCGTCCTGCACGCCCTGCGCGACATCGCCAAGCACACCCGTGGCGCCATGCAGATCAAGTGGCGCATCGACGGCTTCCAGAACGCCCCGCGGCCGACCGGCGCCCAGCGCAACCTGCTGGGCTTCAAGGACGGCATCGCCAACCCGGACGTGAACTCGGCCCGGGAGACCGACCGGCTGATCTGGGTCGGCGAGGGGCAGGGCGAGCCGGCCTGGGCGGCGGGCGGCAGCTACCAGGTCGTCCGGATCATCCGGATGCTCGTCGAGTTCTGGGACCGGGTCTCGCTCAGCGAGCAGGAGCTGATGTTCGGCCGCCGCAAGGACACCGGCGCCCCGCTGGACGGCGCCAAGGAGACCGACATCCCGAACTACGCCAGGGACCCGAAGGGCAGCGCCATCCCGCTGGACGCCCACATCCGGCTCGCCAACCCGCGCACCGCGAAGACCGACAGCTCCCGCATCCTGCGCCGCGGCTACAACTACGACCGGGGCATCGACAGCGTCGGCAACCTCGACATGGGCCTGGTCTTCTGCTGCTACAACCAGGACGTCCAGCGCCAGTTCGAGGCCACCCAGACCCGGCTGATCGACGAGCCGCTCGTCGACTACATCTCCCCGACCGGCGGCGGCTACTTCTTCGCCCTGCCCGGCGTGAAGAACGCCGAGGACTGGCTGGGGAGCGGCCTGCTGTCGGCCTGACCGGTCTTTACCTTCCCATGGTGTTCTCTTGGTGAAGCCCTGTCGCGGGCGTTACTGCGAACGATGTGCAAGTACGGGAGGATGGCACAAGGCTGTCCATGGCAGCTGCCCATCGCTCGACCGAAGGATGTCACCTCCCGATGACGGCCGCCCCTGGTTCCGCTCCGTCCCTCCCCGCCCAGGCCGAGACCAAGCGCTCGGCCTGGCACCGTGTCCGGGGCTCCATGACACGGCAGGAGTGGATCAGGGTCGGCGGGATGGCCGGCTTCGTGCTCGCCCTGCACGTCATCGGATGGGGCACCCTGGTCGGGATCATCGCCCCGCAGCACTTCAGCGTCGGCACCGAGTCCTTCGGCATCGGCATCGGCGTGACCGCGTACACGCTGGGCATGCGGCACGCCTTCGACGCCGACCACATCGCGGCCATCGACAACACCACCCGCAAACTCATGGGTGAGGGACAGCGTCCGCTGTCGGTCGGCTTCTGGTTCTCCCTCGGCCACTCCAGCATCGTCTTCGGCCTCGCCCTGCTGCTCTCGCTCGGCATGAAGACCCTGGCCGGACCGGTCCAGGACGACAACTCGCACCTGCACGACGTCACCGGCCTGATCGGTACGACCGTCTCCGGCACCTTCCTCTACCTGATCGCCGGCATCAACCTCGTCATCCTGGCCGGCATCTGGAAGGTCTTCCGGCAGATGCGCTCCGGCGCCTACGACGAGGCCGCCCTGGAGACCCAGCTCAACAACCGCGGCTTCATGAACCGCTTCCTCGGCCGGGTCACCGGCTCGATCCGCAAGCCGTGGCAGATGTACCCGCTCGGCCTGCTCTTCGGCCTCGGCTTCGACACCGCCACCGAGATCGCCCTGCTGGTACTCGCCGGTTCCGGCGCCGCCTCCGGCCTGCCCTGGTACGCCATCCTGACCCTGCCGGTGCTCTTCGCGGCCGGCATGGCGCTCCTGGACACCATCGACGGCTCGTTCATGAACTTCGCCTACGAGTGGGCGTTCTCCAAGCCGGTCCGCAAGGTCTACTACAACCTCACCATCACCGGCCTGTCCGTCGCCGTCGCGCTGATCATCGGCACGGTCGAACTCCTCGGCCTGCTCGCCGACAAGATGGGCCTGCACGGCCTCTTCTGGGACTGGGTCGCCGGGCTCGACCTCAACACCGTCGGCTTCGTCATCGTCGGCCTCTTCTTCGCCACGTGGGCGATCGCCCTGGTGATCTGGAAGGCGGGGCGCATCGAGGAGAAGTGGACCACCGGCCTCGCCCGGCCTGCTGAGCAGACCGAGGGCTGAGCGCCCCGCCTGAAGCGCCGCGCTGTGCCGGGTGTCGACTGCGGCGCCGTCGTGGCTGGTCGCGCAGTTCCTCCCCCGGCCTTCGGCCGGGGGTACCCCCAGCGCCCCTTCGGGGGCGCTGATCAGCCGCGTACTTTCAGATCCGCCCGCCACTTCACGATCTGCTTCTCCGCGTCCCCGGTGTACGACCACGGCGTGCGGGTCGCCCGCCGCCCCTGGAGCCGCAGCAGCTCCACCGCGAGGTCCGTGACGCCCGCCTGACAGGCCGCGTGCGTCAGGTGGTTGAGGTCGCGCAGCTCGCCCGGGACGACCGGGCCCTCGGGGCGCTGGGCGATCCAGCGCTCCCAGGTGCGCCGTACGTCGCTGACCGCGCCGTCGTGCTTCCAGTGCTGGCTGAGCGCGACCGCGTTCTGCTGTCCCTGCGCCGCGTCCAGGGTGTACCGGAACTCCTCGACGCGGGCGTACTGCACCAGGACGGGCAGCGGGCAGCCCGGCGGGGCGACCCCGGCCGCGTCCCGGGCGAAGTCGTACATCAGGCCGTGCGTGCCGTGCCAGCGCGCGGAGTAGTAGTGGAGCACCTGGAGGTGGCCCTCCACGTTGTAGGGGTCGCGCCGGTGCAACTCGTCCCACCAGCGGGCGAGTTCCTGCCGGCGGACCCCGGTCGGGTACAGCCGGGCCACCGAGATCAGCGAGACCCAGGGGGTCGGGTCCTGCGGGTACGCGTCGGCGGCGGCCAGGCAGGCCAGCACGGCGGTGTCGATCCTGGCCCGGTCGATCGGGACACCCCGGCCCGCCGAGACGGCCAGGGTGAACGCCCGGGCCGTCTCGGTCGCCGCCCGCAGCACCAGCGCGTCGGCGCCGTGCGGCTCGGCGGCCAGCCAGGACTCCGCCGTCGAGTTGCCCGCGCAGGCCTGCGCCAGCAGCCGGACCCGGTGCCCCCGGGCCAGCCAGTCCGGGCCGGTGGTCCGCAGCAGTTCCCTGAGGCCCTGCCAGCGGCCGATGACGATGTCCTGCCGGGCCGAGGTGAGGGATGCATCCCCGCAGTCCGGGTCGAAGTCGGGGGCGAAACGGTCGCGCGCCATCTGACTCGTACCTCAGAAGTCGGTGGGGAGGCCTTCGTAAGCCTGGGCGTACACGGTGGTGGGTTCGTCGGGGACGTAGTCCGCCTCGACGGTGCGGGTGGCGTCCAGCTTGGCCGGACGGTAGTAGTCGCTGCCCTGCTTCCAGTACCAGAGCATCGGGATCAGGCCGACGGCCAGGCCGCCGACGCCGATCGCGATCGCCGCGGTGCTCAGGTCGCCCAGCGACTCGACGAAGATCCAGAACATAAACACCGCACCGAGCAGCGGCCACAGCCCGCCGAGCAGGAAGTTGGCTGCCGATCTGAAGAGCATCTTGCGGTAGGCCACCACCACCGCGAGACCCGCGAGACCGTAGTAGACGGCGATCTGCAGCCCGATCGCCGAGATGGCGTCGGAGAGGATCTCGCCCACCGAGCCCAGCGCGTTGGAGGCGATGAACAGTGTCAGTGCCACCGCGCCCACCACCCCGATCGCCACGTGCGGGGTGTTCCAGGTGCGGTGCACCTTGCCGAGGGCGGTCGGCATCGTCCGGTCGCGGCCCATCGCGAACAGCGAGCGGGTCACCTGGATGAGGGTCGTCTCCAGGGTAGCGATGGTGGACAGCATCACGGCGACGATGAGCAGCTTGCCGCCCCAGCCCGGCCAGATCTGCTCGCCCAGCACGCCCAGCACGTTGGCCTTGTTCGCCGCGATCTGGTCCTCGGACAGGATCACGTTCACGGCGATGGTGAAGACCTCGAACAGGGCGAAGACGATGCCGACGCCGATCAGGCCCGCGAGGCCGGTGGTCCGGCGGGAGTTGCGGGTCTCCTCGCTGAGGTTGCTGGTGACGTCCCAGCCCCAGTAGTAGAACGCGGCGATCAACGCGCCCGAGGCGAAGCCGGATACGCCGTCGAAGTGCGAGAAGCCGAGCCAGGACCAGTCGAAGGCGCGGGCGTTGCCGGTGTGGAAGAGGGCCAGCACCGCGAAGAGCAGCAGGATCGCCAGTTCGATGCCGGACATCAGCAGCTGGGCGCGCACGGTCAGGCGGGCGCCGCCGAGCACCACCGCCAGCATGACCAGGAACCAGGCGGCGCCGACCACCGTGGACAGGGCCACGTTGTCGGCGAGGTCCGCGTCGAACAGGGACAGCGTCATCGACCCGGCCGGCAGCGAGCCGGCCACCATGAAGATGGTCGCGGACACCACCAGCGCCCAGCCGCTGACGAAGCCGAGGAACGGGTGCAGGGTGCGGCCCACCCAGGAGTAACTCGCGCCCGCGTTCACGTCGATCCGGCCCAGGTAGCTGAAGGCGAGCGCGATGCCCAGCATCGGTATCGCACACCACAACAGGGCCGCCGGACTGCCCAGCCCCACCGCCCCGACCAGCACCGCGGTGGTCGCGGCCAGCGAGTACGCCGGTGCGCTGCCCGCGACGGCCATGACCACGGTGTCGAACGTGCCGAGGGCGTTGGCCTGGAGCCCTCTGCCCCTGTTGTTGCTCATGGTTGTGCTGCTTTCCGGTCGTGCAGGGCGCACGGGAGTGCAGACCCGCGGCGGTACGGGTGGGGGGTGCACGACCTGCCCCGCACCCGGTGAGGGATGGCCTCGGGCGAGGACCGGTCGGAAGAGAAAGGTGGTGAGGGCCGCATGCCCAGAGTCGGCGAACGGTCACACCGCGTGTGTGGGTGTGACTATAGCGGCACGCTTTGACCTTTCAAGCTGACCGACCGGTAATCACATATGCCACTTGGTGCCGACAACTCTCACACCGGAAGCAGCGGTTCCTCCAGCCCCTCAGTCCTCCAGCCGGTCGAGCTGCCGCAGTTTGTTGGTGGCGTCGAGGGCCGCAACCTTGTACGACTCCGCGAGCGTCGGGTAGTTGAACACCGCGTCCACCAGGTAGTCGACCGTGCCACCGCAACCCATCACCGACTGACCGATATGGATCAGTTCTGTCGCTCCGGTACCGAAGCAGTGCACACCGAGCAGCCGCCGGTCCTCGGGGGAGACCAGGAGCTTGAGCATGCCGTGCGAGTCGCCGATGATCTGGCCCCGGGCCAGCTCCCGGTAGCGGGCCACCCCGACCTCGAACGGCACGCTGTCCGCGGTGAGTTGGTCCTCGGTCCGGCCGACGAAGCTGATCTCCGGAATCGTGTAGATGCCGATGGGCTGGAGGTTGTCCATCTGCCCGACCGGCTCCCCGCACGCGTGGTACGCGGCGACCCGGCCCTGTTCCATCGAGGTCGCCGCGAGCGCAGGGAAGCCGATGACGTCGCCCACGGCGTAGATGTGCGGCACCTCGGTGCGGAAGTGCTCGTCCACCTTGATCCGGCCGCGCCGGTCCGCGGACAGGCGCGCCTTGTCCAGGTCGAGTCCGTCGGTCAGGCCCTGCCGGCCCGCCGAGTACATCACCGTGTCCGCCGGTATCTTCTTGCCGCTCTCCAGCACGGTCAGCGTGCCCCGCGGATGCCGTTCGACGGCGGCGACGGTCTCCCCGAACCGGAAGGTGACGGCCAGGTCCCGCAGGTGGTACTTGAGCGACTCGACGACCTCGACGTCGCACATGTCGAGCATGGCCGCGCGCTTCTCGACCACGGTGACCTTGCTGCCGAGCGCGGCGAACATGCTGGCGTACTCCATGCCGATGACGCCGGCACCGACGATGACCATGGAGCGCGGCACCCGCTCCAGGGACAGCACGTTGTCCGAGTCCATGATGGTGCGGCCGTCGAACTCGACGCTGTCCGGGCGGGCCGGCCGGGTGCCGGTGGCGATCACGATGTGCTCGGCGGTCAGCAGCCGTTCGTTGCCGTTCGGTTCGCGCAGGGCGACGGTGTGCGGGTCGACGAACCGGCCGGTGCCGGAGCAGAGGGTGACATGGTTGCGGGAGAGCTGGTTGCGGATGACGTCCACCTCGCGGCTGACCACGTGCTGGGTGCGCGCGGTCAGGTCGGCGACGGTGATGTCCTCCTTCAGCCGGTAGCTCTGGCCGTACAGGTCGCGCTGGGTCAGGCCGGTCAGGTAGAGGACCGCCTCGCGCAGGGTCTTGGAGGGGATGGTCCCGGTGTGGATGGACACGCCGCCGACCATGTCGGGGCTGTCCACGACGGCGGCCCGGCGGCCGAGCTTGGCCGCGGCGATCGCGGCCTTCTGGCCGCCGGGTCCGGAACCGATGACGAGCATGTCGAAGTCGGGCACCCTGCGGAGTCTGTCAGCAGCCGCCCCCGCTTCGAAAGGGTGAACGGGCAACCTGTGCGTGAAATCCGGTACGGACCAGGCCCGTTGCGCGCGTCACGGGCCCCCGCGGGCCCCCGGCGTCAGGGCAGGAGCCGCTCGATGCAGTTCGGCCCCTCGCGCTCCATCTTCTTCCTGGCCCATTCCAGCGTCTCCGGGGTGACGTCCCGGCCCGACGCCATCACGAGGTCCTCGGGCGCCACCCCGGTGCCGGGGGCGCTGTGCAGCAGGGAGTCGGGGGTGGCGCGGTCCTCGGACGACCGGGACGCTTCGGATTCTGAGGTCGACATGGTCCCTCCTTCACGGAGCGGGGTGCACACTCTCACGATTGCCCGCCCGGCCCTGCCCCGCATCCCGAGCGGCCGGGGCCGGACCCGGAGAGCTGTTCGCCCCTTTTAAGCTGTATGGTGACCGTACATCCGTTCCGGGGAGGCCGTCACGATGGCCGAGCAGCCGTTCTACCAGAATGCGCCCGGGAGCCCCCGCTACCTGCCGATCGCCGAACACGGACTGATCGGTGACCTGCGCAGCGTGGCCCTGGTCGGCAGCAACGGCACGATCGACTGGTACTGCAGCCCGTCCTTCGACGCCCCCAGCGTCTTCGCCGCCGTCCTGGACGCCGAGCGCGGCGGCTTCTTCGCGCTGGCCGCCGCCGTACCGGCCCGGACCAAGCAGTTCTACTTCCCCGACACGAACGTGCTGATCACCCGGTTCTTCACGGACGAGGGCGTCGGCGAGGTCCAGGACTTCATGCCGGTGACGGGAGAGTCCGAGGAGTGCGCGCGGCACCGGCTGATCCGCCGGGTGCTGTGCGTGCGCGGCACCGTGCCCTTCCGGGTCCGGGTGGCCCCCCGCTTCAACTACGGCGCCGACCCGCACACCCTGCGCATGCTCGGTGACACCGCGCTGTTCGAGTCCCCGGCCAAGTCCCTGCTGCTCACCTCCACGGTCGCCCTGGAGAGCGACGGCCCGGACGCCTGCGCCGACTTCAAGCTCACCGAGGGCGAGTCCTCGGTCTTCGCCCTCGACCAGGCCGGCGAGGACATCGCACCGCGCGGCTGCGCCCGGGCCGAGGCGCAACAACAGTTCGAGGACACGGTCTGCTACTGGCGGCGCTGGCTCCACCAGTCCCGGTACCGCGGCCGCTGGCGCGAGATGGTGCACCGCTCGGCGCTCACCCTGAAGCTGCTCACCTACGCCCCCACCGGGGCCATCGTCGCCGCGCCCACCACCAGCCTCCCCGAGCAGTTCGGCGGCGAACGCAACTGGGACTACCGCTACGTCTGGATCCGCGACGCCGCCTTCGCCGTCTACGCCCTGCTGCGGCTCGGCTTCAGCGGCGAGGCCGCGGCCTTCATGAAGTTCGTGACCACCTACATCAGCCCCGGCGACGGCTTCGCCTCCGGCCCGCTGCAGATCATGTACGGCATCGACGGCCGCTCCGACCTGCCCGAACGCGAGCTCACCCACCTGGAGGGCCACTGCGGCTCCGCCCCGGTCCGGGTCGGCAACGGAGCCGCCGGCCAGCTCCAGCTCGACATCTACGGCGCCCTCATCGACTCGATCTACCTCTACGACAAATGGGCCGAACCCATCTCCAGCGCACAGTGGGACGACGTCACCCGCCTCGTGGGCTGGGTCTGCGACCACTGGGACCAGCCCGACGAGGGCGTCTGGGAGACCCGCGGCGGCCGCAAGAACTTCCTCTACTCGCGTCTGATGTGCTGGGTGGCGATCGAGCGGGCGATCCGCCTCGCCAACCATCGCGGCCTCCCCGCCGACCTGCCCCGCTGGCGGCAGTGCCGCGACACCATCTACCGGCGGATCATGGACCGCGGCTGGTCCGAGCGGCGCGCCGCCTTCGTCCAGCACGAGGGGGGCGACGTCCTCGACGCCTCGCTCCTGATGATGCCCCTGGCCAAGTTCATCGCCCCGACCGACCCCAAGTGGCTGTCCACCCTGGACGCCCTCACCGAGGACCTGGTCTCCGACTCCCTCGTCTACCGCTACGACCCGCAGGCCAGCCCCGACGGACTCCGCGGCGACGAGGGCACCTTCTCCATCTGCTCCTTCTGGTACGTGGAGGCCCTGGTGCGCGCCGGACGCGTGGACGAGGCCCGGCTCGCCTTCGAGAAGATGCTCACCTACGCCAACCATCTCGGCCTGTACGCCGAGGAAATCGGCCGCACCGGCGAGCAGCAGGGCAACTTCCCGCAGGCCTTCACCCATCTCGCCCTCATCAGCGCCGCCTTCAACCTGGACCGTGCGCTGGGCTGAGGGTCACGGCAGCGGCTGCTCCGCCCAGATGACCTTCCCGGCGGGCGTGTACCGGGTGCCCCACCGCTCGGCCATCTGCGCGACCAGGAACAGGCCCCGGCCGCCCTCGTCGGTGCTCGCCGCGTACCGCAGGTGCGGGGAGGTGGTGCTGCCGTCGGAGACCTCGCAGATCAGCGTCCTGTCGCGCAGCAGCCGTACCCCGATGGGCGGCCGGCCGTGCCGGATGGCGTTGGTGACCAGCTCGCTGAGGATCAGCTCGGTGGTGAACGACAGCTCGTCCAGGTCCCAGTGCGCCAGCTGCCGGGTCACCCTGGCCCGCACCTCGGAGACGGCCGCCGGATCCGCCGGCACCTGCCACTCGGCGATCCGGTCCGCGCCGAGCGCCCGGGTCCGGGCGACGATCAGTGCCACGTCGTCACTGGGGCGGGCCGGCAGCCGTTCCAGGACGGCCGCACAGGTCTCCTCCGGGGTGCCGCCGGCCGCCGACTCCAGGGCGCCGGCGAGCAGTTCGAGCCCCTCGTCGATGTCCCGCTGCCGGTCCTCCACCAGCCCGTCGGTGTACAGGACCAGGCTGCTGCCCGGCGCCAGTTCCAGCTCGGCGGTCTCGAAGGGCAGCCCGCCCAGGCCCAGCGGGGGGCCGGCCGGCACGTCCGCGAACTCCACACTGCCGTCCGGCCTGACCAGCGCCGGCGGCGGATGGCCGGCCCGGGCCACCGTGCAGCGCCGGGACACCGGGTCGTAGATCGCGTACAGGCAGGTGGCGCCGGTGATCGTGGCCGTGGTGTCCGCGTCGTCCGCCGGGGTCTCGTCCAGGTCGATGCGGCCCACCAACTCGTCCAGCAGACCCAGCAGCTCGTCCGGCTGCAGGTCCAGCGACGTGAAGTTGTGCACCGCGGTGCGCAGCCGTCCCATGGTCGCCGCCGCGTGCAGCCCGTGCCCCACCACGTCCCCGACCACCAGCGCCACCCGGGCCCCGGACAGCGGGAGCACGTCGAACCAGTCGCCGCCCACGCCCGACTGGGCCGGCAGGTAGCGGTAGGCGATGTCCAGGGCGCTCTGCGCGGGCAGGCTGCGCGGCAGCAGACTGCGCTGCAGGGTGACCGCCATGCTGTGCTCGCGCGTGTAGCGGCGGGCGTTGTCGATGGAGACGGCGGCGCGGGCCACCAGTTCCTCCGCGAGGGCCAGCTCCTCGGTGTCGAACGGGGCGGGCTTCTCCGAACGGCAGAAGTTGGCCAGGCCCAGCACCATGTTCCCGGCCCGCAGCGGCACCGTGATCAGCGAGTGGATGCCGAACTCCAGGATCCGCCCGGTCAGCTCCACGTCCTGGGCCCGCCAGCCGGGCGCCTCCCGCAGCCGCGGCTCGACGACCGACTCGCCGGTGCGCAGGCTCCGGCCCTGCGGCGAGGACGGCACGAACTGGAACCTTTCGCCGACCGGGTACAGCGGGGCGTCCTTGCGGATGCCGGTGCACGCCACCCGGCGCAGCGCGTCCCCGGGCTTGGGCTCCTCGCCCTTGAGGACCGCCTCGTACAGGTCGACGGAGACGTAGTCCGCGAACCGCGGCACGGCCAGCTCCGCGAGTTCCTCGGCGGTGCGGGTGACGTCCAGGCTGGTGCCGATGCCCACCCCGGCGTCGTACAGCATGTTCAGGCGCTCGCGGGCCACCTCGGCGCGGCCGGAGAGGGCCCGCAGTTCGGTGGAGTCGCGCAGGGTGACGACGCTGCCGGGCGGGCCGCCGCGCACCTCGATGGGGCGCTGGTTGACGGCCAGCAGCCGGTCCTTGACCAGGTGCACCTCGTCGGTGGCGACCCGCCCGGAGGCGATCAGCTTCGCCGTCTCCGCGTCCAGGCCGAGGTCCAGGACCCGGCGGCGCTCGGCGTCCGCCGGCAGGTCCAGCAGGCGCTGCGCCTCGTCGTTGGCGAGCATCAGCCGGCCGTCGCCGCCGACGATCAGGACACCCTCCCGCACGGAGTGCAGCACCGCGTCGTGGTGCTCGTACATCCGGGTCATCTCGTCCGGGCCGAGACCGTGCGTCTGGCGCAGCAGCCGGCGGCTGACCAGCGCGGTGCCCGCCGTCGCCAGGGCCAGCGCCGCGGCGGCCGCGGTCAGCAGCAGCGGCAGCTGCTGGTCGGCGGTGCCGCCCACGTGCGCGGTGGTGATGCCGGCGGACACCAGGCCCACCACCTTGCCGTCCGCGTCCCGGACCGGGACCACGGCCTGCACCAGCTCGCCGATGGTGCCGTGCACCTCCTCGGTGACGGTCCCGCCGGCCAGCGCGGGCCCGATGGTCCCGACGAACTTCTTGCCGATGCGGTCCGGCTTGGGGTGCGTGTACCGGATCCCCTCGGTGTTCATGACGACGATGAAGTCCACGCCCGTCGACTTGCGGGCCGCCTCCGCCCGCGGCTGGAGCACCGTCGTCGGGTCGGGCAGCCGCAGCGCCGCCGCCGTGCCCGGGGCGTCGGCGAAGGTCTGGGCGACGGCCAGGGACCGGTTGCGGGCCTCCATGCTGCTGTCGTGCCGCACCTGGAGCACCAGCGCCAGCACCGCCGACACGATCAGCAGCAGCACGATCGCGACCTGCAGGACGAACACCTGCCCGGCCACGCTGCGGCCGCTCAGCGCCGACCACAGCCGTCCGGACCGGATGCGCCCCGGCCCGCTCGGCTCCCGCACCCGCCGGGCGAGCGGCGCGCGCGGAGCCCCGGATCGGGACGGCCGAGTGTCGGACCGGCCGGGCTGACGGACCATGAGCCCATGTCTACACTGCCGGGCCGCACGAGGCGAGAGCGTCCCCCGCGGTAACCGGGTCGATACCCCGTTGTGTCCCGATCACCCCCGGTCTGCGGCCGCCGGACGGCGGGTGGCGAGCAGCAGCGCCACGTCGTCGGGGCGGTCGGTGGCGTGCCGGGCCATGGCGGTGAGCCGGTCGGCCACCCCGGTGAGGCTACGGGTTCCGCGCCGCCCCGACACCGCCCCGGCCTCGGCCAGGGCCGCCCCCAGCGCCGCGATGCCGTCGTCGATGTCGGCGCCCGGCCGCTCCACCAGCCCGTCCGTGTACAGGGCCAGGATCGCGTCCGGCGCCAGCTCCAGCTCGGTCACCGGATAGCGGGCCCACGGGGCCACGCCCAGGACGACGCCGCCGGGGATCTCCAGGACCCGGGTACAGCCGTCCGGAGCCCGCAGCAGGGGCGGCGGATGACCGGCCCGCGCGATCCGGGCGCGCCCGGTGGCGGGGTCCAGACGCAGGTAGCAGCAGCTCGCGAACTGGCCCGGGTCGAGGTCGATGAGCAGCCGGTTGGTGCCGCTCAGCACCTCGTCGGGCGGCCGGTCGCTGAGCGCGAACGCCCGGACCGCGCTGCGCAGTTGCCCCATCGTGGCGGCCGCCTGCACGCCGTGCCCCTGGACGTCGCCGATGACCAGTGCGAGGCCGTCGCCCGCCCCGACCACGTCGTACCAGTCGCCGCCCACGTCCATCCCCTGGGTGCCCGGCAGATACCGGCCCGCGGTCTCCACCTGCGGGTGCGCCGACAGCCGGCGGGGCAGCAGCGCCTGCTGGAGACCGCGGGCCAGGGCGGCCTCGCTGTCGTAGCGCCTGGCCTTCTCCATCGCGTGGGCGATCAGGCCCGCGAGCGCCATCAGGACGGTCCGTTCCTCGCTGCTGAAGCTCCGCTCCGTCTCGAAGCCGAGGATGCAGGTGCCGACCGGGCGCCCCGAGGCGATCAGCGGCAGGAAGGCGCGGGCGCCCACGTCGGCGTCCAGGGCGAGGCCCGGGTAGGTGTCCGCCAGCCGCCGCATCGACTCGAAGAACAGGGGCCGGCCGGTGGTGAGGGCCTCCACACCGGGGATGCGGGCGTCCAGACCCACGCCGTCGAACGGGGCGAGGAAGCCCGGCGGGAAGCCCGTCTCCCAGGCCAGGTAGAAATGCCGGTCCTGCAGCAGGTAGATGGCCAGCCGGCGGCCGCCGAACGCGGGAAGCAACTCCTGCATCACCACCGCGGACACCTGCCGGGCGGTCACCGCGTCGGTCAGTGCGATCGCCAGGGCGATCGGCCGGTACAGCGGGGTCATCGAGGGGCCGCCCGACCGCCCGGGCGCGTCCGGCCCGGCCGCGGGGGACAGGTCCACGGGCGGGTCGATCCGGCTGGCCGGGACGACCGTGCAGGTGACCAGGTCCGGGCCCGGGTGCACCGACAGGGCGAGGCAGTCGCCCTCCGCGGCGCCGCCGCGCCGGACCTGGAAGTGCACCGGGCCGCGGGCGAGCAGCGCCCCGCGCCAGTGGTCGTCGTACGGCGGCCCGCTCAGCCACGGCATCGCCTCCGCCAGGGGGCGGCCGAGCAGCTCCTCGCGCGGCCGGCCGGCCAGCCGGACGGCCGCCGGGTTGACGTACCGGACGAATCCGGAGCGGTCCAGGCAGAAGACGCCCTCGGGGAGCAGGTCGGCCGCTCCGTCGGCGGCGGCGGCCGGGCCCGGGTCGACGACGATCCCGGAGACCAGCGACGGGTCGGCGGCGCCGGGCGGCGGCCACAGCTCCAGCAGGAGCGGGGCGCCGTCCGCGGCCCGCACCCGCAGCGGGGTGTACGGCGGCTTGCCGGCCGCGGTCTCGTGCAGCGCGGTCAGCACGTCGTCCGCGTCGGCGGGTGTCACGGCCACCGCCAGCTCGGCGCCGGTGCCGGGGAAATCCTCCGGCGCCCTGCCGAGCAGGGCGTGCAGCCGGTCGTCGGCGTGCACCGCGGAGGTGACCGGATCCCAGGTGAAACGGCCCACCCGGGCCGTTCCCGGCCGGGGCACGGGCGGCCTCACGCACACCGGCTCGCCCTCCCAGGCGACCGCCGCGTCCCCCTCCACGGCCACCAGCTCGCGCAGCCCGGCACCCAGCCGCTCGGCCAGCCGGCACAGCCGGTCCAGGTCCGGCAGCTCGTCCACGGTGTCCGCGGTACCGGGAAGCAGCACGGTGAGTACCCCGAAGGACGGCTCCGCCCCGGGCACGGGCGTGTACACCGAACCGAACTGGAACGGCAGGCCCGCCGCGAACTGCGGATAGCGGCGCACCATCTCGGTCGCGTTGGGCAGTACCACCCGCGTCCCGAGGCGGTAGGCGTCCGCGACCGGGAACGGCCGGTCCACGTGCAGCCGCCACCAGGGCCGGAACAGCGGGCCGGGCAGCCCCACCAGCGTGGCCAGCCGGAGCAGCCCGGGGGTGCCGGAGCGCAGGTACACCCCGGCGACGTGGGCATCCGCCGCGCCGAGGGCGCCGGTCGACGCCTCGACCAGCAGCGCGGTCAGCCGCTCACGCGCCCGGCCCACGTGCTCGTCGCTCCCAGTCATCGGGTCCTACCTCGTCCGCGCACCGCCGGGTGGGTGACACAGCAAGAATGCGTCACGACGGCCCGAACATGCACCCCCGGAGACGGACCGGGCGGCGGACCGGCCGGCTCAGCCCCCGCCCACCGGCCGCAGCACCAGGTGACCGTCCTCCCGCGCCGCCGTCATGGCGAACGGGAAGACGTCCGTCTCCAGGCACATCGGCACGTCCTCGGGGTGCACGCCCTCCCAGCCCAGCCGCAGGCCCTCGGCGAGCCGCGCCGCACCGCCGGAGTTCCGGGCCCGCTCCACGAACGGGCCGGGGGCCACGGAACCGTCGGCCACCAGACCAGCGATGTACTCGGCACAGGCCAGGTCCTCCGCGGCCCGCCCGCCCTCCCCGGTGACCACGAAGGTGACCGCCGCGGACCGCTCGCGCCGCAGCACGGCTGCCGTCGCCCCGGCGACCACGAAGCTCGCGCACAGCAGCAGCCGGGCTCCGGCGACGGCGAGCGCCCCGGTCGTCCCGGCGGTGGTCTTCTGCACGACCGTACGGCCCGCGATGTCCAGCGAGCGCAGCTGGGCCGGTGAGTTGGCCAGGTCGAAGCCCGGCACCACCGGGCCGTCCTGGAAGGCCAGCCATCCGGGGTGCCGGGTCTTCAACTCCAGTGCCTCGTCGCGGGTCTCGGCGAACACGATCCGCTCGGCGCCCCGGTGGAACGCCCAGGCCGCCACGGTGAACGCGCGCATCACGTCGACGACCACGGCGACTTCGGGCGTCGAGGACAGACCGGGGACACCGGTGAACGTGGCGCGCATGACGTCATCATGCCCGGCCGGTCAGAGCTCCGTCTCCTCCGCGGCCGGCAGGGCCGCGCGCATCGAGCGCAGGGCCAGCAGCAGGACGCCGATGTCGTCCAGGTAGATCGGGTCGGGCAGCAGGTCGGTGGGGAGCACCAGGTACAGGACGGCGCCCCAGAACACCCAGCGCGAGCCGGTCGGCAGCCCGGCCCGGCGCAGGGTGCGCCGGGTGCGGACCAGCCGTACGAGTACCGCGACGGCGCCGGCCAGCAGGGCCGCGGCGACGATCGCGCAGATCACGAGCACGGTCGTGGTGGTGTCCATGGCTGTCCTGTCGTCCGGCCCCGATCCGGCCCGGGGTCTCTCACTGGTCCGTCTTCCCGGTTTCGTCCTCGGGCATGACCGCAGGGCCGGCACTGTCCTTCGGCGGCCGCAGCCCCTTGAAGGCACGGGTCAACTGCTGGAAGGGGGAGGCGGTCTGGGGTGCCGGAGCCGCCGGGGCGGGGTGGTCGCGGAGGGCGGCGAGCGCCTCGTCGGCCCGCTCGGCGGCCTCCCGGTACAGGTCCCGGGACCTGGTCATGGCCTCCAGCGCCTCGGCGTACTGCGCGACGCGCTTGCGCTCGCGCGCCAGCTCCTCCTCCAGCGTCATCAGGGTCCAGTTGTCCCGCAGATCGGCCAGCGCCTCCTCGGCGCCCTGCGGCGCGGGCTTCGGCAGCGCCGCGAACCGGCGCACGGCGGCGATCAGTTCGGCGGGCTCCGAGCCGTCCAGGAAGACGCTGCGCACCGCGTACTCCTGCGCGTCGTAGCCCGACGGCGCCGGGTCCGGGGGCAGCAGTACGGCGCCGCCGCGCGGGACCTCGACGCCGAGGTCCCGCAGCGCCCAGTTGACGGCACGGAACTGCTGGGGCGCGGCCCGGTGTTCCACGACGCGGTGCGCGAGGGCGGGCGGCAGCTGCCGGACCAGCGGCAGCCGGCCGAGCGCGTCGGGGGTCATCGCCTCGTGCACGACGAGGTTGACGCACCAGGCGTCCTTCGCCGCGTCCCGCAGCACCCGGCGCATGTCCTTGTCGTCGGCGGGCAGCGGGTTGACCGTGCGGAGCCTGACGCCCGCCACCACCGGGTGGTAGTCCCAGGCGGCCTCGCCGCCGTCACCGGCCTCCTCGCCGTCGGGCCAGAACATCACCGCGGGGGAGGGCCAGGCCTCGTCCCAGGGCCGGTCGGCCTCGGCGACGAGCTGCCACTCCCGGCCCGCCTGGCGGCCCTGGAGGTCGACGGCGAGGGTCAGCCGGGCGCGCACGGTCACGGTGCCGTCGTCGACGCGCCAGCGGGCCTCGAAGAGGCGTCGGGCGGAGTCCCCGGGCACGGGGGGTTCCGCGAAGTCGTCGAGGACGCCGGTCTCCTTGCGGCTGCGCAGGATCCTGCGGATCACCTCCTCGGAGTCCGGACCCGTGTGGCGGCCGCGGGCGGCCCAGACGGTCGGCGGAAGGACGGCACGGTCGGCGGTGGAGTTCGACATGGGCCAATCTGCTGGTGGGAGAGGAGTGCGTCCTCCAGTATCGCCGCCCGGGAGCGTGTCTCATAGAGCGGGGGCCGCCCGCGTACGGCGCGTGCGCCCCGCACCCGGGGTGCGAACCGAGTGCGCCACCCGATGCCGGTTCACCCGTGCCCCTGATCGGGCCGGCCTCGGAGAATGGTGCCGGGAACGGGGCCCGCCCGACCATCCGCCAGGGGCGGGCCCCGTTCCCGCCGCCGGGAGGCATGGGAAAGAGGCACGAGAAAGGGGCCGGCGGCAGTGCGTCGGCCCCCCTCTCACCCGTCACGTCCCAGCGCCTCAGGCGCCACTCTCGCGGAGCATGTCCTCGCGCTCGACGAGCTTGACGCGCTCGCGGCCCTGCGGCTCGCCCAGCGCCTTCTCGGCGGCGTCCAGCCGGTACCAGCCCTCCCAGGTGGTGAAGCGGACGTCGCGCTCGGCGAGGAAGGCCTCCACGGCCTCCGGCGCGGGTGCCTCTGGGGTCTGCAGGCGGCCGTTCGCGTAGTCGTCCAGCAGGTTGGACACCGTCTCGTTGGCGTCGCCCTTGGTGTGGCCGATGAGGCCGACCGGGCCGCGCCGGATCCAGCCGGTGACGTACGTGGACCGGAGGTGACCGCCGCTCTCCTCGATGACCCGGCCGCCCTCGTCCGGGACGGTGCCCGACTCGATGTCCCAGGGCAGCTTGGGCAGCTTGTCGGAGAGGTAGCCGACGGCGCGGTAGACGGCGCCGAGGTCCCAGTCCTTGAACTCGCCGGTGCCCTTGACGTTGCCGGTGCCGTCGAGGGCGGTGCGCTCGGTGCGCAGGCCGACGACCTTGCCGTCCTCGCCGAGGATCTCCACCGGGGACTCGAAGAAGTGCAGGAAGAGCTTGTGCGGGCGGTCGCCGACGTCGCGGATCGCCCAGTTCTCCAGGGTCTTGGCGACCATGTCGGCCTGCTTGTTGCCGCGCCGGGTCTCGATCGAGCCCTCGTCGTAGTCGATGTCCTCGGGGTCGACGATGACCTCGATGTTGGGGGAGTGGTCCAGCTCCCGCAGCTCCATCGGGGAGAACTTCGCCTGCGCCGGGCCGCGGCGGCCGAAGACGTGCACTTCGAGGGCCTTGTTGGCCTTGAGGCCGTCGTGGACGTTCGGCGGGATCTCCGTCGGCAGCAGCTCGTCGGCGGTCTTGGCGAGGATGCGGGCCACGTCCAGGGCCACGTTGCCGACGCCGAGGACCGCGACCTTCCCGGCCTGGAGCGGCCAGGTGCGCGGCACGTCCGGGTGGCCGTCGTACCAGGAGACGAAGTCGGCGGCGCCGTAGGAGCCGTCCAGCTCGATGCCGGGTATCCGCAGCTCGCGGTCGGCGGTGGCGCCGGTCGAGAAGATCACCGCGTCGTAGAAGGAGCGCAGGTCGTCGAGGCTGATGTCGGTGGGGTAGTCCACGTTGCCGAAGAGGCGGATCTGCGGCTTGTCGAGCACCTGGTGCAGGGCCGTGATGATGCCCTTGATGCGCGGGTGGTCGGGGGCGACGCCGTAGCGGATCAGGCCGAACGGGGCGGGCATCCGCTCGAAGAGGTCGATGGACACGCCGGGCTCGGCGGCCACCCCGGACTTGAGCAGGGCGTCGGCGGCGTAGATCCCGGCGGGGCCGGCTCCGACGATGGCTACCCGCAGGGGGCGCGGCATGATCAGGTTCCCTTCGAGTGAGGACAGTCGATCTCGAACGGGAAGCCTAAACTAAGGCAGTCCTAAGTTAGTACGCGGGTCCGCTCTATGACCTCATAAGCCGATCTTATGAGGTGTATCGGGTCCGGCTTATGGTCTCCGGGGCGTCCCGATGGCCTCCTGGTGCTTGGCGTGCGCACGGCACATGCACCACCCTGTCCCCTGCGGCGCACCGAGGCGCGGTGGCCGGAGGGCGAGGGGTGAGAGCGTGGCAGCACGCGGGGAGACGGCCGTCGCGGTGACCGGCGGCAGCGGATTCGTCGGGAGCCGTCTGGTACGCCGGCTGCTGGAGCGCGGGTACCGGGTCCGTGCGACCGTCCGCCGCGCGTCCGACGCGACGAAGGTACGGCCCCTGTGGGAGCTCCAGGAGGCCTTTCCCGGCCGGCTCGACCTGTTCGAGGCCGATCTGCTCCGGGACGGCTCCTTCGACGAGGCGTTCCGCGGCTGCGCGACCGTCTTCCACGTGGCCTCACCGTTCCTGATGCCGGAACGGATCGGGGACGGCCAACGGGACGTGGTGGACCCGGCGCTGCTCGGCACCCGCAACGTGCTCGGCGGCGTCGAGCGCACGCCGGAGGTGGAGACCCTGGTCCTCACCTCCACCGTGGGCGCGATCTTCGGCGACTACGCCGACGTCCGCGAGATGGCCGGCGAGGTGCTGACCGAGAAGTACTTCAACACCACCAGCACCGTGGCGAACAACCCCTACCACTACGCCAAGACGGTCGCCGAGCGCGCCGCCCGGGACGCCGAGGCCGCCCAGGACCGCTGGCGCCTGGTCTCGATCAACCCCGGCCTGATCCTCGGCCCCTCCCTCACACCCGCCTCCGAGTCCGGCAGCCTCTTCCTGCTCGACGAGCTGTTCAAGGGCTACTTCTGCTACGGCGCCCCGGACTTCAGCTTCACCACCGCGGACGTCCGCGACGTGGCCGACGCGCACATCGCGGCCGCGGAGAACCCGGCGGCCAGGGGCCGTTACATCGTGGCCAACGAGACGATGACGTCCTTCCACGAGATGTCCCGGATCATCCGCACCCGCCACCCCTGGGACCCGCGCCTGCCGCGCACCGCGCTCCCGCACGGCCCGGTACGGGTCCTGGGCCCGCTCTTCGGCCTCACCCAGGACTACATACGCAAGCACCTCGGCATCCGCTTCCGCGTCGACAACGGCCGCAGCATCCGCGAACTGGGCCTCGCCTACCGGCCCGTCGAGCAGACCCTCCTGGACCACCACGCGAGCTGGCGCTCCCGGCGGCGGAGGGTCTGAGCCCGACGGTCACGGGGGTCAGGCCGGGCGGATCACCCGGTGGATCGCCGACTCCCCGGCGTTGTAGATCGACTCCTCGCGGATGACCGCCCCGGGGCTCGGCGCGTGCACCATCGTGCCGCCGCCCGCGTAGATCCCCACGTGGCTGTCGTCGTCGAAGAAGAAGACCAGGTCACCCGGCTCGACGGCGGCCAGCGTGATCGGGGTGCCGGCCAGCGTCTGCTCCGGCGCGGTGCGCGGCAGCGTGACGCCGGCGGCGCGCCAGGCGGCCTGGGTCAGGCTGGACGCGTCGTACGCCCCCGGCCCGGTCGCTCCCCAGACACACGGCCGGCCGATCTGCTCCCGCGCGAACGCGAGCGCCTTCATCGCCTTGCCCGGCTCGGCCGCGACGCCCGGCTGGAGGAAGGCACCGGGGTCGGCGTAGCCGCCGGGCGCGGCTGCGGTGGGCACCGGGGCCGGGGCCTGCGGAGGCGCGGTCGGCAGGGGCGTGGTGGGGAGCGGGGCGGTGACGACCGGGGCGGGGGCGGCCATGGGCATCGCCATGGCGGGCGCGGCGGCCATCATCGCCTCGGGCGGCATGGTCATGGCCGCCGGCATCGCGGAGGCCTGCGGTGCGGAGGGCGCCGCCATGGGGGCTGCCACAGGCGCCGCCATCGGCGCGGGGATCGCCATGGCGGGTGCTGCCATCGCGGTGGGCATGGCCATGGTGGCCGCGTAGGCGTAGGCGTAGGTGCCGTCGGCGGACTGCATGCCTGCCGGGTAGGCGCCGGGCAGGTCGGCGACGGGTGCCGCGGCGAAGGGGGCGGCCGGCGGCACGGCGGCCATGGGCGGGGCGGGGGCGGCGGGGAACGCCGTGGAGTACGTGCCGTTGCCGTAGGCGGTGTCGGCGGCGAACGGTGGAACGTCGGTGTAGGCGGCGGACGCGTTCGGCGACATGATCCGGAAACCGCCGACGTCCATCGGCCCGGGGGCCGGGGCGGCAGCGGTGGGCGCTGCGGTCGGGAAGGCGCCGCTGTTCGTGGGACCCGCGGTGGGGAAGGCGCTCGTGCCCATCATGGGGTCGGCGGTGGGGAAGGCGCTCGTGCCCATCATGGGGTCCGCGGCCGGGAACGCGCTCGTGCCCATCATGGGGTCGGCGGTGGGGAAGGCGCTCGTGCCCGCCATGGGGTCCGCGGCCGGGAACGCGCTCGTGCCCGCCATGGGGTCCGCGGCCGGGAACGCGCTCGTGCCCATCATGGGGTCGGCGGCCGGGAACGCGCTCGTGCCCATCATGGGGTCGGCGGTGGGGAAGGCGCTCGTGCCCGCCATGGGGTCCGCGGCCGGGAACGCGCCCGCGTCGGCCGGGGTCGGCATCGGGAACGAGCCCGTGGCGCCCGGCGTCATGATGCGGAAGGAGCCGGTGTCCCCCGGGGCCGGAGCCTGGGCGGCGCCCGCGTCCATGACGGGCGCGGTCTGGTAGGTTCCGCCGCCCGAGCCGCCCGGGGTCATGACACGGAAGCCGCCCGCGTCCGCCGCGGCCCGGGTCGGGGCACTGTCGGAACCCCCCGGGGTCATGATGCGGAAGGTACCGGTGTCCGACGGGGACACGATCGGGATACCGCCCGTCTCGGTCACCGCCGGGAGCGCGCGGGTGGCGGCGGAGGAGCCGCTGCCGGTGCGCTGGTTCGGTATGCCGACGGGGGGCGCCTGCCAGGGCTGCACCGGGGCCTGCGCTTCGGGCGTCGGCCAGGGGCTGGACGACGGTGCAACGGCCTGGGCGACAGGGGCCGGGGCAGGGACCGCGTCGAGGGCGGCGATCGCGCGCTGCCCGGTGCGCTGGGACAGCACCTCGCGCGCCTTGGCGAGCTTGAGCTGGTTCCTGGTCTTCGAAGCACCCGGCGTCGGCCGCTGCGGCCCGGCGGCAGGCAGCGCCCTGGGCGCACCCGAGGGTCCCGCGGGCAGCGCCGCGGCGGGCCCCGCCGTCAACTCCAGCCTCGGACGCGCCGGCAGCTCGCGGACGACCTCGATCTCGCTCTGCGCCGACGGCCCCGCGGTCAGCTCCAGCCGGGCCGGGCCGGAGTCCTCCAGCTGGCCGAGCAGGTCCGCTGCCATGGCGCTGACAGGCCGGCGCGGCCCGGGGCGGGCGGGCTGCCGGTCGGTGGGCAGCGCGGCCGGCACGCTCGGCCCCAGTCTCGAGCGCGCCCCTTCGAACCACTCCCGGGCGATGTTGTCGAGGCCCGGGTCGTCACGACGGGTCCGTTTGAACAGCGGGACGCCGCGTGAGCGCGAGCCCCCGCTCATCGCACGGGTGGCGTTGTAGTTCCCGGTGGCGTTCTCGGCCTGGTCGTAGAGGCTGTCGATCCGCTGTCGAACCTCGTCACGGCTCTCGGGCGCCATTGAGGGGTCGTGCTCCTTCCGTACTCCGCCTACCGGGTTAGCTGTCGGGTTCGGGCGGTCGAGTCCGGAAGGCATGCCCTACGGCCTTTGCCCTTGCGGACGGCGGCCGATTCACCCCAGTGGTCGGTTGGGTCCCCGGCTCCGGACCAGCCCCTGAGGGGCACCGGACTCGGCGGAGGCCGCGCGGCCCGACGGGATTCGCCGGGGGGAGCCGAGCGGCTTGCCCGTCAACTTAGCCAACTTGTGTCACTCGTGTGAAGGTTGAAGTGGCTAATGTCCGATACGTATTTGTGATGTTCGTCGTAGCGTTCGGAACTCGACCGTACGGAACGGCATTTCGCGCGCATCCAGTGCATTCGCAGGGTCACCGGAGCGTTGCCGTGGGTCGCGTTCCCCCGCTTCCGGGGCGCCCGCTTTCTGTGAGGTCACCGTGAATTCCCGGGACTGTTGAACACGGCGGCGCCGCGGGCCGTATAGGGCCGGGGATTTCCATGCCCGGCCGCCCACGACATGCAGGGGAACGACCTTGAGACGCAACAGGCGCAGACGCCCGACCGGCGCACAACGCGCGACCTTCGCAGCGGTCGCCCTGATGCTCGGCGGCGGAGGACTGGTCGCGGTGAACGTCTATGCCTCGGCCACCGAGAACGGTGACGGCCAGGGGCAGGTCGCCACCGGCCAGGTGCTGTCCGCGCCCACGATCTACTGCCCCGACGTCGGCAGCCGGCTGACGGCGGTGCCCGACGGCGCCCGGGCGGACGTCGACCGTGAACTCGCCCAGATGGACCAGCAGGTCGCCGCCGCCTACCAGCAACTCACCCAGTCCGCGGCCGAGATCGAGGAGAACCCCGGCTTCGCCGGCCAGACGATCATCGACCCGCTGAAGGCGAAGCGGTCCGAGTCGCTCCAGCGCATCGCCGACGCCATCGGCCGCGAGGGAGACCGGCCGCAGGGCCTCGACGACCTCGCCGCCTGCACCCTGCGCTCCTCGAACCAGGGCGCCGGGCAGTCGGCGGCCCCCCAGGGCAGCGCCACGCCGAGCCAGAGCGGCCAGGGCAGCGCCGCGCCGAGCCAGGGCACCGGGGCGGGCGGCCAGGGCGGCAACGGACCGGTCGCCTCCGACTACGCGGACATCACCTCGGTCCAGCCGAACGTCACCACCCCGGCCGAGCAGTCCGGCGGCTCCACCGGCACCTTCGGCTCCAGCTGCGGCGTCAACGCGAACGGCCTGTTCAACTCGGACAACGTCATCGTCGCACCCGGCGTCTCCAACGGTGCCCACCACTTCCACGACTACATCGGCAACCAGTCCAACAACGCCTTCGCCAGCGACCAGGACCTCGCGAACGCGGACACCAGCTGCGCGGACCAGGGCGACAAGTCCACGTACTACTGGCCCGTGCTGCGACTGCAGAACGGCAAGCAGGAGCGGGACGCCGACAAGCCGGGCGGCGGCACCGAGGGCAACGCCGGGCAGATCGTCACCGCGAAGGAGGTCACGCTGACCTTCGAGGGCAACCCGACCTCCAAGGTCACCGAGATGCCGCGGCTGCTGCGCATCATCACCGGCGACGCCAAGGCGTTCGTCAACGGCCCGACCAATGCCAACGCCTCCTGGAGCTGCACCGGTTACGAGGACCGGCAGCTCAAGGACAAGTACCCGCTCTGCCCCTCCGGCAGCGACGTCGTGCGCACGTTCCGGTTCCAGAGCTGCTGGGACGGCCGGAACATCGACAGCGCCAACCACCGCACCCACGTGGCGTTCGAAGGCCCCGACGGCAGCTGCCCGGCCGGTTTCCAGGCCATCCCGCAGCTGGTGCAGCGCATCGTCTACGACGTGGCCGCGCCGAGCCTCCAGGACGGCGGCCGTACGGTCCCGCTGTTCGCGGTGGACTCGTTCCCCGAGCAGCTGCACAAGCCGGTCACCGACCACGGCGACTTCATCAACGTCTTCGACGAGAGCCTGATGCGGAAGATGGTCGACTGCATCAACTCCGGCCGCACGTGCGGCGCGGGCGCCGACGAGCAGCCGCCGTCCCAGAGCGCGGAGCCGTCCGCGCCGAGCGAGACCGCGAGCCCGGTGGAGCCGCCGGCCCAGACGCAGAGCGCCGAGCCGTCCGAGCCGGCGACCGAGCAGCCGTCGTCCCAGCAGCCGTCGTCCGACCAGCCGTCGTCCGACCAGCCGTCGTCCGAGCCCCCGGCCGGCGCCCCGGCCACGGAGACCGCCACCGCCCCTGGTTCCGGTTCCGGCTCCGGCGGCACCGGGCTGCCGAGGGTCTACGCGACTCCGTCGCCGAAGAAGACGTCGACCACGAAGTCGTCGGGCGGCGGCGTGATCAGCGCACCGACACAGCGCCCCGACACCGAGTCGCCCACCGGCAACGCCGCCGCCTCGCCCACCGGCACCGCGGTCGCCGCCCCGGCCGGCCAGGAGACCCCGGCCACCGGTTCGCAGACCGAGCCCCAGGCCGTCCAGGGCGGTCTCGCCGAGACCGGCGCCCACCTGTGGCCGGCCGTCTTCGGCGGCCTGCTGCTGCTCTCCGGGGCCGCGTTGCTGTGGCGCACCAAGCGGTCCTCGTTCTGACCTGTCACCTGCTGCGCAGGGTGTCCTGGGCGAGCTCGAACGCGGGGAGCATCTCGTCGTGCTCCGCGCTGTCGAGCCCGCCCAGGTGCAGCACGACGGGGCCGTGCCGGGTGACCACGGCCAGCGCCGACTCCTTCGCGCTCCCGCCCAGCAGCTCGCTGGTGCGGACGTAGTCGACCCGCACTCCGGACAGCCCGCCGGAGGTGAAGCTCCGGTACGCCGCCCGGCCGGTGCCGTCCTCGGCGGCCACGAACGCGCGCAGCACCGCGCGGGCGTCGCCGCTGCCCGGCTTCCCGGTCCACACCCGCAGGAAGCCGACGACCCCGGCCGGCCTGGCGTCCAGCTCGCAGACGAGCGTCACCGGGCCCTGCCGCAGCAGGCCGTCCATGGTGTCGCCGTCCACGCCGTGCGACGCGACCGCGGCGAGCCCGTCGACGGGCTTCGCCGCCCAGCCCGTGGCGATGCCGAACGTGACCGGCAGCGCGCACGCCGAACCGGCGGTGCCGACCGTGCCCGCGCGCTGGGCCGCCCCGCTCGAACCCTGCCCCGACACCGTGACGTCGGCCGAGCGTGCCGACACCCGGCACCCCGCCGGCAGCCCCGCCGACAGCGCGAGCAGCGCCACGCGCCTCCATAGGGTTCCCACCCCGGGCCTCCCCCTGCCGACCGCGCCGGCCACTCCCGCTCATCGTACGAATGCGCGCCCAGTACCCGCCTGGTGCACTCATCCGTTGACTGACCGTCACATTACTGAACCGTAACCTGACGACTGCTACCGCCGGTAATGCACGGCTCGTTACCGTCGGGTAAACCGCACCCGCCCCGTCGGCCGCTCCGGGGACGTCCTCCGCACCTCCCACGTCCAGGAGGTTCCCCATGCCTGTCCGCGTCCGCCTGCTGGCCACCGCCGTCGCCGTCGCCGCCTGTCTCGGTCTCCAGACCCTGCAGGCCACGGCCTCCCGGGCGGAGGTCTCCAGGGGTGTCACCATCCCCGCCTTCTACGACCCGCCGGCCACCCTGCCCACGGCCGACGGCGCCCTCGTCCGCACCGAAGCCCTCCCGCTGGCCCTGAGCCTGCCGAGCCTGCCCGGCCCGCTGCCGGGCACCGCGACCCGGCTGATGTACAGGTCCACGGACTCGGCGGGCGACCCCGTCGCCGTCACCGGCGCCTACATCGAGCCCACCCTCCCCTGGCTCGGCCCCGGCGCCCGCCCGCTGGTCGCGCTGGCCCCCGGCACCATGGGACAGGGCGACCAGTGCGCCGCCTCCATGGGCCTGCAGTACCCGCTGATCCTCAACGGCCAGACGGTGTCCGTCGGTTACGAGGACCTGTCGATCTACCGGCTGCTCGCCGAGGGCGTCGCGGTCGTCGTCACCGACTACGTGGGGCTCGGCGCCACGGACCGGCTGCACACCTACGTCAACCGGCTCGACGGCGCCCACGCCGTCCTGGACGCCGTACGCGCCGCCCGGAACCTGCCCGGCGCCTCGGTCACCGCGGCCTCACGCGTGGGCCTGTTCGGCTACAGCCAGGGCGGCGGCGCCACCGCCGCGGCCGCCGAACTGCAGCCCGCCTACGCCCCGGACATCACCCTCTCCGGCACCTACGCCGGGGCACCGCCCGCCGACCTCACCGCCGTCACCGCGGCCATCGACGGCAGCGACCTCGCGGGCGCCCTCGGCTGGGCCGTCAACGGCTTCGTGCAGGCCGATCCGGCGCTCGCGCCGATCGTCGACGCCCACCTCGGCACGGCGGGCCGGGCCGCCCTCACCGACCTGTCGACGATGTGCGTCGGCGACGCTCTCCTCGCCTACGGTTCCCAGCACAGCACCGCCTGGACGAACGACGGCAGTTCCATCTCCGAGGTCGTCGCCGAGGAGCCCGTCCTCCAGGCCTTCCTCGACGCACAGCGCATCGGACGGACCGCCCCCGCGAGCCCGGTACGGCTGGCCACCGGCGTCAGCGACGACCTCGTCCCGCACGCGCAGGCCCGGCAGCTCGCCGTGGACTGGTGCGACGAGGGCGCGGACGTCACCTACGTGCCGGTCCTCCTGCCGTCCGCCGGCCGGGCCCTGCTGAACCATCTCGAACCCCTGCTCACCGACCAGGGCGACGCCGTCGCCTGGCTCACCGCCCGGCTGTCCGGCGTACCGGCCGGCTCCAACTGCTGGAGCATGCCCGTCCAGCCCTGAGTCCCTGCCCGCCGCCGTTTGCCGTCGGCGGGCAGCGCACGGCAGGGTGCCGGTGTGCCCACCTTGCTGATCGTCCACCACACCCCCTCACCGCACTGCCAGGCCATGTTCGAGGCCGTGGTCTCCGGGGCGACGACCCCGGAGATCGAGGGCGTGCGGGTCGTGCGCCGGGCGGCGCTGTCCGCCACCGCTACCGACGTGCTCGCGGCCGACGGATACCTCCTCGGCACCCCGGCCAACCTCGGCTACCTCTCCGGCGCCCTCAAGCATTTCTTCGACCAGGTCTACTACCCGTGCCTGGACGAGACCCGCGGCCGCCCCTTCGGCGCCTACGTGCACGGCGGCAACGACGTCACCGGCGCCCTGCGTGCCCTCGACTCCATCACCACCGGCCTCGGCTGGCGCCGGGCGGCCGAACCGGTCACGGTGACCGGAGAGCCCCGCAAGGCCGACATCGAGGCGTGCTGGGAACTGGGCGCGACGGTCGCCGCCGGCCTCGCCGGCGAGGCCTGACCCGTCCGCCGCCGCCGGTCACCCGGACGGACGAAGGTGCGGGCCCCGGAGCCAGGGCACACGATGGGAGCAGGCCATGTCGTCGATCCGAGGGAGCGCCGGATGGCAGCGGAGCACCGTGCCTGCGGGCCGCCCGCGGCCGAGATGCTGCGGGAGTGCGCCCGTGACGTGGTGGCCGTCGCCGAGGGCATCCGCGAGGTCTCCGCACGGACCAGCTCCGCCCTGTTCGCCCCGGCGCTGACGGGTTCCGCACGCCGCCGCCCGCGCACCGGCCTGGCCGCCCGCTGGGCGCTGCTGCGGACGCTCACCAACAGGCAGGGCCTCGGCGGCTCGGCGATCGTCGCGCCGGACGGCGTCGGCCACCTGCTCGGCGCGGCGGGGGAGGCGCTGGGCCGGGCGAGCCTGGCCGCGCTGGTGGCGGTCACCGCGCTGCGGCTGAGGACCGCCGCCGTACTCCTCGACCACCCCGAGGTCGGGCGCGACCCGGGCATGCGCCGGCTGGCGGACGCGGTGCGCGACGACCGCGACCCGGAGGCGGCCGTCCACGCGCTGCGGGACCTCTTCAAGGACCGGGACGCCCAGCGCTCGCTGTCGGCGCTCGCGCCGATCCTGGCGGAGCTCCTCGCCGTCCGGGGCCTGCTGGACGAGGACCCGCTGAGCGACGAGACCGCCTGGGCGCTGACCGCGGGCCGGCAGCTGACCGCCGGCCCGGTCCGGGGCTCCGGCGCCTCCCAGTTCGCGGGCGCAGACCGGGGCGCGGGCGGCGCCCAGGCCGTCGAACCGTCCGCGCAGGAGACCGGGTCCCTCGCCACCGAGGGCTCCTTCCTCGGCTTCCTGCGCAACATCGACGTGCTCGCCGGAGACGCCCGCGTGCTCGTCCAGGAGGTGCGCGGCCCCGACGGGGTGCTCCGGTACGTCGTCCAGGCGCCCGGCACGGCCCCCGGCCGCCCCCGCGACGACTCCCCGCAGGACCTCGCCGGCGCCTGGCGCAACCTGTTCCTGACCGACTCGCCGTACACCCGCTCGATCCTGCTGGCGATCCGGGACCACGGCATCCCGCGCGGCGCCGACCTCGCGCTGGTCGGGCACGGCGAGGGCGGGATCGCGCTGCTGAACCTCGCGCAGGACGACGAGTTCTGCCGCGCCTACCGGGTCACCCACGTGGCCGTCGTCGGCGCGCAGACCGACGACCGCAGGCCCGCCGACCCGCGCACCTGGGTGGCCGGCATCACCAACCGGCACGACATCGTCCCGGCCCTGGACGGTCCCGGCGCCCCGCACCCCAACCGGTACCGGGTCGACTACCCCGGCCCCACCCGCGAGTTCCCGCGCTGCCACCTGCTCCGCGTGTACATCGACGACCTGGAGACGGTGATCCCGCAGGCCCGGTCCGACGTCGACCGGGCCCTCGCCCCCTACCGGGGCCCGGTCGAACGCACCCGTGTCTACCGGCTCAGGGACCGCGGCCGCCCGCCCGAGGGCTACCCGTTCCTGGCGGTCCCCACCACCGGCCTCGCCACCTCGGCGGGCCCGGTCGACGTGCCGGTGCGCTACTACGACTCCTCGGCCGCGCACCTGTGCTTCCCCGTCGACACCGACGTGGCCCGCAGTCTGCTGCCCGACGTCGCCTGGATGGTCCCCACCCGGCTCGGCCGCCGCGCCCTCGCCGTGCTCTCCCTCTACGAGCACCGCTGCACCACCATCGGCCCCTACACGGAGCTCGGTCTGTCGGTGCTGGTCGACGACCTGTGGCGGCCGCACGGCTACGACCTCGCCGCGGACCTGCTGCGCCGTGCCGACCTGCGGCGCACCGGACGGTACGTGGTCGCGCTCGCCGTCGGCACGGAGGAGGCGCGGGCGGTGGCCGCGGAGCTGTGGGCCCAGCCGGCCGTGCGCGGCTGCGCCGACGTCGAGCTGCAGGGGCGGGAACTGCGCGTCCACGCCCCCGAGCTGGGAGTCTCGGTGGAGGGCCGGCCGGGTCCGGGCGCCCGCTGTCCCGAGCCGGACTGGGTGCTCTACGGGCGCCGGGGCGGGAGCACCGTACGCACCCTGGTCCGCGCCCGCGGCAGGCCGCGCGTCCATGCCAGGCCCCGGCTGCGGTTGCGGCTCGACGGCGCCCACGGGCCGCTCGCCCGGCACCTCCAGATCCTCGAACTCGACGCCGTGCGGCCGGGGTTCGTCCTGACCAGCCCCCGGTTCGTGGCCCACAGAAGCGCCGGCGCGGTGCTGCCGCGCTAGGCGTCCCTCCGAGTGCAGGTGAACCTCATGGTGACCGAACCCCGTCCCGCCACCGCCGCCCCGGAACTCCTCGCGTACGTCGACGGCCTGAGAGCCGACGCGGACCGGATGGACGGCTACGCCGAGCGGCTGCGGGGCGCCGCCGAGCGGCTGGACGACTGCGCCGGGGCCCCGGAGTGGAGCCGCGCCGCCCTGGAGCGGCAGGCGACGGCCTGTGTGACCGCGGCGGTACAACTGCGGGCGGCCGCCACCGCGTTGCTGGCCCACGCGGCGGAGTGAACGGCGGTGCCCGGCCGGCGGAGCGGCGCGGCCGGGACGGACGCGTCCCGGCCGGTGGTGCGGTGCCGACGGCTCAGCAGGCCGGAGCGGTGTGGGGTTGTTCCGGGCCGGGTTTGGGGCGGGTGCGGGTCCAGGAGGGGTCGGCGGCGGGTTCAGGAGTGGGGGGACGGTCCATGGGTCGGGGGGCCTCCTGAGGCGTGGGGGGTGGTGAGCGGTGCGTCCGGTGCCGTCGACAGCTCGGCCCAGACGACGCGGGCGGCGGGCCGCCCTTCCGGCGCGGCCGTGACGCCCCAGTCGAGACTGAGCGCGTCGACGAGGAACAGGCCGCGCCCGTTCTGCTCGTCGGGCTTGGCCCGCCGGGGCGCCGGGAGCGTGATGCCCCCGTTGTTCTGGTCCTCGACCTCGATGCGGATCCGGTCGGCGCCGGCGTGCACCCGGCAGACGATCCGCCGGCCGGCCGAGTGCACGATCGCGTTGGTGACCAGTTCCGAGGTCACCAGGACCGCGTTGTCGAGGGCCTCCTCGCACACGTCCCACGAGCCGAGCAGCTCGCCCACGCTCCGGCGGGCGTTGCCCACCGCGCGTGGCGTCGGCGCCAGGTCGAAGACCCGGCTGCGCGGGGCGGGACGGTCCCCGGAGGCGAACCGGTCGAGGCCTTGCGGCCCAGGGAGTCGACCGAGGCGTTCGCCTCCGGGTGGTCTGGGGACGCCCGTCGCGTCGGACGGGCGGTACGGGCCCTCGGCGGCGGCCGCCAGGGCCGGCCGGGGCAGGCCGGGTATGTGGTCCTCGGGCAGTCGGTCGAGCGGCTGGGGGAGAGAGGGCGGGGCCATCGCCGTGCGCCTTTCGTCCGGCTTCGCAGCGTGGGGGCTGATCGGTCGCGTCCGTCCCGGGCCGCTCGGGGGCAGACGACGACCCGCGCCTGGGCGGCTCCGGGCCGCAGCTCAGTTTCCCCCAACTGGACTGCTTCGCCTGCTCCTTGGTCGGCCGGAGCAGTACCTCCACTCTGGCATCTGCCAACATCGCCTCGCAACCGGCAAGTTGAAAATTGCAAGAAGCGAAGTGCATGCTGCTCCCGGCAGGAAGTGATCGAACCCGTACGTGAACGATCACGACCACGTGAGACGGTGACCCTGGAACCTGGTGTGAGGGGGTACGGCGTGACCTCGGAGACCGACTGGGGCGGAGCCCCTTCCGTCCTGCGCATGATCCTCGGCCGGCAGCTGGAGGAGATGCGGACCCGGGCCGGGCTGACCTACGAGCAGGCGGCCGCCGCGATCGGGGTCAGCCACTCCACGATCCGCCGGATGGAGGCCGCCAAGGTGGCCCGGCTCCGGCTGGCCGACGCCGAGAAACTCCTGCAGGTCTACGGCGTGACGGACCGCCAGGAGGTCGACACCTTCCTGCAGTCGGTGCGCGAGGCCAACAAGCGCGGCTGGTGGCACACCTACCGCGACGTGATGCCGGACTGGTTCGCCGCCTATCTCAGCCTGGAACAGGCGGCGTTGCAGATCCGTGCCTACGAGAACCAGTTCGTGCACGGCCTGTTGCAGACCCGCGACTACGCCGCCGCCCTGCTCGGCGCCGGCAACCCGCACGCGCCGAGCGAGGCGACCGAGCGCATGGTGGCGCTGCGCATGCGCCGCCAGGAGCTGATCACCCGGCCGGCCCCGCCGCGGCTGTGGGTGGTGATGGACGAGACCGTGCTGCGCTGGCCGGTCGGCGGGTCCGAGGTCATGCGCGCCCAGGTCGACCACCTGATCGAGATCAACCGGCTCCCCCACGTCACCTTGCAGATCATGCCGTTCGCCAACGGCCCGCACCCCGCCATGCGCGCGGGCGCGTACCACCTCTTCCGGTTCAAGGCCCCCGAGCTGCCCGACATCGTCTATCTCAACGGCCTGGTGGGCGCTGTCTACCTGGACAAGAACGACGACGTCGTGGTCTATCGCGAGGCCCTGGACCGGCTGGGCGCGCAGGCAACGCCCGCCAGAAAGACCGAGGCTCTCCTCGGTGCGATTCGCAAGGAGCTCTGACGTGCACCACCCCATACGCAACGGCATCCCGTCCCGGCAACTCGGCGCGCGCGGCTGGTCCAAGCCGTGGAGCGACGACGCCGGCGGCGCCTGCGTCGAAGTGAAGAAGCTCGCCGACGGCCGGGTCGCGGTACGCCAGTCGACCGACCCCGACGGACCGGCGCTGGTCTTCACACCCCGTGAGATGACGAGTTTCCTGTCCGGTGTGAAGGCGGGTGACGCCGACTTCCTGATGTGATCGGATTTCCCGGAACCACCTTGCTATAGCTGATCGTTCAACCAACCCCCCACCCCCGACCCCCCACCCCCGACGCACCACCGCGCAGCCCCCGAACACCCCCGCATCCCTCACCTGAATGGGAGACACGGCGTTGCCCGACAACGGATGGCCGGCCGACCGCATCGACACCGAGAACGCGCACTCCGCACGGATCTACGACTACATCCTGGGCGGCAAGGACTACTACCCCGCCGACCAGGAGGCGGGCGACGCGATGTCCCGGGAGTGGCCCGCGCTCCCGATCCACATGCGCGCCAACCGCGACTGGATGAACCGCGCCGTGCGCTGGCTCGCCGAGGAGGCGGGGATGCGCCAGTTCCTGGACGTCGGGACCGGCATCCCCACCTCCCCGAACCTCCACGAGATTGCCCAGGCGGTCTCCCCGGACTCCCGGGTCGTCTACGTGGACAACGACCCCATCGTCCTCACCCTGTCCCAGGGTCTGCTCTCCAGCACGCCGGAGGGCCGGACGGCGTACATCGAGGCCGACTTCCGCGACCTGACGGACCTCTACGAGGCACCGGAACTGCGCGAGACCCTCGACCTGGACAAGCCGGTCGCCCTCACCGTGATCGCCATCGTCCACTTCATGCTCGACGCGGACGACGCGGTGGGTGTCGTACGGCGGCTGCTCGAACCGCTGCCGTCCGGCAGCTACCTGGCGATGTCCATCGGCACCGCCGAGTTCGCGCCCGACGAGGTGGGCCGGGTCGCCCGCGAGTACGCGGCCCGCAACATGCCGATGCGGCTGCGCACCATCGACGAGGCCCACGAGTTCTTCGAGGGCCTGGAGCTGGTGGAGCCGGGCATCGTCCAGGTGCACAAGTGGCACCCGGACGGCACCGGCGAGCAGGGCATCCGCGACGAGGACATCGCGATGTACGGAGCGGTCGCCCGCAAGCCGTAGCACGGGTTCCGTGCCGGGGCCGGGCTCACCTTCCCGGCCCCGGCACGGTCGTCCACGGGGAGCGGCCGGCTCAGGCGTTCGGGTCGAACGAGATCCCGGACGGCATGGAGTACCCCAGGTTGGCGTTGAACGAGCCGTCCTTGATCTTGATGGTGGCGTCGCCGAAGTCCGCGTTCATCAGCTTGTCGCGGTAGCCCGCCGGGTAGCCGTCCCAGCCCACCAGGCGCGGGAAGAACCAGCCGCCGGTCACGTTCTCCGGCGGGTCGTCGTTGGTGTTGGCGAACCGGAAGTCGTGGGTGGACAGGCCGTCCTTGTGGTACACGATCTTCGGGTGGGTGCCGTCGAACCGGATCGCCGAGGCGGCCGCCACCTGGTAACTGCTGTGCTGGGACACCGAGACGTACTGCACCTGGTTGTTCTGGATCCACACGATGACGTGTTCCCAGTCGTGCCGGTGCCCGATGGCCAGTGGCCCGTACGTCGCCTGGTCCTTCTCGAAGTAGCTGGCGTACATCACCGCGCACCAGCCGTTGTTGCACTTCTCGCGCGAGTAGGTGTTGGCGTTGGCGAGCTGCGCGTAGTCGTGGCAGTGGCCGTTGACGTCGCCGCCGAGCGAGAGACCGGGGTTGATGGTCCCGTCGGCGCCGATGGCCGCGGTGGCGTAGCAGCCGTCGCCGTCGTAGTCGTAGGCAGGGGAGAACGTCTGCTCCAGACCGTCGGCGTTCTGCGGCAGCAGCGTCAGGACGTCGGCGTGCGCGGTGGCGGGCACGGCGACGACCAGCGCGAGCGCGCCGAGCGCGGCGGCGAGGGCCTTGCGGAGCGGCCGTCTGCGGGTGGGGGATTGCAGTGCGGTCATGGGGGACTCCCTGTCGGTGAAAGGCGAAGCGGAGTCTCGCAGTCAGCTCCTGCCGAAGACCACCCTTACGACTTAACTTTGACCCAAAGACAATTGAACAGATCGCCCAACTCGGTTGCTGTCAGACGCTGTTGACCTGCTGTGAGTCCCCCGGATGCGGTTGCCGCCGGGCGTGCCCGAGGCCAGGCTGCTCGTCGGTTCCTCCCCCCCCACCGCCCCGAGAGGCAGACCCCGTGAGCGACACAGACATGCCTTCCGCCTCGTTGAACCGGCCGAACCGGCTGAGCCGGCGCGGCTTCCTCGGCGCCGCCACCGCGGCCGGACTGCTCGGCACGCAGGCCACACCGGCCGAGGCGAAGACCGCCGCCGTCACCGTGATCTCCACCGAGTCCGGCCAGGTCACCGGAGTCCAGGGCGGCCTGCGCGGCGTCACCGTCTACAAGGGCATCCCGTACGCCGCCACCACCGCCGGTGCCAACCGCTGGCGGCCGCCGCAGCCGGCCCCCTCCTGGGACGGGGTCCGCGCCGCCGACTCCTGGGGCCCCGCCTGCCCGCAGCCGGTCACGGGCGTCCCCGCCGACCAGGTGCCCGAACTCGGCGAGGACTGCCTGAACCTCAACATCTGGACGGCGGCCGCCGGTTCGGGAAACAGCAGCCCCGTCCTGGTCTGGCTGTACGGCGGCGAGCAGGCCCTGTGGTCGGGCCAGGAGATCTACAACGGCTCGCTGCTCGCGTCCAAGGGCGTGGTCGTCGTCACCCTCGACCACCGTGTCGGCCCGCTCGGCGGTCTCGCCCACCCCGAGCTGACCGCGGAATCCGCGTACGGCGGCTCCGGCAACTGGGGCATCCTGGACGTCGTCGCGGCGCTGGAATGGGTCCGGCGCAACATCGCCGGGTTCGGCGGCGACCCGGACCGGGTCACGCTGGCGGGCTGGTCCCAGGGCGCGTCCATCGTGCACATCCTGCTCGCGTCCCGGCAGGCCAGGGGCCTCTACCACCGCGCCCTGCTCTCCTCGGGCGTCCGGTACACCAAGGACCCGGCGCTCGCCCGGGACACCGGCCGCTACCGGACCCTCGCCGCCGCCGAGGCCGACGGCACCGACTTCGCGGCCCGGCTGGGAGCGGCCGATCTCGCGGGCCTGCGCGCGCTGGACGCCGACGACATCGTCGGCGGCGCCGTCGCCGACACCGCCGCCGACTTCGGTCACGTCCTCGACGGGCACGTCCTGCCCGACACCTACACCGCCGTCCTCGAAGCCCGCGCCGAGACCGACGTGCCCGTCCTGACCGGCGTCTGCAAGGACGCGAACGGCGCCTCGCCCGACCTGAAACTGACCCTCGACGCGTTCCAGGCCTACGCCCGCGCGGAGTTCGGCCCGCTGGGGCTTGCGGACACCTTCCTGGACCTCTACCCGGCGGACGGCGACACGGCGGCCGCCCGGCAGTTCAGCGCCTACGCCCGGGACGAGGAACGCGTCTCCGCCTTCCTGTGGGCGACCCAGTTCAAGGACACGGCCGCGAACTCCAGCGCCGTCCACACCTACTTCTGGACCCGCGTCCCGCCCGGCTACGACGACACCAACCCGGTCATCGGCACCGCCGCGACCGGCGCCTTCGAGGGCTCCGACGTCTACTACCTGCTCGGCTACCTCTACAACACCGACCGCCCCTGGACCTCCAAGGACTACGACACCGCCGACACCACCGCCTCCTACGTCGCCCGTTTCGCCGCCACCGGCGACCCGAACGGAGGCTCACTGACCAACTGGCCCGCCCTCGCCACCGACACCCCGCGGACCATGGAGCTCGGCGCGAACTCCGGCCCGATCGCGGTGGCCGACAGCGACGCGAAGCTCGCCTTCCTGAAGACGTACCTGGAGTCGCAGACCACGGAGTTCTGAGGCCCGCCGAGCGGGTGCGGCGAGGTCCGGCGGTTGCGCGGCGCCCCAGAGGGGCACGGGGGATGGCGCGACCGCTCAGGACCGTGCGGAGCCGTGGCCGAGGACGCCGTGGTGGTGACGGTGGTGCACGGTCGGGGTGCGGTGCAGGGCGATCAGGGCCGCGTCGTCGCCGAGGTGGCCGCCCGCGTGCGCCAGCAGGTCGCGCCGGATGTGGTGCATCAGCGCCTCCGGGGAGGCGTCCGTCCACTGGGCGACCCGCTCGGCGAGCGGGTAGAAGCGGCCCTGCGCGTCCCGGGCCTCCACGACACCGTCGGTGTAGAGCAGCAGGGTGTCACCGGGCTCGAAGGAGAACACGTCCAGGGTGTGCTCGGAGCCGCCGCCCGACTCGGGCACACCGAGCGGCGGCGACGGGTGCAGGCTCGGCACGGTGACCGCGTGCCCCGGGCTGAGCAGCAGCGGCGGCGGATGGCCGGAGCTGGTCATCCGGGTGACCGGGTCCGCGTCGGGGATCTCGACCAGCAGCGCGGTGGCGAACCGCTCGCCCGCCTCCTCCGGCGGCTCCAGGTCCGCGGCGTACCGCTGCACGCTCTGGTCCAGGGCGACGGCGAGGTCCGGCAGGCCGACGTGCCGGTGGGCGGACTCCCGGAACGCGCCGAGCAGCAGGGCCGCCTCGCCGATCGCCGACAGGCCCTTGCCCCGTACGTCGCCGATCAGGACCCGGACCTCGTCGTCGCAGCGGGTGGCCGCGTACAGGTCGCCGCCGATCTGCGCCTCGTCCTCGGCGGCCAGGTACAGCGAGGCGATCCGCAGCGGGCCGATGTGCTCGGGCAGCGGCCACATCAGGACGTGCTGTGCGGCCTCGGCGACCGTGCGCACCTGGGCCAGCTGGGCGCGGCGCCGCTCACGGACCGCACTATACACCACCACCATCACGGAGAGTACCGTCAGGGTGACGATCTGCACGATGTGGTTCGCGGTGGTCAGCCCGCCGTGGAACACGGCGATCACCACCTGGGCGACCACCGCGATCGCCCCGATCAGCGCGGTGGACCGGGGGCCCGCGAAGGACGGGGTGAGCGCCGGGGCGATGACCAGGGCGGGTCCCAGATGGATGTTCTCGGGCGTACGCAGGTCCGCCACCGTGATCACCAGGATGAGCAGGACCGGGAGCAGCAGCAGTGCGTGCGACGACTGCCACGACCGCCGCAGTCCCGTCACACAGCCCTGCAGCTTGCCCATGCCACCAGCCTGCGCCACCGCCTGGGGACCGGCCACCGCGAGCCGGGCGCCTCCCCGGCGGCGCCGCACGGCACCCCGGGGAGGTTCACGGCTCCCTAGAGGTTCACGGACCGCATCCCGGCCTCGTCGTAGCGCTCGCCGGCCGCCCGCGGCACCTCGGCCTCGATCCGGGCCAGGTCGTCCTTGGTCAGCTCGACGTCGACCGCGCCCGCGTTCTGCTCCAGGTAGGTGACACGCTTGGTGCCCGGGATCGGGACGATGTCCTCGCCCTGGGCGAGCACCCAGGCGAGGGCCAGCTGGGCCGGGGTCACCTCCTTCTCGGCGGCGATCTCCTGCACCTTGGCGGCCAGCCGCAGGTTCGCCTCCAGGTTGTCGCCGGTGAAGCGGGGACCGGTGCGGCGCCAGTCGTTCGCGTCGAGGTCCTCGGGGGAGGAGAACCGGCCGGCGAGGAAGCCGCGGCCCAGCGGCGAGTACGGGACGAACCCGATGCCCAGCTCCCGGCAGGCGGGCAGCACCTCGTCCTCCGGGTCCCGGCTCCACAGCGAGTACTCGGTCTGCACGGCCGCGATCGGGTGCACGGCGTTGGCCCGCCGGATCGTCTCCGCGCTCGCCTCGCTCAGCCCGATGTGCCGCACCTTGCCCTCGGCGACCAGCTCGGCCAGCGCGCCCACGGTCTCCTCGATCGGCACGTTCGGGTCGACGCGGTGCTGGTAGTACAGGTCGATGTAGTCGGTGCCCAGACGCTGCAGCGAGCCGTGGATCGAGCTGCGGACGTGCTCGGCCGAGCCGTCCTGCGGGCCGATGCTGCTCATGTCACCGGGGACGGCATGGTCCATCCGGTAGTTGAACTTCGTGGCGATCACGTACGCGTCCCGGTGCCCCCGGACCGCCTCGCCGACCAGCGACTCGTTGGTGAGCGGTCCGTAGAGCTGCGCGGTGTCGAGGAAGGTCACCCCGAGCTCCCGCGCGCGGTGGATGGTCCGCACGCCCTCGCCCTCGTCCGCGGTGCCGTAGAAGGCGGACATGCCCATGCACCCGAGGCCGATGCTGCTCACCTGAAGATCCCGCAGATTGCGCTGTCGCATGTGAATCCCAGCCTTTCCCGCTGACGCGTTTCCTGATGGACGCTACGACTTCAAGAGCACTCGAAGTCAAACGGGCGACCGCCGATCGGGTACACCTGGACCCGGAGCCCGTATCCCTCACCCGTCGCCGGGACCGCCCGCGGAGGCCGCATGCTGCTGCGCCAGCTCGAATACCTCGTCGCGCTCGCCCGCGAGCGGCACTTCGCCCGGGCGGCCGCCGCCTGCCACGTCTCGCAGCCTTCCCTGTCCGCCGCGATACGGCGACTCGAACACGAACTCGACGTACCGATCGTGCGCCGGGGCCGCCGCTACGAGGGCCTGACCCCCGAGGGCGAGGTCGTACTGGCCTGGGCGCACCGCATCCTCGCCGAGGGCGACGCGCTCCGCCAGGAGCTGTCGGCGCTGCGCGACGGCCTCAGCGGCACCCTGCGCCTCGGCATCGTCCCCACCGCCGTCCCGGTCGCCTCCCTCCTCACCGGCCCCTTCTGCGACCGGCATCCGCACGCCCGGGTGGCCATGGAGTCACTGTCCTCCGCCGACATCCGGCGCGGCCTCGCCGGGTTCGAACTGGACGCGGCCATGACCTACCTGGACGACGACGAACTGCGCCAGGTCCGCCGCTTCCCGCTCTACGAGGAGCGCTACGTCCTGCTCACCCCGCTCACCGGCCCCCTCGGCGGCGCGGCCACGGCCACCTGGTCGCAGGCCGCCGCCCTCCCGCTGTGCCTGCTCGGGCCGCGGATGCGCAACCGGCGGATCATCGACGACTGCTTCGCCGCCGACGGCGCCGCCCCCGTCCCGGCCGTCGAGTCCGACAGCGTGGCCGGCCTCTACGCCCACCTTCCCGGCGGCCGCTGGTCCAGCGTGATCTCGCACGCGTGGCTGCACATGTTCGGCGTCCCGGAGGGCATGCGTGTGGTCCCGCTGGAGGGCCCCGCCCACGGCCCCCGGGTCGGACTCGTCGTCGCCCGCAGCGAGCCCCAGTCCGTGCTCGCCCAGGCCCTGGTGAAGGTCGCCCGGGAGGCCGGTCTCAGGGACGCCCTCGACAGCCGCCTGCACGCCGTCCTGGACGGCGCCGACCGGTGATAGGCGCGGCCTATCACCGGATAGTGACGTTCGCTTTGACCTGCGCACTTACCTCCGAGGATCGTGGAACGCACCATCCGCAACGGAGTTGAGGAGCTGCCGTCATGGCCAAGGTGCTCTGCGTCCTGTACGACGACCCGACCGACGGATACCCGAAGACCTACGCCCGCGACGACATCCCCGTCATCGACCACTACCCGGGCGGCCAGACCACCCCCACGCCCGAGGCCGTCGACTTCACCCCCGGCCACCTGCTGGGCAGCGTCTCCGGCGAACTCGGCCTGCGCTCCTTCCTGGAGCAGGCCGGCCACACCCTCGTCGTCACCTCCGACAAGGACGGCGCGGGCTCGGTCTTCGACCGTGAGCTGGCCGACGCCGACGTCGTGATCTCGCAGCCGTTCTGGCCGGCGTACCTGACCCCCGAGCGCATCGCCGCCGCGAAGAACCTGAAGCTCGCCGTCACCGCCGGCATCGGCTCCGACCACGTCGACCTCGACGCCGCCATCGCGCACGGGGTGACGGTCGCCGAGGTGACGTACTGCAACAGCATCAGCGTCGCCGAGCACGTGGTGATGATGATCCTCGGCCTGGTCCGCAACTACCTGCCCTCGCACCAGGTGGTGCTCGACGGCGGCTGGAACATCGCCGACTGCGTGAGCCGGTCCTACGACCTGGAGGGCATGCACGTCGGGACCGTCGCCGCGGGCCGGATCGGCACCGCGGTGCTGCGCCGCCTGGCGCCCTTCGACGTCAAGCTGCACTACACCGACCGCACCCGGCTGCCCGAGTCCGTCGAGCGCGAGCTGAACCTGACCTTCCACGAGAGCGCGGCCGCCATGGCCCCGCACTGCGACGTCGTCACCGTCAACGCGCCCCTGCACCCGGAGACCGAGGGCCTGTTCGGCGACGAGCTGCTCGGCACCATGAAGCGCGGCGCCTACCTCATCAACACCGCGCGGGCCCTGATCGTCGACCGGGACGCCGTCGACCGGGCGCTGCGCAGCGGGCAGCTGGCCGGGTACGCGGGCGACGTCTGGTACCCGCAGCCCGCGCCCGCCGACCACCCCTGGCGCACCATGCCGCACCAGGGGATGACCCCGCACATCTCCGGCTCCAGTCTCTCCGCCCAGGCCCGCTACGCCGCCGGCACCCGGGAGATCCTGGAGAACTGGCTGGCCGGCCGGCCCGTCCGTGACGAGTACCTGATCGTCGACGGCGGGAAACTGGCCGGCACCGGAGCCAAGTCGTACTCCGTGCACACCCGCTAGGGGTTCAGCCGGACCGGCAGCTCGAAGAGGTCGTTCTGGGTGACCACCGGCTTGTTGCGCAGCTCGGACGCCGGCACCGCCAGGTCCAGGCCGGGGAAGCGGTCGTACAGCGCGGGCAGCGCCACGCCCGCTTCCAGCCGGGAGAGCGCGGCACCCGGGCAGACGTGCGGGCCGTGCCCGAAGGAGATGTGCCGGTTCGGCGACTCGCGGGTGACGTCGAACTCCCCGGCGCTCGGCCCGTGCGCGTTCTCGTCGCGGCCTATCGCGGCGTACGACACGATGAGCGCGTCGCCCGCCGGGAGCACCTTGTCGCCGACCGGCACGTCCTCGGTGGCGAACCGGATCAGGACATGCGAGGTCGGGGTGGACCAGCGCAGGGTCTCCTCGACCACCGCCGGCCAGTCCACCTCGCCGGAGAGCACCCTGGCCCGCTGGTCGGGGTGGGTGGAGAGGTTGACCACCGCGTTCACGATCAGGGAGATCGTCGTCTCGTGCCCGGCCGCCACCATCAGCTGCAGGGTGGAGACGATCTCCTGGTCGGTGAGGTGGTCGCCGTCCTCGGAGGCCAGGATCAGCGCGCTGGTGAGGTCGTCGCCGGGCTCCTCCCGCTTGGCGGCGACCGTCGCCGCCATGATCCCGGCCAGCTCGGTGAGGGTCGCGATGACCTCCGCGGGCGGGGTCTGGGTGGAGAAGAACTTCTCGAACAGCACCTTCAGGCGCGGCAGTTCGGCCTCGTCGATGCCCATCAGGTCGGCGACGACGTACATCGGCAGCGGGTAGGCGAAGGCCGCCTTGAGGTCGACAGTCTCCTGGTCCGCCGGGAGGCCGTCGAGCAGGTCCTGGGTGAGCTTCTGGATCCGCTCCCGCATCTGCTCCACCCGGCGCGGGGTGAGCGCCTGCGCGACCAGCGTGCGCATCCTGCGGTGGTCGGCGCCGTCCACGGTCAGCATCGAGCGGCCGGGGTTGGCCAGGCCGATCAGCGGCCAGTCCGGCGCGATCTCCCCGCGCTGCCAGGCCCCCCACACGTTGATGTCCTTGACCAGGCGGGGGTCGGTGAGCAGCGCCTTCGCCTCGGCGTGGTGCGTGACGGCCCACACGGGGACTCCGCCGGGCAGTTCCACGGCGGCGAGCGGACCGGCGGCGCGCAGCCGAGCGCTCTCGCCTTCGAGGTCCGTGACGAAGGGGTCGAGGGCGATCCGGGTTTCTTCGGTACCGGTCGTCATCGTGGCATGCCTCCCAGGGCAGGGTCGGAGTACTGCGCCGATCGGTGTGCTGCTGCGCCGAACTGTCGCTGGTGACTACAGGGCGGGTACGGGAGTGAACCGGACGGGCAGCTCGGTCAGCCCCCGCAGCCAGGGCGAGGGCCGGCGGGTGAGGCTGTCGGCGGGCACCGCCAGGTCGATGTCCGGGAGCCGGTCGAGGACCACCTCGATCCCGGTCCGCGCGACCACCTCGGCGACCTCCTGGGCGGGGAACGGGCAGCGGTGCTCGCCGTGCCCGAAGGAGAAGTGCGCGTAGTTGCCGCCGGTCAGCGCGGAGGCGTCGGTGCGCACCTGCGGATCGGAGTTGGCGCCCTGGAAGCTGAGGATCAGCAGGTCGCCGGCGCGGATCCGGCGGCCGCCCAGCTGCGTGTCGCGGGAGGCCCAGCGGCCCGCGATGTTCTGGCTGGGGGTGTCCTCCCACAGCACCTCGTTCATCGCCTCGGCGACGCTGTTGCGCCCGCCGAACAGCGAGGCGGCGAACCGGTCGTCGGTGAGCATCAGCCGCAGCGAGTTGCCGATCCAGTCGGCGGTCGGCTGGTGCCCGGCCGCCATCATGACCATCAGGTCCTGCATGATCTCTTCGTCGGTGAAGCCGCTCTTGTCCTGGAGCATCCGCGACACCACGTCGTCGGCCGGGTCCGCCTTCCGGTCGGCCAGCAACTGCGCCATGGACGAGCCCAGATGCTGCTGCCCGGCGATCGCCCGCTCCCGCCCGTCGATCATGTCGTTGAGCGCGGTGACCAGGCCGGGCCCCTCCTCGTCGGCGAAGCCGTACAGCCGGGCAAGGACCCGCACCGGCAGCAGCATCGCGTACTGGCCGATCAGGTCCGCCTCGCCGCTCGTGCACAGCCCGTCGATCAGCTCGTCCGCGAACCGCTCGGCGTGGCCGCGCAGTTCGAACGGGTCGACGGCCTCCAGCGCGTCGCTGATCATCCCGGCCCGTTCGCGGTGCCGTTCGCCGACCGTGTAGAGGATCGACGGCTGCTTGCGGCCGATCATCGGCAGCAGCGGCCAGTCGTCGGGGATCGTGTCCCACTGGTTCCACAGCTCCGAGTCCCGGCTGAACAGCACCGGGTCGCCGGTCACCTGGTGCAGCTCGCGGTAGCCGACCACCAGCCAGGCAGGCACGTCGCCGTCCAGCACGACGGGGGTGACGGGACCGTGGTCGCGCCGGATCTCGCGGTACAGACGCGCCGGCTCGGTCTGGAACCGGGGGCCGCCGAGCGGCACGGCTTCGGGGGTCACACGAACTCCTGTCGGGGCAGGTCCGCCGGTGCGGACGGGCCGGCGTACCGGTTCTTGACGTGCTGGACAAGCGTGATCAGCACCTGCTTGCCGGACTCCCGGGACCGGGCGTCGCAGTTGACCAGCGGGACGTGCGGGTCCAGGTCGAGGGCGTGCCGGACGTCCTGGGGCGTGTGCACGGGGCCGCCGAAGTCGTTGCAGGCCACGATGAACGGGGTGCCGTGCTTCTCCAGCCGGTCGATGGCGTACCAGGAGTCGCCGATCCGCCGGGTGTCGACCAGCACGACCGCGCCGAGGGTGCCGGAGAACAGCCGGTCCCACAGGAACCAGAACCGCTCCTGGCCCGGCGCCCCGAACAGGTACAGCACGTTGCGGGCGTCCAGGGTGATCCGGCCGAAGTCGAAGGCGACGGTGGTCGCGGACTTGCCGCGCACCTCGCGGATGTCGTCGACCGCCTCGCCGGCCTGGGTCATCGTCTCCTCGGTGTTGAGGGGACGTATCTCGCTGACCGAGCGGACCAGAGTGGTCTTGCCGACGCCGAAACCGCCCACGACCACGATCTTGAAACCGTGGTCGGCGGAGGCACCCAACGGGGTGCGCGCGTCAGAGGTTGCGGAGTCCAACGAGCACCTGCTCCAGGATGTCGGGGTCGGTGATGGCCGGCCGGTGGGGGTGGCGGGCGCTGACCCGGCCGGCCGCCTGCAGGTCGCCCAGCAGGATCTTGGTGATGCTCACCGGCAGCCTCAGCTCCGCGGCGATCTCCACCACCGAGGTCGGGAACTCGGCCAGGCGCAGGATCGCCGCGTGCTCCGACTGCATGCCGGGCGTCGGTTCCGACTCGGCGACGACCAGGGTGACCAGGTCGAAGGGGCTGTCGGGGCCGGTGCCGCTGCGGCCGCCGGTGATGGTGTACAGGCGGTCGGGCGCGTCGTCCCTGCCCGGGCGGCTCATGACGTGCGGGGCTGCGCGGTCAGGTGCTCGCCGAGCTGCTCGACCAGTTCGCTCATGTTGTGCCCGACCAGCCCGGGGTCGGCGTCCTCGCTGGTCACCACGGCCAGGTGGGCGCCCTCGCCGGCCTCCACGATGAACAGCACGCCCCCGTAGAACTCGGTCATCGCGGACCGCACGCCGCCGCTGCCGTCGCCGAACTCGACGGACGCCCCGTGCGACAGCGACTGGATGCCGGCGGCGATCGCCGCGAGCTGGTCGGCCTGGTCGACGGAGAGCTCCGGGGTACGGCAGAGCTTCAGCCCGTCACGGGAGAGCACCAGGGCGTGCCGCGCGCCCGGGGTGCGCTCCAGAAGGCCTTCGATGAGCCAGGTGAGCTTGTCGTCGGCGGTGGTCCTGCCGGTCATGAAGTGGGGTCGCCTTCCGGGTACGCATGCGGGTGGGACGTGAGCTCTGGACCGGGCTCCGGGTGGGGCGCGGGGACCGGGTCGTGCGCGGGGGTGGGGGAGTACGGGGCCGCCGGTTCGCCGGCCGCGCCGGCGGTTTCGGCGGAGTGGGCGTCGTGCGTGGCCGGGCGGACGGCCTGCCGGAAGCTGTTGAAGCGGGCGGCGCGGACCTGGGCGTCCGCGGCGGCGGGCGCGGGGCGCGGCTCCGGCGGCTGGGGCGCCGCCCGGCGCTCGGCCTCGGCGAGGGTCCGGCCGCGGCGCCTCCTGGGCAGCCCGGTGGCCCCGTCCTCGTCGTCGTCCTCGTTGGGCTCGGCGGCCGACTCGTGCACGGGTACGGGGTCGAGCGGGGCCGGTACCGGTGCGGCCGGATCCGTCTCCTGTGCCGAGGAGGGTTCGTCGTCGACCGGGCGGGTCAGCAGGTCCTGCGGGACCAGCATCAGCACCCCTGTGCCGCCGCGCGCCGACGGCCGGAACGACACCTTCAGGGCGTGCTTGCGGGCCAGCCGGCCCACCACCGCGAGCCCCAGCCGGGTGCCGGCCAGACCGCCCAGCTCGGTGCTGTCACCGGCGACCGCGCGCTCGGCGCGGCGCAGCTGCACCTCGCCCATCACCAGCCCGCTGTCCTCCACGGACACGATCACCCCGGCCGGCACCTCCTCCACGTACACGTGGACCTCGGCCGTGGGCGGCGAGAAGTTGGCCGCGTTGTCGAGGAGTTCGGCCAGTGCGTGCATGACACCCTCGGCGGCGTGCCCGGCGACGGCCGTCTCGCTCACCGAGTGCACCCGCACCCGGCGGTAGCCGCTGATGCGGCCCATCGCACCGCGCAGGATCGACTCCATGCTGATCGGACGCGCCCAGCGGCGGCCGGACCGCGCCCCGGTGAGCACGGCGATGGAGTCGGCGAGCCGGCCCGCCTGGGCCGTGCGGTGGTCGAGGTGCAGCAGGTCGGCGAGGACCTCCTCGTCGGAGTGCCGGTCCTCCATGGTCCGCAGGTCGGCGAGGGTGGCGGTGGCCAGGGCCTGCATGCGTCCGGCCGCGTTGCCGGCGGCGGCGATCGCGGCGGCGCGTTCCCGCGAGGCGCGCTCCAGTTCAGCGGTGAGCCGGGCGTTCTCCTGCTGGTACCAGTCGAGTTCCTGGCCGCTGTCCTGGTGGATCCGCGCCCGCTCCTGCTCGAAGGAGTCGGCGAACTCGCTTCGCTGCTGCGCCAGTTCGTCGATCAGCCGCTGCTGCTCCTGGCGCGCCTCCTCGGTGGTCCGGGCCTGTTGCTGGAGCAGCCGCCCGATGTCCTGGCTCACCGCCTCCAGCCGGCGCCGGGCGGCGCGGGCGGCCCGCGCCGCGTGCACGGCCCAGGTCACCGCCGCGCACAGCAGCAGGGCGGCCGCGCTCGCGCCGACGGCGAGGGGCGTGCGTACCGAGTCCGGCGCGGCGGTCGCCGCGGCGACGACCGCGAGGGCCGACACCACCGCGGTCAGCGCGAAGGTCGGAACGAGCGTACGGAGGGCAGGTCGTTCGCCGGGATGCGTGGGCGCGGTCATCGGTCCGGTCTGGTCCTCGGAGCAGGTAGGGATGTGTGTCCGGTGAAGGAGTTGTGACGCTCGGTGCTGAACTGCGCGTCACTATACGAGAGTTCGTGATCGAAACAGAACGGTTCCGGTCTCATCGCAGAAATCCCGCACCGGGAAAGGTGACTTGCTGTGCTCCGGCTGTGAACGATCTTATGCGCCGCCGTGTCCGAAGGTGTCCGCCACGATCGCGGCGGCCTCCCTGACCAGCGGGGAGTCGGCCCCGGCGGTGGCGTCGGAGTGGGTGGAGAGCACGGCGACGACGAGCGGGGCCCGGCCCGGCGGCCAGGCGATCGCGACATCGTTGGCGGTGCCGTAGCCGCCCGTTCCGGTCTTGTCGCCGACCGTCCAGTCGGCGGGCAGCCCGGCGCGGATCCGCTCACCGCCGGTGGTGTTGGCGAGCAGCCAGCCGGTGAGCCGCCGCCGGTCGGCACCGGCCAGGGCGTGGCCGACCAGGGCGTGGCCGACCGTCAGTTTCGCGTACGTCGTCGCGATGGCCAGTGGACTGGTGGTGTCGGTGACCCGCCCCGGCTCCGCGGAGTTCAGCTCCGGCTCCCACCGGTCCAGGCGCGTCACCCCGTCCCCGAGCGAACGGCACAGCCTCGTCACCGCCACCGGGCCGCCCAGTTGCTCCAGCAACAGGTTGGCCGCGGTGTTGTCGCTGTACGAGATCGAGGCTCCGCACAGCTCCGCGACGGTCATCCCCGCGGCGAGGTTCTCCGGCTTTCCGGTGACCGGGGCGCCGCCCGCCCGCTCGACATCGCCCTCGTCGTAGTGCACGACCCTGCCGAGCACGTCCTCGCCCAGGTCGCGCAGGACGGCGGCGACCGCGAGCGGCTTGTGCACCGAACACATCGGGAAGAGCTCGCCTGCCCGGTACCCGAGCCGCGCCCCCGAACCGGTGTCCCGGGCGAACACCCCCAGCCGGGCCCCGTGTTCGCGTTCCAGGGCACGCAGCCGCGCGGTCGCCCCCGGTCCGGGCCGGGCGGCCACCGCCGCCCCCAGGGCCGAGGCCAGCACCGTGCGACGCGACAGGTTGCGCATTACTGCTCCTTTACCGGGACGACGCTCAGGGGGACGCGATCGCGGCCGTGCGGGTTCAGCCGTGGACGGGTGATAAATCCGACGCCGGTATCCGGCCGACCGTAGCTCCCGCATCGTCGCAAATGATCCAAACGTCTATACGATGACGCGTGGAACGGCCCGGCCGCGGAGAACCTCTTGGAGGGCGCAGGCCGACGGCGGGGACGGTGTCGAGGGGGCGATGCCTTTCATGGAAGGCGACTGGAGCCGGGTGGCCGCGCGGGCGGTCCGGTTCGTGCGGCGCACGCTGTGCGACGAATGGCACGCCATCGTGGTGGAGCCGGTACGGCAGCTGGTGCGGCGCGGGCTGTCCGGGCTCGTGCTGGCGTTCGTGGCCGCGTTCGGCGTCATCTTCTTCCACGGCATCGCCCAGCACCCCTTCGGCCGGCGGCTGGTGTGGCACCTCGGCGGGGTCACCGCCGACCTGCCCCTGTGGCTCTCCCTGCTGCGCACCCCGGTGTCGCTCTACGTCCCGGCGCTCGACCTGCCGGTCTGGGCGGGCATCACCCAGCTCTTCCTCGCCTTCGCGCTCGCCGAACTCACCCTCGGCCGCGGCCGCACCCTCGCCGTCGCCTACCTCACCACCTTGGCCGGCACGATGACCGCGCGGGTGATGGTCGAGCTCGGCCCCGGCTGGTGGGGTTTCGGCCTGCCCCCGGAGGTCGGCCGGATCCTGGACACGGGACCGTCCGCCGCCGTGGTGGGCCTCTTCACCTACCTCGCGGTGGTCCGCCGCGCCCCCGTCGTCTTCACCCTCACCGGCGGCTCCATGGTGTGGGAGTCCGTCGCCGTACCGAACCTCGCCGGCCGCGAGCACCTGATCGCCGTGGCCGCCGCGATCGTCCTGGGCCTGCTGCACGGCCGCCGGCTGCCGCTCCTCGCCCGCCTCGCCGGCCGCCTCGACGCCGCGCCGCGGCCGCCCCGGTCCGACCCGCCGGTACCCCGCCCGGACCCACCGCGCCACTCCGTACCCTCCCCGCGCCGCCCCGCGAACTCCCCAACCCTCCCGGCTTCCCCGAAACCCCATATGTCACGCGGCTGACACGCCGAACCGCTCAACCACGTCAATGTGATGGTTTTCGCACTTCAGCCGGTCCGGCCAACCCCTAATGTTGCGCGGGCTACGGCAGGGCGCGGCTGACACCATGGTGTTCGTCGCCGGCAGGCTGAAGGGATCCAGGGATGTTCCGCAAGGTGCTGGTCGCCAACCGTGGAGAGATCGCCATCCGCGCATTCCGCGCGGGCTACGAGTTGGGTGCGCGCACGGTCGCCGTCTTCCCCTACGAGGACCGCAACTCGCTGCACCGGCAGAAGGCCGACGAGGCCTACGAGATCGGGGAACCGGGACATCCGGTGCGCGCCTACCTCTCCGTCGAGGAGATCGTGGCCGCGGCCCGACGGGCCGGGGCCGACGCCGTCTACCCCGGCTACGGCTTCCTCTCCGAGAACCCCGAACTCGCCCGCGCCTGCGAGGAGGCGGGCATCACCTTCGTCGGGCCCAGCGCCCAGACGCTGGAACTGACGGGCAACAAGGCCCGCGCGGTCGCCGCCGCCCGAGCGGCCGGCGTACCGGTGCTCGGCTCCTCCCAGCCCTCCAACGACATCGAGGAACTGGTCCGCGCGGCCGACGAGATCGGCTTCCCGCTGTTCGTGAAGGCGGTCGCCGGCGGCGGTGGCCGCGGCATGCGCCGGGTCGAGGACCCGGCCGCGCTGCGCGAGTCCATCGAGCAGGCCTCCCGGGAGGCGGCCTCCGCGTTCGGCGACCCGACCGTCTTCCTGGAGAAGGCCGTCGTCGACCCCCGCCACATCGAGGTGCAGATCCTCGCCGACGGCGAGGGCAACGTCATCCACCTCTTCGAACGCGACTGCTCGCTCCAGCGCCGCCACCAGAAGGTCATCGAGCTGGCCCCCGCGCCCAACCTCGACCCCGAACTGCGCGACCGCATCTGCGCCGACGCCGTCCGCTTCGCCCGCGAGATCGGCTACCGCAACGCCGGCACCGTCGAGTTCCTCCTCGACCCCGCGGGCAACCACGTCTTCATCGAGATGAACCCCCGCATCCAGGTCGAGCACACGGTCACCGAGGAGGTCACCGACGTCGACTTGGTCCAGGCCCAGATGCGCATCGCCTCCGGCGAGAACCTGGCCGACCTCGGCCTGTCCCAGGAGACGGTGAAGCTGCACGGCGCCGCCCTCCAGTGCCGGATCACCACCGAGGACCCCGCCAACGGCTTCCGCCCCGACACCGGCCGGATCAGCGCCTACCGGTCCCCGGGCGGCTCCGGCATCCGGCTCGACGGCGGCACCACCCACGCCGGTACGGAGATCAGCGCGCACTTCGACTCCATGCTGGTCAAGCTGACCTGCCGGGGCCGGGACTTCAAGGCCGCCATCGGCCGCGCCCGGCGTGCCGTCGCCGAGTTCCGGATCCGCGGGGTCGCCACCAACATCCCCTTCCTCCAGGCGGTCCTGGACGACCCGGACTTCCAGGCCGGCCGGATCACCACCTCGTTCATCGAGCAGCGCCCGCACCTGCTCACCGCCCGCACCTCCGCCGACCGCGGCACCAAGCTGCTCACCTACCTGGCCGACGTCACCGTCAACAAGCCGCACGGCGAGCGCCCCCACCTGATCGAGTCGACCACCAAGCTGCCCCCGCTGCCGGCCGGGGAGCCGCCCGCGGGCTCCCGGCAGCGGCTCGTCGAGCTCGGCCCCGAGGGGTTCGCGCGCGCCCTGCGCGAGTCACCCACCATCGGCATCACCGACACCACCTTCCGCGACGCCCACCAGTCCCTGCTCGCCACCCGCGTGCGCACCAAGGACCTGCTCGCCGTCGCCCCGGTGGTCGCCCGCACCCTGCCCGAACTGCTCTCCCTGGAGTGCTGGGGCGGCGCCACCTACGACGTCGCGCTCCGCTTCCTCGCCGAGGACCCCTGGGAGCGGCTGGCAGCCCTGCGCGAGGCCGTCCCCAACATCTGCCTCCAGATGCTGCTGCGCGGCCGCAACACCGTCGGCTACACCCCCTACCCGACCGAGGTGACCGACACCTTCGTCCAGGAGGCCGCCGCCACCGGCATCGACATCTTCCGCATCTTCGACGCCCTCAACGACGTGAACCAGATGCGCCCCGCCATCCAGGCCGTACGCGAGACGGGCACCGCGGTCGCCGAGGTCGCCCTCTGTTTCACCGCCGACCTGTCCGACCCCGGCGAGCGGCTCTACACCCTCGACTACTACCTGCGGCTCGCCGAGCAGATCGTCGACGCGGGCGCGCACATCCTCGCCGTCAAGGACATGGCCGGCCTGCTGCGCGCCCCGGCCGCGGCCAAGCTGGTCTCGGCGCTGCGCAGCGAGTTCGACCTCCCCGTCCACCTGCACACCCACGACACCGCGGGCGGCCAGCTCGCCACCTACCTCGCCGCGATCCAGGCGGGCGCGGACGCGGTGGACGGCGCGGTGGCCTCCATGGCCGGTACCACCTCGCAGCCGTCCCTGTCGGCGATCGTGGCCGCGACCGACTACTCGGAGCGTCCCACCGGGCTCGACCTGCGGGCGATCGAGGACCTGGAGCCGTACTGGGAGAGCGTCCGCAAGGTCTACGCCCCCTTCGAGGCGGGCCTCGCCTCGCCGACCGGCCGCGTCTACCACCACGAGATCCCCGGCGGCCAGCTCTCCAACCTGCGCACCCAGGCCGTCGCGCTGGGTCTCGGCGACCGCTTCGAGGACATCGAGGCCATGTACGAGGCCGCCGACCGCATCCTCGGCCGGCTGGTCAAGGTCACCCCGTCCTCCAAGGTGGTCGGCGACCTCGCCCTGCACCTGGTCGGCGCCGGGGTGAACCCGGCGGACTTCGAGTCGACGCCCGACCGGTTCGACATCCCCGACTCGGTCATCGGCTTCCTCCGCGGCGAGCTGGGCACCCCGCCCGGCGGCTGGCCCGAGCCGTTCCGCACCAAGGCCCTCCAGGGCCGCGCCCCCGCCAAGCCGGCCCCGGAGCTGTCCGCCGAGGACCGCGAGGGCCTGGCCAAGGAGCCCCGCACCACCCTCAACCGGCTGCTGTTCCCGGCCCCGACCCGCGAGTTCGAGACGCACCGCCAGACCTACGGCGACACCAGCGTCCTCGACAGCAAGGACTTCTTCTACGGCCTGCGCCCGGGCAAGGAGTACGCGGTCGACCTGGAGCCCGGCGTCCGGCTGCTGATCGAGCTCCAGGCGGTCGGCGAGGCCGACGAGCGCGGCATGCGCACGGTGATGTCGAGCCTCAACGGCCAGCTGCGGCCGATCCAGATCCGCGACCGGGCCGCGGCCTCCGACATCCCGGTCACCGAGAAGGCCGACCGCGCCAACCCCGGCCATGTCGCGGCCCCGTTCGCCGGCGTGGTCACGCTCGCGGTGGCGGAGGGCGCCGAGGTCGAGGCGGGCGCCACGGTGGCCACGATCGAGGCCATGAAGATGGAGGCCACCATCACGGCCCCGAAGGCCGGCCGGGTCTCCCGGCTCGCCATCAACCGCATCCAGCAGGTGGAGGGCGGCGACCTGCTGGTCGAGATCGCCTGAGGCCGGACAGCCCCGAGGGGCGGGGGATGGCCGGGTCAGCCCGGCCCCCCCGCCCTCCCCGGCTACGAGCGGGAGAAGTGCGCGCCCAGCAGGGCCTTCAGCAGGTTGGGGTCGCGCTGGGTGAGGTAGGCGGCGCTCGCCACGAACACGTCGCGGCCGCGCACCGCCAGCGAGGTCGGGTTGGACAGCCCCTCCTGCACCGTCAGGACGCTGCCGTGGCTGCCGTCCGGGGCGACCAGCGCGACCTCGTTGGACGGGCTCAGTGCGGCGAGCACGAGGTCCGAGTGCCCGGGGAAGACGAAGTCGTCGACCCCGGTGAGGCCGGTCGCCCTCGTCTCGGTGGGCCCGGCCGAGCCGTCCGCGCCGACCGGGATGCGCAGCAGCGTGCCCCGGTCGGTGTTGGTGACCCACACCGCGTCCTTGTGCACCTTGACCCCGTTGGCGCCGAAGCCGGTGGCCGACGGGAGCCCGGAGAGTTCGGCGCCGGTGGCCCAGGACGTGGGCGTGCCGCCCGACTGCGGGATGCGCCACACCGTGCCCAGCGCCGAGTCGGCGGCGTAGAGCACGCCGTGCCGCTCGTCGAGGGCCAGACCGTTGGGCAGGCCGTCCGCCGGCAGCTGGGCGATCTGCTCGGGCGAGCCACCGCCCGCCGGGATCCGCCAGACGCCGGTCCTGCTCGTGCCGGTGGCGTAGTTGACGTACAGCGTGCCGTCGTGGGCGCGGGCCAGGCCGTGCGTGACCGCGCTGCTCACCAGGGGCGTCCGGGGATGGCTCTCGTCGGGCAGGGTGGCGAGGACATGGACCCGGCGCTCCCGGGTGACCTTGACGACCTGCCGGGCGAACGCGAAGGACATGTCGACCGAGCCGCCCTGCTCGGCGACGACGCTCTCGGGCGTCTGTCCCTGGGCCAGATCGAAATGGGCGACGGTGTGCGGGCGGGAGAGGACCGGCTCGTCGCCCGCGGCCGGAACCGCCGCGAGCAGGCCGATCGCGACCACGGCCGGGGCGACGACGGCCCGGCGGGGGAATCGGGGCATGTGACCTCTTTCGACGGGAGCGCAGTGCTCCGGCGTACCGGTCACACCAACATGACGCCTGTCCGCCCCCGGGCCGCGGCAGCCGTGGCCGCTACGTCGCCCGCCCGGCGCACGGCGTGGCCCCGCATGCCGCGCAGCCGGGTGACGGCCCCGCTCAGTTCCACATGGCGTACTTCATGACCTGCGCGTATCCTTCCGGCTTCGCACCGGAGTAGGTCAGGTTCAGCCGTGTGAAGTGCTGGACGTTGGGGTGCTTCGTCCAGGAAGTCGGGCGGTCGAGCCGTACGGTCACCGGGTACTTGTGGAACTTCCCGGCCGCGCAGTACGGCTTGCAGTCGTTCACCATGTTCACGCCCTGGGCGACCGCCGCGGTGTCGTTCCACTGGGTCCAGTGCATGCCGGTGAGGAGGCTGTTCCCGTCGCCGCAGGCCAGGATGAAGTCGGCCGGCCGGTACCGCTGGTGCCAGAGGCAGTCGACGAGCACCGGGTGCTGGGCCGACGCCGCCGCCGACGGTGTCGGCGGCGTTGCGGAGGCCGTCGTCATGCCCGCCGTGAGCAGCAGGGCCGCCCCGAGTCCGATCGCCGTTCCCACCACTGGTCGCATGGTCGCTCCCGCCCGTTCGGTCGTACAGGTCCTCTTCGACGCTACGACCGTCCTGCGAGATCTACCACTTGCGGAGTATTCGCCAGTCCGTTCCTGTCGTGCCCGCCGGTGGCGCCTCCTCGGCGGCCGGCGCCGGGATGCCGGGCGCCGACCGCGACCGGGGGCCGTCCGCCGTGGCGGGAGGACCGGGCGAACTCAGCCGTGCTTGACGGTCAGACCGTAGAACGCGACCCGGGCGCCGTTGGTCGTGCTGTCGGAGGACGACTGGTTGTACGAGCCCGCCTTGAAGTACTGCTTGTACTGGTTGAAGGAGGATGGGATGGCGTAGTGGGTCGTGGTGCCGTTGACCGTCAGGTCGATGGTGTTCCCGCCGGAGACCGCGATGGTGTACGTCCAGGTCTTGCCGATCGACACGTGTCCCACGCCGTGCGTGGTCTGGCCGCCGTCCGGGGAGTTCTCGGTGCCGAGGACGATGTCGCCGTTGGAGTGGTAGTAAAGCTCCAGCAGCGGCTTGGTGGAGGAGCCGCCGGTGCCGAGGTGGATCTGGCCCACGCAGACGTTCTTGGTCACCGAGACCACCCGCAGCGTCGCGCTCAGCTTGTGACTGCCGCTCAGCGACCAGTTGGCGGCGCTGCCGTCCCGGTTCATCTCGCGCAGTTCGGAGCGGGCGTAGTTGGAGTTCGGGGTGGTGACGCCCTTCTCGGGCGCCCAGAAGGTCATCGCCCCGTCACGGGTGTCGGTGTAGAAGTACGCGTCCTGGTAGCCGTTCGCGCCCTGCAGCCGGGACGAGGGGATGGTGGTCGGCGAGCCGGGGGAGCCGACCGGCTCCTGGAGCTGCCATATGGACAGGTCGAAGTTGCCGCCGGGCGCGACGTTCGGGTCCGCCGCGTCCGCGCTGCCGCCGAGCAGGACGGTGACGGCGAGGGCGAGGCCCGCGGCGGTGGGCGCCGCGAGCAGCCGGGAACGGTTCACGTGGGGGGTCCTTTCGTCAGAAAGCTGCGTCCGGAACTCACCTGACATTCATGTCTGTGAACTCCGGACGCATTCGTAACTGTCGATGACCCGAGAAGCTAAAGGTCCGGACCAGCCCCGTCAAGGGGTCAGCAGGCGCCCTCGTCCTGCCAGGGGCCCCACTCCGAGGCGCCGGGCACCTCGTTCTGGGTCCACCACTTGGCCTTCCAGTTGTGGCTGTTGTACGAGACCTCGTTCCCCGCCGTGTACACCGCCGTCGCGCTCCAGGCGGTCTTGCACGAGGTGGGCGTGGGTGTCGGGGTCGGGGTGGGGGTGGGGGTGGTGGTCGGCGGGGTGACCCCGGCGAACTTCACCGAGTACTTGGCGAAGTCCCAGGCGCTCTGCGCGACGCTGGAGCAGGTCCCGGACGTGGTGCCGTTGTTGTCGACCGGGGTGCACTGGCGGTCGCGGTTCAGGGACCAGAACGTGAAGCGATCCATGTTGTGGCTCGTCGCGTAGTCGAGCACGGTCTGGAAGTCGGCCTGGGTGAAGTACTCGCCGGTGTCGCTGCGGCCGTTCATCCCGGAGAAGCCCTCGTGGGCGTAGGCGGTCGCCTGGTCCCAGCCGAAGGTGGACTGCAGGATCGCGTTGAAGTTGGTGAGCGCGCTGGTCTGCGAGGCCGCCCCGCTGAACCCGCCGTCGAACGGCATGATGGAGAAGTTGTTGGGCGTGAACCCCTGCGACTTGGCCTCCAGCAGCATCTGCTTGCCGAACCAGCCGGTGCCGTCCGCCGTGCCGGCCGTCGTCACCGACACGTACAGGCCGGGGTTGTTCTGCTGGAGGATCTTCGCGGCGCCGATCTCGTTCTTGATCGCCGCGGTGTTCTCGTACTCCGGCTCCTCCAGGTCGAAGTCGATGGCGTGCAGCCCGTACTTGGTGATGACCTGCTGGTAGGCCGCCGCGGTGGAGGCCGCGTCCGCGCAGGTCTGCCCCAGCTTGGTGCCGCCGTAGCCGCCGATGGAGACGGAGACGTCACCGCCCTTGGCCCGGATCGTGTTGATCACCGACTGGACGGCGGTGTCCGAGGAGACCGCCGCGGTGCCGCCCCAGGTGGGCGAGCAGCCGCCGCCGTTGGGGGCCAGGACGAACGCCAGCTGGAAGGCCTTGAGGCCGCTGGCGTCCATGATGGCCGCCGCGTCCGGCGGGTTGTTGTCCAGCGGCATCAGGTAGGGGGCGGCGGCGTACCACCGGTTGCTCAGCGCGGTGGTCGCGCCCGAGGCGTTGCTCGCGACGAGCGCCGTGGTGCCGGCGGCGGCGAGGGTGACGGCGGCCGCCGCGCCCAGACATGCGCGAAGGGGTCTCACTGGTGCCTCCAGGGGGCCGGGGAGGTGTGGGGTGGGCCCCAGCTTCCGCAGATGTCGCGGTCACGTCAATGAATTGGACTGGACCAGAGCTCACTTTGGACTAGACCATACGATTTCTTTACCTCTCGGGGCGGAGCGGCTCCAGCGTCCCGAACCGCACCTTCACGCCGGGCGACCAGAGCACGCTGACCGGCGGTCCGTCCATCGCCGGCAGGCCGGCCGCCTCCACCAACTCGTCGTCCAGATCGAGGAGTTCCGCGCGGTGCAGCGGCCAGGGCGCGTGCTCGTTCGGCAGGTGCGCGGTGCGGCCGTGCCAGGTCACGTGCAACCCCCAGCGCGCGGTCAGGAAGTGCTCCAGCGGCGAGGGCTCGGTGACCGGCGCCCCGATCCGCACGACCGCCCGGCTCACGGCCGCCGGGCGCCGCCGCCGGCAGGTGTAGGTGATCACATCGCCCTCGCGGCGCAGCCGCATCGCGGACCAGACGTACGGCAGCCGGAACCCCAGCCGGCCCACCAGCACCGGGAGCAGCCGGGTCGCGTCCAGGGACCTGAACACCACCGCGCGCCGGCCCTGCCCGTCCACCGAGTACAGCCGTACGTTCGTCTCGCAGAAGGTGCCCAGATACGGCAGTCCCGGCCCCGGCCCGAAGCCCGTGCCCCGCATCAGGAACGGGACGAGCCCGACGTAGGTGACCCCGTCCAGGGTGTCCGGCCGGGTGCCGGCGGGCAGCAGCCCCGCCACCTTCTCCGGCGCCACCGGCCAGTGCAGAAAGGTCAGTTGGTGCCACCCCTGCACCATCGTCGGCAGCCGTACGGGCCGCGGGGTGGACGGGGTTACGGGCTCGGTCGCCACGGTCTCCATGGCACCGGTGATAGCACGCCAGTGCGAGCCGACGGGGGCGTTCCGCGAGACCGGGGCGGAGCCGTTCCCGCCGGTTCGACTCGGCGGGCGACGACCCCCTGATCAGGACTTCCGGGCCGCTCGGCGCGGTAGCACGGGTAAACTGTGGGCCACACGCAGGCCTTGAGAAGGAGGAGCCGGGATGCCGCCGCACAGCTCTTCCGCGGCCGCGGTCCCGGGCGACGGCGACGGACCCGGCGAGCCGCCCCCCGTCCGGCAGGCGCTGTCGGACAGCGTGTACGAGAGCATCAAGGCGATGGTCATGGACCACGAGATCGCCCCCGGCGCCCGCGTCGGCATCGACGCGCTCTCCCGCACCCTCGGCGTCTCGCCCACCCCGGTCCGGGAGGCGCTGGCCCGGCTGGAGTCCGACGGCCTCGTGGTCAAGCGCGCCCTGTCCGGGTACCGGGCCACGGAGCTGCTGACCCGTCAGGGCCTCGCGGAGCTCTACGAGATGCGGCTGCTGCTGGAACCGCGGGCCGCCGCCCTGGCCGCGGCCAACGCCACCGAGGAGCAACTCGACGGTCTGGAACGGATCGTGGAGGAGATGCAGGACCAGCCCAGCCCCGACGGACGGTACGCGTCCTACCGTGACTTCGCCGCCCTCGACCAGCGCTTCCACGAGGCGATCGGACAGGCCGCGCACCGGCCGCTCCTCGCGGATGCCGTGCAGCGCCTCCACGCGCACCTGCACATCTTCCGGCTCGGCGACGTCGTCGGCGCCGGCGGCCCGACCGTCGCCGAGCACGACCGGATCGTCCGGGCCGTGCTCCGCCGCAACCCCGATCGCGCGGCCGAGGCGATGACCGAGCACCTCACCCGCAGCATGGAACGCCAACTCCAGGACGACGGCGGCGAGGATGGCGGCAGCGAGGAGCGCGGCGAGGTCGGCGGCGGCGTCGCCGGGCCGGCTACGCCGTGAGGAACACCTGTTCCGCGGTCGCCCACCACTCGCCCGGGCCCGGCCGGACCGTCCGCCTCACGGGCGCACCGCGTCGCGGTCGTGGATCAGGCGGATGATGCGACCGCTCATCCGGTCGTAGTCCCGGTCGTTGTCGACCTCGCCGCGGACGCGGTGGTCGGTCATGACCACGATCCGGTCGGCGAGGGTGACCGTCTCCGCGAGGTCGCTGCTGATCAGCAGGATGGGCAGCCCGCCGTCGGCCAGGTCCCGGATGAGTTCGTGGAAGGCGCGTTTGGTACGGACGTCGACGCCCACCGTCGGCTCGTCCACGACCAGCAACCGGGTGTCGGCGGCCAGCCACTTGGCGAGGCTGACCTTCTGCTGGTTGCCGCCGGAGAGCTCACCGGCGTTCTGCGCGAGCCCGGTGATCCTGATGCCGAGCCGGTCGACGAGGTCCTGGGCCACTGCGCGCTCCTCACCCGCCGGAACGAACCCGAGCGCCCTGGCCAGCCGCTTCCACACCGTCACCGTGATGTTGCGGACGATCGGCTGCTCCAGGAAGACGCCCTCCTCCTTGCGGTTCTCGGTCACGTAGCCGATGCCGAACTCGTGCAGAGCCTGGCGGGGCGAGCCGATCCGGACCGGCCTGCCGTGCACCCGGACCTCGCCCGCGGTGATGCGGTCCAGGCCGAGCACCGCCTTGACCAGCTCGCTGCGCCCGGCGCCGACCAGCCCGTACAGGCCGACGATCTCCCCGGGACGCACGGCCAGACCGATGTCCCGGTGCCCGCCGGCCGTGGCGACCCCGTCCAGCTCCAGCACCGGCGCCGCGGACCGGTCGACCGTGCGCGGGCGCATCTCGGCGGCCGCGTGGGCGCGGCCCACCATCAGGCTCACGATGTCGTCGTGCGAGTGGTCGGCAAGCGGCGCGGACTCCAGCACCGACTTCCCGTCCCGCAGCACGGTGACGGTGTCGCAGAGGGCGAAGACCTCCTCCAGCTTGTGGCTGACGAAGACGACACAGGCGCCGCGCCCGGTGAGCCGCCGGACCGCCTCGAACAGCCGCTCCGTCTCCTCCGGGGAGAGCGACGCGGTGGGCTCGTCCAGCAGCAGCACCCGGCTCTCGGTGTACAGGGCCTTGGCGATCTCCACCAACTGCTGCTGGGCGACGGACAGTTCACGCACCGGCCGGGCCGGGTCGAGGTCGACACCCAGCTCGGTCAGGCAGGCGACGGCCGGTGCGGTCATGGCGGCGTGGTCGACCAGTCCCCGGCGCGCGGGCGGCTTCTGCAGAGTGATGTTCTCGGCCACCGAGAAGCCCGGGACGAGGTTGCGTTCCTGGTGGACGACGCCGATGCCGGTCCGCGTCGCCTCAAGGGGAGAGCGCAGCCGGACCGGTTCACCGCACCAGGCGAGGGTGCCGCCGTCGGGGGAGTGCACCCCGGTCAGGACCTTGATGAGGGTGGACTTGCCGGCGCCGTTCTCACCGAGGAGCGCGTGCACACTGCCGGCGGTCAGCCGCAGCTCCACGCCGTCCAGGGCGCGGACCCCGGGGAAGACCTTCACCAGGTCGTGGCATTCGAGGAGGACCGTGCTCATCGGGCGGCTCCCGGCTGTGGTGACGGCGTGGCGGCGGCCTGCGCCAGCCGCGTCCGGTGCAGGTGCCCGCCGGCGACCGTGCCGAGGACGACCAGGCCGATCAGCAGGTTCACCCAGCTCGGGTCCAGCGAGAACTGGGCGCGGGCCGCGTCGATGAGCCGGGTCACGAAGGCCGCGAGCACGGTCCCGAACACCGCGATGGAACCCCCGGTGAGGGCGACCCCGCCGATGATCGGCGCGGCGAAGCTCGGCAGCAGCCAGTCGCCGCCGACGCTGCGGTTCACGCCCGGCAGCGAGGCGGTCGCCGTCACCGCAGCCACCCCGACCAGCAGCCCGGACAGGGTGTGCGCGGCCACGATCTGCCGGTCGGTCGAGATGCCCGACAGCCGGGCGGCCAGCGGGTTGCCGCCCGCGGCGAGCAGTCGCCGTCCCGCGACCGTGCGGTACATGAACGCCGCCAGCAGGACCGCCGCCACGACCGCCGTGACGAAGACGAGCGGGACGTCCAGCGGTGCCGCCGTGCCCAGGTCGCGCAGCGTGGACGAGTAGCCGTCGACGGTCCGGGTGCCGACGAGCCGGTACTGCGCGCCCAGGAGGATCGTCATCGTGGCGAGGGTGACGATGAAGCCGTTGATCTGCGTGGCCACGATGACGACACCGGTCACCAGGCCGACGGCGGTCGCGGTCAGCAGTCCCGCGAGCACGGCGACCGGGGCGGGCACCCCGTGGTCGGCCATCAGGACGCCCGTCAGGCAGGCGGTGAAGCCGCCCAGGGCGCCGACCGCGAGATTGAGCTGGCCCACGCAGAGCGCCACCATCTGGGCGAGGCCGATGAGGACCGGGGTGGCCAGGTACTGGAGGAAGACCCGCACCGAGGCGCCCTCGAAGAAGGAGCCCGACGACGCCACCTCCAGCACCACCGCCCCTGCCACGACGACCACCAGCAGCATGGCCGCCGTCGTACGGGAGAACCGGTGCAGCGCCGCGGCGGCCCGGCTCTGCGGGTCGCGGATCGTGCTCGTCCGGCTCATGTGGTTCATGGGGTTCATGCCGTTCATGTGGAGCGCACCACCTTGCGATAGGACACCACGGTGCGGATCCGGTCGGCCGACAGGGCGAGCAGCAGGATGCAGCCGAGGTAGATGTTCAGGCTCTCCAGGCCGACGCCGAGCAGGTCGAGCCCCTTGCGGATCACGCCCACCAGTGCGGTGCCGAGTAGCGTGCCCAGCACGGACACCACCCCGCCGGTGAGCAGGGTGCCGCCGAGCACCGCGCCGAGGAAGGACGGCAGCATGAAGTCGTCGCCGATGGAGGCGCGGAACGTACCGGTGCCGGCCGCGGCCATGAACCCGGCGAGCGCCGCGAGCAGCCCGGAGAGGGTGTGGGCGAGCAGGATCCGGCGTCCGGTGGGGATGCCGGACAGCTCGGCGGCGGCCGGGTTCGCCCCCGTGAGGAGCAGCTCCCTGCCGACGCGGGTGCAGCCGTACAGGAAGCCGAGGCCGAGCATGGCGAGCACGGTGAACTGGGCCAGCTGCGGGACGGCCGGCGAGCCGCAGACCGGGCCCACGCAGATGTCGGCCAGCGAATAGGACCGCAGGGCGTCGATGCCGGCCGGGCGGCTGGTGAAGGCGGCGTCCTCGGTGAGGGCCGAGTACATGAGGGAGACCAGGCCCAGCAGGGCGAAGTCCATCGCCAGTGTGACGACGAAGGAGCTCACCCCGGTACGGGCGATCAGCCAGCCGGTGACCGCGCCGATCGCCGCGCCCGCGGCCAGGCACAGCAACAGGCCCAGCTGCATGGGCAGCTGCAGCCTGTCGTACCCCAGGCCCGCGAACATGGCGCCGAAGGCCGCCATCCGGCCGACCGCGAGGTTCATGTGCCCCACGGACAGGGCGACCGTCTGGGCGAGCGCCACCACGGTCAGCGTGGCCACGTCCCGCAGCAGTGGGAAGAGCACCAGACGCTGGTCGAGGAAGGCGGGCCGCAGCGCGCCGAACAGGACGCTCAGGGCGATGACCAGGACCAGCAGACCGAGCCGCTGGTTGACCCAGAACGGCATCCGGTGACCGGCCGTCTTCGCCTCCGGGACGGTGTCCGGGGGACTGACGGAGGCGGTCATGCCACCCTCCGGTCGTCGAGCGCGTCCTGGTCCCAGTCGATGCCGATACCCGGCTCGTCCGGGGCCACGGCGAGACCCTCGCGGATGGCCAGCTCGGTCCGGGTCACGGCCCGCAGCTGCGGGATGTACTCGACGAAGCTGCCGTTGGGCACCGCGGCGGCGAGGCTGACGTGCAGTTCCATCAGGAAGTGCGGGCAGACCGCCACGTTGTGGCTCTCCGCCAGGTGCGCGACCTTCAGCCACGGGGTGATGCCGCCGATCCGGGCCGCGTCGACCTGCACGACGGAGGCGGCACCCGTCTCCAGGTAGCTGCGGAACTGCATCAGCGAGTACATGGACTCGCCGACCGCCACCGGGATCCGGGTCGCCCGTGCCAGCCGGGCGTGGCCGCTGATGTCGTCCGCGGGCAGCGGCTCCTCCAGCCAGTACGGGTCGTACGGCTCCAGCGCGGCCGCGAGCCGGAGCACCGAGGACGCGGTCTGGGACTGGTTGGCGTCGGTCATGACGTGCAGCGTGGGCCCGACCGCCTCGCGTACCGCGCGCAGCCGCTCGGCGTCCTCGGCGGGATGCGGCCTGCCCACCTTGATCTTGACGCCGGCCCAGCCCGCCTGCTGGGCCCGCAGGGCGCCCTTGACCAGATCCTCGGTGCTCAGGTGGAGCCAGCCGCCCTCGGTGTCGTAGACCGGCACCTCCCGGCGGTGCCCGCCGGCCAGCCGCCACAGCGGTTCCCCGGCCCGCCTGCAGCGCACGTCCCACAGGGCGGTGTCCACGGCGGCGAGGGCGAGGGAGGTGATGGCGCCGGTGGTGGTCGCCCGGGTCAGGGCGAACAGCCGCTGCCACAGCGCCTCGACGTTGCGGGCGTCCTGCCCGACGAGGGCGGGCAGCAGATGGTCCCGCAGCAGGGCCAGGACGGAGGTGCCGCCGGTGCCGATCGTGTACGCGTAGCCGGTGCCCGCGAGACCGTCCGCCGTCGTCAGGTCGACCAGGATCGTCTCCTGCTTGACGAAGGACTGCACCGCGTCGGTGCGGTCCGTCTCGACGGCGATGTCGACCAGCCGGGCGGCCGCGGTCGTGATGATGGTCATCGATGTCCGTTCTCTTTCGGGCGCTGAGGGCTTTTCTTCGGGTGCCGAGGGTTCTCAGGGCTCTCAGGGTTCTCAGGGCTCTTCGGGGTCCTTCGAGGCGGTCAGCCGCACGAGAGGTACTTGTCGGCGAACGCCGTCTTCAGCTGCCGGGTCTTCTGCTGCCGCGCCGCGTCGTAGTCGGCGACGTTCGCCTTGGTGACGACGAACGAGCCGGAGTCGACCGCCACCCCGGGGTCGCGCATGGTGCACTGCTTCGTCTGGAGCAGCGCGAGCGCCCAGGTGCCGATCTCGGCCTGGCCGGTGGGGTTCTGCACGACGGTCGCCGTGACCGTGCCCTGCCTGATGCCGCTCAGGATCTTGGCGTCGTCGTCGATGGCGACGACCTTCGCCTTCGAGCCGGACGACTTCACGGCGTCGGCCGCGGCGACGGCCGGGTTGTAGGCGGTGGCGACGATGCCGGTGATCTGGCCGCCCTTGGCCGCCATGAGGTCGGACACCGCCTTCTGGGCGGTCTGCAGATCCGTGTCGATGTCGGTGACGGTCTGCAGGAGCTTCACCCTGCCGCCGGACTCCTTGACGGCCCGGGCCACGCCCTTGATCCGCAACTGGGTGTTGGCGTCGACGTTGTTGCCGGTCAGATGGACCAGCGTGCCCTTGCCGCCCATGGCCGTGATGGCGGCCTTCGCGGCCCTGTAGGCGGCGAGTCCGACGTCCGTGGAGAGGCAGAAGTCGGCCTCGTCCTCGTCGCCGGCCGGGCAGGAGCCGAGGGACGCCACCGGGAAGCCCTGCGACCTGAGGTCGGCGAAGGTCGTGTTGATGTCGGTGGGGGAGACCCCGAACACCCCGAAGGCGTTGTAGCCGCGGGCCGCCAGCGTGGACAGCAGGTTGTTCTGCTTCTGCTGGTCCCACTCCGCCGTCTCGTCGAAGGTGACGTCGCCGAGGCCGTAGGCCTTCTTCGCGGCGGCCCCCGCGGCCTTCCACGGCTGGAAGTACGGGTGGGCGCCGCCGGGCACCAGGGCCACCCTGGTCCCCGACCCGTCGGCCAGGTCGGCGCCGTCGCCGGTGTGTCCGGCCGCCGGGGCCTGCCCGGCGGCGGGTGCGGGTGCGTTGCGGTAGGTGCAGGCCGCGGTCCCGGCAGCGAGCAGTGTCGCCGCGAGAACCCCGGACAGGACGGATCTGGTCGGGAACTGCATCGCCCACCCCTTCCGGATCAGATAGGAAATCGATGCGGTGATCGTGGGACAGGCGGGTGTGCGCGTCAAGGTCTGCGACAAGAACCGTTTCCATCTGGGTTGATTCGACAGATGGCGATTCCCGTGTCGCGAGAGGGGAGGAATCGGAAGAAAATCCTATAGGAAACACTCGATCGCGGCAGGGTCGGGCGGAGCTGGTCGCCGCGCGGCCCAACTCGGCGCGCCTGTGCGGCAGTTCGCCCGCGATCCGGTCGCGCACGACTCTGGTCGCCGCTCCCACCATGGGCTACCGTCGGTAACACCCTGCCGTCCCCGGCAGTCCCCGTCGTGTCTCCCGCACCGCCCGCATCCGTACGGAAGGCAACCCCCCATGGAGAATCCCAGAGCAGGCGCAGCCGCGCCCGAAGGCGCCGAGCAGTCGTCCCGGTTCACCCGCCGCCAGGTGCTGACGGTGGCCGGCGGCGCGCTCGCCGGCATGACTCTCGGCCAGGCCGGGGCGTTCGCCGCCGAGTCGCAGGACGCGGACGCGATCGTCGTCGGCCACGGTCTCGCCGGCCTGGTCGCCACGGCCGAACTCGCCGCCGCCGGCCGCAAGGTGCTGCTGCTCGACCAGGAGCCGGAGGCGAGCCTCGGCGGCCAGGCCTTCTGGTCCTTCGGCGGGCTGTTCTTCGTCGACTCCGACGAACAGCGGCTGATGGGCGTGAAGGACTCCCACGACCTCGCCTGGCAGGACTGGCTCGGCACGGCCGGATTCGACCGGGGCGTCGAGGACCCGGACGGCCAGGACCACTGGGCCTACAAGTGGGCCGAGTCGTATGTGGACTTCGCCTCCGGCGAGAAGCGGTCCTGGCTCTCCGGGCTGGGTGTGCAGTGGTTCCCGATCGTGGGCTGGGCCGAGCGCGGCGGCGGCCTCGCCGACGGCCACGGCAACTCCGTGCCCCGCTTCCACGTGACCTGGGGCACCGGCCCGGCCGTCGTCGAACCCTTCGAGAAGAAGGTCCGCGCGGCCGTCGCCGCCGGCAAGGTGACCTTCAAGTTCCGGTACCGGGTCGACGAGCTGGTGACGACCGGCGGGGCGGTGACCGGGGTGCGCGGCGCGGTCCTGGAGCCCAGCAGCGCGGCCCGCGGCACGCCCAGCAGCCGTACCGTCGTGGGCGACTTCGAGCTGCGGGCCCCGGTCGTCGTGGTCACCTCGGGCGGCATCGGCGCCAACCACGACCTGGTACGGCAGAACTGGCCTGCCCGGCTCGGCACCCCGCCCAAGTTCATGGTGACCGGCGTGCCCGCGCACGTGGACGGCCGGATGCTCGGCATCACCGCACAGGCGGGCGGCCGGATCGTCAACCCCGACCGGATGTGGCACTACACCGAGGGCCTGCGCAACTACGCCCCGATCTGGCCCAACCACGGCATCCGCATCCTGCCCGGCCCGTCCTCCATGTGGTTCGACGCCAAGGGCCGCCGCTTCGGCACGCCCGACATCCCCGGCTACGACACCCTGCACACCCTCGGGTCGATCACCGCCTCCGGCTACGACTACTCGTGGTTCGTCACCACCCAGAAGATCATCGCCAAGGAGTTCGCGCTCTCCGGCTCCGAGCAGAACCCCGACCTGACCAACAAGAACGTCTGGCAGCTGCTCTCCCGGATCTGGCAGACCCCGGAGCCCATCGAGAAGTTCAAGAACAACGGCGCCGACTTCGTGGTCGCCGACAACCTCACCGACCTCGTCACCGGCATGAACAAGCTGACCGGCGACAACCTCATCGACCTCGCCGACCTGAAACGGCAGATCGAGGCCCGCGACCGGGAGATCGACAACCCGTACTCCAAGGACGTCCAGGTCCAGGGCATCCGCAACGCCCTCAGCTACATCGGCGACTCGCTCAGCCGCACCGCGCCGATCCACAAGATCCTGGACAGCAGCGCCGGCCCGCTGATCGCCGTCCGGCTGAACATCCTCACCCGCAAGACCCTCGGCGGCCTCCAGACCGACCTCTCCGGACGCGTCCTGGACAGCGGCGGCTCGCCGGTCCCCGGCCTGTACGCGGCCGGTGAGGTCGCCGGCTTCGGCGGCGGCGGGGTGCACGGCTACCGCTCGCTGGAGGGCACCTTCCTCGGCGGCTGCCTCTTCTCCGGCCGCGCGGCGGGCCGTGCGGCGGCCGCGGCGACGGCGACCTGACGGCGCCCGCCGGACGGCGATCCGGCGGCGAACCGACGGAAAGGGCCGGGAAAGTCCGAGTCACCCACCCCCAACCTGCCCCGACAGTGGCACCCTTGACAGCGTGCGTACTGTTTCGCGACGTTTGAGCGACACCTCCGGACCGGCGACCCCGTCGCCGGTCCCGGAACGAAGGTGTACAGCGGGGAACAGGAGCTGTTCGTAGAAACGGCAGAACGCGGAACACGCGTTATGGGGGGAGCGGTCGCCCATGCGATCCAGAGGCCAGTGCAGTCATGCTTCACACACCTCGTCGGCCGAGGGGCGGTTGATCTGAGGTGGACATCACGATCCACAGACCCGGCGAGCTGACCGAGCCGCTCCGCCGGGCCTGGCACCACGCGATGGACGAGTCGCCGGAGTACGCAAACCCTTTTCTGGCCCCGGAGTTCACGATCGGCGTCGGCAAGCACCGGGCCGGCGTCCGGGTGGCGGTCCTGCGCGAGGGCGGGGAACCCGTCGGCTTCCTCCCGTACGAGCGCAACGCCCTCGGCGTCGGCCGGGCCGTCGGCCTCGGCCTCTCCGACTGCCAGGCGCTGGTGCACCGGCCCGGAGTGGGCTGGGACGCCCAGGAAGTGCTGAGCGCCTGCGGGATGTCCATCTTCGAGTTCGACCACCTGGTCGCCGAGCAGAGACCTTTCGCCCCCCATTTGACCGGCACCTTCGCCTCGCCGGTGATCGACGTGAAGCCCGGCGACGGCGGCTACCCCGAGTGGCTGCGCGCCACCTACCCCGGCCTGGCGAAGACCACCCTGAAAAAGGAGCGGCGCCTCGGCCGCGACATCGGCGACCTGCGCTTCGAGCCCGACGAGCGCGACCCCGCGGCGCTGCGCACCCTGATGCGCTGGAAGTCCGCCCAGTACCGGCGGACCGGCCGCATGGACCGCTTCGCCCGCCCGTGGATCGTCGACCTCGTGGACCACCTCTTCCACGTCCGCGAGGAGCACTTCACCGGAGTGCTCTCCGTGCTCTACGCCGGCGACCGGCCGGTGGCCGCGCACTTCGGCCCGCGCTCGGCCACCGTACTGGCCGCCTGGTTCACCGCCTACGACCCCGACCTGCACTACTACTCACCGGGGCTGATGATGCATCTGCGCACCGCGGAGGCGGCGGCCCGTGGCGGTGTCACCCTCGTCGACCTGGGGCGCGGCGACAAGGAGTACAAGGACTGGCTCAAGACCCGCGAACTGCGGGTCGGCGAGGGCTTCGCCACCCGCGCCCATCCGGTGGCCGCGGCGCACCGCCTGTGGCGCCGGCCGGTCCGCGGGCTGCGGAACACCGTCCTCGCCCATCCCCGGCTGCGCGACCCGGCGGACCGGCTGCTCAAGACGGTCGGCACACTCCGGGCGTCCCGCCGCCCGGACGGTATGCGCGAGGGGTGAACCGACCCGTCCGGCGGCGTCCGGCCGTGCCCGGCCGCCGCCGCGGCGTCCGCTCGCCCACCGTTCGCACTATGATCCTGTAAAGGTAAAAACCTAGGGGTTTGCCCTGGTAAGGATGAAGCCTCGGCCGGAGTGATCCATGCCCCGCAAGCGCGCAACGGACGACGACGAGCTGCTGGCCAGACTGAGGTCGCTCACCGCCCAGGCACGCGAGCGGGCCGAGTACCAGCGCTCCCAGGTGGAGCTGGCCGTCGCCCTCCAGCGCGGCATGCTGCCCCGGGACCTGCCCGACACCCCCCGCTTCCACCTGGCCGTCCGGTACGCGCCCGCCTGCTTCGGACTCAACGTGGGCGGCGACTGGTACGACGCCTTCACCCTGCCCGACGGCCGTATCGGCCTGTCCATCGGCGACGTCCAGGGGCACAACATCGAGGCGGCCGCCTTCATGGGCCAGGTCCGGGCGGCCTTGCGGGCGCTCGCCACGGTGACCGGCGGGCCCGGCGAACTGCTCGCCCGTACCAACGACCTCCTGGTGTCCCTGGGCAGCGACCTCTTCGCGACCTGCACCTTCATGCGGCTCGACCCGGAGACCGGGCTGCTGGAGAGCGCCCGGGCCGGCCACGTCCCGTTCGTGTGGGCCACCGCCGACGGAAAGTCCGGCCTCGGGGAGGACGAGGGCGGCCCGCCGCTGGGCATCGGACCGGGCATCGAGTACCCCGTGGCCCGTCACCGGCTCACCACCGGCGGCATGGTCGTGCTGCTCACGGACGGGGTGGTGGAGGGGCCGTCGATGCCCATCGAGGAGGGGCTCGACCAGGTGGTGCGGCTCGCGGGAGTCGCCGCCGTCGCCGGCCTGGAGGCGCAGTCCCTGGCCGCCGCCGTGATCAAGGGCGCGGAACGGGTGGGCCACGAGGACGACGCGGCCGTGCTGGTCCTCGGCCACGACGACCCGGACGACGTCCGGCCGTAGCCTCCGGGCACCGGAGGGCGTCCGCCGGGCCGGGTGCGCGTGCTTCCCGCCTCGCCGAGGCGGCCGCCTCGGTGTGTGATGTCTGGTGTGGTGGGTTACCGGGAGCTGCGCCGGCCGGCCGTCCTCGCCCTCCGGACGCTGGCGGTAGCCACCTGCTACTTCGCGGCGGGACGGCTCGGTCTGCTGTGCCGGCTCACCGTCCAGGGTGCCGTCTTCACCCCGGTCTATCCGTCGACCGGCGTGGCGCTGGCCTGTCTGCTGGTCTTCGGCCTGGGCTGCTGGCCGGGCGTCTCGCTGGGCGCCTTCCTCCTCGTGCTGTCGCTCGGCCCGCCCGGGCTCGACGTCGTGGGCATCATCGTCGGCAACACGGCGGGACCGGTCTGCGCCTGCGTGATGCTGCGCCGGGCCGGCTTCCGCACCGACCTGGGCAGGCTGCGGGACGGCCTCGCCCTGGTGTTCCTCGGGGCGCTCGCCGCCATGCTGGTCAGCTCCACCGTCGACGTGGTCGCCCTGCTCCTCGTCGGCAAGCTCGCCGCGAGCCACTTCTGGTCGATCTGGCTGGCGTGGTGGGTGGGGGACGCGATGGGCGTACTGATCGTCACCCCGGTCCTGCTGGTGCTGTGGGAGGCCCGCCGGCCCCCGTCCGCGGCCCGTTGGAAGGAGGCGCTGGCCCTCGCGGCCGTCACGGTCGTCCTGGTCACGGTGGCCACGCACAGCACCATGAGCGCGCTGTTCCTCGTCTACCCGGTGGTGATCTGGGCCGCGCTGCGGTTCCGGCTGGCGGGGAGCATGCTGTGCGCCCTGTTCACGTCGGTCATGGCGGCGATCGCCGCGAGGGACGGCGTCGGCGCGTTCGCCCGGCTCTCCCCGGTGCAGGTGATGCTGAAGCTGCAGCTGTTCAACGGCTCGCTGGCGCTGACCGCACTGCTCCTGTCCGCCGTCATCACCGAGCAGCACAACACCCGGCGCTCCGTCGAGGAGGCCTGCAAGGAACTCGCCGAGGTTCTGGAGCACCTCACCGCGCACGGCTCCCCGGCCGGGCGGTCCCCGCCGCAGGCGGAACCGCGGCGCGAGCGCGGCCCGCGGTGACCGACGGCACGGGGGGACCGGGCGAGCCGCCCGGTCCCCCCGTGGAAGGACGCCGGTCCGGGATCAGACCGTGCCGCTCGCCGTGATCTCGACCTTGGCCTTGGGAGCGCCGCTCTGGGAGCCGTAGCCCTCGATCCTGTCGACGATGTCCTGGCCCTCGACGACCTCACCGAAGACGACGTGCTTGCCGTCCAGCCACGACGTCACGACGGTGGTGACGAAGAACTGCGAGCCGTTGGTGTTCTTGCCCGCGTTGGCCATGCTCAGCAGGTACGGGCGGTCGTGCTTGAGCTCGAAGTTCTCGTCCTTGAACTTCTCGCCGTAGATGCTCTTGCCGCCGGTGCCGTCACCGCGGGTGAAGTCACCGCCCTGGAGCATGAACTGGGGGATGATCCGGTGGAAGCCGGAACCGGCGTACCCGAAGCCGTGCTGCCCGGTGGCGAGCTCACGGAAGTTGCGGGCCGTGTCGGGCACCACCTTGTCGAACAGGCTGAACACGATCCGGCCGGCCGGCTCGTTGTTGATCGAGATGTCGAAATAAACGTTGTCGCTCATGCAGGTCAACCTATCGCGAACCGCTCCGCGGTCCCTCCTGTGGGGCCGTACGGCCCGCGGTGTCGGGGCGCCGGGGCCGCTCAGGAGCCCACCGGGGAGTCCGGGAGTTCGCGGCAGTCCCGGCGGAGCGCTCAGTGGCGCCGCTCCAGCCGGTCGAGCACCGCCTGCGCCATGGCCGCCTCGCCCTTCGCGTTGGGGTGGGCCGGGGCCGCCGGCGAGGTCGGCTGCAGGGGCTCGATCCAGCGGTCGGCGGGCGCCTTGCACATGTCGTGGCCGACGGTCGGGCCGTAGGTGTCCACGTACCGGGCACCGTTCCAGGCGGCGACCAGGCGCAGCATGAGGTTCAGCCGCTTGCCGGTGTCGCGGAGGTAGGGGAAGTCCTTGGCCGCGAACGGCACCGTCGGGTAGCAGCCGCTGCCGTCGTCGGGCAGCAGGTCGGGGTAGCCGACGACCAGGATCCGGGCGTGCGGGGCGCGGGCGCGGATCGCCCGCAGCACCTTGTCGACCTTGGGCGCGGTCTGCGCGATCCTGACCGTCAGCTGGTCGGTGCCGGACGCGTTGTAGTACTGCTGGCAGGGGTTGCCCGTCAGGTCCTTGGAGCTGAGGGCCGCGCAGGTGCCGATGATCGAGCTGAACCCGACGTCGTTGCCGCCGATCTGGACGGTCACCAGGTCGGTGCTCCGCTGCACGGCGTCGAGCTGGGGGCCGTTGGTGCCCTGTGCCTTCCACATCTCGGCGGTGGTCGCGCCGCTGCAGCTCACGTCCTTGAAGGCGCTCACGTGCCGGGCGGCCGCCACCAGTGACGGGTAGTTGTGGTCGGACCGGGCGCAGTTCGCGTCGACCTGCGTCGGGATGAGCGGGCCCGCGGTGTAGGAGTCGCCGAGCGCCACATAGCCGGTGCCGCGGTCGTGGCCGGAGCCGTGGCCGCCGCCGTGCGCCGCGGCCGGTGCCGTGGACGCGGCCACCAGGGCGCAGCCGCCCAGCGCCGCCGCCACGGTGGCCCTCCGCCGGTGCCGTCTCGCCGAACCGTCGGACGGGATGCCGTACGCCATGCAGATCCCCCCTGGAACCAGGACGCGTACGGAACCGGTCCCGACGGGCGGCCCGCACGCGTGTGTCGGGGGTCTGTATACCGCCCGGTAGGAGTCCGTAGCCAGAGGTCGGACGCAAGGAACTGGATCGAGTAACCAGCCCTGCCCGTAAGGACATCCGCTCCGGGCAACGGCCCGGTGGCACCCCCGGCGATTGAAGATGGAAACCGATCGGTTTACTATGGCCGGGAACCGAGGGAACCGATCGGTTTCCGATCTCTGTGCACGTCTGGAGCGTGAGTGTCATGACCGCGATCAAGGATTCCGTCGTCCTCGTCACCGGCGGCAGCCGCGGCGTCGGAAAGGCACTGGTGGAGGAGTTGTACGCGCGCGGCGCCGGCAAGGTCTACGCCACCGCCCGCGACCCGCGCTCCGTCACCCACCCCGACGCGGTGGCGCTGCCCCTGGAGGTCACCGACCCCGCCTCCGTGGCCGCCGTCGTCGAGCAGGCGCAGGACGTCACGGTCCTGGTCAACAACGCCGGGATCGCCCTCGGCACCCAGTTCCTGACCTCGCCGCTCGACGACATCCGCCGCGAGTTCGAGATCAACTTCTACGGCCCGCTGCTGCTCGCCCGCGACTTCGTCCCGGTCATCGAGCGCAACGGCGGCGGCCACGTCCTGAACGTCCACTCGGTGCTGTCCTGGCTCGCCGAGGGCGGCGCCTACAGCGCCTCGAAGGCGGCCTTCTGGTCGCAGACCAACAGCCTGCGCCTCGCGCTCAAGCCGCGCGGCATCGGCGTCACCGGCCTGCACATGGGCTACGTGGACACCGACATGGCCGCGCACGCCGACGGGCCGAAGGCGAAGCCCGAGGACATCGCCGCGGCGGCCCTCGACGGTGTCGAGTCGGGCGCCCACGAGGTGCTCGCCGACGACATCACCCGCTGGGCCAAGGGCGCCCTGTCGGGCGACCTCGCCGCCATGTACGCGCAGCGCGGCCTCTGACGGCGTCCGGCGTTCGTCCCGCGGCGGTCCCGGTGACCTGCCGCGGGGCCGCGGCGGCTGAGAAATCCGCTCCCGAAGGCTTGTCGCGCAGTTGCCTCACCACTTAAATCAAAACCTGAACTAAGCCGTGGGTCGCGGTCGTTGTCCGCGCCCCCACGTCCACTTCAGGGAGCCGCTGATGAGACGACTGAGATCCTTGGGCGTAGTGCTCGCCGCCATGGCGGCGCTGCTTGCCCTGCCCGCCGCCCACGCGCCGGCGGCCCATGCGGCCGACGCCCCGCTGTCGCAGGGGAAGACGGCCACCGCCTCCTCCGAGGAGAACGCCGGGACCACCGCCGTGAACGCGGTCGACGGCAACACCGGCACCCGCTGGTCGTCCGCCTTCACCGACGACCAGTGGCTCCAGGTCGACCTCGGCGCCACCGCCCAGGTCAGCCAGGTGGTCCTCAACTGGGAGACCGCCTACGGCAAGGACTACAAGGTCCAGATCTCCGCCGACGGCAGCAACTGGACCGACCTGCAGTCCGTGACCGGCGGCGACGGCGGCACCGACACCCTCACCGTCTCCGGGCAGGGCCGCTACGTCCGGATGCTGGGCGTGCACCGCGCCACCCAGTGGGGCTACTCGCTCTGGGAGTTCCAGGTCTTCGGCACCACCACCGGCACGCCCCCGGTCCAGGGCGGCGGCGACCTCGGCCCCAACGTGATCGTCGTCGACCCGTCCACGCCGAACCTCCAGGCCAAGTTCGACTCCGTCTTCGCCCAGCAGGAGTCGGCCCAGTTCGGCACCGGCCGCTACCAGTTCCTGCTCAAGCCGGGCACCTACAGCGGCATCAACGCCCAGATCGGCTTCTACACCTCGATCTCCGGGCTGGGCCTCGACCCCGACGACACCCAGATCAACGGTGACGTCACGGTCGACGCCGGCTGGTTCAACGGCAACGCCACCCAGAACTTCTGGCGTTCCGCGGAGAACCTCGCCATCACGCCGTCGAACGGCACCGACCGGTGGGCCGTGGCTCAGGCGGCCCCCTTCCGCCGCATCCACGTCAAGGGCGGCCTCAACCTCGCCCCGAACGGCTACGGCTGGGCCTCCGGCGGCTACATCGCCGACTCGAAGATCGACGGCACCGTCGGCCCGTACTCCCAGCAGCAGTGGTACACCCGCGACAGTTCGGTCGGCGGCTGGACCAACGGCGTCTGGAACATGACCTTCTCCGGCGTCCAGGGCGCACCCGCGACCGACTTCGCCACCGGCTCCTACACCACGCTGGACAACACCCCGGTCTCGCGCGAGAAGCCGTTCCTCTACCTCGACGGCAACGACTACAAGGTCTTCGTCCCGGCCAAGCGCACCAACGCCCGGGGAGTCTCCTGGCCGGCGAACGCGGGCACCTCCATCCCGCTGGACCAGTTCTACGTCGTCAAGCCCGGCGCCACCGCCGCCACCATCAACCAGGCCCTCGCCCAGGGCCTCAACCTCCTCTTCACCCCGGGCATCTACCACCTCGACCAGACCATCAACGTCACCCGCGCCAACACCGTGGTCCTCGGCCTCGGCCTCGCCACCCTGGTCCCGGACAACGGCGTCGACGCCATGCACGTCGCCGACGTCGACGGCGTCAAGCTCGCCGGCTTCCTCATCGACGCGGGCACCGTCAACTCCGACACCCTGCTGCGGATCGGCGACCCCGGCTCCACCGCCGACCACTCCGCCAACCCCACCTCCATGCAGGACGTGTTCGTCCGCATCGGCGGCGCCGGACCCGGCCTCGCCACCAACTCGGTCGTGGTCAACAGCAACAACGTCATCATCGACCACACCTGGCTCTGGCGCGCCGACCACGGCAGCGGCGTCGGCTGGGACACCAACCGCGCCGACTACGGCCTGCGCGTCAACGGCAACGACGTCCTCGCCACCGGCCTGTTCGTCGAGCACTTCAACAAGTACGACGTCTACTGGAACGGCGAACGCGGGCGCACGATCTTCTTCCAGAACGAGAAGGCGTACGACGCCCCGAACGCCGCCGCCATCACCCACGACGGCGTCGTCGGCTACGCGGCCTACAAGGTCGCCGACACCGTGACCACCCACGAGGCGTGGGGCCTGGGCAGCTACTGCAACTACACGGCCGATCCGACGATCGTCCAGTCCAACGGCTTCCAGGTGCCGACTGGTTCGGGGATCAAGATGCACGACCTGCTGGTGATCTCCCTCGGCGGCATGGGCCAGTACGCCCACGTCGTCAACACCACCGGATCGCCGACCTCGGGGACCAGCACGACCCCGTCCAAGGTGGTCCAGTTCCCGTAGCCGGGCAGGTCCGGCCGGTCCGGGCCGGGCCCGGTCAGGCCGTCCGCCGCCGTGCCGTGCGCAGCAGCAGCCGTCGCGCGGGCCGTTCCACGCCCTCGTAGAGGAGCCAGGCCAGGCCCAGCGCGACGGCGAACGCGGCGACGGCGACGGTGGCGCCGGTGAACAGCGGGAAACGCGGGCGGGTGCCGAGCAGGTGGGTGCCCGCCCGCAGCACCAGCAGATGGACCATGTAGAAGGCGAACGACAGCTCGCCGAGGCGGACCAGCCACCGGCGCCGCCACAGTGAGGGCAGCCCGTGCAGGTCCGCGACGGCCGCCGCCGGGATGAGCAGCGCGAAGCCCGTGATGGTGCACGCGGTGGCCGCGTACTCGTCGGTCACCTGGGGGACCAGGAAGTAGCCGATGACCGCCAGCGCCAGCGAGGCCTCCAGACCCGGCCCGCGCCACCGGCCGAGCAGCACGAGCCGGGCGGTGGCCGCGCCCAGCACGAACTCGGGCAGCCGGGCCGCCGGGAAGGAGCTGATCGGCTGCGCCCACCAGTGGTGCGCGTCCGTCCAGGCCAGCGCCAGCACGGTCAGCACGGCCAGCGCGGCCAGCGCCGTGGCGCCCCGCCCGCCCAGGCGGCGCAGCAGCAGCGCCAGCAGCGGGAACGCGGCGTAGAAGAAGGCCTCGCAGGCCAGCGACCAGCTGACCGGGTCCAGCGTCTGCCACCACGGCCGCCACCAGGAGTGCACCAGGAACACGTCGGCCAGGCCCTGCAGCAGGGTCGGCCTCGGCTGGCGGGGCAGCGTGCAGACCATGACCAGCGCGAGGGCGACGGTGACCAGGTGCACCGGGTAGACCCGGGCGATCCGCCGCCACCAGAAGCGCGTCGCCCGGTCGCCCGGCCGCGCCGACCACATCAGGACGAACCCGGACAGGATGAAGAAGAACGACACCCCCGAGGCACCGGCCTCGAACCCCCAGGACACGATGCGGCCGCCGGTGCCGCCGAAATAGCGGAAGTTGTGCACGTGCAGCCCGAAGACCAGCAGCGCGGCCATCCATCTCAGCCCGGTCAGGGAGGGCAGTGCGGGGGCGGGGGCGGACGGCAGGGGGCGGGCGGGTGGCGCGGCGGCCGGAGCGGTCGGAGGGGCCTGGGTCGCCGTCGTCATCGAGTCACCTGCCGGAGGGTTCGCGCGTGGAGCATGAAACGGAGCGTTGCCCGTTCCACGCCTTTCATTCCGGCCTCGTACGAAACATCACACCAACGCCGAGGCGCATCCTCGGCCATCCGGGCCGTCACTCCCGCCGCGCCCCGCACCCGCCGGAGTGGCGCCTTGACCCGCGCCTTTGGGGAGCGGGCGGTACGCCGGAAGACGGGGGCACGGACGGATGACACCGGCCGCCGCCGCGTTGACGCTGCAAGCAGGGCGGGCAGACTCGGCTGCGCCCCGAAGGGGTGCGGGGAACTGCGCGATCCGCCACGACGGCGCTGCAGACGACCGACGACATGACGCGGCACTTCGAGCTGAGCGCTCAGCGGGTGGTCGCCGTGGCGACGGCGCTCGCCCGTTCCTCGGGCGGGATGTCCCGGGCCGCGGACGGGACGGCCGTCGAGGGAGCCGTCGACGGGGCCGTCGACGCCCCCCGGGCAGGCCCCTGTGTGGTCTCCCGTCGGGTCGGGGTGACGCTCGGGCGCGGACTGGGAGTCCCCGACGCCGGGGACTCCGAGGGGCGGTGCGGGGCGGTGGGGGTGGCGGCCGGCGGGGCGAGGGGCACCTGCGGAGAGACGGGCGCCGCGGGGGCCGTCAGATGCAGCGACAGAGTGACGCAGACGGCGACGGCACAGGTCACCCCCGCTCCGGCCGCCGCGCGGACCAGGCGGCGACGGCTCGCGGCGCGCCGGATCACCTCGTAGCGGCCCGGCGGCGGACCCAGGCGGGCGGCCGGGGGCCGCAGGATGACCGTCAGGGGGTCGTCGGGGCCGTCGAACTCGGGCTCGTCGTCAAAGCGTGTGGTCAAGGCTTCTCCTCAGATGACCGCGGAGCAGTTCTCGGGCCGCGTGCAGATCGGCCTTGACGGTTCCCTCCTTGCGCCCGGTCAGCTCGGACACCTCCCGGATCGGCATGTCAGCGTAGTAGTGCAGCAGGATCGGCACCCGCAGCCGCTCGGGCAGCGACTGCACCAGCAGGCGTACCGACGGATCCGCCGGTTCGGCGTGCGGGCGGATCGCGGCCTCCGTGCCGGCCCGGCGCACCGCACGGCGCTCGCGCTCCAGCCTGCGCCAGTGGTCCCGGACCAGGTTGGCCGCGGTGACGTAGAGGAAGCCGCGGGGCTCCTCCACCTTCGCCCACCGGGCCCACAGCCGGGTGAAGGCCTCCGAGGCGATCTCGTGCGCCGTCTCGTCGTCGTCGACCAGCCGGCGGCACCAGCCGGCCAGGCGCGGGTACAGGGCGGCGAACAGCTCGGAGGCCGCCGTGTCACGGGACCGTTTCAACGTTCTCCAGGGTCGTGGGGGGAGCTCGTCCGGCTCGTCAGGGAGGATGCGGGACCGGTGGCGTACGTTCCACCGGTCCCGCATCCGCTCCGGCGGGTCAGGAGGCCGTGCCGGTCAGCGTGGCGAAGACGATCACGTTGTCGAGGTAGCCGTCGCCGCCGCGCGGGCCGCCGCAGGTGATCAGCCGCAGCTCCGGGCGGTCCACGTCCCCGTACACGTCCTCGGTCGGGAACGCGGCCTTGGCGACCGTACGCACCTTGTCCACGGTGAACACAGCCGACCTGCCGTTCTCCAGGCGCGCCACGGCCTGCTCGCCCCGCCGCAGCTCCGCGAGCCGGCGGAACACCCCGTCCCCGTACGCGCCGACCGTGACATGGCCGAGGATCACCGACGGCCCGGTCTGTCCCGGCGTGGGGGAGTACCGGTACCAGCCCGCCCGGTCGTGCGCGGTGACCGGCGGCACCTGCACCGTGCCGTCGGCGGCCAGGCCGAGCCGCAGCAGCGGGGTGTCGACCCCGATCGCCGGGATGCGCAGCCGGACCGGCGTGGACCGGCCCAGTGCGGCGGGCGTGCCGGAGGCGGCGGTGGCCGTGGCCGGCGGCGAGGTCGCCGGACGCCGGTGGGCGGCCGGGGCCGTCGGGTCCGGTGCCCGGCCCGCGCATCCCGCCAGCAGCGAGGCCGTCGCGGCGGTGACCAGGGTGCGCCTGGAGAGGGGGGTCATGCCCCGGTCGCCCGGCGGCGACGGACGGCGAACACCGTCGCGCCCGCGGCGAGCACCGCCGCTGCGCCGCCGCCGATCAGCGCGTTCTCGGAGCCGGAGCCCGAGGACGGCTCCGTCACCCCGGTGTCGGGCGCGCCCTGCGGCACCGCCGAGACCTGGCGGGAGTCCCGCGTCGGCGCGGGGGTCGAGGCCCGGGACGCGACGGCGGACGGCGCATCGGACGGGACGGCGGACGGCGCGGCGGAGGCCTCGGCGGACGGCGCCACGGTGGCGACCGGGCTCGGGGCGGTGCCGTCGGCGAACGCGGGCACCGTGCCCGCCAGGACGGCGGTGCAGGCGAGTGCCGTGGCGCTCAGGACAGTTCGGCGCATGAGGACGCTCTCTTTCGTCGGCCCGCCGTGGTCGGGGCGGGCTGAGTTACGGATCGAGCGGAGAGACGACCCGGCACCGGGGCAGGTTGTAAAGAGATGGCAAAGTCGAGGGAGCGGGTGGCGCGGCGGGTGACGGGTGGGGCGGGCGTTGGCCGGTTCGCCACCAGACTTGAGTGGTTTGTTTTCTTGAATCACTCGTGTTTATGGCGATAGGTTGGCGCCATGACCGCCTCCCAGCCCCCGACGACCGCCGATGAGCTGCGCGGTGCCGGCCTGCGGGTGACGGCCGCCCGGGTCGCGCTGCTGGAGACCGTCCGCCACGGCGACCACCTCGACGTCGAGGCCATCGCCTCGGGCGTCCGCGAGCGGGTGGGCCACATATCGCTTCAAGCCGTGTACGACGCGCTGCACGCGCTCACCACGGCGCGACTCATACGCCGCATCGAACCGGCCGGCAGCCCGGCCCGCTTCGAGGGGCGTGTCGGCGACAACCACCACCACGTCCTGTGCCGGTCGTGCGGTGCCGTCGCCGACGTCGACTGTGCGGTCGGCGACGCCCCGTGCCTGACCGCTTCGGACGACCACGGCTTCGCGATCGACGAGGCCGAGGTCATCTACTGGGGCCTGTGCCCCGCCTGTTCCACCGTCAGCAGTTCCTGAGTACGTCCAGTAGTTCCTGAGTAAGTCGATCCGCCCCTTCCGGAAGGATTTCCCCCATGTCTGAGGCCCAGGAGAACGCGGGCAAGTGCCCGGTCGCGCACGACCGCGCGCCGCACCCGACCCAGGGCGGCGGCAACCGCCAGTGGTGGCCCGAGGGGCTCAACCTGAAGATCCTTGCCAAGAACCCCGCCGTCTCGAACCCGCTCGGCGAGGGTTTCGACTACGCCGAGGCGTTCCAGAACCTCGACCTCGCGGCCGTGAAACGTGACATCGCGGAGGTGCTCACCACCTCCCAGGACTGGTGGCCGGCCGACTTCGGCAACTACGGCCCGCTGATGATCCGGATGGCCTGGCACAGCGCGGGCACCTACCGCATCTCCGACGGCCGCGGCGGCGCCGGCGCCGGCCAGCAGCGCTTCGCCCCGCTCAACAGCTGGCCGGACAACGGCAACCTGGACAAGGCGCGCCGGCTGCTGTGGCCGGTCAAGAAGAAGTACGGCCAGGCCATCTCCTGGGCCGACCTCATGATCCTCACCGGCAACGTGGCCCTGGAGTCGATGGGCTTCGAGACCTTCGGCTTCGGCGGCGGCCGCGTGGACGTCTGGGAGCCCGAGGACGACGTCTACTGGGGTCCCGAGCGGGTCTGGCTCGACGACCAGCGCTACACCGGTGACCGCGACCTGGAGAGCCCGCTCGGCGCCGTCCAGATGGGCCTCATCTACGTCAACCCGGAGGGCCCCAACGGCAACCCGGACCCGATCGCCGCGGCCCGCGACATCCGCGAGACCTTCCGCCGGATGGCGATGAACGACGAGGAGACCGTCGCCCTCATCGCCGGCGGCCACACCTTCGGCAAGACCCACGGCGCCGGCCCCGCCGAGAACGTCGGCGCCGAGCCCGAGGGCGCCCCGATCGAGCAGCAGGGCCTCGGCTGGAAGAGCACCTACGGCACCGGCAAGGGCGGCGACGCGATCACCAGCGGTCTGGAGGTCACCTGGACCACCAAGCCGACCCAGTGGAGCAACGACTTCTTCTCCATCCTCTTCGGCTACGAGTGGGAGCTGACCCAGAGCCCCGCCGGCGCCAACCAGTGGGTGGCCAAGGACGCCGAGGCGATCATCCCCGACGCCCACGACGCGTCGAAGAAGAAGCTCCCGACGATGCTCACCACCGACCTGTCGCTGCGCTTCGACCCGATCTACGAGCCGATCTCGCGCCGCTTCCACGAGAACCCCGACCAGTTCGCGGACGCCTTCGCCCGCGCCTGGTTCAAGCTGACCCACCGTGACATGGGCCCGAAGTCCCTGTACCTCGGCCCGGAGGTCCCGGCGGAGACGCTGATCTGGCAGGACCCGCTGCCGCAGGCCGAGGGCGAGGCCATCGACGCCGCCGACGTCACGGCCCTGAAGGCCAAGCTCCTCGACTCGGGCCTCACGGTCTCGCAGCTCGTCTCCGCCGCCTGGGCGTCGGCCTCGACGTACCGCGGCAGCGACAAGCGCGGCGGTGCCAACGGCGCCCGCATCCGCCTGGAGCCGCAGCGCGGCTGGGAGGCCAACGACCCCGACCAGCTCGCCCAGGTGCTGCGCGTCCTGGAGGGCGTCCAGCGGGACTTCAACACCGGCGCCAAGAAGGTCTCCCTGGCCGACCTGATCGTCCTCGGCGGTGCCGCCGCCGTGGAGAAGGCCGCCAAGGACGGCGGCGTCGACATCGAGGTGCCCTTCACCCCGGGCCGCGTCGACGCGACCGACGAGCACACGGACGCCGAGTCCTTCGCGGCCCTGGAGCCGACCTCGGACGGCTTCCGCAACTACCTCGGCAAGGGCAACCGCCTGCCCGCCGAGTACCTGCTCCTGGACCGTGCCAACCTGCTCGGCCTCAGTGCCCCCGAGCTGACCGTCCTCGTCGGCGGCCTGCGCGTCCTCGGCGCCAACCAGGGCGGCTCGAAGCACGGCGTCCTCACCGCGACGCCGGGCGTGCTGACCAACGACTTCTTCGTCAACCTGCTCGACATGGGCACGACCTGGAAGTCCACCTCCGAGGACCAGTCCACCTTCGAGGGCCGTGACGACAGCGGTGCGGTCAAGTGGACCGGCACCCGTGCCGACCTGGTCTTCGGCTCCAACTCCGAGCTGCGCGCCGTCGCCGAGGTGTACGCGAGCGACGACGCCAAGGAGAAGTTCGTGAAGGACTTCGTCGCCGCCTGGACGAAGGTCGCCGACGCGGACCGGTTCGACCTGGTCTGACCGACAGTGGTCCGACCGACAGTGGTCTGGCGGGCGGTGGTCTGACCGACGGTGGTCAGACCGACCGGGCCCGATGCCCGGACCGGCTCTCCGTGAGCCGGTCCGGGCATTGCCGTCTTTGCGGCTGCTTGGCCAACTCCCCACCGGGACAAGCGCGTAGCGCGCTGCACATGAGTCGTTCTTTACTCCACCATGACCTCGACTCCCGTTGTTCACGCGACCTTCGCAGACTCTGCACGTCCTGAGCCATCCCCCGTACCGGTCGCCCGCGGGAGTTCCGAACATGAGCCACGGTCACAGTCACGACCACGGTCACGGTCACCACCACCATCACCACGGGGAAGGCGACGCCGCCTCGTCGCTGCCGCCCGCCCTCGATCTGTCCGTCCCCGACGCGGAGCTGACGCCCGGTCAGCTCTCCCGCCGCTCGATGCTGCGCCGCACCGGCCTGCTCGGCGCCGGCCTCGCGGCGGGCAGCGTCCTCGCCGGCGCGGGCCAGGCCGCCGCCTCGGTCTCCTCCGCCCACTCCCAGAACGGCCGTTCCGGCGGCTACCTGTGGCTGGCCGGCGACCACCACATCCACACCCAGTACAGCTCCGACGCCAAGTACCGGGTCATCGACCACGTCCGGCAGGCCAACGCGCACGGCCTGGACTGGATGGTCATCACCGACCACGGCAGCGAGGCGCACGCCAAGATCGGTGTCGAGAAGGTCAACCCCGACATCGTCGCGGCCCGCGACCAGATCGAGGACACCCTGGTCTTCCAGGGCCTGGAGTGGAACATCCCGGCCGCCGAGCACGGCACGGTCTTCGTCCACCCCGGCAAGAACGAGGTCGCCGTACTGAAGGAGTTCGAGAACTCCTTCGACGGCTCGGTGAAGGGCGCCTCCGGCAGCTCCCCGGCCAACGAGGCGCTGGCCATCTCCGGCCTGAACTTCCTCGCCGAGCAGGTGCAGCGCCGCAAGGTCAGGGACGCGCTGTTCCTCGCCAACCACCCGGCGCGCAAGGGCATCGACTCCCCGCACGAGATCCGTGCCTGGCGCGACGCCCAGCCGTCGATCGCGGTCGGCTTCGAGGGCGCCCCCGGTCACCAGGCGGGCGGCCTGCCCAAGCCGAACGGCCCCGGCTCGGCCCGCGGCATCTACGACAACAGCCCGAGCGCCGACTCCTTCACCGGCTACCCGCTGGAGAGCTACCGCACCTGGGGCGGCTTCGACTGGATGACCGCCACCGTCGGCGGCCTGTGGGACAGCCTGCTCGCCGAGGGCAAGCCCTGGTGGATCACCGCCAACTCCGACTCCCACAACGTGTACGCCGACACCGCGGTGCGCGGCCCGAACAGCGACTTCAACACCAACGGCCGTTACGACGACCCGGTCTACGGCACCGGCATCAGCCTCACCGACACCGACTTCTGGCCCGGCCAGTACTCCCGGACCCACGTCGGCGCCTCGTCCTTCTCCTACAAGTCGGTCATGGACGGCATCCGTGCCGGGCGGGTCTGGGTGGACCACGGCGGCCTGATCAGCGGCCTCGACGCCCGGCTGCGCTCCGGCTCGCAGGAGGTGACCCTCGGCGACGTGCTGCACGTCCGCAAGGGCAGCAGGGTCGACCTGGTCATCGAGATCAGCCTCGCCAACGGCCCCAACTGGGCGCAGTTCATGCCGTCGCTGGCCCGCGTCGACGTCATCCAGGGCGACGTCACCGGCCAGGTGAGCGACAAGGACACCTTCGCCACGCCGTCCACGAAGGTCGTGAAGTCCTTCGAGGTCAACAAGGCGACCGGCACGGTCAAGCTGTCGTACTCCCTCGGCCGCCTCGACAAGCCGGTCTACGTCCGGCTGCGCGGTACCGACGGCAACCGCTCCGCGGTCGGCTTCCACGGTGCCGCCGTGGACCCGGCCGGCCCGGCCATCGACGTCCTCGGCGACGCCGACCCGTGGAAGGACCTGTGGTTCTACTCCAACCCGATGTGGGTCCTGCCCGCATGACCTCCCCGCACCACGCGTCCGGCGTCCACTCCGTCATCGGGGTGGACGCCGGTACGGCGACCCTGCGCGAGGCCGACCACCTGATCCACCGGCTGCTGGACCAACTGGCGCTCACGGACGACGTGTTCGCCTGCACCCACCTGTTCCGCACCGACGAGCGACGGGGTACGGCGGTCTCGCTGACCGTCCCGCAGGCGGACGTGGACGACGTGTGGCGGGAACTTCCCAAGGCGCTCCCGGAGGGTACCGGCCTCGCCCTGGCCGACCGCACCCACGGTCCCGACGACGCGGTGGCGACCGCCCGGCAGGCCGCCGCCGCGCCCCCCGCCGCCGGCCGGGCCGTGGCCTACCCGGGCGTGGCACACCTGACCGGCACCGTCACCGTCGCGGACCTGCTCGACCGCACCGCCGTCGAGCGCCTGGTCGTGCTCGGCGCACCGGATGCCGAACTCCCGCCCACCGCCGAGGTCATGACGCAGGACCACGTACGTCCGGAGTGGCGCGACGGCGTCCTCACCCTGGTCCTGGTCCCGGCCGCGGGCGGGCTGCTGGCTCCCTTCGAGGTCCCCAACCCCACCCCGTGCTGCGCGGACCACTTCTGACGCGAGGGTAACCCCTTAGTGACATGGCCTGGTCAAATCTGTCAGGCTTCCGACTCGCACCACTTCGCAACGCGTGAGGCCGCCACCGGCGCACCCCAGCCGGACCGGCGGCCACTCAGCAGGCCATGATCCCGGCCTCCGCAAAGGAGTTTCGTGTGAGATCGACCCCCCACAAGGCCTTCGCCACCAGCGCGCTGGCCATCGCGGCACTCGCCGCGGCCCTGCTCCCCGGCAGCACGGCGTCGGCCGCCGACCAGGCGGCCTGCACCCCCGCCCAGGTCGTCACCAACGGCGGCTTCGAGAGCGGCACGTCACCCTGGACCCAGTCCTCGACCAGCGTGATCACCAACCGCTCCGGCCAGTCCGCCCACGGCGGCACGAGCTTCGCCTGGCTGGACGGCACCGGCGGCACGCACACCGACACGCTCTCGCAGAGCGTCAGCATCCCCTCCGGATGCGCCGCGACGCTCACCTTCTGGCTGCACGTCGACACCGCCGAGACGACCTCGTCCACGGCGTACGACAAGCTCACGGCGAAGATCGGCAGCACCACGCTGGCGACCTATTCCAACCTGGACAAGAACACCGGGTACGTGAAGAAGTCCTTCGACGTGTCCGCGTTCGCCGGCCAGACCGTGACCGTCGCCTTCACCGGCACCGAGGACTCCAGCCTCCAGAGCAGCTTCGTCGTCGACGACGTCGCTCTTGACACCTCGGCCGCCACCACCCCGGGCGACACCACCCGCACCCCGGCCGCGCCCTCGTACACCGTCAGCCTGACCAGCAACACCGCGGGCACCGGCTGGACCGGCCACGAGAGCGTGACCTTCACCAACGCCTCCGCGACCGCGCTGAGCGAGGTCTACCTGCGGCTGTGGGACAACTACCACGGCACCTGCTCGGCCCCGCCGATCACCGTCAGCAACGTCACCGGCGGGACCGCGGGCGCGCTCTCGGTCGCCTGCACGGCGCTGGAGGTCGCCCTGCCGACACCGCTGGCGCAGGGTCAGAGCACCACGATCGGCTTCGACCTGGGCATCACCGTCCCCAGCGGCGCCGACCGCTTCGGCTACGACGGCGCCTTCAGCATGATCGGCAACGCGCTGCCCGTCCTCGCGGTCCGCGACGGCTCCGGCTGGCACCTGGACCCGTACACCAACAACGGCGAGTCCTTCTACTCCCTCGCCGCCGACTTCAAGGTGACCCTGGACCACCCCAGCAGCCTCCTGGTCCCGGCGACCGGCACCTCCGTCGACACCCCCGGCACCAGCGGCCGTACCGTCACCACCGCGACCGCTTCCAAGGTCCGTGACTTCGCCTGGGCGGCCGGGCCGTTCAGCAAGATCTCCGGCACCTCCCCGGGCGGGGTACCGATCAACATCTACTCGGTGTCGGGCATCAGCTCCTCCAGCGCCCAGTCCATGCTCACCACCGCCAAGTCCGCGGTCGACGCCCACGCCGGCCGCTTCGGGGCCTACCCCTACGGCGAGTTGGACGCCGTCATCGACAACAACTTCTGGTTCGGCGGCATGGAGTACCCCGGCTTCGTCCTCGACCTCGTCAGCACCACCGCGCTCACCCACGAGATCGGCCACCAGTGGTGGTACGGGATCGTCGGCGACGACGAGTACAACAGCCCCTGGCTGGACGAGGCGTTCACCGACTACGCCACCGACCTGGCACAGGGCCTGTCCGGCACCAACTGCTGGAACAGCGTGTCCTGGGCGTCGTCGGCCGAGAAGATCACCAACTCGATGGCGTACTGGGACGCCCACTCCTCCCGCTACTCCACCGTCGTCTACGGCTACGGCAAGTGCGCCCTGCACGACCTGCGCCGCCTCATCGGTGACACCGCCATGACCAACCTCCTCAAGAGCTACGCCAGTTCGCACTGGTACGGGGTCTCGACCACCGCCGAGTTCAAGGCGGCGGCCCAGGCCGCGACCAGCACCGACCTGACGTCGTTCTGGACCACGCACCGCATCGACGGCTGACGGGACCGGCCGGCACACCCCGGGTGCGGGACGGCCGTGACCGTCCCGCACCCGGTGAAGTCCCCGTGAAGGCAAAGGGGTTGGAGTGGCGTCGGACGGACACCGCCATGTGGTAGATCTTCCGGCATCCGTCCGTCCGCCGAACTACCGCCTGGTGCCGCCGCTATGACCGACCACCGTCCCCCTGGCCTCCGCCACCGCGAGACCGTCGTAACCCCCGAACGTCTGTCGATGCTCGGCGACGCCGTGTTCGCCATCGCCATCACCCTGCTCGCCCTGGACATCAGCGTCCCCGAGGGCCTGCACGACTCCGAAGTCGCCCACGCCGTCCGGGAGGCGCTGCCGGCCGTCGGCGCGTATCTGCTGAGCTTCGCCGTGATCGGTGTGCTCTGGCTGTCCCAGCACGCCCTGCTCCAACTGGTCGCCACCCTCGACCGCTCACTGCTCTACCTCTACTTCGTGCTCCTCGCGGTCGTCGCCGCGCTGCCCTTCCCGACCAAGCTGCTCAGCGAGTACGGCGAGACGACCACGGCGACGGCCATCTACGCGGGAGCCATCGCCCTGGCCCTCGCCCTCCTGTGCGCCATGTACCTGCGGCTGCTGGCCGTCCCCGCGCTCGCCACCGCGGACGCGGTACCGCAGCAGCTGAAGCGAACGGTCCGCCGCAGCGTCCTGCACACCCTGGTCTTCGCCACGTCGGTTCCGCTGGCGTTCGTCTCGCCCGGCCTCGCCAAGTACTGGTGGCTGCTGCCGATCCCGGTCCGGTTCCTGTTCCGCGAGCCGTCGGACACCGCGCAGGCGGCCGCCGGAGAGGAGCTGCCCGGGGACGCGCAGACCTGAGCACGGCCCCGCCGGGCCGCGTGCCGCGCACGGCACGCGGCCACGGGCTCTGATCGGATCCCTGCGCGATCCCTGCGCGATCCATGCGCGATCCCTGCGCGGATCCATGCACGATCGGTCCCGATGCCGTCAGGGGATGGCCAGTTCGGCCCAGATGGTCTTCCCGGACCCGGTGTAGCGCGTGCCCCAGCGCTGCGACATCTGGGCGACCAGGAACAGGCCGCGGCCGCCCTCGTCGTCCCGGCGGGCCCGCCGCAGGTGCGGTGCGGTGTGCGCGTTGTCGGAGACCTCGCACAGCAGGCTGCGGTCCCTGATGAGCCTCAGCATCACGGGCCCGGTGGCGTACCGGATGCTGTTGGTGACCAGCTCGCTCACCACCAGCTCCGCGGTGAACGCCAGGTCGGACAGGCCCCAGGTCTCCAGCTGGCGCTCGGTGTCCGTGCGCGCCCGCGCCACCATCGCCGGGTCGGGCGGCAGCTCCAGGTCCGCCACCCGGCCGGCCCCCAGCCGCCGGGTGCGGACCAGCAGCAGGGTGGCGTCGTCCGCCTGCGGTCCCGGCGGCAGCGTCGACAGCGCCCGGTCGCACAGCTCCTCCAGCGGACACCGCTGCCAGGTGAGCACATGGGCGAGACGGTCGATACCGCTGTCGATGTCGGTGCGCCGGTCCTCCACCACCCCGTCGGTGAAGAACGCCACCACGCTGCCGTTGGACAGGCTCAGCTCGACGTTCTCGTAGGGCAGGCTGCCCAGCCCCAGGGGCGGTCCCGGCGCCAGCGCGGACAGCGCCACCGAGCCGGTCGCGTCGGCCACGATCGGCGGCGGATGCCCGGCGCTCGCCCAGACACAGCGGCCGCTCACCGGGTCGTAGATCGCGTACAGACAGGTCACCCCGAGCGCCTCGTCGCCCAGCCCGTCGTCCGCGTGCGGCTCGGAGTCCTGCGCGACCAGACCGTCGAGGCGCGTCAGCAGCTCCGCCGGGTCGAGGTCCAGCAGGGCCAGGGTCCGTACGGTGGCGCGCAGCCTGCCCATGGTCGCGGCCGCGTGCACGCCGTGGCCGACCACGTCGCCGACGGTCAGCCCCACCCGGGCGCCGGAGAGCGGGATCAGGTCGAACCAGTCGCCGCCCACGCCCACCCGGCTGTCCGCAGGCAGATAGCGGTACGCCACGTCGACCGCGCTCTGCTCGGGCAGCCGTTGCGGCAGCAGGCTCCGCTGCAGTACCAGGGCCGCCGCGTGCTGGCTCGTGTAGCGGCGGGCGTTGTCGATGCCGACGGCGGCCCGCTCGGTCAGCTCCACGGCGAGCGTCTGCTCCTCGGGCCCGAAGGGGTCCGGGTTGTGGCTGCGCCGGAAGGTGGCGAGGCCGAGGACGGCGTCCCGGGCCAGCAGCGGGACGAAGAGGCTGGAGCGCAGGCCGGCCGGAGCCGGCTCGTCCGGTGGTCCGGGCGGGGCGGCGTCCACGACGGGGCGGCTGGTGGCCAGGCTCAGTGCCTGCGGCGACGACGGCGGATAGGAGACGGGGCTGGTCCGGAACTCCTCCGGGGTGCGGCCGTGCATCCGCAGCAGGCTGTGGCCCGGCGCCGAACCCGTCGGCGGCTGCCGGCCCTCGATGACCGCCGGCGGGAGGTCCACCAGCACCTCGTCCGCCAGCTGCGGCACCGCCACGTCCGCGAGCTCCGCGGCCGTCCGGCGCACGTCCAGCGAGGCGCCGATGCGCTTGCCCGCCCGTACGAGCAGCGACAGCCGTTCCTGGGCGCGGTAGCGGTCGGTGATGTCCAGGGACTCCTCGAACAGCCCCAGCGGCTCGCCCCGGGCGTCCACCAGCCGGTGGTACGAGCAGGACCAGACGTGCTCGCGCACCGGGTCGGCGGGGGCCCGTCCCCGGTAGTGCATGCCCATGATCGGTTCGCCCGTCGTGAGCACGTGCTCCATGATCTGGTCCTCGTCCGGAGGATGGTGGCGGGAGATGAACTCGCCCTCCGGAAAGAGGGCCGCGGCCGGACGGCCGACGTACTGGGCGACCCCCGCGAGCTCCTGGTCGGTGGAGACGTTCCCCCAGACGACCCGCATCTCGGTGTCGAAGATCGTCAGACCCACGGAGGACTCGGTGGCCAGCCCCTGCAACATGGCCAGCTGCGCCTCCCAGCCGCGCAGCTCCGCCAGCTCCGCCGCGACCACCACGGTCGCGGCCGTGCCCCGGGACGCGAGCGGGCTGAAGGCCACGGCCGCACGCAGGGTACGCCCGTCGCGGCAGGCCAGGTCCAGGACCGTGCTGCGCGGCCGGTGCGCCGTGCAGAGCGAGGAGGGGCGTGGCCCCGGATCCGTCGCCAGCAGCAGGGCCGCCGGCCGGCCGAGCACGTCCTCCGCCGGATGCCCGAGGAGGCGCTGGGCCGAGGGGCCCCAGCCCGAGACGCGGCCTTCGGCGTCCAGCACCGCGGCCGCGGCCTTGGTGAGGTCCAGAGGACTGTGGAAATCGACGTCGGCCGCGTTCGGAAAACGATCCATGGGCACCGCTTCCCTCCGTGCTCCCTCAGCATCCCGTGCCGCAGGTCGGACGACAACCGCACGCACCGTCGCCTCCGGCGGACCCAGGCCCTCGGGCCTGCCCCGGCCTGCGCGGGAGGCCGCCTCCTTCCGTACCGGGTCGGATCCGGCGGTCGCAGCCGACCGGATCAGGCCCGCTGCCGTGACCGCTCCGACTCGGCACCCCTCCCAGGCCGTCCGCGGCCACCAGGCCCGACGCCCCCCGCCACCAGGCCCCCGCCTCGGGCATGCACCGCCATCGGGCCCCGCCATCGGGCACGCACCGGCACCGGCCGGAGCCGCGGGGACCCGCGCCGGTGTCCGGAGCGTAGGGTACCGGCGCGAGCCGCGGCGCCGGGTCAGCCCGTGTGACCCTCGCCGTGGCCGCCGTGGGCCGCGCCGTGGTCGAACTTCATCGCCTCCTCGGGCATGACCACGAAGGGCCGCATCATGCCCATGTCCTCGTGTTCGAGGAGATGGCAGTGGTACATGAACCGGCCGTAGGCACCGTCGAACCGCCCCATCACGCGCAGCACCTGACCGCCCGGGACCCGGAAGACGTCCTTGTGGCCGCGCTCGTTCGGCGCGAGCGGAAGCTGTGTCGCGGGGTCGAACGCGATCGGCTTGGTGGTGCCGCCCACCGCCGGGTCGAAGCCCGAGACGTCGTAGGGGTCGCGGGCCAGCAGCTGGAAGTCGGCCAGGTGGATGTGCATCGGGTGCACGATCGGTGCCAGGTTGAGGAAGCTCCACTGCTCGTAGGAGCCCTCGGCGATGGTGAAGCCCAGCGCGTCGTTGAAGGTCCGGGAGGTGCGCCGGTAGGTCTTCGTCGTGCCGTCCGCCCCGGTCAGCTGGATGACGCCCTCGGCCGGAACCTGCACCGGGCCCGGGTCGGTGACCTCGGTCATCTCCCAGATCTCCGGATGGCCGCCGGCGCCCTTGGTGGCCGGCGGGGTGAGCACGATCAGGCGGTGGCCGTGCGGGACGTCGTGCGTGAGGCGCCGGAAGGAGCCGGAGAGCACCTCGGGGAGCTCGAAGCCGTCCGCCGCACCGCCGCAGCCGACCCGGAACTCCAGGACGGCGGGGTAGCGCACGTCACCGGCCGGGTCGGGCACGCCGGGCGGCTGGTTGCGGCCCTTGTTGACCAGGCGCAGCCTCTTGCCCTCCAGGCCCCGGAAGTCGGCGAGCAGGTCGAAGCGCTCCGCGGGGGCCACGGTGAGCGTCGGCAGCGCGCCCTCGAAGTCGACCGGGACCGGGCGGGGGAGCAGCCCGCCGTCGCTGCCGATCTGGTGCAGCACCCCCGGGACGGGGCTGCCGTCCTCGTCGACGAGGACGAGGTCGTAGATGCGCGCGTTGGACGCGTTGACGAGCCGGAAGCGGTACCAGCCGTCGGCCACCTCGGCGTACGGCCAGATGCGGCCGTTGACCGTGGTGTACGGCCCGGTGAACGGGGTGGTGACCGGCCTGCCGGTCTCCGGGTTCTGCTGCTGGACGATCACCGTCTTGTGCAGCAGCCGGCCGTTGAGCCGGCCGTCCTCGTCGGTGTCCAGGTTCCGGTCCGCGAGCAGCAGCGGGATCTCCCGCTCTCCGCTCGGCAGCCCGAGGGCGTCCTCCTCGTCGTCACGGACCAGGTAGGTGCCGTACAGGCCGGTGTGCACGTTCCACCGGGTGATGTTCATGGCGTGGTCGTGGTACCACCACTGCACCGCCTGGTGGTCGTTCGGGTACTCCGAGAGCTGGGCGTCGCCGGAGCCGACGGCGTTGTCCGCCCAGCCGTCGTTGCCCCCGCCGGTCCGGGCTCCGTGCAGGTGGGTGACCGTCCAGGCGGGCAGGGCGGCGACGTCCTTGTCCGGTTCGGCGCCCTCGCGGCCGGGCTCCGTGTTCGGCTGCGGACGGCCGTCCGTGCGCAGCGGCACCTGTACGGAAGTGACCGGGTACTCGCTGCCCCCGGGGATCCGGTTGGTCCAGGCGATGCGGACGCGCTGTCCGCGGCGGACCTCGATGGTCGGTCCCGGCACCTGCCCGTCGTACCCCCACATCAGGGTCGGCGGGAGCTGCGGGTGCAGCCGGACCCAGGCCGGACGCAGCGCGATCTCCGTCTCGCGCAGGTCGTCGCCGGTGCCGGGCCGCAGGATCGGCGGGACCGGCAACGGTGTGACGTACGGCGTCAGTTCCTCCGGCGTCGGCGCCGCTTCGGCCGGGCCGCTCCCGGTGATCCTGTCGATGATGTCGGTCAAGGTCGAACACCCCCGTGTTCTGTGGCTCTCTCGTGTCGCGCGGTTCTTTTCCCCGCACTCCACATGACTCCCGAGCCACGGCCGACGTTCCAGGAATGCCCCGTTCCACCCGAAAGGGTGAGTATTTCCGGCCGGTCTTCCGGTGCCGGAAACGCCGCTCGGCACGGTCCGGGGAGGAGGACCGTGCCGAGCGGGTCGGGGCGGGGGTGGTGTCAGGCGGCGGTGCGCTGCCTGCGGCGGAGCGTCAGGTACGTGCCCGTGGCGCCGGCGGCCACCAGGGCGGCCGCACCGAGGGTGACCGGCAGGGCCGGGAACGGGCCGGAGTCGGTCGTCGCGGCCGTGTTCACCATCGCCGGACCCGGGGTGATGCGGGTGCTCACCGCGGAGACGTGGCGGATCGGGCCGATGTGCTTGACGGAACCGTCCGAGTTCAGCAGCACCTGCTTGTTGTTCGGGTGCCGGAAGTCGAACATGCCGGTCAGCGAGCCCGCGGTGGCGTCGAAGGAGTGGTCGCCGACGCGGCCGGTGTGCCAGTTGTCCTCGATGAAGCGGGTGATGGAGGACTGGTCGGTCTGCGTGTGGTCGACCTTGTTCACCTTGCTGTACGGCGAGACGACCAGCAGCGGCTGCCGGGTGCCGGGTCCGCAGCGGTCGGCGTAGCCACCGGACGCGGCCGGGCCGGACTGGCAGGCGGCGCTGTCCAGGGCCTTGCCGTTGGAGCCGACCGTGGAGTCCTTGGAGCCGTTGCGCGGCTTGGCGTAGGCGTGGTCGTACCAGCCGTCGGAGTCGTCGTAGGCGATGACGATCGCGGTGGACTTCCACTGCGGCGAGCTCTGGATGGTGTTGATCTCGTTGACGAGGAAGTGCTGCTCGTCGGTCGGGTCGGAGTACCCGGCGTGGCCGTCCTGGTACTCACCGGCCTTGAGGAAGCTGACGGCCGGGAGCCTGCCCGCCTTGGCGGCTGCGGTGAAGTCGGTCAGGTCGTAGTTGTGGTTCGCCCGGCCGTTGTGACCGATCTCGTTCACGTTCTTCGGCGCCACGTGGTGCGGGTTGGACGTCGACTTGTAGTACGAGAACGGGTTGTGGTGCGGGCTGTAGTCGACCACGGAGGCGCCGCCGACGTTGGTGTGCGTGGTGTCGCACTTGGCGTAGGAGCCGGACGTGCCGTTGTAGGCCGTCGACGGGCGGAAGCCGCCCTGGAACCAGCCCCAGGTCACCTTCTTGGAGTTGAGCAGGTCACCGATGTTCTTGCCCTGCAGCGACGCGAGCGCGCTGGTGCTGGTGTGGTCCTTGTCGGAGCAGTCGTCGTAGGCCGGGTCGGGGTCGTTGATGACCGTGCCGACACCCTTCGCGTCCGGGGAGGCGATGGCGTACGAGTCGGGCGTCGACGTCTGCTTGCCGGTGACCGAGTCCACCGAGATCGCGCCGTGCGTCTGACCCGAGACCAGGTTGAGCGCGCCGGGCGTGGACGGGCCGTAGACCGAGCTGTAGGAGCGGTCGTTGAGGGCGTACTGCTGGGCGTAGTTCCACAGACCGGTGACGGTGTTGCCGTCGTAGTAGTCCATGACCAGGCCCGGCTCGCCGAACAGGCCGCCGGAGCACTTGTCGACCTCGGTGTTCTGCACGAACTGGTCGGCCTTGCCGCCGTCGTAGGCCAGCTGCTCGGGCCCGTAGGAGTGGTTCTGGTCGCAGGTCATCGCCTGCGACGAGGAGAGCCGCTTGGGCGCGTACTGGTTCGGGTTCTTCGTCAGCAGCCCGGCGTGCGCGACGGTGTCGACGTCCTTCGGGGTGTTCTTCGACGCCGTGAACTTCGTGCCGTCGGTGTTCGCGGCCTTCGGGTAGGTCGCGAAGTAGTGGTCGAAGGAGATGTTCTCGTCGAACAGCACGACCACGTGCTTGATCGGCGTCGCGGTCGACGACCCGCCGCCGTGTCCGGCGGGTACGGCGGCCCAGCTGGGCGCGGTGCCTCCGAGGACCGTGAGTGCGGCGGCCCCCGCGAGAGCGCCGAGGCTCCTCATCGCCGTTCGTCTTCCTGTGCTGGCCATGCTGGTTCCCCTCCGGGCATGAACGTCACTGCGTCGTACAGGCAGGGATGCTTCGCCCGCTTCCCGGCGCTCCGGCGGAGCCATGATGGCGGGTGAATGAACACCGGGTCAGGGATGCTGGGGCAAACCTTGACCGTGTATTGACCGTGCGGGCTACGGAATTGCCGCGAAGTTGTTCGAACAAGCTCAGGCGAGCAGCGTGCGTCCGTACCAGTCGTTCCGGTCCCGCACCCCGGGCAGCGCGAAGAAGTAGCCGCCGCCGAACGGCGATATGTAGTCGACCAGCGGCTCCCCGGCCAGCCGCTTCTGCACGGTCTCGAACTGCCGGGCCAGGTCCTGCTGGTAGCAGCAGAACAGCAGCCCCATGTCGAGGTTGCCGTTGCTGTCCATGCCCCGGTCGTAGTTGTAGGCGCGGCGCAGGATCCGCTGGTCGGCGGTGGCCGTGGTGCGCGGGTTGGCCAGCCGGATGTGCGCGTCCAGCGGGATGACGTCACCCTTGGGGTCGTCGGCGTAATCGGGCGTGTCGTGCTCGGCGTTGCCGTCCAGGGGCGCCCCGGACTCGCGCGACCGGCCGAACATCCGCTCCTGCTCGCTGAGCGAGACCCGGTCCCAGAACTCCACCAGCATCCGGATCAGCCGAACGACCTGGTAGCTGCCGCCGACCGCCCACTCCGGTTCGCCGGAGTCCTTGCCGACCCACACCAGCCGGTCCATCTCCCGGGCGCTGGTGGTCTCCGGGTTGGCGGTGCCGTCCTTGAAGCCCAGCAGGTTGCGCGGGGTGCCGGACGGGCGGGGCGGGCTGGTGAAGCCGTCCAGCCGCCAGCGGACCTGCATGCCGCCCCGGGTGTGCCGGGCGATGTCGCGCAGTGCGTGCAGCACGGTGTCGGTGTCGTCCGCGTGCAACTGCAAACTGAGGTCGCCGTGGCACCACTCGGGCCGCAGGTCGTCGTCCGGGAACGCGGGCATCGTCGTCAGCCGGCGCGGTCTCAGTTTCCCGAGCCCGTACCGGTCGTCGAAGAGCGAGCCGCCGAGGCCGACGGTCACCGCCAGCGCACCGGAGGGGAGTTGCTCACCGAGGACGCCCGAGTCGGCGGGCGGGGCGGTGACGCCGGCCGGGTCCGGGGTGCCGCCCGAGGTCAGGAAGCGGGCGCGGTCGGTGAGCGTGTGCAGCAGCTCGGTCAGCTCGGCGCGGCTTCCGGCGGTGACGTCGAAGGAGGTGAACACGGTCGTCCGGCGGGGCGCGGCGATCGCCGACTGCTGGCGGGCGCCGTGGAAGGGCGCGATCGTGCCGGCGGCGGCGGTGGTGTCGGTGGTGTCGGTGCCGGGGGCGGCCGCGCCGCCGGCGGCCAGCCCGGCCCCCGCGAGGGCAGCGCCGCGCAGGAACCCGCGGCGGCCCACGCTGCCCTTGCCGGCCGTCTCGTTCGCGCTCATACCGTCCTCCGCGGATCGCACAGGGTCGCCACCGACGCCAGCCGCTCCACCAGGTCGTCGAGGACCGCGTCCACGTCCTCGCGCTGCCGGTGACCGAGCTTCGCCAGCGGCGTCCAGGCGCCGCCGTGCCCGAAGCCGTCGAGCACCGTCCCGGCCCGCTTCAACTCGCTCTCCAGAGCCGCCAGATCCGCGTACCGGGTGACGAGCAGCGGGTGCAGCCGGGACATGACCTGCATGGTGCCGTCCAGGTTGGCACGGGCGGTGGCGAGGTTGCTGCCGCTGCCGTAGTCGGTACGGCCGGTCAGCTCGAACTGCACGGTGTTCTCCAGGATCTCGTGCGCCCGCAGTCCCAGCTGGGCGGGGTCCATCCGGGTCTGCGCCCAGTCGTCGCGCAGCGCGGTGACCGCCTTCACCAGGTCCGCGGCCGGGCCGCGCAGGCCGGCCGCGGACTCGCCGTGCCACAGGCCGTACTCGATCCGGTGGAAGCCGGTGAAGTCCTTGTCGTGCACCCCGCCGGGCAGTCCCGCGTCCGTGCCGTTGATCGCGCCGTCGGCGTCGCCGAAGGCGTCGTACGCCGCGCCCAGCCGCTCGTACTCCAGGTGCGCCGGGAGCCAGGCGGTGCGGGCGGCGGCCAGATCGCCCCGGTCGACCGCGGCCCGCAGGGCGGTCGTCAGCCGGACGACGTCGGACAGGCCGCTGCCGATCCACTTCTGGTAGGCGAGCGCCGGGGGGATCAGGTCGTGCTCGGTGACCGGGGCCGCGGCCGGGCCGCTGCTGCCCCTGGCGATCCGGACGGTCGGCCCGGTGACGGCGTCGGCGTCGTCGGGCACGCACTTGAACGCGTACGCGCCCTTGCCGAGCCGGACGGTCAGCTCCCGGGTGGTACCGGGCCCGATGTCCTCGACCTCGCCGTACACGGCCTGGCTCTTCGGGTCCTCCAGCAGGACCTCGGCGGCCCCGTCGGTCGGATTGTGCAGGTCGAAGACCTGGACACCGGACACCGGCGCGCTCCACCCCCGGCCGCAGCGGCTGGCGGACACCTCCACGGTGGTGTGCGGCAGTGCGGTCGGGTCGGCGTGCGCGGGGCGTGAGTCGCGCGTGAACGCCAGTACTCCGGCCACCAGGCACACGACGGCGACACCGACGACCGTCCAGGGACGCAACGACCTCCAGTTGAGGCCGGACAACACCATCCCGAGCTCCTGGGGTTTCGTACCGTTCGTGATCGCCTCATGTTAGGCAGCCCTTCGTACTCGAACGGCCGTCCAGGGAAACCCATGACCAAGAGTTCCCTGCCGGTTCACCGGACCTCCGGCGGAACCCCTCAGTCGGTGCCGGGCTGGACCAGCCGGAAGAACGCGCGTGCCCCGGCGCGCCGCACGGACCGCCGCAGCCGTGCCGGGAACGGGCGCGCGGCGGATGGCGGGGCGGGGGCGCCCGCCAGGCGGGGGAAGAGCGCCTCGGCGTTGCCGCGGTTCACGGCCGCGAGCACGCCCGGGTCGACGCCGCTGTCCAGTCCGGTGGCGAAGTACTGGCCCGCCGCGGCCGGCGCGAACGGCCAGTCGCTGCCGAACAGGACGTGGCCCGGCCGGGCGAAGGCGAGCAGCGTGGGCAGCGCCGCCGGGCTGGAGGAGAGCGCGGTGTCGAAGTAGAAGCCGCGGAGGTCCTCCAGGACGTCCAGCGGGCTGCGCCCGGTGTCGGCCGCGAGGGCGACGGCCATGCGGTGCGAGGCGTACGGCACGAAACCGCCCGCGTGGCTGAGGACGAACCGGATGTGCGGGTACCGGCGCACGACACCGCCCCGCACCAGGAGATAGGCCGCGCGCGTGGTGTCGAGGAGGAAGTCGGCGGCGAACGGCGGGATCCCCGCCACGGCGGGTCCGGGCAGCTCCGCCGGGTGCACGAACGCGACCGCGCCGTGCTCGTCCAGGACCCGCCACAGGGAGTCCTGGCCGTCGGCCCCGAGATAGTCGCCCGCGGTGTTGGCCAGCAGGGTGACGCCGTCGGCGCCGAGCCCGGCCAGCGACCGTTCGGCCTCCCGGGCCGCAGCGGCGGCGTCCGGCAGCGGCACGGTGGCGAACCACCCGAAGCGGGCGGGGTGTCCCGCGGCGAGCTCGGCGGAGAAGTCGTTGAGCCGCCGGGCCATGGCGCCGGCCTCGCCGGAGTCGGTGAGGAATCCGGTGCCCGGCGTGGAGACGGACAGGATCGCCGTCTCGGTGCCGAGCAGGTCCATCTGCTCCAGCGCCGCCTCGGGGCTCCAGGCGGGCAGCGCGCGACCGCCCGCCTCCGCGATCCCGTGCCCGGCGAGGGCGTCCCGGTAGAAGGGCGGGATCAGGTGCTGGTGGACGTCGATGCGGCGAGATGCGCTGTTCATGGGAGTGCCTTTCCCGTCGTGACGGCACTTGACCGCCCTTCGACGGCCTGCTTACCGTAGTGAGCATTCCAATTGGAGCAAACGCTACAGCAAAGAGCCGCGACAGGAGCGACATGGGGTGTCCGGGTGAGCAGTGAGACGAGAGCCGTGAACGGAGCCGACGACGACGCCTACGACGTGGCGGTGATCGGCTACGGGCCCACGGGGGTGACCGCGGCCAACCTGCTGGGCGGGACGGGCCTCAGGGTCGTGGTCTTGGAGCGGGAGGCCGACGTCTTCTCCCGGGCGCGGGCCATCTCCACGGACGAGGAGGTCATCCGGATCTGGCAGCGCATCGGCCTGGCCGAGCGGCTGAAGCCGGACATGCTCGCCGAGCGGCCGCTGGACTTCGTCGACGCGCGGGGCCGCACCTTCCTCAGCGCCCGCCCGGCCCCGCGCGGCCACGGGCACCCGCCGCAGATGTTCATCTACCAGCCCGCGCTGGAACAGGTCCTGCGCCAGGGCGTCGACCGGTACCCGAACGTGGCGGTGCTGCTGCGCCACGAGTGCCTGCGGCTGCGGCAGGACGCGGCGGGCGTCGAGCTGACGGTGATCGGTGCCGACGACTCGGTACGACGGCTGCGGGCACGGTACGTGATCGCCGCGGACGGCGGCTCCAGCCTCGTCCGGGCCCAGCTGAACGTGGGGTACGAGGGGCGGACGTACGAGGACCGCTGGGTGGTGATCGACACGGAGATGCTGGAGCCGTGGCCGGACCACGACCGGCTGCGGTTCCGCTGCGACCCGGCGCGCCCGGCGGTGGACTGCCCGACGCCGCTCGGCCACCACCGCTGGGAGTTCCCGATCCTGCCCGGTGACGACGAGCAACAGCTGACCAGCGACGACGCGATCTACGCGATGGTGTCGCGGTACGGGATCGGCCGGGACCAGATCAGGATCCTCCGGGCCACCGTGTACAGCCATCACGTCCGCTTCGCCGCCCGGTTCCGGGTGGGCAGGGTCTTCCTCGCCGGGGACGCCGCGCACGCGATGCCGCCGTGGATCGGGCAGGGCATGGCGGCGGGGGTCCGGGACGCGGCCAACCTGTGCTGGAAGCTGGCCGCCGTGCTGCGGGGCGAACTGCCGGCGGGCCTGCTCGACTCCTACGAGGCCGAGCGCAAGCCGCACGTGAAGGAGGTGACCCGGCGGGCGGTGCTCGTCGGCCGGCTCATCACCGAACGCAGGCTCCCCCTGGCCCGCGTCCGCAACGGCCTGCTGCGCGCGATCCGCCCGGTGCCCGGACTCACCTCCCGGCTGGTCGACGCCAACTGGATACCGGTCGCCTCCTACCCGAACGGATTCCAGGCCCGCCCCCGTACCAGGGCATCCGGGCACCAGATCCCGCAGCCCTGGGTGACCGGCCCCGACGGCGCACGGGTCCGGCTGGACGACGTGCTCGGCGGCCGCTGGCTGCTGCTGCACCTCGGCCCGCCCCGCCCGCAGCCCGCCTGGGAGGGGGTGCCCTCGCTGGCCGTCCTGCCCGCGGGCTCGCGTCCGGCCGAGGGCGCGGTCGTCGACAGCGACGGCGTGCTGCTGCCCTGGCTGGCCGGGCGCGGCGCGGCCACGCTCGCCCTGCGCCCCGACGCCTACGTCTACGCCGCCGCACCTGCCGGCACCCGGTTCCCGCCACCACCGGCCGGGTTCGCCCCCGCGTCACGACCCGCCGCCGTCTCCGCCCAGTGAGGACCGCCCCATGACCACACAGACCGCGCCGCCGTCGATGCACGAGTCCCTGCTCGATGTCGCCGGCAGGAAGATCTTCGTCGCGGAGACCGGTGACGGCCCGGCCGTCCTGCTGCTGCACGGCGGCGGCCCCGGCGCCTCGGGAGTCTCCAACTACAGCCGCAACATCGCCGAACTGGCCAAGGAGTACCGGGTCGTCGTCCCCGACCTGCCCGGCTACGGCCGCAGCACCAAGGGCGTCGACGGAAGCGACCCGTTCGGCTGTCTGGCAGACGGCATCCGGGGCGTGCTGGACCGACTCGGCCTGGACAAGGCCCACCTGGTCGGCAACTCCTACGGCGGCGCCTGCGCGCTGCGCCTCGCCCTGGACACCCCCGACCGGGTCGACCGCATGGTCCTGATGGGCCCCGGCGGCATCGGCACCACCCGCGCCCTGCCCACCCCCGGCCTCAACAGCCTCCTCGACTACTACGCGGGGGACGGCCCTTCCCGGCCCAAGCTGGAGAAGTTCATCCGCACCCACCTCGTCTTCAACGCGGCCGAGGTGCCCGACTCGGTCATCGACTCCCGCTACCGGGACAGCATCGACCCCGAGGTCGTCGCGAACCCACCGCTGACCCGTCCGAAGTCCCTGCGCACCGTGTGGAAGACGGACTTCACCCGCGACCGGCGCCTGGCGCGGCTGCCCGTGCCGACCCTGGTGCTGTGGGGTGCCGCGGACAGGGTCAACCGGCCCTCCGGGGGCCGGATGCTGGCCGGCCGGCTGCCCAACTGCGACCTGTACCTGGTGGCGAACACCGGGCACTGGGTGCAGTGGGAGCGAGCCGAACTGTTCAACAGCCTGTGCGCGGACTTCCTGGCAGGCCGGCGATGAACCCGCGGCACGACGTCTTCGGCTCCGTCCACCTCGGCTGCATCGTCATCGAGACGAACCGGTTCGCCGACTGGCGCCGGTTCGGCAGCGACGCCATCGGCATGCACCACGACGACCTCGACACCGGTCTGATGCGGTTCCGCCTCGACGACCACGAGTGCCGGTTCCTCCTGCGGCGGGGGCCCGCCGAGGACGTGGTCGCGGTCGGCTGGCACCTCGACGACCACACCACCTTCGAACAGATCGAGGCCCGGGTGCGCGCCCACGGCGTCCCCGTGACCCAGGGCACCGCCGAGGAGGCGAAGCAGCGGGGCGTCGAACGACTCCTCCGCTTCCCCGGCCCCAAGGGCATCACCCAGGAGATCTGCACCACCCCGCTCACCACTGCGGAGCCGCTGCGCATGCTCGCGTCCGGCTGGGTCACCGGCGACTCCGGGATGGGCCACGTCGCCATCACCTCGGTCAAACCCGCCCTGACACGCGGCTACTTCAACACCGTCTTCGACGCCCGCCTCACCGACTGCATCGACGAGACCATCAGCGGTGTCAGACTCAGGATCCGGTTCCTGCGGGTCAACGAACGCCACCACTCCATCGCCGTCGCCGCCGTCCGCGGCCTGCCCATCGACCCCGTCCGCACCCGCGTCCAGCACCTCAACATCCAGGCCGCCTCCCTGGACGACCTGGCGCGCAGCTACCAACGCGTCCACGAACTCGGCTTCGACATGGCCCTGTCCGTCGGGCAGCACACCAACGACAAGGAACTCTCCTACTACGCCCGCACCCCCTCGGGCTTCGAATGGGAGGTCGGCTGGAAGCCGATCGTCATCGACGAGTCCACCTGGGAACCCAGCACCCACCAGGGCATCAGCATCTGGGGCCACACCCCGGTCGCCCGGACCATCGTCGACAAGCTCGACCAGTTCCGCCTCGGCACCCGCTCCCTGCTCCACCCGGAGAAGACCGTCCCCGCGCTCGGCGGAGGCGGCATCCCCGACGACTGACGGCCCGTACCGCCGCTCCGTCGCGGGTGCGTCGACGTGTCCCCGTACCGCTCGCGCTGGGCAGGGGACACGGCCCCCTGGTCCGGGTCGCGGTGGGTCCGGCGGCGCCGCACCGGACGCGGCGGCACGGTCGGTGTCGCCCATACGGAGACCATCCTGGACGCGCCGGGCGGAGCACCTGGCGGGGGAGCGGCCCGGCCCCGGTTCGCCGCCCGCGAGTTCGGACCGGGGGTACGCCTGCGGGCCGTGGCCGCGGGCGGCCTTCTGACCGGCCGAGCAGCCCGTCGGGCCGCGCTCAGCCGCCCTCGGCGTCGACCCGCAACGGGCATCCGGTGCCGACGCGTCCGGCCAGCTCTCCGCGCAGGGCCGTCAGTTCGGCGATGCGTGCGTCGACCACCGCGATCTTCTCCTCGAACAGCGTCGACAACGCCCCTGCCGTGTCCGGCGCCTCGCTCAGTTCCGCGATGTGTCGGCCGATCTCGGCCAGCGAGAAGCCGAGGGTCTGCGCGGTGCGCACGTAGTCCAGCCAGGCGACCGTCTCCGGCGGGAAGTCCCGGTAACCGTTGGCCAGTCGGCGACCCGTGACGAGGCCGATCCGCTCGTAGAAGCGAATGGTGTCCCTGCTCATGCCCGTCCGCGCGGCCAGCTCCCCGATACGCACGACCTTCCCCCCACTCGCACTTGACCTTGGACCGTACTCCACTGTCCAGCGTGAGGCCGCCGCTGCCACTCGATCAGCAGGAGCCTCGCCGTGAGCCGTCCGTCCGCCGCCCCCGCACACCGCGCCTACCTCCGGGTCGTACGCGCGAGCGCCTGGTACGACCTCGTCGTCACCGCGGGATTCGCCACACCCTGGACCTATGCCCTGGTCCATGACGCCCTGTCGTCGGCGGGTGGGGCGTTCGGACTGGGCGTCCTGCCCGCGTTGGACCCCATGCAGACCCTCTACGCGAACCTGATGGGCTCGGTCGTGGTGGTCTGGGCAGTTCTGCGGATCGTCGGGCCGCAGCCGCTGCACGGGTTGTTCGACGGAGCCGCCCGGAGCCTGTTCACCGCCTGGCAGGCGTACGCGCTGGGCCACGGCGCGCCGCGCCTGCTGTGGCCCTTCCTCGTGGTGGAGGCGGCCTTCGGTCTCGCCCAGCTGTGGCCGGGGTGGTGGACCCGGCGGTGGCCGATGCCGCGCAGCTGCCGGACCTGAGCGCGGCCGCCGATCTCGGCCGGCGGCCGCCGGCCGGCGCGACCGAGGCCCGGGGCGCCCTTCGACGGGTCGGTGTGCCGCGGACACGACGGCCGGGAGAAGATCGTCCCCGACCCACGCGTCCACCCGATCCCGGAAGGAACCGACGAGAACATGCGCCTCATCGTGACCGGCGGCCCGGCGGAGGTGTCCGGATGACCGGCGCCGACGAACACGTCCTGCTGCACGTCGACGGACGGGCCGCGCACCTCACGCTCAACCGGCCGAAGGCCATCAACGCCCTGTCCCACGCCATGGTGCGCCGCATCGACGAGGCGCTCACGGAGTGGGAGCAGGACCCGGCCGTCCGGACCGTCGTCATCACCGGCGCGGGGGAGCGCGGCCTGTGCGCGGGCGGGGACATCCGCGCCGTCCACGACGACGCCCGGGACGGCGACGGCTCGGCCGCGGCCGCGTTCTGGCGGGACGAGTACCGGCTCAACGCCCGCATCGCCCGGTACCCCAAGCCGTACGTCGCGCTCATGGACGGCATCGTGATGGGCGGCGGGGTCGGCGTCTCGGCACACGGCAGCGTCCGGATCGCCACCGAGCGGTCGCGGATCGCCATGCCGGAGACCGGGATCGGATTCGTGCCCGACGTCGGCGGCACGTACCTGCTCGGCCGCGCCCCCGGCGAACTCGGCACCCACCTCGCCCTGACGGGCGCCGCGATCGGTGCCGCCGACGCCGTGCTCTGCGGACTCGCCGACCACTGCATGCCGTCCGGCTCGATCCCCGCGTTCGTCGCCGACCTTGCCACCCTGCCCGTGCCCGAGGCACTCGCCCGGCGGGTACGGCAGGCTCCCGACGGGGAGTTGGCCGGACACCGGGCGTGGATCGACGCCTGCTACGCGGCCGGCACCGTCGAGGAGATCGTCCAGCGGCTGCACGCGCACGGCGACCCGGCGGCGAAGGAAGCGGCGGACACCCTGCTCACCAGGTCGCCCACCGCCCTGAAGGTCACGCTGGCGGCGCTGCGCCGGGCCCGCGAACTCGGCTCTCTGGAAAGGGTCCTGGACCAGGAGTACCGCGTGTCCTGCGCGACCCTGACGACCCATGACCTGGTGGAGGGCATCCGCGCCCAGGTCGTCGACAAGGACCGCACCCCGCACTGGTCCCCGGCCACCCTCGCCGACGTCACCGACGCCGACGTCGAGCGCTTCTTCGCCCCGCTCGGCGAGCGCGAACTGGGCCTCGCCGCACCCGGCTGACCCGCTCGAACGGCCGCCCATCAGGCGCGAGACGAAGATCACGCCTGATGGTGCGGTCTTGGCCGTGCTCCTGACACGCGGTACGGTCTGTCCGATATCGACGACGGCGAGACGGAACCCGGTGGGAATCCGGAACGGTCGCGCCACTGTATGCGAGAGCCCCACAGCTGCTCGTGAGTCAGACCCGTGGCCGTCGTCCTGTGCACCACCGAGTTGGGACGCGAACTCCCAGAGGAGGTCCTGCCATGGCGCAGACCGTCGCTCCGCCGACAGCCAACACCCCCGCCGTTCCCGCCAAGCTGCCGCTGTCCGCGATAGCTCCCTGGGCGGTCTTCTTCGGCATCCTGATGCTGATCCTGCTCTACTTCGTCGGCGCCGAACAAGGTGCCACCTCCGTGTTCAGCGGCACGGACGTCCACGAGTGGGTGCACGACGCCCGCCACCTGCTCGGCTTCCCCTGCCACTGACGCGAGGGGCGCCGTACCACCCATGAACTCCGCAACGGTCCGCAACCTCCTGGTGCGGGGCATGCTCGCCGGCCTGGCCGCCGGCCTGCTCGCCCTCGTCGTCGCCTACGTACTCGGTGAGCCGAACGTCGACAAGGCGATCGGCTTCGAGGACGCCCACTCGCACGAGCACGAGATGGAGGTCGTCTCCCGCTCCCTGCAGTCCACCGCCGGCCTCGCCACCGGGGTCCTCGTCTACGGGGTCGCCTTCGGCGGCATCGCCGCGCTCGCCTACTGCTTCGCCCTCGGCCGCGTCGGCCGGTTCTCGCCGCGGGCCACGGCGCTGCTGCTGTCCGGCTGCGCCCTGGTCGCCGTGTACGTGGTGCCGTTCCTGAAGTACCCGGCCAACCCGCCGTCGGTGGGCGACCCGGACACCATCGGCAAGCGGACCACGCTGTACTTCCTGATGATGCTGCTCAGCGTGCTCCTCGCGGTCGCCGCCACCATCCTCGGCAAGCGGCTCCAGCCGCGGCTGGGCACCTGGTGGTCGGCCGTCCTCGCGGTGGCCGCGTTCGCCGTCGTCATCGGGCTCGCCTACCAGTTCCTGCCGGTCATCAACGAGGTGCCCGCGGACTTCCCGGCCACCCTGCTGTGGCGGTTCCGGCTCTCGGCGCTCGCCATCCAGGTGGTGATGTGGGTCGGATTCGGCCTGCTGTTCGGCGAGTTGGCCGAGCGCGTCCTCAATCCGAAGCCCGCGAAGGCCCCGGCCGCCGCGCGCACGGTGCCCGCTCCGCACTGACCGGCACCACGCCACACCGCACGACACGAGAGGGCCCACCGGATCCGTCCGGGGGCCCTCTCGCGTTCGTTCGACCCCGCCCCGGCCGGCCGGCGGGCCTCTGCGAACAGCGCCCGCCCGCCGCGGTACGTCTGCTGTGAACCCGCCGTGAACCCGCCGTGTCTTCGGCGCGCGGCCGGTGCCGCACTCGCGTTCGCGACCGCTGACAAGGAAAGATGGGCGGCGAGCGATCGATCAACGACTGCGGAGGAAGTGGACTCATGCCGCATGAGCGAGCGGGCCGGCCGGCGGCTCCGGAGGACCTCGTCGACGTGGCCCGGCTGGTCACGGCCTACTACGCGCTGCACCCCGACCCGTCCGACCCCGGCCAGCGGGTGGCGTTCGGCACCTCGGGACACCGCGGATCGTCGCTGACGACCGCGTTCAACGAGGACCACATCGCCGCCACCAGCCAGGCCATCTGCGAGTACCGGAGCGGCCAGGGCACCGACGGCCCCCTCTTCCTGGGCGCCGACACCCACGCCCTGTCCGAGCCCGCCAAGGTCACCGCCCTGGAGGTGTTCGCCGCCAACGGCGTCACCGTCCTCGTCGACAGCGCCGACGGCTACACCCCCACCCCGGCCGTCTCGCACGCCGTCCTCACCCACAACCGCGGGCGTACCACCGGCCTCGCGGACGGCGTCGTGGTCACCCCCTCGCACAACCCGCCCGCCGACGGCGGCTTCAAGTACAACCCGCCCAGCGGCGGCCCCGCCGCCTCCGACGCCACCTCCTGGATCCAGGACCGCGCCAACCAGATCATCGCGGGCGGCATGAAGGACGTACAGCGCATCCCCTACGAGCGGGCGCTCGCCGCACCCACTACCGGCCGCTACGACTTCATGGGCGTGTACGTCGACGACCTGCCCAGCGTCCTCGACCTCGACGCGGTCCGGGCCTCCGGGCTGCGCATCGGCGCCGACCCGCTCGGCGGCGCCTCCGTCGCCTACTGGGGCCGGATCGCCGAACGGCACAGTCTCGACCTCACCGTGGTCAACCCGTACACCGACCCCACCTGGCGGTTCATGACGCTGGACTGGGACGGCAAGATCCGCATGGACTGCTCGTCGCCGTACGCGATGGCCTCGCTCATCGAGAAGCGCGCCGAGTTCCGCGTCGCCACCGGCAACGACGCCGACGCCGACCGGCACGGCATCGTCACCCGCGATGCCGGCCTGATGAACCCCAACCACTACCTCGCCGTCGCCATCTCCTACCTCTACCGCCACCGCGAGCGGTGGGCGGCGGACGCGGGCGTCGGCAAGACCCTCGTCTCCTCCTCGATGATCGACCGGGTCGCCGCCGACCTCGGCCGTCAACTGGTCGAGGTCCCGGTCGGATTCAAGTGGTTCGTCGACGGACTCGTCAGCGGTGCCATCGGGTTCGGCGGCGAGGAGTCGGCCGGCGCCTCCTTCCTGCGCCGCGACGGCTCCGTCTGGACCACCGACAAGGACGGCATCCTGCTCGCCCTGCTGGCCTCCGAGATCACGGCCGTGACGGACAAGACCCCCTCCGAGCACTATGCCGACCTCACCGCCCGCTTCGGCGAACCCGCCTACGCGCGCATCGACGCCCCCGCCACCCGCGAGGAGAAGGCCCTGCTCGCCAAGCTCTCCCCGGCCCAGGTCACCGCCGAGACCCTCGCGGGCGAGCCGGTCACCGCCGTCCTCACCGAGGCGCCGGGCAACGGCGCCGCGATCGGCGGCATCAAGGTGACCACCGAGAACGCCTGGTTCGCGGCCCGCCCGTCCGGCACCGAGGACGTCTACAAGATCTACGCCGAGTCCTTCCAGGGCCCCGACCACCTGGCCCGGGTGCAGGAGGAGGCGAAGGCGGTGGTGAACACCGCGCTCGGCGGCTGACGACGGGGGGCTGACCGCTGCCGGGCCGTCGACGAGCACCTGGAGGACCCGGGCACGCATCGGCCCGGCACGGCCCGGATCGGCGGCGGGTTGTTCGAGGCGGGCCGGCGCGGTCCGGTCGTACGGCCCTTCGAGCCTGCTGCGCCGGGGCGCGGGTTCGGTCCAGGCCCCGTACACGGCCGCGACCAGGTCGCCGCGGTCGGCCTGCACGGCGAGTTCCACCGCGCGCTGCCGGGAGCGCCGGGCCGCGTCGGTGGCGCCGGTGCGCAGCTGCGCGACCAGCCACGACGGCGCGGCAGCCGGCAGGGCGCGTCGCGGCGGTCCCGGCGGAGCGCTCAGGCGGACCGGCACTCCGCGAGCCGCTTCGCCAGGAACCTGCGCTCCGCCGCGTTCTCCGCCAACTCCAGTGCCCGCGCGTACGATTGGGCCGCCTCCCGGAGCCGGCCCGAGCGGCGCAGCAGGTCGGCGCGGGTCGCGGGCAGCAGGTGATAGCCGCTCAGGTCGTCCTCCGCCTCCAGCTCCGCGACCAGGGCGAGCCCCGCCTCCCCGCCCTCGGCCATGCCCACGGCGACCGCACGGTTCAGCCGGACCACGGGCGAGGGAACGTACCGCTGGAGTTCGCCGTAGAGGCCCGCGATGTCGGCCCAGTCGGTGTCCGCGGCGGTCGGCGCGGTGGCGTGACAGGCGGCGACGGCGGCCTGGATCTGGTACGGGCCGGGGCGGCCGCGGCGCAGTGCGCCGTCCAGGAGCGCGGTGCCCTCGTCGATCTCGGCGCGGTCCCAGGCCGTGCGGTCCTGGTCCTCCAGGGTGACCAGATCGCCCGCCCCGTCCACCCGGGCGTCCCGGCGGGCGTCGTGCAGCAGCAGAAGCGCGAGCAGCCCGACGACCTCCGGTTCGTCGGGCATCTGGCGGGCCAGCAGCCGGGCCAGCCGGATCGCCTCGGCGCACAGGCCCGCCCGCATCAGGCCGTCGCCGGCCGAGGCCGCGTACCCCTCGTTGAACAGCAGGTACAGCACGCCGAGGACGCCCGTCGTGCGCTCGGGCAGCAGGTGCGCGGGCGGCACCCGGTACGGGATGCCGGCGTTGCGGATCTTCCGCTTGGCCCGCACCAACCGCTGCGCCATCGTCGCCTCGGGGACGAGGAAGGCGCGCGCGATCTCGGGTGTGGTCAGCCCGGCCAGGGTGCGCAGGGTCAGCGCGACCCGGGCCTCGATCGGCAGCGCCGGGTGGCAGCAGGTGAAGACCAGCCGCAGCCGGTCGTCCGCCACCCCGCTGCCGTCGCCCTCGCCGAACGGGTCGTACGGATCGAAAGGGTCGTACGGCCCCTCGTCCCGTGCCGGCACCGCAGCCTCCCGCAGCTTCCTGGCCCCCACCGACTCCCGGCGCAGCACGTCCAGGGCGCGGTTGCGGGCGGTCGTGGTCAGCCAGGCGCCGGGGCGGCCCGGCACTCCGTCGCGCCGCCACCGTTCCAGTGCCTGGGCGAAGGCGTCCTGCGCGCACTCCTCGGCGAGGTCCCAGTCGCCGGTCACCCGGATCAGCGTGGCGACGACCTGGGCCCACTCCTCGCGGAACGCGGCGGCGACGGCCGCCTCGACCTCGTCCGTGGCACTCACTCCCAGACCGGCCGGACCTCGACCGAGCCGCCGGCGAGCGCCGCGGGGTGCCGGGAGGCCAGCGCGATCGCCTCGTCGAGGTCGGCGACCTCGATGACGTCGAAGCCCGCGATGTACTCCCTGGTCTCGGCGAACGGCCCGTCGCTGAGCAGCACTTCGTCGCCCTGGACCCGCACGGTGGTGGCGTCGGCGCCGGGCCGCAGCCGGGCACCGCCCCTGACGGCGTCCCGGCCGCGCACCTCCTGGACGTACGAGGCGAACCGCGGGTCCTCGGCGATCTCGGCCGGGCTCAGCTCCTCGCCGCCGAGGGGGGTGCAGATGAACAGGACGTACTTCATGACCGCTCCGCCTCCACGGGCACCGAGACGTGTTCGTGCGCGATCAGCCAGCTGAAACCGGTGTCCCGGTAGCCGGTGGTCACCCGCACCACCCGGTCCAGGCGCTCCCCGCCCACCCGGGTGCCGTGCATCCGGACCAGGGCGTGGCTGAAGGTGCTGCCCTCCCCGGGACGCACGCGGAGTTCGAGCACCTCGCGGTGGACCGGCCCGGTCAGCGTCGCGAACCACGCCTCGGCCGCCTTGCGCAGCGCGCCGATCCCCGACCGCACCTCGGCACCGGCGGTTCCGAAGACCTCCACGTCGGGCGCGTAGCAGGCCGTCAGCCGGTCGACGTCCCGGTCGTGGGCCGCCGCGGTCAGTTCGGCGTCGAGACGGCGGACGGCCGTCTCCGCGTCCTCCATCAGCCCCTCGTCCCAGAACGGGCGCACCTCCATCGCCCCGATGGTGGCCACGGGGTGCGCGGCCGCGATCCGTACGGCCTCCTCCAGGCTGCCGCAGTCGACGACGTCGAACCCGGCCACGTACTCCTTCGTCTCCGCGAACGGACCGTCGGTGCGCAGCACCTCGCCGTCCCGGACCCGCACGGTGACCGCCCGGTCCGGCAGCTGCAGCCGGTGGCCGTACAACCGGGTCCCGCGCCGGACGCCGTGCTCCTCCACCCACGGTTCGACGGGTGCCGTCCCGGACGCGTCAGCGGTGTCGTCGCCGCAGACCAGCAGCATGTACTTCATGGTTCCTCCCGGTGCTCAAGAGCTTCCTGCACCCCACCGACGAACGGCACCCCGCTCGATCGACACCCCGGGCGCCCCGATTTTCCGTGCCGCCGTTCACCAGTCCATGCCGTGTCCCCGGCCCAGGATGCCGTGCGGGTCGTGGCGGCCCTTCGCCTCGGCCAGGGTGCCCCACCCGCTGCCGTAGTGCTCCTGCCAGTCGCCGGGGGACATCGGCAGCGCGTTGGCCGGATAGGCGACCGCGCCCTTCGCCCGCGCGTTCTCGTAGGCCGTGCGGTTGGCGGCCACCATCGGGCCGGCCGTGCCCGGCGCGGCGGTGCGCAGCAGGGCGAGGAGGTGGACGACCTCGCCGCGTGGGCGGCGGAAGAGCGGGGCGCGCAGGGCGCGGGTGAGCAGGGGGTAGAGCAGCACCAGGCCGTTCGCGCTCAGGTCCCGGAAGGCGGGGTCGGTGAGGACGCCGGTCACGACGGACGCGGCGGTGTCGTCGGGGAGCAGCAGGTTCAGCCAGGGGTGCGGATGGAACCACTCGCCGGTCGCGCGCAGGACCTCCTCGTCGGCGGCGACCCGGTTCGCGAACTCGGCGTATCCGAGGTCCTCGGTCTCGGACGAGGCGAAGGAGAGGCCACGGAGCAGGGTCCGGTCGTCGGGCGGGGCCGCTCCTTCGTGGGCGGCCACCGCCTCCACCATGTACGTCCAGCCGCCGGAGGCGTCCTCGGCGGGGCGGGCCTGGCCTTCGAGGTAGGCGAAGCGCCGGTCCGTCGCCAGCAGGCGCTGGTCGGCCAGGTAGGTGTCGAGGTCGGGATAGTACAGGCAGTAGCGGCGGACCAGGGCGGGCGCCGGCACCAGGCGCAGGGTGGCCCGGACGACGACGGCCACCTGGCCGAGGCCGGCCAGCACCGCGTGGAAGAGGGCCCCATGGCGGTCCGGCGAGCAGACCACGTGCTCACCGGCGCCGGTCACCACCTCCAGCTCCAGCACCGAGTCCGCGACCAGACCGTGCCGGTGACTCGCGCCGCCCAGTCCGCCGACGCTCAGCACCCCGCCGACGCCGGCGCCGAGGTAGTCGGTGAGGACGGGCGGCGCCAGACCGTACGGCAGGGTCGCCTCAAGCACGTCCCGCCACAGCGCCCCCGCCTGTACCTCCACCCGGTCACCGGTCACCGGACCGATCGCGTTCAGCTCGCGCAGGTCGAGGACGATCCCGCCGCGCGCCTGCCCCTGGCCGTACATCGAATGACCGCCGGCCCGCGCCGCCACCGGGATGCCCCGCGGCCCGGCATGGGCGAGCGCGTCCCTGACCCCGGCCGCCGACCGGGGCCGCAGCACCCCCACGGGCGGCGCGCACACCAGCCGGCCGAAGTCCTCCGCGGCCTCCCGCAGGATCTCCGGGCGGGTGTCCAGCAGTTCCTCGAATCGTTCGCAGACACGGTCCGACGACGTCACGCGGCACGCTCCAAAGAGGGATCGGTCGGCACAGGCCCACCCATCTTCGCGCCATGTGCCCGGCGCACGGTCCCTGTTTCCCCTTCCGCCGCCCGAACAGGGCCACCCGGCGCAGGACGGGCGGCGAAACGCCGCACGGGTCCTTTCCGGGAGCCGCTGAAGCGGCAAATATGCCGCACCATGGACATTCTGCTCGTCGCGAGTGCGTTCAACAGCCTGTCCCAGCGGGTCTGCGCCGAACTGTCCGACCTCGGCCACCGGGTGGACGTCGTCCTCGCCGGCCAGGGCCCCGACGCCGTCCGCCGTGCCGTCCGGGACCGGCACCCGGAGCTGGTCATCGCACCGATGCTGAAGACGGCACTCCCGGAGGACGTGTGGCAGCGGCACACCTGCCTGATCGTCCATCCGGGACCGCTCGGCGACCGGGGCCCCTCCTCCCTCGACTGGGCCGTCGCCGAACAGCCGGCCGAGTGGGGGGTGACCGTGCTCCAGGCCGAGGCGGCCATGGACGCGGGCCCGGTCTGGGCGAGCCAGACCTTCCCGGTGACTCCGGTCGGCAAGAGCGACCTCTACCGCAACGAGGCCGCCGACGCCGCCCTCACCGCCGTCCACCGGGCCGTACGCCGGTACGCGGACGGCTCCTACAAGCCGCGGCCGCAGAGCGATCCCGCGATCCACGGCAAGGTCGTCTGGCGGGACGCCTTCCGGCAGGAGCGGCGGCGGATCGACTGGGCCGCCGACGACACCGCGACGGTGCTGCGCAAGCTGCGCGGGGCCGACTCGCAGCCGGGGGTGCTGGACGAACTCCTCGGCCGCGAGCTGTTCCTGCACGGCGGGCACCCCGAGGACCGGCTGCGCGGCGAGCCGGGCGAGTTGCTGGCGACCCGGGCGGGCGCGGTCTGCCGGGCCACCCGCGACGGCGCCGTCTGGATCCCCGAACTGCGCCCCCGCAAGAACTCCGGCGATCCGGCCCCCTTCCGCCGCCCCGCCACCCACGTCCTCGCCGACCCGGACCTCCCCGACCGCCCCACCCCGCTCGAACTGCCCCCCGACCGCCGCACCTGGACCGACATCCGCTACCGGCAGCACGGTGACGTCGGCCTCGTCAGCTTCTCCTTCCCCGGCGGCGCGATGAGCACCGGCCACTGCCGGCGCCTGCTCGCCGCCTACCGGTACGCCCTCGCCCGGCCCACCCGGGTCCTGGTGCTCGGCGGCCGCCGCGACTTCTTCTCCAACGGCATCCATCTCAACGTCATCGAGGCCGCCCCGGACCCCGCCGAGGAGTCCCGGGCCAACCTCGACGCCATGGACGACCTGGTCGAGGCCGTGCTGCGGACCACCGACCGGCTCGTCGTGGCCGCGCTCGGCGGCAACGCGGCGGCCGGCGGCGCCATGCTCGCCCTCGCCGCCGACGAGGTCTGGTGCCGGGCCGGTGCCGTGCTCAACCCGCACTACCGGCGGATGGGCCTGTACGGCTCGGAGTTCTGGACGTACTCCCTGCCGCGCCGCGTCGGCGCGGAGACGGCCCGGCGGCTGACGGAGGAGGCCCGGCCGGTGAGCGCCGCGACCGCCGCCCGGACCGGGCTCGTCGACCGGCTGCTGCCGGTCCCGGCGCAGGGCTTCACCGCCGAGGTCGAGCGACTGGCGACCGAGCTCGCCGGCACCCCGGATCTCGGCCGCCGGATCGCCGCCAAGGCCGCGGCGCGCCGGGCCGACGAGGAGGAACGGCCGCTGGCCGAGTACCGGAAGGACGAACTCGCCCTGATGCACGCCGTGTTCTTCGACCCGGACGCCGCCTACCACGCGCTGCGCTCCGACTTCGTGCGCAAGGTGCCGGGCGGTGCCCGGTGACGCGGCTGCTGGTGGCGGGCGGTGCCCGGTGACGCGGCTGCTGGTGGCGGGCGGTGCCCGGTGACGCGGCTGCTGGTGGCGGGCGGTGCCCGGTGACGCGGCTGCTGGTGG